>NZ_FMYQ01000027.1 GCF_900096975.1 Paraburkholderia lycopersici
ATTTCCCCCCATATCGAGCCTGATACCGGACAGCCAGCCGGGGCCGACGCTCGCCTTGAGTATTTTGGATACCTTAATTTATGAATAACGAAAAGTGTAGTGGTCAACTCATCCCGGACACTGCGTTAAGTTTTTCTTCCGCAACCGCCGGTGCCAGTCCGTCGTTGAACTGATGCGGCCGTATCCAGTTGTACCGGTGCATCAGGTAGTGGCTGATATCGCGATGTGCTTCCTGCGCCGACATGTAACCCACTGACGGCTGCCATTCCGTCTTGAAGCTGCGAAACAGCCTCTCCATCGGGGAGTTATCCCAACAATTGCCACGACGGCTCATGCTCTGCCGTATCCGATAACGCCATAGGCGCTGACGGTATTTCCGGCTCGCATACTGGCCGCCTTGATCCGAGTGGAACTGAACCGCCCCGGGAATCGTGGAGGCTGGTCGGTTTAAGTTAATACGGGTTCAGCGGCAGCTGTTTCAAGTTGCCGATAGTAGTTTGCCTCAGCTTCGGCGGGCGGGATATAGCCGAGGGGTTCCATCAATCGATGATGATTGAACCAGGCCACCCACTCCAGCGTTGCCAGTTCAACGGATTCCCGCGTTTTCCAGGCGCGGCGATGAATCAGTTCAGCCTTGTACAAGCCGTTGATCGTTTCAGCCAAGGCGTTGTCATAGCTGTCGCCCCGGCTGCCGACCGACGGTTCGATGCCCGCTTCGGCCAGCCGTTCGCTATAGCGAATACTGACGTATTGGGACCCTCTGTCCGAATGGTGTATCAAGGTCCCGTCGTCGCCCGGGCGTCGCGCGTAAAGCGCCTGTTCAAGTGCATCCAGAACGAAGTCCGTGGTCATCGAGGTGCTGACGCGCCAGCCGACAATACGGCGAGCGAATACGTCGATCACGAAGGCCACGTACAGCCAGCCCTGCCACGTCGAAACGTAGGTGAAATCCGAAACCCAGAGCTGGTTCGGCCGTGCCGCCTTGAACTGGCGATTGACCCGATCCAGTGGGCGCGGGGCTATGGCATCAGGAACAGTCGTGCGAACACGCTTGCCTCGCATCACGCCGCGCAAACCCAGTTGCTTCATCAACCGTTCGACCGTGCAGCGCGCCACCGCGATACGCTCCCGGTTCATCTGCTTCCAGACTTTATCGGCACCGTAGACCTGCATGTTGGCCCGTCACACACGCTCGATCTCCGGCCGCAGACGTTCATCGCGGATTGCGCGAACAGAGCGCCGCGACGGATCACGAAGCTGCGCGGCATGGCGTCGGTAGCCCGACGGGGCAATCCGCAAGACCTTGCAGATCGGCTCGACCCCGAAGGTGTCGCGATGCTGATCTATAAAGGCCTTCAGGACTTGAAACGGCGGTCGAGCTCCGCCTGGGCGAAAAACGCGCTCGCGACCTTGAGAATCTCGTTGGCACGACGCAACTCCTTGACTTCGCGCTCCAGGGCCTTGAGGCGCTCGCGCTCGTCTGAGGTCACGCCATCGCGCTCACCGTGGTCGACCTGGTCGCGCTTGACCCACTCGTGCAGTGTCTGCGGTGTGCAGCCGATCATCGGCGCAATCGATTCGACCGCCGCCCACATCGACGGATGTTCGCTACGCTGCTCGCGCACCAGACGCACTGCGCGCTCCCGGACTTCCGGGGAAAACTTGGTTACCTTCTTGTTCATGGCTCCATTCTCTCAAGAGTTGGAGCCTCCACAAAATCCGGGGCGGTTCAAAACCTCTCCCGGCCACTACCACGCGGTCTGGCTCGTCGACGGTTGCCCGATCGAAGCGTATCGCCACGTGCAGGCGTTTATCGCCAAGAAGTTTGGCGGCGATCCGAACGTAACCGACGTGACTCGCTGCATGCGTCTCGCGGGCACTATCAACAGGAAGAACGGGCAGAACCACGTGGTCAGGATCGTTTCACCGACAGAAGGCGAAGAGTGCACGCCGATTGCGTTTAGCGAGTTCAGACGCGCGTTCGGTATGAAGCCGAAGCGCAAACCTACTGCGCAGAAGCGACCGCATGGCGCGGGTACGCATGACCTTGAGGAGGTGCGCCGCGCACTGGAGAAAATCCCGGCCGAGGAGCGCCACATCTGGCTCTATATCGGTATGGCTCTGCACTCAATCTTGCCTAACGCTCAGGGCAAAGCTTTGTGGGACGATTGGGCCAAGACTGCTAGGGGCAAGTTCGATCAGGCCGAACAGGATCGTGCATGGCGCAACTTCAAGTCGACCGGCGGCGTTACGAAGGGGACGTTGTTCTACTACGCACAACAGTTCTCCCCCGGTGTCACGCATGTTGACGTTCCGACCACCGAAGCCGATCTCGCGAAGCTGTTTGTCGCAACGTACAAGGGCGAGGTCGCATTCGACCGCCACACCTCGGCGTGGTGGGTATTTGACCGCACGTGGGAAAAGTCGCCGCATCTGGCACTGCGCCGCTGCAAGACGATGATCGAAAACCTGATCGAAGCGACGCGCGGCGTGCAATCCGAGAAGCAGAGCGGCGTGTTGTCCGCCCTCCAGCGTCAAGCGACCGCGTCTTCGCTTACTGCGATCCTCCGTCACGCCTCGCTCGATGCCGACGTGGAGATTTCCGGCTCGCGTTTCGATACCAACTCCGACCTGCTCGGGGTAGAGAACGGCGTTATCGACCTCGTCGTTGGACGGCATCGCCCTGCGCGTCCGGACGATTTCATCACGCTGAGCTGCGGTACGGCCTATGACGCCGAAGCCAGGTGCCCCGAGTTCGTGAAGTTCATCGAAAGCATTACCGAGGGCGATAACGAGTTCGCGCACTATATTCAGCGCGCGCTGGGCTACAGCGTGTTCGGCCACACCCGCGAACAGGTTTTCTTCCTGATTATCGGTCTGGGTGCGAACGGCAAAGGCGTATTGCTGCGTGTGCTGAATCAGGTGCTGGGCGACTATGGAAGGACAGTAGCTCCGAACCTGCTGCAACGCGCCTACAATGGCAATCCGAACGCGTCGACTTCGGCGCTTATGGCGCTCAAGGGTGCCCGGCTGTACGCGTGTACGGAGTTCGACGGGCAGAAGCGTTTCGACGAGGCGTTCGTGAAGCAAATCAGCGGCAGCGATGCGTTGACGGGCCGCTGCAATTTCGGGGAGCAGGAAACGTTCAAGCCGGTAGGCAAGCTCTGGCTGTCAACGAATTCCGATCCGGAAATTGCACACGACAATAAGGCAGTATGGCGTCGCCTTCTCGTCATTCCGCTGATGCGCAGCTTCAGCGGCAAGGACTGCGATCCTGACCTCGAAGAAAAGCTCGTGCATGAGGCACCAGGCATCCTGAACTGGCTCATCGAGGGTGCGCAGCAGTATCGCGTGCGCGGACTCGGCCAGTGCGCGAAGGTTGTGTCAGAGACCGCAAAGCTGCGCTCGCGCTCGGATACGGTTCGTTCGTGGCTGATGGCCTGCTGCTCGACGAGGAATGCCTCAGTGATTCAAGGGGCCAAGGATGTGTACGACAGTTACCGCGCCCACACCCGTAACAATGGACGTACCGCACTGACGGTTGCCAAATTCAACGCGAAGCTCGAAAAGCTCGGATTTGAACATGTGCGCCGTGCTGCATTCAACGGCTGGAAGGGCTTCGTGCTGAAGAGTGAATGAATGAGGTCATGGCCGGGGGCAGTGAATCGCCCTCTGGCCGATTCACCCCGCTTCGATTTCGTCAACCTGCCCCCTCGATAGATTCTCCCAGCCGGGCGCGGAATTCGTTACTTTCGCAGTCGCGAGCGCCCGAACTCAGTCGGTGCAGCGAATCCGTCAGTTGCCGCACTGTCAAGATAGTCCGCCCATACCTGCATCATCTCCCTGCGCTCCACGAGATACTGAGCCCGGTTGTACGCCGCGCGGACCTTGTTTCGCTCCGCGTGCGCCAGCTGGCGTTCAATCCAGTCGGGCTGAAAACCCATCTCGTTCAGGATGGTCGATGCGGTCGCGCGGAAGCCATGCCCTGTCGCCCGCGAGTGGTAGCCCATGCGGTATAGCGCGTACAAGACGGTATTCTCGCTGATGAAAGCTCCGCGCCCATTGCGCGACGGAAAGACATAGTCGCCATCGCCATTGATCGCCTCCAGCCGTCTTAGTACATCGACGGCCTGCCGCGAGAGTGGAACGATGTGCGTCTCACGCATCTTCATCCGCTCAGCGGGAATGCGCCATTCGCCCCCGTCGAGATCGAACTCGGTCCATCGCGCGGCCCGCAGTTCCCCTGTACGTACAAACGTCAGTGCTAGAAGCCGCAAGGCTAACCGCGTCTGCAAATCGCCATCGTACTCCGTAACTTTTCGTACGAACTCAGGTAAATCTGCATGGCCCAGCGCCGCGTAGTGCCGCTTCTCTGGCGTTTTTAACGCACCTCGCAGATCGGCCGACGGATTGTATGTCCCGCGCCCAGTCGCGATAGCGTATCGGAACACCGCACTGCACCTCTGCAGAACTCGACCGGCAACTTCCAGCGCACCGCGTTTTTCAATGGTGCGCAATACCTCAAGCAACTCCGGAGCGGTGACCTCGACCAACGGGCGATCACCAAGCGTTGGGAAAACGTCAGCTTCGAGCGATCCGAGAATCTTCGCGGCATGTGAGGCGGTCCAACTCGCCCGCTTGGTCTGGTGCCACTCGCGCGCCATCACCTCAAAAGTGTTCGACCGGTCGTCGGCGTTCTGCTTTGCCGCCCGTTTGCGCTCGGTAACCGGGTCGATGCCCTGCTTGACTAGCGTCTTCGCGTCGTCCCGTATCTTGCGCGCTTCGGCAAGCGTAACGTCTGGATAAACCCCGATCGCAAACAACTTTTGCTTGCCTGCTATCCGGTACGCCATGCGCCAGTAGCGGGAACCGTTCGGGTGGACGTGGAGGTACATCCCCCCGCCGTCCGTCAGTTTGTACGGTTCGGCGGTGGGCTTGGCGTTGCGGACAGCGGTGTCTGTAAGGGGCATGGCGTCGATACCAACATCCTTGGCTTTGGTACCAACGAATATACCAGCAATTTTTCCGGGCACTTTCGGATGCAATCGAACGCCAGCAAACAAAAAACCCCGCAAGACCGTTGATCTTACGGGGTTTTTAACTTCCGTCGGGTCACGACGGATTTGAATGTGGTGCCGGCTGCAGGACTCGAACCCGCCACCTGATGATTACAAATCAACTGCTCTACCAGATGAGCTAAGCCGGCGTAGCCCGCTATTCTACTTCATTTGACGATCTTGAGGTGACCCTTGCTGCCCTTGCCGCCGCCGTCTTCATCCTTGTCGGCCTGGCGGGTAGCCGCCTGCGCTGCCGGCTCGCCGGCAGGCTCGTCGCGCGCTTCGTGCGGCGCTGCTTCTTCGTGGTCCTCGGAAGACAGCACATCGTCGGCACCGCCGGCCGGCGACTCGACGGGGAAGGCCATGCCCTGTCCGTTTTCGCGAGCATAGATCGCGAGCACGTTCGACACCGGCACCTCGATCTTGTGCGACTTGCCGGAAAAGCGAGCATGGAACTCGATCATTTCGTTGCCCATCTGCAACTGGCTCGTCGCCTCGAAGCTGATGTTCAGAACGATCTCGCCGTCACGCACGAACTGCCGCGGCACGCGCGTGCTGTTGTCGACCCGCACTGCGATATGCGGCGTGAAGCCGTTGTCGGTGCACCACTCGTACAGCGCGCGCAGCAGATACGGCTTGGTGGAAATCTCTTGCATCAACAATCCTCTCGCGAGGCGGCGCCCACACCCACGCCGTGCACGCCGCCTCTGTTACCCGCAACTACCGGGATACTGCTTAACGACGCATGACCTTTTCCGACGGCGTCAGCGCCTCGATGTACGCCGGACGGCTGAAAATGCGCTCGGCGTACTTCATGAGCGGCGCGGCGTTCTTCGACAGCTCGATGCCGTAGTGGTCGAGACGCCACAGCAGCGGCGCGATCGCGACGTCGAGCATCGAGAACTCTTCGCCCAGCATGTACTTGTTCTTCAGGAAGATCGGCGCGAGCTGCGTGAGGCGGTCGCGGATCGCGAGGCGCGCCTTCTCGTGGTTCTTCTCGGCGGCCTTGCCCTTCTCGTTTTCGAGCGTGCTCACGTGCACGAACAGTTCCTTCTCGAAGTTGAGCAGGAACAGACGCGCGCGCGCGCGCTGCACCGGGTCGGCCGGCATCAGTTGCGGATGCGGGAAGCGCTCGTCGATGTACTCGTTGATGATGTTCGATTCGTACAGGATCAGGTCGCGCTCGACCAGAATCGGCACCTGACCGTACGGATTCATCACGGCGATGTCTTCCGGTTTGTTGAACAGGTCGACGTCGCGGATTTCGAAGTCCATGCCCTTTTCGAACAACACCAGCCGGCAGCGCTGGGAGAACGGGCAGGTAGTGCCGGAGTACAGAACCATCATGATTTACATTTCCTCAATAAACCCAAAAGGCCAGCGGGCGAAAAAACCGTCTGACGGTCCCTGAACCGTCAGACGGCTTCTCGTCGCACCGGCCCCACGTCGGTCAGGACGTGCCTATTTGATATCTTTCCAGTACGCGGCGTTCAATCGCCATGCAAAAAAGCTCAGGACGCCAAGGAACAGGAGCACCCACACGCCAAGCTGCCTGCGGGTTTTCTGCTCGGGTTCGGCCATCCAGCCGAGGTATGCCACCAGATCGGCCACGTCGGCATCATAATCCGCCGGCGAAAGCTTCCCTGGCACGACCTGCTGGAATCCAGCAAAGCGACGGACTTTTTCCCCGGTTTCCTCGTCCGTCGTGTCCTCGAACTTCACCGTGCGTATGCCCTGCAACTGCCACAGCACGTGCGGCATGCTTACGTTCTCGAACACCAGGTTGTTCCAGCCGGTCGGCCGCGTGTCGTCGCGGTAGAAGCTGCGCAGGTACGTGTACAACCAGTCACGCCCTTTCGCCCGCGCTTCCACGGAGAGGTCCGGCGGTGCTACGCCAAACCACGATTTCGCGTCGTCCGGGCGCATCGCGATGGACATCGTGTTGCCGACCTTGTCGGTCGTAAACAACAGATTATCTTCGATTTGCTTCTGCGGAATGCCGAGATCCTGCAACCGGCTGTAGCGCATCAAGTTCGCACTATGGCAATTCAGGCAATAGTTTACAAACAATTGGGCGCCGTGTTGCAGCGAAGCAAGATTTTCGCCGTTATCGGGTGCGCGGTCGAGCGGAATGTTTTCCTGCGCCCCTGCCGATCCCACCCCAAATGCACACGAGAGCGCCAGCGCGGCCACGCTGGCCCGGACGCTCGCCTTCACGAGCGCCGAAAAAAGAGATTTCCTCGTCATGTCTTTCTCGCTCGTCAATTAATGGGACTTGAACCGCACACGCTCGGGCGGCTGCCTGAAGGTGCCAAGCGGCGTCCAGAACGGCATGCCGAGGAAAAACGCGAAATAGACCAGCGCGCACACCTGCGCGATCAGCGTGGCGGCGGGCGATGGCGGCTTGGTGCCGAGGAAGGCGAGCGTAAGGAATGCGAGCACGAAGACGCCGAGAAATACCTTATGGAAGAACGGCCGATACCGGATCGACTTAACCGGCGCGCGATCGAGCCACGGCAGGAAGAAAAGCGAAATCACCGCCGTGCCCATCACCACTACGCCCCAGAACTTCGATTCGGTGAAGTACATCGCGAGAAGCACGAGCACGGCCAGCACCGGCAGCCCCACGCGCCATTTGCCGCGCGCGCGCACAAGCGCGAGCAGCCCGAGCAGCGCGATCACGATCATCAGCACGATCTTGAACGGGTCGGTCGTGGCGCGCAGCATCGCGTAGAACGCCGTGAAGTACCAGACCGGCGCAATTTCGGGCGGCGTTTGCAGCGGGTTGGCCGGCACGAAGTTGTTCGCCTCGAGGAAGTAGCCGCCCATCTCCGGCGCGAAGAACACGATCCCCGCGAAAATCATCAGGAAGATGCACACGCCCATGAAATCGTGCACGGAGTAATAGGGATGGAACGCAATGCCGTCGAGCGGAATGCCGTTCGCGTCCTTTTTCTCCTTGATCTCGATGCCGTCCGGGTTGTTCGAGCCCACCTCGTGCAGCGCGATGATGTGGCAGATCACGAGCCCGATCAGCACTAGCGGGATGGCGATCACGTGGAACGCAAAGAAACGGTTCAGCGTGACGTCCGACACCACGTAGTCGCCGCGAATCCACAGCGAGAGGTCCGGGCCGATGAAGGGGATCGCCGAGAACAGGTTCACGATCACCTGCGCGCCCCAGAACGACATCTGCCCCCACGGCAGCAGATAGCCGAAGAACGCCTCGGCCATCAGGCACAGGAAAATCGCGCAGCCGAAGATCCACACGAGTTCCCGCGGCTTGCGGTACGAGCCGTACAAAAGCCCGCGGAACATGTGCAGGTACACGACCACGAAGAACATCGAGGCGCCCGTGGAATGCATGTAGCGGATGAGCCAGCCCCACGGCACCTCGCGCATGATGTACTCGACCGACGCGAACGCGAGCGTCGAATCGGGCTTGTAGTTCATGGTCAGGAAGATGCCGGTGACGATCTGGTTGACGAGCACGAGCAGCGCAAGCGAGCCGAAGAAGTACCAGAAGTTGAAGTTCTTCGGCGCGTAGTATTCGGAGAGATGCGCGCGCCAGGTCGCGCTCAGCGGAAAGCGCCTGTCGATCCAGCCGACGACGCCCGTGGTGTTCACCTCTTTTTCGGTTCCCGTCGCCATCACGCTTCTCCTTTTTCGTCCTTGCCGATCACGATCTGCGTCGGCGACGCAAACATGTAGCGGGGAATGTCGAGGTTCTGCGGCGCCGGCTTGTTCCTGAACACGCGGCCGGAAAGATCGTAGGTGGAGCCGTGGCAAGGACACAGGAAGCCGCCCGGCCAGCTGTCGGGCAGGTTCGGCTGCGGGCCTTCCTGGAAGCGCGGCGTCGGCGTGCAGCCCAGATGCGTGCACACGGCGACGGCCACGAGAATGTTCTGATGCTCGGCGCGCGAACGGAACTCGTTCATGCAGTAGTCGGGCATCGGCATCGAGAACGGGTGTTCGGAGTTCGGGTCGGCCAGATCGGGATCGGCCTTCTTGACGTCCGCCATCATGCGATCCGTGCGATTGAGGATCCACACGGGCTTGCCGCGCCAGGCCACGGTCAGCAGCGAGCCGGGCTGCAGATTCGTGATGTCGACTTCGACGGGCGCGCCGGCGGCACGGGCTTTCTCGGATGGTGCAAAGGAACCGACGAAGGGTACGACAGTGGCCACGCCTCCAATGCCACCTGCTACGGACGTCGCAATCAGCCAGGTTCGGCGGCTGCCATCGACGCGGTCATTCTCGTTGTCTCGCATCACATCGCCCCACTTCTGAGTTGGATTTATCCGTCACGCCAGCTTACCCGCGGTGCTGCCGAACGCTAGTTTGCGCGAATGGAGTTGGCATTTACAAGGGGCGCTCCTGAAAAAGCCCCGGAAGTCCTTGATATCTCGGGGTTTTCCCGCAGAAAAGAGGGCCACTTTCTTTTCGGTTTGTAAATGCCTCATGAATAAAACCATGCTGCGGCATGACAATTCGGGCATGGCTCGATGCCGTGCCCGATATCCGCTCAGTGGGGACGCGGACCGTAAAAGCGATTAAACGGGATTATGGATGTCGATGAAGAGATGCTCGATGTCGAACGCTTCGGAGAGGTGCGCCCCCAGTGCCTGGACGCCGAAGCGCTCAGTCGCGTGATGGCCCGCGGCAAGGAATGCCACGCCGCTTTCCGCCGCCGTGTGCGTGGTCTGCTCGGAAATCTCGCCGGTGAGGAAGACGTCGGCGCCGGCATCGATGGCCGCGTCGAAGAAGCTTTGCGCCGCACCCGTGCACCAGGCCACGTGGCGCAGTTCCCAGTCGGGGTCGCCGAGCGCGAGCGGCACGCGTCCCAAGGTTTGCTCCACCTGGGCGGAGAAGTGCGCAAGCGTGATCGGCATGGGCAGCGTCGTCATCCAGCCGAGATCCTGCTCGCCGAAGCGTTTTTCGCCTATCCAGCCCAGTTTGGCGCCTAGCTGCGCGTTATTGCCGAACTCGGGGTGGCTGTCGAGCGGAAGGTGATAGGCGAAGAGATTGAGGTCGTTCGCGAGCAGCGTATGCAAACGCCGGTATTTGCGCCCTGTGATCTGCGGCGCCTCGTTCTTCCAGAAGTAGCCGTGATGGACGAGCACGGCGTCGGCGCCCCATTCGAGCGCGGCTTCGAGGAACGCAAGCGAGGCAGTCACGCCTGTGGCGATCTTCTCCACGCGCCGCCGCCCTTCCACCTGCAGACCGTTCGGGCAGTAGTCCTTGAACCGCGCGGATTCCAGAAGATTGTTCAGATACAATTCCAGTTCGATCCGATCCATATAATCCTCTAATCTTCAGATGCTTAGACGCTTTTGGCTGTTCTTCGCCCAGGCGGTGACGGTCCTGCTGGCGTTGATGTTCATCATCGCGACGCTCAAGCCGCAGTGGCTGCAGCACCAGGGGCAGTTCGGCAAGCAGCTCGCCGAGCCGATCGTCGCACTACGGGAAGTCGCGCCTGGCATCGGCGGAAGCCCCGCCCAGGGCTCCTATGCGGACGCCGCCCAGAAGGCCATGCCCGCGGTCGTCAACGTGTTCTCGAGCAAGGATGGGTCGCTGCCGCCCGACCCCCGCCAGAACGATCCGCTATTTCGCTACTTCTTCGGCGATCGCAACAATAACCACAAGCAGCAGGAGCAGCCTGCCGCCAACCTCGGTTCGGGCGTCATTGTCAGTCCGGACGGTTACATTCTAACTAACCAGCACGTTATCGACGGCGCGGACCAGATCGAAATCGCGCTTTCCGACGGCCGCACCACGAACGCAAAGGTGATCGGCATCGATCCGGAAACCGATCTCGCCGTGCTCAAGATCAACCTGCCGAACCTGCCGACCATCACGCTCGGCCGCATGGACCAGACGCGCGTAGGCGACGTCGTGCTCGCCATCGGCAATCCGTTCGGCGTGGGACAAACGGTCACGATGGGCATCATCAGCGCGCTCGGCCGCAATCACCTGGGCATCAACACGTTCGAGAACTTCATACAGACCGACGCGCCGATCAACCCGGGCAACTCGGGCGGCGCGCTCGTCGACGTAAACGGCAACCTGCTCGGCATCAACACCGCCATTTACTCGCGCTCGGGCGGCTCGCTCGGCATCGGCTTCGCGATTCCGGTGTCGACGGCGCGCAGCGTGCTGGAAAGCATCATCACCACGGGCTCGGTCACGCGCGGCTGGATCGGCGTGGAACCGCAGGACGTGACACCCGAGATCGCCGACTCGTTCGGGCTCAGGGAAAAATCGGGTGCGATCGTCGCGGGCGTGCTGCAGGGCGGCCCCGCCGACAAGGCCGGCATCAAGCCGGGCGACGTGCTGACTTCGGTGAACGGCGAGGCCATCACCGACACCACGCGCCTTCTGAACGTGATTGCGCAGATCAAGCCTGGCACCGACGCGAAGGTCCACCTCGTGCGCAAGAACAAGGACATGGATCTCGACGTGCTGATCGGCAAGCGCCCGCCGCCGCCCAAGCAGCCCGAGCAGGAAGACGGCGAAGGCGATGACGGGGGTTGACGCCCCCTGGCATCCGGCGTGCGAATGGCGGATATGCGGCAGCGCCCTCGCCGCGCTACAGGAAAGCAAAAAGGCCGCGAACGGGTTCGCGGCCTTTTTGCTTTCCTGATTCTCCCGCTGGCGACGCTAGCCAGCCGCCTGGCTCTCGTCTGCGGCCTTCTTTTCGCCGGTGCCGACAAAAATACGCGCCGCGATGATGCCCGCCTCGTACAGGACGATCAGCGGCAACGCCAGGATGAGTTGCGAGAACACGTCCGGCGGCGTCACGACGGCCGCGACGATGAACGCGCCGACGATCACATAGGGCCGGATCTCCTTGAGCTTTTTCACCGTCAGCACGCCCATCCGCACGAGCAGCACGACGACGATCGGCACCTCGAAAGTCACGCCGAACGCAATGAACATGGTGAGCACGAAGCTCAGGTAATTGTCGATATCGGTCGTCATCTCCGCACCGAGCGGCGCGTTGTAGTGCGCCATCACGCGGAAGATGGTCGGGAACACCACGAAATACGCGAACGCCATGCCGCACAGGAAGAGCGTGTAGCTGCTCGCCACGAGCGGTGCGACTAGCTTCTTTTCGTGCTGATAGAGGCCAGGCGCGACAAACGCCCAGATTTGATAGAGCACGAACGGCAGCGCGATCACGAAGGCCACGAGCATCGTGACTTTCATTGGCACGAAGAACGAGCCGGTCACGTCGGTCACGATCATCTTGCCGTCGCGCGGCAGGTTCTGCATGAGCGGACGTGCGAGCAGCCGGAAGATGTCGGGCGCCCAGTACACGAGGCCGACGAATACGACGACCACGGCAATGCCCGCGCGAATGATGCGATCACGCAGTTCGACGAGATGGGAAATGAAGGTCTCTTCGGAGCCTTCTTCCTGATTTTGCTGGGGGTCGCTCACACCGGCCCTCTGTTGGAAATGAAGGTGCGCAAAGGCGGATCGGCTTCAGAAAAACCGCGTGCGCCGACGCAGGCTAGCCGGCGTGTGCTGCGCGACGCGCGCCGCGCCCGACTGCACTCGCGTTCGGCGCAGCGTGGCGCGCTTGTACCAGACGGGCGCCGCGCCCTGCTTCACGCGCCAGTTCTTGCGCTTCGCGACGCTCGTGCTTGCATTACCGGAGCGCCAGCTGGACTGGGTTACCGTGCCGTCCGCGGCGTTGGCGGCTGCGCCCTCGAGGCTTGCCGGATCGGCGCCGCCCGCGATGCTCGGCGAAACCGAGGTGCCCGCGTTCCAGGCGTCGTTCAGCTCTGCTTCATGCTTGCGCAGGTTCTCGTGGACGGTTTTCTCGACGTTCTGAGCGGCCGACTCGAACTCGGTCTTCATGCGGCGCAATTCGTCGAGTTCGATCTCGCGCGTGACTTCCGCCTTGACGTCGTTGATGTAGCGCTGCGCGCGCCCGAACAACGCGCCCGCCGTACGCGCGACGCGCGGCAGCCGCTCCGGCCCGAGTACGACCAGCGCAACAACGCCGATCAGCGCCATCTTGGTTAAACCGAGATCGAGCATGAATGGAATTTCCGTCAGCTTGGCGGCGGGAGAGAGCGGCTGCCGCGTCTAGCGGTAGTCGTTCGAGCGTTGCGTCTTGTCCTTGGCTTCGACGTCGACTGCTCCGCCGTTGGCCGGCAGTTCGCGCTTTTGTGCGTCGGCGGCGGGCGCTTCGCCGTCCCGCATGCCTTCCTTGAAACCCTTCACCGCGCCGCCCAGATCGCTACCGATATTGCGCAGCTTCTTCGTGCCGAAAACGAGCGCCACGATCAGCAAGACGATCAGCCAGTGCCAGATGCTCAACGAACCCATGATTGACTCTCTCCTTAACCCCGCCGCCGCGCTTACTGCGCGGCGCGAAAAATTATGCCTGTGTGACGTTGCAGAGGCGTGGCGTGCGCCCCTTTAACGCCGCCGATTGCGCGGATTGCCGCGTGCATTTCAGCCCATGCGGTGCCACGGACGCGGCCCGGCCAGCAGATGCGCGTGCAGGTGATAGACCTCCTGGCCGCCGCCCGGTCCCGTGTTCACGACCGTGCGAAACCCGGTTTCGCCGCCCGTGTACGACACGCCGAGCTCTTTTGCCAGCCGCGCGACCAGTACAAACATTCTACCAAGCAGCGGTGCATCGTTTTCGCCGCAATCGGCAAGGGTGGGAATATGCTGGCGCGGAATCACGAGGACGTGCGTTTCTGCCGCGGGACGGATGTCGCGGAAAGCGACGAATTCCTCGTCCTCGTACACCCGCGTGCTGGGGATTTCGCCATCGGCGATCTTGCAGAAGAGACAGGTGCTGCGGTCGTGACTCATGGTGCTCCTGGTGAGCGACAAGACGCCAGATTGGACAAGCGGTACCGGACGCCCGGGCCGCTCAGAACCAGGCGCGCGGGTTCTGCAGCGGCTTGTTGTCGTACAAATATAGCCAGCCTTTGATGATACGGTACAACGTCCAGATTGCGACAGCCCACAAAATCGGAATGCCGACCAGCACGAAAATGAGCACACCGCCGATCAGATGCCCGGCGAGACCGAGCCAGAACGTGCGGATTTGCCAGGTGAAGTGCTGCTCGTAGGGCGTGCCGAGCGCTTCGTCGCGTTTGAGGTAATTGAGAATGATGGCGACCAGCACGGAAATACCGCCCGTGAGCCAGTACACCGCATACAGCGCATAGAGCACGTGCGTGAAAGTGCGCAGACTGCGCAAACGGTCGGCATCGACACTGTTACGGTACGAAGGGGGCGGATAATCGCCGGACGTGGACATGGTGTTCGTCTCCGGGTGTGTCGGCCGAGCGCAACCCTCAGTCGCCGTTCGCTTCGCGCTCGCGGCTCTTGCGCAGCGCCTTTTCCTCGAGCCCCGAAAGCCCTTCGCGACGTTCCAGCTCCGCGAGCACATCGGCAGGGCTCAGATCGAAGTGAGAGAGCGTAACGAGGCAATGGAACCACAGGTCGGCCATTTCGCCCACCAGCGCCTTCGGCGCGCCGCCCTGCCGCACGTCTTTCGCGGCCAGCACGACTTCCGTCGCTTCCTCGCCGACCTTTTTGAGCACCGCGTCGTCGCCCTTGTGGAAGAGCCGCGCGACGTAGGAAGCGTCCGGATCGCCGCCCTTGCGGCTGTCGATCACCGCCGCGAGGCGCAGCAAGGTGTCGTTGGTGTTCAGTTGTGTCATTTGTAAATATGTTCGGGGTCTTTCAGCACGGGATCGACAGCGACCCAGCGGCCTTCGTCGACAGTGCCTTCGAATTGCTGGAAGAAGCACGAGTGACGGCCCGTGTGGCACGCGATGCCCGAAACCTGCTCGACCTTGAGCAGTACGACATCTTCATCGCAGTCGAGGCGGATGTCGCGCACGTGCTGCACGTGGCCCGACTCCTCGCCCTTGAACCACAGACGCTGGCGCGAGCGCGAGAAGTACACCGCGCGGCGCAACTCGACCGTCCTGGCGAGCGCCTCGCGATTCATCCACGCGAACATGAGTACGTCGCCCGTAGTGGCTTCCTGCGCGATCACGGGCACGAGGCCGTTGGCGTCCCAGTTGACCTTGTCGAGCCAGCCGGCCTTGGCGGCATCCTGCGTCTCAGCATTGCTCATGGCGTCACATCCTCACCGAAATGCCCCGGTCGGCCATGAAGCGCTTCGCCTCGCCCACCGTGTGCTCGCCGTAGTGGAAGATGCTCGCAGCCAGCACGGCGTCGGCGTGGCCCTTGACGATGCCGTCCGCGAGATCCTGGAGACAGCCCACGCCGCCCGAGGCGATCACCGGGACCGGCACCGCGTCGGACACCGCGCGCGTAAGGTCGAGGTCGAAGCCGCTCTTCGTGCCGTCGCGGTCCATGCTCGTGAGCAGGATTTCGCCCGCGCCCAGCTCGGCCATCTTGCGCGCCCATTCCACGGCGTCGATGCCCGTTGCCTTGCGGCCGCCGTGCGTGAAGACTTCCCAGCGCGAGGGCTCGCCCGGCGCCGAGGTCCGCTTCGCGTCGATGGCGACGACGATGCACTGCGAGCCGTATTTGTCGGCGGAATCGCGCACGAGCTGCGGATTGGCGACCGCCGACGAATTCATGCTGACCTTGTCCGCCCCGGCGTTGAGCAGGCGCCGGACGTCCGCCACGGCGCGCACCCCGCCGCCCACGGTCAACGGAATGAATACCTGGGAAGCCACCGCTTCGATGATCGGCAGGATGAGGTCGCGCTGGTCGGAAGTTGCTGTGATGTCGAGGAACGTGAGTTCGTCGGCACCCTGATCGTCGTAGCGGCGCGCGATTTCCACGGGGTCGCCTGCGTCGCGCAGCTCGACGAAATTGACGCCTTTCACGACGCGCCCGGCGGTCACGTCGAGGCAGGGGATGATGCGTTTGGGTAGAGCCATGATGTTGCCGAATTAACGGATCGGTTGATGCCCGGAGCCGTGCCGAGGCAGGCCCGTTCGGGCCATTGTCGCGCGCTTCGCCGGCACCCGACGCGTTTCGAAAAAATTATCGCGAAAAATATCGCGCGCGCCGCGCTTATGTGGCGCGGCTGCGCCAAAACAAAAGGCCTCCGGTAACGGAGGCCAGCATGCGACCCTTACGCGTCGTCCGATTCGCGCAGGCTGTCTGCGCGCGTTTGTGCCTGGGCGAAATCGAGGTCGCCCGAATAGATCGCGCGGCCGCAGATCACGCCTTCGACACCCTCGTCCTCGACCTCGCAAAGCGCGTCGATGTCGGCGAGGTTCGAGAGGCCGCCGCTCGCGATGATCGGAATCTTCACCGCACGCGCGAGGCGCACCGTTGCTTCGATGTTGATGCCCTGAAGCATGCCGTCGCGGCCGATGTCGGTGTAGATGATCGACTCGACGCCGTAGTCCTCGAACTTGCGCGCGAGATCCACGACTTCGTGGCCCGTGAGTTTGCTCCAGCCGTCGGTGGCGACCTTGCCGTCCTTCGCGTCGAGCCCGACGATGATATGGCCCCCGAATGCCGTGCAGGCTTCCTGCAGGAAGCCGGGATTTTTCACCGCCGCCGTGCCGATGATGACGTAGGAGAGGCCGTCGTCGAGATAGCGCTCGATGGTGTCGAGATCGCGGATGCCGCCGCCCAGTTGCACGGGAATCTGGTCGCCCACTTCCGCGATGATCTCGCGAATCGCGTCTTCGTTCTTCGGCTTGCCTGCGAACGCGCCGTTCAGGTCGACAAGGTGCAGGCGCCGTGCGCCGCGCTCGACCCAGTGTCGGGCCATGGCCGCCGGTTCCTCGGAAAAAATCGTCGCCTGGTCCATATCGCCTTGCTTGAGGCGCACGCAGTGACCGTCTTTGAGATCGATGGCCGGAATCAGCAGCATAGCTTCGGGTGTGTCTGGGAATGAGGTTGAAATCTGCCGGCGCCGACGGAAAAAAGGCCCGATCCGACGCCGTTTCGCTAGTTTAGTACAACTCTTTCGGCGGCCTGGCTGATGCAAATCGAATGCCGCGGCGCTCCTGCGCAAAAGCACGGCTGCGAGCGTCAGGCCGCGGGAAATCAGGGATTCCAGTGGACGAAGTTGCGATAGACGCGCAAGCCCGTAGCGGCACTCTTTTCCGGGTGGAATTGGGTGGCGAAGATGTTATCTCTCGCCACTGCCGAGGTAAAGGCTGTGCCGTACGGCGTCTCGCCCACGGTGTGCGCCGGGTCGGCCGGCACGACGTAGTAGCTGTGCACGAAATAGAAAAAGCTTTCGTCCGGCACGCCTTCCCACAAGGCGTGCGCGCGCGTCTGGCGCACGCGGTTCCAGCCCATTTGCGGGACCTTGAAGCGCGAGCCGTCGTCCTGCAACCGCCCCTCCAGCTCGAAGCGCACGACCTTGCCCGGCAAAAGGCCGAGGCCCTTCGTGTCGCCTTCCGCGCTCCAGTCGAACAGCATCTGCTCGCCCACGCACACACCCATGAGCGGCTTGGTACGCGAAGCTTCGAGCACGGCGTCCTGCAGGCCCGACTCGGCGAGGCTGCGCATGCAGTCGGGCATCGCGCCCTGACCCGGCAGCACCACGCGGTCGGCCGCGCGGATCGCCTCGGGGCGCCCGACGATGGCCACCTCGGCTTCCGGCGCGGCGTGCATCAACGCCTGGGCCACCGAACGCAGGTTGCCCATCCCATAATCCACAATTGCAATTGAAGTTTTCATTTCGAATCCGGCCTGCTCGTCAGGCCCTGCCCCTGGCTGTGCGGGCGCGTGCGCGCCGCGATATGCCCTGATCTGCTCTCAAAGCCGTCAATGTACGCTAGTCGGCACGCGCAAGCCCATAGACCAAATGGCCAATGTGGCGCAATCGCCGCACCGTCGACCGCATCGGCGCGAAACCCCGCCAAGGCGCGTGCCTGCCTGGTCCGCGCGGCGCGGCGCGCCTTCTGGTCGCGCGAAGGCCTGCCCTAGAGGCTGCCCTTCGTCGACGGAATCCTGCCTGCCTGACGTTCGTCCAGTTCGGCAGCCTGACGCAGTGCGCGGCCGAATGCCTTGAACACGGTTTCCATCTGATGATGCGCGTTGAGGCCGCGCAGATTGTCGATGTGCAGCGTCACGCCTGCATGGTTCACGAAGCCGCGAAAGAACTCGATCGACAGGTCGACGTCGAACGTGCCGATGCGCGCGCGCGTGAACGGCACATGAAATTCGAGGCCCGGACGCCCCGAAAAATCGATCACGACGCGCGAAAGCGCCTCGTCGAGCGGCACGTAGGCGTGCCCGTAGCGGCGGATGCCCTTCTTGTCGCCGATGGCCTGCGCCACCGCCTGGCCGAGCGTGATGCCGACGTCTTCCACCGTATGGTGGTCGTCGATATGCGTGTCGCCATGCGCCTCGATTTCCAGATCGATCAGACCGTGTCGTGCGATCTGGTCGAGCATGTGGTCGAGAAACGGCACGCCGGTCGCGAGCTTTTGCTCGCCGGTGCCGTCCAGATTGAGTTTCACGCGGATTTGCGTTTCGCTGGTGTTGCGAACGACTTGCGCGACGCGCATGGCAATTTCCTTCAAACAGCCCGTAACAGGAGGATGGGAGAGCGAAGCGTCGGCTTACTTGAGCACGAGCTTCAGGGCAGCGAGCAATTGCGCGTTTTCGTCGGGGGCCCCGACGGTCAGACGCACGCAATTCGCCAGCAATGGGTGCATTTTACCCACGTTTTTAATCAGGATCCGGGCGGACAGCAGCGTATCGAATACCGCCGCCGCGTCCGGCACGCGCACGAGCAGGAAGTTGCCCGCGCTTTCGAACACCTGCGCACCCGGCAGCTTCGCCACTTCGGCCGCGAGCGCCGCACGCCCCGCGCGCAGTTGCGCGGCCTGCGCGTCGAGCACGTCGATGTGGTCGAGCAGCAGGTCGGCGGCCGCCTGCGTGAGCACGTTCACGTTGTAGGGCGGGCGCACCTTGTCGAATTCGTTGAGCCATGCCGGACGCCCGGCCAGATAGCCAAGGCGGATGCCCGCGAGCCCGAGCTTCGACATCGTGCGCATCACGACCACGTTGTCGAACTCGCCCGCGCGCGGCATCCAGCTTTGCATGGCGAACGGCTGGTAGGCTTCGTCGATCACCACGAGGCTCTTCGACGCGGCAGCCGCTTCGATCACGCGCTCGATGTCGGCGTCGTCGAACAGCGTGCCCGTGGGATTGTTCGGGTACGCGAGCCAGATCACGGCCGGCGTGTGTTCCGCGACGGCCGCGAGCGTCGCTTCGATATCGAGCGTGAAGTCGGGCTTCAGCGGCACGCCGACGAACTCCACCTGCGCAAACTTCGCCGACATCGCATACATGACGAAGCCCGGCACCGGCGCGAGCACTTTCGCGCCCGGCTTCGCGCACGCCGTCGTGATCATGCTGATGATCTCGTCCGAGCCGTTGCCGAGCAGCACGTCGCAGTCGGCCGGCACGCGCATTGCGTTCTTGAGCTTTGCGATCAGCGCCTCGGGGCGCGGCGCGGGATAACGGTTGAGCGCGACCGCAGCAAGGCGCTCGCCCAGTTGCGCGGCAAGGCCGGCCGGCAGCGGATACGGATTTTCCATGGCGTCGAGCTTCACGAAACCGGAAGCGTCGGGCACCGGGTAGCTCGTCATCGCGAGCACGTCGCGACGGATGATGTCTTGTGGTGTCGTCATGTCGGAAGGCGGCACGCGAAAAGCGGGTCCGCCAGCACGGGCGGCTCGGTGAGCCGGCCGCCCTGGTTATCGTCGTGGTCTCTGCTGCGCGTGGGTAACACTGCGGATCGGGCTGCTGCGCCCCGCGCACGCACGGGGCTGGCCGCTGCACAACGTCTGCGTGCTGCGCGGCGGCGTCACTCGACCAACTTTCTCTCTACGGGAAGCGACTTGCCGAGGCGCGCCGCTCCCCGCAACGGGGCGTCGGACCGCCCTTACCCCTGCCTCATGCGGAATTCGGCGCTGCGCGCGTGAGCTTGCAGGCCTTCGCCGTACGCCAGCTCGGCCGCGATTTCGCCGAGCGTTTGCGCGCCTTCCGCGCTCACTTCGATCAAGCTCGAGCGCTTGATGAAATCATAGACGCCGAGCGGCGACGAGAAACGTGCGGTACGAGACGTAGGCAGCACGTGATTCGGCCCCGCGCAGTAGTCGCCGAGGCTCTCGCTCGTGTAGCGGCCGAGGAAGATCGCGCCCGCGTGGCGGATCTCGCTGCCCCACTTCTGCGGCTCCAGCGCCGAGATTTCGAGGTGCTCGGGCGCGATCTCGTTGGCGATCGAGCAGGCTTCCGCCATGTCGCGCACCTTCACGAGCGCGCCGCGGTTCGTGAGCGACGTGGCGATCACGTCGGCGCGCGGCATGGCGGGCAGCAGTTCGTCGATGGCCTCTTCCACGCGCTTGATGAACGCCTCGTCGGGGCACAGCAGGATCGACTGCGCGAGTTCGTCGTGCTCGGCCTGCGAGAACAGGTCCATCGCCACCCAGCGCGGGTCGGTCGTGCCGTCGCACAGCACGAGGATTTCCGAGGGGCCCGCGATCATGTCGATGCCGACCGTGCCGAACACGCGGCGTTTGGCCGACGCCACGTAGGCGTTGCCGGGGCCGCAGATCTTGTCGACGGGCGGAATCGTGTCCGTGCCGTAGGCGAGCGCGGCGACGGCCTGCGCGCCGCCGACCGTGAACACGCGATCGACGCCGCCGAGCAGCGCCGCCGCCAGCACGAGCGGGTTCTTCACGCCGTCGGGCGTGGGCACGACCATGACGATCTCGCGCACGCCCGCGACGCGCGCGGGAATCGCGTTCATCAGCACCGACGACGGATACGCGGCCTTGCCGCCCGGCACGTAGAGGCCCACGCGGTCGAGCGGCGTGACCTTCTGGCCGAGCACGGTGCCGTCGGCTTCGGTGTACTGCCAGCTATGCGAGCCGCACTCGATGCGCTGCTTCTCGTGGTAGCCGCGCACGCGCGCGGCCGCCGCTTCGAGCGCCGCGCGCTGCTTGGGTTCGAGGCTCTCCAGCGCCGCTTCGAGTTCGGCGAACGGCAGCTCCAGCGCCGCGACGCTCGTGGCCGTGAGGCGGTCGAAGCGGTTCGTGTAGTCGAGCACGGCGGCGTCGCCGCGCGCCTTCACATCGGCGAGAATCTGCGCCACCGCGCGCTCGATGGCCTCGTCCTCGCTCGCCTCGAAGGCGAGCACCGCGTGCAGCGCCTTCTTGAAGCCTTCGGCGCTGGAATCGAGTTTGCGCATCGTGATAGCCATGCTGGTATCCATCCGTATCGGTTGTGCGCGCGGCGCCCCGCTGACACGCGAGGCGCACGGCGCGCGTGCGGCGCCTTCCTACGCGGCCTGCTCGCGGCGCGACGCGCGTTCGAACGCGTCGATGATGGGCCGCAGCGCAGCACGCTTGAGTTTCAGGGCCGCCTGATTCACGACGAGGCGCGACGAGATCTCCATGATCTCCTCGACCTCGACCAGATTGTTCGCGCGCAGCGTGCCGCCCGTGCTCACGAGGTCGACGATCGCGTCGGCGAGACCGACGAGCGGCGCGAGCTCCATCGAGCCATACAGCTTGATGAGGTCGACGTGCACGCCCTTGGCCGCGAAGTGCTGGCGCGCGGCTTCCGTGTACTTGGTCGCCACGCGCAGGCGGGCGCCCTGGCGCACCGCATTCGCATAGTCGAAGCCCGCCTTCACGGCCACCGAAAGACGGCAGCGCGCGATGTCGAGATCGACCGGCTGATAAAGGCCGCCGCCGCCGTGCTCGTTGAGCACGTCCTTGCCCGCCACGCCGAAGTCGGCCGCGCCGTATTCCACGTAGGTGGGCACGTCGGTCGCGCGCACGATGATGACGCTCAGATTCGGGTCGGTGGTCGGCAGGATCAGCTTGCGCGAGGTTTCCGGGTCTTCGGTCACGTGCACGCCCGCGGCGGCGAGGAGCGGCATCGTCTCCTCGAAGATGCGGCCCTTGGACAGTGCAAGCGTGAGCGGCGCGCCGGCCGCGGCCGCCGGTGTGGGCTTGGAGTCGACCGTGCTCATGCCGCGTTCCCCTTGATGCGCGTCACGTTCGCGCCGATCTTCGTGAGCTTGGCTTCCATGCGGTCATAGCCGCGGTCGAGATGATAGATGCGGTCGATCAGCGTTTCGCCGTCGGCGCACAGGCCCGCGATCACGAGGCTCGCCGAAGCGCGCAGATCGGTCGCCATCACCTTCGCGCCCGACAGCTTCTCGACGCCCGCCACGAGCGCCGTCTTGCCGTCGATCGTGATGTGCGCGCCGAGACGGTTCAGTTCCTGCACGTGCATGAAGCGGTTCTCGAAGATCGTCTCGACGACCTGCGAGGTACCGTCGGCGATCGCGTTGAGCGCCATGAACTGCGCCTGCATGTCGGTCGGGAACGCCGGGTATTCCGAGGTGCGCACGTTCACGGCGCGCGCGCGCTCGTGCATGCGCACGCGCATCCAGTCGTCGCCCTCTTCGATCGTCACGCCCGCTTCGCGCAGCTTGTCGGTGACGGCGTCGAGAATGCGCGGACGCACGTGGCGCAGCGTGACGTCGCCGCCCGCGGCCGCGACCGCGCAGAGGAACGTGCCCGCTTCGATGCGGTCGGGAATGACCGTGTGCTGCGCGCCGTGGAGCTTCTCCACGCCCTGGATGACGAGACGGTCGGTGCCGATGCCGTCGATCCTGGCGCCCATCGCCACGAGCAGATGCGCGAGGTCGCCCACTTCGGGTTCGCGCGCGGCGTTCTCGATCACCGTTTCGCCGTCGGCGAGGACGGCCGCCATCAGCAGGTTTTCCGTGCCGGTGACCGTGATCATGTCGGTGACGATGCGCGCGCCCTTCAGGCGCTTCGCGCGCGCCTCGATGAAGCCGTGCTCGATGTTGATCTCGGCGCCCATCGCCTGCAGGCCCTTGATGTGCTGGTCGACGGGGCGCGCGCCGATCGCGCAGCCGCCCGGCAGCGACACCTTCGCCTCGCCGAAGCGCGCGACGAGCGGCCCGAGCACGAGGATCGAAGCGCGCATGGTCTTCACGAGTTCGTACGGCGCGACGAGGTTGTCCACCTTCGAGGCGTCGAGCTGCACGCGCGCGCCGTCCTGTCCGGTGCGCACGCCCATCTGGTTGAGCAGCTTGAGCGTCGTGCGCACGTCCTGGAGGTCGGGCACGTTGTCGAGATGCACGGGTTCCGCGCTCAACAGGCCTGCGCAGAGAATGGGCAACGCGGCGTTCTTCGCACCCGAAACGGCGACTTCCCCTGCGAGCTTCCGCCCGCCGACGATGACGAGTTTATCCATGCCTGAGGTTTCCTGATCGGTGCGGCCGGTTTGCGGGCCCGCTTCGTGTTGAGCTGCGCCGCTTGCTGCGGCGCCTTTGTCCTGGGTAATTCGCACTGAGATTCCAGATTATGCGTTCTGCCATTCGGCGGGCGTGAGCGTCTTCATGCTGAGCGCGTGGATTTCCGCGCGCATGCGCTCGCCGAGCGCCGCGTAGACGAGCTGATGGCGCTGGATCAAGCGCTTGCCGTCGAATGCCGACGAGACGATTGTCGCGAAGAAGTGCTGGCCATCGCCTTCGACTTCGAGGTGCTCGCATGCGAGACCTGCCGAGATGTACTGCTTGACCTGTTCCGGAGTCGGCAACATGAGTATGGCTCCTGCCTGATATTGCGCTTAGTGACGCAGCTTGTACCCGCTCGCAAGCAGACGCATCGCGAGCGTGGCGAGCGCCACGAAAAACACGAAAACGATCGAGAGGCTCACGAGCGGGTTGATATCGGACAGGCCGAAGAACCCGTAGCGGAAGCCATCGATCATGTAGAAGAACGGATTGAGCCGCGACACCTCGCGCCACAGCGGCGGCAGCGTATGGGTCGAGTAAAACACGCCCGAAAGAAACGTGAGCGGCATGATGAGAAAGTTCTGGAACGCCGCGAGCTGGTCGAATTTTTCCGCCCAGATGCCGGCGATCAGGCCGAGCGTGCCGAGGATCGCCGAGCCGAGCACGGCAAACGCGAGTATGTAAACCGGCGCGGCGAAGCTCATCGGAATGAACCAGATCGTCACGACGAACACGCCCGCGCCGACGGCGAGGCCGCGCACGATCGAGGCGAGCACGTAGGCGCCGAACATTTCCCAGGCGGCGAGCGGCGGCAACAGCACGAATACGAGATTGCCCGTGATCTTCGACTGGATTAACGACGACGAGCTGTTTGCAAAGGCGTTCTGCAGCACGCTCATCATCACGAGGCCCGGAATCAGGAAGCTCGTGTACTCCACGCCCGGATACACTTCCACGCGGCCGCGCAGCGCGTGGCCGAAGATCGTGAGATAGAGCAGCGCCGTGATGACGGGCGCGAGCACGGTCTGGAACGCGACCTTCCAGAAACGCAGCACTTCCTTGTAGAACAACGTGCCGAATCCACCGCGATAGCCGCTCATGCGAGACCCTCGACCACTTCGGGACCGTTCATCACCTGCACGAATACATCCTCCAGATCGGCCTTGCGCACTTCCATTTCATCGAGCTTGCAGCCGTTCGCGCGGCAGAGGGCGAGAATGCGCTCCACGTCGTCGTAGCTCGCGAGCCGCAGCAAATGCTGGCGCGCGTTGACGTTCGACGGATCGACTTCGAGCGCGCGCAATTCGCCGGGCAACACGCCCTCCGAGAAACGCAGGAAGAGCTGCGTGCCGGCGAAGCGCTGCAGCAGCGTGCTGGTGCGCTCGAGCGCGACCATCTCGCCGCGGCGCAGCATGGCGATGCGATCGCATAGCTGCTCGGCCTCTTCGAGGTAATGCGTGGTGAGCACGATGGTGTGCCCCTCGCGATTCAGACGCGCGATGAACTTCCACAGCGTCTGGCGCAGTTCCACGTCCACGCCGGCGGTGGGCTCGTCGAGCACGATCACGGGCGGACGATGCACGAGCGCCTGCGCGACCAGCACGCGGCGCTTCATGCCGCCCGAGAGCGCGCGCATGTTCACGTCCGCCTTCTCGGTGAGGTCGAGATTGGCCATGACTTCGTCGATCCACGCGTCGTTGTTGCGCAGACCGAAGTAGCCGGACTGGATGCGCAGCGTCTCGCGCACGGTGAAGAACGGATCGAACACCAGTTCCTGCGGCACGACACCGAGGTTGCGGCGTGCGTTGCGGTAGTCGGCGACGACGTCGTGGCCGCGCACGGCGATCGAACCCTCGTCCGCGCGGGCGAGGCCGGCAAGAATGCTGATGAGCGTCGTCTTGCCCGCGCCGTTCGGTCCGAGCAGCCCGAAGAACTCGCCGTCTTCGACCGTGAAGCTGACGCCCTTGAGCGCCTGAAGCGCCTTGTAGCGCTTCTTGACATTACGGATTTCTATGGCTGGCATGACAAATACGCCGCCCGTGCGCACGGCGCGGCTCAAGAATGCATCAATGCTGCGGGGAAGACCGGAATTGGGGACGGCCTGTGACGCCGGCCTTGCTGTCTCGACGCACGCTTGACCGGTGCCGCCCGGTCGGTGCGATTGTGCGATTGGTGCGATTGGTGCGATCCGTACTTTTCGCGTACTTTTCGCGCCGAGGCAGCGCCCAAAAAACGGTTGATTATAGGCCAAGTCGGAAACCCCGGCCCGGCCCTGAGATGAGGAAGCGTCGGTCTGGTTGCGCGGCGATGCCGCCCGCACGCGCACGTGCGGCCAGACGACTCGCGTCAATGTCGCTCGTGCAGGAGCGAATCGACGCCGTAGGCGCGCGCGAGAGACGCGAGCGCGGAAGGCAGGTTAAGCACGGCGAGGGAAGCGCCGCGCTCGCGCGCGGCGCGTTGCCAGGCGATCAGCACGGCGAGCGCCGACGAGTCGAACCGGGTGAGCGCCGCGCAGTCCACGGCGGATGCGCCCGCCGAAATCTGCGCCAGGCCTGCGAGGAGCGCGGCCTTCGCGCTCTCGTGGGTCAGGGTGGCGCCGGTGGCGAAGCGCTCGCTCACGAGGTCGCCTTGCCCGAGGCGAGCTGCTGGTTGCGCTGCGTAAGGAACTGGATCAGGCCGTCCACGCCGCCTTGCTGGATCTTTTCCTGGAATTGCTGCTGGTAGGCCTGAATGAGCCATGCGCCGAGCACGTTGATGTCATACACACGCCAGCCTTGCGCCGTCTTGTACAGGCGATAGTCGAGCTCGATCGGCTGGCCGTTGTTCAGCACGGTCGAGCGGACCACGACGTCGGTATCGTCCGGGTTCGCGCGGAACGGCTTGTACTGGATCTGCTGGTCGCGCACCTGGGCGAGCGCGCCCGAATAGGTACGGATCAGGAGCGTCTTGAACTGCTCGATGACCTGCTGCTGCTGCTCCGGCGTGGCCGCGCGCCAGTTGCGGCCCATCGCGAGTTGCGTGGTGCGGCGGAAGTCCGTGTACGGCAGGATCTTTTCGTTGACGAGCTGCGTGATCTTGCTGATGTCGCCCGACTGGATCGACTTGTCACCCTTGATCTGGTCCATTACCTGCTGCGTGACCGTCTTGACCATTGCGTCGGGATTGCCGGTATCCACCGTTTGGGCGAACGCGCCGCCGGCAAACGAAAAAAACATGGCGAAAATCGGGTACAGAAAGAATTTCTTCATATCGAGTCCTGCTTGTTGGGGGACATGAGCCCCGTTGGAACCAACGATATCACGCGAGTTCTATCTCGCTATGTCACAAACTGCCAGCAAACTGCGACAAGCGTTTCTGCTTGTTACGTCAGACGTTTATGTCGAACGTTCGACCAGGCGACGCGACGCCGGCCACGGCGTTCAATGCAGACGCAGCAGCCCCGGAAAACCGATGCGCGCCGGCGGGATCATCTGGTCGCCCGGCACGTTGGTTTCGGATGCGCCCACGGGCGCGGCTGCGCCAGCCGGGCCTTCCAGCGTGGCAGGGGCGGCCGTTTCGCCGTTGGGGAGCGCAGACGGCATGCTGGCCGCGCCCGGTGCAGCCGCACGCCCGGTGCCAGACGCCGGAGCAACCGCGCCGGCCGACGCAGGCGCGGGTGCCCCCGCGGCCGCCGCGCCTTCGTCGACGTCGTCGTACTTCGGCAGCGGAGCGCCATCGCCGTAATCAGGCAGGTTGTCGCCGGACGCGCGTCCGTCCGAAAGCAGATAGCGGCGACGCTGCAGATAGGCGTTACGAACGAACGAATACCGGTCGATCGCCGCGCCTTCGAGCAGATCGCTCGCGCCCAGCAGGTTCGCGCGCGTGCTCACCACGTTCAGCCCGTACAGGCCCCACGAGAGCGCGGCCGGATCCACGTACGTGAGCGGATTGATGAAGTAGTTGGGCACGAGCGCCACGCCGTCGCGCACCGTGCTCGGGCCGAAGAGCGGCAGCACGAGGTACGGGCCGGACGGCACGCCGTAGTGGCCGAGCGTGAGGCCGAAGTCCTGGTTGTGCTTGGGCAGCTTCGCGAGCGTCGCGACGTCGAACAGGCCGCCCACGCCGAAGACCGTGTTGATCACGATCCGCATGATGTCCTGCACGCCGTCCGTGATCTTCAGCTGCAGGAAGTTGTTCGCGGCGTTGTAGACGTCGCCGATGTTCGCGAAGAAGTTCGTCACGCTGTCGCGAACCGGCTGCGGCGTCACCTTCACATAGCCCTGCGCCGCCGGCTTGAGCGCGTACCGGTCGACCTTGTCGTTGAACGTGTAGACCGTACGGTTGAAGCCTTCCCAGGGATCTTCCTTCGACGGCGTCTGCACCGTCGAGCACCCCGCGAGAGCAAGCGCCGCCGCGCCGAGCGTAATGGCGCGCATGCGTGTGGTCGTCATTTTTTTCTCCTTATTGTGCCGCCGGAGCTGCCGGGGCCGACGCGGGCGCCGCTGCGGGCGCCCCATCCGCGCTTGCGCCGCCGGGCGACTTCGCGGCCCCCGAATCGGCCGCCTTGCTATAGAGGAACTGGCCGATGAGGTTTTCGAGCACGATGGCCGACTGCGTCATCGAAATGGTGTCGCCGGCCTTGAGCATTTCCGAATCGCCGCCCGGCTCGAGGCCGATGTACTGCTCGCCGAGCAGGCCAGCCGTCAGGATCTTCGCGGATGTGTCCTTCGGAAACTGGTACTGCTGGTCGATATTGATCGTCACCAGCGCCTGATAGGTGTTGGTGTCGAACCCGATCGACGCCACCCGGCCCACCGTCACGCCCGCGCTCTTCACCGGCGCGCGCGGCTTGAGACCGCCGATATTGTCGAACTTGAGCTTCACCGGATAGGTGGGCTGGAACGACAGCGAGCTCATGTTGCCGGCCTTCAGCGCCAGAAACAGCAGCGCGATAAAGCCCAGCACCACGAACAGGCCGACCCAGAAGTCGAGAGCATTCTTTTTCATCGTCATCCCAATGAGAATCCGTTGCGGCGGCGCTCATGCAAGCGCCGCGAGGCCGGGGTGCGGCCCGGCGCCTTAGCTGAACATCAGCGCGGTGAGCAGGAAGTCGAGGCCGAGCACCGCGAGCGATGCATACACGACCGTCTTCGTGGTCGCACGCGACACGCCTTCGGGCGTGGGTTTCGCCTCGTA
The DNA here is from genome assembly GCF_900096975.1 of Paraburkholderia lycopersici. GTDB lineage: Bacteria > Pseudomonadota > Gammaproteobacteria > Burkholderiales > Burkholderiaceae > Paraburkholderia > Paraburkholderia lycopersici. Next base: position 28,516 of record NZ_FMYQ01000027.1, read on the forward strand.
GCCCTGATAGAGCGCGGTGAACGTGACGGCGAAGCCGAACACGATACTCTTCAGCACGCCGTTGCCGACGTCCGCCCAGACGTCCACGCCGCCCTGCATCTGCGACCAGAACGCGCCGGCGTCCACGCCGATCAGCAGCACGCCGACCACGTAGCCGCCGAGAACGCCGACCGCGCTGAAAATGGCCGCGAGAACCGGCATGGCGACCACGCCCGCCCACATGCGCGGCGCGACCACGATGCGCACGGGGTCGACGGCCATCATCTCCATCGCCGTGAGTTGCTCGCCGGCCTTCATGAGGCCGATTTCGGCCGTGAGCGACGTGCCCGCGCGGCCTGCGAACAGAAGCGCGGTGACGACGGGACCGAGCTCGCGCACGAGCGAGAGCGCCACGAGCAAACCGAGCGCCTGTTCGGAGCCGTAACGGTTGAGCGTGTAATAGCCCTGCAGGCCGAGCACGAAGCCCACGAACAGACCGGACACCGCAATGATCAACAGCGAATAGTTGCCGACGAAGTGGATCTGCTTCGTGACAAGCCGCGGGCGGCGCAGCAGCGGGAAGAATTCGAGCAAGAGCCGCAGGAAGAGGCGCGTGGCGTGCCCCGCGCGTGCGATCGTGTCGAGCACGGTGCGCCCGACCGAGCTGATGGCGCCGATCATGAGCGGCCTCCGCCAATGCCGAAGTCCGCTTCGAGCGGCACGTTCGACGGGTAGTGAAAGCGGAACGGACCGTCCGGCGCGCCGTCGATGAACTGGCGCACGGTCGGGTCGGTCGAGGCGCGCAGTTCGGCGGGCGTGCCCTGCGCCTGCACCCGGCCGTTCGCGAGGAAGTAGACGTAGTCGGCGATTGCGAACGACTCGGGCACGTCGTGCGTGACGAGGATCGAGGTCGCGCCGAGCGCGTCGTTGAGCGTGCGGATGAGGTTCGCCGTAATGCCGAGCGAAATCGGGTCGAGTCCAGCGAACGGCTCGTCGTACATCATGAGCTCGGGGTCGAGTGCGATGGCGCGCGCGAGCGCCACGCGGCGCGCCATGCCGCCCGAGATTTCCGAGGGCGCGAGGTCGCGTGCGCCGCGCAGGCCGACGGCATTGAGCTTCATGAGCACGAGGTCGCGGATCAGCTCTTCGGGCAGGTCGGTGTGCTCGCGCAGCGCGAAGGCGACATTCTCGAACACCGACATGTCGGTGAACAGCGCGCCGAACTGGAACAGCATGCCCATCTTGCGGCGCAGCGCGTAGAGACCTTCACGCGATTGCGTGCCGACATCCTGGCCGCCGAACAGCACCTGGCCGCGCTGGGCACGCACGAGGCCGCCGATCAGGCGCAGCACTGTGGTTTTTCCGCCACCTGACCCGCCCATGACCGCCACCACCCGGCCGCGCCCGAAGCGCATGTTCAGGCCGGACAGGACAAGCCGGTCGCCGTAGCCGAAGTCGACGTCGCGCAGCTCCAGTAGGGTCTCGGAAGTTGAGGGCACGTGGCTGACAGTCCATTTACACGAAGGCGGGATTATAGGGCCATCGTGAAAAACCTGCCGTGGCGCACCCAGTCCCGCTGAGGTAAGCCGCTTTGCCCGCTGCTGCGGTTTGCGGCCGCCTGGTCCCGGGTTTGCGCACGCGGCGCGCCCCCAAGCCAGGGCGGACCATTATTGCGTAAACGCGTTGCGCAATGCAGCAACAGCAGCAGCCGGATCGGCCGCCTCGGTCACGGCGCGCACCACCGCCGCGCTGCCGGCGCCCGTGGCGAGCACGTCGGGCAGCACATTGCCGTCGATGCCGCCGATCGCCACCACCGGCACGACGCCGTCCAGCAGCTTCACGTAGCGGGCGAGGCGCGCGAGGCCTTGGGGCTCGGTGGGCATCGCTTTCGTCGTGGTGGCGAATACCGCGCCGCAGGCCAGATAGCTCGGGCGGAAGTGGAGCGCCGTCAGCATTTCGAAGTAGCCGTGCGTGGAGAGGCCGAGCCGCACGCCCGCCGCCGCGATCGCGCCGAGATCGGCTTCGCGCAGGTCCTCCTGGCCGAGGTGCACGCCATACGCGCCCGCGGCAACGGCCTCGCGCCAGTGATCGTTGATGAAAAGCCGGGCGTCGTGCTTGCGGCCCGCCGCGACGCAGCGCTCGATCTCGTACGTGAGCGCCGCGGACTTCGGCTGCTTGCTGCGCAGCTGCACCGTCTTCACGCCGTAGTCGAGTACGCGTTCGACCCAGTCGGCCGTCGGCAGCACCGGGTAGAGGCCGAGCTTCGCCGGGCATGGCGCGAACGGCTGCGCGGGCGCAGCCGGCAGGCCCAGCACGCGCGGAAAACGCCTGATGTCGGCCGGCCAGGCGTCGGCTTGCCGTTCGTCGCCGTCGCGCCAGGCGAGCGCGAGCACAAGCGCGTCGTGCGGGTCGAACCCGCAGTCGAGAAACGCCGCCAGCGCCGGAATCCAGTCCTCCGCCAGTTCGCCTTCGAGCGCATAGCGCTCGCCGCCCAGGTGCAGCGTGGCGCGCGCCGACTTCGGATCGTCGCCCGCCGCTTCGATCACGCCAGCGCCGTCGGTCATCCAGCGCGCGATGCTGGCGAGATGCGGCGCCGCATCGGTCACGACGATGAGATCGCCGCCGTTGGGCATATCGGGCGGCGTGAGGCAGATGCGCCACGGCGCATGCGTGGGCGGCCAGTCGCCGAGGCGCGCGCGGATGCGCTCCGCCGTTTCGGTGAGCTCGTCGGCGGGCGGCCAGAACAGCTCGCGGTCCTGTAGTCGTAGCGTCTCGGTCATCGCTTGTCTCCATCCTGGTGCCAGAACGGCATGCCCACCACGGGCGTGCTCGCCACTGCGGCTTCGCGCTCGGCCATCGGCCCGGCGAGGAACGCGGCGCGCCCCGCCTCGACGCCGAGCGCGAACGCGCGCGCCATGGCCTCGGGGTGCGTGGCCTGCGAAACCGCCGTGTTGAGCAGCACGCCGTCGAAGCCCCACTCCATCACCTGGCACGCATGCGACGGCACGCCGAGGCCCGCATCGACGATGAGCGGCACGTCGGGCAAGCGCTCTCGCAGCACGCGCAACGCGTATGGGTTGATCACGCCCTTGCCGGTGCCGATCGGCGCTCCCCACGGCATGAGCGCCTCGCAGCCTGCGTCGAGCAGACGCCGGCCGATCACGAGGTCCTCGGTGCAATACGGCAGCACCTTGAAGCCGTCCTTCACGAGCCGCGAGGCGGCCTCGATCAGGCCGACCGGATCGGGCTGCAGCGTGTAGTCGTCGCCGATCAGTTCGAGCTTGATCCAGTCGGTTTCGAAGACTTCGCGCGCCATGTGCGCGGTCGCCACGGCCTCGTTGACCGTGAGGCAGCCGGCCGTGTTCGGCAACAGCGGCACACCGTGGCGCCTGAGCAAGTCGAAGAAGCCCGCCTCGGCGGTGCCGTCGTTCATCTGGCGGCGCAGCGCGACGGTAATCATGCCGGGGCACGCGGCGGCCATCGAATCGGCCAGCGATTGCAGCGACGGATAGCGCGACGTGCCGAGCAGCACGCGGCTCGCGAAAGTTTCGCCGTAGAGCGTGAGCGCGTCGGCGGATGGAGGATTGGTGGTCATGGCGTGAAATCCCTGGCGGTGTCGTGAGAGCGCGGTCAGCATGTGCGCGATGCGCGGCCTGTGGCTGGGCGAGCGCGGCTCAGCCGCCGGCCACGGGGCTCACGACGTCGAGGCGGTCGCCCGCCCGGAGCGCGCGCGCGCCGTGCTGGGCGCGCGCCACGAAGTTGCCGTTCAAGGCGACGGCGAACGGAGGACGCGCGCCGAACGCGGCGAGCGCATCGGCGACCGTCGCGCCCTCGGGCAGCGTGACGGGCTTCTGGTTGATGTGAATGTCCATGGCAAATACGTTCTCAGACTGCGGTTTGTTTCGGTTGGCGTCGCACGCGTGCACATCAGGCGGACGCGTGCGCGCGCGGCCCGTGCAGCATGTCGCCCCAGCGCGACGCACGGCGCAGCGACTCGAACGAGTCGGCGTCGTTCACGCGCGCGTCGAACAGCGCCTGCGCGAAGCGCACGGCTTCGTCGGCGACTTCCGGCGCGATCATGAAGCCGTGCCGGTAGAGGCCGTTCACGCGCAGCGTCGTCGTGCCATCCCAGATCAGCGCCGGGCGATGGTCGGGCAGCGTCGGGCGGCACTGCGAGTTCAGCTCGAGGATGCGGGCCTCGCCGAACGCCGGATGCACCGCAAACGCCGCGCTCAGCAGTTCGAGCGCCGAGCGCACGCTCACGGGCGAACGATCCTCGCCTTCGATTTCGGTGGCGCCGATCACATAGACGTCGTTCTCCTTCGGCGCGAGGTAGAGCGGATAGCGCGGATGCAGCAGGCGCACGGGCCGCGTGAGGCCGATACCCGGCGCATGCACGCGCGCCACCTCGCCGCGAATGCCGCGCAGACCCGGCAGCGTCGGTTTCGCGCCCAGCCCGCGGCAGTCGATCGTCACGCGCGCGGGCGGCAGGTTGGCTTCGTCGACCGTGGTGTGCCAGTGCGCCTCGACGCCGCGCGCGGCCAGCCCGGCCGCCAGCGCGGCCAGCGTCTGGCGATTGTCGAGCTGGCCTTCGCCTTCGAGCAGCCAGCCGCGCGCGAAACGTCCGGCGAGCGCCGGTTCGGCCGCGTCGAGCTGCGCACCGGCGAGCGCGACAAAGTTGGCGTCGGCGAGCGAGCGCGGCGCGTTGGCGCGCACGCGGCGCTCGAAAAGCGGCGCCTCGGTGCGATCGGCGCTATGCCAGACGACGAGCGTGCCGTTGCGCTGGAAGAAGACGGGCTCGGGCAGCTCGGCCAGAATGCGCGGCCAGCTTTCGAGCGACGCCACGCCAAGCTCGGTGATGAGCAGTTCGGCGACGGCGGCTTCGGCGAGCGGCGCGAGCATGGCCGCCGCGACCCAGGCAGCGGCCTCGCTGCCTTCGGGGCCGCCGCGCTCGTAAAGCGCAACGCGATGGCCCTCGCCGGCGAGACGCCACGCGACGAGCCGGCCGCACAGGCCGCCGCCGAGCACGGCGAAGTCGGGCACGCTGCCCACGCTGCGAAGATGGGCGCGACTCATGACGACGCTCCGGCGAGCAAGGGGAGCGGGGCGCAAATCAGGGAACAAGCAAGAGAATAGGCGGTCATCGTATCCTTTCCGTACGGTAGCAGCAGACGTACCCAAGGACGAAACCGGCTGGCAAGGCCGACCGTGGAGGCTATGCGGCGCAGACGGCCCGAAACGCAAATCTACGGACCCGAGCGCCGGACGCGCAGCCCGGCGGGAAACCTGGCGCCCCTGCAAAGGCCGGGGCTCCGGCAAGACTTTCTGGAAACTTCCCGCGCCGGTATTACCCGGATCGGGTGCGAAGGGTCTCTCTCAGCCTCACTCGCGGCATGCCCGGCATACCGGTGAAGCACCCCTGTTTCGTCAACGTCGATTAGACCACAAAACGCGCGCGGCCCGCAAACCTCGGCGGGACGACAATTCGGCTCCGGCACAATGCCCTGCGCCCGCCTCTTTCGCCTCGCAGGCCCACGCGGTGAGACAATGGGCGCCACGCTACGGCGGCGCCGGCGCGCGCTTTTGTCTCATTAAGTCTCGCTTAAGCGCCCGGCGACAGAATCGCTGCGAAAATCGCTGCACTACGGCCGTCGCTCGGCATGCGGCGCATGCCGCCAGGCGGGCCGCCACACCTTCAGGATGCACATGACCAACCAACCTTCCCGTGCCACACCCGATCAGAACGAGCATCAGAAGATCACCGCGTGGAGCCTGATCAAGCCCTACTGGGTGTCCGAGGAACGCTGGATCGCATGGGGCCTGCTCGTCGCGATCATCGTGATGAACCTGCTCGTCGTGTGGATCAACGTGCGGCTCAACGGCTGGAGCGCCGACTTCTACAACGCGCTGCAGAACAAGGACGTCAAGCGGTTCCCGCATCTGCTGATGATCTTCTCGGGCCTTGCGTTCGGCTTCATCATTCTCGCGGTGTATGGCCGATATCTGCGCCAGATGCTCGGCTTTCGCTGGCGCCAGTGGCTCACCAACCGCTTCCTGAACGAGTGGCTCGGCCACGGCGCGTTCTATCGCATCGAACGCGACCGCCTCGCCGACAACCCCGACCAGCGGATCAGCGACGACCTCCAGTCGTTCGCCACGACAACGCTCTCGCTCACGCTCGACCTGCTCTCCACCGTCGTCACGCTCATCTCGTTCATCACGATCCTGTGGACGCTCGCGGGCGCGCTCACGATCACGCTGGGCGGCACGCCGCTCGCGATTCCGGGCTACATGGTCTGGGCGGCCGCGCTCTACGCGGTGTTCGGCTCGCTCGTGATCCAGAAGGTCGGCCACCCGCTCGTGTCGATCAATTATCAGCAACAGAAGGTGGAGGCGGACTTCCGCTTCGGCCTCATCCGTTTGCGCGAAAACGCCGAGCAGATCGCGCTGTACGACGGCATGGACACCGAGCGCGGCAGCGCGCAAGGCCTCTTCCAGCACATCCGCGACAACTGGTGGCGCGTGATGAAGTACACGAAGCGCCTCACCTTCGTGCTGAGCTTCTACGGCCAGATCGCCATCATCTTCCCGCTCGTGGTGGCGGCGCCGCGCTACTTCGCGGGCGCGTTCACGTTCGGCGTGCTCATGCAGATCTCGCAGGCGTTCGGCACCGTGAGCGACTCGTTTTCGTGGTTCATCAACAGTTACGCCACGCTGGTCGAATGGCGCGCTACCGTGAACCGTCTGCGCGAGTTCGTGCGCGTGGTCCACTCGCCGCGCCTGAAGGAGTCGGTTTCGCCGGCCACCGAGCATGGCGGCATCAACCTGCACTACGTCGACAACAACGAGCTCGCCACCGCGCACCTCAAGCTCGCGCTGCCCAACGGCACGCCGCTCTCCGAAGTGCGCGACATCGCCATCAAGCCCGGCTCGCGCTGGCTCGTGCGCGGGCCATCGGGCGCGGGCAAGAGCACGCTGATGCGCGCGCTCGCGGGTCTCTGGCCGTTCGGCGAAGGCTCGATCGACGCGCCCGTGGATGCGCGCATGATGTTCATCCCGCAGCAAAGCTACCTGCCGATCGGCACGTTGAAAGCCGCGCTCACCTACCCCTCGCCCGCCGACGACTACAGCGACGAAGACTGCCGCGAAGCGCTGCGCGCCTGCCGCCTCGAGGACTATGTGGACCGGCTGGACGAATCGGCGCACTGGACGCGCGTGCTCTCGCCGGGCGAGCAGCAGCGTGTCGCGGGGGCGCGCGTGCTGCTGCACAAGCCCGACTATCTGTTTCTCGACGAAGCGACGAGCGCGCTCGATCCCGACAACGAAGGCCGCCTCTACAAGCTCTTCATGGAACGCCTGCCGAAGGCGGCCATCGTGAGCGTCGCACACCGCGAATCGCTTGCGGCCTATCATCACGAAACGCTCGAGATCGAGCGCATGCCGGAAGAACGGGTGGCCGCGTGAGCGCAGCCGGCGCTGACCAGGGCTTTGCGCGCGTCGTCCTGATTACGGGCGCGGGCTCGGGCATCGGCGCGGCGCTTGCGCGTCGCATCGCGGGGCCCGGCGTCGCGCTGATGCTGCACGCGCGCGGCGCGGACGAAGCGGCGCGCGCCCGGCTCGCCGCTGTCGCTGCGCAGTGCGGGCAGCGAGGCGCCGCTTGCGCCACGACATACGGCGATCTCGCCGAAGCGGGCAATGCGCCCGCGCTCGTGGAGCGCACGCTTGCGCACTTCGGCGCACTCGACCAGCTTGTCGCCAACGCCGGGCATGCGCAGCGCCAGACGCTCGCCGCGCTCGACACCGGCTCGCTCGAAGGGGCCTTCGCGGCCATGCCCGCGGCGTTCGCCGCGCTCGTGCAGCGCGCGCAGCCGGCGCTCGAGCGCTCGGCACGCGCCCGGGTGGTCGCGCTCAGCTCGTTCGTCGCGCACCGCTATCGCGCCGACGCGCCTTTCGCCGCCACCGCGGCCGCGAAGGCCGCGCTCGAATCGCTCGCCAAGACCGCCGCGGCGGAACTGGCGCCGCGCGGCGTGACCGTGAACTGCGTCGCGCCCGGCTATACGCGCAAGGACAAGGGCCCCACGCCCGAAAACGCCCCCGTCTGGGCGCGCGCGGCACAGGAAACGCCGCTCGGCCACGTGGCCGATCCCGCCGATATCGCCGAGCTCATCGCCTTTCTGCTGTCGGACGCCGCGCGCCACATCACCGGCCAGGTAATCCACGTCGACGGCGGGCTGACGCTCTAGCGCCCTGCCGCCCGGCGGGCTCAGCCCCCCCTCGCCTCACCACGGTTTTGCACCGTAAAATATCCGCACAGCACACGGAAGACGGGCAGCGGTCCGCCGCGCAAGCCACGTCGGCGTCACGCACATGCGCCATCTGTGTCGCTTGCGGCACGCGCACCGCCGACGGCGGTCGTCAAGCATCGTTGAACGGTCGTTGCACGCACAACAAATATGGGGGGAAGACAGGCGATGGGCTACTTTCAATGGTTCACCGAGTTGAACGAGCGTGAGCGGCGCACGCTCTACGCGGGCTTCGGCGGCTATGCCGTCGACGCGTTCGACTTCATGATCTACTCGTTCCTGATCCCGACGCTCATCGCCGCCTGGGGCATGACGAAGAGCGAAGCCGGCATGATCGCGACGAGTTCGCTGATTTCCTCGGCGATCGGCGGCTGGCTCGCCGGCATCCTCGCGGACCGCTACGGCCGCGTGCGCGTGCTGCAGTGGACCATCGCCACCTTCGCGGTCTTCACCTGCCTCTCCGGCTTCACGCATTCGTTCTGGCAACTGCTCGCCGCGCGCACGCTGCAGGGCATCGGCTTTGGCGGCGAATGGACGGTCGTCACGATGATGATGGCCGAGACAATCCGCTCGCCGCAGCATCGCGCCAAGGCCGTGGGCACCGTGCAAAGCAGCTGGTCGTTCGGCTGGGGCGCGGCCGCCGTCCTCTACTGGGCCTTCTTCGCCCTGCTGCCCGAAGCGTACGCGTGGCGCGCGTGCTTCTGGATCGGCATCGTGCCCGCGCTCTGGATTCTCTACGTGCGCCGCAACGTGAGCGACCCCGAGGTGTTCGTCGCGACCCGCCGCGCGCGCGAAAGCGGCGCGGCGCAGGGCGGCTTCCTGCAGATCTTCGCGCCCGCGCATCTGGCCACCACGGTGCTCGGCAGCGCACTGTGCACCGGCATGCTCGGCGGCTATTACGCGATCACGACCTGGCTGCCCACCTACCTCAAGACGGTGCGCCACCTCTCGGTGTTCAACACGAGCGGCTATCTCATCGTGCTGATCGTCGGCTCGTTCACGGGCTATATCGTCGGCGCGATCCTCTGCGACAAGATCGGCCGGCGCGCCTCCTTCATCCTCTTCGCCATCGGCTCGTTCGCGCTCGGCATGGCCTACACGATGCTGCCCATCACCGACACCGCCATGCTCCTGCTCGGTTTTCCGCTCGGCATCGTCGTGCAGGGCATCTTCGCGGGCGTGGGCGCGTACCTCTCCGAGCTCTATCCGAACGCGATCCGCGGCTCGGGCCAAGGCTTCTGCTACAACCTCGGGCGCGGTCTCGGCTCCTTTTTCCCGATTCTCGTGGGCACCTTCGCGCAGACCACGTCGCTCGTGAAGGCGATCGGCGCGGTGGCGGGCGCAGGCTACCTGCTCGTGATCGTCGCCGCGCTGTGTTTGCCCGAAACGAAGGGCAAGGTGCTCACCGACGAACTGCCCGCCGCGTCGGACGAGCGCTCGTCTGCGCAATCCGCTGCACGATGAGCGCGAGCATGCTGCCATACCGTCCGTCCCCTTCGAGGGCGTGTCTGCACGGGAAACGCGCATGCGGACGCCTGAAATCGCCGGCAGCGCAAGGAGCGCGAAGCGCCGTTTCGCCGCGCCGGACAGGCGACGAACGACGCGACCATGCACGCGGCCGTTCCTGCGGCGATGCCCGCGCGCTTCCTGCGCAGTTTCCCATGCACACAGACCCTGGCCCGGCATGAAAACGATCGTCCTCGGCGCCGGTGTGATCGGCGTCGCTACTGCGTACTATCTGAGCGAACGGGGCTGCGACGTCACGGTCGTCGAGCGGGAACCGGGCGTCGCGCTCGGCACGAGCTTCGGCAACGCCGGGGTGATCGCGCCCGGCTACGTCACGCCGTGGGCCGCGCCTGGCATGCCCGCGAAGCTCGTCAAATATCTGCTCAAGCCGACTTCGCCGCTCATCTTCCGACCCACGCTCGACGCCGCGCAATGGCGCTGGATCGCCCGCTGGCTGCGCGAATGCGATCTCGCGCGCTTTCGCGCGAACAAGCAGCGCATGCAGCGCATCGCCTGCTACAGCCGCGAGTGCCTGCACGCATTTCGCGCCGCGCATGCGTTCGAGTACGGGCGCAGCCAGGGTTATCTGCAGCTCTTTCGCAGCGACTACGACGTCGAACTCGCACAGCCGGCGCTCGGTGTGCTGCGTGAGGCCGGCATCGTCTTTCGCGAACTCGATGCCGCGGCCTGCGCGCAGACCGAGCCGGGCCTCGCCTGGTCACGCGTGAAGCCCGTGGCCGGCGTCTATTTGCCCGACGACGAGGCCGGCGACTGCGCGCGCTTCACGCGCGAGCTGCGCTCGGTGTGCGAAGCGCGAGGCGTGACGTTCCTGCTCGACACCGAGGTGCTCGCGCTCGAAGCCGCGGGCGGCAAGGTGAGCGGCGTGCGCGTGCGCGCCGTGCCCGGCCGCGGCGCCGCGAACAACCGACGCGAACGGCGCGAGCAGCGCCGCGCGCCCGCCGAAGTGCTGCGCCCCGCGGAGCGCAGCGTTCGCCCCGACGCCGCGCCGCAGACGCTCCGCGCGGACGCCGTGGTGGTCGCGCTCGGCGTGGAGAGCGCGGCGCTCGTCGCGCCGCTGGGCGTGCGGATACCGCTGTATCCGGTGAAGGGCTATTCGGCCACGCTGCTCGTGGTCGACGAGCAGAAGGCGCCGCGCGCCGCGCTCATGGACGAGTCGCTCAAGACGGCGATCACGCGCTTCGGGCCGTATCTGCGCGTAGCGGGCACGGCGGAACTCGGCGACCACCGCGCGACACTGCGCGAGCAGGCGCTGCAGACGCTCATGAAAGTGCTCGACGACTGGTTTCCGCACGCGGCGACGCCTTCGTCCGCGCAGTTCTGGGTCGGACGCCGGCCGATGGTGCCGGACGGCGCGCCGCTGCTGGGCGGCTCAGGCGTCGATGGCCTGTGGCTGAACGTCGGACACGGTTCGACGGGCTGGGCGATGTCGATGGGCTCGGGCCGCGTGCTCGCGGATCTCGTGACGCAACGCAAGCCGGAAATCGATCTCGACGGGTTGACGCTGGCGCGCTATCGACGATAGCGCGGGCGACGCCTCAATCGAGCGCAACGCTCGCCAGGGCCTCGTAGCGCGCGCCTTGCCTCGCCAGCGTGCTCGAATACAGCACCAGCGCCTCGAACCGCAACGGCGGCAGCGCTTCGCCGCCGCTCGCCGCCGGCGCGCCCACCGCGTCGCGCGCGAACCGCGCGAGCGTCACATGCGGGCGAAACGCCCGTGCGTCGAGCGGTAATCCCACGTCCGCCATCAGCGAGCGCACGCGCCAGTCGAGCGCCGTGAACGCATCCGACATCGCCAGCACGGCCACCATCAGCCGCGGATGCGCGCGCCCCGGCCAGCATTCGATCGTCGCGACCTGCGCGGGTGGAATGCGCGGCGCGCCCTCCGGGAGACGCCGCGAGAGCGCCTCGCCCTGGTCGAACGACATCGCGCCGATGAACGCCACCGTCAGATGCAACTGCGCATACGGCACGCGCCGCGCGTTGGGCGGCACGTCGAGCGCGGCGAGCGCGTCGCGTGACGCCGCATCGGGCGAAAGCGCGACGAAACAGCGCCGCCATTGTTGCGTATCGCGATCGGACTCGCGGGCTTCGGACATGATCGGCGGGCCTCGGTGGGTCGGGCAATCGCGTCATGGTAGCGCGCTCGTGCGCGGCGCGCGCCCATGCAAACCCTCAGAGGGATGCGTACCGCACACGGGCGTAAAAAAGCCGGGTCACCCTTGCGGGTGCCCGGCTTTGTGGCATTGCGTCTGCTGCTGTCTTCCGTGCGCCCCATCGAAGTGGGGGATGCACCGGATTTAACGCGGCAACGCCGAGCCGCCCATCAGATACGCATCGACGGAGCGCGCGCATTGCCGACCTTCGCTGTCGACCAGAGTTAGCGCTTTAGCGCTTACTCTGGTCCCAATCCGCGCCTTAACGCGGCAACTCCGAACTGCCCATCAGATACGCGTCGACGGAGCGCGCGCATTGCCGACCTTCGCTGTCGACCAGAGTTAGCGCTTTAGCGCTTACTCTGGTCCCAATCCGCGCCTTAACGCGGCAACTCCGAACTGCCCATCAGATACGCATCGACGGAGCGCGCGCATTGCCGACCTTCGCGGATCGCCCACACAACAAGCGACTGGCCGCGGCGCATGTCGCCGGCGGTGAAGACCTTGTCGACCGACGTGTAGTACGCCTTCTCGCCTTCGGTCGAGGCACGCACGTTGCCGCGCGCATCCTTCTCGACGCCGAACGCTTCGAGTACCGGCGAAACCGGCTGCGTGAAGCCCATGGCGAGCAGCACGAGATCGGCCTTCATTTCGAATTCCGAGTCCGGCACTTCGACCATCTTGCCGTCCTTCCACTCCACGCGCGCGGCGATCAGCTTCTCGACCTTGCCGTTCTTGCCTTCGAGGCGCTTCGTCGCGACCGACCAGTCGCGCGAGCAGCCTTCCTCATGCGACGACGAAGTGCGCAGCTTGACCGGCCAGTACGGCCACACGAGGGGCTTGTTCTCGGCTTCGGGCGGTTGCGGCAGCAGTTCGAACTGCGTGACGCTCTTCGCACCGTGACGGTTGGAGGTGCCCACGCAGTCGGAACCCGTATCGCCGCCGCCGATCACGACCACATGCTTGCCCTTGGCGAGCAGCTGGTTCGGCAGCTTGTCGCCGGCGTTGACCTTGTTCTGCTGCGGCAGGAATTCCATCGCATAGTACACGCCCTCGAGTTCGCGGCCCGGCACCGGCAGATCGCGCGGCGTTTCCGAACCGCCCGCGATCACCACGGCGTCGAACCGTTCCTTCAGCTCGTCGGGCGAGATCGTTTCCTTCGCCGTGTTGCCGACGAACGCGGGCAGTTCGCCCTTGCCGATGAAGACGTTGGTGCGGAACGTCACGCCTTCGGCTTCCATCTGGCGCATGCGGCGGTCGATCAGCCACTTCTCCAGCTTGAAGTCGGGGATGCCGTAGCGCAGCAGGCCGCCGACGCGGTCGTTCTTCTCGAACACCGTCACGTCATGGCCGGCGCGCGCAAGCTGCTGCGCGGCGGCGAGGCCTGCGGGACCCGAGCCCACGACGGCGACCTTCTTGCCCGTCTTGTGCTTCGCGACCTGCGGCGCGACCCAGCCTTCGGTCCACGCCTTGTCGATGATCGCGTGCTCGATCGACTTGATGCCGACCGGGTCGTTGTTGATGCCGAGCGTACACGCCGCTTCGCAGGGCGCCGGGCAGATACGGCCCGTGAACTCGGGGAAGTTGTTGGTCGAGTGCAGGACTTCGATCGCGCTCTTCCAGTCCTGGCGGAACACGAGGTCGTTGAAGTCCGGAATGACGTTGTTGACCGGGCAGCCGTTGTTGCAGAACGGAATGCCGCAGTCCATGCAGCGTGCGCCCTGGATCTTCGCGTCGGCGTCGGAGAGCGCCGCCACGAATTCCTTGTAGTGCTTCACGCGCGTGAGCGGTGCTTCGTACGCCTCATGCTGGCGCTCGAACTCGAGAAAACCGGTTGCCTTACCCATTTGGTTCTCGTTTATCTGATTGATTCGCGAAATTCGCGGTGAGGGGGACCGCGCCCGCCGCCGCATCAAGGTGCGCAGCGGGCGCTTCGTCGTCTTAAGGTCGTCGTCGCGGAATCAGGCGGCCAGTTCTTCCTGGCTCGCCTTCTTCGCGCCGAGTTCGCCGAGTGCGCGCTTGTATTCCGTCGGGAACACCTTCACGAACTGGCGGCGCGCCGCGTCCCAGTTTTCGAGCAGCGCCTTTGCGCGCGGCGAGCCCGTGAACTGGAAGTGACGCTCGACGAGCCCCTTGAGCAGCGCTTCGTCGGTCTGGCCCGTGTGCCACAGTGCGCGGTCCACGGTGCGCTCCTGTTCGGCCTGCTGCAGGACCGGCTCGAGCGCGACCATCGACTTGTTGCACTTGCCGGCGAAGGCGCCGTCCGGATCGTAGACATAAGCCACACCGCCCGACATGCCGGCCGCGAAGTTGCGGCCCGTCTCGCCGAGCACGACCACCGTGCCGCCCGTCATGTATTCGCAGCCGTGGTCGCCCGTGCCTTCGACCACCGCCGTCGCGCCCGAGTTACGCACGCAGAAGCGCTCGCCCGCGACCCCGCGGAAGAACGATTCGCCTTCGAGCGCGCCGTACATCACCGTGTTGCCGCAGATGATGTTTTCTTCGGACTTGCCGCGGAAGTCGTTGGTCGGACGAATGATGATGCGCCCGCCCGACAGGCCCTTGCCGACGTAGTCGTTGCCGTCGCCCACGAGGTCCAGCGTGATGCCGCGTGCGAGGAACGCGCCGAAGCTCTGGCCCGCCGTGCCCTTCAACTGGATGTGGATCGTGTCTTCCGGCAGGCCATCGTGGCCGTACTTCTTCGCGACGACGCCCGAAAGCATCGCGCCGACCGTGCGGTTCACGTTGCGCACCGGCTGGATGAACGAGACGTGCTCGCCCGTTTCGATCGCGGCCTTCGCCTTCTCGATCAGCGTGTGATCGAGTGCGCGGTCGAGACCGTGGTCCTGCGTGTCGACGTGCTTGCGCGCGACTTCGGCGCCCACCTGCGGCTGGAAGAACACGCGCGAGAAGTCGAGACCCTTCGCCTTCCAGTGCTCGACGCCCTTGCGCATGTCGAGCAGATCGGCGCGGCCGACGAGGTCCTCGAACTTGCGGATGCCCAGTTGCGCCATGATTTCGCGCACTTCCTCGGCGATGAAGAAGAAGAAGTTGACGACGTGCTCGGGCTGGCCCGAGAACTTCGCGCGCAGCACCGGGTCCTGCGTCGCGACGCCGACCGGGCAGGTGTTCAGGTGGCACTTGCGCATCATGATGCAGCCTTCGACGACGAGCGGCGCCGTCGCGAAGCCGAATTCGTCGGCGCCGAGCAGCGCGCCGATCACGACGTCGCGGCCCGTCTTCATCTGGCCGTCGGCCTGCACGCGAATGCGGCCGCGCAGCTGGTTGAGCACGAGCGTCTGCTGCGTTTCGGCGAGGCCGAGTTCCCACGGCGTGCCGGCGTGCTTGATCGACGAGAGCGGCGAGGCGCCCGTGCCGCCGTCGTGGCCGGCGATCACGACGTGATCGGCCTTGGCCTTCGCCACACCGGCGGCCACCGTGCCCACGCCCACTTCCGACACGAGCTTGACCGAGATCGACGACACGGGGTTCACGTTCTTCAGATCGTGAATCAGTTGCGCGAGATCTTCGATCGAGTAGATGTCGTGGTGCGGCGGCGGCGAGATGAGGCCCACGCCCGGCACCGAGTAGCGCAGCTTGCCGATGTACTCCGAGACCTTGTGGCCCGGCAGCTGGCCGCCTTCGCCGGGCTTCGCGCCCTGCGCCATCTTGATCTGGATCTGGTCCGCCGACGACAGGTACTCGGCCGACACGCCGAAGCGGCCCGACGCGACCTGCTTGATCTTCGAGCGCAGCGAGTCGCCGTCCTTCAGCGGGATGTCCTTCACGACTTCCGGACCGATGATCGACTGCAGCGTGTCGCCGTTCCTGATCGGAATGCCGCGCAATTCGTTGCGATAGCGGTTCTCGTCCTCGCCGCCCTCGCCCGTGTTCGACTTGCCGCCGATGCGGTTCATCGCGACGGCCAGCGTGGCGTGCGCTTCCGTGCTGATCGAGCCGAGCGACATCGCGCCCGTGGCGAAACGCTTGACGATTTCCTTCGCCGGCTCGACGTCGTCGATCGAGATCGCGCGGGCCGGGTCGAGACGGAACTCGAACAGGCCGCGGAACGTCATGTGACGCTTCGTCTGGTCGTTGATGAGGTGCGCGTATTCCTTGTACGTCTGATACGAGTTGCTGCGCGCCGAGTGCTGGAGCTTGGCGATCGCATCGGGCGTCCACATGTGGTCTTCGCCGCGCACGCGGTAGGCGTACTCGCCGCCCGCGTCGAGCATGTTCGCGAGCACGGGGTTGTCGCCGAACGCGTCGCGGTGCATACGGATCGCTTCTTCCGCGACGTCGAACAGGCCGATGCCGCCGACCTTCGAGGCCGTGCCCTTGAAGTACTTGCCGATGAGTTCGTCGGAGAGGCCGACCGCCTCGAAAATCTGCGCGCCCGTGTACGACATGTAGGTCGAGATGCCCATCTTCGACATCACCTTGAGCAGGCCCTTGCCCACCGCCTTGGTGAAGTTGTAGACGGCCTTCTCCGCCGACAGGTCGCCCTTCAGGCCCTGCGCCATCTGCGCGAGCGTTTCCATCGCGAGGTACGGGTGCACGGCTTCCGCGCCGAAACCGGCGAGCAGCGCGAAGTGGTGCGTTTCGCGCGCCGAACCCGTTTCCACGACGAGCCCCGTGCTCGTGCGCAGACCGTGCTGCACGAGGTGCGAGTGGATGGCCGAAGTGGCGAGCAGCGCGGGAATCGCGACGTTGTCGCGGTCCGCGCGGCGGTCCGAGACGATCAGGATGTTGTAGCCCGACCTGACGGCGTCGACGGCTTCCGCGCACAGCGACGCGAGACGCGCCTCGATGCCTTCCTTGCCCCAGGCCACCGGGTAGCAAATGTTCAGCTCGTAGCTGCTGAACTTGCCGCCCGTGTACTGCTCGATCGCGCGGATCTTCGCGATGTCCTTGAAGTCGAGCACCGGCTGCGACACTTCGAGGCGCATCGGCGGGTTGATGTTGTTGGTGTCGAGCAGGTTCGGCTTCGGGCCGATGAACGACACGAGCGACATCACCATGTTCTCGCGGATCGGGTCGATCGGCGGGTTCGTGACCTGCGCGAACAGCTGCTTGAAGTAGCTGTAGAGCGTCTTGTTCTTGTTGGACATGACCGCCAGCGGCGAGTCGTTGCCCATCGAGCCGACGGCCTCTTCGCCCGACATCGCCATCGGCGCCATCAGGAACTTGAGGTCCTCCTGCGTGTAGCCGAACGCCTGCTGACGGTCGAGCAGCGCGGCGGCTTCGGCGCGCGCGGTCGCGACGTCCTCGGCCTTCGGCTCGATCTCGTCGAGCTTGATGCGCACGGCGTCGATCCAGCTCTTGTAGGGCTTGGCGTTGGCGAGGTTGTCCTTCAGTTCCTTGTCGTCGATGATGCGGCCGTGCTCCATGTCGATCAGGAACATCTTGCCCGGCTGCAGGCGCCACTTTTTCACGATCTTCGACTCGGGGATCGGCAGCGTGCCCGCCTCCGACGCCATGATGACGAGGTCGTCGTCGGTGACGATGTAGCGCGCCGGACGCAGGCCGTTGCGGTCGAGCGTCGCGCCGATCTGGCGGCCGTCCGTGAACGCGATCGCGGCGGGGCCGTCCCACGGCTCCATCATCGCGGCGTGGTACTCGTAGAACGCCTTGCGGTTCTCGTCCATCAACGTGTGCTGCTCCCACGCTTCCGGAATCATCATCATGACCGCGTGGACGAGCGGATAGCCGGCCATCACGAGCAGTTCGAGACAGTTGTCGAACGACGCCGTGTCCGACTGGCCCGGATAGATCAGCGGCCAGAGCTTGGGCAGGTCGTCGCCGAGCACGTGCGAGGCGATCGCGCCGGTGCGGGCGTTCAGCCAGTTGACGTTGCCCTTCACGGTGTTGATCTCGCCGTTGTGGGCGATCATGCGGTACGGGTGCGCCAGTTCCCAGGCCGGGAACGTGTTCGTGGAGAAGCGCTGGTGCACGAGCGCGAGCGCCGAGACCACGCGCTCGTCCTGCAGGTCGCGGTAGTACACGCCGACCTGGCCCGCCAGCAGCAGCCCCTTGTAGACGACCGTGCGCGCCGAGCACGACGGCACGAAATACTCCTTGCCGTGCTTGAGCTTGAGCGCCTGGATGCGGTGGCTCGCGGTCTTGCGGATGATGTAGAGCTTGCGTTCGAGCGCGTCCGTAACCATCACGTCCTTGCCGCGGCCGATGAAGATCTCGCGGATCAGCGGCTCGCTCGCCTTGACGGTGGGCGAAATGGGCATGGTGTGGTCGACCGGCACGTCGCGCCAGCCGAGCACGACCTGGCCTTCGGCGCGCACCGTGCGCTCCAGTTCCTGTTCGCACGCGAGGCGCGAGGCGTGTTCCTTCGGCAGGAAGATCATGCCGACGCCGTACTCGCCGAACGGCGGCAGCGTCACGCCCTGCTTGGCCATTTCCTCGCGATAGAACGCGTCCGGAATCTGGATCAGGATGCCCGCGCCGTCGCCCATCAGCGGGTCGGCGCCGACGGCGCCCCGGTGGTCGAGGTTTTCGAGAATCTTCAGGCCTTGCTGAATGATTTCGTGACTTTTCTTGCCCTTGATGTGGGCGACGAAGCCGACGCCGCAGGCGTCGTGTTCGTTTTGCGGGTCGTAGAGACCTTGCGCGGCGGGCACCGCGGCGCGCTGCTGGTGATCGTTCATGGGGACACCGTCAGAGTGGGGCCGTTGCCGGCCGTTGAATCCGTGTTCTTTGTTTCCCGCCGCTTGCGTGACCGCTGTACGGCGTTTGCGCGGGGTGATACGTGCTTCCCGCGTTATGCGCCCAGGAGAGCCGAAAGGCGAATATACGCGACGAATCAAGGGCATGCAAATAAAACGTGATGATAGAACCCTAATTATCGACTTGGTGCATTCGCACAATTATTTAATGGGGCCGCATTAAAAACAGGCAAAAGAAAACGGCATCCGATGATGCCGCTTTCGCCATAACCCTTTGAACCGAAAGGTAATCAGTGTGTGCCGGTACCCGGTTTGCGCTCCTCGAGCCCGGAAGCCGGATCGGACGAGCTGCCGCTCCCCGGACCCTGCGATCCGCTCGAATGGCTGCTCGAGCCCCCCGCATTCCCGCCCGATGTTGTCGCTGAACCGGTGCCGGCATGGCCTTCCCCGGGCGTCGCCGTCTGGTCGCCCGGATGCGCGGCAGGGTGGACGCCAGAATGGGGGCCAGGTTGACCGGCGCCATGAGCGGCAGGCTGACTCGCGCCAGCTGCAGCCGCGGCACCCGTCGGCGCGCCGATCGCCCCGGCCGGACCTGCCCCAGGCGTGCCCGGCGCCTCGCGCACCTTGCGCGGCCGCCCGCGCGGCAGCGGCGAGACCCGCCGGTTCGCGCTGCGCGATGCCCAATCGCGATAAGTATCGCTGCCGAGCACCCAGCCCTTGAGCGTCGCCTGCATGAGCTGCGTGGTCTCGCGTTCGTCGAGCGGCTGCTCGCAGAGTTCGCGGTACGCGCGCTGACGCTCGAACGGCGTATTGCCGAGCGCCCAGTACAGCGGATGGTCGGTAATGAGGCTGTCGACGGTCAAGCCGATGTGATGACGGTAGCTCGACCACCGATAGTCCTCCGGGGCCGTCACGAGGTGGCTGCGCACCGGCGCGAGCTCGACGACGCGGCTCGCCAGCAGGAAAAAGCGCTCGCCTTCGATGACTGTCGCGCGATAGCGCCCCTCCCAGAGCGTGCCGCGACGCGCATAGCGCCGGTTGAAATGCGCCACGTAGCGCCGGCCGACCGCCTGCATCGCCTTGGGCAAGCTGGACTCGTCGGAGGGCGTGACAAGCAGTTGCACAGCGCCGGGCATCAAAACCCACGCATGAACCGCCAGATGATGATCGCGCGCCGCAGCCTTCAGGCAGTCGATGAACAGTTCGTAATCCTGGTCATCGACGAACGCGGGTTGCTGATCGAGTCCGCGCAGGATCACATGCTGCGGCTGATCGGGAACATAAAGACGTGCAAGCCGTGCCATGCTCGATTTTCCTGGTTCCGTTGGTGAATACCCGCAGACCCGTCGGGCCGCACCAGCGTTACTTCTCGCAGGCATGCGGCTTCGGCGGAAAGCTCGCGGCGCTTAGTAAAAAGGCTCTAACGGTCGCGTATGGTTTGTTGCAAACGTTGTGTTCATAATGAGCGGGCCTTTCATGGAGGAGCACAAATATGAAATTAAAACAGGCGCTGGCGGGGGTCGCCGCGCTCGCCAGTTTCACGGCAGCACACGCACAGACAGCAAACACGTTCTACGTCACCACCGGCTGGTTCCGCTTCATGCCGCAGGACACCAGCGACCCGCTCAAGATCGATAGCGCAGGCGGAACGCCCGTCAACATGGCCATTCCGAACACGGGGGCCAGCGTGGGTTCGTCGGACACCCTCGGCGTGTCCCTCGGCTACTTCATCACCGACCATATCGCCACGGAAGCCGAACTGGGCATTCCGCCGAAGTTCGACATTTCCGGCGGCGGCATCCTCGACTCGTTCGGCAAGGTGGGCTCGGCGCGCCTGTGGAGCCCGGCGCTGTTGTTCAAGTACTACTTCAACAGGCCTGAAGCAAAATTCCGGCCTTACGCCGGCATTGGCTTTACCTATGCCTGGTTCTCCAACGCGAAGATCACCAACGGCGCCTTCGAGCAGGGCGTACTTGGGGGTCCGACCAGTGTTTCCACCGATCGTTCCTGGGCCCCCGTGTTTAACCTGGGCTTCAACTACAACTTCACGAAGCACTGGTTCGCGGGCTTCTCGCTGTCGTACATCCCGATCAACGTGACCGCGACGTACACCACGACCCTCAACAACCAGTTGGGCACGGTGCGGACAGCCGAATCCAAGATTCGCCTGAATCCGCTCGTAACCTACCTGAAGGTCGGCTACATGTTCTAACGCGCTCCGGCGCCCTGCTTCATTCCGTGCCCGCCCTTTGCCCAGCCTTTGCGGCGTCCGGCGAAGGGCGGCACTTTCCTTCCCGCAGTTCCCTTCCTGCCTTAACGTCTCCATCAGATTATCCCCACACTCGCATGGGCTTATCCCGATTCTATGCCTCTGCGGAAAAGCGTGCTGTCCCCGTAATCAACTGTTTTGTCACCAGAGAGCAAAGCCCCGTCTGGCGTGCGTTTGCGGCCGACCGGCTGCGCTTCTTCAAATCTCGGGCACTGGAATTGCGCAATACTTGTATTCCGGCCCTTGCCCTGCAGCGCCCTTTTTCGTGCGCCCCGCGGCGAGCCTTTTATCTATGACTTTTCAACGACGGAGCCATACATGAGCGCCTTTCCGAATACGCGAGAAGCCCTCGGAGATTCCTGGACGCGCACGAGCCGCCACGCGCGGCGCATCGCACGCCGCGGCCGCAGCGCCGCCGCCGATATCACCGACGAGCTGCGCGATCTGCTCGCCGAACTGGAAAACACGCTGGGCGAGGGGACCCAGGCCGACGCCGTCGCGCTGCGCGCCGACATTCGCAAGCGTCTCGATGCCGCACGCGAGCGGCTCGAAGTAGCGCGTGCGGCCGCGCGCGACCACACCGACGCGGCCATCGCCGGAGCCGACGACTATGTGCACCGCAACCCGTGGCAAGCCGTTGCGATCGTCGGCGGCGTGGCGCTGGTGGCGGGCGCACTGCTCGCGCGTTGTCGCTGAAACGCCGCCAAAGCGGCGCGCGCCGCCCACGCTAGCGCCTCAGTCGTCGAGCGCGCGCGGGCCGATCAGATCGATGCGGTCCGTGCAGATCGTATCGACGCCCCAGCGCACGAGTTGCCGAGCCCGGTCGAGGTCGTTCACCGTGTAGGCGAGGATGAAAAGCCCGGCCGACTTGATGCGCTCGACAAGCGCCTCGTCCAGATGGCGATGGCTGGCATGCAGCGACAGGCAACCGAGCGCGGCGGTCTGCGCTCGCCAGTCGGCCGGCACGCGCTCGAACAGCAGGCCGCGCGGCAGATCGGGCGCGGACTCGCGCGCCGCCTCCAGCGCGGCATAGGAAAACGACGAGAGCAGCGGCGCGATGTCCGCTTTTGTGTCTTCCGCCCACAGGCGCGCCGTCTCGGCGCCGACGATACGCCCCGTCTCCGCATCACGGCCCGCACAGGGCTTGATCTCCACATTCGCGGCGAGCCCCGACTCGCGGCAAAACGCGGCGACCTGGGCGAGCGTCGGCATCGGCTCGCCTGCAAAACGCGCATCGCGCCAGCTCCCCGCATCGAGCGCCGCGAGTTCGGCGTAGCGCATGTGCGCGGCCGCGCCGTAGCCGTTCGAGGTACGCTCGACGGTGTCGTCGTGCAGCAGGAACACGACGTTGTCGGCGGACAGCTTCGCGTCGAACTCGACCATCGTATGGCCGAAGCTCGCGCCGGTGCGCAGCCCCGCCAACGTGTTCTCGGGCGCGAGCGTGCCGCCCCCTCGGTGCGCGGCGACGCGCGGATACGGCCAGGACTTCATCGCATGGACTCCCGGAATCGGCGAGGCGCGACGCGCACTCAAACGTCGTCGGTGACGACGAATAGCCGGCGGTATTCCTTCAGCGCATACCGGTCGGTCATGCCGGCAATGTAATGCGCGATCGAACGCGGCTGCGCGGCGGCATCGGGCGTGAGGTACGCGGGCGGCAGAAGGCGCGGATCCTCGCTGAACGCCCCGAACAGCCCCTTCACGACGCGCTGCGCCTTGTTGGCCATGCGCATGACCCGATAGTGGCGATACAGGTTGCGATAGAGAAAGCGCTTGAGCACGGCCGCCTGCGTCGCCACGCGCTCGCTGTGCGCGACGAGCGCGGGCGCGGCACGCACGTCTTCGAGCGACTTTGGCGCATGTTCGGCGAGATTGCGCTGCGTCTGCCCGATCAGGTCGGCGATCAGCGTGTTGATGATGCGCCGCACCGTCTCGTGGATGAGCCGCCTGCCCTCGATTTGCGGATACTCCCCGCGTGCGGCTTCGTAGTGCGTTTGCCAGAGTTCGACCTCGGCCAGTTGCTCGATGGTGAGCAGGCCCGAGCGCAGGCCGTCGTCGACGTCGTGGTTGTTGTAGGCGATCTCGTCGGCGATGTTGGCGATCTGCGCCTCGATCGACGGTTGCCGGCCGAGCAGGAAACGCTCGCCCAGATCGCCCAAATGCCGCGCATGCTCGCGCGAACAATGCTTGAGTATGCCCTCGCGCGTCTCGAAGCACAGGTTAAGGCCGTCGAACGCGCCGTAATGCTCCTCCAGCTCGTCCACCACGGCGAGGCTCTGCAGATTGTGCTCGAAGCCGCCGTGCTCGCGCATGCACTCGTTGAGCGCGTCCTGGCCCGCATGGCCGAACGGCGTATGGCCGAGGTCGTGCGCGAGCGAGATCGCCTCGACGAGATCCTCGTTCACGCGCAGGTTGCGCGCGACCGAGCGTGCGATCTGCGCGACTTCGAGGCTGTGCGTGAGCCGCGTGCGAAAGAGATCGCCCTCGTGGTTCACGAAGACCTGGGTCTTGTATTCGAGACGCCGAAAAGCGGTGGAGTGGACGATGCGGTCCCGGTCGCGCTGAAATTCGCTGCGCGCGGCCGGTGGCGGTTCGGGATAGCGCCGCCCGCGCGAACGCGATGCGTGCGCCGCATAGGGCGCGAGGTCCGCCTCGTGCGAGGCGGCAAGCACCGCGCCGGCATTGCCGGACGCGGCCCGGTCGCCATGCCCGGGCGCACGATGGGGATCGCTCGGGGGATTACTACGGGTGTCGCTGCGGGTATCGCTCACCGTTCCTCCGCAAGGGGTTGTGGCTCGCGGCGCGTCAGCCTTGCGTCGTGGCGGCGAGCGTGGCCTGCACGGTTTCGTCGGGCGCGCGACCGATGTGCGTCTCGCCGAAGCGCTTGAGCAAGATGAATTTGATGGCCCCGCCCTCCGCTTTCTTGTCGACCTGCATCAGCTCGACATAGCGGTCCGCGCCCAGCGCGGGCGCGCGCACCGGCAGCTTTGCGGCCTCGACCACACGCACGAGCCGCGCACGCGAAGCCTCGTCCAGCATGCCCATGCGGACCGAAAGATCGGCAGCCATCACCATGCCGCAGCCGACCGCCTCACCATGCAGCCACTCGCCATAGCCGAGGCCCGCCTCGATCGCGTGGCCGAACGTGTGGCCGAAATTGAGAATGGCGCGCAGGCCGCCTTCACGCTCGTCGTCTGCCACGACCGAGGCCTTGATTTCGCACGAGCGCTTGACCGCGTGCGCGAGCGCTGCGGGCTCGCAGCGGTTGAGCGCGTCGACGTTCGCTTCGATCCAGTCGAAGAATTCGGCGTCGGCGATCGCGCCGGTCTTGATGACTTCGGCGATACCGGCCGCCAGCTCGCGCCCGGGCAAGGTGCGCAATACGCCGATGTCCGCGATCACGGCCTGCGGCTGGTAAAACGCGCCTATCATGTTCTTTCCAAGCGGATGATTGATACCCGTCTTGCCGCCCACCGACGAATCGACCTGCGAGAGCAGCGTGGTCGGCACCTGGATGAACGGCACGCCGCGCATGTAGCACGCCGCCGCGAAACCAGTCATGTCGCCCGTCACGCCGCCGCCCAGCGCGATGAGCGTGGTCTTGCGGTCGGCGCGCACGCTGAGCAGCGCGTCGAAGATCTCGTTGAGCGTTTCCCAGTTCTTGTGCGCCTCGCCGTCGGGCAGCACGACCGTGTTGACGTCCTTGCCGAGCGGCGCGAGCGCGGTGCGCAGCGTCTCGCCGTAGAGCGGGTCTACGACGGTGTTCGTCACGATCGTCACCGACTTGCCGGCGATATGCGGCGCGAAGAGCGCGGTCTGTCCGATCAGGCCGGAGCCGATATGGATGGGGTAGGCGCGGTCGCCCAGTTCGACGTTGACGGTAATCATGCTCTGAATCTAGTGGGTTTCTGATGCGCAACCTGATGCACGGCCGCGCCCTACTCGCGCGCCGTGGCCCTCGCGACGCCAGCCATGTCGAGCTGCATCAGCACCATGTTGACGAGTCCGTTGACCGACGGTCGGCCGGTTTCGATCACGAAGTCCGCAATCTCGCGATAGAGCGGGTCGCGCACTTCGTAGAGCGCCTCGAGCCGCGCCTTGGGATCTTCCGTTTGCAGCAGCGGGCGGTTCTTGTCGCGCCGCGTGCGCAGCCACAGATCGTGCGGATGCGCGCGCAGATACACGACGAAGCCGCGCGTCTTGAGCGCCGAGCGGTTCTCGGGCCGCAGCACCGCGCCGCCGCCCGTGGCGAGGACGATGCCTTCACGCGCCGTGAGCTCCTCGATCACCTGGGCCTCGCGGTCGCGAAAGCCCGCTTCGCCTTCGAGTTCGAAGATCACGGGGATGCGCGCGCCGGTGCGCGCTTCGATCTCGTGATCGGAGTCGAAGAACGGACGCTCCAGCCGGCGTGCGACCGCCCGGCCCACGGTCGTCTTGCCGGCGCCCATGAGCCCTACGAAAAATACATTGGCGTTTGCGTCCCGCACTTGCAGCGTTTCCTACGAAAGGTTGGTGCCGCAGCTTACTGGCAAAGCGGCGGCGTTGTCGAGTCTGCGGCCCCCGTGTTCCGGCCCCGCGAGCGTGCCGGTGTGCATAGGTGCCCGATTCGCCCTGCGAATGAGGGTCAATTCGACTCCACGACGCGCGGCGTGATGAAGACCACCAGTTCGCTGCGCTGATCCCGATGCGCGCGATGGGAAAAAAGCGCGCCCAGAACCGGTATTTTGCCCAGGAGTGGCACACGCGTCACATCATCGCGGTCATCTGTTGCGTCGATCCCCCCAATCGAGACCGTGCCGCCGTCCTCGATTTCCACGCGGGTCTGTACGTGTTTGGTATTGATCGCGGGCCCGGCGGCCGTCTGCTCGCCGACACTGTCCTTCGCCACGTCGAGATCGAGTATCACGTGGCCGTCTGGTGTGATCTGCGGCTCGACTTCGAGTTTCAGGCTCGCTCGACGGAACTGCACGCCGGAAACACCCTGCCCGACCTTGGCCTGGTACGGCAACTCCGTGCCCTGCTCGACGATCGCCTTGGTGCGGTCGGCGGTGATGACTCGCGGACTCGACACCACCCGCCCACGCCCCTCGGCCTCGAGCGCGCTCAACTGGATGTCGAGCAGGCGCGTGGCGCGCGCAGCCAGCAGCGTAAGCCCCAGCCCTGCGGCATTGAAACCCGATATCGGGCCCGCCGCGAGGTCGTAGACCGTGCCGTCCGCGCCGGCGTTGAGTCCACGCGCTGTCGTACCGTCAGCATTCACGGGCGTCAAGCCGAGGCGCGCGCCTAGCTCTCGCGAAAGCCCCTCGTTCCCCTCGACGATACGCGCCTCGATCAGTACCTGCCGCGCCGGCGCGTCGAGCCGCCGCACGAGTTCGCCGATCGGGTCAAGCCGCGCCGGCAGGTCGGTGACGAACAGAAGATTGGTGCGCGCGTCCGCCACGGCCGCGCCCCGCTTCGATAGCGCGCGCTGCGCTCCCGCACCGCTCAGCAGACGGCGCAGATCCTCTGCGCGCGCGTAGTGCAGTTCGAACGAGCGGCTCTCCAGCGGCTCGAGCTCGGCGGCCCGCGCGTGCGCCTCGAAACGCTGACGCTCGCGCGCCGCCAGCTCCGCAGCGGGCGCGATCCAGATCACCTCGCCGATGCGCGACATCGCGAGGCCGTTCGCCTCCAGCAGCAGGTCGAACGCGGCGCGCCAGGGCACGCGATCGAGGCGCAACGTGACCTGCCCGCGAACATGCTCGCTCGCTACGATATTGAGCTTCGTGAACTCGGCGAAAGCGTGCAGAACGGCCGTGAGTTCCGCGTGCTGGAAGTTGAGCGTTATCGGCCGGTTGGGCGGCAATCCATCGCTTGCCGAGGCGGGATCGCTGATCCGCAACGTCGGTCGCAAGGGTACGGGCGGCCCTTCGAGCGGAACGGCAGACGGTGCGTCGCTGCCGGAATCCCGCGACGGCTGCGCGGCGGGCGCCGCAACGCCGGAAGCGCCATCCGCATTCCCGGCCGGTTCTTCCTCGGGAGGCGCCGTCTCGCTGCCTCTCGCGAACGGATTGGCGACCCATTGCGCGGACGCCCCCGCTCCATCGGGCAACGGCGGCGCCTCATAGTGCGCAACCGCGCCCGACGACCGCGCCCACGCGGGTTGCGGCAACGGCACCGCCGCCCACGCGGCAACGCTTGTCAATCCGGCGCCGACCAAGCCGACGCCCCAGCGGATCGCGTTCATTTCGCCCCCTCCGCCCAGTTGAGCGCGCGCCTTGCGCCGCTCGCGAAAACGACGACGCGCGCGGGCCCGACCTGCTCGACGACCCCGTTGCCGATTGCCTGTCCGGCTTGCGCTGTCACGACGCCCTCGGGCGTTTCCAGGAGCGCGACAATGCGCTGCCGGTCCTGGAGGATGCCGGCGAGGCGCCAGCCATCATTGCCGGGCCCGGCCGCAGCCGTACGGGCAAACGGGTCGGGAGCCGAAGCTTCAGCAGGCGCGGACGCCAACCGCACGGCAGGAAGCGCATCGTAAACACGCAATGCCGCCGTGATCGACAAGCCGGCTCCCGCGCGCCGGATCGCCAGTTCGTCCGGCGCAGTCAGTGCCGGTTCGCGTGCGAATCCTTCGAGCAGCTCGAGTAGCTGCGCGAAGCTTCCTTGCGCGACGAGCTTGATCGAACGGAACGCCTCCCCTTTCGCGCCGCCGGGCGCGCCAGGTTCGAGCATGTGCAGCACGAGGCCCGACTGCGCGGCCAGTTGCGAGATACGCCGGATGTCTTCGGCGGAATTGCCCACGTATGAGGCACGCGCGGGCGTTCGCGCCGCAGCTTCGCGCAGCGCGGGCAGACGCGCCAGCGCTTGCTGCGCGTGATCGCGGCGCATCTGGGCATCCGCCAGCGAGACACGCTCCGCGCGCACGCGCAGCGGGTCCCACACGATGCAAGCGCCGCTCAGCAGCACGCCCGCGAGCACTGCGATCGCCAGCGCCACCGCCAGCCGGCGTCGCGTGCCCCAGGCGTGGAGTGGCAGCCAGCCACGCCAAGCGACCCTGTGACGGGCCCGCGCCGCTGCGCGCCCCCGGTTCTGCGCCACCTCTGCCATCGCGTTCATTTGGCCTCCGCGGAAACGGGGCTTCCCGGAGCGCTGGGTGCGCGAACCGCCCTGGCCTCTGGCACAGCGGTCGCGCCTTGCCAGACGAGATGCGCGCTCACGTGAATCGGCCCCTCATCCTGCGCGCGCTCGCGCGCTGCGCCAGCCGGCGCCCCGCGTTTGAGTTCGCGCACGCTCACCGCCTCTACGTCGGGCAGCGCGCGCAGACGGCCGAGCCAGGCCGCAGCCGCAGACTCGTCCGCAGCACTCGCCTGCAGATCGGTTTCGTCGGCGAACTGCGTGAGTTGCTGCAAGCCGACACCCGGCGGGACATCGCTCGCGAGTGCGCCTGCAAGTGCGAAAAAGCGCGCAGTCGCCCGTGCGTGCAGCCGCGCGAGCCGCTCGCCGGCAAGCCGCGCTTCGCCTTCGCGCTCGAGGCGCTGCGCCTCGGCGAGCGGAGCGCGCCAGTGTGCGATCGATCGTTCCAGCGCCTCGCGCCGGACTTCGAGCCCGCTGCGCGCCATATGCTGCGAAAGCACGACGACGAGCGCGCACACGCAACCCGCCAGCGCGGCGACGAGCCATTCGGCCAGCAGGCGACGACGCAGTCTTCTGATTGCGCGCTGCCGCCACGGCAACAGATTGAATCCGCCGATGTCGCGCCGCGGACCCGCGCGTGTGGTGCGCACGAGCGTCATTCCCCCACCCCGCGCAGTGCGAGCCCGAACGCCACCGCACACGCCGGATCGTGCACAAGCGTTGCCGCGAGCGGCCACCCGACATCGGCAAGCGGCCCGCATTCGAACGGCAGCACCGGCGCGCCCAGCGCCTCACCGATGTCGGCCAGCGAGAAGTCCACGCCGCGCAACATCGCGAGCTCCCCCGAAATCTGCACGCAGCCGGCCTGGTCGGCGCCAACCAGGTCGCGCAACGCTTCCACGAGATCGGCGTGTTCGAGCGCAGGAAAGCGCATTTGCCGGATGACCGAGTCGTCGACGAGATACCAGCCGTGTACGCCTTCCGGGCCGACCCAGAGCGCGACCCACGGCTCGAGCGGCGGCAGTTCGTAGGCCGCCGCGTGCCGCATGGCGCGCAACGCGGCGTGCGCTTCGTCGTCCACGGCGCAAAGCGTGATGCCCGCCATCGCTGCGCATTCGATGCGCGCCTCCAGATGCTGCCGCGCGGTCGCCGCGATGGTCACCTGCGTTTCGGCCGCGTGCGGCGTGGCCGGCAGCACATTCCAGTCGACCGCCAGCTCGCCGCGCTCGACGCCCGCCACGCGCTCGGCCTCCGCCAGCACGAACGGCTCGAGCCCGGCGTGCAGGCCCGAGTCGTCCACCGAGCCCGCCGGCGCGAGGCGTGCGAGCGGCACCGTGGCGACGAGCGTCGCGCTCGCGGGCAGGGCCAGCGCACAACGCAGCGAAGCGGCTGCGCACGCGCGCGGCAGCTCGGAGAACACGTTGCGCAGCGCTTCGACCACCGCAGCGCGATCGACGATCTCCGCGCCCGCCATCGCCTCGCGCGCGAGCGGCGCGCTCGCCAGCCATTCGAGGCGCACGGGCCCCGCCCCGACGATGCGCTGGCTCAACACCACGAGCGACACGCCGCGCGCGCCCAGATCCACTCCCGCGGCGTAGCGGCGCGCGCCCAACAATACCGGATTCCCGAACCCCATCGCACTCCTCCCGAACGTCTGTGCGCCGCAAACCGTTCGCAGCGCGTCGATGGGGAAATTGTGCGAAGCGGCGCCGACCGCGAATACTCGGCCTTATGGCCAACGTTGGGCGCAGGCGCTACCCACGCGCGAAGGCCGCGTCTACAGTGCGAATATCGGTTTGCGCACTCGCCCGACCCCGTTCATGTAAGCATCCCGAAAGTACGCGGGCGGGCGGCGGCTATAATCGCGGGACCGTTTTTCTGGTGTTCGTATGCAAGATCAGCCTCCATCGTCCGTACCGCCTTCCACGCCGCCCGAGCCCCCACGGCGGCGTAAGCGCCCATGGTGGGCAACGTTGCTGATCGCGTTTTTCGGCCTGATCTTCGCGGGCGTGGTGTGCATGGCGCTCGTGCTCGGCTACGCGCTCGTCGTGGCCACGCCCAACCTGCCGTCGCTCGACGCGCTCACCGACTATCGTCCGAAGGTGCCGCTGCGCATCTATACGCGCGACCACGTGCTGATCGGCGAATTCGGCGAGGAGCGGCGCGACATCGTCCATTTCCGGGACGTGCCCGACAACCTCAAGAAAGCCATTCTCGCCATCGAGGACGCACGCTTTTACGATCACGGCGGCGTCGATCTCGCCGGTATCGCGCGCGCGGGCATGGTCGCGCTCACCAACGGCCACGCCACCCAGGGCGCGAGCACGATCACCATGCAGGTGGCGCGCAACTTCTTCCTTTCGAGCGAAAAGACCTACACGCGCAAGATTTACGAGATGCTGCTCGCCTACAAGATCGAGTCGAAGCTCTCGAAAGATCAGATTCTCGAGGTGTACATGAATCAGATCTATCTGGGCCAGCGCGCGTATGGCTTCGCGAGCGCCGCACGCGTGTATTTCGGAAAGGACCTGAAAGACCTCACGCTCGCCGAATGCGCGATGCTCGCCGGGCTACCCAAGGCGCCCTCGGCCTATAACCCGGTCGTCAATCCCAAGCGCGCAAAGGTGCGCCAGGAATACATCCTCCAGCGCATGCTGGAACTGCACTACATCACGCAGCAGCAGTACGACGAGGCCGCGCAGCAGCCGCTCGTCGTCAAGGGCGCGGGCAAGGAGTTCAGCGTCCACGCCGAGTACGTCGCGGAGATGGTGCGCCAGATGATGTACGCGCAGTACCACGAGGAGGCGTACACGCGCGGCCTGAACGTCGTCACGACGATCGACTCGGCCGATCAGGACGTCGCCTATCGCGCGCTGCGCAGAGGGCTGATGGACTACGAGCGCCGCCACGGCTATCGCGGGCCCGAGGCGTTCATCGACCTGCCCGCCGACACCGACGACCGCGAGCAGGCCATCGACGACGCCCTCGTCGAGCATCCCGACAACGGCGAACTCGTCGCGGCGGTCGTCACCGCCGCGAGCCCGAAGGAAGTGCAGGCCACCTTCATGGACGGCAACACCACGGCCATCACCGGCGACGGGCTGCGCTTCGCGCAGTTCGCACTAAGCGCACGCGCGCAGCCGTCGCAGCGCATCCGGCCAGGCGCGGTCATCCGCGTGGCGCGCGACAATGCGGGCGAGTGGTCGATCACGCAACTGCCGCAGATCGAAGGCGCGTTCATCTCGATCGTGCCGCAGGACGGCGCGATCCGCGCGCTCGTGGGCGGCTTCGACTTCAACAAGAACAAGTTCAACCACGTCACGCAGGCGTGGCGCCAGCCGGGCTCGAGCTTCAAGCCGTTCATCTATTCGGCGTCGCTCGACAAGGGGCTCGGGCCGGCCACCGTCATCAACGATGCGCCGCTCTTCTTCAGCGCGGCGGAAACGGGGGGGCAGCCCTGGGAGCCGAAGAATTACGGCGGCGGCTTCGACGGCCCCATGACCATGCGCACGGCGCTCATGAAGTCGAAGAACCTCGTGTCGATCCGTATCCTCAACCACATCGGCACGAAGTACGCGCAGCAGTACATCACGCACTTCGGCTTCGACGCCGACCGGCATCCGGCCTACCTGCCGATGGCGCTCGGGGCGGGCCTCGTCACGCCGCTGCAGATGGCGGCCGGCTACTCGGTGTTCGCGAACGGCGGCTACCGCGTGAACCCGTATCTGATCGCCGAGGTCACCGACCAGCGCGGCATGGTCGTCGCCCAGGCGCAGCCGCTCGTGGCCGGGCAGAACGCGCCGCGCGCCATCGACCCGCGCAACGCGTACATCATGAACAGCCTCTTGCAGAGCGTCGCGCAGCACGGCACGGGGGCGAAGTCGAACGCCCTCAAGCGCACCGACCTGGGCGGCAAGACCGGCACCACGAACGATTCGCGCGACGCGTGGTTCGCGGGCTACCAGCACACGCTGGCCGCAATCGCGTGGATCGGTTACGACAACCCGCGCAGCCTCGGCGACAGGGAAACGGGCGGTGGCCTCGCGCTACCGGTATGGATCGATTACATGCAGAAGGCGCTCACCGGCGTGCCCGAGTACAAGATGGCGATGCCCGACGGCATCGTCTCGCTCGGCGAGGAGCTCTATTACGCCGACGCCACGCCGGGCCACGGCTTCGTTTCGGCGGTGGGCATCAGCCAGGCGGCGCTCGAAGCGTCGGCGAGCGGCGCATCGGGCACATCGGGCGCAGCCGACGACGCCGACGCCGCGCCGGCGCCCGAGCATGTGAATGCGAAAGAAAAGGAGGACATCATGAACCTGTTCCGCGGGCACTGAGCTTCGCCGAACCGGGGCAAAGAAAAACGGGCGCCAGTTCAAGCAGCGCCCGTTTTCACGTTCAGGGTTCGAACCGCACCGGCTCGCCCGCCTGTTCCGTCGCGTAGGCCGTGAGCGCCGAGAAGAATTCGGTGCCCGTGCGCGTGTCGCGCCATTGGCCGTCGATGAAGCGATAGTGGAAACCGCCGGCCTTCGCCGCGATCCAGATTTCGCGCATCGGCGGCTGCAGGTTCACGATGATCTTCGAGCGATTCTCGAATTCGAGCGTCAGAACGTTGCCGCTGCGCTCGAGTTCGATATCGGCGCTGGCCTCGTCCACGGCCCGCTCCACGGCTCCCAGCACGGCCTCCGCGCGGCTCAGGTAGTCACTGTCTGGCATGCTAAACTCCACCGGTTATTCATTCAGGGACAATTATGCGTGTCATTTCGCAGATGCGCGCAGCGGCATCCCGCGTATCGACGCCCGGCGCGATTCTAGCGGCTTTTGCGGTCTGCGCCGTCGCGCTCGCAGGCTGCGGCCAGCGCGGGCCGCTCTACATGCCCACCGTGCCGCCGCTTCCGCCCAAGCCCAGCTTCGAAACCGCGCCGCCGCAAACCGGCGCGTCGGCGCCCGAAGCGGCTTCGGCGCCCGTCGGCTCGATACCCGACACTTCGGGCACGCCGCTCTCGTTGTCTCCGGACAGCGAAGTCAGCACCCCGTCCGCGACCACCGGCAGCCCGCAACCGGCTTCCGGCGCAACGCCAACCCAGTAAATCGCTCGCATGACCCAGTCCGCTTTTCACCGTGACAACGGCACGCTCTTCGTAGAAGGCGTGTCGGCCGCCGACCTCGCCGCGCAGTACGGCACGCCGCTCTACGTTTATTCGCGCAAGGCGCTCACCGCCGCGTGGCACGCCTACGCAGACGCCTGCGCCGGCCGCCGCGCCAAAGTGCACGTCGCGGTGAAGGCGAACAGCAATCTCGCGGTGCTCAACCTCTTCGCGCGCGAAGGCGCGGGCTTCGACATCGTCTCCGCAGGCGAACTCGCACGCGTGCTCGCGGCGGGCGGCAAGGCGCAGGACGTGGTGTTCTCGGGCGTCGGCAAGACGGCGGCCGAAATGCGCGAGGCGCTCGAAGCGGGCGTGAAGTGCTTCAACGTCGAATCGATTCCCGAACTCGACCGGCTCAACGCAGTTGCGGGCCAGCTCGGCAAGAAAGCGCCCGTTTCGCTGCGTGTGAACCCCGACGTCGATCCGAAGACGCACCCGTACATTTCCACGGGCCTGAAGGCGAACAAGTTCGGCGTCGCATTCGAGGACGCGCGCGCGACCTATCGCGCCGCCGCAGCCATGCCGCACCTGGAGGTGGCCGGCATCGACTGCCACATCGGCTCGCAAATCACCGAGATCGCGCCGTATCTCGACGCCATCGACAAACTGCTCGAACTCGTCGACCAGATCGAAGCCGATGGCGTGAGCATCCGCCACATCGACGTCGGTGGCGGACTCGGCATTCGCTACGACGACGAAACGCCGCCCGACATCGGCGAATTCGTGCGCACGGTGCTCGATCGCATCGAGGCGCATGGCACGAAGACGGGCAAGGTCCGCGACGTGTACTTCGAGCCGGGCCGCTCGCTCGTGGGCAATGCGGGCATCCTGCTCACCACGGTCGAGTTCCTCAAGCCCGGCTCGGAGAAGAATTTCGCGATCGTCGACGCCGCGATGAACGACCTCGCTCGCCCCGCCATGTACGACGCCTATCACGCGATCGAGCCGGTCGTGGAACGCCAGTCGGCCCCGCAGACTTACGACGTGGTCGGCCCCGTGTGCGAAAGCGGCGACTGGCTCGGCCGCGCGCGCGCGCTCGCCATCGAGCCGGGCGACGTGCTCGCGATCCGCTCGGCGGGCGCCTACGGCTTCGTGATGAGTTCGAACTACAACACGCGCGCACGCGCGGCCGAGGTCATGGTCGATGGCACGCGCGTGCATCTCGCGCGCGAGCGCGAAAGCGTGGCGCAGCTATTCGCGAACGAGCGCCCGCTGCCGGACTGAGCGAGTAAATGCGCAATTAACCGGGCGTTTCGAGCGCTCGCGCCACAGTAAAAAAGCGACGCTACGGCGTCGCTTTTTTTTCGCATACGCGAGCCAGTCAGGCAACGCCCGCGCCCGATCGCGCGGAGCGCCACCGCGCGAGCAGCCACACGCCCGCGCGCCAGCCCAATAGCACGAGCATGATCGCGCCATAAAGCTTCGGCAGCACTAGATCGTGCTTGCCTGCCTTCATCCACCAGAAGTGCAGGATCGCCAGCACGCCGATCGCGTAGACAAGCCGATGCAGCGTTTGCCAGCGGCGCCCGAGCCTGCGCGCCATCGCGCGCGTGGACGTCGCGGCGAGCGGAATCAGCAGCACGAACGCCGCGAAGCCCACCGTGATGAACGGCCGCTTGCCCACGTCCTTGAGCATCGCGGCGACGTCGAACCACTTGTCGAACCAGACGTAGGTCGTGAAGTGCAGCGCCGCGTAGAAAAACGCGTAGAGCCCGAGCAGGCGTCGAAAGCGGATCAGCGCGTTCCAGCCGGTGAGCCGGCGCAGCGGCGTGACGGCGAGCGTGATGCAGAGGAACACGAGCGTCCACAGGCCCGTGGAGCGCGTGATGAACTCGATCGGATTCGCACCGAGCCGGTCGGTGAAGCCGAACAGCACGATGCGTGCAAGCGGATACAACGCCGCGACGAATACCGCCGCCTTCGCCCATGGCAGCCAGCGCGGGCCGGCCGCGCTCGCGGCGCGCGCACCGGCCTTCGCGAGTATTGCGCGCGGCAAGGCGTCAGCCTGCGGTGTCGTCGTCGATTCCATCTCTCGCTCCATCGGCCGCTCGTGACTCAAAAGTTCTTGCGCAGATCCATACCCTGATACATCGACGCCACGAGGTCGCCGTAGCCGTTGAACATGAGCGTCTTGCGCTTGGGCTGGAAGAAGCCGTCCTCGCCGATGCGCCGCTCGGTGGCCTGGCTCCAGCGCGGGTGGTCGACATTCGGATTCACGTTCGAATAGAAGCCATACTCGTTCGGCGCGTACTTGTTCCAGCTCGTGGGCGGCTGATTCGACACGAAGCGGATCTTCACGAGCGACTTCGCGCTCTTGAAGCCGTATTTCCACGGCACGATCACGCGCACGGGCGCGCCGTTCTGGTTCGGCAACACCTCACCGTACAGGCCCACCGTGAGCAGCGTGAGCGGATTCATCGCTTCGTCCATGCGCAGGCCTTCGGAGTACGGCCAGTCGAGAATCGGCTCGGCGAGGCCCGGCATCTGGGAAGGGTCGGCGAGCGTGATGAACTGCACGTAGCGTGCGTTGCCCGTGGGCTGCGCGCGGCGGATCAGTTCGGAGAGCGAAATGCCGATCCACGGAACCACGATCGACCAGCCTTCCACACATCGATGCCGGTACACGCGCTCTTCGAGCGGCGCGAGCTTGAGGATCTCGTCGATATCGTAGACCTTCGCGTTCTTCACCTCGCCCTCGACGCTCAGCTTCCACGGACGCGGACGCAGCGTGTGCGCGTTCTCGGCAGGATCGCCCTTGTCGGTGCCGAACTCGTAGAAGTTGTTATAGGTCGTGATGTCCTTGTAGGGCGTGACCTTGTCCAGCGCGACGAATTTCGCGTTCGTTTGCGCGGCGAGCTTCTGCGCCTTCGGGTCGCCGGGCGCGTATTCAGCGAATGCCCGCGAAGCGCCGAACGGCCCCGCAAGGCCGCCGAGCGCGAGCGCGCCTGCCGCCTGCAAAATGCGCCGGCGCTGCTCGAACACCTTTTGCGGCGCGATTTCGCTCGCGGGGATGTCGTCGCCGTTGAGCAAGATTCTGCTGCTCCGCTTGATCCACATGTTGCTGCTCTCCTGCGTCGTACGCGGCGTGCCGCCAATGCGTTGAAGGTGCTCGATCCGGCCCCGCCGTACGATGCCCGGCAAGGATCGAGTGGATGGCCTCAAGCCGGCAAACGCGCATTGAGCGCAAAGCTTCCCGTCGGACGAAAAAAAACCGCCGGAGCACGAGGCATCCGACGGTTAGTTCGTCGTGCGGGCAGTGGCGGTTACAGCTTGCCGTAGCTGTGCAGGCCCGAAAGGAACATGTTCACGCCGAGGAACGCGAAGGTCGTGACAAGCAGGCCCGTGAGGGCCCACCATGCCGCCACGCCGCCGCGCAGACCCTTCATGAGACGCATGTGCAGCCAGGCCGCGTAGTTGAGCCAGACGATCAGCGCCCAGGTTTCCTTCGGGTCCCAGCTCCAGTAGCCGCCCCACGCCTGCGCGGCCCAGAGCGCGCCAAGAATCGTCGCGATGGTGAAGAACGCGAAGCCGACGGCGATCGACTTGTACATGACGTCGTCGAGCACGTCGAGCGTGGGCAGGCGGTCCGCCAGCACGCCGCGCTCCTTCATGATGTAGGCCACGCCCACCATCGCCGAAAGCGCGAAACTGCCGTAGCCGATGAAATTCGCGGGCACGTGGATCTTCATCCACCAGCTTTGCAGTGCGGGCACGAGCGGCTGGATCTGCTGCGCGTCGCGCGAGATCGAGTACCACATCAGAAATCCCACGGCCGCGCTGATCACGAGCAGCACGAATGCGCCGAGCGCGCGCGTGTCGTAGTGCCTTTCGTAATACAGATAGAAGAGCGCCGTGATGAGGCTGAACAGCACGAACACTTCGTAAAGATTCGAGATGGGAATATGGCCGACGTCCGCACCGATCAGGTAGGACTCGTACCAGCGCACCATCAGGCCGACGAAGCCCATGAGCACCGCCGCCCATGTGAGCTTCGTGCCAATTGCGCCGCCCGAAGGCGAACGCGAAAGCAGACCGATCCAGTAGAACAGCGTGGCGAGCACGAAAAGCGCGCTCATCCACAGGATGGCCGACTGGCTGGAAAGGAAATACCGGAGGAAGAACGCCTGATCGGCGCGCGCGAGGTCGCCTTGATAGATCTGGATCGCGCCGACCGAAAGCACGGCAATGCAGGCCATCAGCAAACGCGCGGGCTTCCAGCGCCAGCCGAGCACGACGAGCGCCGGCGTCGTGCCGCCCAGCACGAGCTTGTCGTAGTAATTCATGTGCGCGTGATAGCGCGAGAGCGCGAAACCCGCGCCTGCCACGAGCGCCAGCGCGAACAGCCAGTCGAGCGCCGTGAGGCGCAGCAGGAAGGGGCGTTCGTCGAACAGGGCGTCGGCACGGGGGTCGTGGGCGCCCGAGGCGTCGCGCGCGACGGCTGCGTTCGCCCCGGCCGTGCGCTCGGCGCGGCGGGCCTTCGCGGAGGAGGAAACCTGAGACAAGTCCATGGGCTTACCGGTGTTGATCGTGAGTGGCTGCAAGCACGCGCATAAAACGGGCGCCGATCGCGCGTGGATCAAGGCGCACGGTCCGTACCGCCGCCCGCGCCTGTTTCAACCGTTGCGCCAGTCTGCGGCGCCGCGCCCAGCGCGCGGCCCACTGCGTCGCGCGTACGGGCGAACTCCTTCTCGAAGTCAAGGGTACGGCGGGCGGTCGACATCGCCATGATGACGTCGACGCCGTGGCCCTCGCCATCGGGACCCGCCCGGTCCTTCAGCCAGAACCACAAGCGCCGCTCACGCACATAAAACATCGAAAAGATGCCGAGCACGAGCAACAGGCTGCCAAGATACACGACTTTCTTGCCCGGCGCGCGCGTCAGCTGAAATACCGAAGCTTGCACCTGCCTGAATGAATCAAGCTGTAGATAGACGGGAGATCCGTACAGGAAGCTGTCGGATATCGCGTTGATCGAGTCCTGTACGAAGCGCGCGGCGTCGGCATCGGGTTTCAGATCGGGCTCGCCGGCCTGCTCGCGGGCGAGTTGCCACAGATCCCATGTCGCACCCTCCAGCATGCGCAGCAGGAGACCCGCGGCCTTCTCCTGCTGGTCCTTCGGCACCGACTTGTCGATGAACGCCGCCACGGCCTGGAAGCCACCGGCCGCGCCGCCAGCCAGGCCTGCGGCCCCCCCTTGCTGCGCATCGGCGCCCGAGAAAAGCGTCAGCACGCGTTCGGCGCTGTCCTCGAGATGCTGCTGCAACTCGCGGTTCGAAGCGGGGACGGAGCGTGCCGCGAAACGCTTCGCCGCCTGGGCGCGCAGCGCGGGGTCCTCGAACGCGGCTCGCAGCCTCATCCACTCCTTAGGCGTGCCCGCGCTGTCGGCGGGAATGCGCAGGTAGCGGAACGGATCGTCGGGATTCTCGCGCATGCCCGCGAGAAACATGCGATCGCCGCCGCCCACGTCCACGGGCAGCATGTAGTTGTTGTACTCGCGCGCCTGGCCGTTCTTGTCGCGCACCTTGTACTGCACCGAGGGCCCGACGTTATGCAGGTCGAGCGGCTTCGAGCTCTTCGCGCCGGAACCGAGGCGTTCATCGAACGCCTCCTTGAGCGACTGATGCGCGACGCCGCGCGCGTCGTTCGCGCCGCTGCCGTTCGAGATGTTCTCGACGTTGATCGCGCGGAAGTCCGCGAATTCGATAGTTTGCCCGTCCACGCCCGGCACCGTCTGGCCGGCGGGCACGGCGAGGGGCGCCGAATTGCCGATCGTCCCGCCGAACGGGAAGCTCTTCGCGCTCCCGCCCGACATGGGCCACGCGGTCATCGACATCTGCGAGCCGCCGTCCTGGAAACTCGACTGGTAAATCGACACGCCGTCGTACTCGAATGGCTCGTTCACTTCGATGCGCGCCGGAATGCGCTGGCCCGTCTTGTGATCGATCACGACGATGTCGCTCGCGAAGAGCTTGGGCATGCCCGTCGAGTAGTAATCGACGATGAACTTGTTGAGCTGGATCGAGAACGGCAGGTCCTGGATCAGCGAACCGTCGGGCTGGTTGAGGATGGCCGTGGAAACGTACTGGCCCTCCGGCACCCAGGCGTAGCCGCGGAACGTCGGGTTCGAGGTCGAAAGCCGGTGCTCGGGCGCAATGTCGTTGATGACGGCATTGCTGCGGATGGGCGTCTTGTCGAAGAGCCACATCTGGAACTTGATCGGCAGGTTGCTGTCGAGCAACCCGCCGATGCAGATGATCACGATCGCGAGGTGCGCGAAGATGTAGCCGATCTTCGTGAGCGCGCCGCGCTTGGCCGCGATGAGCGTGGCGGCCTCCGTTTCGCGCGTCACGAACCGGTAGCCCATGCGCCCCACCAGCTTGCCGAGCGTGGCCGCCGTTTGCCCGCGCGTGCCGCCCTCGACCGCGAATTCGCCCTTGTGATGGAACGCGCGCAGGCTGCCTTCGCGCACCTTGTCTTTCCAGCTTTTCACGTCCGCGAGCATCTTCGGCGCGTTGCGGATCACGCACAGCGAGATCGACACGACGAGAAAGCCGAGGATCGTCATGAACCACCACGCGCTGTAAACCGTGTAGAGGCTCAGTGAGCGGAAGATGTCGGCCCAGAAGGGGCCGAACTGGTTGACGTAGTTCGGGTACGGGTCGTCCTGCGTGAGCACCGTGCCGATGATGCTCGCAATGGCGAGCACGACGAGCAGCGCAATCGCGAAGCGCATCGAACTGAGCAGTTCGACGGCGCTCCTCACCGCCTTCCGGCGGACATTCAACTGCAAACCCTGCGTGGTGACGCTCATTCAAACTCCGCTTTTCGCTTCTTGCTGGTCGGCGCTACAGCAAAAAAGGGTGCAGGCGCGCCGCCAGCATGACGACGCCCTCACCCTTTTTCTTGTTCTTCGGCCAGTCCGCCAAACGCAGCCAACTGCGACAGACAGCTGCGGCGGACAACCGCGCGGCGAGCCGCTCCGCTCAGTGCAGGCCGGCGGCGTAATCGGCGACGGCCTTGATCTCGTCGTCGGAGAGCCGGTGCGCGATGGCCCGCATCGGATCGTTATTGTTGCGCGTGCCCTGCTGGAAAGCATTGAGCTGTGCCACGATATATTCCGACCACTGGCCAGACAGGCGCGGATACTGGATCGGAATGCCCTGCCCCGTGGGTCCGTGGCACGCCGCGCAGGCCGGCACGCCCCTTTCGGCGATGCCGCCGCGCCAGATCGACTGGCCGAACGGCACGGTCTTCGCATCGCGCGCGTAGCCGGGCTTGGGGGTCTGCGAGGCGAACCAGGCGGCGACGTTGATCATATCCTGGTCAGAGAGGGCGGCCGCGAAACCCGCCATGATGGGATTGGCGCGCGCGGCGGGCTTGCCGCCGGGCTGCGGCTTGAAATCCTTGAGTTGCTTGACGAGATAGTCGGCGTGCTGGCCGGCGAGTTTCGGATAGGCGCCGCCGGTGCTGTTGCCGTCCGCCGCGTGACAGGCCGCGCACACCTGCGCGGCGATGGCTTGCCCCCGGGCGACGTCCGGTTTGGCGGGCGTTCCCTGATCCGCCGCTTGCGCCTGCACCGCCATCACGAATAAACCTGCTGTAAGACCTGACGCTATCGCACTCTCGAACACCTTCAAGGACTTGCCCAGTCGATTCATTCGCGCACCTTGTTTCGTCTTGTGGGAATCAGGTTCTGCAATGGACGACAGCGACCGATCTACGCCGTAAGGCCCGCGCCGGCCTCACCGGTATTCAGTAAACCGTCGCATTGTACAATAGCGCGCAAGGCGGCACCGCGCCAGTCAGGCCTGCCCCCGATATCCCAGATTCCACCCCGAGCGCTTTCGGGTCCGGCGGGCCACCCGCCGCGTTGTTTCATATTGTGGTCCTATCCGATGGCCTTCCTGCTGCACCAAGCCCGCTTCTTCACGACGGTCAACCACCTGCGCGATCTGCCCGCCACGGCGCGGCCCGAGGTGGCATTCGCCGGTCGGTCGAACGCCGGCAAGTCCACCGCCATCAATTTGCTGTGCAATCAGAAACGTCTCGCGTTCGCCTCGAAGACACCTGGCCGCACGCAGCACATCAACTACTTCGCAGTCGGTCCCGCCGACGAACCGGCCGGCTATCTCGTCGACTTGCCCGGTTACGGCTATGCCGAAGTGCCGGAAGCCGCGAAGGCGCATTGGGAGCAGTTGCTCTCGCTCTATCTGCAAACGCGCGCGCAACTTTCGGGTCTCGTACTGATGATGGACGCGCGCCGCCCGCTCACCGAACTCGACCGCCGCATGGTCGAATGGTTTGCGCCGACGGGCAAACCCATTCACGCCCTCCTGACGAAGTGCGACAAATTGACGCGTCAAGAAAGCGTGGTCGCGCTGCGCACGGCAAACAAGGCGTTCGACGAATACCGCAAGCAAGGCTATGAAGGAAAGCTAAGCGCCCAGCTCTTTTCGGCGCTCAAGCGCGTGGGGCTGGACGAGGCGCACGCCGTGATCGAGAGCTGGATCGTGCCGCAAGAGGCCGCGAGCGAAGCGGCGGAATAAGACGCCACATAGGCGGGTCGTTGCTCATAGGCTCCGCAGGCCCGCAGCCAGCTCGGAGCCCGTGCCATCAGGCATTTCGCGTGCTTTCGTCAGATCTTTTCGCAATGCCGACCGAGTTTCGCCGCGTATAGGTAACAGCGGGTAACAGCGGGCATCAGCGCACATACGACCCCCTGCCCCAGACCGCCAACGCGCTTTTCCGTTCGGCTCGCAGGCGCCGCGGTCCTTCCCCGCATCCAGAAAAAAACCCGCCGTAGTTGCCGGCGGGTTAA
This sequence comes from Paraburkholderia lycopersici, assembly GCF_900096975.1. Lineage (GTDB taxonomy): Bacteria > Pseudomonadota > Gammaproteobacteria > Burkholderiales > Burkholderiaceae > Paraburkholderia > Paraburkholderia lycopersici. Next base: position 70,502 of record NZ_FMYQ01000027.1, read on the forward strand.
ACAGCCTTATCGAAAAACGACAGGCACCCGCTCAGGGAGGAGAAGCGGGGAGCTCGGCGACAGGCGCCTCGCTCGATCGGTATGATATACCATTGTCCCGAAAAGTTTCCTGCGCTCCGGGCCCCCTCCCGTTCAAGATATCCGCCGACATGAGCTTCTACCCGCATCATCGTCCGCGCCGCATGCGACGTGACGATTTCTCGCGCCGTCTGATGCGCGAAAACCTCCTCACCACGAACGACCTGATCTACCCCGTATTCGTCATTGCTGGCAACAACGTGCGCGAAGCCGTGCCGTCGATGCCCGGCGTCGAACGCGTGTCGATCGATCTGCTGATGGGCGTCGCCGAGCAGTGCGTCGAACTCGGCATTCCGGTGCTTTCGCTCTTCCCCGTCGTCGATCCCGCCCTCAAGACGCCCGATGGCATCGAGGCCACGAATCCCGACGGCGTGATTCCGCGTGCCGTGCGCGAGTTGAAGAAGCGCTTCCCCGATCTCGGCGTGCTTTGCGACGTCGCGCTCGACCCGTACACGAGCCACGGCCAGGACGGCGTGCTCGACGAAAATGGCTACGTCATCAACGACGAGACCATCGAGATCCTCGTCGCGCAGGCGCGCGTGCAGGCCGAAGCGGGCGTCGATATCGTCGCGCCGTCGGACATGATGGATGGCCGTATCGGCGCGATCCGCGAGATGCTGGAGAGCGAAAACCACATCCACGTGCGCATCATGGCCTACTCGGCCAAATATGCTTCGGCGTTCTACGGCCCGTTCCGCGACGCCGTGGGCTCGGCGTCGAATCTGGGCAAGAGCAACAAGATGACCTATCAGATGGACCCGTCCAACTCCGACGAAGCGCTGCGCGAAGTGCGCCTCGACATCGAGGAAGGCGCCGACATGGTGATGGTCAAGCCCGGCATGCCGTACCTCGACATCGTGCGTCGCGTGAAGGACGAATTCCGCTTCCCGACCTATGTGTACCAGGTGAGCGGCGAGTACGCCATGCTCAAGGCCGCCGCGCAAAACGGCTGGCTCGACCACGACAAGGTGATGATGGAGTCGCTGCTCGCGTTCAAGCGCGCGGGCGCCGACGGCATCCTCACGTATTTCGCGCTCGACGCAGCGCGTTTGCTGCGCGCCCAGAAGTAAGCGCGGCGCGCATCGCATGAAAAAAGGCACGTCCGCGGACGTGCCTTTTTGCTTCCAGAGTCCGCGTAAATCCGCTTACGCACGATACCGGCGATCAAGTTGACGGCGAGGCCGACGGTTGCGCCGCCGGAGCGGTCACGCGATCAAGCCTCGCGAGAAAGCGGTCGGCGTTCTCGTAGCCGACCACGCGCAACACTTCACGACCCTGCGTATCGAAGAAGATGATGCCCGGCGGTCCGAACAAACCGAAGCGCTTGAGCAGCGCCTGATCGTTGGTGTTGTTGGCGGTCACGTCGGCACGCAACAGGCCAAGCTGCGCGAGGCGCGCCTGTACGCGCGGATCGCTGAACGTGAACTTCTCCATCTCCTTGCAGCTCACGCACCAGTCGGCGTAGAAGTCGAGCATCGACGGCTTGCCTGCGGTTTTGAGCGCCACGTCGAGCTGCGCAGGCGAGCGCACCGGCGCAAATGCGAGCGCATTCGCTTCGCCGGCGCCGGCGCCGGGGGGCTTTGTACCGGCAACGGCGGCGTCGCTCGCACCGCCCGCGCGCGTCGCGAGCACCGCGAGCGGACGCAGCGGATCGGTCGACCCCGCCGCGAGACCGACGATGAGCGTCGCGGCCCAGATCGCGAACGCGGCACCCACGCCGCGCCCGAGGCGCCGCCAGACGTTGGACGCGCCCGCATTCGGCGTGAAAAGCCCGAGCGCGGCGGCTGCGAGCAGCAGCCAGAGCGCGGCGAACAGCATCTGCGCAGCCGCGCCGAGCACCGGCCAGACGATCCACAGCGCGGCGGCCAGCAGCACGACGCCGAAGAATACCTTTACGCCGTCCATCCATGCGCCCGCGCGCGGCAGCAGCGAGCCCGCGCCGAGGCCGAGGATCATCAGCGGGACGCCAAGTCCGAGGCCCATCGCGAAGAGCGCTGCGCCGCCGAGCACGGCGTTGCCGGTATGGGCGATGAACGCGAGCACCGCGAAAAGCGGCGCGGTCATGCAGGCGCCCACCACGAGCGCGGAGAGCGCGCCCATCACCGCGACTGCGGCGAATTTGCCGCCCGAGCGGCCCTGCGTGGCGCGCGAGGCGCCGTCCTGCCAGCGCTGCGGCAGTGCGATGTCATAGCCCGCGATCAGCATGACGGCGAACGTAGCAAGGAGCACGGCGAACACGCCGAGCACCCATGGATTCTGCAGCCAGGCACCGAGACTCTGGCCGACCAGCGCAGCGGCAATGCCAAGGACGGTGTAGACGAGCGCCATGCCGAGCACGTAGACGAACGAAAGCGCGAAGGCGCGCGCGCGGGTCACGCGCGCGCCTTCGCCGACGATGATCGCCGAGAGGATCGGGATCATCGGATACGAGCAGGGCAAGAGGCTCAGCACCATGCCCGCGACGAAGTACAGGCCGATCACAGCGAAGAACCCGCCGCCTTGCAGCAGCGATTGCGCGTAGTCGGCACTTGTGGCGCGTTCGTACCAAGGTTCGGTGCCGGCGGTGACGGCCGCGGCGTTTGTTTGCGGCACGGGTGCGGGCGATGCCGGACGAGCCGCATCCGGCGCCGCGCTTTGGCCTGCCGTCGCGGCCTGCAAAGCGGCACCGGTCACATGGTAGACGTGCTCGGCAGGCGGATAACAGATGCCCGCGTCGGCACAGCCCTGCGACGTCACGGCGAGATCGAACGGGCCGATCGCCTTTTGTACCGGCACCCGGATCGTCACCTCGCCGCGATAGGTTTCGACGTTCTTCTGAAACGTCGGATCGAACTTCACATGGCCGGGCGGGATCTGGGCAACGCCGAGCTGCGCCGTGCCATTGCGCGCCGCAAAGGCGAAGCGCTCGCGGTACATGTAGTAGCCGTCCGCGATCTTGAAGTGCACGTCGACCATGCCTGGCGCTTCACTCGCGCTGAATGTGAACGCCTGATCGGGCGGCAGGAAATCATCGTCTGCGGCACGCGCGAGAGACGCGCCGAACAACATCGGCAGCAGGCAGCAGACGAGCAGGAAAAAGCCGGACAGCGAGGCGTGCGGCGCGGCGCGGGAACGCCGAACAAAGCGGTTAAACATGAATGGTGCGCCGGGTCTCGGCATTGACCCATTGCCCATAAGCGTTCGACGCCGTCACTTGCCAGGAGAGAATCTCGGGCGTTTCGTAGGGATGCTGGGTCTGGATGAACTGTTCGAGCTCGGCCGCTCGGGCAACGCTCGTCTTGAAAAGCAACTGGATCTCTTCGCCCGACTCGATCCTGCCCTGCCAGTGATACTGCGAGTGCACGGCGCCAAGGCGCGACACGCACGCGGCGAGACGCTGCGCGAGCGCTGCGGAAGCAAGCGTTTCGGCGGTGTCCCCGTCGGGCACCGTAGTCAGCATCAAGGTCACATTGAGGGTCACGACGACTCCGGCGTGGCGCCCGCGCGCAACAGCGGGCGCGGGCTTCGAGGCAGAACGTTATCGTACCATCGGCGCCGATTGGCTTCCCTCCCGCGCCATGACGACAAAGAGCCGCTACAAAGATAAACAGGCCGCGCCGCCCTTTAATCCGCACCGAAAACAAAAAAGCCAGGCTAAGCCTGGCTTTTTTTGCATGCCACCCGATGCAAGCTCGAGCGACTGGAAGCTTATTCCGCTTCCTGGACGTTCTCTTCGGCCACTTCCGGGCGGTCGAGCAGTTCGACCAGCGCCATCGGCGCGTTGTCGCCGACGCGGAAACCGAACTTCAGGATGCGCAGGTAGCCGCCCGGACGGTTCGCGAAACGCGGACCGAGCACGTCGAACAGCTTCGTGACCGAGTCACGATCGCGCAGGCGGTTGAACGCCAGACGGCGGTTTGCCAGCGACGGCTTCTTGCCGAGCGTGATGAGGGGCTCGACGACCTTGCGGAGTTCCTTCGCCTTCGGCAGCGTGGTCTTGATGACTTCGTGCTCGATCAGCGAGTTGGACATGTTACGGAGCATTGCCAGACGGTGGCTGCTCGTGCGGTTCAGTTTCCGCAGACCATGACGGTGACGCATTTCAGTTTCCTTGAAACAAAGTTTTGGTCCAGCTCTTCTATCGCCCCTTTACAGCGAGGCACGGGCCGGTACGTGAAAAAGGCAAGACGCGGATTCTAAAGGAAAATCCGCGTCCGTGCCACAGACTTACTTGTCGAGACCGGCCGGCGGCCAGTTTTCGAGCTTCATGCCGAGCGTGAGACCGCGCGAAGCGAGCACTTCCTTGATCTCGTTGAGCGACTTGCGACCGAGGTTCGGGGTCTTGAGCAGCTCGTTCTCGGTGCGCTGGATCAGGTCGCCGATGTAGTAGATGTTCTCGGCCTTCAGACAGTTCGCCGAGCGAACCGTGAGTTCGAGATCGTCCACCGGACGCAGCAGGATCGGGTCGATCTGCGGCGCGCGCGACGGGGCTTCCGCCGCCGTTTCCGTGCCTTCCAGCGCAGCGAACACCGACAGCTGATCCACGAGGATGCGCGCCGACTGGCGGATCGCTTCCTCCGGCGAGATCACGCCGTTGGTCTCGATGTTCATCACGAGCTTGTCGAGGTCGGTACGCTGCTCGACGCGCGCGCTTTCCACGGCGTAGCTCACGCGGCGAACCGGCGAGAACGACGCGTCCAGCACGATGCGGCCGATGATCTTGGCCGACTCGTCGCCGTAGCGGCGCACGTTGCCCGGCACGTAGCCGCGGCCCTTTTCGATCTTGATCTGCACGTCGAGCTTGCCGCCCTTCGTCAGATGCGCAACGACGTGTTCCGGGTTGATGACTTCGCAGTCGTGCGAAAGCTCGATGTCGCCGGCGGTGACGACGCCTTCGCCTTCCTTGCGCAGCGTAACCGTCACTTCGTCACGGTTATGCAGCTTGAACACCACACCCTTCAGGTTCAACAGCAGGTTGACCACATCCTCTTGCACACCATCGAGCGTCGAGTATTCGTGCACGACGCCTGCGATCGTCACTTCGGTCGGCGCGTAGCCCACCATCGACGACAGCAGCACGCGCCGAAGCGCGTTACCCAAGGTGTGGCCATAACCGCGTTCGAACGGCTCCATGACCACTTTCGCGTGGTTGTCGCCGAGCGATTCCACAGCGATGATCTTGGGTTTCAACAAACTGGTTTGCATAGGTTTTCCTTTTCAATACCCTCGGCTCGTTACACCGATAAGGCTGAGATGGCAACAACCTGAAAAAAACGGCCGAGGCCGCCTCCTGCGCGAAGCACAGAGGTTACCCCGGCCGTCAATTCGATTAGCGCGAATACAATTCGACGATCAGGCTTTCGTTGATGTCGCCAGCGATGTCGCTGCGCTCGGGCATACCCTTGAAGGTGCCTTCGAACTTCTTCGCGTCGACCGCGACCCAACCCGGCATACCGCCTTGCTCGGCGAGCGACAGGGCTTCGACGATACGCGCCTGCTTCTTCGCCTTTTCGCGAATCGAGACGACGTCGCCAGCTTTCACTTGCATCGAGGGGATATTCGCGACGACGCCGTTCAGCGTGAGAGCCTTGTGGCTCACGAGCTGGCGCGCTTCAGCGCGGGTCGATGCGAAGCCCATGCGGTACACGACGTTGTCGAGACGCGATTCGAGCAGTTGCAGCAGGTTTTCGCCGGTGTTGCCCTTGCGGCGATCGGCTTCCGCAAAGTAGCGGCGGAACTGACGCTCGAGCACGCCGTAGATGCGCTTCACTTTTTGCTTTTCGCGAAGCTGCGTGCCGTAGTCGGACGTACGGGCGCCCGAGGTGCGACCGTGCTGGCCCGGCTTGCTGTCGAGCTTGCACTTGTCGGCGAGCGAGCGGCGCGCGCTCTTCAGGAACAGGTCGGTGCCTTCACGGCGGGACAGCTTGGCCTTCGGGCCGATATAACGTGCCACGTTGCTTTCCTTCGATGATTGATCACGTGAACCTTGCGGGTTTCACGCTAGTCCGGCCCTTTGGACCGAACGGTGGGCTTAGTCAATTCAATAACGCCGAGAGCCTGGGTCGCCGTTCCCGGCGGCTCAGGCGTTCGGCTAAAGCGACGCCTTAGATACGGCGGCGCTTCGGCGGACGGCAGCCGTTGTGCGGGACCGGCGTCACGTCGGAGATCGCGGTGATCTTGATGCCAAGACCATGCAGCGCGCGCACCGCCGATTCGCGGCCGGGACCAGGGCCCTTGATCCGCACTTCGAGGTTCTTCACGCCGTATTCCATCGCCACTCGGCCAGCCGACTCGGCTGCAACCTGGGCTGCGAAGGGGGTCGACTTACGCGAACCCTTGAAGCCCTGACCGCCCGAGGTCGCCCAGGCAAGCGCGTTGCCTTGACGGTCGGTGATCGTGATGATGGTGTTGTTGAACGACGCGTGAACGTGAACCACGCCCTCGGCGACGTTCTTCTTGACCTTCTTGCGAACGCGTTGCGCCGCGGAGTTGTTCGAAGCCTTAGCCATTACGTTTTCCTGTAACTGTCAGTTCCGCTTACTTCTTCAGCGACTGTGCTGCGCGGCGCGGACCCTTGCGCGTGCGCGCATTGGTGCGCGTACGCTGGCCACGCAGGGGCAGGCCCTTGCGATGGCGCACGCCGCGGTAGCAGCCGAGGTCCATCAGGCGCTTGATGTTCATCGTGACTTCACGGCGCAGATCGCCTTCGACGACAAACTTGCCCACTTCCTCACGCAGCTTTTCGAGATCCGCGTCGTTCAGGTCCTTGACCTTCTTGTTAAACGGCACACCAGCGGACACGCAGATGTTGCGCGAACGCGTGCGGCCGATACCGAAAATCGCCGTCAGGCCGATTTCCGTGTGCTGGTGGTTCGGGATGTTAACCCCTGCGATACGAGCCATTGTTTTTCCTCAAACAAAAAGCGCAAGCGCGCTAATCAGCCTTGGCGCTGCTTGTGGCGCGGGTCCGAGCTGCAGATCACACGAACGACGCCGTTGCGCTTGATGATTTTGCAGTTGCGGCAAATGCGCTTTACCGATGCCATCACTTTCATGATATTACCCTTTTTCCTAAATCACTTCGCCCGGAACACGATCCGCGCACGCGACAGATCGTAAGGCGTCAACTCAACCGTCACCTTGTCGCCCGGGAGAATGCGGATGTAGTGCATCCGCATCTTTCCGGAAATATGTCCCAGAACGACATGGCCGTTTTCCAGCTTCACCCGGAAGGTCGCGTTGGGGAGATTTTCGATAACCTCGCCTTGCATCTGGATTACATCGTCTTTGGCCATAGGTCCTTTCAACGCATCGGGACGCCGCCGCCCTTGAAGTTGGCCTTCTTGAGCAGCGATTCATATTGTTGCGACATCACGTACGACTGCACCTGCGCCATGAAGTCCATTGTGACGACGACAATGATCAGCAGCGACGTTCCACCAAAATAAAACGGCACATTCCAGCGCAGCACCAGAAACTCCGGCAGCAGGCAAACGAACACGATATAGATCGCACCGGCCAGCGTCAGACGCGTGAGGATGCGGTCGATATAACGTGCCGTCTGATCGCCCGGGCGGATGCCAGGTACGAACGCGCCACTCTTTTTCAGGTTGTCGGCCGTTTCCCTGCTGTTGAACACCAATGCGGTGTAAAAGAAGCAGAAGAACACGATCGCCAACGCATACAGCAACACGTACACGGGCTGGCCAGGCTTGAGGGCTTCGGCCACGTTGTGCAGCGTGTCCGCGAACCAGCCGGTTCGCGAACCCGAACTGAACCAGTTCAGGATGGTTGCCGGGAACAGGATGATCGACGACGCGAAGATCGGCGGAATCACACCCGACATGTTCAGCTTGAGCGGCAGGTGGGACGACTGCCCGCCGTAAATCTTGTTACCGACCTGACGCTTCGCATAGTTCACGAGGATCTTGCGCTGGCCGCGCTCGATGAACACCACCAGATACGTCACGGCTGCGATCAGCACGACCACGATGATCGCCGAGATGATGCTCATCGAGCCGGTGCGAACCAGTTCGAAAAGCCCACCGAGCGCATTCGGGAAGCCCGCCGCGATCCCACCGAAGATGATGATCGAAATACCGTTGCCGAGCCCGCGCTCCGTGATCTGCTCACCGAGCCACATCAGGAACATCGTGCCGGTCACGAGCGTCACGACCGTCGTCAGGCGGAACACCATGCCCGGATCGATCACGAGGCCAGGCTGATTCTCCAGCGCGACCGCGATGCCGAACGCCTGAAACGTCGCCAGCACCACCGTGAAGATCCGCGTGTACTGCGTGATCTTGCGTTGCCCAGCCTGCCCTTCCTTCTTCAGCGCTTCGAGCTGCGGCGAAACGATCGCCATCAGCTGCAGGATGATCGACGCCGAGATATACGGCATCACACCCAGCGCGAAAATCGTAAACCGAGACAGCGCGCCACCCGAGAACATGTTGAACATGCCCAGGATGCCGCCCGACTGGCTCTGGAAGAGCTTCGCCAGTTGGTCCGGATCGATACCCGGAACCGGAATATGCGCGCCGATGCGATAAACGACCAGCGCCAGCAGCAGGAACACTGCACGCCGGCGCAGGTCGCCGAACTTCGGAGCGCTGCGACCGGTTTTTGCGAGACTCGGGCTGTTAGCCAAGTAGCTTCTCCGATGCAGATGCTAGTGACGGCGGGCAAGCCCGCACGCACCACTCACAATCACTCGGCAAAAGAGCCGCCTGCTGCTTCGATCGCAGCACGCGCGCTCTTCGTCGCACCCAGACCCTTCACGACGACCTTGCGCTTGATCTCGCCGGTGGCGATGATCTTTGCGCTTCTGGTCAGTTCGCCCACGAGGCCTGCCTGCTTGAGGGCCAGCAGATCGACTTCGTCGACCGGCAGCTTCTCGATGTCGGCGAGGCGCACTTCACCGACGAATTCCTTCGTCAGCGAAGTGAAGCCGCGCTTCGGCAGACGACGCTGCAGCGGCATTTGACCGCCTTCGAAGCCAACCTTGTGGAAGCCGCCCGAACGCGATTTCTGACCCTTGTGACCACGGCCGGCGGTCTTGCCGAGGCCGGAGCCGATGCCGCGACCGACGCGACGCTTGGCGTGCTTCGCGCCTTCTGCCGGCTTCAGGTTATTCAATTCCATTTCAAACTCCTGGAGTCTTTGGTCCGCGTGCGCTTTAACCGATGACCTTGACGAGGTACGAGACCTTGTTGATCATGCCGCGCACTGCCGGCGTGTCCTGCAGCTCGGAAACCGAGTTCAGGCGGCGCAGGCCGAGACCGCGCACAGTGGCGCGGTGCGATTCGCGGGTCCCAATCAGGCTCTTGACGAGCTGAACCTTGACAGTTTTTTCAGACATGGTGCCCACCCTTAGCCCAGAATGTCTTCGACGGACTTGCCGCGCTTCGCCGCGATGTCGGCCGGCGTCGACTGCTTGCGCAGGCCGTCCAGCGTCGCACGAACGAGGTTGTACGGGTTCGTCGAACCGTGGCTCTTGGCCACGACGTTCTGCACGCCCATCACGTCGAACACTGCGCGCATCGGGCCGCCGGCGATCACGCCGGTACCGTCCTTCGCCGGAGCGAGGAGGACCACCGATGCGCCGTGCTTGCCATGCACTTCGTGTTGCAGGGTGCCGTTCTTCAGGGGCACCTTGAACATGTTGCGGCGAGCTTGTTCCATCGCCTTCTGGACAGCAACCGGCACTTCCTTCGCCTTGCCCTTGCCCATACCGACGCGGCCATCACCGTCGCCGACCACGGTCAGTGCGGCGAAGCCGAGAATACGGCCACCCTTCACGACCTTGGTCACGCGATTGACCGAAATCATTTTTTCGCGAAGGCCGTCGTCGCGTTCGTCAGCCTGAACTTTCGCTTGCATCTTTGCCATGACGAATTCCTTCCTTAGAACTTGAGCCCGGCTTCACGCGCAGCCTCAGCCAGCGCCTTGACGCGGCCGTGGTAGCGGAAACCCGAGCGGTCAAAGGCGACGGATTCGATGCCGGCAGCCTTGGCCTTTTCTGCGATACGCTTGCCGATCAGCGTGGCAGCGGCGACGTTGCCGCCCTTGCCCGACTGGTCAGCCAGTTGCGCACGCACTTCGGCTTCGAGCGTCGACGCGCTGGCCAGCACCTTGGTGCCGCAGGGCGAGAACACTTGCGCATAGATGTGCGTGTTCGTGCGATGCACGGCCAGACGCGCGACCTGCAGCTCAGCGATCTTGAGACGCGTCTGACGAGCGCGGCGCAGGCGAGATTGAGTCTTATCCATGATTGCGCACCCTTACTTCTTCTTCGTTTCTTTGAGGATCACAACCTCGTCGGCATAACGCACGCCCTTGCCCTTGTAGGGTTCAGGCGGACGATAACCGCGCACTTCCGCAGCGGTTTGGCCGACTTTCTGCTTGTCGATCCCCTTGATCACGATTTCCGTTTGCGACGGGGTTTCAGCCTTGACGCCTTCCGGCATCTGGTGCACCACGGGGTGCGAGAAACCCAGCGACAGGTTCAGCTTGTCGCCTTGCGCTTGAGCACGATAACCGACGCCAACCAGCGTCAGCTTGCGCTCGAAACCCTTCGTCACGCCTTGCACCATGTTCGCGACGATCGCGCGCATCGTGCCCGACATCGCATTGGCTTCGCGGCTTTCATCGGTCGGCTCGAACTTGAGCGTACCGTTGTCGTTCACCACCTTCACGAGGCGGTTCGCAGCTTGCGAAATCGTACCCAGCGGGCCCTTGACGGTAATCTTCTCGTCGCTGAGCGTCGCTTCTGCGCCTTGCAGCGCGATCGGGCTCTTACCTACTCGAGACATGTTTCTTCTCCTTAGGTCTTAAGCGACGTAGCAGATAACTTCGCCGCCGACGCCATTAGCGCGCGCCTTGCGGTCCGTCATCACGCCCTTCGGCGTCGAAACGATCGCCACGCCGAGGCCGTTCATGACCTGGGGGATCTCGTTGCGGCCGCGGTACACGCGCAGACCGGGCTTCGAGACGCGCTCGAGGCGCTCGATGACCGGACGGCCGGCGTAGTACTTCAACGCGATGTTCAATTCCGACTTCGCACCTTCGGTTTTCACCGCGAAGTCGTCGATATAACCTTCGTCCTTCAGAACCTGCGCAATCGCAATCTTCACTTTCGACGAGGGCATAGCAACCGAAACCTTCTCGACCATCTGCGCATTGCGGATGCGAGTCAGCATATCGGCGATAGGATCACTCATGCTCATTTATGTTTCTCCTATTACCAGCTCGCCTTGGTGACGCCAGGAATCTCGCCACGGAACGCGATTTCACGAATCTTGTTACGTGCGAGACCGAATTTGCGGAACGTGCCACGCGGACGGCCCGTGATCGCGCAGCGGTTACGCTTGCGGGTCGGGTTCGAGTTGCGGGGCAGTTGTTGCAGTTCGAGGCGAGCTGCGTAGCGCTCTTCTTCCGACTTGCTTTGGTCGTCGATGATCGCCTTCAGCGCTGCGCGCTTCGGCGCAAATTTCGCTGCCAGACGAGCGCGCTTCTTTTCACGTTCGATCAGTGCCAGTTTAGCCACGGTAACCTCAGTTTCTGAACGGGAACTTGAAGCCGGCGAGCAGTGCCTTTGCTTCTTCGTCGGTCTTCGCAGTCGTCGTGATGCTGATGTTCAGCCCACGCAGCGCGTCGATCTTGTCGTAGTCGATTTCGGGGAAAATGATCTGCTCTTTCACACCGATGTTGTAGTTACCACGGCCGTCGAACGCCTTGCCCGACACGCCGCGGAAGTCGCGCACGCGGGGCAGCGCCACCGTCACGAAACGGTCGAGGAATTCGTACATGGCCTGGCCACGCAGCGTGACCATCGTGCCGATCGGATAGCCTTCGCGGATCTTGAAACCGGCGATTGCCTTGCGCGACTTCGTGATGACGGGCTTCTGGCCGGCGATCTTCGTGAGGTCGCCAACGGCGTGCTCGAGGACCTTCTTGTCGGCGACGGCTTCGCCAAGACCCATGTTCAGGGTGATCTTGGTGAGGCGCGGCACTTCCATGATGGACTTGTAACCGAACTTCTCGATCAGGCCCGGAACGACCTTCTCTTTATAAAATTCTTGCAAACGTGCCATTTTTTACTCCGCAGCGTCAGGCGCTCAGAACAGCACCGGTCGTCTTCAGGAACCGAACCTTCTTGTCCCCTTCGACCTTGATGCCGACACGCGACGGCTTGCCGTTCGCGTCGACCAGCGCGACGTTCGAAATCTGCAGCGGCATCGCCTTGGCTTCCACGCCGCCAGTCGTACCCTTCATGGGGTTCGGCTTCACATGCTTCTTGACGATGTTGATGCCGTCGACAGTGACGCGCTCTTCGCCCACGGCCAGCACGACACCGCGCTTGCCCTTGTCTTTGCCGGTGATGACGATGACTTCGTCACCCTTGCGAATCTTATTCATCGCGACTCCTTACAGCACTTCCGGCGCAAGCGAAACGATCTTCATGAATCGTTCGCTACGCAGCTCACGCGTGACCGGCCCAAAGATACGGGTGCCGATCGGCTCAAGCTTGGTATTCAAAAGCACGGCGGCGTTGCCATCGAACTTGATCAGCGAGCCGTCTTGACGGCGCACGCCCTTCGCGGTGCGAACCACAACAGCGTTGTAGATTTCGCCCTTCTTCACGCGCCCACGCGGCGTTGCTTCCTTGACGCTCACCTTGATGATGTCGCCAATGCTGGCATAACGACGCTTCGAGCCGCCGAGCACCTTGATGCACATGACTTCACGCGCACCCGTGTTGTCGGCCACTTCAAGCCGAGTTTCGGTCTGGATCATGGTTTATCTTTCCCAACTTAATCCGGTTGCGCCACCATGGCACATCCGGTCAGTCTTGGTCCCGTCAGCCGCGCCGCCACTAGAACGACCGCTCAGCTGCTTGGGTAAGAACAGCAGCGACGGCAAACGAAACCGGCCATCGCATTCCGGTGAATCTTGCTAACCCGGACTGGCGCCCGGATTTTGCTTCCCCACCTATTTTCGCTTGCCGCTTTGCCAACAGCAAACCCATAAAGAGGGAAGACCAAGATTGTAACTGGACAATCTTGGTCTTGCAAGCGAAATCTTTAGCGATTTCAACTACTTCTGCACCCCGGAAACTGGCTCCCCGGGGCGTTGCGTCACTTTTTAGATGACGCGTGCCGCTTCGACCAGCTTCGACACGGTCCAGGCCTTCGTCTTCGACAGAGGACGGGTTTCCTGGATTTCGACGAGGTCGCCCTCGTTGTACGTGTTCGATTCGTCGTGAGCGTGGTACTTCTTCGACTGCACGACGTACTTGCCGTAGATCGGGTGCTTGACGCGGCGCTCGACCAGGACGGTGACCGTCTTGTCCATCTTGTTGCTGACGACCTTGCCGACCAGCGTCCGCTTAAGCGAGGTTTTCACGCTTTCGTTCATTTCTGGTTCGCCTTCTCAGTCAGGACGGTCCGCACACGTGCGATGTCGCGACGAACCTTCTTCAGCTGGCTCGTGTTCGTGAGCTGCTGGGTCGCGAGTTGCATGCGCAGGCCGAATTGCGCCTTCAAGAGGTCCGACAGCTCCTTGTTGAGCGCGGCCTTGTCTTTCTGGTGAAGTTCGGATGCCTTCATCATTCACTCCTTAGGCGCCGAGCTGGCGAACCATGAAGACCGTCTTCAGCGGCAGCTTGGCTGCAGCCAGACGGAAGGCTTCACGGGCCAGTTCTTCGGTCACACCATCCATTTCGTACAGCATCTTGCCCGGCTGAATCTCGGCGACGTAGTACTCCGGGTTACCCTTACCGTTACCCATACGTACTTCGGCCGGCTTTTGCGAGATCGGCTTGTCCGGGAAAATGCGAATCCAGATGCGGCCGCCGCGCTTGATGTGACGCGTCATTGCACGACGTGCCGCTTCAATCTGACGCGCGGTCAGGCGACCGCGACCGATAGCTTTCAGACCGTATTCACCGAACGAAACCGCGTTGCCGCGCGTTGCGACGCCGGTGTTACGACCCTTCTGCTCTTTGCGATACTTCCTGCGTTTCGGTTGCAGCATCGTTATTCTCCACTCTTGCCGTCACCGCCGGCGGCGCCACCAGCACCGCGGCGGGGCGCGCCACGACGGGCACCCGGTGCGCCTTCGCCATCACGGCGCGGGCGGCGATCGCCAGGACGTGCGTTGCGGCGCGGACGCTTTTCTTCGGCGACTTCTTCCACCACCGGTGCGTCGTTGCGGCCGAGCGTGTCGCCCTTGTAGACCCAGACCTTCACGCCGATGATGCCGTACGTCGTCTTCGCTTCCGAGGTTGCGTAGTCGATGTCGGCACGCAGCGTGTGAAGCGGCACACGACCTTCGCGATACCACTCGGTACGCGCGATTTCGATGCCGTTCAGACGGCCGGCGCTCATGATCTTGATGCCCTGGGCACCCAGACGCATCGCGTTCTGCATCGCGCGCTTCATCGCGCGGCGGAACATGATCCGGCGCTCGAGCTGCTGCGTGATCGAATCGGCGATCAGTTGCGCATCGGTTTCCGGCTTGCGGATTTCCTCGATGTTGACGTGAACGGGCACGCCCATGCGCTTCTGCAGTTCGGCCTTGAGGAGTTCGATGTCCTCGCCCTTCTTGCCGATCACGACACCCGGACGCGAGCTGTAAATCGTGATGCGGGCGTTCTTTGCCGGACGCTCGATCACAACACGGCCCACCGAAGCGTTCTTCAGCTTCTTCTTCAGGTATTCACGAACACCGATGTCTTCCTTCAACATCGCCGCGAAATTGTTGTTGTTCGCGTACCAGCGCGAAGCCCAATTGCGGCTGACGGCCAAACGGAAGCCAGTCGGATGAATTTTCTGTCCCATCGTATGGCTCCTTAATTCCCGACCGTCACAGTGATGTGACAGGATTGCTTCTCGATGCGGTTGCCGCGGCCCTTGGCGCGCGCGGTGAAACGCTTCAGCGAAGCCGCCTTGTCGACGTAGATGCTCTTGATCTTGAGCTCGTCGATGTCAGCACCTTCGTTGTGTTCCGCGTTTGCGATCGCCGAGAGCACAACCTTTTTCACGATGCCAGCCGCTTTCTTCGGCGAGAACGTCAGGACGTTCAGCGCCTTGTCGACCGGCAGACCGCGGATCTGGTCAGCCACAAGGCGCGTTTTCTGCGCCGAGATGCGGGCACCGCGATGAATTGCCTTCACTTCCATCTTGATTGCCCCTTATTTCTTGGCCTTCTTGTCGGCCGCGTGACCCTTGAACGTACGGGTCAGTGCGAACTCGCCAAGCTTGTGGCCGACCATGTTTTCCGTGACATACACCGGAACGTGCTGACGGCCGTTGTGCACGGCGATCGTCAGGCCGATGAAGTCCGGCAGGATCGTCGAACGACGCGACCAGGTCTTGATCGGTTTCTTGTCACGCGTAGCTGCAGCCGCCTCAACCTTCTTCAGCAAATGGGCGTCGCAGAACGGACCTTTCTTGATAGAACGTGCCATTGCCTACTCCTTAACGCTTGTGACGGCGCTGGACGATCATGCTCGTCGTGCGCTTGTTGCTGCGGGTGCGATAGCCCTTCGTCGGCGTGCCCCACGGGCTCACCGGGTCGCGACCTGCGGCCGTCTTGCCTTCACCACCGCCGTGCGGGTGATCGACCGGGTTCATTGCAACGCCGCGCACCGTCGGGCGGATACCGCGCCAGCGGTTCGCGCCGGCCTTGCCGATCTGGCGGAGGCTGTGCTCTTCGTTGCCGACTTCACCGATCGTCGCGCGGCACTCGACGTGCACGCGGCGGATTTCGCCCGAACGCAGACGAACCTGCGCGTAGACGCCTTCGCGAGCCAGCAGCATCGCCGACGTACCGGCCGAACGCGCCATTTGCGCGCCCTTGCCCGGCAGCATTTCGATGCAGTGGATCGTCGTACCGACCGGGATGTTGCGGATCGGCAGGGTGTTGCCCGCACGGATCGGCGCTTCCGAACCCGACATCAGCTGCGTGCCAACCGTCACGCCCTTCGGCGCGATGATGTAGCGGCGCTCGCCGTCTGCGTAAAGAACCAGCGCAATGTTCGCGCTACGGTTCGGGTCATACTCGAGACGCTCCACCTTCGCGGGGATGCCGTCCTTCGTACGACGGAAATCGATCACACGGTAGTGATGCTTGTGACCGCCACCCTGGTGACGCGTCGTGATGTGACCGTTGTTGTTACGACCGGCCTTCGAGGATTGCTTTTCGAGCAGCGGTGCGTACGGCGCGCCCTTGTGCAGATCCTTGTGGACGATCTTGACCATCGCGCGGCGACCCGGCGAGGTCGGCTTAACTTTCACGATTGCCATGATTACTTGGCCTCCGCTTCAAAGTTGATTTCCTGGCCGGGCTTCAGGCAGACATACGCCTTCTTCACGTCCTTGCGCTTGCCGTTGAAGCGACCAAAGCGCTTGGCCTTGCCCTTCTGGACCAGCACGTTGACGGACTCGACTTCCACCTTGAACAGCAGCTCGACAGCAGCCTTCACTTCCTGCTTGTTCGCGTCCGGCGCGACTTCGAAGACGACTTGTTCGTTCTTCTCCGCAACCAGCGTCGCCTTTTCGGAGATCACCGGTGCGAGCAGGACCTGCATCAAACGATGATCGTTCTTGCGAATCTCGCTCATGACAGCAACTCCTCGATCTGGGCGACCGCTGCCTTCGTGATCAGGATCTTCTTGAAGTAGATCAGCGAGAGCGGGTCGGCAAAGCGCGGCTCAACAACTGCCACGTGGGGCAGGTTGCGCGACGCGAGATACAGGTTCTCGTCGACCGTGTCGGTGATGACCAGCACGGATTCGAGACCCATGGCCTTGAACTTTTCGGCCAGCAGCTTGGTCTTCGGCGCCTCGAGCGAGAGCTCTTCCACGACCGAGATACGGCCTTCGCGGGCCAGCTGCGAGAAGATCGAGCAGAGGCCTGCGCGATGCATCTTCTTGTTGACCTTGTGCGAGAAGTTTTCTTCCGGCGAGTTCGGGAAGATGCGACCACCGCCACGCCACAGCGGGCTCGACGACATACCGGCACGAGCACGGCCCGTACCCTTCTGACGCCACGGCTTCTTGGTGGTGTGCTTGACCTGTTCGCGGTCCTTCTGCGCGCGGTTACCGCTGCGCGCGTTCGCCTGGTAGGCGACGACGATCTGATGGATCAGCGCTTCGTTGTAGTCACGGCCGAACACGACGTCCGACGCGTTAACTGCCGCGCCTTCCTGACCATTAGCGTTCAGGAGCTTCAGTTCCATTATTGCGCTCCTTTCTTGGCGCGCGCCTTGACGGCCGGCGTCACGAAAACCTTGCCGCCCTTCGCACCCGGCACGGCACCCTTGACCAGCAGCAGCTTGCGCTCTGCGTCGATACGGGCGATTTCGAGGTTCTGCACCGTCACGGTTTCGTCACCCATGTGACCGGTCATGCGCTTGCCCGGAAACACGCGACCCGGATCCTGCGCCATACCGATCGAGCCCGGCACATTGTGCGAGCGCGAGTTACCGTGCGAAGCACGGCCCGAACTGAAGTTGTAACGCTTGATGGTACCGGCGTAGCCCTTACCGATCGAGGTGCCTTGCACGTCGACCTTCTGGCCCTCTTCGAAGAGATCCACACCGATCACGGCGCCATTCGACAGCTCGGCAGCCTTGGCGGCGTCGATCTGGAATTCCTTGAGGATTTCACCGGCTTGAACGCCGGCTTTGGCGAGATGACCTGCGAGCGGCTTCGTCACGCGCGATGCACGGCGCGTACCGAACGCAACCTGAACGGCCGTGTAGCCGTCGGTTTCAACAGTCTTGATCTGCGTCACGCGGTTGTCGGACACGTCCAGCACGGTCACGGGAATCGAGTCCCCATCGGCCGTGAAGATACGGGTCATGCCAACCTTGCGACCTACGAGTCCAAGGCTCATCGTTTTCTCCATTCCCGACTGCGATTGGTCGGGGCTAATTTACAAAGTGCCGGTGCTTTTTCGTTCCCTCTCGGGGTAAAGATCCGAAAGGGACACACCGATTTTTTGCGCAAACGCGCGAAAAGACGTCAAGTATAACGCCCCTTCTCGTTTTTCGCAAGCAATCAAAGACTTAGCGCTGCCCGGCTGGCCAGGCAGCGCTCGATGCTTACTGCAGCTTGATTTCGACGTCCACGCCAGCCGGCAGGTCCAGCTTCATCAGCGCGTCGACGGTCTTGTCCGTCGGGTCGACGATGTCCATCAGGCGCAGGTGGGTACGGATTTCGAGCTGATCGCGCGACGTCTTGTTGACGTGCGGCGAACGCAGGATGTCGAAACGCTGGATGCGCGTCGGCAGCGGCACCGGGCCACGGACGATTGCACCCGTCCGCTTCGCCGTGTCGACGATCTCGGCGGCCGACTGGTCGATCAGACGATAGTCGAAAGCCTTCAGGCGAATACGGATTTTTTGGTTCTGCATGACGATTCCTTGGAAAGAGCGAGGTGACGTTGCGTCACCGGATTAAGTAAAGAGCGTAGGACCCGCCTGCGGCGGAGAGCCGCGGACGGGTCCCGGGTACATCGACTTCTACGGCAAGCCAGCGATTTTACTCGATGATCTTGGCGACGACACCGGCGCCGACGGTACGGCCACCTTCGCGGATTGCGAAGCGCAGACCTTCTTCCATCGCGATCGGCGCAATCAGCTTCACCGTGATCGACACGTTGTCGCCCGGCATCACCATTTCCTTGTCCTTCGGCAGCTCGATCGAGCCCGTCACGTCCGTCGTACGGAAGTAGAACTGCGGACGGTAGTTGTTGAAGAACGGCGTGTGGCGGCCGCCTTCGTCCTTGCTCAGCACGTACACTTCCGCCGTGAAGTGCGTGTGCGGCGTGATCGAACCCGGCTTGGCCAGCACCTGGCCGCGCTCCACGTCTTCACGCTTCGTGCCGCGCAGCAGGATACCGACGTTGTCGCCTGCCTGACCCTGGTCGAGCAGCTTGCGGAACATTTCCACGCCCGTGCAGGTCGTCTTCACCGTCGGCTTGATACCGACGATCTCGATTTCCTCGCCGACCTTGATGACGCCGCGCTCGACGCGACCCGTCACCACCGTGCCGCGGCCCGAGATCGAGAACACGTCTTCCACCGGCATCAGGAACGCGCCGTCAACCGCGCGCTCCGGCGTCGGGATGTACGTGTCCAGCGCGTCGGCCAGGTTCATGATCGCCACTTCGCCCAGCTCGCCCTTGTCGCCTTCGAGCGCCAGCTTCGCCGAACCCTTGATGATCGGCGTGTCGTCGCCCGGGAAGTCGTACTTCGACAGGAGTTCGCGCACTTCCATTTCGACCAGCTCGAGCAGCTCGGCGTCGTCGACCATGTCGCACTTGTTCAGGAACACGATGATGTACGGCACGCCAACCTGACGGGCCAGCAGGATGTGCTCGCGCGTCTGCGGCATCGGGCCGTCGGCGGCCGAGCACACCAGGATCGCGCCGTCCATCTGCGCGGCGCCCGTGATCATGTTCTTCACGTAGTCGGCGTGGCCCGGGCAGTCGACGTGTGCGTAGTGGCGGTTGGCCGTTTCGTACTCGACGTGCGCGGTGTTGATCGTGATGCCGCGTGCCTTTTCTTCCGGCGCTGCGTCGATCTGGTCGTACGCCTTCGCCTCGCCGCCGAACTTCGCGGTCAGAACCGTCGTGATCGCTGCCGTCAGCGTGGTCTTGCCGTGGTCAACGTGACCGATCGTGCCCACGTTCACGTGCGGCTTGGTCCGTTCGAATTTACCTTTTGCCATGTTTCTCTTCTTTCAAAAAAGTGATGAACCGGTGACTATGCGATGCGGACCGGGCTCGTGCCCGATCCACCTTTGCGCCGATGCTTACTTCGCCTTCGCGCTGATGATCGCGTCGGCCACGTTACGCGGTGCTTCTGCGTAGTGCTTGAATTCCATCGTGTACGTTGCGCGCCCTTGCGTCAGCGAGCGCAGCGACGTCGAGTAGCCGAACATTTCCGACAGCGGCACTTCGGCGCGAACGATCTTGCCGCCGCCAACCATGTCTTCCATGCCCTGGACGATACCGCGACGGCCCGACAGGTCGCCCATCACGTTGCCCATGTAGTCTTCCGGCGTTTCGACTTCCACAGCCATCATCGGTTCGAGGATGACCGGCTGCGCCTTGCGCATTGCTTCCTTGAACGCCATCGAACCGGCCATGCGGAACGCATTTTCGTTCGAGTCGACGTCGTGGTACGAACCGAACGTCAGGTGAACCTTGACGTCGACGACCGGGAAGCCCGCCAGCACGCCTGCCTTCAGCGTGTCCTGGATACCCTTGTCGACCGCGGGGATGAATTCGCGAGGAATCACACCGCCCTTGATCTCGTCCAGGAACTCGTAGCCCTTGCCCTGCTCATTCGGTTCGAGCGTGATGACCGCGTGACCGTACTGGCCGCGACCACCCGACTGCTTGACGAACTTGCCGTCCACGTCCTTCGCCGTTGCGCGGATCGTTTCGCGGTACGCAACCTGCGGCTTGCCGACGGTTGCTTCCACGTTGAATTCGCGCTTCATGCGGTCGACCAGGATTTCGAGGTGCAGCTCGCCCATGCCCGAAATGATGGTCTGGCCCGATTCCTCGTCCGTCTGGACGCGGAACGACGGGTCTTCCTGCGCCAGGCGGTTCAGGGCGAGGCCCATCTTTTCCTGGTCAGCCTTGGTCTTCGGCTCGACGGCCTGCGAGATCACCGGCTCCGGGAACACCATGCGTTCGAGAACGATCGGGTTCGCCGGGTCGCACAGCGTGTCGCCCGTGGTCGCTTCCTTCAGGCCGACCGCGGCGGCGATGTCGCCCGCGCGAACTTCCTTGATTTCTTCGCGGTTGTTCGCGTGCATCTGCAGAATACGGCCGAGGCGTTCCTTCTTGCCCTTGGTCGAGTTCAGCACCGTGTCGCCCGAGTTGACGACGCCCGAGTACGCGCGGAAGAAGATCAGCTGGCCGACGAACGGGTCCGTCATGATCTTGAACGCGAGTGCCGAGAACTTCTCGTCGTCGGCTGCGCGGCGCTCCGCCGACTCGCCGTTTTCGAGTTCGCCCTTGACCGGGGGAATGTCCACCGGCGACGGCAGGAAGTCGATCACGGCGTCGAGCATGCGCTGCACGCCCTTGTTCTTGAACGCGGTGCCGCACAGCATCGGCTGGATTTCGCAGGCGATCGTACGGTCGCGCAGCGCCTTGACGACTTCCGCTTCCGTGAGCGCTTCGCCGCCGAGGTACTTTTCCATCAGCTCTTCGCTGGCTTCGGCGGCCGACTCGATCATCTTTTCGCGCCACTCGTTGCACGTGTCGACGAGTTCAGCCGGGATGTCGACGTAGTCGAACTTCGTGCCTTGCGAGGCTTCGTCCCAAATGATGGCCTTCATCTTCAGGAGGTCGACGACGCCCTTGAAGTTTTCTTCCGAGCCGATCGGCACCACGACGGGAACCGGGTTCGCCTTCAGGCGGGTCTTCAGCTGGTCGTAGACCTTGAAGAAGTTCGCGCCGGTGCGGTCCATCTTGTTGACGAACGCGAGGCGGGGCACCTTGTACTTGTTCGCCTGGCGCCACACCGTTTCCGACTGCGGCTGCACGCCGCCCACTGCGCAATAGACCATGCACGCGCCGTCGAGCACGCGCATCGAGCGCTCGACTTCGATCGTGAAGTCGACGTGCCCCGGGGTGTCGATGATGTTGATGCGGTGCTCGGGATAGTTGCCGCCCATGCCCTTCCAGAACGCGGTCGTAGCAGCCGAGGTGATCGTGATGCCACGCTCCTGCTCCTGCTCCATCCAGTCCATGGTCGCGGCGCCGTCGTGAACTTCACCAATCTTGTGGTTCACGCCGGTGTAAAACAGAATGCGCTCGGTCGTCGTCGTCTTGCCGGCGTCGATGTGAGCGCTAATACCGATGTTGCGGTAGCGCTCGATAGGAGTCTTGCGAGCCACTTTGATCCTCTATGGGGAGGTGCGCGCCGGGTTCGACCCAACGCGCCTGAACACAAACGGGCGAGGCGCTCGATAAGCGCACCCGCCCGGAATTTTTTCCGCCTTTGGAGCAAACCCCGGTAGGGGTTTTCTCTTAGAAGCGGAAGTGCGAGAACGCCTTGTTCGCTTCTGCCATCCGGTGAACTTCGTCGCGCTTCTTCATCGCGCCACCGCGGCCTTCAGCCGCTTCTTGCAGTTCACCTGCCAGACGCAGGGCCATCGACTTCTCGCTGCGCTTCTTCGCGGCTTCACGCAGCCAACGCATCGCCAATGCCATACGACGCGAGGGGCGCACTTCGACCGGAACCTGATAGTTCGCACCACCAACGCGGCGGCTCTTCACTTCCACCACCGGCTTCACGTTGTTGAGCGCGACAGTGAACACTTCCAGCGGGTCCTTGCCACCCTTGGTCTGGATCTGTTCGAAAGCGCCGTACACGATACGCTCGGCAACCGACTTCTTGCCGGAGAGCATCAGCACGTTCATGAACTTGGCTACATCAACGTTGCCGAACTTCGGATCCGGCAACACTTCCCGCTTGGGGACTTCGCGACGACGCGGCATGTTTCTTCCTTTAACTTTTCAGTTGAAGCGCGGGTGTATCCCTTGCGCTCCGCGGCCACCAACTAACCCGATTCATCCATGACGACTTACCAGCCTGGTCGGGTGACCACTTACTCGACAGCACCGGCCAATCCGGCACCTGTCGCTTTTATCGCCGGCACGCTTGCGAGCACGACGACACCCGACTCTTACTTCGCAGCCTTCGCGCGCTTCGCGCCGTACTTCGAACGAGCCTGCTTACGATCCTTGACGCCCTGGGTATCCAGCGAGCCACGAACCATGTGGTAACGCACACCCGGCAAGTCCTTCACACGGCCACCGCGGATCAGCACGACCGAGTGTTCCTGCAGGTTGTGGCCTTCACCACCGATGTACGAAATGACTTCGAAGCCGTTCGTCAGGCGCACCTTGGCGACCTTACGGAGTGCCGAGTTCGGCTTCTTCGGCGTCGTCGTGTACACGCGGGTGCACACGCCGCGACGCTGCGGGCAGTCCTGCAAGGCCGGCGACTTGCTCTTCGTAGCTTCCGAAGCGCGGCCTTTGCGAACCAGTTGATTGATGGTTGGCATTGTTTATTCCTGAAATTGAACAAAATCGACGCATTTATTTCCGGGCAAAGCGGAAAAGCGTGCGTATCGAACCCCGGAACTCGCTAAATGACGTTCGCTTTCGCCGCGTTTTTATGAATTCGGATGAATTCAACCGACGAACACGCACATCCCAAGAACCGGAACCCAGCATGATATTCCGAAAATACCAAGCGAGTCAACGGCTTGCGATATTTCGGATGACCGAGGATGTGACAGCGCCGCGACGATCCGGCGGCTTTTGGATACCGGTGTAAAAACTCGCGGCTTACTCGTCGCCGACGACCTCGACGAGCTCCTCGCCGAAGCGCTCGAGCTTGCGTGCGCCGATGCCCGGAATGTCGCGCAGCTCGTCGACCGATTCCGGTCCGGTGCGCGCGATTTCCGCCAGCGTGGCGTCGTGAAAAATGACGTAGGCCGGCACACCCTCGCTCTTCGCGGTTTCGGTCCGCCAAAGGCGCAGCCGCTCCCAACGCGATCGCTGACGCGGGCTCATGCCAAGGGTTGGATCGGCGCGCTCGCTCGTGCGCCCCGAGGCGGCGCGCGTGCGCGTGGGCTTCACATAACGGCGCATCGTGACCTTCTGCTCGCCTTTGAGCACCGGTTTGCTCGCCTCGGTGAGCACGAGCGAGCCGAAACCGTCGTGGTCGACGGTGAGGTAACCGAACGCCACCAGCTGCCGGAAGATCGCCCGCCATTCGGCTTCCGAAAGCGCGGAGCCAATGCCGAACGTGGAGATTTTCTCGTGCCCGCGCTGCAGGATTTTCTCGTTGCGGTTGCCGCGCAGGATGTCGATCAGGTGACCCGCGCCGAAGTTGAAACCGCTCGCGCGCTGGGCGCGAAACACGCAGGAGAGCGCCATTTGCGCTTCGCGCGTGGCGTCCCATGTGGCGGGCGGCTCGAGACACGTGTCGCAGTTGCCGCACGGCTGGCTCTCCTCGCCGAAGTACGCGAGCAGGCGCACCCGGCGGCACGAGGCGGCTTCGCACAAACCGAGCAGCGCGTCGAGCTTGCCCGTCTGTACGCGTTTGTGCTGCTCGTCGGCTTCGGACTCGTCGATCATCTTGCGCTGCTGCACGACGTCGCCGAGACCGTAGGCCATCCATGCATTGGCCGCCAGCCCGTCGCGGCCCGCGCGGCCCGTTTCCTGATAGTAGCCTTCCACGCTCTTGGGCAAATCCAGGTGCGCGACGAAGCGCACATCCGGCTTGTCGATCCCCATGCCGAACGCGATCGTGGCACACATCACCACGCCCTCCTCGCGCTGGAACAGCTCCTGGTGCCTCTGGCGCACCTCGAACTCCATGCCGGCGTGGTACGGCAGCGCGCGTAGCCCCTGGCCTTTGAGCCACTCCGCAGTTTCCTCGACCTTGCGGCGCGAGAGGCAGTACACAACGCCCGCATCCGTGGTGCCGTCGGCGCGCGTATGCTCCGCGCGAATGAAGTCGAGCAACTGTGCACGCGCATTGTCCTTTTCGACGATGCGGTAGCGGATGTTCGGCCGGTCGAAGCTCGAGACGAACACGCGGGCGTCGTCGAGCGCGAGACGATGCACGATCTCGTCGCGGGTGATGGCGTCGGCCGTCGCTGTGAGCGCGATGCGCGGCACGTTCGGAAAGCGCTCGTGCAGCACCGAGAGCTGGATGTACTCGGGCCGGAAATCGTGCCCCCATTGCGATACGCAGTGCGCCTCGTCGATCGCGAAGAGACCGATGCGCGTGCGCTCGAGCAAATCGAGAAAGCGCGGCGTCATAAGACGCTCGGGCGCAACATAAAGCAGATCGAGATCGCCCTCGCGCAGAGCCCGCTCGGTGGCCGCCGCTTCGGCCGCGCTCAACGTCGAATTGAGATACGCCGCGCGCACGCCGACTTCCGTGAGCGCGGCCACCTGGTCCTGCATGAGCGCGATGAGCGGCGAGACGACGATGCCCGCCCCCTGCCCCGCTTCCTGGCGCACGAGCGCCGGAATCTGGTAGCACAGCGACTTGCCTCCGCCGGTCGGCATGAGCACCAGCGAATCCCCGCCCGCCGCGACGTGCTCGACGATCTCGGCTTGCTGCCCTCTAAACGCGGGATAACCGAAGACTTCGTTGAGGATTTCGAGCGAGCGGGACATGGAAGGGCGGAGTTCTGGAGCGGGTCGGCGCATTTTACCAACCACCAGGCATGCCAAACACCCAATCGAAGCACGTTGGACGAACGGTAGAGGCTATGCGCCCGCCGGGCGGCCGTTTGTACCTCTCCGTCCGGGACACGCGGACGGATGACGATGGACGGCGCGTCCGTTGCGCCGCGCAGCGGGAAGCGAGCGGCGACAAGGCGGGAACCGGCTACGAGCGGGGCGAACGGTGAAGACGCGGGACGATGCGGGGAAACGACGGAATGCGCAGGCAGATGTGCCCGCGCGACAGCTGGCTTACCCGTTTCGAACCGGCGCCAGCGCGGCGCAGGTCCTAGCGCGCGGGCATCCGGGCGACGCGAATGCTTCCGATGATGGCCACGAGCCCCACCGGAATGAACACGAGCGAGCCGAGCGTAATCAGGAATGCGCCCATCTTGACCCGGCCGGCGACCTGCATGATGAAGCCGATGATGATAAAGGCCCAAACCACGAGAAACGTCGCGAAGAACCACGCGGCCTGCTGAATCCCGACGTGATGCAGCAGATACGAAAAGATGCCGACCGACGCCAGCAGATTCAGAAACAGACCGGCCCCAACGACCCTCATGATTACCGCCTCCAGATTCAGATGATGTGGCCCGAGCCGGACGAAACGCCGCGGGCTGACAGACTTGGCGCGCTACGTTAGCACGCCTCACCGACGCGCGCAGCGGCCGCGCCAGCGCTGCGGCACGAGGCCGCAGACATGACTACGTCACGCACGGCATGGCCAGCGCACGCAAAAAAAAGCCGCCCGGTTCAAACCAGAGCGGCTTTTGCGAGGCCAGGAGGCGGCTTGCGCCGCCCCGTGCTTACTCGTCCGTCGTATGCGGCTGTTGCGGCTGCTCGGCGGCCGGGGTTTCCGGCGTACCGAACTCGAACGCTTCTTCCGCTGCGATCTGGTCGAAACGCTCGCGATCCGACATTTCCTTCGCCCTGCGCGCCTTGTGGAACGCGAGACCGGTACCGGCCGGAATCAGACGGCCGACGATCACGTTTTCCTTCAGCCCGCGCAGATCGTCGCGCTTGCCCATGATCGCCGCTTCGGTCAGCACGCGGGTCGTTTCCTGGAACGATGCCGCCGAGATGAACGAGTCGGTCGAGAGCGAGGCCTTCGTGATACCGAGCAGCACGTTCTCGTACGTTGCCGGACGCTTGTCTTCCGCGTTCATCTTGTCGTTTTCGTCGAGCATGTCCGACCGCTCGACCTGTTCGCCAGGAATGAAACGCGTATCGCCGTTGTCGACGATCTGCACGCGGCGCAGCATCTGACGCACGATCACTTCGATGTGCTTGTCGTTGATCTTCACGCCCTGCAGACGGTACACGTCCTGCACTTCGTCCACGATGTAGCGCGACAGCGCCTCGATACCCTGCAGACGCAGGATGTCGTGCGGATCGGCCGGGCCGTCCACGATCATTTCGCCCTTGTTGACGACCTGACCGTCGTGGACCAGCACCTGCTTTTCCTTCGCGATCAGGAACTCGTGCTGGTTGCCCTCGAGGTCCGTGATGACGAGACGCTGCTTGCCCTTCGTGTCCTTGCCGAACGACGTCGTACCCGTGACTTCCGCCAGGATGCCGGCGTCCTTCGGCGAACGTGCTTCGAACAGTTCCGCCACACGCGGCAGACCGCCGGTAATGTCACGCGTCTTCTGCGCTTCGGTCGGGATACGTGCGAGCACTTCACCCACCTGCACCTGCTGACCGTCCTTCACGGTAATCAGCGCGCCGACCTGGAAGCCGATCTGCACCGAATGCTCCGTGCCCGGAATCTTCACTTCGTCGCCGTTCGCGTCGATCAGCTTGACCTGCGGACGCACGCTCTTCGAAGCCTGCGAGCCGCGGCGCTTCGCGTCGATCACGACGAGGGTCGACAGACCCGTGACGTCGTCGATCTGCTTGGCCACGGTCACGCCTTCCTCGACGTTCTCGAACTTCACCGTACCGCCGTACTCGGTGATGATCGGGCGCGTGAGCGGGTCCCACGTCGCGAGCTGCGTGCCGGCCTTGATCGCCGCGCCGTCGAGCTGCAGCAGCGTCGCGCCGTACGGCACCTTGTGACGCTCGCGCTCGCGGCCGTGGTCGTCGGCGATGATGGCTTCGCCCGAACGCGAGATGACGATCTGCTCGCCCTTCGCGTTCGTGACGTAACGCATCGTCGCCGTGAAGCGCACGGTACCGTTCGACTTGGCTTCCACCGACGAGGCCACCGCCGCACGCGACGCCGCACCGCCGATGTGGAACGTACGCATCGTGAGCTGCGTGCCCGGTTCGCCGATCGACTGCGCCGCGATCACGCCGACCGCTTCGCCGACGTTCACGCGCGAACCGCGGCCGAGGTCGCGGCCGTAGCAGGCCGCGCACAGGCCGTAGCGCGTTTCGCAGGTGAGCGGCGTGCGCACGCGCACTTCGTCGATGCCCAGACGCTCGATCTCTTCGACCGCATCTTCGTCGAGCAGCGAGCCCGCTTCGTACAGCGTTTCCTGCGATTCCGGATTGACGACGTCCGCCACCGCGACGCGGCCGAGAATCCGGTCGCGCAGCGCTTCGACGACTTCACCGCCTTCCACGAGGGCCTTCATGGCCACGCCGTTCGACGTGCCGCAATCGTCCTCGACCACCACGAGATCCTGCGTCACGTCGACGAGACGACGCGTCAGGTAGCCCGAGTTCGCGGTCTTCAGTGCCGTATCCGCCAGACCCTTACGTGCGCCGTGGGTCGAGATGAAGTACTGCAGCACGTTCAGACCTTCGCGGAAGTTCGCGGTAATCGGCGTTTCGATGATCGAGCCGTCCGGCTTCGCCATCAGGCCGCGCATCCCCGCCAGCTGACGGATCTGGACCGCGGAACCCCGCGCGCCCGAGTCGGCCATCATGTAGATCGAGTTGAACGATTCCTGACGCGTTTCCTTGCCGTCGCGGTCCACCACCGGTTCCGTCGCGAGCTGCTCCATCATCGCCTTGCCGACCGCTTCCGACGTCGCCGACCAGATGTCGACCACGTTGTTGTAGCGTTCCTGCGCGGTGACGAGACCCGACATGTACTGACGGTCGTATTCCTTCACCTTCTTCGCGGCGTCGCCGACGATGGTTTCCTTCTGCGGCGGCACGAGCATGTCGTCCACGCAGATCGAAATGCCGGCGCGCGTGGCGAGGCGGAAACCCGACTGCATCAGCTGGTCGGCGAAGATCACCGTTTCGCGCAGACCGCACTTGCGGAACGCCGTGTTGATGAGCCGCGAAATTTCCTTCTTCTTCAGCGGCTTGTTCAGCACGGTGAACGGCAGGCCCGGCGGCAGGATTTCCGAGAGGATCGAGCGGCCGACCGTGGTCGCGTACAGCGAGATCTTCGGCACGAACGCCGGTGCGCCTTCCGACTTGTCCTCGTTGTGGACCATTTCGGTAATGCGCACGTTCACGCGCGAAGCCAGCTCGACTTCCTTGTTCTCGTAGGCGCGCAGCACTTCCGACACGCCCGTGAACGTCATGCCCTCGCCCTTGCCGTTGATCGCTTCACGCGTGGCGTAGTAGAGGCCGAGCACGATATCCTGCGACGGCACGATCGACGGATCGCCGTTGGCCGGGAACAGGACGTTGTTCGACGCGAGCATGAGCGTGCGCGCTTCCATCTGCGCTTCGAGCGACAGCGGCACGTGAACGGCCATCTGGTCGCCGTCGAAGTCGGCGTTGAACGCCGCGCAGACGAGCGGGTGCAGCTGGATCGCCTTGCCTTCGATCAGCACCGGCTCGAAAGCCTGGATGCCGAGACGGTGCAGCGTCGGCGCGCGGTTCAGCATGACCGGGTGCTCGCGGATCACCTCTTCGAGGATGTCCCACACCACCGGCGTCTGGTTCTCGACTTCCTTCTTCGCGGCCTTGATCGTGGTCGCGACGCCCATCGTCTCCAGCTTGTTGAAGATGAACGGCTTGAAGAGTTCGAGCGCCATCAGCTTCGGCAGGCCGCACTGATGCAGCTTGAGCGTCGGACCCACCACGATGACCGAACGGCCCGAGTAGTCCACGCGCTTGCCCAGCAGGTTCTGACGGAAGCGGCCGCCCTTACCCTTGATCATGTCGGCGAGCGACTTCAGCGGACGCTTGTTCGCGCCCGTCATCGCCTTGCCGCGACGACCGTTGTCGAGCAGCGAATCGACGGCTTCCTGGAGCATCCGCTTTTCGTTGCGGACGATGATCTCCGGCGCCTTCAGTTCGAGCAGACGCTTCAACCGGTTGTTACGGTTGATGACGCGGCGATACAGGTCGTTCAGGTCCGAGGTCGCGAAACGGCCGCCGTCGAGCGGCACGAGCGGACGCAGTTCCGGCGGCAGCACCGGCAGCACTTCGAGCACCATCCATTCGGGCTTGATGCCCGAACGCTGGAAGGCCTCGAGCACCTTCAGGCGCTTCGCGTACTTCTTGATCTTCGCTTCCGAGCCGGTGTTCTTCAGCTCGGTGCGCAGCGTCTCGACCTGCTCGTCGATGTTGATCGCGCGCAGCAGTTCGCGCACGCCTTCCGCGCCCATCTCGGCGCGGAATTCGTCACCGTATTCCTCGACCTTGTTGTAGTAATCCTCTTCGGTCATGATCTGCCGCGCCTTCAGCGGCGTCATGCCCGGTTCGATCACCACGTACGCTTCGAAGTACAGCACGCGCTCGATGTCGCGCAGCGTCATGTCGAGCACCATGCCCAGACGCGACGGCAGCGACTTCAGGAACCAGATGTGCGCGACCGGCGAGGCCAGTTCGATGTGGCCCATGCGCTCGCGGCGCACCTTGGCGAGCGTGACTTCCACGCCGCACTTCTCGCAGATCACGCCACGGTGCTTCAGGCGCTTGTACTTGCCGCACAGGCACTCGTAGTCCTTGATCGGCCCGAAGATCTTTGCGCAGAACAGACCATCCCGTTCCGGCTTGAAGGTACGGTAGTTGATGGTCTCCGGCTTCTTCACTTCGCCGAACGACCACGACCGGATCTTGTCCGGCGAGGCCAGACCGATCTTGATCGCGTCGAAAACTTCTTCTTGTTGGACTTGCTTGAATAGATCGAGCAGAGCTTTCATTGCCTTCTCTCCGTAGTCCGATTAGTTGCGGTCGAGGTCGATGTCGATGCCGAGCGAGCGGATTTCCTTCACCAGCACATTGAAGGATTCCGGCATGCCCGCGTCGATCACGTGGTCGCCCTTGACGAGGTTCTCGTACACCTTCGTCCGGCCCGTCACGTCATCGGACTTCACCGTCAACATTTCCTGCAGCACATACGAAGCGCCATACGCTTCGAGCGCCCACACTTCCATTTCACCGAAGCGCTGACCACCGAATTGCGCCTTGCCACCCAGCGGCTGCTGCGTGACGAGCGAGTACGGACCCGTCGAACGCGCGTGCATCTTGTCGTCGACAAGGTGGTGCAGCTTCAGGTAGTGCATGTAGCCCACGGTGACCGTACGCTCGAACATTTCGCCCGTGCGGCCGTCGTACAGACGCACCTGGTTCTTCGACTTCGTCATGCCGAGGTTCTGCGCGATATCGTCCGGATAGGCGAGATCGAGCATCTTCGACATTTCCTCTTCGGTCGCACCGTCGAACACCGGCGTGGCGAACGGAACGCCTTCGCGCAGGTTCTTCGCCAGTTCGAGGATCTCGTCGTCGCCGAAGCTGTCGAGGTCTTCCTTGTGGCCCGACTCGTTGTAGATCTTCGTGAGGAACGCACGGAGTTCTTCAACCTTCGCCTGACGCTGCAGCATTTCGCCGATACGCCAGCCGAGACCCTTCGCGGCCCAGCCGAGGTGCACTTCGAGCACCTGACCCACGTTCATCCGCGACGGCACGCCGAGCGGGTTCAGCACGACGTCTGCCGGACGGCCGTCGGCCATGTACGGCATGTCTTCGATCGGGACGATCTTCGACACGACGCCCTTGTTGCCGTGACGGCCGGCCATCTTGTCGCCGGGCTGCAGGCGGCGCTTCACCGCGAGGTACACCTTGACCATCTTCAGCACGCCCGGCGGCAGTTCGTCGCCTTGCGTGAGCTTCTTGCGCTTCTCTTCGAACGCCAGATCGAACTGGTGACGCTTTTCTTCGATCGAGTTCTTGATCGCTTCGAGCTGCGCCGCCGCTTCTTCGTCCGCGAGGCGGATGTCGAACCAGTGGTAGTGGTCGAGGTCGCTCAGGTAAGCCTGATCGATCTTCGTGCCCTTCGCGAGCTTCTTCGGACCGCCGTTCGCGACCTTGCCGTCGAGCATACGCGCGAGACGCTGGAACGCGTCGCCTTCCACGATACGCAGCTGGTCGTTCAGATCGAGGCGATAGCGCTTCAGTTCGTCGTCGATGATCTGCTGCGCGCGCTTGTCGCGCTGGATGCCTTCGCGCGTGAACACCTGCACGTCGATCACGGTGCCGCTCATGCCCGACGGCACGCGCAGCGACGTGTCCTTCACGTCCGACGCCTTCTCGCCGAAGATCGCGCGCAGCAGCTTTTCTTCCGGCGTGAGCTGGGTTTCGCCCTTCGGCGTGACCTTGCCCACGAGCACGTCGCCGGCTTCGACTTCCGCGCCGATGTACACGATGCCCGACTCGTCGAGACGGCCAAGCTGCACTTCCGCGAGGTTCGAGATGTCGCGCGTGATTTCTTCCGGTCCGAGCTTCGTGTCGCGAGCCACGACGTTCAGTTCTTCGATGTGGATCGACGTGTAGCGGTCGTCGGCCACGACCTTCTCCGAGATCAGGATCGAGTCTTCGAAGTTGTAGCCGTTCCACGGCATGAACGCGATCAGCATGTTCTGGCCGAGCGCGAGCTCGCCCAGATCGGTCGACGCGCCGTCGGCCAGCACGTCGCCGCGCGCAACCTTGTCGCCCATCTTCACGATCGGACGCTGGTTGATGTTCGTGTTCTGGTTCGAACGCGTGTACTTGATGAGGTTGTAGATGTCGACGCCAACCTCGCCCGCCACCGCTTCGTCGTCGTTCACGCGAATCACGATACGGCCCGCGTCGACGTAGTCCACCACGCCGCCGCGCAGCGCCTGAACCGTCGTGCCCGAGTCGACCGCGACGGTGCGCTCGATGCCCGTACCGACGACCGGCTTTTCCGGACGCAGACACGGCACGGCCTGACGCTGCATGTTCGAGCCCATCAGTGCGCGGTTCGCGTCGTCGTGCTCGAGGAACGGGATCAGCGAGGCAGCAACCGAGACGATCTGCGACGGCGCCACGTCCATGTACTGGATGCGGTCCGGCGTGACCATCAGCGTTTCGCCGGCTTCACGCGACGAGACGAGTTCGTCGGTCAGCGTGCCGTCTTCGGCCACGGCCGCGTTCGCCTGCGCGATCACGTAACGGCCTTCTTCGATCGCCGAGAGGTAGTCGATCTGGTCGGTCACCTTGCCGTCCGCGACCTTGCGGTACGGCGTTTCGAGGAAGCCATATTCGTTCAGGTGCGCGTACAGCGCGAGCGAATTGATCAGGCCGATATTCGGACCTTCCGGCGTTTCGATCGGGCACACGCGGCCATAGTGGGTCGGGTGCACGTCGCGGACTTCGAAGCCTGCGCGCTCGCGCGTCAGACCGCCCGGGCCCAGTGCGGAAACACGGCGCTTGTGCGTGATTTCCGAGAGCGGGTTGGTCTGGTCCATGAACTGCGACAACTGCGACGAACCGAAGAACTCGCGAATCGCCGACGAAATCGGCTTCGAGTTGATCAGGTCGTGCGGCATCAGGTTTTCGCTTTCGGCCTGGCCGAGGCGTTCCTTCACCGCGCGCTCGACGCGCACGAGACCCGCGCGGAACTGGTTCTCCGCGAGTTCGCCCACGCAGCGCACGCGACGGTTGCCCAGGTGGTCGATGTCGTCCACTTCGCCCTTGCCGTTGCGCAGCTCGACGAGGATCTTGATGGTCGCGAGGATGTCGTCGTCCTGCAGCGTCATCGGGCCGACGATTTCGTCGCGGCCCACGCGGCGGTTGAACTTCATACGACCCACCTTCGAGAGGTCGTACGCTTCTTCGCTGTAGAACAGGCGGTTGAACAGCGCCTCGACCGCTTCTTCGGTCGGCGGCTCGCCCGGACGCATCATGCGGTAGATCGCAATGCGCGCGGCCATCTTGTCGGCCGTTTCGTCGATACGCAGCGTCGACGAGATGTACGGACCCTGGTCCAGATCGTTCGTGTAGAGCGTCTGGATGTCCTTGATCTTCGCTTCGCGCAGCTTGTCGAGCACGCTTTCGGTGATTTCGTCGTTCGCGTTCGCGATGACTTCACCGGTATCGCCGTCGACGACGTTCTTCGCCAGCACGCGGCCGAGCAGATAATCTTCGGGGACCGAAATATACGTGGTCTTCGCGTTTTCGAGGTCGCGGATGTGCTTCGCGTTGATCCGCTTGTCCTTCTGGACGATGACCTTGCCGTCACGGTCGCTGATGTCGAAGCGCGCGACTTCGCCGCGCAGACGCTCCGGCACGAACTCCATCTGCGCGCCTTCCTGCATCAGCGAGAAGTTGTCGAACACGAAGAAGTTCGCGAGGATCTGTTCCGGCGTGAGGCCGATGGCCTTCAGCAGGATCGTGACCGGCATCTTGCGGCGACGGTCGACGCGGAAATACAGCACGTCCTTCGGGTCGAATTCGAAGTCGAGCCACGAGCCGCGGTAAGGAATGATACGGGCCGAGAAGAGCAGCTTGCCCGAGCTGTGCGTCTTGCCCTTGTCGTGTTCGAAGAACACGCCAGGCGAGCGGTGCAGCTGCGAGACGATGACACGCTCGGTGCCGTTGATGACGAACGAACCGGTCGGCGTCATGAGCGGAATTTCGCCCATGTACACTTCCTGCTCCTTCACTTCCTTCACGACCGGCTTGCTCGGCGATTCCTTGTCGAGCAGGACGAGACGGACCTTGGCGCGCAGCGCCGAGCAGTACGTGAGGCCACGCTGCTGGCATTCCTTGATGTTGAATGCCGGCGGCGAGAGCATGTAGCTCACGAACTCTAGACGAGCAAAGCCGTTATGGGAAACAATAGGAAAAACCGACGAAAACGCTGCCTGCAGACCTTCCGGTTTGCGTTGCACAGTCGGCGTTTCTGCTTGCAGAAACGTGCTGAATGATTCAAGCTGGGTAGCCAGCAGGAAAGGAACCTGGTGAACGATGGGGCGTTTCGCGAAACTCTTGCGAATACGCTTCTTCTCGGTGAAGGAATAGTGCATACGATCTCCGAATCACGGCGGGTAGGACGACCCGAGTGTTCACCGACTGAGACCCGATGGCTTCGCGAGCCCTGGAAGCTTGGTGGTTGGCCTCTACCAACCGCTGGCTGACGGCAACGGATTTCGGCTTGTCATAACGTGCCCGCTGCCCGACCAAACTTGCCTTCTGCAGTCGCTTCAGAAGACAAAGAGAATCGCCGCCCGCCACGATGAATCCTCGCAGCGAAAGACGGTTTTCTTTGGCTTCTGGGTTCCACATTCCCGCCTCCGACTCGTCAAAATCGAACACAAAAACGCAGAACCCACAAAGCACAAAAAGGCCGGCGGTGTAAAAACCGCCAGCCTTCGCACAGCGCGCTGAAACTTACTTGATTTCAGCCTTCGCGCCGGCTTCTTCCAGCTTCTTCTTCGCTTCTTCAGCAGCAGCCTTGGGCACCGCTTCCTTCACGGGCTTCGGTGCGCCGTCGACCAGGTCCTTCGCTTCCTTCAGGCCGAGACCCGTCAGTTCACGAACGGCCTTGATGACCGACACCTTGTTCGCGCCGGCTTCAGCCAGGATGACCGTGAATTCGGTCTGCTCTTCAGCAGCAGCAGCAGCGCCGCCGCCTGCCGGGCCAGCGACTGCCACAGCAGCTGCCGACACGCCAAACTTCTCTTCGAATGCCTTGACCAGTTCGTTCAGTTCGAGAACCGACATCGCGCCAACGGCTTCGAGGATGTCTTCTTTTGCGATTGCCATTTGAAATTACTCCAGATTTGAATTCGGAAACAGCTAGCGATCCTTCTCGCCCGCTCGTGTTCGCTATTAAGCAGCTTCGGCTTGCTTCTTTTCCGCCAGCGCGGCCAAAGCGCGCGCCATACCGGAAACCGGAGCCTGCATAACGAACAGCAGCTTCGAGAGCAGTTCTTCGCGGCTCGGGATGCTGGCCAGCGCTTGCACGCCTGCCTTATCCATCACCTTGCCTTCGTAGGAACCAGCCTTGATGACCAACTTGTCATTGCCCTTCGCGAAGTCATTGACGACCTTCGCAGCAGCAATGGCATCTTCCGAGATGCCGTAGATCAGGGGGCCAGTCATCTGCTCTGCCAGCGGAGCAAACGGGGTACCTTCGACAGCGCGACGCGCCAGCGTGTTCTTCAACACGCGCAGGTACACCTGCTGCTCGCGCGCTTTCGCGCGCAGCTTGGTCAGATCGCCAACCGCGATTCCACGATACTCGGCCAGCACCATGGTCTGAGCCTTCGCGACGTGCGCGGAGACTTCAGCCACGACGGCCTGCTTACCTTCTTTGTTCAGTGGCACGGTTAACCTCCAGATTCGACATTCAACGCTCTCGCGCCAGATGCCGCGTTCAACAACGGCGACCGACCAGTCCGGAGTAAATCAGCTTGCATCGCCGGGCGTTACCGCCCGCTTCCGCTCACATCAGCACTTCAAAACTTTTTCGGGTTCGCCATCTGCGTTGGCTTTGCATTAAGGACGCGCCCAACTGCTGCACTTCCGCCAACGGTCTTTGACAACCGGTTGTGCCGCGCAGACTGCCGCTTCACAACCGCCCAAAGCCCTTTAAACCCGCGCTGCACCCCTTTGGGGGGCCCAACGCGGCATAACTATTACGCTGCGAGCGACGTCTGGTCGACGCGAACGCCAACACCCATCGTGCTCGACACCGCGATCTTGCGCAGGTACACGCCCTTGCTCGTCGCCGGCTTTGCCTTGTTCAGCGCGTCGAGAAGCGCGTCAAGGTTGCTGCGCAGCGCTGCCGGCTCGAACGACGCCCGGCCAATGGTCGCGTGGATGATACCGGCCTTATCGACACGGAATTGCACCTGACCAGCCTTCGCGTTCTTGACCGCGGTCGCCACGTCCGGCGTCACGGTGCCGACCTTCGGGTTCGGCATCAGGCCACGCGGGCCGAGGATCTGGCCGAGCGTACCGACGACGCGCATCGTGTCCGGCGAAGCGATCACGATGTCGAAGTTCAGGTTGCCGCCCTTGATCTGTTCAGCGAGATCTTCCATACCGACGATTTCTGCGCCGGCTGCCTTGGCCTGCTCAGCCTTTTCGCCTTGCGCGAACACCGCGACGCGGACCGACTTGCCGGTGCCCGCAGGCAGAACGACCGAGCCGCGAACGACCTGGTCCGACTTCTTCGCGTCGATGCCGAGCTGCACTGCAACGTCGATCGATTCGTCGAACTTCGCCGTGGCGCACTCCTTCACGAGCGACAGCGCGTCGCCGATCGGGTATTGCTTCTGGCGGTCGATCTTGGCGGCCAGAGCCTGTTGACGCTTGGAAACCTTAGCCATTTACACGCCCTCCACGGTGATGCCCATCGAGCGGGCGCTGCCAGCGATCGTGCGAACCGCTGCGTCCATATCGGCTGCCGTAAGGTCCGGCATCTTGGTCTTGGCGATTTCCTCGGCTTGCGCGCGGGTGATCTTGCCAACCTTGTCGGTGTGCGGCTTGCTCGAACCCTTGTCGACCTTCGCTGCCTTCTTGATCAGAACCGTAGCCGGCGGCGTCTTCAGGACGAACGTGAAGCTCTTGTCTGCGAATGCCGTGATGACGACCGGGACCGGCAGACCCGGCTCCATCGCTTGAGTCTGCGCGTTGAATGCCTTGCAGAACTCCATGATGTTCAGGCCGCGCTGACCGAGTGCCGGACCGACCGGCGGCGACGGGTTGGCTTTACCTGCAGGAATCTGCAGCTTGATAAAGCCGATGATTTTCTTTGCCATGTTGAAAACCTCTTTGGAACGCGTGAGCGTTCTGGTGAGTGATAGCGCGCGTTCGCCGCAATCTTCGCTGTGTCAACAGCTTGCGCAGCATTTACAGCCGACCGGACTACTGGCGCTCCTCTACGGCCATTACGCGGACCGTAAGCGCGGAAAGCGGACCGCACCCTAAGGCACGATCCGTCGTATTCGATTTACAGCTTTTCGACCTGGCCGAATTCGAGCTCGACCGGCGTGGCACGCCCGAAAATGGTGACGGAGACCCGGACACGCGACTTTTCGTAGTTGACTTCTTCGACGCTGCCGTTGAAGTCCGTGAACGGACCTTCCTTCACGCGGACCATCTCGCCGACTTCGAACAGGGTCTTGGGGCGCGGCTTCTCCACGCCTTCCTGCATCTGCGACATGATCTTTTCGACTTCGCGCGGCGAAATCGGGCTCGGGCGATTACGCGCCCCGCCGACGAAACCAGTCACCTTGGCCGTGTTCTTCACGAGGTGCCACGTTTCGTCTGTCATTTCCATCTCGACCAAGACGTAGCCCGGGAAGAAACGACGCTCGGTCACCGATTTGTGACCGCCCTTCACCTCGACCACTTCTTCAGTCGGCACGAGGATCTGGCCAAATTTGTCCTGCATGCCAGCACGTTCGATGCGCTCCTGAAGCGCACGTTGCACGCTCTTCTCCATGCCGGAGTAGGCGTGCACTACATACCAACGTTTTCCGCTCGGGGATGCCGGTGTATCGCTCATATCATTTCCAACCCAGAATCGCCGAGAAAATCACCCACTCGATGGATTTGTCGCAAACCCACAGAATGATGGCCATTGCCAGCACAAAACCGAAGACCACCAGCGTCGTTTGCGTGGCCTCTTTGCGAGTCGGCCAGACGACCTTGCGAACTTCCTTGTACGAGTCTTTGGCAAATGCGATGAAGCTCTTGCCAGGCGCCGAGAGAAGACCGACTACCACCCCCGCGATCACGCCCACTGCGAGCGCCGCACCGCGGACATACCACTCCTGGCTACCGAGCCAGTAGAACCCTACGAACCCGGCCACAACCAACAATACACCCGCCCCAAGCATCAGCTTGTCGCTGGAAGTATTAACAGTTTCGACGGAAGGATTCGCCATAACACCTTAAAGAACAACGCGCCGTAGCGCGGGAAGTTGGCAGGGGCAGAGGGAATCGAACCCCCAACCTTCGGTTTTGGAGACCGACGCTCTGCCAGTTGAGCTATACCCCTAAACCATTTTGGGGTTGGCGGCATCGCCAACCCCGAAACCACTCAGTCGATCAACGAGACTGGCAAAAACTTACTCGATGATCTTGGCGACGACACCGGCGCCGACGGTACGGCCGCCTTCGCGGATTGCGAAGCGCAGACCTTCTTCCATCGCGATCGGCGCAATCAGCTTCACCGTGATCGACACGTTGTCGCCCGGCATCACCATTTCCTTGTCCTTCGGCAGCTCGATCGAGCCCGTCACGTCCGTCGTACGGAAGTAGAACTGCGGACGGTAGTTGTTGAAGAACGGCGTGTGGCGGCCGCCTTCGTCCTTGCTCAGCACGTACACTTCCGCCGTGAAGTGCGTGTGCGGCGTGATCGAACCCGGCTTGGCCAGCACCTGGCCGCGCTCCACGTCTTCACGCTTCGTGCCGCGCAGCAGGATACCGACGTTGTCGCCTGCCTGACCCTGGTCGAGCAGCTTGCGGAACATTTCCACGCCCGTGCAGGTCGTCTTCACCGTCGGCTTGATACCGACGATCTCGATTTCCTCGCCGACCTTGATGACGCCGCGCTCGACGCGACCCGTCACCACCGTGCCGCGGCCCGAGATCGAGAACACGTCTTCCACCGGCATCAGGAACGCGCCGTCAACCGCGCGCTCCGGCGTCGGGATGTACGTGTCCAGCGCGTCGGCCAGGTTCATGATCGCCACTTCGCCCAGCTCGCCCTTGTCGCCTTCGAGCGCCAGCTTCGCCGAACCCTTGATGATCGGCGTGTCGTCGCCCGGGAAGTCGTACTTCGACAGGAGTTCGCGCACTTCCATTTCGACCAGCTCGAGCAGCTCGGCGTCGTCGACCATGTCGCACTTGTTCAGGAACACGATGATGTACGGCACGCCAACCTGACGGGCCAGCAGGATGTGCTCGCGCGTCTGCGGCATCGGGCCGTCGGCGGCCGAGCACACCAGGATCGCGCCGTCCATCTGCGCGGCGCCCGTGATCATGTTCTTCACGTAGTCGGCGTGGCCCGGGCAGTCGACGTGTGCGTAGTGGCGGTTGGCCGTTTCGTACTCGACGTGCGCGGTGTTGATCGTGATGCCGCGCGCCTTTTCTTCCGGCGCTGCGTCGATCTGGTCGTACGCCTTCGCCTCGCCGCCGAACTTCGCGGTCAGAACCGTCGTGATCGCTGCCGTCAGCGTGGTCTTGCCGTGGTCAACGTGACCGATCGTGCCCACGTTCACGTGCGGCTTGGTCCGCTCAAACTTACCCTTGGCCATTTTCGACTCCTAAGAGGATTTTTCCGTACGTTGCGCGGGGCGCGCAAACAATCACTGGCTTGCTGCTGCCTGCTCGATGCGAGGCCTCGGAGGCTCGCTAGATACCGGCTGGTGCCCATGGGCAGGATCGAACTGCCGACCTCTCCCTTACCAAGGGAGTGCTCTACCACTGAGCCACATGGGCAATTACTTCATTTCGCTGGAGCGGGTGAAGGGAATCGAACCCTCGTCGTAAGCTTGGAAGGCTTCTGCTCTACCATTGAGCTACACCCGCAAGGATTGCCGATTCCCGACACTTAACTACAGCTGAATTCTGGTGGAGGAGGTTGGATTCGAACCAACGTAGGCGTAAGCCAACAGATTTACAGTCTGCCCCCTTTAGCCACTCGGGCACCCCTCCGCAGAGAACTGATGATTATGGTTGGACATCCGATAAGTGTCAAGCACTTTATTCGGCGCCAAACCCACAACGCTCTCACTTATAGTGAGAGCAAAAAAGCAAAAACCCCGGCTTTTGAGGGCCGGGGTTTTGCAGGTGGAGGAGCCTGACGATTACCTACTTTCACACGGGCAATCCGCACTATCATCGGCGTGGAGTCGTTTCACGGTCCTGTTCGGGATGGGAAGGGGTGG
>NZ_FMYQ01000028.1 GCF_900096975.1 Paraburkholderia lycopersici
AGGGTTTCGCGCGCGAGACGCGCCCAGAAGCCTTCGTAATCGCGTTCGGCTTCGGCGCAGAGCGCCTTGTATGCCTCCATGCCGGACACCGTGGCATTCGCCTGCAGAACAGCAGGAGGATCGAATGTACGGCCCTCATGCAACACCGACTCCAACAACATATTTTTGTCTCCATCCCGGGCTACGCAAAGGTTGCGTCTACCCTACGTTTTAATTACTTCGTTTTTCGATAGCTGTGAAACTTCTCCAGCAGTCGAGCATTGTCCTCGATACCGTTGACCTCAACGCAACGGAATCCACGCCTTCGTGCGTGCGATCAATTTTCGACACGCCATACGCCTCCGAGTGGCAGGCACGAATTTCCCCACTTATCATCGAACGCATAACAAAGGGCCTCTTCGTTTTCCTCAACAGCGAATTTCCCCGGCGTATTCGCCTGGACCATTTCATGCTGCCGCGACGCACGCGAGAACATAGTCCTTGATTTCCCGACGGACCTCGTCCGATGCCTGCTCGAATTCGAGGCCGTACCTGAACCGAATGCCCTCCTGACGGCAATTGCGAACCTTGACAACCACGGCAATGGCGCGATTGGCGCCGTCGCTCGTGCCTGTCGGCAAATTCATTGCAAGGCGAGCACTCTGTCCCACTGCCAGAATGTCCTCGCCGGCGGAGATGCCCGCACCAAAGGCGCTCAGATTTTCGACGTTCACCGCGACGGGAAGACGCAAATACTCGTTCGTGCGGATTTTCCCGGTGATCGCCGTCTGCACCCTGTGATGCCTGCGCACTATGGCCTGGGCCACCACCTCGGGGTAGCTCAGATAGTGGCATCCCAACGGACCCGAACCCTCTCCGAGCAATCGCGTGGAGAACCGGAAAAACCTCGTACCGGTAAAGAGACGTGCGTCGTACACCATCTCGCTTACAAGCGCCGGCGCTTCATGACCCGTGCCGCGCGCGATCAGCGCCTCGCCTGGAATGACGCCCGCGAGGTCCATGTGAATGACGTCTGCGCTACCTTCGCGAGTCAGATGAAAGAATTCCACCTTCTGCCGAAGGCTCGGTAAAAAAAGTCCTTTTTCGTTAATGCCCGGACCTGCCTCTCTCGACGAATATGGTCCGCGCCATACGCGCTAAAGAACAGAGGAAATTCGTCGTTGGTCGCCGCTCTTTCGCCGGACGGGAAGCGCGCGACCGCTTTCGTCCCGGCCGGGGTGTCGTCCCTGTATCCCAGGCGATACAGCCGGTCAAGCAGTCCGGCCGAATCGATGACGTATCCCCTTTGCAACAAGAGCCTGCCACTATTGCTATAGATCGCGAAATCGGTCGGCTTATCGAAACCAATATCGCCTGCTGAGAGTTTTATTAGCATGGTCCAGTGCAACGACAGGTCAATCGCATGCGCGATCACACGTCGAAATCGTCGGAAATCCAGTCTGACCGCACCCGTTTAGATAGAGCCGGAACATACTCCAACGGGAAAACGAGGAAGGGCAGCCTATATAAGGAACCAGGGCCGCCCGTTTGCCGCGACCAATATTGCCATTCTGAAATTATCTTCAACATGACTTAACGCAACCGAAGCATCACCTCGTGGTCACGAAGAAAGCGGGCGCGGAACCGTACCTCCACCGGTGAACGCCAGATGAACTCCACTGCTCCAGCGCCGTGACCCGAAATATGCTTTGTGGCTTGAATGTGCGCACGTACTCGCAAGGTCCCCGCACGCCCGTTCTTTTGCAACGGCCCTTCTCGCTTGCCCAGGTTATTCCGCATTGACTTGAGCCTTACATGTTCGAGGGATTGCCGGGTTTGTCTTTCCCCTTTTCGATGTTTTCGCGCTGATCGGCGTAATCCTTGAGGTTGTCGCCCTCGACGATTTCGGACTCGCCTTCGAGTTTCCTGTTCTCATTGCCAGTCAGCACGCCTCCCATTTTCTTGAGCACACCCTTGAACTCCTTGCCGATTCCTCGCAGTCCTTCCTTGGTCATCGTTGCCTCCATTACGCTGAAAACGGCGGACATAGTGCCCGCCCGCCGGTACTGCGACGACCGTCGTGCCGCAAGGCACGTGCCATTTCACTCAGCGGCACGGCGTGTGCATCGTATTCGCGCACGACGAAGGGGAACGCCATGACCGCTGCGAAAGGCGCGAAAAGCGCACAAAGGACGCCGCCTTCCGGCAAGGTGTGGATCGGCATCTCCGGCTGGCGCTACGACGGCTGGCGCGGCACGTTCTATCCTGAAGGCTGGCCGAAAAAGCGGGAGCTGGAGTATGCATCCCGCGCGGTGCAGACCATCGAAATCAACGGTACGCATTACAGCCTGCAATCGCCAGCCTCGTTCCGGCAGTGGTACGCCGCCACGCCCGAAACGTTCGTGTTCAGCGTGAAAGGCGCGCGCTATTTGACGCACGTGCTGCGCTTTCGTGACGAAACGGCAACCATCGCATGCGCCAATTTTTTCGCACAAGGCCTGCTCGCGTTGAACGACAAGCTCGGCCCTCTACTCTGGCAGTTCCCGCCGACGTACCCGTTCGATGCCGCGCGTTTCGAGCGATTTCTAGCCGTCCTGCCGCCCGACAGCGAAGCCGCATTGCGCCTCGCGAAGCGCCACGACGGGCGCGTAACGGTGCCGTGGCTCGAAATCGATCGCTGCCGACCGATGCGGCACGCCATCGAAATCCGTCATTCGAGTTTTCTTGTCCCCGCATTCGTCGAGCTGCTTCGGCGCTACGGCGTGGCGCTGGTCGTTTCGGACTCCACAGAACCGTGGCCGTGTATCGAAGACGCCACAGCCGATTTCGCCTACGTGCGGCTACACGGCTCGACCGCGAAATACGCGGGCGCCTATGGCGACGACGCACTCGACAATTGGGCTTCCAGGTTCAAGGCCTGGCGCGCGGGCAGGCAAGCCGCCCATGCGCGGCTAGTCGCGCCGGAGCGCGCTCTTCACGAGCCGAGAGACGTCTACTGCTATTTCGACAACGACCAGAAAACCGAAGCGCCATTCGACGCCCAGCGCCTGATATCGCGCCTTGGCGCGACACGATAACTGCCTGCGCCGTTGGGGCGCGCGCGGTGCGGCCAACGCCTCACGGCTCCAGCTTCAACTTGATCCAGCCCGGCTGGCGTGCATCGAAGGCCCGGTACGCTTCAAGCATATGAGTCAGCGGCTCGCGCTGCGTGAGCACGCCGAGCGAATCGAAACCGCCGTTCGCGAACGAGTTCGACAAGCCCCGGCATGCCGTAACCGCCCCGTACACGGCCATGTTGCCTGCGCGAACTTCGGCAAGCCGGGTGCCGAAATAGCCGGTGGGGAAAATGTCCGGGATAAGGGTCGCGCGGCCGTCGTCAAACTCGCCAGGCAACGGCACAAGGCTCGTGCTCGCGAGCAGCGTGCGCGCCTATTGCGCCGGCAGACCGTCGAACGGCTCCGTGCTTTGCGGGCCACCGAAGAACACCGTGCCGGACTGCGCGCCGTTCGGGTTGGCGTCGTCGCATTGCGCCGTATCGCCCGTGCGGCAATATCAGCACGCGCCGCACGAAATCGTTGACGGAATGAGCACGCGCGACCCGCAGCACATGCCACGGACGTTGCACCCAACTTCCTCCACAAGCCCCCCTCGTGACCGAATCGCACTGGACGTGATCTGCACGATCGCGTCGGACGGTTGCCGAATGGACGGATCCGGCACCGTATCTAGCCGTATGCCGCCGATGTCGCGAAATACCACGGCTCTCATAGCTTGTTCCTCGCCGCAGGAGTGGCCGGAGGCCGCGCCGCGCCACGTTGCGCGGATGTCCGGAACGTTCGTGGTACGCCGATTGCTGGAACGGCAGAGCCGTTCATCAAGGATGAGCTAACATGCCCGAAAAGAAAACG
This sequence comes from Paraburkholderia lycopersici, assembly GCF_900096975.1. Taxonomy (GTDB): domain Bacteria; phylum Pseudomonadota; class Gammaproteobacteria; order Burkholderiales; family Burkholderiaceae; genus Paraburkholderia; species Paraburkholderia lycopersici. The sequence continues at coordinate 3,888 of NZ_FMYQ01000028.1, forward strand.
ATCGAGCGAGCGCGCGCGGACAAGCGCGCGGGAAAGTCCACCAGCACGCAGGCCGGAGAATTCGTCAAGGAAGAATTCGATCGCGTGCGCGAGGGCAAACATGGCGTGCGCTCCGCCAAGCAGGCGGTGGCCATCGGCCTTTCCAGGGCGCGCCGCGCCGGCGTCGAATTGAAGCCGCCCGCAAAGGGCAAGACCAGCGAAGCTACGCGCAGGAAGGCCCAAAAGGACAGCGCAGCCGGCCGGGGCACGAAGGAGGCCAGCGCGAGTACGGAATCGAAGGCCAAACGCTCGCGCACGACTACGAACGTGCTCAAGCGCGAAAGCAAGGCGGGCGCTTCGCCGCAGGCCGTGTCGAAACAGGCGAAGAGCGCAGCGGCGCGCCGCCCCGCGCCAAGCCGCTCGGCGGCGGCGAAGAAGGCTGCGCAGACCAAGGGCGCGGCGGGCCGTTCCGCTGCGGCGAAAAAGGCCGCAAAGACCCGCGCAACGCGAGCGCAGCACGCCCGCCATTAGCGCGGGAAAACGGCAGGCATCGAAGACGGCGCGGCGGACAACGTCGCCGCGCCGCGCGCCCATAGCGGATTGTGAGACCATGTGCCCCCGTGCCCCCACGCGCGCATGGCGCGATTTCCTCGATGTCCTCACCTGCTCTGCTCGTCAATATCCTGCGCAGCGTCACCCGCCGTTATCGCTTGCCGCAAGGCGCCGCGGCTTCTGCAATCGAGATTCGAAGCGCCAGCCCGGCGACGTCGCTGGCGTTCGCCATAGAAGCGGCGCGTGAAGCAACGGTTCATGGCGAGACACCCGATGCAGCGTTGAAGCAGCGCTTCATCGACGCGCTTGCGGCCATGATCCACGAGGCAATGCGCGCGGATTCCGGCGACCGCGCATTCCAGGCCATGGTTCTGCGGCACCGTGCCGTTCAGGTCCGCGAGTACGCTTCGCTTTCGGCCCATGCAGACCAGGACCGCCGGCAAATCCACACGATGGTCAATGCCATTGCCCATCCCGCCAAGCAGCAACGGGCGATGGAAGGCTGGCAACGCGAAGCGCTCGCGCGGCTGCACTCGTCCGCGTCTGCGCCGCCGTGCTCAAGACTCCGCGATACTGCGCGAAACGTTCTCGATTTACCGGAGATCGTGAGCGGTTCCGAATTCGGGCACGCCGTCGCACGGTTGCTGAACAGTGCCGCGCTGGCACGCGCTTGCCGTCTGGAAACTTTGGAGTCCGATCCGCTCGTGCAGCAGTATCGATCGTTATGGGACGCATATGGCCCACGTCCGGGCAGTCCGGAAGCACGTGCACAAGGCAAGGCGTCGCAGCAGCGCGGGGCGGCGGTCGAGGCGCTCGCCATACGGGCACTCGAAACGTTGGCCCGGCAACTCAACGAAGCGACACCGCGACATGGGCCGTCGTACCGTGCCGTGAACTCGATGCGCGTTCCGGCCGCCATACCCGGCAGCCACGAGCACGCCAAAACGGAGTGGGATGCGGTCCTGCTGGAGCGCGTGCTCACACAGGCCGCGGATGCGGCACCGGTATGGAACGTCTGCCTGCTCGTAGAGGCAAAGGCATCTATCGAGGCTGCGACGACCGATCTTCCCCGGCTCATGCGCGGAATACGCCTGCTCGCGCATGCCGGGGAAGGCGCCGTGTATGCGTTCGAGACGCGGCAGGGCACGGTGCACATCGATGGCGCTTCGCTGCGCGCGCTAAACACCGAGCCATCCGGTCTGAACAGAACCGTGCTTTATTGTTGCGATGCGCCGGCCGATGGCGAGCCGCGCCTGCTCGGCGCCGCGAGCCGGACGCGGCTTTTGTCGGCGCAGGCCAGCCTGGAATTTGCCCGTGCCTCATGCGGCGAGCCGCCGCGAAGTCCCGAAGCGCTCGAGCCGGTCTGGCGGGAACTGACCCGATGCCCGCAGTGGCACGGCGTGCTTCATCAATATCCGACGCTGCAACTGGTACGCGAATTGATGGTTCATCCCGACGACCTGATGGCCGCAATGACAGACGCATCAGGGCGTATGTAATGCCCGACAATCGGACGCTTCCGTTGACGCCGTTTCGCTTGACCCGTGAATGCCCACTGCCCAAAATCGCAATACACGCGTCAGCCGGGCACCGGCATTGCTCGCCCGGGAGCAGGAGCAGGAGCCGCATTCTCTTCCCGTCTCGACCGATTGCCCCCCCGCATGCGCGCTTCCCTCGTAAAGTCACGGTCAGCGTCCATGGGTATGTTCGTATGAAAGAACGCGCAACCATTGTTTGCCGCAAGGGCGACCAGATACTTCTGGTTACGCGCGGCCGTTCCCGCTGGACTCTGCCGGGCGGAACGATCAGGCGCGACGAAGCTCCTCTGCACGCCGCGAGGCGCGAAATGCACGAGGAAACGCTGATCGTCGCAGAATCGCTGACTTATCTGTTCGCATTCGGCGGGCTCAGCAAACGTCATTACGTATTCGCGTTCGACCTGCCCGACGACGCGATACCGCAACCCGCCAACGAAATCGTTCGCTGCTGCTGGGTCCAGCCGGCCAGCATCGCCACCCTGACGACCAGCGTGCCAACGCGCGAAATCGTGACCCATCTCTGCGTACCGGCGGCTAAACACCCGCAGGTTTCGCCTGATCGATGATCGTTGCCTGAATGCTGTCCGACGGCCGACGGATTCCGCGCAAGGCGCGTGAATTGCCGTGCATGGACATCGTTACGGCAAGCTCGCCATAAATCGCGGAATCCCCGAATAGAGGTTTTTGGCCGCGCACGTATCGGCGCAATCGGGCATGAACGTTGCACCCATCCTTCGCATGTAGCGAAACGGCCGCAGGGCGATAGCGAAGGGAGACAGTCATGAGACAGATCGTGTTAGGCGTGTACGACAGCTACTCGGACGCATGTTCCGCCAAACCCGGAGCCGGACGTGGGCATCGCCGATGCGCACCAGCGCACGCAGGGCGTTGACGGTCTGGACGATGCCTACCGCAGACACGGACGATGAAGTTCCGCGAAAGCGCGCCGATGCCGCTGTCGATCGCGAGGATGCCGACTGCCTCCGCTTCAGGTCCTCCCGGAAAGAGGGACCCTCGCGCGAACGGCAGCGATTGACGATTACCGCTTTCCCCGACCGGCTCGCAGAACCAGTGGGCGATTTGCCAGCCTGGGCGTGCATGTCGTGGACGGAAACGACAACGTGGAGCCTGTCCAGATCCGCCATTCTGGCGTAATCCGCCGATTGATCTTCGCCTTGAAGTGGACCATATTCAAACCGGTACACGAAATCAGGCACCGATTTCGTGGCACTTCGTCAATCGAAGCTGAAGCGCCTTCCATGTTCAACGAACCTGGTCACGACGACTGCGGTCCGTGGCAGTGCCCCTACTGCGGCACGGGGCTCAATGCGCCGCTCATACTCTGTCCCGAATGCGGCGCGAATCAACTGGCCGCCGCCTCCCGGACGGAGGCGGCAAGCGAAAGCTCGCCGGACGAACGGGTACGCGGCGTAGCGGAACGCCTGCGTGAAAACCTGGGCGGCGAGCGCACATATCGCGGCGACTATCCCTCAATCGACGAAGCACAAATAAGTCAAAAGCCGCATCGGCCGTTCCCTGTCTGGGCCGGTTTTGGCGCGCTCGCCATCGCCCTCGCCGGCTATGCGGTTTGGCATCACAGCGGGTGGGAGCCGAAACTCGGCGCACAGGTGGTGGTCGGCTCCGTGCTCGGCTCGAAGGGCAATCACGTGGCGCTGGCCACGCGATCGCACAGCGCGCAGGCCATGGCCGCGCTGCCGCGCCACGGCCCGGCGGCGAAGGCCGGTACGGCGCACGCGAATGCGATACGGCCAGGCGTCGCGCTGCAGAAGGCGGTATCCAGCGAACGTGCGCCCGCCTCGCCGGCCTATGCGAACGCACTCCCGGACGTCGCCAGAAGCCTCGCCATCGCCCGGACCAGCCTCGACAGGAACAACCTTTGGCCCGCGCGCAGGGCGATCATGAATGCGCTCGCCGCGCAACCCGGCAACGCCGACGCGCAGCAGATGCGAGCCGAGCTGGTCGCGCGCGAACAGCAGCGCGACGTCCTGATCGGCCGCGCAAGGCTATGCGCGCACGAGCGGCAATGGGCTTGCGTGCGGCAAGACGCCGGGCACGCCGCGAGCGTCGACGCATCGAGCCGCGAAGCGAAGCATCTGCTCGTGCTGGCGAGCGGCGAGCACAAAGCCGGTGCGGGGAAACACAACGGCTGGACCTGGCCATGGGAAAGCCAGACGTATGCGCAAGCCGGAGATGCGCGTTCACGCCAGGATGCGCTTTTTTGGCATCACTAACGATTTTTCTCCACCCGAAAGCGGCGCCCCCGAAATTTCCCGCCGCGTCACCTGCTTGAAGTCCGCCGCCCTCATGGCGCTTCCCGCGCACGCTTCTGCGCGAGTGCGTAGCCGACGACCGCGGTTTTGCCGCGCGATCCGCCGAACCCGTCTTTCGCCCCCGCATGCGATAGCCGGGCGCGGATTCTCACGCTAACATCGTGCGTCGCCCAAATCCTCCCCCTCCATGAATACCGACATGCCGTCACTGCACGCGTCTCGCGTTGGCCGCGTCTTCGAGGTTCTCGCCGTTTTCCTCCGGCTTGGCATGACAAGCTTTGGCGGCCCGGTCGCCCACATTGGCTATTTTCGCCGCGAGTTCGTGGAACGACGCCGCTGGCTGGACGACAGGGCCTTCACCGATCTGGTCGGCCTCTGCCAGTTCCTGCCTGGCCCGGCGAGCAGTCAGGCCGGCTTCTCGATCGGATGGCTGCGAGCGGGCTGGGCCGGAGGACTGGCCGCATGGTGCGGCTTCACGCTGCCCTCCGTGTTCCTGATGCTGGCCTTCGCGGTCATCGCGCCGAATCTCGGCGGCCCGGTCGGCGCAGGCGTCGTTCACGGGCTCAAGCTCGTCGCGGTGGCCGTCGTCGCCCAGGCGGTCTGGGACATGGCGCGGCGCCTGTGTCCCGACCGCCGGCGCGCGGCGATCGCCCTTGCCTCCCTCGTCCTGCTGAGCCTTTTGACTACCGCGTTCGCGCAGCTCCTCGCCATCGGCGCCGGCGCGTTGCTCGGCCTCGCGCTATGTCGCGCCGACGCTGTCGACCCGGCGTTCGCCGCAGCCCGCAACGGCGGGGAATTCCAGGTGACGCGCGCGACGGGTATCGCGGCTCTGATCGTCTTCTGTGTGCTGCTTTTCGGTCTTCCCGTGTCGGGTACGAGTGTCGCGGCGCAGGGCGTGCGCGAATTCGAGGCGTTCTATCGGTCCGGCGCGCTGGTGTTCGGCGGCGGACACGTGGTGCTGCCGTTGCTGCAGCGGGAAACGGTAGCCACCGGCTGGGTGGCGCCGAACGCCTTCCTCGCGGGCTATGGTGCGGCCCAGGCGATGCCGGGCCCGCTCTTCACGTTTGCCGCCTATCTCGGCTGGCTCATGGCCGCGCCGCCCTCGCATTGGGCCGGCGCGCTGCTCGCCACCGCGGGCATCTTTCTGCCGGGGCTGTTGCTCGTCGTCGCCGCGTTGCCGTGGTGGCAGGCGCTGCGCGCTCGTCCGGCCATGGCTTCGGCGCTCGCGGGCGTCAACGCGGCCGTGGTCGGCTTGCTGGCTGCCGCGCTCTACTCGCCCGTGTGGACGAGCGCCGTCCAGTCGATGACCGATTTCGCCATCGCGTGCCTCGGCTTCTTCCTGTTGACGCGTTGGCGAGCGCCCGCGCTGGCCGTCGTCGTTTTCTGCGTCGCGGCCGCAGTCGCGTCCAGCGTCTTTCGTTGAACGATCCGCGCACGCGCTTGCCGGCGCTCCGCGAACGAGCGCGCGGGCGCAAGGAGAAATACGCGGCGACCTCGATCCGAGCGGTGCGAAACCGCGCCCGTGTCCTCGACGAGACGATGCGCGCGGAAAGCGGCATGGCCCGAGCCGCGACCGTCCTCGAACGTATCGTTTCCGGTTGGCGCGCAGGCAGCCTGCGAAGCTAGCCGGTCAACGAAGCCGCGATCGCCCTTCTAAACGGCATCAGACGTGAAGCGGCGCGCAGCATGATGCCGCGCGCCAGTCTCGCGGGCGCGGTGTTGTTCGTATAGACGTCGGTGATGAATCGCGTCGCGAGATAAAGCGGCCTGGTCGCCCTGCGGTGCTGGTCTTCATACCGGCGCAACACGGACGCCGCGCCGATGTCGATGCCGCTGCGTTGAGCCTCGATGATTTGGTTACCTAACGTTTCCAAGCCGAGCAGCCCGAAATTGAACCCGTGCGCGGTCACCGGATGCATGCCGACCGCGGCGTCCCCGACAGCCGCGAAGCGCTTCGCGACGAAGCGCTGCGGATAAACGGAAACGAGCGGATAGACATGCCGCGTGCTGGCGAGCTTCATCGCGCCCAGCCGCCGCATGAATCGCCGCTCGATATGTCTTGCGAACGCGTCGGGGTCCAGCGCGGCGATCTCGTTTACTTCACCCACGGGCAACGTGAGCACGACCGACGACTGCGGCGCGTTCGTCGCCGGGTCGGCGTTCATGGGCAGCAAGGCAAGCGTCTGCGCGTAGCCGAACCATTCCCATGCGGTGTGCCCGTGAGGCGTTTCATGCGTCATGCGGCAAACCAGCATGGCCTTGCCGAAATCGTGCATGTCGGCCGAAATGCCCATCATCTTGCGCGTCGACGAAAAGCGGCTGTCGGCCGCGACGACCAGCCTGGCCGCAAGCACCTTGCCGCTTTCCAGTGTCACGCTCGCGAACGCGTCATCGGTTCTCACGCCGCTCACCTTTTCGGCCGCGAGCAGCGTCACGTCGTCATGCTGCGCCACGCTGCCCTGCAGCGCATCGTAAGCGGCCTTGCGGATCAGGTGATTGGAGACGAGCCAGCCCAGCTCCGAATGGCCGCTCAGCTCGTGCCCGATCTCCAGCGCACCGGGCGAGGCGCCGTTGAGCACTTTCGCGCGGCACAGCGGAGCACGCGCGTCCGGGTCGATGAAATCCCAAAGGCCGAGCTTGCGCATCAGGCGGACCGATTTCTGCGTCAGCGCGATCTCGCGCCCGTCGAACTGCGGCTCGCCGATGTCGGCAAGGCGCTGCTGCTCGACGACGACGATCCGCAGGCCGGCGCCACTGAGCGAGCGCGCGAGGCTGAGCCCCACCGGCCCGGCGCCCACGATTACGATGTCTGCTTCCATGATTCGACTGCTCCGTGCACGACTCAAACGGCCTGAGCGATACCGCATTCGCGCAGGGATTCCACCATGAGCGAGTCCATCGTCTTCACGTGCCAGGCGAACCAGTCGCGCAATTCGCCCACCAATTGCCGCCCCGTGTCGAAACGCCCCTCGTCGACGATCTGCCTGCGCACCTCGTCCACCACCTGCAGGACATGCCGGTGCTGGCCCGCATGACAATGGCGCGGGCCGAAGGCCATCGCTTCCATCCACGATTCTTCCTGCGCGAAGTGCTGCTGCGTGTGAGCGGCCCAGACGTCGAGCGCCGCGACGAACGTTTCGTCGGGAGCGGACGCCGCCGCGTCGAGCAGCTCGACGAACCCGGCATGCAGCGCATCGGTCATGGGCTCGCCCAGTCGAAGATCGGGGGCAAGGGGAGTTGGGCAGTGCGGTTCGGATGACGTCATGAGGGGGGAAATGCGAAATGGCGGGAGTGGCCGACAGGACCAAAGTGTGGCCGTCAGGCTCTTGCGGACAAATTTTCAAGATACCGGGCGGCCCCGGTTCGCGCGCTGATTTCGAGCAAATCTCGCGCGACCGGCCACTGAGACCGTTGGTCGCCCCCCGGTTCGCCCGCTAACGCTGAGAGGCGGTCGGGAAAATGACGACGTGCGCGCCAATTGGCGCACGAACGCGGAAAACGAAAAGAAAACGCTGATTCGGGCGCACAGCCGGCATGCGGGCCGAAAGCATTGCATGACGTAGGGGAGAGGTGCCGCGAATGCCGAGCCGCGCGACGCGCGGCTCAAGCCATTTCGGCGAGATTGACGAGGGCGCGGTCGCCGTCGGATTGGGCTTCGTTTTCGGCGCGGAATGTCTTTTCGCTATATGCGATGACCTTGAACCCGCCGCCCGCCGAACGCTCGATAGTGATGCCCCAGTGCCAGCCGCCTTCCTGCTCGAAGACATGCAACGTCGGACTCGATGGCTGGCTCATCGATTGAAATATGCTCATGTGAAGCCTCCCGTCGTGGGAATATCGTCGTGGACGATTGCCTGGATGAATCCAGTTTAAAACGGCGTTGCTGCGACGCAATACGGATTAACGTGGACGTGAGAACCCTGAGGCGCGGCGCACCATGAGCCCCCTGGTTTTCATGCGACGCATTGCCGCGTCACCGACAACGCCGACCTTTCACGACCGCGAGACCCCGATGACCACCATGAATTCCCCGGCGCATTCCGCGTCCCCGTATCGGCTCGATCTCACCGCGTACGCTCGCCGCCCGCTGCTGGAAGGGCCCACGCCGATCCAGCCGCTGCCCTGGCCAGGCGCCGGATCGGGAGGCGTAAACATCTATGTCAAGCGCGACGATCTGACCGGTCTGGGCGGCGGCGGGAACAAGCTGCGCAAGCTCGAGTTCCTCGTCGGCGAGGCACTGGCCATGGGGGCGGACACCATCATCACCGTGGGCGCCCGGCAGTCGAATCATGCGCGCCTGACGGCGGCCGCGGCCGCGCAAGCGGGCCTGCGGTGCGAGCTGGTGCTCACGCGCGCCGTGCCGCGCGAGGACCGCGAGTATCTGGAAAACGGCAATATCCTGCTCGACGACCTGCTCGGCGCCCGCGTGCACGATCTGCCCGGCACGGCCAATGCGCTCGCGTTCGCCCAGTCGCGCGCCGACGAACTGCGCGGCCAGGGCCGCAACGTCTATGTCTGCCCGCTGGGCGGATCGAGCCCGGTGGGATGTCTCGGCTATGCGGCTTGCGCGGCCGAGATCATGGCGCAAGCGCACGCACAGGGGTTGCGCTTCTCGCGCATCGTCGTGCCCAACGGCAGCGGCGGCATGCATGCCGGGCTCGCGGCCGGATTCGCGGCGCTCGGCATCGACCCGAGGCTCGTCCTGGCGCATACGGTCCTTGCGAACGCACAGCAGGCGCATGCCGCGACGCTGGAAAAGGCGAACCAGACGCTTGCGCTGATCGATCCGGCGCTGCGCATCGAGGGTCCGTCCATCGTGATCGACGAAACGCAACTCGGCGAGGGCTACGGCATTCCCACCGACGCCATGCGCGAAGCCGTGCGCCTCATGGCATCGAAAGCAGGCCTGCTGCTCGACCCGGTGTACAGCGGCAAGGCGTTCGCCGGTCTCCTGCAAGACGTGCGCTCGGGCCGCCACGCGCCCGGCGAAAACGTCCTGTTCATCATGACTGGCGGGTTGCCGGGGCTGTTCGCGTATCGCAGCGCGTTCTGACGCGCTGCGTTTTTCTCATGCGCCACGCGCAATGCTGCGGCGAGCGTCGCCTTCGGGGCCTCCGCCAAGAGGTCATCGCACCACGCGACGAAGCGCCCGGGACGCCGCCTGCTACCATCGCCTTTTAAGACTCCGCTGCCGCCATGCTTGCGCTCAAGCTCACGCTCGTTCCGCTTTTCCTGCTGATCGTTTCGATGTCGGGCAAGTGGTGGGGACCCGCCGTCGCGGGATGGCTGGCCGGCCTGCCCGTCGTCGCCGGGCCGATTCTCTTCCTGCTCGTGCTCGCACACGGCGCCGCCTTCGGCGCCCACGCCGCGCTGCTCTCGCTCTCGGCCACCCTCGCTTCCGAGGCCTTCAATTTCGCCTATGCATGGACCTGCCGCGCGCACCCCTGGCCCATCGCGCTCGCTGCGGGCCTTGGCGCGTGGCTTGCGAGCGCCTTCGGACTTTCCTGGCTGCCGGCAACACCTGTATGGTCCGCCTTCGTCGCGCTCGCGGCCGTGGGTTTCGGTCAATCGTTCCTGCCGCGCAGCACGGCGCTCGCGGCCGGTGCGCCGCTCACGCGAGCGGATCTGACCGGCCGCATGGCGGCGGGCGCCGCGCTCACGATCGTGGTGACGACGATTTCGAGCCGCGTCGGCGCTTCGTGGAGCGGGCTGCTCGCCGTGTTCCCGCTGCTCGGCACGATTCTTTGCGTATCGTCGCAGCGCGCGCACGGTGCGGCATTCGTCGTCTCGCTCGTGCGCGGCATGGTCCTCGGGCGCTTCTCGTTCGCCGCGTTTTGCCTCGCCCTCGCGTTCTCGCTGCGTACGCAGCCCGCATGGGCGGCCTTTGCCGAAGCCGCGGCGCTCGCCATGCTGGTTCAGTGGCTCACGAAGCAGCTTGCCATGAGCCAGCGTGCCGAAGGCGCGCAGCAAAGCGCGGTGCAGGCGGATTGAACAGGCAACAGAACGCACGGAAAGGCGCTGCACGGCGCATTACTACGCTCGCTTGAGCGGACTGCGAAGGAGCCCGAAATGACCGATGACGAACGCGCGATACGCGAACTGGTGCGGAGCTGGATGGATGCGAGCCGCGCCGGCGATACCGCGAAAATCCTGAGCCTCATGACCGACGACGTCGTGTTCACGGTGCCGGGCCAGGAGCCGTTCGGCAAGGCGGCGTTCGCCGAGGCTTCCAGGGCGCAGCAAGGCGTGCGCGTGGAGGGCACGGCCGAGATCGTCGAGTTGCAGGTGCTGGGCGACTGGGCGTTTCTGCGCAACCGCATCGATGTTTCGATCACACCGCCTGGGGCGACGCAGGCCGAGCGCCGCGCGGGCTACACGCTCACGCTCGTGCGCAAGGAGGCGAGCGGGCGATGGCTGCTTGCGCGCGACGCCAATCTCGCGGCCCCGAAGGGCTAGGGCGCCCAGGCCGCCGGCGAATCTGGAATCAGAAAATCTTATCGATTCCTTCAGTTTATTGAGTTTCCCTTAATCATGCGCTTGCGGCAAAGTGACGCTCTACGCCCGGAGTCTCTCCTTGAACCAACGCATCGATCCATCCCTGTTTGCCGCGCCCGACCTTTCGTATGCAACGTTGCATTCGGGCATTGCCCTGCCGTTCCTCGAACGCGGCGAAGGCGAGCCGCTGCTGTTCGTCCACGGATCGCTGTGCGACTACCGTTACTGGATGCCGCAGCTGAACGGTCTGGCCGACCATTTCCGCTGCATCGCGCCGAGCCTGAGCCATTACTGGCCCGCCGCGGACGCCTGCATCCAGGGCGACTTCGGCTGGGAGAGCCACGTGACCGAACTGGCGGACTTCATTGCCGCGCTGGGCCTCGAATCGGTGCACCTCGTGGGCCATTCGCGCGGCGGCTGCATTGCCTGGCATCTCGCGCGCCGCTATCCGCGCCTCGTGCGCACGCTGGTGCTCGCCGACCCGGGCGGCCCGCTCTCCCGCGTGGACGACGACGAAGCCGCGCTGCCGCCCGCCACCAACACGCTGCGCACGCGCGCCGCCGACCTCATCCACGGCGGCGAGGTCGAAGCGGGGCTCGAGTTGTTCGTGGATTCCGTGAGCATGCCGGGCGCCTGGAAAAAGAGCCCGGCGGGCTTTCGCCAGATGGCCATCGCCAACGCCACGACGCTGCCCAAGCAGTTGCAGGACCCGCTGCCGCCTTATGCGCCTCGCGCCGCCAGCGAGATCAAGTGCCGCACGCTGCTCATCGACGGACAGCGCAGTCCGCTCATGTTCCGCAACAACGTGGAAGCGCTGTCCGAATGGATCGCGTTCGCGCGGCGCGTGACGATCAAGGGCGCCACGCACGGCATGAACGGCACGCATCCGGACCTCTTCAACACCCACGTACACACTTTCATCACGCAGGGCTGAGATTTTCCCCGGCCCGCGCAGCCTCTGGCGGGCCTGGCGGGCTTAGCGAGACGCATCGCCCTCCCGATGCACGGGCTGTTGCTCCTTCAGGCTCTTCGCGAGACGCGACGCCTGCAGGTAGCCCGGATTCGCCGGCCGCTTCAGGTAACGCCCGGCGCCGCGCCGCGCGCGCAGATCGCCGTCCGCCCACACGAGCTCGCCCTGCGAAACCGTATGCGTGGGCACGCCGCGCACGGTCATGCCTTCGAACACGTTGAAGTCGACGTTTTGATGATGCGTCTTCACCGAGATCGTGCGCGTGGCCTGCGGGTCCCAGACGACGAGATCGGCGTCGGCACCCACGGCCACCGTGCCCTTGCGCGGGTAGAGGTTGAAGATCTGCGCGGCATTGGTCGAGGTCACGCGAACGAATTCATTCGGCGTGAGACGGCCCGTGTTCACGCCTTGGTCCCACAGCACCGCCATGCGGTCTTCCACACCTCCGCAACCGTTCGGAATCCTCGTGAAATCGTTGCGGCCCATGGCCTTCTGCGAAGCGCAGAACACGCAGTGATCCGTTGCCGTGGTGTGCAGCAGGCCGCCTTGCAGGCCGCGCCAGAGCGCGTCGCGATGCTCCTTTGCGCGGAACGGCGGGCTCATCACGTGGGCCGCGGCGCGCGTCCAGTCCGGGTCGCGATAAACGGCCTCGTCGATCACGAGATGCCCGGCCAGCACTTCGCCGAACACGCGCTGCCCTTCGCCGCGCGCGCGCGCGATGGCTTCGAGCGCGTCCTTGGCCGAGACGTGCACGATGTACACCGGCACGCCAAGCACCTGCGCAATGCGAATCGCGCGGTTCGCCGCCTCGCCTTCGACCTCGGGCGGACGCGACAGCGGATGCGCCTCCGGCCCCGTGAAGCCGCGCGCAAGCAGCTGGCGTTGCAACTGGAACACGAGTTCGCCGTTTTCCGCATGCACGGTGGGTAGCGCGCCCAGCTCCAGCGAACGCGCAAAGCTGTTCACGAGAATCTCGTCGTCGGCCATGATGGCGTTCTTGTACGCCATGAAGTGCTTGAAGCTCGATACGCCATGCTCGTTCACGAGCAGGCCCATGTCGCGATGCACGCTTTCGTCCCACCACGTCACCGCCACGTGAAAGCCGTAATCGGCGGCGGCCTTTTCCGCCCAGCCGCGCCACTCGCGAAAGGCGTCCATGAGCGGCTGCTTCGGATCCGGAATCACGAAGTCGATGATCGACGTCGTGCCGCCCGCGAGCCCCGCCGCCGTGCCCGTGTAGAAGTCGTCGCTTGCGGTCGTGCCCATGAAGGGCAGCTCCATGTGCGTGTGCGGGTCGATGCCGCCCGGCATCACGTACTGGCCGCCCGCATCGACCACGGTCGCGCCCGCGGGCGCGTCGAGGTTCTCGCCGACGCTCTGGATCACGCCGTTTTCGCAGAGCACGTCCGCACGCCAGCTCTTGTCCGCGTCGACGATGGTGCCGCCTCGAATCAGGATCGCCATGATGTTCTGTCTCCTTCGAATGAAATGCGCCGGAACGGCTCACGCGCTCGCGACACTCGGCCTGCGGCTCTTGCCGAGCTTCATCAGCACGCCGTAGACGAGTGCCGCGATAGCGAGCCCCACGAACCACGCATAGGTGTAAATGCTCTTGAATGCGTCGGGCACGGAGGGAAACGCGTTCGGGAATGCGACGTTCAGGAAGCCTGGCAGGTTCGGCAGCACGCCCGCGACCAGCGCGACGACGGCAGCCGGATTCCAGCCGTTGGCGTATGCATATTCGCCGTTTTCGTCGAAGAGCTGGGCCGTGTCGAGGCGCGTGCCGCGAACGAAAAAGTAATCGACGATGAGAATGCCGGCCACGGGCCCGAGCAGCGCCGAATAGCCGACGAGCCACGTAAAGATATAGCCCTGCGTGGTGGCGAGAATCTTCCACGGCATCATCACGACCGCGATGCCCGCGGTGATGAGGCCGCCCGCCTTGTACGAAATGGCCTTGGGCCAGAGGCTCGAAAAGTCGTAGGCCGGGCCGACGAGATTCGCCGCGAGATTGCAGCACATCGTGTCCAGCGTGAGGATGACGAGCGCGATGCCCACGCCCACGCCTTCCATGCGGCTCGTGAGATCGATGGGGTCCCAGATCGCCTTGCCGTAGATCACCACCGTTGCCGAAGTCACGACCACGGAGACCACCGAGAGCAACGCCATCGGAATGGGCAGACCGATGGCCTGGCCCACGAACTGGTCTTTTTGCGTTTTCGCGAAGCGCGTGAAGTCGGGGATGTTGAGCGCGAGCGTGGCCCAGAAGCCCACCATGGCGGTGAGGCTCGGCCAGAAGGCCGCCCAGAAGAGGCCCGCCTTCTTGCCGCCCGCCGCGAACTGCGAGGGTTGCGAGAGCATCGACCCCGCGCCGCCCGCCTTCGAACAGGCCCACCACACGAGCACCGCGCACATCACGACCTTGATGGGCGCGGACCAGCTTTCGAGCCAGCGGATCGAATCGGTGCCGTGCAGGATGAAATAGAGCTGCAGCACCCAGAAGACCAGGAAGCACGCGCCCTGCCCGATCGAGATGCCGAGAAAGGGCAGCGCCTCCCCCACGAGCGCGTTGTGCGTGAGGATGTTGACGAGCGTGTAGATGGCGCTCCCGCCAAGCCACGACTGGATGCCGTACCAGCCGCACGCCACGATCGCGCGCAGCATGGCGGGCAGCTTCGCGCCCTGGGTGCCGAACGACGAACGCACGAGCACTGCGTAGGGAATGCCGTATTTCGCGCCGGCGTGGCCGATCAGCAGCATCGGCACGAGTACGATCAGATTGCCCAGCAGTACCGTGAGCACCGCCTGCCACGGCGACATGCCCTGCTCGGTGAGCCCGGCCGCGAGCATATACGAGGCAATGTTCATCACCATGCCCACCCAGAGCGCCGCGAAGTGGAACCAGCGCCACGTGCGCTGCGCCGTGCCGGTCGGCGCGAGGTCGTCGTTGTATAGCTCGCTTTCGGCGCGGCGCACGCTGGCGTCGCCTGTCAATGGCTGGCTCATGTTTCGGATTCTCCGTGGCTTGTCGTTGGTCTGGTGCGGTTCGTTCCGGATCGGGCTTCGAGGCGTCAGGCGGCTTTCGGGTCCGCCACGCGCGCCGGGTTGTTCGGATGCGTGGTCCAGTTCGCGTAACGGTCCGAATCGACGCGCTCCATCGTGATGCATTGGTCGACCGGGCAAACATGCATGCATAAATTGCACCCGACGCAGTTCGCATCGACCACTTCGAAGTGGCGCTTGCCGTCACGCGTCGCGGTAATGGCCTGATGCGAGGTGTCCTCGCAGGCGATATGGCACAGGCCGCACTGGATGCAGCGGTCCTGATCGATGCGCGCCTTGATGTCGTAGTTGAGGTTCAGGTACTGCCAGTCGGTGACGTTGGCGACGGCGCGGCCGCGAATGGCGTCGAGGTTCGCGTAGCCCTTGTCGTCCATCCAGTTGGAGAGGCCGTCGATCATGTCGCCGACGATTCGGAATCCGTAATGCATCGCGGCGGTGCAAACCTGCACGCTCGCCGCCCCGAGCACGATGAATTCCGCGGCGTCGCGCCAGTCGGAGATACCGCCTATGCCGGAAATGGGCAAGCCATGCGTTTGCGGGTCGCGCGCGATTTCGGCAACCATGTGCAGCGCAACCGGTTTCGCGGCGGGGCCGCAGTAGCCGCCGTGCGTGCCCTTGCCGTCCACGGTGGGCAGCGGCGCCATTACGTCGAGATCGACACCCACGATCGAGTTGATCGTGTTGATGAGCGAGACGCCGTCGGCCCCGCCCTTCGCGGCCGCGCGCGCGCCGTGGCGAATGTCGGTGACGTTGGGCGTGAGCTTCACGAGGCAAGGCAGGCGCGTGCCTTCCTTCACCCAGCGCGTAACCATTTCGATGTACTCGGGCACCTGGCCCACGGCCGCCCCCATGCCGCGCTCGCTCATGCCGTGCGGGCAGCCGAAGTTGAGCTCCACGGCGTCAGCGCCCGTGTCCTCCACCTGCGGCAGAATCCATTTCCAGTCCTGCTCGGTGCACGGCACCATCAGCGAGACGATGAGCGCGCGTTCGGGCCAGTCGCGCTTGACCTGGGCGATTTCCTTGAGGTTCACGTCGAGCGGCCGGTCGGTGATGAGCTCGATGTTGTTCAGGCCCGCGATGCGCTGGCCTCGCCAGGTGGTCGCGCCATAGCGCGAACTCACGTTCACCACGTGCGGGTCGAGCCCGAGCGTTTTCCAGACCACGCCGCCCCAGCCCGCCTCGAAGGCGCGGTTGACGTTGTACGCCTTGTCGGTGGGCGGCGCGGAAGCAAGCCAGAACGGGTTGGGCGATTCGATGCCGGCAATCGTGCAGCGCAGGTCGGCCATGATGCGACTCCTTGGTTTTATCCGGATCCGGTGTGTGTTCGCGCGAAGGCTCAGGCAGCCCTGGCGGACTGATTGGCGAGGTAGCGGTCGATTGCGCGCGCGGCGAGCTTGCCGTCCTGTACCGCCTGGACGGTGAGATCGGTCGCGCCGTGTCCCGCGCAGTCGCCGCCTGCGAAAACGCCCGCAAGCGACGTCGCGCCGTCCGCGTCCACTGCGATGCGCGCACCGCCCGCCGTGAGTTGCAGCCCGTCCATGCCTTCGGGCGCGAGCTTCTGGCCAATCGCCTTCAACACCATGTCGGCTTCCACCCGCACGATCTCGCCGGTGCCACGCAGCGCACCGTTCGCATCGAGCGCGGTGCGCTCGAACTCCACGGCCTGCGCACGCGACTCGCCCGCGATGCGCAGCGGCTTCATCCATTCGACGAGCGTCACGCCCTGGGCGCGCGCGAATTCCTGTTCGGCCCAGGTGGCGCTCATCTGCGCCGCGCCGCGCCGGTACGCGAGCGTCACCTGCTCCGCGCCCAGCTTGCGGCTTTGCACGGCGGCGTCGATCGCCGTGTTGCCGCCGCCGATCACCACCACCTTGCGGCCCACCGGCAGCGCGGAGAGATCGTCCGCTTCGCGCAGGCGCGCAATGAAATCGACGGCATCGAGCACGCCGTCGAGCGCTTCGCCTTCGATGGCGAGCGCATGCGTACCGCCGAGGCCCACGCCGACAAACACGGCGTCATACGCGGCGCGCAACTGCTCGAGATCGACGTCGCGGCCGACACGCTGGCCCTGGCGCAGCTCGATTCCGCCGATGGAAAGCAGCCACTGCACTTCGCGTTGCGCGTAGTCGTCAACGGTTTTATACGCCGCGATGCCGAATTCGTTGAGACCGCCCGGCTTTTCATGCGCATCGAACACGCTCACGCGATGTCCGGCGAGCGCCAGCGTGTGCGCGCACGCGAGGCCTGCCGGCCCGGCTCCGATCACGGCAACGCGACGGCCTGTCTCGCCGGCGCGTTTGAAGAGCGCGGGCGCGCCGTCCGCCTCGCGCGCCATCTGGAAGTCGGTGGCATGGCGCTGCAATGCGCCGATCCGGACTGGTTCGCCATCCTGATGATTTCTCACGCAGGCGCCTTCGCAAAGAATCTCGGTCGGGCACACGCGCGCGCACATGCCGCCCAACGGGTTCGCGCCGAGGATGTCGCGCGCCGCGCCCCTGAGATTGCCGTTGCCGATCTTGCGGATGAAACCCGGAATGTCGATGCCGGTCGGGCACGCCGCGACGCACGGCGCGTCGTAGCAGTAGTGGCAACGGTCGGCGGCGATGACGGCTGCGTTGGCGGAAAGCGGCGGCGCGACGTCGGCAAAGTTGCAGCCGAGCTGCTCGGCGGTGAGGCGGCCTGCGGCGATGCCGCCGGCGGCAGTCGAAGTGGGCTGGGACATCCCGATGCTCCTTGCGAGGCAAAACACGGGTCCGCCGGCTGCATGCGCAGCCGGTACGTGGGGAAAGCGGGGATACGGCGCGGCGCTCAGTCCGCCTGCGTTTGCGTCAAAGGCGTCAGCCCGGCTCGTTCGCGCGTTCGAGCATGGCGTGGAGCAGCACGTTCGCGCCGGCCTCGATCCAGTCGATCGTCGCGTCCTCGACTTCGTTATGACTGATGCCGTCGATGCACGGCACGAACACCATCGAGGTCGGCGCCACGGTCGCGAGATAGCAGGCGTCGTGGCCCGCGCCCGAAACGATGTCGCGATTCGAATAGCCAAAGCGTTCCGCCGCCGCGCGCACGGAGTTCACGCAGGCTTTGTCGAACGGCACCGGCGCGTAGTAGAAAATCTGCTCGACCTCGGTTTCGAGCTTGCCTTGCTCCGCGATCTTCGCGATGCCTTCGCGCAGCGCCGCATCCATCTTCGCGAGCACGTCGTCCTGCGGATGGCGGAAATCGACAGTGAAGAACACGCGCCCCGGAATCACGTTGCGCGAGTTCGGGTGCACCTGCATCATGCCCACGGTGGCGCAGGCGAGCGGCGCGTAACGCAGGCCGATCTCGTTCACGAGCTGCACCACGCGCGAGGCGCCCAGCAGCGCGTCGCGGCGGCGCGGCATGGGCGTCGGTCCCGCGTGTGCCTCCTGACCCGTGAGCACGACTTCGTACCAGCGCTGCCCCTGCGCGTCGGTGACCACGCCGATAGTCTTGTTCTCGGCTTCGAGTATCGGCCCCTGCTCGATATGCAGTTCGAACGCCGCGTGAATCTTGCGTCCGCCGCATGACAGCTCGCCCGCGTAGCCGATGCGCTGCAGTTCCTCGCCGAGGGTCTTGCCGTCGACGTCCTTGCGCGAGAGCCCGTAGTCGAGCGTGAAGACGCCCGCGAACACGCCGGAAGCGACCATCGCGGGCGCGAATCGCGAGCCTTCCTCGTTGGTCCAGATCACAACCTCGACGGGACGCTCCGTTTCCATGCCGTGATCGTTGAGCGAGCGGATCACCTCGAGCCCGCCGAGCACGCCGTAGATGCCGTCGAAACGCCCGCCCGTGGGCTGCGAGTCGGCGTGCGAGCCGGTCATCACGGGCGGCAGATCGTTGTTGCGCCCCGCGCGGCGCATGAACACGTTGCCCATCTGGTCGATGCTGACCGTGCAGCCGGCCTCCTTCGCCCACTGCACGATGAGATCGCGGCCCGCCTTATCGAGGTCGGTGAGCGCGAGACGGCACACGCCGCCCTTGGGTGTCGCGCCGATCTTCGCCATCTCCATCAGGCTGTCCCACAAGCGCTGGCCGTTCACGTGGATCGCGGTCGTCAGCGCGGCGTCGCTTACTGCGTTCATGCGTGTCCTCCTGTCCGTGTTCGTCGAAAGTGCATCCATGCCACCGTCCGGGGCGCGAAAGCGCCACAGCGGTGCGCGCCCCGAAGACGCGCTGCGGCTCGCGAAACCCCGCTCTGCGAATCCTGTCCGATTGGACAGGTTGTAGGCGATAAACTTCGCGAATTCAATGCGGTGTTACGAGCGAGAAGCGTGCCATCGATGTTGCAGTGCGCGAAAACGCACGTGAGCGCCCGCGCGTTTTCCCCGAGGCCGGCGAATGCGCGAGTCGCTTACATCGTGACTACAATGAAGCCGGCAAGCGCGCGAACGCCGCGCGCTGCCTCATCCCTTGTGAACGGACCGGACATCATGCGCGACGACGAACCCACCACGCGAGCCGCGACCCTCGCGACGCGCGGCAGCGCGCAAGCGCAGGAAGCCGCTGACGCAGCGCACAAGCCACGCCGGCGCAAGGCCTCCATTCGGGCGTCGAACGAATCGCATCTGCTGGCCTGCGCAGAGGCCGTGTTCGCCGAGCGCGGTTTCGAGGGCGCAAGCACCGCGCTGATCGCCGAGCGCGCGGGCTTGCCGAAGGCGAATCTGCACTACTACTTCCCGACCAAGCTGGTGCTCTACTGGCGCGTGCTCGACGATCTCTTCGAGGAATGGAACGCGGCCGCCAACACGTTCGACGCGAGCGACGATCCGGTCCAGGCGATTGGCGGCTACGTGCGCGCGAAGATGGAACTCTCGAAGCGCAGGCCGCTCGGTTCGAAGGTGTGGGCGAACGAGATCATCAGCGGCGCGACGCACATGCAGGACATCCTGCTCAAGCGCGTGAAGCCGTGGATGGAAACGCGCGTAAAGCTGATCGAACGCTGGATCGGCGAAGGGCTGCTTGCGCCCGTCGATCCCAAAACGCTGCTGTTCATGATCTGGGCGACCACGCAGCATTACGCCGATTTCGAGGCGCAGATTCGCGCGCTCTCGGGCAAGCGCGCGCTTTCGGCGGCGGGGTTCGAGGCGAGCACCGAAGAAGTGGTGCGGTTGATTTTGCGTGCGAGCGGCGCACGTTCGCCGGCGCAATGAGGCGTTGCAGGAACTCAGTTATCCGAAGTTTTCGCGCCGGCCGCATTCACGGGCAATTCTTCGCTAGCGATTTCTTCGGCCGTCACGGTACGGCGCAGCACGGCGCGAGCGCGATGCATTGACGCTCGCGCCGTGCGCGGGTCACTTGCCGTAGACGTCGAAGTCGAAGTACTTCTTCTCGATCTTCTGGTACGTGCCGTCCTTCAGGATGCCCGCGATCGCCCCGTCGATTTTCGTCTTCAGCGCGGTGTCTTCCTTGCGCAGGCCGATGCCGGCACCGTTGCCGAGCGTGACCGGGTCGTCGAGGTCGCCGCCCGCGAAGCTGTATCCCGCGCCGCGCGGCGTCTTCAGAAAGCCGATGTCGGCCTGCACGGCATCTTGCAGCGCCGCGTCGACGCGGCCCGCCAGCAGGTCCTGATAGACCTGATCCTGGTTCTGGTACGGGACCACCTCGACGCCAGCCGATGCCCAATGCGCCTTCGCGTAGGCTTCCTGAATCGTGCCCTGCTCGACGCCCACGCGCTTACCCTTGAGCGATTGCGCCGTGGGCATGATGCCGGAACCCGACTTGGCGACGAGGCGCGTCGGCGTGTTGAAGAGCTTCGCCGAGAACGCGATCTGCTCCGCGCGCGCCGGGGTCATCGACATGGAAGAGAGCACGCCGTCGAACTTGCGCGCCTTCAGCGCCGGAATCATGCCGTCGAAGTCGTTCTCGATCCACACGCACTTCGCATTCAGACGGCGGCAAATCTCGTTGCCGAGATCGATGTCGAAGCCGACGAGCTTGCCGTCCGACGCTTTCGATTCGAACGGCGGATAGCTCGCGTCTACGCCAAAGCGAATGGTGTCCTGCGCGAATGCGCCGGCAGAAGCCACGGCGGCGAACAAGGCGACAGACGCCGCGGCAAACAGCTTTTTCATGGAGTCCCCCTGGGTTCTGGGTATCGGGTGGTAAAGACGTGGACATCGCCCGCACTGTTGTGGTATGGACGGCGCCCCGCGCGCGGCACTCCGCGGGCGTGATCGACGCCGCGAGCGAATGCACCTGCGCCGCGCAAGGTAGCAGTCCAGAATACGCGCGTCGAGTTTTCAAAACCACGCGGGTAATACCCAACGTCGGACCCAACGTCGGACCCAACGTCCGGCCCAACTTCCGGCCCAACTTCCGGCCCACCTTCCGGCCCAGGTTCCGGCCGCGCCGAAGTCTCGCCAGGCGCGTCGATTACCCGCGAAAACTGACAAAAATCAATGCAGCCTGTAGCGCGAGGGGCATAGTAATCCGGCCGCGGCGGCGCACGAGGCGTCGTGCGTGCGCGCTCAACGTCTCCCCGTTGCCCCGGGCCGCCGGGTCTGTCGCGGAGCCCGACATGGAGGCCGTCATGGAACTTGCCACGCGACGCAGCGCGATAGAGGTGATATTGAGCGAACACCGGCGCCTGACCAGCATCATGAGCGGCATGCTGCGCGTGGTCGACAGGATGGCACGCAGTGCCGTCTCATCCAACGCCATGCTTCTGCGCGCCATGCTCTACTACATTCAGGAATTCCCCGAGCAAATTCATCATCCGAAGGAGGAACGGTATCTGTTTGCACGACTGCGCGAGCGCACCGACGAATTCGACGCCGTCATCGAGGAACTCGGACGCCAGCATGAAGAAGGCGCGCGGCGCATTCGCGCGCTCGAACACGCGCTCACGCGGTATGAACTGGCGGGGCCCGGCATGCTGCCCGCATTGCGTGACGAGGTGAACGGCTACGCCGACTTTTACGCCAACCACAAGCACCTCGAGGAGTCGCTGATCCTGCCTGGCGCACGGCGCTACCTGACGCTGGCGGACTGGGTGGAAATCGACGAGGCTTTCGGCGCGAATCGCGATCCGTTCGAGAGTCTCGAGACCGAGGACAATCTCGACGACCTCTATACGTTGATCGTCCAGACGATGCCCGACGCGCGTTCCTGAGCGCATCTCGCGGGCCGCCGCGCCGCGCTCCCGGGGCGCGGCGATCCCGCGCGATGCCGTTCGCCGCCGCGCCAACGCCAACGCGTAACGACGCGCGGCGTCGCCCATCGCGTCAGGAAGGACGCGAGAGAACGTCGAGCGAGATCCCCAGTTCCGCGGCCATGCGCTCGACGAGCGTCTGCAAGCGCCCGACTTCGTCGGCGAGGCGCTGCTGTTCGGCGCGCACCGCCTCGAAGTCCGCCAGCGAGACGGTCTCTCCCGCGTCCTCGCGCTCGCCGGGCGTGGTGGCGCCCGCGCCGGCCAGGCTCGCGGCGCTCACCTCACCGCACAGCAAGTGCATCCAGCGGCTTTCGCGCTCGCCGGGCGCGCGCGGCAGCTTGACGACGAGCGGCGGCTCGCGCCCGGCCAGTTCATCGAGAAAGCCCTCGACCGACGACACATCGGCGAACCCGTGCAGGCGCGACGAGTTCAGGCGCAGTTCCGCGGCGGTCTGCGCGCCGCGCAGCAACAGCACGGTCAGCAGCGCCACGGCCTGGCTCGGCACGCCGAGCACGCGATTGAGGTTGTGCTCGAAGCGCGGCACGCGGCTGCTGCTGCCTTCGAACACGAGGCTCAGCAGCTTGAGGTCTTCGATCGCGGCCAGCACGTCGGCTTCGCTCACGTTCATGACCGGCGAGCGCGCGGTTTTCTGGTTGCAGCCGAGCGTGAGCGCATTGAGCGAGAGCGGATAGGTGTCGGGCACCGTGTGCTGCTTTTCGACCAGCACGCCGACGATACGCGCCTCGATCGGCGAGAGCGCGCGCAACGCGCGCGGCGAGGAGGCATCGGCAGGAGAATTCATGGGCAGATCAGGTTCGCTGAGAGTCAACTGGAAGCAGGAGGAAATCAGGCGTTCGATCATACGCGCGCCGTGCCTCCGGCAGAAGTCGGCGCGTCAATCAGCCTGCGATGAGCTTCAACCCCGCCGGCAGCGCCTCGCCGAACACGCGGCCCGTGTCCGCCGTGTCCAGCACGACGACTTCGCGCACCATCGTCACCCACGTCGGCGGCGCGTTGGCCGATTCCAGCCGGCGCACCACGGTCTCGCGCAGCGCCGGCGGCAGGTCGCGCGAGCGGTCGCCCGTCATGCGCGCGATCTGCGCGGCAGCAAACATCGCCGGCTCGACCTTCTTCCAGTCGAGCGCCAGAATCGCGTCGAGCCATTGCGCGGCCGTCTGCGGCGGCACCACGCCGTGCGCGCTGCCGTAGAACGGCTGGCGGGCGCCGATGCGGCCCACGGCCCACCAGGTCTGATGGTTCTCCGAGGGCTTCCGGAGCCGCTGCAACAAGCGCTCGCCGATCTCGACCTTGCGCGCGGCCGCGATCTGTTCGAGCGAAGCGTAGAGCCGGATCATGTCCGCATGCGCGAGCTTCGCGGGATCGAAGGGCAGCTTGTGGCGCTTCGAGCCGGCCGCCTCTTCGAGCCAGGTCATGGCCTCGAGCACCTCGTGCTGCTGCGCCTCGTTCAGGCCGCCCGCCGCGCGCCGCCAGAGCGTCCACCATTCCGACCAGACCTGGCTCTCGTTGACGTGCTGGATGCCGTCGTCAAAAAGCGTCCATAGCTGTTCGACGCGCCACTCGTCCAGCGGATAACCAAACCCCGGACGCAAACTGAACCCCGCCAGGTTGAGCCACAGGCGTTCGTGGTCGGCCGAGCGCCGGCGCTTGCCCGCGCGTTCCCATAGCGCGCCGAACAGCTCGCGCAAAAGCGGGCCGTCCCAGTTCTGGCGCGGGCCGAGCCGCTCCTCGAGATGCGCGCGCAGGCGCTTGACCTCTTTCGCATCGACCTTCGACGAGCGCGCGCCGAACACGCGCTCGATCGCTTCGATGGCTTCGTCGAGCCCCGCGTGGCGCGCCTGATCGCCCGCCGCGCCCGCGCCGCCCTCGTGCTCGGCGCGGCGCAGTTCGAATTCGAGCCGCCAGCGTTGCGAGGCGTCGTCGGTGGCGATGCAGTGCATCTCCAGCGTGCCGACTTCGGTCAGCGCGGTCGTGAGCTTGACGGGCCGCTCGCGCGCGGCTTTCGCGTCGGCGCCGCCAGGCACCACCGTGGCGAGCGGAGGCAGGCGCACGAAGTCGCCCGTGGCGAGTTCGGCCAGTTCGCCGGGTTGCCAGGCGGTGTCGGCGACGGTCGAGGCAAGGTGGAACTGCACCGGCTGGCCGAGCTGCAACGCGAACGTGCGGTCGTCCAGATGCAGCGCGTGCCCTTCTTCCGTACCGCGCGGCAGGACGCACACGCCGCGCGCGGCGTCGCCCCGACCTTCGTCGAGGACGAGAAAATAGCTGCGCGGCGAGCCGCCGCCGATGCGCGGCGCATGGCCCGCGCGCGCGAGCGCGTAAGCAACGGCGCCGCGCGCGACGGCCACGTCGGGTTGATCGTTTTGCAGCACGTTCAGCGGCTCGCCGCGCCAGGCGCCGAGCGTATCGGCGAGGCGCCGCGCGAGCGAGCGGGCGCGGAACACGCCGCCGTTGAGCAGCAGCGCGTCGGGCATGGGCGGCGCGGCGTCCGGTGCGCCCGCACGGCTCGACGCATCGCCCAGCGCCTCGCGCGATTGCGCGGCGAAGCGCTGCAGGAACGCCGCGATATGGCGCGTGATGGCCGGATCGGCGGCATAGGGCAAGCCAAACTCCACGATCGCCGCACGCGAGCGCCGCGGCAGGTCGCCGGCGGCGCCCATCGGGAAGAAGCCGTCCACCACGATCTGCGCGACTTCCTCGCGGCCGAGCTGGGTCGTGCGCGCCCCGCCCACGAGGCGCGCACCGGCGCCAAGCAGCGTGATCGGCACGGCGTCGGGCGCGTTGGCGTCGAGCAACTGCTCCTTCGCCACGCGGCAGCGCTCGACCAGTTGCGAAAGGCTCGCCGCGCTCAAACGGG
Source organism: Paraburkholderia lycopersici (assembly GCF_900096975.1). Taxonomy (GTDB): domain Bacteria; phylum Pseudomonadota; class Gammaproteobacteria; order Burkholderiales; family Burkholderiaceae; genus Paraburkholderia; species Paraburkholderia lycopersici. Next base: position 28,819 of record NZ_FMYQ01000028.1, read on the forward strand.
CTTGCGCGCCGGCCAGGCGGCTCTCGGCCAGATGCGCGAGCGCGAGGTCCATGTTGTCGCCGCCCAGCATCAGATGATTGCCCACGCCGATGCGCGTGAGTTGCGGTTCGCCGTTCTCGAACTGCACCTTGATGAGCGTGAGGTCCGTCGTGCCGCCGCCCACGTCGCAGACGAGCACGAGGCGCGACTCGCCAAGCCCGGCGTCCAGCGTCGCGCGATGGTGGAAGAGCCAGTCGTAGAACGCGGCCTGCGGCTCTTCCAGCAGCCGCAGCGCGGGCAGCCGCGCAAGACGCGCCGCTTCGAGCGTAAGCGCGCGTGCGCCGTCGTCGAACGAGGCGGGCACGGTGAGCACGACATCCTGATCTTCGAGCGGCGCATGCGGGAACCGATGGTTCCACGCGGCGCGCACGTGCGCGAGATAGCTCGCGCTCGCCGCCACCGGCGAAACCCTGGCGACGTCGTCGGGCGCGCCCCATGGCAGGATCGGTGCGAGGCGGTCGACCGCCGCGTGCGAAAGCCAGCTTTTCGCGCTCGCCACGAGCCGCCCCGGCACCTGCGCGCCGAGCGTGCGCGCGAGGCGCCCGATCACGGCGTCGCCGCCTTGCGAGGACGCACCCCACGGCAAACGCAGGTCGCCGGCCGCCAGTTCGCCCGGCGCCGGGTGATAGCGCGCGGAAGGCAGCATCGTTTCCGCGCCCACTTCCCCGAGCCCCGTGAGCTGCTCGACGTCGAACACGCGGATCGCGTCGCCGCCCTCCTGCGCGTTCTCCACATACGCCACGACCGTGTTGCTCGTGCCGAGGTCGATGCCGACGACGTATTGCTTCATCGGCGTCAGTCGCCTGCTCCGCCGCGCACGTCGAACTCGACCTTCCAGCGCTCGTTCGTCCCGCCCGGCATGGCTTCGAGTTCCAGCGTCCCCGCTTCCGTCACGCGCGCGTGCAGCTTCACCGGCACGACCTCGCCAGGCGTGCGGCCTTCGGTGGGCAGCGTGGCCTGAATTTCTTCGAGCTCCTGCAGCTCTTCGGGCGACCAGTAGTCGAGCATCGTGCCGACCTGATCCTGACGCCGCACCGACGAACCGAAAAAGCGGAAGTGCACGGGCTCGCCCACCACGAGGCCGAATTCCTGCGGCGGCAGCGCCGCTTCCGTGCCTTCTTCCATGCCGAACGGCGCGACGCAGAGCGCCGAGACCGGCGGCTCGAGTCCCGGCACGGCCGGCATGGCGGATTCGACGGCCACGTAGTACGCGCGTGCCGTGCCGCCGCGAATGCGCACGCCCTTGCCGCGCTTCACGTAGCCGTAATAGGCAGCGCCGCGGGCCACCGCGAGGTCGAGGTCCGCGCCGCCCAGGAGCCGCGCGGGCGCGGCACCCTCGGCCGCGAGCCAGCCGTTGAGGATGTCGAGCACGCGTTGCGAAAGCAGCGGCGACTTGAACACGCCACCGTTGAAGAGGACCGCCGTGGGATGCAGGAACGTCGCGCCGGCAGGCGGCGCGCCAAAGCCTTCGAGTTCCGCGAGCGCCTGCACCTGGCGGCCGAGGAAGGCCGCGAGATGGCGCGTCACGCCCGCGTCCTGCGCGTACGGCAGGCCGAGCTGCGTGAGGCCCGCGCGCGCGCGCACGGCCGGCCGCGCTGCGGCGTCCACCTGCGGGAAGAAGCCATCGAGGATGATCTGCGTGAGTTCCGCGCGCGTGAGTTCGGTGCGGATCGAGCCGCCGATCAGCTTCGAGCCGCGGCTCGGCACGACGATCGGCACCGTGTCGACGGAAGCGTCGCTCAGCAGCGTTTCCTTGGCCGAGCGGCACGCATAGGTCAGCGCGCGCAACTGCCACGGGTCGGCCTGCGTGCCTTGGGCAGCCAGCTTGCGGGCGACCACGTGCGCGAGCGCGAGGTCCATGTTGTCGCCGCCGAGCAGGATGTGCTCGCCCACGGCCACGCGGTGCAGTTCGAGGTTGCCCTCGCGCTCGACCACGGCGATCAGCGAAAGGTCGGTCGTGCCGCCGCCCACGTCGACCACGAGAATGATGTCGCCGACCTTCACTTCCTTGCGCCATGCGCCGCCGCTCTTCTGGATCCAGCTATAGAGCGCGGCCTGCGGCTCTTCCAGCAGCGTCATGTTGGCGTAGCCGGCCGCCTGTGCGGCTTCGGCCGTCAGTTCGCGCGCGGCCGGATCGAACGAGGCCGGAATCGTGACCGTGATCTCCTGCTCGCCGAACGGCGCCTCGGGGTGCGCGTGGTCCCAGGCCTCGCGCAGGTGTGTGAGATAGCGCACCGAGCTTTCTAGCGGCGAGACGCGCGTCACTTCGGGCGGCGCGTCGTTCGGGAGGATGGCCGCGCGGCGGTCCACGCCGGGGTGGCACAGCCAGCTCTTCGCGCTCGAAACGAGGCGGATCGGCGTACCCGCGCCGCGGCTGCGCGCCAGCTCGCCCACGGCGTACTCGCGCGTGGCGGTCCACGGCAGCGTGAGGTCGCCCGGCGTCAGCTCGCCCGCGTGCGGCAGGTAGAGAAACGACGGCAGCAGCTCGGGCGACTCCAGCGTGCCCGGCGCCGTGAGCTGGGTGACGGCCAGCACGCCCTGCTGGGTCTTTTCGCCGTCGCTGGCGGCGAGGTCCACGTAGGACAGCGCGCAGTGCGTCGTACCGAGATCGACGCCGATCGAATAACGCGGATCGCTCACAGTTCCACCTCGGCCGGCGCGATGATGCGCGCGTCGTGCGTCTTGACGAGTTGCGGCAGCTTGACTTCCTCGACGCGCCAGCCGCGATGCGTAAGGCTGCCGCTGAACGGCGCCTCGCCGACCACGTTGCCGGTGAGGCGCACGGCGGCGGCGTCGAAGCCGGCGGGAAGCGTCACGCGCGCGCCTTCGGACTCGCTGCGCACGGGACGGATCGCGAAATGGTCGCGCAGCGTCGCGCGGCAGCCTTCATGGACGATGCGCGCGGCCGCGCCGATCTCCGCATCGGCATAGCCGGCGATGTCTTCCTCGACGAAATCGACGAAGCGCGCATTGCGCTGCAGCAGGCCGAGCAGCTGGAGCGCGGCGTCGGGGGTCGCTTCCTTGATGACCGTCGGCGCCGCGGCCGGAGCGGGCGCAGGGGCCGGGGCCGGGGCCGGCGTGACCGCGGGTACGGCTGCGGGTGTCGGCGCGAGCCCCCCTTCACGCAGACGGCGCACGTTGGCGGCAAGCTCGCCGTCGCCGAGGATCGCGAAGAACGATCCCAGCGCGACCGAAAGCCGGCCGAAGAAAGACAGATTCGATTCGGGCATAAAGACGACTCCAATATCTCGCTTGGGGCTCGCGGAAAACGCGAGCCGACCTGCCGGGCTCGCGACGAGGCCCAGTCGATGCCAGGAAGGAGGCGGCCAGCAGGGAAACTCGAGCCCGGCGCGGGCTCAAAACCCGTATTTTGCCTTGTCGCGGGCGCAAGCCGGTCAAAATGCGGGATTTGGCGGGGAATTGGCGTGCCCGGCGGCGGGCGCAGGCAGCCCCGGGGCTGCCCGCGCGGCGTGTCAGGACACGTACCAGGTCGCGTAAATGGGGCGGGGCTGGCGGGACCGACGCGCGCGCCCCTGGCGGCCGGTTGCCGATCGATTCGCGGCCGGCATTTCAGGGAAAGATCGGCGTCGTCGCTTCCGCGCCTTCCGCGTCGGCACGCGGAACGTGCCGGGCGACGTTCTGCCCGATCTCCGCTTCGCGCGAGCCCGGCACGTCGGCCATGACGAGCAGCTGGCCATCCTGAATCGGGCCGCTAAACCGCGCGAGCCGCGTATTCGGCTCGTCCACGCCGATCATCGCGGCCGTCCAGGCACCGAACGCCGCGCCCGCCAGCGTCAGCGCGACGACGGCCCCGCCCGCGATCGCGAAGCTCGCGGGCGCAAACGCCAACGCCACGAGGCCGACGAGCGCGCCGGTCGCGCCGCCGAACGTCACGCCGCGCTCCAGCGCATGGACCACGTCGCTGCGCTGCAGCAGCGACGCCTCGGGCAGGCGTTCGAGCCCCACGCTGTGATTGGCGAGCACATGGATATGCCCCCACGTGATCCGGGCGCGCAGCAGATCGTCGACGATCGCCTGCGCCGTGGTCGTGTCGGGAGCGAGGAAATAGAGGCGTCTCATGATGGCCCTCCTTCGGTCAGGCGGTCGTCTACTACCGCGTGCTTCTGCCAATCCTACGCCTGACTTCCTGCCGATGCGACAGCCTGAAACGCGCCATGAGACTGTCCGGCACGCCGGGCGAACCGGGCCATCCCGGCGGGCGCAGCCGGCGTGGCGGGCGTGGACCCGTGCGCGCGGAAAACGCATGCATGGCCACATTACGCGCGGCGAGGTTCCGCTAGATCTCGACGCGCGCCCCAACCTCGATCACGCGATTGGCCGGCAGCTTGAAGAACGCGGCGATGTTGCCGACGTTGTGCAGCATCACCGCGAACAGGCGCTCGCGCCATAGCGCCATGCCATGCCCGCGCGTGGGCACCACCACGGCGCGGCTCAGGAACCACGAAATTTCGTCGAGATCGAAGGCAAGCTCCGCCGATTTATATGCCGCGAGCGTGCGCGGCAAGTCCACGTCGTCCTTGAATCCGTAGTTGACGATCACGTAATAGCAGCCCGGGCCCAGCGACTCGACCTCGACGCGCGCACTTTCGGCCACCCAGGGCACGTCCTTCGTCACTACGCTCAGGAATACTATGCGTTCGTGCAGCACGCGGTTATGCCTGAGATTGTTGACAAGCGCGTGCGGCACCGCGTCGGCGCCCGGCGTGAGGAAAATCGCCGTGCCGCCCACGCGCACGGGCGCGCTCTCCAGCAGCGCCGCGAGCCAGGGCCTCAGCGGCTTTTTGTCTGCGCGCACGCGCGCTTCGGCCAGCATCATTTCCCAGCCGCGGCCCCAGGTCGCCATGACGGTGAACATGAGCGCACCGACCACGAGCGGGAACCAGCCGCCGTCCACGATCTTGAGCAGGTTGGCCGAGAAGAACATGGCGTCGATCACGAAGAAGAACGCCGTGGCGAACACGCACAACGCCCAGTTGTAGTGCCACGCATAGCGGACCACGAAGAACGTGAGGAACGTCGTGATGAGCATCGTGCCGGTCACGGCGATGCCGTAAGCGGAGCCGAGCGCGGTGGAGGAACGGAAGCCGAGCACCGCCGCGACCACGGCGACGAGCAGGATCCAGTTGATGCCGGGCACATAGATCTGGCCGATCTCGCGCTCCGAGGTATGCACGATGTTCATGCGCGGCAACAAGGAGAGCTGCATGGCCTGCATCGCCATTGAGTAGGTTCCCGAAATAACGGCCTGCGAGGCAATGACGGTGGCGACGGTCGCGAGCACGATCATCGGCAGGATGGACCATTGCGGGAAGAGCCGGTAGAACGGGTTCTGCACGGCGCCGGGATTCGCCAGCAGCAGCGCGCCCTGTCCGAGGTAGTTGAGCGCCAGCGCCGGAAACACGACGCCGAACCAGGTAAGGCGGATCGGCTGTTTGCCGAAGTGGCCCATGTCGGCATAGAGCGCCTCGGCGCCCGTGAGCGAGAGCACGACCGCGCCGAGCGCGACGAAGGCCAGCCAGCGATGATGCAGGCAGAACGCGAGGCCCTGCAGCGGATCGAGCGCGACCAGCACGACCGGCGCGGCGGCGATGTTGGCAACGCCCGCTACCCCGAGCACGACGAACCACAGCACCATCACGGGGCCGAACACGGCGCCGATGCCGCCCGTGCCACGCTTTTGCGTGACGAACAGCACGACAAGCGCCGTGAGCGTCACCGGAATCACGTAGGTCCTGAGCGCAGGCTCGGCCACTTCGAGGCCCTCCACCGCGCTCAGCACCGAGATGGCGGGCGTAATCACGCTATCGCCGAAGAAGAGCGCCGCGCCCATCACCCCAGCCACGAGCAACGCGCGATGCAGGTGCGGCCGCGACGCGACCGAGGACGCCGCGAGCGCGAGCAGCGCCATGATGCCGCCCTCGCCATGATTGTTCGCGCGCAGGATCAGCGCGACGTATTTGAGCGAGACGACGACCATCAGCGACCAGAAGATCAGCGAGACGATGCCGACAATATTGAAAGCGTTGAGCGCGAGGCCATTGCCGGGATCGAACACGGTGGCGAGCGTATAGAGCGGGCTCGTGCCGATGTCGCCGTAGACCACGCCGAGGGCCGCCAGCGCGAGCGCGGGCAAAGCCGGACGATGCGGGCCGGAGTCGCCGAGCCGCCCGTGCGCGGACGCGGCGGATGCGGAGTGTCCCATGTCTCGCTCCTCGTGTTCTGCGTGCCGGCCGCGAAGACCACGCGGCTTCATCGTTTCGTTTCTTGCACGCGCATTCGTTCGACTTGTCGGCGCGGCGTTGCTGATCGGCGTGCCAAGGAAAGTATAGGAATTTCCAGCCGGGCCGTGGCAGGAGCGCCGCATTTGAACGGCATCCTGCTTTACCCCGCCGATCGATTCGACCCGCATGACGCGAAGGTGACCGGTTCGCGAAAGACGGTCTCGCATCCGGAACAGCGCGCCCGCGCCTCGTCCGCGCCCGGTCCCCGTTCCATGCACGGGATCACGCTGAATTCCGTCCGGGCGGCACGCTCCTTGCCGTGTCGACACATACTCGTCAGGAATACCTAAGATGCGTGCTGCTACCCGGCGAGCCTCGCCAATTCGCAAAGCAATTACCGGGCACGATCGTTCATACGCATCGCGCATCGAAACGCGGGACCCGCGCCGTCGAAATGCGCCTTTGACCGGATAGATTTATCGCGGCATCTATGCCAGATTAGGCTTCGATCATCCAATGCGCAGCGCCGGGGTCGCGAAGCGATGCGCCATGATTCCAAGGGGGACCGCTTGCACGATTCGTTTCCTCCCCTCCATGCTGCCACGCGCGCCATCCCCGACGGCATGCGCTTGCGGGCACGCGCGCGATGAGCGCCGCCAGCATCGTCGTGCTCGGCGCAGGACCGGCGGGCGCTGCCGTTGCGCGCTCGCTCGCCGGGCTCGGCTATGGCGTGCAGGTGGTGAGCGACTGGCGCCGCTTCGACGCGGCCGAAGCGCTTTCGGCGCGCGTGATCGAAGCGCTGCGCCGCGCCGGTCTGCATCGCGCGGCCAGTTGCGGCGAAGGGCCATGCGTGCGCACGACGCTCTGGAATGGCGCGCAGCAAACGCTCGACGCCGAATTCCTCGTGGACCGCCGCGTGTTCGATGCGGCATTGCGCGAGGACCTGTACAGCGCGGATGTGGACGTGATCGAGGCGAACGTGCGCTCGCTGCAATCGTCGTCGGCCGGTCACGATCTCATGATCGAGGCCGCCGACGGGCCGCTCACCTTGCGCGCGGACTTTCTCGTCGAGGCGCGCGGCCGCCTTGCGCCGCTGTTGCGCGACGCGACGCGCGGGCCGCAAACGCTGAGCCTGCTGAACGTATGGTCGGGCCGTCCCGGCACGCCCGCCACGGCGGTCGAAAGCCTCGCGGCCGGCTGGGCGTGGATGGCCCGGCTGGGCGACGGCCGCTGTTACTGGCAATTGACGCTGGACGTAGCGAACCCCGAGTTGCCGCAGCGCGATGAACTGCTCGCGTTTTGCGAACGCATGCGGTACTCGCCGCTCGCAAGCGACTTCTTCGCCGGCGACGCCGCCAACGACGCGCGCCTCTATGCGCGCAGCAGCACCGCCACGCTATGCGGCCGTACCGGCGGGCACAACTGGCTGCGCGTGGGCGACGCCGCCATGGCCGTCGACCCGCTCGCGGGCAACGGCGTTTTCCAGTCGCTCACCTCGGCGTTGCAGGCGCCCGCCGTGGTCCATACGTTGCTCGCGCGTCCTGAGCGCGCGCCGCTCGCGCTGCGCTTTCACCAGCAGCGCATCGAGCAGTTGTTCATGCGTTTTGCCCGCACCGGGCGCGATGTCTACGCGCTGGAGCAGCGCTGGAGCACGCAGCCATTCTGGCAAGCGCGACGCGCCTGGCCCGACGACCGCCCTGCCCGCGTGAGCGCCGACTTCAACGAACTCAACGTGGGGCGCGCACCCGTGATCGACGGCAGCATGATCGCGGAAGCGGATGTGGTGGCAAGCCCGGACCAGCCGCTCGGCATCTGGCATCTGTGCGACGCGTCGCTCGCGCCCGCGGTCGAGGCGCTGCGCCGCGAGCCAGCCGAGCAGGTGCTCAAGTCGCTGGGCGCCGAAGAGGCGCGCCTGATCCGTCACTGGCTCGCGATGCAGGACTACCCCGAGCGTTACGTCTGAGCCATTCCCGGGGCATTCCATAGCACTGCTGACGAGCGGTTCACGACCGCGTCCGCCCCATCGGACCTCGATACATCGGACCTCGATACGGCGCGCATCGAGGCCTGACGCAACGCGTAAAACCGCGGGCCGGCAATTCGGGGCGCGTTCATCCCGCTACCGGGTTTCGGCGTAAAATGCGCCGTTCGCCGCGATGTACCGGCGTAGAAGCCACGCCCGCGATGCACGTCGATCTGCTTACTATTTATTTTCTCCTGATCGGAACCCTTCTCGCCAGTTCCGGAATCACCCTCTGGGAGCATCGAACGCATCCCGCGCGCAGCAAGGAACTGAGGATACTGGCCGCGGGATACGCCACTCTCGCGGCTGGCTGCGCCGCGGTAATCGTGCGCGGCAACCTGCCCGGCGTGGCGGGCGCCGCCTTGAGCAACCTCGTCATCATGTCCGGCTATCTGCTGGTCCTGCACGGCGTCGCGACGTTGAACGGCCGGCGCTATCGCGCGGGCTCGATCGCATTGCTCGTCGTGCTCGCATTGACGTGGGCCACGTGGGGCGCGCGCCACCCGGAACCCATGTGGTACTACGCCAGCGCGATTCCCATTGCGCTGGCGAGCGGCATGACATCGCGCGAACTGCTGCGCGGCGACGGCATGAAAGGGGTGCAATCGCGCCACGTCGCTGCCATCGTGACGGGCATTCATGCGTTTTTCTACGCGTCGAGGGCGTTCGTTCTCCCCTGGCTCGCAAACCGCTACGGGCAAGGCTTCGTCGCGCTCGCCAGCAAGATCACGATGTATGAGGGCGTGCTCTATTCGGTCGTGCTGCCCATGGCCCTGCTGAGGCTGATCCGCGAGGAAACCCATGGGCAGCTTCTGCGCGAATCGCAAACCGACTATCTGACGCGCCTCGGCAACCGCCGATGGTTTTTCGAAGAAGGCGAGCGCGTGATAGGCAATGAAGCGGTACGCCGGCCCGTTGCGCTTCTTGCCTTCGACCTCGACCACTTCAAGACGATCAACGATCGATACGGCCACAAGACGGGCGACGAAGTGCTGAAGGCATTCGCGGAGATCGTCCACAGCGCGATGGGACCCGAGGCGGTTCTTGCCCGCATCGGCGGAGAAGAATTCGCCGCCTTGCTGCCGGGCCTTGATCGCCCCCGCGCGAGGGCGGTGGGCGAAGCGATCGCGAAGCGTTTCGCGCAGACCGTCACGCACGCGATCGACGGCGTGGGCATACGGGCAACGGTAAGCATCGGCCTCGCGCAGCACGGACACGAGGCATCCACGCTTTCGGACCTGCTGGCCGCCGCGGATGCAGCGCTCTACAGCGCGAAATCGCTGGGCGGCAACCGGCTCGAATCGCTGCAGCTTTGAGCCGGGACGCGCCGTCAGGAACTTGTAGGCAACGCGCACTCTTTTTGCTTCCCCACTTGGGCCCGCCATCTCCAGCCATGCGGGCGCAACCGCGCCAAGCGGCGAGGGAGGTGCGATGGCTACGATCGATTACCGGGTTCGTCTTGCAATTTCCGCCGGTCTGATTGCCCTGCTGGCTGCATGTGGTGGCGGAGGCGGCGGAAATGGCTCGGGCAGCAGCATGAGCGGGCCGCCGGGCGGCGTGAAACTGCAGATCGTGTCATTCGGCGACAGCCTTTCCGATGTCGGCACCTATGCGCCGGTCGCGAGCGCCGTCGGCGGAGGCCGGTTCACGACCAACCCCGGCCAGGTCTGGGCGCAGAAAGTCGCGCAATATTATGGGGACACGCTGAACGCCGCCTTCACCATCGGCTTCGATCACAAGCTGACCGCGCAAGGCGGACTCGGTTATGCGGAAGGCGGCTCGACGGTCGCCACGCCGGCCAATCAATACGACTTTCTTTCGGATGTGATCGGCAATATCGAAATGCCCGTCAATCAGCAGGTGTCGAGTTATATTTCGGCGCACGGCGGCTTCAACTCCGGCCAGCTCGTGCTCGTGTGGGCAGGCGCCAACGACGTGCTGCGCGCCGGCAATCCGCCCTCCGCCGACACCACCGTGCAGACCGCCGCATCGACGCTGGCGCAGATCGTCGGCCAGATCGTTCAGAGCGGCGCCACGCACGTCGTGGTGGTCAACGTGCCGAACGTCGGCCTCTCGCCCAAGGGCGTTACCTCAGCCGACGGCGGCGCAAACCTGACCCAGCTCTCGCAGCTCTTCAACAACACGTTGAACGGCGCCCTGCAAGCCAACGGCCTGCAGGGCAAGGTCATCGAAGTCGACGCTTATGGCTGGGTCACGCAACTCATTGCGAACTTCAAGGCGAACGGCTTTGCCGTGTCCAATACGGCACAGGCCTGCGATGCCTCGAAAACGCCCGACGACACGTCGCTGCTCTGCTCACCGGCCACCTACGTCGCGCCCGATGCCGACCAGACCTATATGTTCGCCGACGACCTGCACCCCACCACGCACACGCACGCCCTTTTCGCGCAGTACGTCGAGCAGCAGATCGCGGCCAGCGGCGTGGGACACTGACTGACGGCATGCTTGCGTGCCGCGTCGTGTTCGCCGCGGCTAGCGCCATTCTTGCACGCGCATTTTTTATTTAGCCATCCCTATTAGAAGATTGGAAGACGGTTAGCCGCGGCCATCATGACGCTCATTGAGGGAGACCCAAAGCCAGGCGCAGGTCCCCGTTTCGAGAACATGACGGCGGCTGGCCAAATCGCATCGTCGAATTATGCGCGAACGCGATAGCGGACCAGTCTGACGACGCGATGACGGCCCCCTCGACGCGAACCCGGCCATGCGCCGCCGGGCGGCTGACCGCTCCGTTCCATCGCCCGATTGTCGCCCTCAGCTGAACGCTGCGTCGCGTCCAGCCCACTTTATCCGCGCTTGCGGCGACCGCATACTTCCCGTCGTAAACTCCACGACCACGCCAAGCCCATGTTGAACCGAGACGCGATACGCTCCGGTGCGTTTCTCAAGAGCTTCAGTTTCCTCCCGCCGGGACTTCTCTGGACGCAGGCCCAGATCGACCACTCGCTCGCCGAGACGATGGCAAAACGCCCCGCGGACGCGCACGTCTGGGTGTTCGCATACGGTTCGCTCATGTGGAATCCGCTCTCGCGCTACGACGAGCGCGTGGGCGCCACGCTGCACGGCTGGCGCCGGAGCTTTTGCATTCGCCTCGTCGCCGGGCGCGGCACGCCGCAGTGCCCGGGCCGCATGCTCGCGCTCGAGCCGGGCGGTCACACGGAAGGCGTGGCGCTACGGCTTTCCGCCGCCACGCTGGAAGAGGAGCTTCGCATTCTCTGGACTCGCGAGATGCTCACGGGCGCCTACACCCCAACATGGATTACCGTCACGCTCGCCTCGGGCGAAACGCAGCATGCCCTGGCTTTCGTGGCGAGCGGGTGCCCGCAGCAATACGAGGCCGATTCGAGCCCTGCGACGATCGCGCGCCAGATCGCTCAGGCGCAGGGTCCGCTCGGCACCAACGCCGAATATGTGTTCCGGCTTCGGCAGGCGCTGGCCGATAGCGCGCTGACCGATGCCTATATCGAGGAAGTAGCGCAGACGCTCGCCGATCTGGAAACAGCCGGCTAAACGAGCCGCGCGAGCCGCGCGAGCCCCGTGACCATCTGAACCACGCCAAACGCCGCGATCGCAACGGCCGAGAGCAGGGAGATGCCGCGTGTGAACGCCGCCGGCAGCTTCGTGCGCAGCGCCGCCGTCACGCCGCTCAAGAACAGCCACCACACGGCTGAACCGGCGAACACGCCCGTCGCCATCGGCGCGACGACGAGCCAGCCCGTCGGCGCATATTCGCCCTGCGGGACCGACATCGGCCCGAGCGCGGCAAATGCCGCGATAAACGACAAAATGGTCAGAGGGTTCGAGAGCGTGAGCGCGAACGTCGTCAGGAAGTCGCGCGTGACCGGTGCGCGCGCAGTCTCCCGGGCGGCGGCCGGCGCGGCAGGCGCCTCGCGTGCGATCGTCCACGCCATCCACACCAGAAACGCGCCGCCAGCCGCTTTGAGCACCACCGTCAGCATTGGCAGCGCAGTCACGACGCCCGCAACGCCGAGCGCTCCGAGCAGCCCATAAACCGCGTCGGCGCATGCCGCGCCTATGCCGGTAGCGAAGCCGGAGCAAAAACCCCGGCTCAAACTCCGCTGGATGCACAGCATGCCGATAGCCCCGACCGGCGCGGCGATGCAAAACCCCATTGCCGCGGCTTTGACGAACAACATTTCCCCTCTCCCCCGCAATCCGTGTCGTCCAGGGGACATCGTAGACGCCGAAGACGTGCCGCAGAAGCCGGTCTTTAAGGGAGAATCAGCATTTCACCTTAAAAAAACTTGCCACAATGGACGATCTGGACTGGAAAGTACTCTCGCTGTTGCAGCACAACGGCCGCATGACCTACACGGAGCTTGCGCGCCAGGTGCATCTGTCCGTGCCGGCCGTAACGGAGCGGGTCAGGCGACTGGAAGACGCCGGGGTCATCGAAGGCTACACGGCGCGCATCAATCCGGCCGCCGCCGGCTATCCGATCTCGGCGCTGATCGGCATTACGGTGCCGCAGTCGGCGAAGACGAAGTTTCTCAAGCTGCTCGGCACGATCGCCGAAGTGCTCGAATGCCATCACGTCACGGGCGCGGACTCTTATGTCATTCGCCTCGTCGCAACGAGCGTGGCCGACCTGGAACGCTTGATCCAGCGGATCAACCTTTACGGCGAAACGCGCACGTCCATCGTCATGTCCACGCCGTTGGCCGCGCGTGCGCTGCAACGGCCGCGTTGAGCGGCCCCGCCGCCGGGCCCGGACACAAGGCATTGGCCGCGGCGGCCCGGGTCGCTCCGGGTCGCTCAAAGCGAGCGCGCGATCGCCTGCCCCAGCAACTCGACGCCGAGGTCGATTTCCGCCTCGCTGACGGTCAGCGGCGGCGCGATCCGGAATACGCCCCCCATGCCGGGCAGTTGCACGATGTTCATGCTGAGGCCGAGCTTCATGCATTCGCGCGTGATCCTGGCGCCCAGGCCATCGGCTGGCTCCTTCGTGCGGCGGTCCTTGACGACCTCCATGCCGAGCAGCAGGCCCCGGCCGCGAATGTCGCCGATGCAGTCGAAGCGCTCCATCAAGTCGAGCAGACCGCGGCGCAGCCGCTCGCCCATGACGTTTGCGCGCGCAACGAGTCCCTCGCGCTCGACCACGTCCAGCACCCGCAGGCCCACTGCGGCGGGAAGCGGATCGGACACGTGGGTCGTATAGAACAGGAAGCCGCGTTCGTGCGCCTCTTCCTCGATCTGCGCGGAAGTGACGACGGCCGCGAGCGGCAGACCCGCGCCCAGTGTCTTCGAAAGCGTGAGCATGTCGGGCGTGACGCCGTCGCGCTGGCACGCGAACATCGTGCCCGTGCGGCCGATGCCCGTTTGCGCCTCGTCGAGGATCAGCAGCATGCCGCGCTCTTCGCATTTGCGCTTGAGCGCCGCCATGTAGCCTTGCGGAAGCTCGATGATGCCGCCCGAGCTGAGAATCGGCTCCGCAATGAACGCCGCGAGGTTGCCGCTCGACTGTCGATCGACAAGGTCGAACGCATAGTCCAGTTCCGCGAGGTAGTCGTATTGTCCGTCGCGCTCGAATCGCGGCCGGTATGCGAACGGCGCGGGAATCGCGAACGACCCGACCGCCGCGGGCCCCACGCCCTTGCGGCCGGCGCTGTAGGTCGCCGATGCGGCGCCGCCCGTCATGCCGTGCCAGGACTGCGCAAAGCCGACGATTTCATATTTGCCGGTCACGAGCTTCGCCATGCGAATGGCGGCCTCGTTCGATTCCGCGCCCGTGCTGAGCAAAAGCGTCCTGTCGAGCCCCGCGGGCGTGATCTGCGCGAGGCGCGTCGCGAGGTCGACCACCGGCCGCGAGAGCATGCCGCTGAACAGGTGATCGAGCTTGCCCGCGTATTCGCTGATGACCGAGACGATGTCGGGGTGGCTGTGGCCGAGCACCGCGCTCATCTGCCCCGAGGTGAAATCGAGGATCGGGCGATCATCCGCGTCGTAGACGAAACTGCCCCTGGCGCGCTCGACGATCATCGGCTCGAACGTGCCGCCATAGCGGATGAGATGCTGCCTGGCGTTGCGCCAGAATAGTTCGTCGTCGTTCCTGGACACCGTGCTTCTCCTCTTCGGGTGGCGGGTTTTCCTTGCAGTCTAGCCGGCGCTCTGGTTTTATAGAATCGAATAGTTTTCATGCAAGCCAGAAGAGAGGCTAATACCTTGAGCCGTCCACTCGAAATCGATTTGCTGCGCTCGTTTGCGGTCATTGCCGAGGTGCGTTCGCTCAGCCGCGCGGCCGAGCGCGTGGGCCGCACCCAGTCGGCGCTGAGCCAGCAAATGAAGCGGCTCGAGGAGATCGTCGATCAGCCGCTTTTCCAGCGTACCGGGCGCGGCGTGGTGCTGACGAATCCCGGCGAGCGCCTGCTGCTCCACGCACAGCGCATTCTGCGGTTGCACGACGAAGCAATGGCCGATCTTTGCGGCAAGGGCCTGTCGGGCACCATTCGCTTCGGCTGCCCGGACGACTATGCCGCCGTGTTCCTGCCCTCGTTGCTGCGCCAGTTTGCGAGCCAGCATCCGCATGCGCTCGTCGAGGTGGTGTGCGGACCCACGCCGCGCCTCGTCGAACAACTGGAAAAGCGCGCAGTGGATCTCGCCATGGTTTCGCTGCCCGAAGACGCCGCGCAGACCGGTCCGGATGACGACATCATCCGCCGCGAGCCACTCGTGTGGATCGGCTCGCCGGAGCTCGATTCGGCGCACTTCGATCCGCTGCCGCTCGCGCTCTCCGATCCGGATACGCTCGACCACATCGCCGCCTGCGAAGCGCTGCGGCGCGCGGGAAGGGCCTACCGCGTCGCGTACGCGAGCAGCAGTCTCGCCGGTCTCACCGCGCTCGTGCGCTCGGGGCAGGCCTTCGCCGTCATGACCCAGACGGCCGTGCCGACCGATCTGGCGATCCTCAATGGCGATCCGGCGCTGCCGCCCTTGCCTGCGGTCGGCATCGCGCTGAAGTTCGAGCGCAAGCGGCCCTCGCACCTTACCTCGGCATTCGCGGAGCATATCCGGCTCACTCTGCCGCTGCTGTGAACCGTGGAGGGATTTCGCTTGCCGAGGCGGATATATTCCATTCCGCGAATCGTTCGGACTACCGATATGATTGCCGCGCTGCTGCGCCACACAGCCGAAACACCGACGCCGATGAATGACTCCATGTTCCCGAAACGATATCGCCCCATGACGAAGAAAAAAGCGATCCCCGCCTTTCTCCTGATCGCCCCGTTGCTTGTCCTGTTCTCCGGAAACGCCGCTGCTTCGGAACAAGCCGCGCGGCCGCCGGGACCCGCCATGATGGTCCATTTCGACTACTACCCGAATGAGCGCCCCGAGATTCATGCGCTCGAACATCGGCTGGCGAACGCGATCAGACGCGCGGATGCGGGCGAACTCGGCGAAACCGAATATCACATCGACGGCAACGACGGTTATCTGTACATGTACGGCCCCGATCCCGATCGGTTATATCGAGTCACGAGCCCTGTTTTGAAATCGTCCAGAATCACGAGCCATTCGGAAGTCACGAAGTGGCACGGCTCCCGCAAGGAAACGTTCGTGATTCACTGAAGCGTGCGTGCCTCAAAGCCTGGGATGGCATTCGAAGCGGATGATGGAATCGTGCTGCTGCATCGCCTCGAGACCTTCGGTGTGCTCGATGCCCAGGCTCGCCTGCATACCGCGGCTGTCGCAGTAATCGGTGGCTTCGCTCACCGCGCGTTTGTGGGCGCGCGCCCACGCGAGGCGCCCGCCCGTTGCAGACGCCGAAGCGACGAACGTGCCTTGCTTGTCCGCCGCGGTGACGTTGCCAGCCGACGCACAACCCGCGAGGACAGCGCAAACGGCTGCGAGCGAAGCGAACACTCTCCCCGCGCTCATGAATACAGCCCCGCCGCGCCGCCCTTCGCGGCCTCTTCGATAATTCGCACCACAACTCCACCTCATAAACAAGCAGACACGCTTACGTATGGACGAGGAGTTTAGGGCCGTTCCATCGAAAATCTATGCCGATGAACTGAATTCAGTATTGCGCTTAAATAGACAATCGGACTGCGCGAGAAGCGCGCCCGAAACACAGGACGTATTCGCGCGGCCGCGCCCGCAGAAAGAACCCGGAATTCGATCGCCCGGCGACCGGGCGCAATGGCGCCTCACCGGGCGGAAGGATGCGCCCTGCCGTACATGCGCAACGCCAGCCAGCCTATCGCGGCCCCCAGTCCTCCGACCACGCCGCCAAAGGTGCCGACCCACGACACGCCGAAACCGTTGGCGATATGGTTGCCCAGCAGCGCGCCCGCGCCGATCCCCACGTTATACAAGCCGGAATAGATCGACACGGCAAGGTCCGCGGCTTCGGGCGCCAGCTTGAGCACCCACGCCTGCATGGCAAGACCGAAGCAGACGACCGCGCCGCCCCACACGAGCGTCTGAAGGGACAGCGTGACGATGTTGAGCACGCAGGGAAACAGCACGAAGAGGCACCCGCACAAGGCAACGACCGAGGCCTGCAGGAACTGGCCAGGCTGCTTCGGGTAGAGGCGATTGAAGCAGACGGCCGCGGGAATGCCGGCACCGCCGAACAGAATCAGGACGTACGTGATCCGTCGACTGCTTTCATGGCCGACAGCCTGAATGAAAGGCTCGATATACGTGTACGACGTAAAGTGCGCGGAAACGACGAGTATCGTGAGCAGGTAGAGCGACGCCAGCATGGGCTTTCTGAAGAGCACGGGCAGGCTCCCGAACGAGCCCGCCTGATGACTTGGCAACGTCGGCAGCGCAATGCGCAAGACGAGCAGCGCAACAGCGGCGGCGCCCGCAATGAGGAGAAAAGTCTGCCGCCAGCCCAGCGTTTCGCCGATCACGCGCCCGAGCGGAATGCCCGCCACCATGGCGATCGACGTCCCCATGCCAAGCATCGCGAGCGCGCGGCTCCTGTTTCCGGGCGGCGCGAGCCTCACCACCAGCGAAACCGAGATCGACCAGAATATGGCATGCGCAAACGCAATGCCGATTCGGCCCGCCATCAGCACCGTAAAGTTCCACGCCATGCCCGTCACGACATGGCTGACGACGAAGAGCACGAATACGCCTGTGAGCAGCTTGCGGCGCTCGACGTTGCGCGTCAGCAGCATCAGGGGCAGCGACGCCACCGCCACCGTCCACGCGTAGATCGTCAGCATGAGGCCGACGTCGGTCGGCTTCATGTGCAGGCTCTCGCCAATTGCGCTCAGCAGCGCAACGGGCACGAATTCGGTCGTGTTGAAGATGAAGGCCGAGAGCGCCAATACGAGCACTCCCCACCACGAGTGCCCCGTGCAGACCGGTTCAGGCGTTGCCATAATCGAAGCGGGAATCGATAAAGGGCGATTATCGCGTATCGCCCCGTGGAACGGACCCGCAGGGCATCCAGGCGCGCGACGAGGTAGAGGCGGGGTATGTTCATATGAATCGAAAGTCCGTCCCCTCCGCTGCACGCGGGACCCGCGCATCCTCGCGTCATCGCGCAGGTGTTCTCTTTATACTGGCCCGCGTGTTCGCCCTGCCTCTTTCCCTACAAGCAGGTGCCGGCACGTTCCGTACCCGCATTGTTCATCCGGACGCTGTCGCGAACGTCCGCGCGCAAGCCGCGCCGGCGTCTGTCCGCATCGTGAATCCGTAGTTCGAAACCGGAGAGCTTCTGATGAGCACCTTCACTACCCGCGATGGCACGTCGATCTACTACAAGGACTGGGGCAGCGGCAAGCCCGTCGTCTTCAGCCACGGCTGGCCGCTTACCGCCGATGCCTGGGACGCCCAAATGCTCTTTCTCGTGCAAAAGGGCTTTCGCACGATCGCGCACGACCGCCGCGGCCATGGCCGCTCGGACCAGCCCGCCAAAGGCAACGACATGGACACCTGGGCCGACGATCTCGCCGATCTGCTCGACAAGCTCGACGTGAAAGACGCCACGCTCGTCGGCCACTCCACAGGCGGCGGCGAAGTCGCGCACTATATCGGCCGTCACGGCACGAAGCGCGTGTCGGGCGCGGTGCTGATCGGCGCGGTGCCGCCCGTCATGATCAAAAGCGAAAAGAATCCGGGCGGCTTGCCGAGGGACGTGTTCGACGGCATCCGCAAGGGCGTGATCGACGATCGCTCGCAGTTCTTCAAGGACCTCGCCGTGCCGTTCTATGGCTTCAACCGCAGCGGCGCGAAGGTTTCGCAGGGCACGATCGACTCGTTCTGGCTGCAGGGCATGGCCGGCGGCATCCTCGCGCTTCATGAGTGCGTGCACGAGTTCTCCGAAGTCGACTACACGGAAGACCTGAAGAAGATCGACGTGCCCACGCTGATCCTGCACGGCGACGACGACCAGATCGTGCCGATCGACGACTCGGGCAAGCTCTCCGCGAAGATCGTCAAGGACGCGACGCTCAAGATTTACCCGGGCGGCCCGCACGGCATGTGCACGACGATGGCCGACCAGGTCAACGCCGATCTGCTCGCATTCCTGAACCGCAAGTAACGCGGCTTGCGGCGTGCCCGCTCAATGCGAGCACGCCTGCAACGCCTCGACGTACCGGGTTTGCCATGCCGGGTCTTGCCCGAACTCCGCGAGATCCGCGTGCAGATCGCTGGCATACGCCGCCATGCAGGCGCGGCTGTTCGCTTCCACGGCGCGCGGCATCACGAGGATCGACGCAGTCACACCGCCCACCACGAGCGCGGTGATTGCGAGGCCGATCACCCAGCGCCACCCGTCCCCTTCCGCGCTTTTCAGCGCCGCTTCGTTCATCGCATTTCTCCTTTTGATTAGCAAGACAATCATTAGGGCGTTAAAAAAGGCGCGAACGCCTCAAGCCAGTCCTTTGCGTATCTTGCGCATGCCCGTAACCGTCGATTCGAACAGATCCGGGCCCACCTGCGCACGCAGGCGCCGCGCGATATCGGCGCTCGCACCGTTGATCGGGCCGTCGAGCGCCGCACCGTCCGCCGTGGGAAAGAGCCCCCATTCCCGACCGTCGGCGTCGCCCTGGCGGCGCTCCAGCAAGCCCTTGTCGCACAGGCCGTCGACGAGGCGCGTGGCCGTGGGCCGCGCAATGCCGAGCGTCTGCGCGACATCGCTCGCGAGGCACCCCGGTTTCGCGAGCACGACGCGCAGCACGAAACCCTGCGCGGGCGTGAGGCCGAACGGCGCGTAGACGGCGGTCCATTCGCGCTCGACGAGACGCGCGAGCGCCGCCGAATTGAAGTAAAGGCAGTGATCGAACATGGAGCGATGAGACCACGAATTGATTAGCAAAGCAATCGTATTGGCGAACTTCTACGCCAATCGGTCCATCGGGCCAGCCTCGATCGTCTTCTCACGGCCAGGAAAATCCCCAAAAACCGGGTTGCAACCGGCAAAACTCTTCTATAAGACTGGCCGATTCACCCACCGTTTTACAAGGGTCTTTGCCAGCTTGACAAATAATCAGGGGCACGAGCACCAAAACGCGTGCGGCACGCCGGCATCGCCGCCAATGCCCCGCCAAGCCTTGTACGGCGGGGCTCCGACGCGGAAACGTTTTCGGCACATAGCCACCGGATCGGGGAAAAAGAGCCGACTTCGGGGCCAATCCGATTCGCGCAACGGCATTCCATGATATGAAATTCATGGACAGTTGGGCCCCGGTCCGCCTCGAATTCAGGCAAAATTGCGGTGTTACGCCGACTGCGTGCAGCCGGTGGTGTTACCACCCCGTTTTTGGATCCCGCCAAGAAGCCGATGAGTACCCAGCAACCCACCATCATCTACACCCTGACCGATGAAGCGCCGCTGCTTGCCACCAGCGCGTTTCTGCCGATCATCCGCACCTTCGCTGCCCCGGCCGGCGTGAACGTCGAAACCAGCGACATTTCCGTTGCGGCCCGCATTCTCGGCGAGTTCCCGGAATTCCTCACGGAAGCTCAGCGCGTGCCGGACAATCTGGCCGAACTGGGCCGTCTCACGCAGTTGCCGGAAACGAACATCATCAAGCTGCCGAACATCAGCGCATCGGTGCCGCAGCTGATCGCCGCGATCAAGGAACTCCAGGGCAAGGGCTACAAGATCCCCGACTTCCCGGAAGATCCGAAGACCGACGAAGAAAAGGCCATCCAGAAGCGCTATTCGAAGTGCCTCGGCTCGGCCGTGAACCCGGTGCTGCGCGAAGGCAACTCGGACCGCCGCGCGCCGGCCGCCGTCAAGAACTACGCGAAGAAGCACCCGCACAGCATGGGCGAGTGGAGCATGGCTTCGCGCACCCACGTCGCGCACATGAAGCACGGCGACTTCTATCACGGCGAAAAGTCGATCACGCTCGACCGCGCGCGCGAAGTGCGCATGGAGCTCGTGACGAAGAGCGGCGAAACCATCGTGCTGAAGCCGAAGGTCTCGCTGCTGGACGGCGAAATCGTGGACAGCATGTTCATGAGCAAGAAGGCGCTGCTCGCCTTCTACGAAGACCAGATGGAAGACGCGCGCAAGACCGGCATCATGCTCTCGCTGCACGTGAAGGCGACCATGATGAAGGTTTCGCACCCCATCGTGTTCGGCCACGCCGTGCGCACGTTCTATAAAGACGCGTTCGCCAAGCACGCCAAGCTCTTCGAAGAGCTCGGCGTGAACGTGAACAACGGCCTCGTCGATCTCTACACGAAGATCGAGAAGCTGCCGGAATCGCAGCGCGAAGAAGTCATCCGCGACATGCACGCGTGCCACGAGCACCGTCCGGCGCTCGCCATGGTCGACTCGGCCAAGGGCATCTCGAACCTGCACGCACCGAACGACGTGATCGTCGACGCGTCGATGCCGGCCATGATCCGCGCAGGCGGCAAGATGTGGGGCGCCGACGGCCGTCCGGCCGACACGAAGTGCCTGATTCCGGAAAGCACGTTCGCGCGCATCTACCAGGAAATCATCAACTTCTGCAAGACCAACGGCGCATTCGACCCGCGCACGATGGGCACGGTGCCGAACGTCGGCCTGATGGCGCAGAAGGCCGAGGAGTACGGTTCGCACGACAAGACCTACGAGATCCCGCAAGACGGCACGGCGCGCATCGTCGACAACGCCACGGGCGAAGTGCTCGACGCGCTCACGCAGGAAGTCGAGCAAGGCGACATCTGGCGCATGTGCCTCGTGAAGGACGCGCCGATCCGCGACTGGGTCAAGCTCGCCGTCACGCGCGCGCGCAACTCGGGCATGCCGGCCGTGTTCTGGCTCGACCCGTACCGTCCGCACGAAAACGAGCTCATCAAGAAAGTCGAAGCCTACCTGAAGGACTACGACACGAACGGCCTCGACATCCATATCATGTCGCAGGTCCGCGCCATGCGTTACACGCTCGAGCGCGTGATCCGCGGCCTGGACACGATTTCGGTCACGGGCAACATCCTGCGCGACTACCTCACCGACCTGTTCCCGATCATGGAACTGGGCACCTCGGCGAAGATGCTCTCGATCGTTCCGCTGATGGCCGGCGGCGGCATGTACGAAACGGGCGCGGGCGGTTCGGCGCCGAAGCACGTGCAGCAGCTCGTTCAGGAAGACCACCTGCGCTGGGACTCGCTCGGCGAATTCCTCGCGCTGGCCGTATCGCTGGAAGACCTCGGCATCAAGACGAACAACGCGCGCGCCAAGCTGCTCGCGAAGACGCTCGACGCCGCTACCGGCACGCTGCTCGACAACGCGAAGGGTCCGTCGCCGAAAACCGGCGAACTGGACAACCGCGGCAGCCAGTTCTACCTCGCGATGTACTGGGCGCAAGAGCTGGCCGCGCAGAAGGAGGACGCGGAACTCGCGGCCCACTTCGCACCGCTGGCGAAGGCGCTGGCCGAAAACGAGCAGAAGATCGTCGCCGAGCTGGCTGCGGTGCAGGGCAAGCCGGCCGATATCGGCGGCTACTACAAGCCGGACTTCGCGAAGCTCGCCGAAGTCATGCGCCCGAGCAAGACGTTCAACGCCGCGCTCGAAGCCGTAGCGAAGTAAGTGCTGGAACCCTTCCCCGCGCGTCGCGCGGGGAACGTCGCTCCGCAAATGAATCGAGCCTCCCATGGGAGGCTCGATTTTTTTTGCCCTACGCGGTTTGTCCGGCTTCGTCGAGACGAGCCTGGCGGCCCGCCCCGCGCGTCAGGCTCAGTCGTCCAGCAGCGAGAGGTCGCGCACGGCGCCCTTGTCGGCCGACATCACGAGCTTCGCATAGGCCTTGAGCGCCGCCGACACCTTGCGCGGACGCGCCTTCGCCGGCTTCCAGCCCCTGGCGTTCTGCTCTTCGCGGCGGCGCGCCAGCTCCTCGTCGGAGACCAGCACGTTGATCGTGCGGTTGGGAATGTCGATGCGGATCTTGTCGCCGTCGCGCACGAGGCCGATCGCGCCGCCCGCCGCCGCTTCGGGCGAGCAGTGGCCGATCGAGAGGCCCGAGGTGCCGCCGGAGAAACGGCCGTCGGTCAGCAGCGCGCACGCCTTGCCGAGCCCCTTCGACTTGATGTAGCTCGTCGGGTAGAGCATTTCCTGCATGCCGGGACCGCCGCGCGGACCCTCGTAGCGCACGATCACCACGTCGCCGGCCTTGACCTTGTCGGCGAGGATGTTTTCCACGGCCTCGTCCTGCGATTCGGTCACGTGAGCCGTACCCTCGAACACGAGGATGCTGTCGTCCACGCCTGCCGTCTTCACCACACAGCCATTGAGCGCGATATTGCCCGTCAGCACGGCAAGCCCGCCCTCTTTCGAGAACGCGTGCTCATAGGAGCGAATGCAGCCTTCTGCGCGGTCCGAGTCGAGGTCCGGCCAGCGCGTGTTCTGGCTGAACGCCACCTGCGAGGGAATGCCGGCGGGACCCGCCATGTAGAACGTCTTCACGGCTTCGTCCTGCGTGCGCGTGATGTCCCACTGCTCCAGCGCTTCCTTGAGCGTCGGCGCGTGCACGGTGGGCACGTCGGTATGCAGCTTGCCCGCGCGCTCCAGTTCGCCGAGGATCGCCATGATGCCGCCCGCGCGGTGCACGTCCTCGATGTGATACTTGTTCGTGTTCGGCGCGACCTTGCACAGCTGCGGTACGACGCGCGAAAGACGGTCGATGTCGCCCATTGTGAAGTCGATGCCCGCTTCCTGCGCAATGGCCAGCAAGTGCAGGATGGTGTTGGTCGAGCCGCCCATCGCGATGTCGAGCGTCATGGCGTTTTCGAACGCCTTGAAGCCCACCGAGCGCGGTAGCACGCGTTCGTCTTCCTGCTCGTAATACTGGCGGGCCAGTTCCACGATGCGCCGGCCCGCGCGCCTGAAGAGCTGCTCGCGGTCCGCGTGCGTGGCGACCACCGTGCCGTTGCCGGGCAGCGAGAGGCCCAGCGCCTCGGTCAGGCAGTTCATGGAGTTGGCCGTGAACATGCCCGAGCACGACCCGCAGGTCGGGCAGGCGGAGCGCTCCACTTCGGCCACTTCGGCGTCGGAGTACTTGCTGTCGGCCGCGATCACCATGGCGTCGATCAGGTCGAGCTTCTTGACCTCGATGGCCTTGGTGACGGGGTTCGCGAGACGCGTCTTGCCCGCTTCCATCGGGCCGCCCGAGACGAAAATCACCGGAATGTTCAGGCGCATGGCGGCCATGAGCATGCCAGGGGTGATCTTGTCGCAGTTCGAGATGCAGACCATGGCGTCGGCGCAGTGCGCGTTGACCATGTATTCGACCGAATCCGCAATGATGTCGCGGCTCGGCAGCGAATAGAGCATGCCGTCGTGGCCCATGGCAATGCCGTCATCCACGGCGATCGTGTTGAATTCCTTGGCCACGCCGCCGGCGGCTTCGATTTCGCGCGCAACGAGCTGACCGAGGTCTTTCAGGTGCACATGGCCTGGCACGAACTGGGTGAACGAATTGACGACCGCGATGATCGGCTTGGCAAAGTCTTCGTCTTTCATGCCGGTGGCGCGCCACAGGGAGCGCGCACCCGCCATGTTGCGGCCGGCGGTGGAGGTTTTGGAACGGTATGCGGGCATTTGTGCTTGAGAAGAAAAATCGCGGAAAGGAAGCGGGCCACGGGAATAACGGCCCCACGCGCGCCCTTGCGAACAACCTCTTGAGCTGCGGCTCTGGGCAAACCCGGTAATTATCCCACAGGCATGGGGGCCGCGCGCTGCGCGGCGGGGCCTGCGCCCGCCTCCCTCCGGACGGAACGCGCGCTGCCCCAGGGTTGCCGGACCTTGCCGAAAGCGCGCGCCTGCACCAATACTCTCTCGTCAGACTCGCGTGACGGAGCGCCCCATGCCCATGCGGAACATCAAGCACGTAGTCGTCGTGATGTTCGAAAACCGGTCGTTCGATACGATGCTCGGCGGCCTCTATGCAAACGGCGCCGGCCCCGCGCATTTCCTGCCCGCCGAGAGCGCGCAACGGCCGTTCGACGGGCTGAAAGCGGGCTTGTGCAATCCCACCAGAGCGGGCGGCACGATTGCCGCGACCACGCCGGCATCCACGGCCACGCTGCCCGATCCCGACCCGCAGGAAACGTTCGCGAACGTGCGCATTCAATTGCTCGGCAACGCGCAAGGCGCCGTGCCCATGTCGGGCTTCGTGCAAGACTACGAAACGACCTCGACGACGGACGCAAGCCAGGTCATGCAGTGCCACAGCCCCGATCAGCTAAAGGTGCTCTCGACGCTCGCGCGCGCCTACGCCGTCTCGGACGCCTGGTTCGCCTCCGTGCCGAGCCAGACCTGGCCGAACCGCGCGTTCGCCCACGCAGGCACGTCGAACGGCCACGTCGACAACGGCTCACCGCCCGACCCGTTCGAATGGAAGGTGCGCACCATCTTCAACGTGCTGAGCGACGTGGGCGCGAGCTGGGCCGTGTACAGCGCTGCGTTCGTCGCGCCGTCGCTCACGCTCACGATGTTTCTGACGCTTTGGGATGCGAAGTACAAGCCGAACTTCCAGCGCTTCGGCGCGTTCGTCAGCGCCTGCAAGAACAATACGCTGCCGCAGTACTCGTTCATCGAGCCGCGCTTTCTGCTCGCCCCCAACGACCAGCACCCGCCGCACGATGTCTACGCGGGCGAAAGCTTTCTCTACGACATCTGGCACGCCGTGAGCACGTCGCCCGCGTGGCCCGACACGCTGCTCGTCGTCACCTATGACGAGCACGGCGGCACCTACGACCACGTGCTGCCGCCCGCCACCGCCGTACCGCCCGACGCCGCGAGCAATCCCGGCGACCAGAACTTCGGCTTCGACAGTTTCGGCGTGCGCGTGCCGGTCGTGGTGGTCTCGCCGTATATCGCGCCGGGAACCGTGTTCCGCTCGCCCGGGGCCACGCCCTACGACCATACGTCGATCCTCGCCACGCTGCGCGACTGGCTCGATATCGCGCCCGCCGCCATGCTGGCGAGCCAGCGCGTGGCGGCGGCGCCCACGCTGGCCCCGCTGCTCACGCTCGACACGCCGCGCACCGACCTGCCGGCCATCGCCGCGCCGCCGGCCTCGGGCTTCATCGCGACGAATCTCGCCCGCCCGCTCAACGATCTGCAAAAGAGCCTCGTGAGCGGCACCGCGCGGCGCTCGGGCCTCGACCCGGCCGCCACGGTCGATTCGATGCCGACCCGCCAGCACGCGGTGGACTTCTTCAACAGGATGTTGTCGTCGCCGCAGCCCTGAGTGCGCGATGCGCCGCTTCAGCCGCCGCAGGCCTCGCCGAGGCCTGCGTCCGCGATCAGACCGAGCAGCACGTCCGAAAACGCATTCGCGGCGAGCGTGGTCGATGCGCGCCGCCGCGTGAGCAACGCGACGGTGCGTTGCGGCAGCGCCGGGATCACCGGCAGCGCAACGAGCCCGCGATGCTCGCGCAATACCGCCGAAGGCAGCAGCGTAGCGAGCGTGCCGTCCTTCACGAGCTTGAGCACCGTGCCCACCGAGTTGGCCTGCAGCATCACGCGCGGACTCAACTGGTGCGCGCGGAAGTAGGCGTCGGCGAAGCGGCGCACCACGAAGTCGGAGCTCAGCAGCGCGAGCGGCATCGTCTCGAGCTGCCGCGCGGCGACCTCGGCGCGACGGCGCGCAAGCGGATGGCGCGTAGCCACGAGCAGCCCCATCTGCTCGCCGAAGAGCGGGCGCACCTCGATTTCGTCGGAGCGCACGTCGGTAAAGCCGATACCGAGATCGAGTTCGTCGCGTTCGAGCCCGCCTTCGATATCTTCTAGCGGCCGCTCGCTCACTTCGAGCGCGATGGCCGGGTACGCCTCGCGAAAGCGCCGCAGCGCGGGCCCGACCAGATATTCGGCGAAAGTGGGCGTGTAGGCGAGCCGCAGCAGGCCACGCGTGAGGCCACGCACCTCGTGCAGCGCGCGCTTGCCCGCGTCGAGCAGCGCGAGCGCCTCGCGCGCGTGCTCGATGTATACGCGGCCGAATTCCGTGAGGCTGATGGCGCGACCGCTACGGTCGAACAGCGCGCCGCCGAGATCGTTTTCCAGCTGGCGGATTTGCTGCGAGAGCGCCGGTTGCGAGACGTGCAGCACTTCGGCTGCGCGCGTGAAATTCTTCAACTCCGCCACGGTGAGCACGTAGCGTATCGAGCGAAGCGTCAAGGTGGCTGCCTCCCGAATGTCTCCGACTGCGCGATTTTTTCCGCGAATTTTTCCATAAGGCGCGCTTATCATGCCGATCCGAATATCGTCTTGGACGACGGCGCGCGGCCTGCGCAGAATAGCTTCTGATCGGGGCGAGCGAGGCGCGGCGGGCGGGATGCGCCGCGTCGGCCGCCGGGCATCATTCTACCGGGGAGAAAGCGGATGTTCGAGTCGATCTCGATGAGCGTGGTGGCCGTGTTCGCGGGCTCGAGCCTGACGTTCCTCCTGGCCATCCTGCTGCCCGAACCCGTCGTGGCCAAAGGCGCGAGCGGCGGACGCTTTGCCGAACCCGGCAATGCCGATGAAAACGTCGGGCGCGCGAGCCGTGCGCGCACGCGCCGCCTGCGCGCGCTGCAGACGTGGCGCGCCGGCGTGGGCCCGGCGAGGCGCGCACCCGAAGCGGCGCCGCGCCCACTCAATAGACGTCGCGCAGATAGCGCTTGTCCCGTGCGAGTGCGTTGACGTAGTCGTGCGCGGCCTCGTCGCTCAAGCCGCCGTGGCCGCGCGCCACGTCCCTGATCGCCTTGTCCACGTCCTTTGCCATCCGGCTCGCGTCGCCGCACACGTAGAGGTGCGCGCCTTCCTGCAGCCACGCCCATAGCTGCGCGCCCTGCTCGCGCATGCGGTCCTGCACGTAGACCTTCTCGCTCTGGTCGCGAGAAAACGCCAGGTCGAGCCGGTCGAGGTGGCCGTCCTTATGCATCTGCTCCAGTTCGTCGCGATAGTAGAAGTCCGTGGCCGCGTGCTGCTCGCCGAAGAAGAGCCAGTTGCGCCCGCTGTCGCCGCGCGCCCGCCGCTCGTGCAGGAACGCCCGGAACGGCGCCACGCCGGTGCCCGGGCCGATCATGATCATCGGCGTGTCGCCGTTACGGGGCGGCCGGAAATGCGTGCTCTTCTGCACGAACACGGGCACGCTGCCCGCCTCGGCGCGATCGGCGAGGAACGTCGAGGCCACGCCCTTGCGCTCGCGGCGGCCGTTGTTGTAGCGCACGGCGGAAACGGTCAGATGCACTTCGCCCGCGTGCGCCTTCGGGCTCGACGAAATCGAATAGAGCCGCGGCTGCAGGCGCTTGAGCATGGCGAGCAGTTCGGGCGCGGTCACGTCGACGGGGTACTCGTGCAGCACGTCGGCAAGTTGCTGGCCCCAGAGCCAGTTGCGCAGATCGCTCCTGCGCGATTCGTCGAGCAGGTCTGCCAGCGTGCGCGACGGCGTGCGCGCGGCGATGAAGGCGAGCGCGTCGGGATTGGGGCGAGCGATCTCGTAGTGCTTGCTGAGCGCCTCGCCGAGGCGCATCTCGCCGTGACCGCTCACGGCAACCGGCGTGTCGGCGGCAAGGCGCGTGAGTCCCAGCAATTCGTCCACGAGCGCCGGGCAGTTGGTCGGCCACACGCCGAGCGCGTCGCCCGCCTCGTAGTCGAGGCCCGCCTCGCCCGTTGCGAGCGAGAAGTAGCGCGTGTCCTTCGTCGCGCCATTCATGTTCAGGCGCACGTTCTTCAGGAGCCGTGAAGCGGCCGGGCGCGCCCTCGTCGCCGCGCAGCCGGGCAGCGCTTCGGGAATCGAGCCCCCGGCGGGCACCGCGTGCTGCGCCGCGTCGTCCTCCTTGATTCGCGCGACGACACGCTCCAGCCATGCATCGGCCGCCGCCTGGAACCCGGTGTCGCAATCCACGCGCGTCAGGAGGCGCGTCGCGCCCAGCGCGTCGAGCCGCGCGTCGAGCCGGCGTCCATGCCCGCAGAACTGGTCGTAATTGCGGTCGCCGAATGCGAGCACCGCAAAGCGCAGCGCCGCGAGACGCGGTGCGTGCTCCGCCGCGAGCGCGCTCCAGAACCCTTCGCCGTTGTCGGGCGCGTCGCCGTCGCCGAACGTGCTCGTCATCAGGAGTGCGTACTGTGCCTTTTCGAGGCTCGCGAGCGGGTAGTCGGCCATGCAGGCCGTGCGGATCTCGAAGCCCGACTCCATCAGCTGCGTCGCGTAGCGCTCGACGAGCGATTCGACGTTGCCCGTTTGCGACGCCCACAGCAGCACGACCTTCGGCCGCGTATGCGCGATGCGCACGCCGTGCGGCGCTTCCCCGGGCTCTGCCGGCGCGCCGGCCAGCGAGACGGCGCGTGCGGCAGGCGCGGGCTCGCCGCGACTGAAGAGACCCGCGAGCAGACCGTCGAGCCAGACGCGCGTGCCGACGGACAACGGCGCATGCGCGGGCAGCATCGGCACGCCGACGGTTTCGCCCGCCCTCGAAGCGCGCAGGCCGCCGACAAAACCCGCGAGGTACTGGCGTTCCATGTCGCCCAGTTGCGGCGCGGCGACGTCGTCGAGACCGAGTAGCGTCGAAAAGGCATCGATACGGGACATGTCGTGTTCCTGAGACGGGTTGTCGGCTTGCGGCGTGCTCGCCTGCGCTGCGGCAGGCGCATCGGCGGCCTCCGGCGCGCCCGCGTTTTCGCGCGGCGCGGACCCGGAGCCGACGCGCGCGAGCGCGACCGCGCAAAATTTCAGTTCGGGCTGCTGGGAAACCGGGTCGATTGCGTCGCTCGTGACGGCGTTCACGCAGAGGTCTTCGCCGTACACGTCGTTCCAGTGCATCGGCGCGAAGCAGTTGCCGGGGCGCACGCGCTCGCTCACCACGGCGGGCAGCACGACGCGGCCGCGGCGCGAACGCACTTCCACACGGTCCTTCGCGGCGATACCGAGCGCGGCGGCGTCCTCGGGATGAATCTCGACGAAAGGACCGGGATTGAGCTTGTTGAGCATCGGCACCTTGCCGGTCTTCGTCATGGTGTGCCACTGATGCTGGAGCCGGCCCGTGTTGAACACCATGGGGAACGTGCCGTCGGGCAACTCGGCCGGCGCGACGTGCGGCCGCGCGAAGAAGACGCCTTTGCCGTTGGGCGTGGCGAATGCGATGCGCGGATGCGAGCCGTCGGCGTTCTCCTTGAGCGTCTGGCTCACGCCGTCGTTCAGATAACGCAGCGGATGGCGATCGCTCGCCGCCCCGGGCGCGACGGGCCATTGCAGCGGCGTTTCGCGCAGCTTCGCGTGACTTGCGCCGCGCAGATCGTAGCCCGTCTTCGGGTTCGCGAAGCGCGTGATCTCGTCGAACACTTCGGCGGCGCTGTCGTAGCTGAAGGCGTCGGCGTAGCCCATCCCGCACGCCACGCGCGCGATGATCTGCCAGTCGGGCAGCGCTTCGCCGGGCGGTTCGACGGCTCGCTGCATGAGCGTCATGTTGCGCTCGGAATTGACCATCACGCCCTCGGCCTCGGCCCAGAGTGCACCGGGCAGCAGCACGTCGGCGTACTGATTTGTTTCGGTGTCCAGAAAGGCGTCCTGGGCGATCACGAGCTCGGCGGCCTTCAGACCGGCCACCACGGTCTGCCGGTTCGCGACGCTCGCCACGGGATTCGTGCAAATGATCCAGCACGCCTTGATCTCGCCCGCCGCCATGCGCGAGAACATGTCGATGGTGCCGCCGCCCACCGTGACGGGCAGCGTGCCGGGCGCGAGGCCCCAGGCCGCTTCGACGAACGCGCGGTCGTCTTCCGCGAGCACGGTGCGCTGGCCGGGCAAGCCCGGCCCCATGTAGCCCATTTCGCGTCCGCCCATCGCGTTGGGCTGCCCCGTAAGCGAGAACGGGCCGCTGCCCGGTCGGCATATCCTGCCCGTCGCGAGGTGCAGGTTGCAGATCGCGTTGGTGCTCCACGTGCCATGCGTGCTCTGGTTCAGGCCCATGGTCCAGCAGCTCATCCACTCGGGCGCCGCGCCGATCATCTGCGCGGCGAGCCGAATGTCGCCTTCGGCGAGGCCCGTGATCTGCGCGACCTTTTCCGGCGGGTAGTCTTCGAGGAACGCGGGCATCGCGTCCCATCCTTCGGTGTACTGGGCAATGAACGCAGGATCGGTATGGCCGCTCTCGTGCAGCAGGTAAAGCAGACCGTTGAGCAGCGCGAGATCGGTGCCTGGCGCGATCTGCAGGAAAAGCGACGCCTTCTCCGCGGTCGCATTGCGGCGCGGGTCCACGACGATGAGCTTCGCACCCGCCTTCACGCGGTCCATCATGCGCAGGAACAGGATGGGATGGCAGTCCGCCATGTTCGCGCCGATCACGAAGAACAGGTCCGCCTTGTCGAAATCCTGATACGAGCCTGGCGGCCCGTCTGCGCCAAGCGAAAGCTTGTAGCCGCTACCCGCGCTCGCCATGCACAGGCGCGAATTCGACTCGATGTTGCTGGTGCGCACGAAGCCTTTGGCGAGCTTGTTCACGAGGTATTGCGCCTCGATCGACATCTGGCCCGACACGTAGAACGAGAGGGCGTCGGGACCGTGCGCGTCGAGCGTCGCGCGCAGGCGGTGCGCCGTGTCCGCGATCGCCTGCGCGAGCGGCAGCGGCACCAGGTCTTCGTCGCGCGCGCGCCGCACGAAAGCGCGTTCGAGCCGCCCCGATTTGCGCAGCGCCACGTGCGCCGACGATCCCTTCGTGCAAAGACGGCCGAAGTTGGTCGGATGTTCGGTATCGCCCGAGATCTTCACGACCTGTCCGTCCTCGACGTGCAGGATCATCCCGCAACCCACGCCGCAATACGGACACACGCTCTTTACGCTCTCGCTGCTCATGCGGTCGATCGATATCAGCAAATAGAATTCAGGACGCGCGGCGCAGCATGCGCCGCGCCGCATTCGCCGCGCACGTTTCTTCGTGTCAGGCGGCCACCCAGACCTGGCCGTTCTCCACCCGCGCCGGGAACGCGTTGACCGAATGCTGCGGCGCTTCGATGCACTCGCCAGTGCTGAGATCGAAGTGATGCTTGTAGATGGGCGAGGCCACCACGACGCGCTCGCCGAAGCTGCCGACGAGCCCGCGCGAGAGCACCGCCGCATGCGAGTTCGGATCGTAGTTGCCGATGGCGAACACGCGCGCGCCGCCGTCATCGACATGAAACACGGCGACCTGCTCGCCTTTCACGAGCGCGCACACGCCGGTGTTCGGCACGATATCGTCGAGCGCGCAGACGGGAATCCAGGTGTTCGGCTTGCATTCGTTATTCATTTCGCACTCCTCGGTTAGAAGGAAAGAATCAGACGGTTTCGAGCACCACGGGAATCCCGCTCAACGCTTCGTACCGCGCCGGTTTCGACGCGCGCTCTTCGAGCGTGGCCGGGCGAATCTGGCCGCGCGCCTCGACGAAGGCGACATGCTGATCGCCTTCGTCGCTGTTGACGAAGTGACGGAAGCGGCGACGCGTTTGCGGATCGGTCACGGCCTTCTTCCATTCGCATTCGTAGGTGTCCACAACAAGCTGCATTTCCGCTTCGAGCTCGGCCGCAAGGCCCAGCTTGTCGTGCACGACCACGTCGATCAGATAGTCGAGGCCGCCTTCGAGGTTGTCGCGCCACACGCTCGTGCGCTGCAGACGGTCGGCCGTGCGCACGTAGAACATGAGGAAGCGGTCGACGTAGCGCACGAGCGTTTCCCTGTCGAGGTCTGCGGCGAGCAGTTCGGCATGGCGGGGCTTCATGCCGCCGTTCCCGCACACGTAGAGGTTCCAGCCCTTCTCCGTGGCGATAATGCCGATGTCCTTGCCTTGCGCCTCCGCGCATTCGCGCGTGCAGCCCGATACGCCGAACTTGATTTTGTGCGGCGCGCGCAGGCCCTTGTAGCGGTTTTCGAGTTCGATCGCGAACCCCACCGAGTCGCCCACGCCATAGCGGCACCACGTCGAGCCCACGCACGACTTCACCGTGCGCAAGGCCTTGCCGTAGGCATGCCCCGACTCGAAGCCCGCTGCGATCAGTTCTTCCCAGATGAACGGCAGTTGCTCGACGCGCGCGCCGAAAAGGTCCACGCGCTGGCCGCCCGTGATCTTCGTGTAGAGCCCATACTTCTTCGCGACTTGCCCCACGGCGATCAGCCCCTCGGGCGTGACCTCGCCGCCGGGCATGCGCGGCACGACCGAATAGGTGCCGTCGCGCTGGATGTTCGCGAGGTAGTAGTCGTTCGAGTCCTGCAGGCTCGCGTGCTCCTTCTTCAGCACGAATTCGTTCCAGCACGACGCAAGAATGCCGCCCACGGCGGGCTTGCAGATATCGCAGCCAAGGCCGTGCCCATGCTTTGCGAGCAGTTCGCCGAAGGTCTTGATGCCCTCCACGCGGACGATGTGATAGAGCTCCTGGCGCGAATAGCGAAAGTGCTCGCACAGGTGATTGTTGACGGTGAGCCCCTGGCGCTTCATCTCCGACTTCATCACCTGCGTGACGAGCGGCACGCAGCCGCCGCACGACGTCCCCGCGCCGCATGCGCCTTTCACCGCGGCGACGGTCGTCGCGCCTTCGCGCACGGCAGCGCAGATTTGCGCCTTGGAGACGTTGTTGCACGAACAGATCTGCGCGGCATCGGGCAGCGCCTCCACGCCGAGCGCGGGGCGGGCCTTGCCGTCGGCCTGCGGCAGGATCATGAATTCGGGCGACTCGGGCAAGTCGATACCGTTGAGCATCATCTGCAGCAACGTGCCGTATTCATTCGCATCGCCCACCATCACCGCGCCGAGCAGCTTCTTGCCGCAATCGGAGACCACGATCTTCTTGTAGACCTGGCGGCGTTCGTCGGCATAACGATACGAGCGGCTACCCGGCGTCTTGCCGTGCGCGTCGCCGATACTTGCCACGTCCACGCCCATGAGCTTGAGCTTCGTGCTCATGTCGGCGCCTGCGAAGGCCGGCGCCTCGCCCGCTATCGCCCTGGCCGCAATCCGCGCCATCTCGTAGCCGGGGGCGACGAGGCCGAAGATCTGGCCTTGCCAGAGCGCGCATTCGCCGATGGCGTAGATGTTCGCATCGCTCGTGCGGCACTGGTCGTCGATCACGATGCCGCCACGCGCGCCGATATCGAGGCCGCTTGCGCGCGCGATCTCGTCGCGCGGGCGAATACCCGCCGAAAACACGATCATGTCGGCGTCGAGATGCGTGCCGTCGGCGAATTGCATGCGGTTCGCGGCCGTTTCGCCGTCTACGATCGACGTGGTGTTCTTCTGCGTATGTACGCGCACGCCGAGTTCCTCGATCTTGCCGCGCAGCATGCGGCCGCCATCGTCGTCCACCTGCACCGCCATGAGGCGCGGGGCGAACTCCACGACGTGCGTCTCGAGTCCCATGTCGCGCAGCGCCTTCGCACATTCGAGGCCGAGCAGGCCGCCCCCCACCACCACGCCCGATCTTGCGCGCGCGCCGCGCGCCTGCATCGCTTCGAGGTCGGAAATGGTTCGGTATACGAAGCAGTCGGCGCGGTCGTTGCCGGCGATCGGCGGCACGAACGCCGAAGAACCGGTGGCGAGCACGAGCTTGTCATACGCAAGCGTCTCGCCGCTGGACACCGTTACGGTGCGCGCCGCGCGGTCGATCGCCACGGCCTTCGCATCGAGCACGAGGCGCACGTTCTCGCGATCGAAGAAGCCAGGCGCGACGAGCGAAAGATCGTCGGCCGACTTGCCCGCGAAGAATTCGGAGAGATGCACGCGATCATAGGCGGGACGCGGTTCTTCGCAGAGCACGGTCACGCGCGCATTGGGCGCGCCGTCCGCGAGGATGCATTCGAGGAATTTGTGGCCCACCATGCCATGGCCGACGACGACGATCTCCATCGCGGCTGCGCTGTTCACTGCGTTCGATGCTTGCATCATGCGCCCCTGCAAATAAAAAAGCGTCCCGCGATTCCAGCTTGTATAAAGCCAGATTCGGGGGACGCCGTTGCCCTGATTACGAAAATCTCTCGTGCGTTGCGTTGCTACGTTGCAGCCGGATCGCCGTTGATCCGCCGTGGCACTTGTCGCGAAGCAATACGCAAGCACCATGCCAGTTTGCTAGCACAGCGCGCGAAGCCCTTTCCACCCTGCGTTTGCGGTCTTTACGCGACGCGCTGGCCGCGCCACGCGAGCGCGCATCGCGAGGCAGGCGGGCACAACAATGGTGCCGCGCAGCACATTCGCTGTGCGCCCGCGGGTATATGGCGAAGCGCAATGAATCGGGGGCGCGCCGCGCCGGAGCTCACGCGATCCGATCACGCACAAGCTGGTCTGTAACTTGCGTGAGCCAGTGCGCCGGCAACGATGCCGCGCGATGCAATCTCATTCGAACCGTCCTGGGCGGCCGCTTCGTGCGCCGCGATTCAGGCACAACCGGACAATGGCGTCCCCTCGTCGCAAGCGGCGAGCGGACGCCATTTTCTTTATGACGCGCGCGCTGCAGGGCGCGCAACGCGAAAGGATAAAGACGATGGCGACGGGCAAGCAGGGCAAGGTGACGCTGGTGAGCGCAGGTCCGGGCGATCCCGATTTGCTCACCCTGAAAGCGGCAAAGGTGCTCGCGAGCGCCGACGTCGTGCTGCTCGACGATCTCGTGAATCCCGAGATCGTCGCGTTCGCGCCACGTGCCCGCGTGATTCGCGTAGGCAAGCGCGGAGGCTGCCGCTCGACGCCGCAGGCCTTCATCGAGCGCCTGATGCAGCGCTACGCGCGCCGCGGCCTGCACGTGGTCCGCGTCAAGGGCGGCGACGCGTTGCTGTTCGGCCGCGCCGGGGAAGAACTCGCGGCGCTGCGCCGCGCGGATGTGACGGTGGATATCGTGAACGGGGTTTCGTCGGCGTTCGCGGCGGCGGCCGGGCTCGGCGTCTCGCTCACGCACCGCGATCATTGCCAGGGCGTGATATTCGTGACGGCGCATCTGCGCGACCACAGCGAACCCGACTGGGCGGCGCTCGCCGCGACAGGCATGACGCTCGCCATCTATATGGGCATGAGCCGGATCGACTCGCTTTGCGCGACGCTCGCCCGCGCGCTCGCCGACGCCACGCCGGCCGCCGTCGTGCAATGGGCCGGCAGCGCGAACGAACGGCGCGTAACCGGCAGGCTCGGCACCCTCGCGGCGCGCGCCCGGGCGGCCGGTCTCGGCAGTCCCGCCATCATTCTCGT
Organism: Paraburkholderia lycopersici; assembly: GCF_900096975.1. Classification (GTDB taxonomy): domain Bacteria; phylum Pseudomonadota; class Gammaproteobacteria; order Burkholderiales; family Burkholderiaceae; genus Paraburkholderia; species Paraburkholderia lycopersici. The sequence goes on from NZ_FMYQ01000028.1 coordinate 64,742, forward strand.
CGGCAACGCGATGGGCGAAGCGGCTTCATTCGACATGGATTCGAACGATGCGGGAAGCGAGGCGCTGCGGCGAAGCGCATGAAAGGCATGACGACTTTCTGAAGCAGGGGCACCCTCTTGCGTTGGCGGCAAGGTGCTTTCCCAGGTCCGATTCCCTGGCCCAGGATGCCGCGTCGCGCGAACCGACTTCGGGCCATCGCTTCATGGCAACACCCGCGTAACGCGCGCTGCGCCCGCTACGGCCAACGCCGTTTCGGGCGCATCCGGCACAAGCCGCAGACAGCGGCGCAACCGTCCTCAGTTGCCTGCGCTCGCCTGCGCGCCCTGCACGATGGCGGGCGCCAGAGTCGGTTCCTGGGGCAGCGCCCACTCGAGCCAGCGTGCCCGGTGCAGCACCACGAGGCCGAACGCCGCCGCCGCGATGACGCCGAACGTCGCGAAGCCCATTTGATAGCTGCCGGTGCTTTCCTTGGCGATGCCCATGATGACCGGCAGATAGAAGCCCCCGATGCCGCCCGCCGCACCGATGATGCCCGACATCAGGCCGGTGCGCCCCTGCCAGCGGCGCGGAACGAGCTGGAACGTCGCGCCGTTGCCAAGACCGAAGCACACGTAGGTGAACGCGAGCAGCGCGATGCCGGCGGCGAACGGCGGCATCCACAGCGCGAATGCGAAGTCGCACGCCGAGATCGCCGCGAGCAGCACCACGAGCGCACGCACGCCCGAAATGCGGTCGGCAACCAGGCCGCCGAGCGGACGCACCATCGCGCCCGTCAGGGCAAGCAGCGACATCACCACACCCGCTTCGAGCTTCGGTACCTGGTAGAGCGAAATAAGAAGCGTCGAAATATACGACGACATGCCGACGAAGCCGCCGAACGTGATGCTGTACACGAGCATCACCACCCATGTGTCGCCCTGCGCGAGCACCGCGCGATAGTGACGCGGCAACACCACGATGGCGAGCAGCGCGCCGAGCACGGGCAACAGCAGCACCCCGGTCTTGCCGGCGCCGAACACCCCTGCATGCACGGCGAGCACGAGCGCGACGAGGCCCGCCAGCGTCATGCAGAACGCGCGCAGCGCCTGCGCGGCGCTACCCGACTTCTGCCCGAGATCGCGAGCCCAGAAAGTCACCGCCGTCGCGGCAAGCGCGAGCAGCGGGAGCGCCGCGCCCGTCGCGCGCGCCCAGCCGTAGTGGGCGGCAAGCCCCGGGAAGAGAAAACCGTCGAGCACCGCGCCGATATTGCCGGCTGCGGCGAGCCCGAGCACGAGACCCTGCACCTTCGGCGGATAGTTGCTGCCGGCCATCGGCAGCGCCACGGCAAAACTCGCGCCGCCCACGCCAAGCAGCACGCCAAGCACGAGCAGCAGCGTATAGGACGGCGTGCCTGGCATCAGCAGCAGCACGGCGGAGGGAATCGCCGAGAGCGCGATGCCGAGCAGCGCGACGCGGCGGCCGTCGTAAGCCTGGTACAGATTGCCGAGCGTCACGCGCAGGATCGCCGCGCCGAGCACGGGCACGGCCACGAGCAGCCCGAGTTCCGCCGGCGTCATTGGAATGTCCTTCTGGATGAAGGGCGCGAGCGGGCCGAACATGACCCAGACCGTGAATCCGGTGTCGAAGTACAGGAAGCACGCAATCAGCGCGCGCCAGTTACCGCTCTTGAGCGAACTTGCCAGGTCTTTCACGAGGTTCTCCCCAGTAGTGGATTTCCACCCGCGGCGCGGGCATGCATCCGTTGAATTCGGACTCCAGAATTTCTCTCGGGCGTGCCCGCGCTGACTTCCCGCTTTCCGACGACGCCTTGCACGAGCCGGTCCATTTCGCCGATCACATCGGCAAGCTCCGCCGTTATGACGGCGAATTCGCGCCCGGACGGGCCGGCGCGCGCTGCGGCTACGCGTGCATTGAGCGCGACTATGGTCGCGCGCATCGAAATGGCGGCAAGCTCCTCGATCAGGCCTGTCTGACGCTTCGCCGCAGCGGCCTCGACGCCGCGCATTTCGTCCTGGTATGCCTGCGTGAGCGCCTGCAGCAGGTCGAGCAGCGGCGTGGCTTCAGCCGTGAGGCGCGAGATGGCGGCGGCGCGGGCGGCTTCGTCATGCGAGCCGCGCTCGAGGCAGTCGAATGCCTGCGTGGCCAGTTTCATGAAGGCGCGAATGCGCTCATCGGCCTTGCGCGCGCCGAAGTAGAGTTCGCGCAGCGCGATCGAAAATACGCCGGGAAAGCGTTCGTCGCCCTCGACGAGCCGCGCGTGCGACACCGCGAACGTTTCGAGGCACGCCCGCGCAACGGCGATGGCGGCGCTGTCGCCGCGCGAGCCGAGCAACGCATGGAGGACGATGCGCTGCGAAAGCATGCGTTGACGCCCAGCCAGGTTGATGAGCTCGCCGACGATTTCCGCGGAGACGTCAGGTGTTGTTGGCCGCATTTTCATCTTTAGTAATGCGAATGGCCTTGCGGCGCACGCGCACAAAAAAAAAGCGTCCCGAAGCGCACCCCGTCAGGCACATTTTGCCGATGGGTTGTCGCTTCGGGACGCCGTTGCCCCGCTTGATCGAACTTTTCCCGCACAAGGGCGGAACAATGCAATTCATCGGGGCCTGCGTTGGCCCCGGCAGCTACAAAGCAATAGCCATGCCATTCAGAGGGGGAAACCGGATGGAACCGCGCGCAAAGCCGCGCGAGCGGATTTGCGCCGGTCCGGATCGAGCCGCGGACAGCGCGGCGCGCCGCCATTCGTGTGCGTCAGGTGACTGCTACTGGTGCACCGCAGCGAAGGCTCGCACCAAGGCCGGGCACCGGCTTGCCTTGCGCAGGCCGGTGCCCGGCTCGACGGTCACGCGCGGGCGCGGCGTGAGGTGGCGCCCAGAGGACCGAAGAATCGGGCGCTGGCGCGGCGCCCTGCGCCAGCGCACTAGCGCGCGAAGTACATGTCGTGAAGCTCGTCCACGTTCACGTCCTTCGCGCGCGCGGCAAACGTGACCTTGCCTCCCTGCATGAGGTACACCTGGTCGGCAAGCCGCAGCGCCATGCCGGTATTCTGCTCTACCAGCACGATGGTGCGCCCGGCCGTCTTGAGGCGTTCGAGGATTGCGAACACTTCCTGCACCATCACCGGCGCGAGACCGAGCGAAGGCTCGTCGATCAGCATGAGCTGCGGCGAGGACATCAGCCCGCGCCCCAGCGCCAGCATCTGCGCCTGGCCGCCCGAGAGCGTGCCCGCCGGCAACGCGCGGCGCTCCTTGAGCAACGGGAAGAGCGCATAGACCTCCTCCAGTTGCGCCTTCGCCCCGGCGCGGCGCGTTTTCGCGAACGCGCCCAGCATGAGGTTCTCCTCGATCGTCATGTCACGGAAGATCATGCGGCCTTCGGGCACCATCGCAATGCCGCGCCGCGCCATGTCCCAGGTCGGCACGCCAGCGAGCGCGTCGCCGTCGAAGGCGATCTGCCCGCGCTCCAGCGGCACGAGCCCCATGATCGCGCGCAGCAGCGTGGTCTTGCCCGCGCCGTTCGGGCCGACGATGGTCGTGACCTCGCCGCTCGCGACATCGAGCGAAACGTCCCATAACACGTTGATCGCGCCATAGCCGGCGCGGGCACTGTTGATTTCAAGCATGGGCGGCCTCTCCCGTATAGCTGCGCACGACTTCGGGATCGCGGAAGACTTCGGCGGGCGGACCGTCGGCGATCAGCTTGCCGAAGTTCAGCACGCACACGCGGCGGCACAGGTTCATCACGGTCTCGATGTCGTGCTCGATAATCAGGATGCCTACGTTGTAGCGCTCGTGCACGGCCAGCAGCGTTTGCATGAAGCGGCGCTTGGTGGCCGTTTCGAGGCCGCCCAGCACTTCGTCGAGCAGCAGGAGCCTCGGCGCCGTCGCGAGCGCCTTCGCCACTTCGAGCGCCTTCAGTTCCGTGAGCGCGAGCTCCGTGGCGGCGTCGCGCTCCGCCTTGCCTTCGAGGCCGAGGAACGCGAGGATTTCGTCGATGCGCGCCTCGTCCACGCGCCCCGCGCCGAAGCGCTGCGCGACGACGAGGTTCTCGCGCACGGTGAGCTCGTGCATGGGCTGCGGCACCTGGAACGTACGGCCGATGCCGAGGCGCGCACGCCTGTAGAGCGGCGCTTTCAGGAGGTCCACGTCGCCGAAGCGGATCGAGCCTCCAGTGGGCCGCGCGAGGCCCGAAATCGCATTGAAAAGCGTGGTCTTGCCTGCCCCGTTCGGCCCGACGAGCCCGACCACGTCGCGCGTGCCGAGCGATAGCGAAACGCCGTTCACCGCCGTGATGCCGCCAAAACGGATCGATACGTCCTGCAGGCGCAGTTGTGCCGCTTGTTCAGCTTGCTGCATGGACACCTCGACGGATACGTTTGAAGCGCAGCGCGGTCAGGCCCGCCGGGCTCACGATAATCATCGCCACGAGCAGCATGCCCAGCACGATCTGGTGGCCCGTCGGCAAGAGGCTCTTGAGCACGAGTTGATCGGCGAGATACACGGTCACGGCGCCCACCAGCGGCCCGAGTATGGTGCGATAGCCGCCGCAGATCGCCGCGATGATCGGCACGACGGCCCAGCTCGCGTTGAACGCGTAATCGGGTTCGAGAAAGTTGATGTAGTGCGCGTTGAACGCGCCGACCAGTCCCGTCATCAGCGCGGAGAGCATCAGCATGGCAAGCTTGAGCATCACGCTGTTCACGCCCACCACGCGCGTGGCGTCCTCCGATTCGTGCATCGCGCGCAGCGCGAGGCCTACGTAGCCGCCGCGCAGCCGCGCATAGACGGCGGCGAACGCGAGCACGAGTGTGAGCACCACGAGGTAGCCGCCGCTCTTGCTGCCGAAGTCGAATCCCGCGACCTTCGGCAGGCCCGGAATACTGGAAAGGCCGCTCGCGCCGCCCGTGAGGCCCGACCATTCGGTGGCGACGATACGGAAGATTTGCGCGTAGGCGAGAATCGCGAGCGCGAAGTACGGTCCCTTCAGGCGCAGTGCAGGCGCCATTGCGAGCGAGGCGAGCGCCGCGCCCACGCCGCCCGCGAGTATCGCGGGAAACACGGGCCAGCCGGCCTTGAGCGTGAGAAGCGCCGAAATATACGAACCGACGCCGAAGAACGCCGCGTGCCCGAAGCTCACCATGCCGCCGAGATTGCCGAGCAGCGCCCACGCAAGCGCCACGCCCGCAATCGTGAGCGAGGCCACCGCCAGGCTCATCAGATAGAGGTTCTGGCCGAACATGAGCGGCACCCCCGCATAGAGCACGGCCAGCACGCCGGCGAGCGCGGCGAGGCGCGGGGCGGAGCGGGCCGTTGCCGCCTTCGTGGAATGTGTCGAATGCATCATGTCCATCGGTCTCATCCTCTTCTTTTCGCCACGCCGAACAGGCCGTTCGGCAGCACGTAGAGCACGAGCAGGAACAGCAGCATGCCCGCGAGCTCCTGCAGCGCCGAGCTCGCGAGCGTGACCGTGAGCGCCTCGGTGATGCCGAGCAGCATCGCACCGGCCAGCACGCCCGGAATGGAGCCCACGCCCGCCAGCACCGTGATGACGAACGCCTTCACCGTGAGCGCCTCGCCGATAGACGGCTGGATCGCGCTCGAGGCGTAAATGGACACGCCCGCGCACGAGGCGAGCAGCCCGGCCACGACGAACGAGATCCGCTCGGTCTTGCGCGGGTCGATGCCCATCAGGCGCGCCGCGTCGCGGTTGCTGGAAATGGCGCGCACGGCGCGGCCATACCACGAGCGCGAAAGCCACCACCAGAGCGCCAGCATCAGCAGCACGCTGATGCCGAACGAGAGCACTTCGCTGCGCATGGAAAGCAGGTCGCCGAGCATCACGCTGTCCTGCAGCCACGCGTTGCCAGTCGAGCGCACGTCGGCGCCCCAGCCCAGCAGCACCGCATTGGTGAGCACGATGCCGATACCGTAGGTGAGGATCAGCGAGTTCAGCTCGCGGTCGCGCTTGATGCGGCTCACGAGATACCACGCCGCCGCCGCGGCCGCGCACACCACGGGAATCGCCACGGGAATCGCGAACACGGGATTGAGGCCGAGCTTCGTCTCGAACGTGCAGGCGATATAGGCGGCGAGCAGCACCAGTTCGCCGTGCGCGAGATTGATGATGCGCATCGAGCCGAACACCAGCGCGAGCCCGAGCGCGACGAGCGCGTAGGCGCCGCCCACGAGCACGCCGGAATACAGCGATTGCAGCAACAGGTCGGTCATTGCGGCTTCTCCTTTGCGGCGCCTCGGCTCACCACGGCAACGCGGGGTAATCGAGCTTGCCCGTGGCGCGCTCCTTCGGCCACACGAGCACGATGCGGCCGCCCTGGATCTGCGCCATGTTGTTGAGGAACGCGGGGTTGTCGCCATTCGGCGCGAAGGCCACCTTGCCGATCAGCGTGTCGTGCGGCTTTGCGCGCAGCGCCGTGGCGATGCCGTCCTGCCCGAGCGTGCCCGCGTCGGCAGCGCGCGCCATGGCGTCGAACAGGAGGCGCGACTGCACGTACGCGAACTCGGCCAGATAGTCGGGTTCCTTGTGATACGCGGCCTGGTAGGCGTCCACGAAGGACTTGCCTTCGGCGGAGCCGAGCTGTGCGGGATACGGCAGCATTGCACAACCGATCACGTTGTTCACGAGATCGGGAAAATCGGCCGCCATTTTCGGCGTGACGATCGACCATGCGCCCATCACGGCCTTCAGTTGCGGCCGCAACACCCTGGCGGCGCGCAGAATGCCGAGATAGTCGTTCTCGTAGGCGATCATCAGCAGGACTTCGGGCTTGTCCTGCAGGCGCACCTTGTTCACGAGCGGCTTGAAGTCCGTCATCGTGGGGTCGAACGCATGCACGGTCACCGTCACGCCCTGCGCGCGCAATTGCGTGGAGACTTCGTTGCTGAGGTCGCTGGTGGCCTGCTTCGTCGAGACGAGAATCGAAACCGACTTCACGCCCATGGCATTCAACTGGCCCACCACGGCCTTCGAGTAGCCCGAAGCGGGCCCGATGCGGAAAAAGTGCTTCAGGCCGCGCGTGGTCATCGCGCTGTCCACCGCGCCCGAGGTGATGTAGACGATGCCGGCCCTGTCCGCCGCCTCGGAAGCCGGGCTCACCGAATTCGAGCCGTAGCCGCCCGTGATGGCGAGCACGCCCTGCGACGCGAGCTTCTCGACCGCGGAGACGGCTTTCGCCGGCTGCGCCTCGTCGTCGATCACGGTGAGCGCGACCTTGTGCTTGCCCTCGCCCCGGTTGAAAAGATCGGCGGCGAGCTTGATGCCTTCGAGCTGCGCGTTGCCTGCGCGCGCCATCGAGCCGGTGAGCGGCAACTCCACGCCCACGGGCAGCACGTCGGCAAACGCGGCGGGCGTGTGTGCGAGCAGCGCGCAGGCACATGCCGCGCCCGCGCCGAGGCGGGAAAGCGCTCGCACGAGCGCGCGCGGCTTGCTGCGAGTAGCGATGCGAACCATCGGACCTCCAAACCGTTGTCTCAATGAGGTGGCGCGGCGCCGTCGATCGCGGTGCTCGCGGTTTGCTTCGTTGTTCTATGTGTTTGCTTCGTCACGCGCGATGCGATTTCCCCGCATACGCGTCAGCTCACCAGGGCACGCCCGGATACACCGGCTTCGCCGTCGCGTAGTTCGCGGGCCACACGAGTGCGAGCTTGCCGTCGCGAGCGAACTGCCCCATGTGCGCGACGTAGTTCGTGTTGTCGCCGCGCGCGTCGAAGGCCACCTTGCCGAGAAAAGTGTCGTCGCGGTGCGTGGCGCGCAGCGTGTCGGCGAGGCCGCCCTTTTCGAGCGTGCCGGCCTTCTGCGCGCTCGCAATGGCTTCGAAGAGCAGTTGCGCATAGACGAACGAGGTCTGCGACTGATAGTTCGACGTCGTCTTGAAGAGCCGCTGGTACGTGTCGGAGAAATCGCGCTGGTCGGACGAGCGATAGTCGGCCGGCGAGGACAGCACGGTCGCGCCGTACACGTTCGGCACGAGGTCGGGGAAGGACTGGGCCATTTTCGGACTCGCGAAAGCCCACGGCGCCGCGATCGCCTTGAGGTCGGGCTTGAGCACGCGCGAGGCGCGCAGGATGCCCACGTAGTCGTTCTCGTAGCCGAGCATGGCCATCGCGTCGGGCTTGTCCTGCAGCTTGACCTTGTTGATGAGCGGCTTGAAGTCGCTGATCGAGGGGTCGTAGGCGTGCAGCACGGTCTTCACGCCCTGCGCCTTGAGCGCCGCGTCGAGCTGCTTCGCGAGATCGCTCGTCGCGTCCTTCGTCGAATAGACGATCGCCACCGACTTCACGCCCAGCGCGTTAAAGAGCCCCACCATGCCCTTCGTGTAGCCGGGCGTGTTGCTCACGCGAAAGAAGTTCTTCAGGCCGCGCGAGACCATGTCGTCGCTGGTGCCGCCTGACGTCACGTAGACGAGGCCCGCCTTGTTCGCTGCTTCCGACGCCGGTCCGGCGCAGTTCGAATTGGCCGCGCCCGCTATCGCGAGCACGTGCCGGGAGGCAAGCTGCTCGACGGCGGCGACGGCCTTGGCGGGGTTCGACTCGTCGTCGACGGTCACCAGTGTGATCTTGTCCTGCGGATGGCGGCGGTTGTAAATGTCGGCCGCCACCTGGATGCCGCGATACATCTCCGTGCCCGCCTGCGCGAGCGCGCCGGTCAGCGGCAGCTCCACGCCCACGCGCCACTCGGCGGCGTGCGCGAGCGACGGCGTGAGGGCAGTGGCCAGCGCCACCGTCAGCGCCACCGCCAGCCCGCCGTGCAGACCCGCGCAAACGGGCCGGCGGCGCGGCGCGCGCCACCGCGCGGAAGCTGTGATGCACGCGTGCTGCTCGCGAGCCTTGAGTCGCGTCATGTCTCCTCCTTCGCCTTTCGGGGGCTTGTGTGTGCCTTGGCGTTTTGCTGCGCGGCGCGCGCGAGGTGCGCCGCTGGACAGGTGCCAGTGTGGTGGAGGCGCGCGAGGCCAACAATTCGTTTTCGGGAAAGCAGGCGTTCGGCTGACTGGAAGTCGGCATTTGTCCCGATGCGTGGGGGGCGCGCGGCGTTGACGAAGCGGTGCCGCGTCGCGAGCAGGAGGGCGGCGGCGTCAGGTGTGCGGGGAGCGGATCAGGAGCGGTGCGCCGCGGCGCCGGAGTCGGAGCCGGGTTTGCGGACCCGGCGTGCAAGCGCCGCCGTGGCGCGTTCTTCAACGTGGCGCGTCGCGCGCCACCGTTCGAATGCGGTTTCGACGCCAGCGCTGCGGCGAGAAAAACGCCGATCGACCGGCATGTGCAGGGCGAAAATTCATCGTCCGGCGCCGGACTTCGCGGAACATTCCTTCATACCGGGTGCAAAGTCCGTCTCGCGTCGTCGTGCTCGCGATGCGCCGTCCACCCCGACGTCACGCCGGCGAGGCTTCGGTGTTCAGCTTCGACACCACGCCCGTCGCCGCGTCGTAGTGGTAGCCTTGCTGCTCGAGCTGGGCGCTGACCGCTTCGGCGACCACCTGCTGCTGAATCTCCTTGCGCAGCAATTCGTGCTCAGGCTGAACCTGGCCCAACTCGGCGGCGAGCCGGCGATTCAAGGTGGCCTCGCCTGCGCTGCGGGCATGGCCGACGAGCGCCTTCTCGCTGGCCTGCGTCAGTTGCTGCTTCAGTCCGTTCGCGTATTCGGACCACTTCTTGACGGTCTCGCGGGCTTCGGCGACGGCAGCCGCATGCGTTTGCGCGTCGCGCGCGATCTGCGCCTTCAACACCTCGATTTCCTGCGCGTCGGCACCCTGCGCCGAAGCCGCATCGGCGCCCTCTGCCGCTTCGTTCGCCACCGCGCTCCCGGCGAGTTCGGCTGCGCGCTGCTGCGCTTCCGCCAGGCTGGCCGAGAGCCTGGCGATTTCCGATGTGCCGGCATCGCGCTCATCGGTCAGACTGGCGAGCTGCGCCTGGGCGTTTTGCAGTTCGAGCGCGGCGGCATCCCGTTCGGCGTGCACCGCCGCGGCCTCTTCCCGCTGGGCAGCGTGCGCGTCCTGTTCGGCCCGCAGCGCCGCGCGAATCGCCTCCAGCTCGCCCTCGAGCCGCGCGACCGCTTCCGCATGGGCAGACTCCTGCGCCGCGCGCACCGATGCGTCGTCCCCGCTTGCCGCGACCGGCTCCGCCTGCGCGCTCTCGTTTGCGTCTTCCGCCGCCCGCGAGGCCGCTTCGCGGTGCGCCGCCAGTTCCGACATCGCGCCCGCCAGCTCCGCTTCGAGGGTCGAAACGCGCTCCGCAAGCTCCGCGGCGCGCTTTTCCGCGGCGTCGCTCCGCTGCATCGCAAGCGCGATGTCCTCCTCCAGACCCGCCACCGCATCGGCCTTCTGCTCGTAGGCGCTCGTCATCTGGTCGAGCCTGCCTTGCAGCGCATCGAGTTCCTGGACGGTGGTTTGCAGTTCCTCGAGCGCGAGATCGCGCTCGCCGCTAGCGTCCTCGACCCGCTCGCGCATCGCGAGTAGCCGCCGCGCCACCGCCCGTTCGGCCTCGTCCTGCGCCGAGGTCCAAAGCCGGTCGAGCGCATCGCGCATCGTGTCCGTGACGGCCTGCGGCAACGCCGGACGCTCCACGACCTGCGGGACCCGCGGCCCGCGCTCCTCGCGCCACTTGCGCAACGACGCCGCCACCGAAACCACCGAACCCGTATGGACTTCGGACCAGATGGCCATGGGCGTTACCTTCTGGCCCTCGTCGGCCATCCGGTTCGCGATTTCAGCAACCAGTTCGTCCGTGATCGTGATGCTGCTTGACATATCTGCCTCGAGAAAGTGCGGATGGTGACGAATGCCGGTTCGTCGTTCGGTCGCCAGGCGCGCTCTGCCGCCCACCTCGCGTTTCTCCAGATTGTCGGGTACCGGCGCGGCGGTTAATCCTTCGAAAAGCCGGGGTTAGCAGGAGGTATTCACGAGATTGCGTCTGTCGGGCGTACCGCCGGGACCGGTCGTGACGGCTCGCGATTCTGCAGACAATATCCATTCTCCATGGCGAATACGCGACAAGGCTGCCGCCGTTGCCTGCGCGGCAGTTCGCCGTTCAGCCCGATTCGCGCCGCGCGTTTTTTCCCGCGAAGTAGCGGGCGCCGCTCACCAGGCTCACCAGGATGTCGTCGAAATCGGAGCCCGGCGCTGTGCGGCGCAATGCCGCCACGTTGCGTCCGGACTTCGCCGCTACGGCCACGAACGCAAGGCTCGGGGCGAGCACGCATGGGCGACGCGACGGCGACAGGATTCGCACCCACGCGCGCCCCGCCAATTGATACGGATAACGAATCGTCCCGTCGCTCTTCGCGATGCGGCCCGCTTCACGAGGCCAGCGCGATCCGGCATCGCGCCCGCCTGTTGCGCGATCGCTTCGGTGTCTCCTGCGCCCCCCGGCTTCCAGGCCGGCGGGCCAGCGAACGCCATGCAGAATTTTTCGTAACTTGACGATCCCCTCTAATTCGTTGCGTTGTCATCGACCTGTTTCATGGTTCCGAAAAAATCGCGCTGCGCTCGTTGCGTCGTGCTTTCCCGAAAGTGTCACAAAACGACCGCGCCACAACACGTACATATAGTCGATGGGGTCCCCTATGAAATGGCGTCTTTCCGCGCTCGCCTGCGCGGCCGCGCTCGCCAGCCTGTATGGCTGCGGCGGCTCGAGCGGCAACTCCGCGCCCTCCAGCCTGAAGGTTTCGGGCGTTGCCGCACAGGGCGCACCGCTCGTCGGCGTGACGGTCACCGCGACCGACAGCACGGGTGCGACCACGCAGTCGTCCGTGACCGACGCAAACGGCAATTTCACCGCCACGCTCTCGGGCAAGGCGCCCTATGTGCTGACCGCGCCGATCACCGATGCCGACGGCACGCCGGCCGTGCTCTCGTCCGTGCTCGACGCGTCGAATTCGGGCTCCGCCGTCGCGAACCTGAACCCGCTGACGTCGCTGATCACACAGCGTGCGCTCGGCACGACGCTGACCGCCGCGCCCACGGGCACGCAGATCGCCTCCGCGAAGCTCTCGTCCAGCAGCATTGCCCAGGAAACGACCGTGGTGCTCAACGTGCTGCAGCCGCTGTTCGCGGCGGCGGGCGTGACGGTGACGAATCCGCTCGGCGGCAGCTATGTCGCGAATTCGAGCAACCCGCTCGACAACCTGTTCGATACGCTGCCGATCGTGGTGCACACCGGAACGGTCCACTTGCCTTCGATAACGGCCGGCAGCAACGTCGCGCTGAATCTGGCTCCGTCGCAGTCGGATTCGCAGGTCGCCGCCGAGCAGTCGCAGGTGCAGACGGCCGCGAACGGCAACCCGCAGTTCGCCACGGGCGCGACCACCACGCCGATCCAGCACGTGGTCGTGATCATCGGCGAGAACCAGACCTTCGACGGGCTGTTCGGCACCTATCAGGCGCCTTCGGGCCAGAGCGTCAAGAACCTGCTGTCCGAAGGCATCGTCAACGCCGACGGCACGCCGGGTCCGAACTTCGCGCTCGCGCAGCAGAACCAGGCCGCCGGCGGCTCGACCTATTCGATCAATCCGGCGCGTACCGGCTCGTATGCCACGCTGCTGCCGCCCCAGAACACCGGCATCCTCACCGTCGCGGGCCTCCAGACCTACCTGAGCGAAGTCGCGAGCCAACAGGCGCCGACCGTCTCGCCGACGTCCTATCTGTTCGGCCTCGCCGACGCGGACTTCCCCCAGTCGCTGCCGGCCGGTCCGTTCCAGATCACGGCCAACGCGTCGAACGGCTCGCTCGTCAGCTATAGCGCGCCGTCGGGCACGGCGGTGGGCGCGGCGGCGGGCAGCGCGGCCTATACGGCCGCCGCACCGATCTATGCCGCGCTCGGCCTCGTGGCGACCACCGGCGATCCGGTGCACCGCTTCTTCCAGATGTGGCAGCAGACGGGCGGCGACAACTCCAAACTCGATCTCTACACCTGGGTCGCCGCAACGGCCGGCCAGGGCGGCAGCACGGTCGAGAACGCCCCGGGCAGCAATCAGGTCACGGCGGCCACGCCGGGCCAGGGCGGCGAGCTGATGGGCTTCATGAACATGGCGGCCGGCGACGCGCCGTTCTGGGCGTCTCTCGCGAAGCAAGGCGCGCTCAGCGACAACTATCACCAGGCGGTGATGGGCGGCACCGGCATGAACTTCTTCTCGATCGCCACCGGCGACCTGCCGTGGTTCAACAGCAACGGCGCGGTCGCGACGCCGCCGTCGAACCAGATCGAGAACCCGAACCCGGTGCAAGGCAGCGCGAACCCCAACTTCTACACGCAGGACGGCTACGAAGGCGGCTCGTACGTGAACTGCTCGGACAGCGCGCAGCCGGGCGTGGCGGCGATCCTCGGCTTCCTTGCGTCGAAGCATGTGGCGAGCAATTGCGACGCCGGCAAGTACTACCTGGTCAACAACTACAACCCCGGCTACACCACGGCCGGCACGACGCAGCCGATCGGCGCGAACGACTACAACTACCCGCCGCAGACCGTGCCGACGATCGCCGAAGCGCTCAACGCGAAGGGCGTGAGCTGGGGCTGGTACACGTCCGCGCGCGATACGGCCGACACGACCGGGCAAGCGTCGAAGCTCGTGAGCGCGCTGGGGCTTCCGTCGTCGCTGTCGTCTTCGATTGCCGGCCTGCTGCAGTCGGCCGAGTACAACAACATCGGCGACCCGCTGGTGGCCTCGCGGAACGTCATGACCAGTCCGGCGATGAGCGCCAACCTGCAGGACCAGACGGCCTTCATCACGGCGGCCGCATCCGGCAAGCTGCCGGCCGTGTCGTTCGTCGTTCCGCCCAACACGTATAGCGGCCACCCGGGCTTCTCCTCGCCGGCGGCGTTCGAAGGCTGGCTCCAGCAGGTGTTGGCGGCCGTGCAATCGAACAAGGCGCAGTGGGCCAACACGGCCGTCATCATCACGACCGACGAAGGCGGCGGCCACTTCGACACGGGCCCGATCCAGAACGTCGACTTCTTCGGCGACGGTCCGCGTATCCCGCTGATCGTGCTTTCGCCGTGGGCGAAGACCAACGTGATCGACCACACGTACAACGATCACGCGTCGATCCTGAAGTTCATCGAGCGCAACTGGCGTCTCGCGCCGCTGTCGCCGCGCAGCCGCGACCGTCTGCCGAATCCGGCGATGCAGGCCAGTTCGTATCTGCCGGCGAACCAGACGCCGACGATCGGCGACCTCATGACGATGTTCAACTTCTGAACGAAACGTCCCTTGGCATAGAAAGGCGGGGCCACGTGCCCCGCCTCTTGATTGAGTAGATCCGATCCGATTCGTCATGATCCCGTGCTTCATCCGAACCGCCGCGCGCCATGCGGCGAGCCTGCTGGCTGGCGCGTTCGCCGTTTCCCTCGCATATGCGCAGGCTTCGCAGACGTTGCCCGTCGTTCCCGCTCCCGTGCCGCCCAGGCCGTCCCTGCAGAAGTGGATCAAATATCCGGCGGCGCCAAAGCCGTTGAGCCCGCAGGCCATGCTGGGCAAGCAGATATTCTTCGATGCGACGCTGTCGGGCTCGGGCAAGATGTCGTGCGCGTCGTGCCATAGCCCCGAGCATGCTTACGGCCCGCCCAACGGCCTGGCCGTGCAACTGGGCGGCCCTGACCTCAAGCGGTCCGGCGTGCGCGCCGTACCCTCGCTGCGCTATATGGCCTACACCCCGCATTTCACGACGGATTACTTTTTCCCGAGCTCGGAAAATTCGGAGGACGAAGGACCGGCGGGCGGCTTCCTGCGCGACGGCTCGGTCGCATCGCTGCACGAGCAAGCCGCGCATCCGATGCTCGATCCGAACGAGATGGCCAACACGACGCGCGCCGAGGTCGCGGGCAAGGTGCGACGCAGCGCCTATGCCGCCACGTTCCGGCAGGTGTTCGGCGAAGGTGTGTTCGACGACCCGAACAAGGCGTTCGACAGCGTCGGCCTGGCGATCGAGGCGTTCGAGACCGAGGACATGAGCTTCCACCCCTATACGAGCAAATTCGATGCGGTGATGTCGGGCCATGCGGATTTCACGCCGCAGGAGCTGCGCGGTTACGCGCTCTACAACGATCCAATGCGCGGGAACTGCGCGAAGTGCCACTTCGACCAGCCCGGACCGGACGGCCGTCCCGCGCAGTTCACCGACTACCAGTACATTGCGCTTGGCGTGCCCCGCAATCCCGAGATTCCGGCGAACCGTGACCCGCGTTACTTCGACATGGGTCTGTGCGGACCGTATCGCAAGGATCTCGCGAAGCAGACGAACCTGTGCGGCCTGTTCAAGGACCCGACCTTGCGCAACGTCACGACGCGCCACGTGTTCTTCCACAATGGCCGTTTCCATTCGATCGAGGACGTACTGCACTTCTATTTCGAGCGCGATATCCATCCGGAGAAATCGTATCCGCGCCGCAACGGCAAGCTCGTCGTCTACGACGATCTGCCGCCGGCGTATCGCGACGACGTCGATCGTCTCGATCCGCCGTTCTTCGGCCAGAGGCCGGGCAGGAAGCCTGCGTTGAGCGAAGCGGACATTCGCGATCTGGTCGCTTTCCTCAAGACCCTGAACGACGGGTATTCGGACTCGCCCGGCGGCCAGAAGGCCGGTGGCGCGCATTGAAGTCCACGCGCCCGTTGGGCGCGGGCAGCGGGCGCGGCCTCGAGGCGGCGCATGGCCGGCACGACCCGCATCATGACGTCGTGCATTGCGGGCACGCTGTTCCATCTGCGCGCCCCACGTCCGGGCGCGCGCCACGCACCGCCTGATCCGCCTGATATCACGGCGCAGCCGCACAGCAGGTCGGGACGCGTCTGACGCGCGATCGCCCCGGGCTCTGGCCGGTGTTTGCCCTCAAGTTACCCGGATTGGTGTCGATATGCCGAATGCATTGATGGCGGGCGCGACGCGATGAGCAATCAGGGAAGGAACAGGCAGACGGGGGCGGAACAACGTCCGGACGGGAAACCAGCGGTCGTCGAGCGGTTGCGCGCGGTGCGAGCGCGACTGGTCGCGCCGCTTGCGCTGGTGACGATCCTGTCCGCCATTGCGTTGAATACCGCGATCGCCATCCGGCAATCGCAGGAGCAACGGCATGCGCTCGAACAGCAGCATGCGGTCGAATCGATCAAGAAGAATCTGGACGAACTGCAGAACGCCCTGCTCGACGAACATGAGCAGCTCTACACCGTGATCGGCACGCGGCCGTTCTATCGCCGCGCGCCTACATCTATCCGCTTCCCGCGCTCATCGACAACGCCAGCGCGGCGCAGCAGACCTGCGAAGGCCGCTCGCGCTGCATCGCCCTGCTGGACGAGTTGAAGGACATGATTCGCCATCTGGGCGGGCTGAGCAACCGGCTCGCGATGTTTTCCATGCTCAGGCCGGGCAGCGTGAAAATGGACACGCCGTCGCTCGGCGAACTCGATGCGCGCTTTTTCCAGACCATGCAGAAGATCGGCGAGATCCGCATGGACGAAGACGCACATCTCGAACAGTCGGTCACGAGGGCCTCCCATGATTCGCAGATGGCCTCCGCGCTACTGCTCGGGTCGGGACTGGCGGCGGCATGCCTGCTGATTGCCCTCCTTCACCGCAACGCGCGCATCACGAAATCGTTGCGCGAAGCGCTCCATACGGCCGACGTCAACCGCAAGAAGTATCAGCGCCTGTTCCAGCTGAACCCGCTGCCGATCTGGATCGTCGACGACGCGTCCACGCGCCTCGTCGCCGTCAACGACATGGCGGCGAAAGCGATGGGCTATCGCGCCAGCGACATGCTCGAACTGCGGCTCGCCGATCTGCGAACGGACGAAACGGCGCTGCTCGGCACGTCGCTCGCACGCTCGCGCGCACAGGACGGCGGCACCGCCATCTGGGAGCACAGGACGAAAAGCGGCGAGTTGCGCTCGATGAACGTGTTCCAGCTGCAAACCGCTTTCGACGGCCGCAGCGCGACGCTTTGCGTCATGGAGGACGTCACGACGCAACTGGCCGCCCAGGCTGAACTCAGGCATCGCGCCGAGTACGACGCGCTTACCGGCCTCTCGAACCGCAAACATTTCGACGAACGCATCACCCTGGAGCTGCAGGAGGCCAGGCGAACGGGCAAAACGCTCGCCGTGATTTTCCTCGATCTCGACAATTTCAAGGAAGTCAACGATTCGCTCGGCCATCGGGTTGGCGATGCGCTGCTCGCGCACATCGCGAGGCGAATCGAGCATGTCGTCGGCGAGAGCGGCACGGTGGCGCGCTACGGTGGCGACGAATTCATGTTTGTCTCCAACGGCGCAACTCCTTTGCTCGTGCCGCTGCTCGACTCGCTGCTCGCCGCGATGACGGAACCGGTGCAGGTGTCGGGCCACGAGCTCTTCATCGAGGCCAGCATCGGCATCAGCATCTATCCCGTCGACGGCGGCGACGCCGACACGCTGGTGCGCAACGCCGACGCCGCCATGTACCTCGCGAAGCAGAACGGCCGCAACCAGTACCAGTTCTATCGCCCCGAGCTGAGCGAAGCGGCCACCTCGCGCCTGCGCGTTTCGACGCGCCTGCGCCAGGCGTTCAGAAACGGCGCGCTGAGCGTGCTCTATCAGCCTCAATTCGATATGGCTTCGGGAGAGATGATCGGCGCCGAAGCGCTGCTGCGATGGACCGACGCGGAGCTCGGCAGCGTCTCTCCGGCGGTGTTCATCCCGATCGCGGAGGAAACCGGACTGATTCGCGGCATCGGCGCATGGGTGCTGCGCGAGGCGTGCCACGAAGCGGCGCGCTGGAATCTGCAGCGCACGCGGCAGATTCGCGTGTCGGTCAACGTCTCGCCGTTGCAGCTCGAGCATGGCGACCTCATCGGCCAGGTCCGGCAGGCGCTGCGCGACTCGGGCCTTCCGCCCGAGCTGCTCGAGCTCGAGGTGACCGAGGGCGCGCTCATGCACAGTCCCGAGCTTGCTGCGCGGACACTGGCCTGTCTGCGGGAAATGGGCGTGCGCATCGCCATCGACGATTTCGGCACCGGTTATTCGAGCCTCGGGTATCTGAAGCGCTTTCGTGTCGATCGCCTCAAGATCGACCGCGAATTCGTGCGGGAAATCGGTCAGGACGCGGAAACGGAAGCGATCACGCTCGCCGTCATCGCCGTGGCGAAGGCGCTCAATTTCGAACTGATCGCCGAAGGCGTCGAAACCAGCGGGCATCGCGATTTCCTGCTGCAGAACGGCTGCACGCAGGCGCAAGGTTTCCTCTACAGCCGCGCAGTCAGCGCGGGCACGATCGCCGATATCGCCGCCAATGGGGCGGCCCGCGCGGCCACGCCACCCGCTTGATGAAGCCCTCGGCGCGCGGCAGCCGAGGGTCGGCGGCCCGGCCGTGTCACAAAAAATTCACTGAATGTTTTAGCGAATCTGCCGTAAAAAGACGCGCCACTGTTATGGCGGCCTGTTCCTCCCCCCGACTTTCGCCTTCTTCACGGGGCGCGCCTTCACGAGTTTTTCATGCGCAAGCTCACCATCAAAGCCCGGCTCGTTTTGCTGAGCACGGCCGTCGTTTTCGTTTCGCTTTGTATCGGCGCCGTAGGCCTGTTTGGCGTATCGACGTCGATCACCACGCTCCAGACCATGTTCGAGGGCCGCGTGCAGGCGCTCCAGGCGATCTCGACGATCGACGAACTGGTCACTGAAGCGAGCTTTTCGGTAAGCGACGCGATTCTCGACCCGTCGGCGCAAAAGACCCAGCTCGTCGTCGAAGGCACGTCGAGCCGCATTGCGCGCATCGACGCCCTCATGCAAGGCTGGTTGTCCCGCACGGATTCGACGGACGGCCGCAGCCGCGCGCAAGCGTTCTCCGCGAACTGGGCCACGTTACGGGACAAGGGCCTGCGCCCCGCGGTGCAACTGCTCGGGCAGAACAACCTTTCCGAAGCGCAGTGGATACAGACGCAGACCATCGATCCCGTTTCGAAAACGGTAAAAACCCAGGGCGCGCAATTGCGCACGCTCGAACTCGCCGATGCGCAATCGGAATATGCGCAGGCATGCAAGACGGGACGTGTGGTCGAATGGCTCGTGGTCGGGCTCATCTTCGCCGGGGTTGCGGGAATCGCCGCCCTCTGCGCGTCGATTGCGCGCAGCCTCTTTCGCGACCTGGGCGCGGAGCCGTTCGTGGCCGCGCAGCTCGCCAATCGCGTGGCGTCGGGCGACCTGTCGGTCGAGGTGGCGGTCAGGCCCGGCGACACGCACAGCGTGCTCTACGCCATGAAGGCCATGCAGCAGCGGCTCGCCTCGATCATCGGTGGCATCCGCGATTCGGCGGAAGCGATCGCGGAGGCGACCGCGCACATCGCATCGGGCAATGGCACGCTCGCCCAACGCACCGAGCAGCATGCGGCCACCATTCAGCAAACCTCCACGAGCATGGAGCAGCTCGCCACGATGGTGCGATCGAACGCCGGGCACGCGACGCAGGCACGCACGCTCGCCGGCATCGCGTCGGCGAAAGCCGGAGACGGCGACCGTGCCGCGCGCGACGCGGGCGAGCGCATGCGGGCGCTCGCGCAGCGCTCGGCGCGCATTCAGGAAATCACCTCGGTGATCGACGGCATCTCGTTCCAGACGAATCTGCTGGCGCTAAACGCCGCGGTGGAAGCCGCTCGCGCGGGCAGTCAGGGACGCGGCTTCGCTGTCGTCGCGCAGGAAGTCCGCGCGCTCGCCGAGCGCAGTTCGGGAGCGGCGAAGGAAATCGACACGCTCATCAAGGAAATGACGGCCGAGGTGGATCAAAGTAGCCACGCCGTCGAAGCCGCCGCGACCACCATCGTCGACCTGCTCGGTGCGGTCAGAGGCGTCGCCGGGCTCGTCGATTCGATCGCCGATGCCTCTCAGGAGCAGCGTGCCGGCATCGACGAGGTCAACACCTCCGTCGCCGTCATGGATCGCGTCACGCAGCAAAACGCCGCGTTCGTGCAGGATGGCGTCGAAGCCGCCGGGGCACTGAGGACCCAGGCGGAAACGTTGCGCTCGGCGGTTCGCGCCTTCCACCTTTAGCAGGCCGTAGCCGGCCCGGTCCGGCACCCCGTGGAACCCGCCGCGATGCGCATCCATGCCGCCATTCGCCGCATCGCAAACAAGGCCTGCGTGCGGCATGCCCACATGCCGTACGCGAGCGCGCTCACGCTCACGGAGGACGGCGGGCTCGACACGACCTTGTCGCCGAACGCCATGCGCTATCACGGCCGCGCCGCGCTTGACCGCGAGGACAACGGGCTCGCACCCGGGCCCGAGGAAGGCGAGCGACCGCAGTCGGAGTTGTTCTTCGCGGCGTTGAGAAGAACGCTGACGCACGCGTAACGATCGCGCCGCCTTACAGCTTACAGCCGCGCGCCCTCCAGCCGCGCGCGCAGACGCGGCGCGGCAAAGTCCAGAAACGCGCGCAGCTTGAGCGGCAACGGCGCCTGGCCCCCATGCACGAGACTCACGGGCCACGGCGGCGGCTCGAAAGCCTCGAGCACCACATCGAGTGTCCCTTCGCGCACGGCACTCGCCACCTGATACGAAAGCACGCGCGTGAACCCGACGCCGAGCATCGCCGCATCGATGGCCGCCTCGGCCGTATTGAGCACGAGCCGCGAACGCACCGGCAGCGAGACCGGCTCCTTGCCGAGCCAGAAGCCCCAGGCGCGCGCGGACGAGAGCCCTTCCGACGTGATGCACGCGTGCCCCGCCAGCTCGCGCGGGTGCGCGGGCACGCCATGCGCCGCGAGATACGCGGGGCTCGCGCACACCACCCGCCGTATCGCGCCTACGCGCGTCGCAACGAGCGCGCTGTCGGGCAGCTCGCCAATGCGCACGGCGAGATCGACATGTTCCTCAAGCAGGTTGACGATGCTGTCGGCGAGCATGAGGCGCACGCTGATCTCGGGATAGAGCGCGAGAAATCCGGCAACCACCGGCAACACGTGCAGCCTTCCGAACACGACGGGCGCGGTGACCACGAGTTCGCCCCTGGGTGCGCTGTACTCGCCCGTGGCGGCGCGCTCGGCCTCGCCGACGTCTTCGAGGATGCGCCGGCACGCCGCCACATACGACCGTCCCGCTTCGGTCAGCGAAAGCTGGCGCGTCGTGCGTGCGAGCAGGCGAGTCCCGAGGTGCGCCTCAAGGTCGCCGACCTTGCGGCTCACGGTGGCGAGCGGCATGCCGAGACGCCGGGCCGCAGCCGAAAGGCTGCCGGCGTCCACCACGGCGATGAGCACGGTCATGGCGTCGAGCCGATCCATCGCATTCTCGCTTTCCGGAAAGATGAAGCCCGATCATGACCGATTCTTCGCCGAATCGAAAGGCAGCCTCCACGGCTCCCCGTGCGCGGCTGGAGAAATTACCAATAGCACGGTCGTTCTATTTTAGGTAGGCTGGGCGTCTTCTTCTCCCCCGATGAGAGCCCCTTCGCCATGTCGCTGATCCTTTCCCGCCGCGATCTCCACTTCCTGCTCTACGAATGGCTCGATGTGGAAAGCCTCACGCGCATTGCGCGCTACGCCGACCACACGCGCGAAACCTTCGACGCCGCGCTCGATACCTGCGAGAAGATCGCCACCAACCTGTTCGCGCCGCACAACAAGAAGAACGACCAGCACGAGCCGCACTTCGACGGCGAGACGGTCTCGATCATCCCCGAGGTGAAGACGGCGCTCAGCGCGTTCAGCGAGGCCGGCCTCATGGCCGCGGGCCAGGACTACGCATACGGCGGCATGCAGTTGCCGCTCGTCGTCGAGAAGGCGGGGTTCGCGTGGTTCAAGGGCGCGAACGTGGGCACGAGCGCCTATCCGTTCCTCACCATCGGCAACGCCAACCTGCTGCTCGCGCACGGCAGCGCAAAACAGATCGACACCTTCGTGCGCCCCGAACTGGAAGGCCGCTACTTCGGCACGATGTGCCTTTCCGAGCCGCAGGCGGGCTCGTCGCTGTCGGATATCGCCACGCGCGCCGACTTCGAATGCGACTCGCCGCTCGGCGCGCAGTATCGCCTGCGCGGCAACAAGATGTGGATCTCGGGCGGCGAGCACGAGCTGTCCGAAAACATCGTGCATCTCGTGCTCGCGAAGATTCCCGGCCCCGACGGCAAGCTCATTCCCGGCGTGAAGGGCATCTCGCTGTTCGTCGTGCCCAAATTCCTCGTGAACGAGGACGGCTCGCGCGGCGAGCACAACGACGTCGTGCTCGCGGGCCTCAATCACAAGATGGGCTATCGCGGCACGACGAACTGTCTGCTGAACTTTGGCGAAGGCACGAAGTACACGCCGGGCGGCCGGGCGGGCGCGATCGGCTATCTCGTGGGCGAGCCGCATCACGGGCTCGCGTACATGTTCCACATGATGAACGAGGCGCGCATCGGCGTGGGGCTCGGCGCGACGATGCTCGGCTATACCGGTTACCTGCATGCGCTCGACTACGCGCGCAACCGGCCGCAGGGGCGTCCCGTGGGCGCGGCGGGCAAGAACCCCGCGTCGGCGCAGGTGAAGCTCGTCGAACATGCCGACGTGCGCCGCATGCTGCTCGCGCAAAAGAGCTACGTGGAAGGCGCGCTCGCGCTCAACCTCTGGTGCGCGAAGCTCGTGGACGAAGCGAGCGCCGCGGGCGGCGAGGCGCGCGAGCCGCTCGCGCTGCTGCTCGACCTGCTCACGCCGATCGCGAAGAGCTGGCCCTCGCAATGGTGTCTCGCGGCCAACGATCTTGCCATTCAGGTGCATGGCGGCTATGGCTACACGCGCGAGTACAACGTGGAGCAGTTCTATCGCGACAATCGCCTCAATCCGATCCACGAAGGCACGCACGGCATTCAGGGGCTCGACCTGCTCGGCCGCAAGGTGGTCGTCAAGGACGGTGCGGCGCTCGCAATCTTCGCGGCGCGCGTGCAGGCCACGCTCGTTCGTGCGCATGCTTCGGGCGCGCTCGAGGCCGCCGCCCAGGCGCGCGCACTCGAAGCCGCGCTGATGCGGCTCGAAGACGTCACGCGTCAGCTTTGGGCCGCGGGCGATCCGGCGGTGACGCTCGCCAATGCTTCGGTGTACCTGGAAGCGTTCGGTCACGTGGTCATGGCGTGGGTGTGGCTCGAACAGGCGCTCGTGGCGCGCGCGGCCCTGGCGAAGGCAAGCGGCGGCGAGGCGGACTTCTATCGCGGCAAGCTCGCCGCCGCCGCCTATTTCTTCGCGTGGGAATTACCGAAGACCGGCGCGCAGTTCGATCTGCTCGCTTCGCTCGATCGCACCACGCTCGACATGCAGGACGCCTGGTTCTGAACGATCGACGGCGGCCGGATCCGGACAGACGTCCCGCTCACGTTCGCGCCCTACACTTCCAGCCATTCCTGCCTGACACGGGCGTCGGCCCTGAGCTGCTGCGGCGTCCCTTCGAACACGATCTGGCCGTGCCCCATCACGTAGACGCGCTGCGAGATGTCGAGCGCGATCGCCTGCTTCTGCTCGACGAGCAGCACCGAAATGCCGCGCGCCTTCAGCGTCTTCAGATACTCGCCCACCTGGGCGACGACGAGCGGCGCGAGCCCTTCGGTGGGCTCGTCGATGATGATGAGGTCGGGGTCGCCCATCAGCGTGCGGCACAGCGTCAGCATCTGCTGCTCGCCGCCGGACAGCAGACCGGCGGCCGTGTCCTCGCGCTCCTTCAGGCGCGGGAACATCCGATACATGTCGTCGAGCCGCCAGCGCGGCTTCTGTCGCGACCGGCTGCGCTTCTCGCCGAGCACGAGGTTCTGCCGTACGGTCAGCGTCGGGAAGATGTCGCGGTTCTCCGGCACGTAGCCTATGCCCGCTTGCGCGACCTCGAAGGTGCGCAGTCCACGCACATCCTTGCCGCGCAGCAGGATTTGCCCCTCGCACCGCACCAGCCCCATGATGGCCTTGGCCAGCGTCGAGCGGCCCACGCCGTTGCGCCCGAGCAGGGCGACGATCTCGCCCTCGCCCACCTGCATCTCGACGCCGTGGAGGATATGGCTCTTGCCGTAGTACGCATGCAGGTCGCGCACCTCGAGCATGGCATCGGGAGGCGCCATCAATGTGTGCCCTCGGATTCGTCCAGCGTGGTGCCCAGATAGGCCTCCTTCACGCGGCGGTTGTTGCGGATGGCTTCCGGCGTGTCCGTGGCGATCACCTCGCCATAGACCAGCACCGAGATGCGGTCGGCGAGCCCGAACACGACGCTCATGTCATGCTCGACCATCACCAGCGTCTTGCCGGCCGTGACCCTGCGGATCAGTTCCACCGCGTGATCCGACTCCGACCGGCTCATGCCCGCCGTCGGTTCGTCGAGCAGGATGACCTCGGCGCCGCCGGCTATCGTGATGCCGATTTCGAGCGCGCGCTGCTCGGCATAGGTCAGCAGCCCGGCGAGCGTGTCGCGCCGGCCCTGCAGGCCGATCAGTTCGAGCACCTCGTCGGCGCGCTCGCGCGCGTCGCGCAACTGCGAGAGCCGATGCCAGAACGAATACCGGTAGCCGAGCGCCCACAGCACCGAGCAGCGCAGATTCTCGAACACCGAAAGGCGATGGAAGATATTCGTCACCTGGAAGCTGCGCGACAGGCCCATGCGGTTGATCTTGTACGGCGGCAGCCCGCCGATCTCGACGCCGTTGAGTCTCACCGTGCCGGAACTCGGTGAGAGGCGGCCCGAAATCAGGTTGAACGTCGTCGACTTGCCGGCGCCGTTGGGGCCGATCAGCGCATGACGTTCGCCCCGTGCGACTTCCAGATCGACACCGCGAATGATCTCTGTGCGCCCGAACTGCTTGCGCACATCACGCAACTCCAGCGCGGCCGTCATGCGTTGCCTCCTGTGATTTCCCGTTGCACGCGATCCCACGCCTCGCGCACGCGCGCGGCCGCGAAACGCGAAGCCAGTGCGCCCGGCACCCACAGCGCCACGGCAACGGCCCACGGTTTCCACGACCCGGCGTCGAAGTTCAAGCCGAGGAGCGCCATGGCAGTGCCGTTGTCGCTATCGATCTGCAGCTTGTAGACGAGTTCGACCGTCAGCACGAGCGCGGCCAGGACGATCAGCCCAGCGCCGAGCGCCGTCGCATAGGACGGCAGCATGCGGTGCAGCCTGCGCGCGGCGATCAGCGGCATCTGCTTCATCAGCAGGCTCGATACGCCGCCGGGCACGTACATCACCATCAGCACGAAGAACAGCCCGAGGTACAGCAACCATGCCGGCGTGAGACTGGACAACGCGACCGCGAACAGCACGAACAGGACGGAGCCGATGACCGGCCCGAAGAAGAACGCGCCGCCGCCGATGAACGTCGCCAGCAGCACGCCGCCGGACTGCGCGGCGCCGACGTTTTCCGCCGTCACGATCTCGAAGTCGATCGCCGACAACCCGCCCGCGATGCCCGCGAAGAACGCCGAGAGAACCATCACGAGAAAGCGCACGCGCTGTGTGTTGTACCCCACGAATCCGGCACGCTCGGGGTTGTCGCGCACGGCGTTGGCGATGCGGCCAAGCGGCGTGTGCGTCCACGCGTACATCGCGATCATCGACACGAGACACCAGAACGCGATCAGGTAGTAGACCTGGATCGCCGGACCATAGGTAATGCCGAGCACCGCGTGGCCGACGGTGCGGTTGGTCGGCACCCCGCCCTCGCCGCCGAAAAACGCGGGAAACATGAGCGAACTGGCCGCCACCATTTCGCCGATGCCGAGCGTGATCATCGCGAAGGTGGTGCCCGACTTGCGCGTGGTCACGTAGCCGAACAGCATGCCGAACAGCATCCCGCCGAACCCGCCGGCCAGCGGCAGCAGCGAGACCGGCAACGGGAACTTGCCCGCACCGATCATGTTGAGCACATGCGCAGCCACGAATGCGCCGAGCCCGGAGTACACCGCGTGGCCGAACGACAACATGCCGGTCTGTCCGAGCAGCATGTTGTACGACAGCGCGAAGATGATCATGATGCCCATCTGCGAAAGCAGCGCGATCGCGAAGCCGCTGGAAAACACGAGCGGCATCGCGAGCATCACGAGCGCCGTGATGCCCCAGATGACCCAGCGCAGCAAGCGGGCGGAACGCAGCAGTCCGTGACGTTGCATGACCGCGCCGGCCGTGGCCTGAATGAACGGTTTCATCGCTCAGCCCTCCCGCTTGCCGAGCAACCCGCGCGGTCGCAGGATCATCATGAGCACCATCAGCAGGTAGGGCAGAATCGGCGCGACCTGAGACAGCGGCATGCGCCACAGCGATGACAGCGTCGTGCCGTCCGTCACCGTCACGCCAACGAGCGAGAACAGATCGGAGAGCGAAGCATCCATCGTGACCGCAAACGTCTGCATGATGCCGATCAGCAGCGATGCGATGAACGCGCCCGGCAGCGAGCACATGCCGCCGACCACGGCGACGACGAACACGATGGTCCCCACCGACTCGGCCATCGACGGCGACGTGACGAACGCATTGCCGCCGATCACGCCGGCCAGGCCCGCCAGCGCGGCACCTGCGCCGAACACCAGCATGAACACGCGCTGCACGTTGTGCCCCAGCGCCTCGACCATTTCCGGGTGCGTCAGCGAGGCCTGAATGACGAGACCGATGCGCGTGCGCGTCAACACGAGATAGAGCGCCGCGAGCATCGAGATCGATATCAGCATCATGAAGGCGCGATACTTGGGGAAGTCCGAGGTGAAGACCTTGAACAGCGCCCCGTTCAGTTCGGGCGGAATGGCGTACGGCACCGCAGCCAGGCCCCAGACCAGCTTGACGCCCTCCACGATCAGGTAAGAGAGGCCGAAGGTGAACAGCAGTTCGGCGACGTGCCCGAACTTGTGCACGGTACGCAGGCCGAAACGCTCGACGAGCGCCCCGACACACGCGACGAGCAGCGGCGCCGCCACCAGCGCCGGCCAGAACCCGATCCTGCTGGCAATGGTGTAGGCGAAGTACGCCCCGAGCATGTAAAAGCTCGCGTGCGCGAAGTTGAGCACGCCCATCATGCTGAAAATCAGCGTGAGGCCCGACGAGAGCATGAACAGCAGCAGCCCATAGCTGATGCCGTTCAAGAGAGAGATGGTCAGAAATTCCACCGCCCGGTGATCCTTGTGAAATGCGTGGCAGGAGAGCGTTCAGCCCGGCCGCTTCATCTGGCAGGTGGTGGGCTGCGTCGCCGCGGTCGGCCCGAGCTGGACGTCGGTGCGCCAGCCGTAGCCCGTGTTTTCCTGATCGTACTTCACGGTCTTGCCGTCCACCTTGGTCCAGGTCGCGATCACGAGCGATTGCTGCGCCTGATGATCGGCGGCGCGCATCGTCACAGGACCGTTCATGCCGCCGACCGTCATGCCCTCGAGGGCCTTGGCCACCTTGACGGGATCGGTCGACTTCGTCTGGCTCATCGCCTTGCTCAACATGGCGATGCCGGCGTAGGCCGTAGCGAGATAGTAATCGTCGTTGTACTTCTTCTTGTAGCCTTCGATGACCTGCCCGACCACCTGCGGGTTGCTCGTCGTGTTCGGGCCGAACACCCCCACATACTTGACGTGATCGGCGCCGGCCGCGCCCATGGCGGTGGGCACGCCGGTGGTGCCGCCGTAATAGGTGTAGAAGTTGGCCGTCACGCCCGCGTCCTTGCTGGCCTTCACGAGCAACGCGAGGTCGCTGCCCCAGTTGCCCGAGATCACCGTATCGGCGCCGGACGCCTTGATCTTGGTTGCGTAAGGCGAGAAGTCCTTGACACGTGCGAGCGGATGGAAATCGTCGCCGACGATCGCGATATCCGGCCGCCTGGCCTTCAGGTCCTCGCGTGCCACGCGCGAGACGTCGTGGCCAAACGCGTAATCCTGATTGATCAGGTAGACCTTCTTGATGTCCTTGTCGCGCGCGAGAAATGTCGTAAGCGCATCCATCTTCATGTCCGCGTTCGCGTCGAGGCGGAAGTGCCAGTAGTCGCACCGCGCGTTGGTCATGGACGGGTCCACGGCGGCGTAGTTCAGGTAGACGATCTCCTTGCCAGGATTGCGCGAGTTGTATTTCGCGACCGCATCCTCCAGCGCGATGCCCACCGAAGAACCGTTACCCTGCACGATATAGCGAATGCCCTGGTCGGCCGCCTGGTTCAGCAAGGTCAGGCTTTCCTGCGGCGAGAGCTTGTTGTCGAACCCGACCACCTCGAACTTCGTGTCGTTTGCCCAGTTGTGCGCGTTGGCGAATTCCGCCGTGTATTGCCAGCTATGCAGCTGGTTCGTTCCGAGCGAGGCCATCAGGCCGGACAGCGGATCGATAAAGGCAATCTTGACAGTTTCCGCTTGCGCGGCCCCCACTACCCATGCTGAACATACCGCCGCACCAACCAGCAACGAGCGCAACATCCTCATGGACTGTCTCCTTTATGTATGCATTCCTTATCGTGCGGAAAAATTTCTGTCCGACCGTGCGATTTTCAGTATCTCAACACATTCCAGGCGCCAATAACAGCACTCCAGGGAAATCGCTGACGCCGCCAGGCCTGGCGCCTTGCGCGAGCGCAACCCGCTCCCGCCATTCACCTCGCTTGCGAGCCGCTTGTGAGCCGCTTGTGCCCGCTCGCGGTTGCAGCCCTCATGTCCGGCCGCTTGGATAGTAGAAACCAGGCGAGCGCCTCGCGAGGTCAAATTCGGACAGAAAGCCCCCATGCGGCGGACACGCCTTCACACTCCCCGCACACGGGCTTGCTTCGGCGCGGATTCGAGGCGACGCAAGACGACGTCCCAGTGCTTTCCCTGAAGTGAACGATCGGGGGATCGACCGAGCACCGGCACGGCGCGCCGGAGAAAGCAGAACTGTCTGTCGAGATTGGTCGATATCGCGCGTTCCCACTGCTCGGGATCGAGCTCCTCGACGCCACCCGTCGGCCCCGCAATGCCCGCACGTTGTTGACGAGCACGTCAAGCCCGCCGAGCACGCCCGCCGCCTCGTCGGCCACGCGCGCCGCGCAGTTTGTCGACGGCCTTCAACGCGACGTCATAGGACACGCCCGAGAACGTCTCGCCGACGTCGAACGCCTCGCCGTGACGGTTGAAAGCACGATGGTCGTCTGACGCGAACACCGAATCCGCGGACCACTTGCCCGTCAACATGCCGCTCGCCAGCGGCACCCGCGCGATGACCGCAACGGGTTTCTTTTGCGCCTGCCTGAAAATAGTGCAGCAAGCGGGCGGGCCGCGGCCGGAAGACCGCGCAGGCCCGGAACGACGCGCCCTCGAAAATCGGCGCTTGCCCATGCGACGGCACGTCACGCCGCGCAGCGGGCAAAACCGCTAAACTCCCCTTCGAAATTTTCGCAAACCCCGGATGAATCCGCACGCCCTCCGTCGACTGGTTGCCTTGCCGGGCATGATCGCCATATGGCTGATCGTGCTGATGCCCGTCATCAGTCAACTCGTTGTCCCGGCCAGAATCGGGGAACCTGTCGCGGCGGTATGCACGGTGACTGCGCCATCCGCCGGTGCGCATCAGAAGCATCAAGCGCATCGAGCGCATGACAATGGAACGATCGCCTGCTCCTATTGCGATCTGCTGGCGACTCACGCCGCCCTCCCCGCCGTTGCTTCGCCGCTTCCGGTTCTCGTCATGTTCGTGACGATCGCCGCGCCGCCTGTTCTGTCCATCCGTTTTACGCCGCTGGGGGCCTTTCCGTCCGGAAGGCCGCGCGCGCCTCCTGCCTTTTCCCGATCGTAATTACCAGCCCCACGCGATGCCCGGTCGGCGCGTCGTGGGCACATCGAGCCGCTTATGCGGCGCGAGCAATCACGACTCGAGAAAACGCAAGAAATGACACCTGCTCTGCCCGCCATCCAGGCGGCGTCGACGCTGCCCGCGCGGCCGGCTTTCGCGGCCAGGCGTGGCCTTTGCCGGCGTACGAGCCGCCTGTGGGCGTTGGGTGGTTGAAACCCGCAGAGCCGCTGGCAAAAGGAGTTGCAATGCAAAACTATGGGATTGCCCATTTATGGACGCAAGGCGATCTCGTGACGCGTGCCATCGCGCTCGCGCTCACGATCATGTCGATTCTTTCGTGGAGCGTGATCGCCGTAAAAGGGTGGAATGTCGTTGCGCTGAAGCGCATGACAAGGAGTGCAGAGCAATCGTTCCGGTATTCGGATAACCTCGCCGAAAGCATCGGAAAACTCCCCAAGGGCGCGCGCGGCGAGAACCCTTTCCTTGCCCTGGCGCTATCCGGCCAGGAAGCGGCGAAACATCATCGCCAGACACAGCAGCAGTTGCGCGATCGCATCGGCGTATCGGAGTGGATAGCGCGCTGCCTCAAGGACACCATGGACGACTGCGTCGCCAAAATGCAGAGCGGTCTCGCCGTTCTCGCCTCCATCGGCAGTATTGCCCCGTTCGTCGGCCTGTTCGGCACGGTATGGGGCATCTATCACGCACTGCTGACCATCGGCGAGACCGGACAGACGTCGATTGGCACGGTCGCCGGACCGGTCGGAGAAGCGCTGATCATGACGGCCTTCGGACTCTTCGTCGCAATCCCGGCCGTGCTCGGATACAACGCGCTCACGCGCGCAAACCAGAGCATCGTGTTCCGGCTGAACCGGTTTGCGCACAGCCTGCATGCATTTTTCGTGACGGGCGAGGAACTGTCGCCGACAAAGAGCGGCCTGCGCGTGGCCGCGCGCAACCAGTGACGACAAAGGCTGCCGTCTTCAATGGCAACCCATCCCTATATCGGCGACGAAGACGACGGCTTGATGAGTGAAATCAACATGCCACCGCTCGTCGATCATGCTGGGTTTGCTGATCGTGTTCATGGTTCACGTCAGGAGCAGCCAGTCTTCAGTTCGCCGCCTGCTGTTCGAAGCGCCTCAGCAGGTCGTTACCGCGCGAATTGGCGGAATCGAGCGCCTGCTGCGGCGTCTTGGCGCCCGTCCAGACCTGTTCGAGCTCTTCGTCCATGATCGTGCGAATCTGCGGCATGTTGCCGAGGCGCAGGCCCTTGGTCCACGGTAGCGGCGGCTTGTTGAGCATCTGCTTCGTCGCCGTGTCGGCGCCGGGGTGCGACGCGTAGAAGCCCTGCTGCTGCGTGAGTTCGTAGGCGGCCTTCGTGACCGGCAGATAGCCCGTGTCCTGATGCCACTTCGCCGCAACCGCCGGCGAGCTCAGATACGCGAGGAATTTCGCCACGCCCCTGTAGACCTCGGGAGTCTTGCCGCCCAGCACCCACAGGCTCGCCCCGCCGATGATGGCGTTCTGCGGCGCGCCCTTCACGCCCGGGTCGTACGACATCATGCCGGTACCGAACTTGAACTTCGCGTACTGCTGCACGTTCGCGAGCGCACCCGACGATCCCATCATGATGCCGCAGTCGCCGCTATAGAACTTGGCGGTGGCTTCGTCCTTGCGGCCGACATAGGTGAAGGTGCCTTGCTTCGCCATGTTCTGCAGGAAGGCGATGTGCGCGACCTGCAGCGGCTTGTTGATTTCGAGCTGCGCGTCGAGACCGTCGAAGCCGTTGTTGCGCGTTGCGATCGGTGCGCCTTGCCACGCGCTGTAATTCTCGATCTAGATCCAGCCCTGCCAGCCTGTCGTGAAGCCGCAGGCCATGCCTGATGCCTTGAGCTTCGCGGCGGCGGCGGCGACTTCGGGCCAGGTCTTCGGCGGCGCATCGGGCAAGCCGGCCTTCTTGAAGGCGTCGCGATTGTAGTAGAGCACGGGCGTGGAGCTGTTGAACGGCATCGACACCAGATGGCCAGTCTTCGCGTCGCTGTAATAACTCGCGATGGTCGGTACGAATGCCTTTTCTTCGAGCGGCACGCCGGCGCTCTTCATGACGTCCGACACCGGCAGCACGGCCTTCTTCGCGTTCATCATCGTGGCGGTGCCAACTTCGTACACCTGAAGGATGGCCGGCGCATCGCCGCTGCGGTAGGCCGCGATGCCGGCGGCGAGCGTCTGGTCATAGGTCCCCTTGAAGACGGGCACGATCTTGTATTCGCTCTGCGACGCGTTGAACTGCTGGGCAATCTCGTTCACGCGCTCGCCGAGCTGGGACTCCATGGCGTGCCAGAACTGGATTTCGGTGGCAGCGTGAACCGCCTGTGCGCCGCCTGCGAGCAGCACGGCGGCCATCAGCGTGCGCAAGCGGCCGCGCGAACCTGCGCGTCGTATCTCGTTCTTTTTCATCTGGGTCTTTTCCTGTTATCGATCGTTGTCCCGGCTTCGATGGGATCTCGCTCAGGACTTTGCTTCAGGACTTCGATTTTGGACTTCGATACACCGGGCCGCACGTCCATCGCCGGTTGCAGGCGCAACCGCATCGCAAGCAAGCTTGGGCCGAGAGCAGGGCAAGGGTAGCACAGCGTATGGGGCGCCCGTGTGATGGTGCGTTTTTCGGATCGGGCATCGCACCGATGCAGGCAATGCGTGCCACGTGGGCGCACACATGCAGGCCGGCCGGTTGTGCATTCAATGCCAAGGCGTGGATTACGGATGCCCTCGGAGCACGCTTATCCCGTCCGCGTCCTGGGTTGGAACCCCGGCTTATTGCGGCATGGTCGCGTCCGCGGCGGCGGCGCGCTTCGGATGCGCCGCGAGCCAGCCGCGCGAGCGCGCGAGCAACGCACGCCGCACGGGCGTGTCGTAGTACCGGTCGACGCTCCACGTGAGTAGCACGATGCCGGGCAGCAGGATCACGGCGCTCACGCCGGACGGATGCTGAAGCAAATGGCTGCGGTAGGCGAAATCCTGCACCATGAACGCGAACGGCACGTGAAGAACGTAGACGGCATACGAAATCGCCCCCGAAAAAGCGAAGAGGGACAGCAGGCGCGCGGGAGGCTCCACCCGGCATGCCGCCCAGACGATGGCGGGAAGGGCGATGAGCGCGATCAACAGATCGACTGCGGGTTGATGGACCGTCGACCAGGGCATGAAGAGCAGGCCGACCGCCAGCACGACGATGACGATCGCCGAAAGCGATCCGCGCCTGCGAGCGGGCCGGTGGAACCGATAGAGCAGCAGACCGGCGGGAAACGCATAGCCGAGGCGTGCAAACCCCACATAGAACGTCGGCCACGAAACACCATTGCTGAGGCCCGACGTATAGGCCGCTATGCCGAGTAAAACGCCCGACGCGCACATGATGAAAACGAGCACCCGTGTCGTCAGGTGGCGAAAGAACAGGCCGTAGGCCAGGCTCGCGGTCAGTTCGAAGAACAACGACCACGCGGGAAAATCAAGCGGATAGATCAGGTCGAGTTTTTCGGGGAGCGGATAGAACGTCCGCAGGGGAGCATGCGACGGCATCATCAGCAAACTGCCCGGGACCGCAGAAGCGATTTGATGCCAGTCGGATGCGGGAAGACGGTACGCGAGAGCAGCTACGCCGAGCGCGAGACCGGCGAAATAGAGCGGATACAGGCGAAACAATCGCAGTACGAAATACTTCTGCCAGTTCAATTCGCCTGATGAAAGCTTTCTGTCGTAAGCGTTTGCAATGACGAAGCCGCTCATCGCGAAGAAGAGATCGACTGCCAGATAACCGTGTTCGATCTCAGGCAGGTGGTACAGCGCGTGGAAGTGCACGAAGACGACGACCATTGCCGCCGCGCCGCGCAGGCCGTCTAGCGTAGCGTATCTCGAGTCCGTATTCGGCTGTCGCATGGCCCCTCCGGCCGCGTTTATGGCGGCTTCCGCTGGAAAGGTACCCTGCGCAATGGTGACACGTTGGTGTGTTGACAGACATAACTCTCGAGATAAATCCCGAGTTCGGATTTAAGGGAATCCCCTGGTCGCAACGGGCACGGATTTCCTGAGCCCTCGAAAGCGAGCGATTGCTCACCTTACTCGCCATTGTCCAGTGCACGTTGCTGATAGGAGAACGTGGTGGCAAACACGGCGTCTATATTGACGAACTGTCCAATGGTGCCGCCGCCCCGCAACCTGTCTTGAAGAACGTGCTCGGCGTCCAATAACTGCTCGGCTCGCTTCAGAATCCCTTCGCATTGGGCCAATGGCACCACCACGACTCCGTTATCGTCGCCCACGACAATGTCGCCGGGCGAGACGACAACGCCGCCGCACTGGACCGTCGCGTTGACCTCGCCATACCCTGCGATGGCCGCGACGTTCGGCACGATTCCGCGGCACACCACGGG
Organism: Paraburkholderia lycopersici; assembly: GCF_900096975.1. Lineage (GTDB taxonomy): Bacteria > Pseudomonadota > Gammaproteobacteria > Burkholderiales > Burkholderiaceae > Paraburkholderia > Paraburkholderia lycopersici. The sequence goes on from NZ_FMYQ01000028.1 coordinate 98,855, forward strand.
AAATCGTAGACGTCGTATCTCCGACACGTCGCGGCAGGCGCCGTCGATGACCGCAGCCACGACCCCGCGATTCAGCGCCGACAGCGTCATGTTCTCGCCCCAGAATGCCGTGCTGGCTGCGGTGTGTGCATCGATGACGACCACGTCGCCGGGCTCGCTGACATCGATCGCCTTGAAGGGCGCGGCAAGATCCGAAGCCAGGGTTCGGGCCGTCACGGCAGTGCCAACGAAGGCGACAGGTTCGAAGACCGGCCGCATCTGAACGGACATTGCTCCGAACCGTCCCATGCAATCGGACAACGCACACGTTACGGATTCGTATGACGCAAGCAGTGCCCGATATCGCCGCATGACCTCGCCGGAAGGACGCGTGATGGATGGTAAGTTCATGGCAACCTCCGCCGCAGACTCGTCACCTCTGAATCATAGTGCAGCCTCGGAGCGACACTCATCGGACTGCCGACATGCTTACGCGATGGCGTTCAAGTTCCGCCCGTGGTCAAGCACGTCCGACGGCAGGCGTCCAGGTGAGCAACCGCAAGGCATCTGCGAGCGACAGCACCGTCGTGCGCGAATCGAATGCGGTGGAAAACAAATGCTCGTGTACCACGTGGTCCGGGTCGTAACAACAATCCTTCACCGTGTACAAGCGGAAATCCGCGTCACTCGCATACGCGACCGACGACAGCACGACACCGGTCGAAGCAATACCAACCAGAATCAGCGAATCGACACCTTGCGCACAAAGGCGCGCCTCCAGATCGGTGCCAAAGAACACTCTGGCGCGATGCGCGACGATGAGCGGTTCATTGGCCTGCTGGCCTAACTCGGGCGCAGTCCGATCATCGACAAAAAGGCCAAGTTGCTTGATTCCCTGCCCATTCTTGTTCAATGGGCTGACTTCCGGATAGCCCGGACTGAACCGGAGGTTGGCGAAATACACGCCGACGCCCCTGGTCCGCGCTGCGTCGCATAGCTTGCGCGTATTGGCGAGCAAGGCCGGCGCGACCGATGGAAAGAGCCCGAGAATATCGGTCTGATAATGCATGACGACAAGCGCGGTTTGCGCCGGGATGATTGCCGGAATCTGCGAACTCACGTGCTGCCCGGGCCGGCCGCCGATCCCGTCGTTTCCGCTGCCGCTGGAATTCACGCCGGTTTCCATCACCCCGCCGTTTCCCCGGCTGCGGCCTTTTTCATGAGTGGCCTCTTTGCAGCCGCGATATTCCGCGTAGCCGTCGTCCTCGCACTGGCTTTCCTGGCCGTGGACTTCCTCGTGACAGCACTCTTCGCAGTGACTTTCTTCAGCGAAGATTTCCTGGCGCCAGTTTCCTTCATCACGTATGTGGCCACGCCGTCAATCAGGAATGCGGTGCGGTCCCTGGCGCCCGCGAGCCATCCCGGCGCGGTACCACGACCGGACCAGGTCGCTCCGGTTTTCGGGTCGCGATACTTCGGCGGCTGCGGCCCACGCACGTAGTTACCTGCCTTTGGCGTTTTCACTGCAGTAGCGGCTTTCGGCGTCGCGCCCGCAATCAGGAACTTGCTTCGGTCCCTTGCATTCGCAATCCACGCTGGTGCCCGACCATGCCCGGTCCAGGTCGCACCAGTTTTGGGATCGAGATATTTCGCAATCGAGGCACCCTGCCTTGCCGCTGCAATCGTTCCTGCTTTGCGACCAAACCGTTTACCAACGAATGCTTCAATATCGGCGACAGTTACCGAATGCGCTTCCATCAGGCTGCGAATCTTCTCGAGCACTGCCGTCGACTTCTTTGTCGTCAGCGCTTCTGCCTGGTCCTGGAGCTTTGCGATTCTTGCCTGAATCGATTCGAGCGTCGCCATTCGCGGTTTTTCCTTTGATAAGATACTTCGTCGCACTATGCCACATCGTGCAGCAACCACAACGTTAACTGTCGATTTAGTTTTCACCGGGCAATGCGAGGAACGTCGCTCTCCATTTCCAGGCGATTCGTGCAACACAACATTCGAATCGCGCTGACGAAGAGAAAGGGTCCTGCTCCCGCGTTTGGACAACACATGGAACGAGAGACATACAAGGGATACGTTTTATGGGGCCACGCCATTGCACAACAGGCGGGGATCCTCACTCCCGAGCACTATGCCGGGAGTGGTACGGTAACCCGGGACAACAAACTCATTGACGCTTCAGGCGTTCTGGATTTGTTTAATTCTGAAGATGACGCGCAGAAAGCCGGATTAGCCTGGGCGCGAGCATGGGTGGACACTCACGGTTAGCGCTGTCGTTAAAGGCATCCCAAATCGTGGACCCAGATACGCACAAAATCGTCCCGGCGCAATCGCCGGGACCGCACGACGTTCGCCGAATATCCGCCTGACAATGAAAAAGCATAATCACATTGACGACCTAACCCCCACATCTTTTAGTTAGTCATTCTTATCAATTCGGCAGCGTGCCGAAAAATCCGCGCGCGCCACACGCAGCCGGCGACGATGGTCGGTCTGCGCCATGGGTTTTGACCATGATCCCGATTCTGGAATGGGGAGCGTTACGCAAAAACGCTCGCGGCCGCGAACTTCAGCTATAATCGCCCCCTGTCTTAGGGGAGTAGTCTGCTTCGCCGGCCCCGGCGAAGCGCCGCCGTCAACATAATTGGTGCGAGTTCACCATGGCGCCGGCAGCCGTATCGTGCGAATACGCGGCCTGACGAGACCTATGACGTTTTCCCTTTCACCCGGGCCGGGCGAAGGGAAGCGTCATGGTTTCGGTGCCCGGCTCGCAAAATAACGGCAAAAAATGACTCGTCTCGCCCCACATCACCCCCGCATTTGCGCCACGGAGCAAACGTCATGATCTTGACGTTCGCCCTGCTCATTGCCGCGGCCGGCATTATCTATTTGTCCTGCGAGACCTTCGTCAATAGCGTCGAGTGGCTCGGCCACAAGCTCAAGGTCACGCAAACCGCTACCGGAACGATCCTCGCAGCATTCGGCACGGCGCTGCCCGAGAGCGTAGTGACGCTCGTCGCCGTGGCCTTCGGGGGCAGTCCTGCGCACAAGGAAATTGGCGTTGGCGCGGCGATTGGCGGCCCGCTTGCGCTCAGCACGATCGCGTATGCCGTGGTGGGCGTCGCGCTGCTTGCCACGGCGGCGCGCGTGGGCCGCGAGCGCGCGGCCACGGTCGACGTGAATACCCGCCGCCTGCGTCGCGACCAGCTATGGTTCCTCGCGATCTTCGTCGCGAAGATCGCGCTCGGACTCGTGGTGCTCAGCTTCAAGCCGGTGTTAGGCGTAGCGTTCCTCGCGGCGTACGCGTTCTACTGCTGGAAGGAACTCTCTGCCGAGGACAGCGGCGAAGTGGAAGGCGACCTCGAACCGCTGAAGCTGCGACCGCGCGACGCGAATCCCGGCATGGTCTGGATTCTGCTCCAGACGGTGGGTGCGCTCGTCGTCATCTTCGTCGCCTCGCATCTGTTCGTGCAGCAGATCGGCGCGGTAGGGCCGTGGCTCGGCCTGAGCCCGCAACTGACCGCGCTGCTGTTCAGCCCGATCGCGACGGAGCTGCCCGAAATCATGAACGCAATCATCTGGGTGCGCCAAGGCAAGGAGCGGCTCGCGCTCGCGAACATCAGCGGCGCAATGATGATTCAGGCCACCATTCCTACCGCGTTCGGCCTCTTCTTCACGCCGTGGCATCTCGGCGCGCCGTCGATTCTCGCGGCCGCAACGACCATGGCCGCCATCCTTTTCCTGCAGTGGACGTTTCGCGCGCCGAGCGTGCGCAGCCGTCAGCTCACGCATGTCGGCTGGCTTTATGCCGTGTTCGCGGCGCTGCTGTTCGTGGTGTAACGCGACCTGGCCAGCCAAGGCGGCCGCCCGCGTGCCCGCGTGGTGATGCCGCCAGCGGATCATTTCCGAATGCCTCACCATGGCGACCAGCCGCCGCGCATCGTCCATCCTCGGGATGTCGTGGCAGGCGTGCCGGGTGAAGATCGGCACGAGATGCGCGAGCGGCGTCGCCCGATGGACCGCATGCACTCCGGCCGCCAGCGGGCCTCCATCACGGCCTCAACCGTTTCCTCCATGCGCGCCGTCTCGCGCGGCACAGCGGCCCCCACAAACGCTCGGGGCCGGCGGGCGGCAGATCGCCGGGCGCGTGGTGCACCCCCCTGCCGACCACGCGGTCCATGGCGTCGATCACCGGCAGCGTCGAGGCGCCATGGCGGCCGAACATTTCGCGTGCCGCATGCATATCCATCGTCACGGGTATCGCAGGACACACCATCGGCATGATCTCCTGACAAGTTAGTTCGTCGAACGATTTGGGAGAAATGACGGCCGGTTCCAGTCAATACTGTGCGAGCGCGGCAAGCGACGCAGCCTCTGGCGCTGGACGAACTGCGGTGCGCGGATAGCGATGGCCTGTGAGCCCGTGGAACGCCAGGGCGACACCCAGCAAGACGATGGCTGAGACGCAATTGGCGCAAGCACAAAGTGAAAGCCCAACGCATGCATGGCGGTCAGCGCGACGGCGCCTGACGGTGCATGCAAGCAACGGCACAGGAACATCGTGCAGATGGCCGGACTGTTTCCGTGTCCATCACGCTGAGCTGCATGCGCTGGGCGTATCGCTCTTTCTGATCGGCTTCGGTCAGGGCGTGGCGTTGCCCGCACTCCTAAGGCGCAACGTCGAACGCATTGATCGCTGCTGGTCGGGCCTCGCGGCTGAGTTCGTCCGCTCGGTTTTGCAGGTGAGCGCCGCGCTCGTCGTCGCGGTGCCCGACGGTCTCTTCTTTGCGCTCGCGGGACCTGACGCGAGCGGAGAACACGTCACTCGTATTAGCCGGTACTCGATCTGACAGGTAACCAGTTCCCACAAACGGTTACCTCGGCGCCAGAATCAGTCGAGGGCGGGAATTGTCAGCTGATTGCCATAGCGGCTAATGATCTTGATGTACGCCTCGATAGCCTGGCGTTCGAGCTTGCGCCGCGGCCACGAAACGACAAGGTTGACGGTCGGTGCGATGATGCTGTCCTTCCCGGACCGCGCGTGCCGAATCATCTAGTCGCGCGACGCAGGCGTATTCGTCTCGTGAAGTACGCAGCAGCATGTATTCGACGAGCGGGCACTCGCGGCGTTTGAGTTCGGCGTAGCGCTCGCCCGCGATCTGACACGTGCCGAGCCCGCCGACTGCTATGGCTCCCCCGATGGCAATGAATAGTCTGCCCGACATTCTTCCGGTAATCCAACGGCGTCACGGCGATGGAGAGGGGGGGTATTCCCGCTGGCACAGGACATACGTCCTCAGTCTGGACGCAGGTGAAACCGCGTGTCCCCCCCTTGCGCCGGACCGGCGAACCTCCCGATATTTCATTGGGTGCAATGCGACCCCGACACGTCCTCATTTTCGAATCCTTTTTTTCGCGCCTTGGCGTCTTTCATGTTGCGCGTTCATTAAAAGAACAAGGTCGTCGTGAGGCTATGGCCGATGTTTGCGTGGGCGCTGCTACCCGTTCGTTCAGGAGGCACCCCGTCAGGTCACGCGCGCAGATGGAGGCGCGTGACCTAAAAGAACTGGAATGGGAAGGCGTGGACCTGCGTACCTAAGGCAATAGCTATCCATCGGTACGATGGCTGCCCAGCGGCGTTTTCGCGGCGAAATATCAGCACAATTGCCAGCCCCAACATAGGTAACCGAGGTGACCTTGCTCCGGATAGTGACTGAAACCGGCTCACGCCTGACCAGCAGGTCACCATCATGTTTTGTGCGGTGCACCTTAAGAGACCACGACGCGTGTGAACCATCCCTTGCTCCCATATCGGGTGACCTGAGATGGGTAACCGGAAATGGGAGATAACCTCGAACCATGGGCTCTTTTTTCTGGGAGCCCAAGCGGCCACGGGGCAAGGGAAGATTCGAGGTGCCATCTCCTCCGGCCGTCAAGAGCGCGGGCGATCCCATAAATAGCTACCTGTGATTTTGGCCAGGTCCCATATCTGGAGACCAGAGAGGGATTATTCCTTTAAAATTATGGTATTAGAGCTGTAACTGAATGTTGAATATTAGAAACCGCTAATCCAGGTGACGGTTTATGGTGCCGTCCAAGCCTTGGAAAACGGCTAAGGTAACCAGGAATGGGGTATCGAGGTTGGTGATCACTCACATCGAACAAGGTCCCCGTTTTTGGGAGACCTCTTTTTCATCGAACGCTGTTTTAGTGTTTACCTTTTACGCTTTAACATCTTTAGTAAACCTTTAGGAGTCTCAAACCCTTATCAGATAAGGCTTTGCGGCCGATTTGGTGGCTTGTTATGGGATTTGCGGCACCGGGTATGGGAGGTCTGGGCTGTGGATATGGGGAATCGGTAGCCAGGCATGGGGTACACAGGTTGTGGATATGGGGAGACGGTTGCTCTCTATGGGAAAAACGCGAATTTGCTCACGGGTAGCCGTTTATGGGGGGCATCGAAGGTCTCCAGTTATGGGATGTTTCTCAGACCTGGAGCCTTTCGAGTCCACTTCTCTGGTTGATTGAGGTCTCCAGTTATGGGAAATAGCTTGGGTAACCGGCTATGGTGGGTCTGTATCCGGTGGATGCCCGGCTCATTCAGTCGCCGGGCCGGGACCTCTACGAGGACTCTCGCTTTCCGAGCGGGGCCCTGAAGAAGGTAACTCTCTATGGGATCGAGCATGGGTTACCTGTTATGGGGAGATACGAGGACCATCTCGATTTGCGTTGTCGTATTTTGTCCTTCTGAAGGTAGCTAGTTTTGGGAAACCCTACAGGTCACCATTTATGGGAGGTTGTAGCGATCAGAATCACGGCGGCGGGCACTCCGGTGCAATCCGGGCAAGACGGGGTAATTTCCCATTGCCGGGTACCTATTGGCGTGCATCTTTCTAAGTGAGTACTCACATTGGTGCTAATGGTTGCCGCTTATGGGATGAATTCGATCGCGGTGACAGGTAAAGGTCTCCGGCTATGGGAATTGCCGTCATGTTTGCGACGACTGCCTCAAGGGATTGCGAGGTGCTCCGCCTGGAAGGAAAGGTCAGTATGTCAATGCTCTTCGGGCTTGCGTGTCGTGTCGCGCCACAATTGTGTTCCCGGTCTTGAGTCACCTGGTCGGTTGGTATACAGTTACCAACCGACCAGGTTTCCTTTCAACGTGGCTCATATGGCAAGAAAAAAGGCCGACGGCGGCGACGCCGACAAACAAGGTGCACTCGTATTTCAGCAAGGCCAGCCGCCTGACCTGTTCCGCAAGGCCGTCCCCGCAATTCACATCGCACCGAAGTCCGGGTCGATTAGCCTGCAGCAGCGCAAGATGTTCAGCTCGCTGATCAAGAACGCCATTCGTCAGGATTCTCTCGAAGCCGGCCGGTCGTCGTTCGAGATCACGATTTCGGCCCTTTCCCAGGACGTCGATCTGAACAGCAACAACACCGAATACGTCAAGGAAACGATCAACTCGCTCATCAGCACGGTCGTCAACTGGGACTACCTCACGCAGGACAAACGGAGCATCTGGAAAGCGTCCGGTTTGCTCGCCGGCGCCGAACTCGAGCGATCGGTATTACGTTACACCTTCTCCGAGCAGATTCGCGGCGAACTGCTGAATCCCGAAATTTACGCGATGATCGACATGCGTATCACGCGTCAGTTCAGGAAGGCTCATTCGCTCGCGCTATGGGAGAACGTTGTCCGCTACGAGGCCGTGGGCATGACCGCGCGCTTTCCGCTTGCGACCCTGCGCGATCTGATCCTTGGGCAAGATACCTCGGCGCAGTCTTACAAGCTCTACAAGCAGTTCAAGAGCCGCGTACTGGTGCCGTGCATCAAGGAAGTGAACGAAATATCGGATCACACGTTCGAGCTAATCGAGCACAAGGTGGGACGCTCGGTCGTCGCCCTTCAATTCCGTGTGACCCGCAAGCCGGAGACGGATCCCTCGCAGGAGTTGCGAGCAAGCGAGACACTGCTTATCGGCGAGATGTCGAAGTTCAGCGTTCCAGTTTCCGAGGCGCGCCGCCTGCTCAAGCAATACGGCGACGAGAAGATTCGCACGGCAGTTGCCTATACGGCGGCGCGCGTGGCACAAAAAAATGCTGCTCCGCTTGCGAATGTAGCGGCGTATTTCCGCAAGGCCCTTATGCAGGGCTATCAGTTGCCTGGTGCGAATGCCGCCGCTCCGGCCGCCGATGCGGGCCGCGCACGCGAAAGCCAGGATCAGGTCAAGGACCGCTACATTGCCGCGAAGATCAGCGAGGCGCGTGCCTACTTCAATGAACTCGAATACGACGATCAGACGGCGCTGATCAAGCGTTACAACGACACGGTCGGCATGGACAAGCTCAAGGTGTCGACTGCTAAAGTGCCGAGCAAGATGGCGTCGACGAACTTCTTCCGCTGGGTGGTGCTCGATACGTGGGGTCAGCCGACCGCTGCCGATCTGCTCGAATTCCTGTTGAGTGGTCAACAGGCGCCGGCGGGGAGTGAAGGTCTGCCGGCTGCGGAAGTCGAGTTCGCATTGAAGGCGCGGGACGAGTGAGATTGATGACCGAAAGAAACAGCGGCTTCGGCCGCTTTTTTTTGAGGAGCGATTCCTTTAGGATTCGACCAAAAATACTTGGGGATTTATCCAAATATAACGATAAAGCAATTATGGGTAAAAATAAATTCCCGACTATATGGCTTTAGCCGATTTTCAGTTCTGCTGCGACTTGTGAATTCAGACGGCTCCCCTGTTCGCGACGACTCAATGGCGGATGTCCGAATTTGCGGAGGTAAACTTTGCATGGGACGATGGCTGTAGTCTCTCCACGTGGAGAGTCGGCGCATGGTACGAATCACCGGTTCGCCTCGGCAAGAATGCAGCATTCCGCCGTCGTAAGCGCGACATGGAACGCCTCTCCCTACGCGTCATCGCCCCTTTCACAGGTTTCATTCAGTTCGCTCAAGAGATAAATTCAAATGGCCGCCGACGAATCTTCACGTGGAGATTGCCGGAGCATCGTCTGGCAAGCTTCCAGATCGTCGGAGACGGAAGCATTGAACCAGTGAATCTCCACGTGGAGATTCGTTGAGGCGGCGGCGTTAGCCTCGGCGACTTCAGCACACATCATTCCCTTTCGCGACTATCTGGTAACGCTAATGCATCTCTTGTAGTCATACACGCCTCAAACATCATCACAAGGATGACGATCCAGCTTGAATACTGGGTCAGCATTTTCTGACCTTGCACGACGCACGTAATCTCCACGTGGAGATTACGTGTTCTTCCGCGAACGCTGACGGGAACAAGGGGGGCAGTCCCAGTCGCAATAAAGCGTTGCACTCCACTACTCAGTTCTTATCCGTTCGGTCATCTGGTTGTGAACAGACAACGTCTGTGACAGAAATCCTAGAATTTACTTTAAGTTACCGCTAGACTGCCGAGTGACTTGCTGAAGTCTCCACGTGGAGAGTGCCGGAGACTCATCCGCTGTTGAACATTGCATGGAGAAACGAATGGGACTCGTGATAGCCGTAGCGAACCAAAAGGGTGGGGTTGGCAAAACAACCACCAGCATGAATCTGGCTGGGGCATTTCAGGCTGAAGGCTATAAGGTCTATGTCGCCGACGCCGATGGCCAGCAATCATGTATGAGCTGGTGCGCAGCATCGGGTCCCGAAACGCCCCTGCCGTTCCGGGTCGGCAGTATTCACAAGCTTGAGAAAATGATCGGGCCGGAGATCGCGGCACTGGCCAATGACTATGACGTCGTGATCGTCGACTGTCCTCCCAACATTAACGATCTTACTACCGCCCGCGTCCTCGCCGTTGCCGACGCCACCGTTATACCGACCGATGCATCGCCTATCGACATCTGGAGTAGCGAAGGGATGATGGAACTGGTCGAGCGCACCCGGGTTGCTAATCCAGCCGGAAAGTTTGCGATTTTGCTAAATAAGTCTAATTCGAAGACCTTGCTGCATACGCAGATGAGCGCCATCCTCGCGGAGAGCAACGTCCGCGTATTCGCATCTGCCATCAAGCAACGCGAACTCTATCGCCAGACGGCGGCGCTCGGCCGCACGGTTTTCGACGTACGCGGTATCCGCGGGGCGAAGATCGCGAAGGACGAGATCAGCGCGGTTTACAACGAGATCATTGCGCTGGTTCAGGAAGAAGAGGAGATCGTCGATGGCCGCTAAGCTCAATTTCACCAGCAAGGTCCGCGCAGGCATGGCTGCCGAGCGTGTTTCGGCAGGCGAGCGGCTTGCCGAAGCCGATGTCGTCAATATCGCGCACCGCGACGCTGGGGCGCCAGGCGCCGCAGTCAGCCCGGCCGTCGCGCCGACGGAAAGCGAAGCGCCGCTGTCCCTGCATGCCGTTCGAAAAATTCCCGTCGAAGACGTCGTTTCCAATCCGTACAACCCGCGTGCGTTCTACAGCGCCGAGACGATCGACGAACTTGCTGGGAGCTTTGCCACGCAAGGGCAGATCACCCCGATCCTTGTTACGAAGCTCGCGGCCTTTCCCGGCCAATATGTGATCGTCGACGGCGAGCGGCGCATTCGCGCTGCTCGCTCGCGCGGCGACAAATTCATCGATGCCGATATCCGCGAGGGTCTCGACAACCAGAATCTGTACCTGCGTGCCTATCACGCCAACAAGGAGCGTGAGGAGCAGACGGTATTCGACGACGCGCTCGCGTGGAAAAAGCTGCTCGACGATCGCGTCTATGTCGATCAGGTGGAACTGGGTGTCGCAGTCGGGGAAGATCCGAAGCACATCAGCAAGGTGATTTCGCTTACGTCGCTGCCCCCGTATCTGCTCCAGCGAATGGCGCAGAACGGCAGGGATATCGGCCTCGGACATGCCTACAACATCAAGCTGATTTTCGACCGCGCTGGCGCAACGGTCGCCGAGCATTGGCTCCAGCAGGCGATAGAAGGAAAGGCGAGTGTGCGCAAGCTCGAGGCGGCGGCTTCGGCGGAAGCGGGGGCGCGTCGTGTTGGGCCGCGCCGCACGCATTACCAGTCGCGCGTTCAGTTCAATCGTCCAGACGGCGTAGCACTGGGCGAGTTGAAGCTGTTCGGCGACGGTAGAGCGGAGCTGAGTCTGAAGGGTATCGCTCCCGCCGATCAGCAGCGGTTGGCTGAGCGCGTAAAGGCTGTAGTCGAGCAGTGGGCCTCCGAAATGGATGGATCAGACACGGCCTGAACCTCGCGGATCGTGGTGAGACGGGGGCGTCTTCGGACGCTCTTTTTGTTGCCGTGTGCGAGCCCATCGGCACATGGCGGAGGGCAGGGTCGAAACCGTGAAACAGCGATGAGATGGCGGAAGAAGCGGGATAGTGCTTTAAAAACAAATGATTACTGTCAATTTCCTAGAATGTTTCACGAAAACTGGTGGGCAAATGAGGGTTAAATCGTGACTTGGATACCTCCGATCATGCCGTTATCGAGTTCCACTCTAAAAAGTAGCAAATAATACGTAATTTGTAATTCATTTCTCACGGCGAGAGTCCGCGCAATTGACAGAACCCACTATTCCAGGTCATTCTTGTTGAATGAACTGTCGCCCCTTCACGATTGCGCTGATTATTCGCACCATTCAACGAATGGTGGGTTAGCGTACGTCTTGCAACAGTGACAACAACCCGCCCCCAAGAGGCGGGTTTTTTGTTTCCGCCTCCTGGCCAAATGAAAGTGAGTACAGGAGCCGTCATGCAGGTGCATCAAAATCTTCCCGCCGACCAAACAACTGAAGCATTAGAAGAAACCGCAGCCGCGCAGACGCGACGCGACGAGAACGACTATCTCAGGGAGATTCTGACCGCCCGCGTCTACGACGTGGCCCGCGAGACCGAGCTCGAGCGCGCGCCGAACCTCTCGGCGCGCCTGCGCAACCCCGTCTTCCTCAAGCGCGA
>NZ_FMYQ01000032.1 GCF_900096975.1 Paraburkholderia lycopersici
GCATGAAATGCAGCGCCGCGACGCGAAGCGCGGGCTGGCGTCGCTGTGCATCGGCGGCGGCATGGGCGTGGCGCTCGCGCTCGAACGCGGCTGATCTGACGCCGTGGCGGGCCGCAAGCGGCCCGCCACGGCTTACCCGACGAGCGCGAGCGATTAGCGAGCGCGAGCGGCGCAGGCGGAGACAGCAGGAAGGAGCGAGGCCGGGGCCGTTTATCGGCGCATCCGGAAAACGATAATGGAGTGTGGTTTATGTCAGAGCGTATTGCGTATGTAACTGGCGGGATGGGCGGCATCGGAACGGGCATCTGCCAGCGCCTCGCGAAGCAGGGTTTCAAGGTCGTCGCCGGCTGCGGTCCGAATTCGCCGCGCCGCACGAAGTGGCTGGAAGACCAGAAGGCGCTCGGCTTCGATTTCGTTGCTTCGGAAGGCAACGTCGGCGACTGGGATTCGACCCGTCAGGCGTTCGACAAGGTGAAGGCCGAAGTCGGCGAGATCGACGTGCTCGTGAACAACGCCGGCATCACGCGCGACGTGGTGTTCCGCAAGATGACGCGCGAAGACTGGACGGCCGTCATCGACACCAATCTCACGAGCCTCTTCAATGTGACGAAGCAGGTGATCGACGGCATGGTCGAGCGCGGCTGGGGCCGCATCATCAACATTTCGTCGGTGAACGGCCAGAAAGGCCAGTTCGGGCAGACCAATTATTCCACGGCCAAGGCGGGCATTCACGGCTTCACGATGGCGCTGGCCCAGGAAGTAGCGACCAAGGGCGTGACGGTCAATACCGTTTCGCCGGGTTATATCGGCACGGACATGGTGAAGTCGATCCGTCCCGACGTGCTTGAAAAGATCGTCGCGACGATCCCCGTGCGCCGTCTGGGCGCGCCCGAGGAAATCGCGTCGATCGTGGCGTGGCTCGCCTCCGACGAGTCGGGCTTTGCAACCGGTGCTGACTTCTCGCTGAATGGCGGGTTGCACATGGGCTGATCCCGGCGCAGCGCGCCTTGCTAGGGGCGCATGATGCAGGGATCGAGGGCGGCAGCAGGCCTGTTTGCACACCGGGGCAGGCCGCTTCCGGGCTAGACCAACGCGCGACGGCAGCGGCCGCCGCGCGTTGGCGCTAACAAGGGCGACACATGACGACTACAAAGAAAACCGCCGAACGTCTCATCAAGAAATATCCGAATCGTCGGCTGTACGACACGGAGACGAGCACGTACATCACGTTGACGGACGTGAAGCAACTCGTGCTGGATCAGGAGGAGTTCAAGGTCATCGACGCGAAGACCAACGAGGATCTGACGCGCAGCATCCTGCTGCAGATCATCCTCGAGGAGGAAAGCGGCGGTCTGCCGATGTTCTCGTCGTCGATGCTGTCGCAGATCATCCGTTTCTACGGCCATGCGATGCAGGGCATGATGGGCACCTACCTGGAGAAAAACATCCAGGCGTTCATCGACATCCAGAACAAGCTCGCGGACCAGTCGAAGAGCCTCTACGAAGGCAACGCGATGAACCCCGAGGTCTGGTCGCAGTTCATGAACATGCAGGCGCCGATGATGCAGGGCATGATGACGAGCTATATCGAGCAGTCTAAGAACATGTTCGTGCAGATGCAGGAGCAGATGCAGAACCAGGCGAAGAACATGTTCAGCAGCTTTCCGTTCAAGCCCGTGACGCCGGGGGGCGCGGCGACGCCGGCGCAGGGCGCGCCCGAAGGCGGCGAGGAAGAGAAGAAGTAGGACACGGCGCGGCCGGATGTCGTGTGGCGCGCCGCCGTTTTGCGTGGCCGCGAGCTTGCTTGCGGCGCAACGCATATCTGGTGCGATCGATGCACGCGCTTTCAGGCGCCTTGCACGTCGCGCAAGGCTTCGGGGTGCGCCACGGCCACGCGCAGCAGGGTTTGCGCGGCACCAGTAGGCTGGCGCCGGCCTTGCTCCCAGTCCTGCAGCGTGCGCGTGGAAACGCCGAGGAGTGCTGCGAAGGCGCTTTGCGAGAGTCCTGTCCTGGCGCGCGCGAGCGCTGCCGCGGTGGGCATGGGGTGCGCACGTCGCGCCGCATAACCGAGGCGCGCGCCGCCCGACGCCGTCCCACGTTTTTCCATTTCGCGCACCGCCCTCAGCAGGTCGATCCGAAACCGCTCCATTTCGTCGTTCACGTTCTCGCTCTCCGTGCAGCCGGTTGTGAGATGCCTTTGACGATGCGCAAGGCGTATGCGGCGCAAATTATCTGGATGCGCCGTGGGCCGCGAGGAAAAGCTGAACGAAGTTTGATCCCGGTCCATGTTCCATCTGACCCCGGGACTACCGGTGGCCGGCCCGCATGCTGCGCCGCGCGATACGTCAAACGGGTAAAATGGCGGATTGGCCTGACTTCGCGCCGCGCTTCGTTCGCCTCGCGCCCCACATCCGGACGTACACGTGAAAAACCCAGTTGAATCAACGACCTCCCGCAATCCTGCTCCGCGCGTCGGGATGGTATCCCTCGGCTGCCCGAAGGCGCTTGTCGACTCCGAGCAGATCATCACCCAGTTGCGCGCCGAGGGTTACGAGATCTCGGGCTCTTACGACGGCGCGGATCTCGTGGTCGTCAACACGTGCGGCTTCATCGACGAGGCGGTGCAGGAGAGTCTCGACGCCATCGGCGAAGCGCTCAATGAGAACGGCAAGGTGATCGTCACCGGCTGTCTGGGCAAGAAGGCGAGCGCGAGCGGTTCGAACCTGATCGAGGAAGTGCATCCGAAAGTGCTCGCCGTGACCGGTCCGCACGCGGTGGGCGAGGTCATGCAGGCCGTGCACAGCCATCTGCCCAAACCTCACGACCCATTCGTCGATCTCGTGCCCCCGGCGGGCATCAAGCTCACGCCGCGCCACTACGCGTACCTGAAAATTTCCGAAGGCTGCAATCACCGCTGCACGTTTTGCATCATCCCGTCGATGCGCGGCGACCTCGTGTCGCGCCCGGTCGCCGAAGTCATGCTCGAAGCGGAAAACCTTTTCAAGTCCGGCGTGAAGGAACTGCTCGTGATCTCGCAGGACACGAGCGCCTACGGTGTGGACGTCAAGTACCGCACCGGCTTCTGGAACGGCAAGCCGATCAAGACGCGCATGACCGACCTCGTCGCCGCGCTCGGCGAACTGGCCGCGCAGTACGGCGCCTGGGTGCGCCTGCATTACGTCTATCCATATCCGGGCGTCGACGAAGTCATCCCGATGATGGCCGAAGGGCCGTTCAAGGGCCACGTGCTGCCGTACCTCGACGTGCCGTTCCAGCACGCGCATCCCGAGGTGCTCAAGCGCATGAAGCGTCCCGCGAACGCGGAGAAGGTCATGGAGCGCGTGAAGGCGTGGCGCGAGATCTGCCCCGATCTCACGATCCGCAGCACCTTCATTGCCGGCTTCCCGGGCGAGACCGAGGAGCAGTTCGAAACGCTGCTCGACTTCATCCGCGAAGCCGAGCTCGATCGCGTGGGCTGCTTCGCCTATTCGCCGGTCGAAGGCGCAACGGCGAACGAGCTCGACGGCGCGCTGCCCGACGCGGTGCGCGAGGCGCGCCGCGCGCGCTTCATGGAAGTGGCGGAACAGGTGTCGGCCAAACGCATTCAGCGTAAGGTCGGCAAGACGCTCAAGGTGCTGATCGACGAAGTCAACGCGGACGGCGGCATCGGCCGCACCGCGGCGGATGCGCCCGAAATCGACGGCGTGGTCTACGTCGCGCCCGCGACGAAGGCGTCGAAGCGCTACAAGGTCGGCGATTTCGTCTCGGTGAAGATCACCGGCGCGGACGGGCACGACCTCTGGGGCGAGGTCTGACCGGCATGACGAGCGCCGCTGCGCAAGTCCTCGCCTATGGCGAGGCGATGGTCGAGTTCAATCAGGCATCGAAAGCGCGCCCGGAGTATCTGCAAGGCTTCGGCGGCGACACGTCGAACTTCGCCATCGCGGCGGCGCGCCAGGGCGCGCGCGCCGGCTTTGTCTCGGCGGTCGGCGACGATCATTTCGGACGCCTGTTGATCGATCTGTGGACGCGCGAAGGTGTCGATGCGTCGACGGTGCGCGTGGACGCCGCGGCGCCCACGGGCGTCTACTTCGTTTCGCACGGCCCGGGCGGTCATGCCTTCGATTACCTGCGCAAGGGCTCGGCCGCGAGCCGCTATGCGCCGGGCGAACTGCCGCTCGACAGGATTGCGGCCGCGCGCGTGCTGCATCTGTCGGGCATCAGCGTGGCGATCAGCGACAGTGCCTGCGACGCGGCACTCGCCGCCGTCGAGCATGCGCGCGCGAATGGCGTGCGCGTGAGCTTCGACACCAATCTGCGCCTGAAGCTCTGGCCGCTCGCCCGCGCGCGCGCCGTGATGAACGAGGTGCTGCGCCTCACGGACATATGCCTGCCGAGCTGGGACGACGTGGCCGTGCTCACGGGTCTCGACGACCGCGACGCGATCGTCGATTGCCTGCTTGCGCGCGGGGCTCGCGTGGTCGCGCTCAAGCTCGGCAAGGACGGTGCATACGTCGCCACGCCCGAAGCGCGGCGCGTCGTGCCGGGCCACGCGGTCGCGGCCGTGGACGCCACGGGCGCGGGCGACTGCTTTGGCGGCGCATTCGTCGCGAGGCTCGCGGCGGACGACGACCCTTTCACGGCCGCGCGCTATGCGAACGCGGCCGCCGCGTTGTCCACGCTGGGCTATGGCGCCGTCGCGCCGATCCCGTATCGCGAGGACGTCGAGCGCATGCTGGCCGGTCGGTCGGCCGGCTGAGCGTTCTCGAGGCTACGAAGCGACGCGTGCCGATAACGAGATTCATCCAGTCAGGAAGACGAGGAGCAAGACGATGGAACGCGAAGTAGTGGTGGCAAGCGGTGTGCGTACGGCAATCGGCGACTTCGGCGGTAGCCTGAAGGACTTTTCGCCGACCGATCTTGGCGCGCGCGTGGTGCGCGAAGTGCTCTCGCGAGCGAACGTCGATGGCGACGCGGTGGGTCACGTGGTGTTCGGCAACGTCGTGCATACGGAGCCGAAAGACATGTACCTGGCCCGCGTGGTGGCGATCAACGGCGGCGTTGCGCAGCACGCGCCCGCGCTGACGGTGAACCGCCTGTGCGGCTCGGGCCTGCAGGCGATCGTTTCGGCCGCGCAGACGATCCTGCTCGGCGACGCCGAGATCGCGATCGGCGGCGGCGCGGAGAACATGAGCCGCGCGCCGTACGCAATGCCGGCCGCGCGTTTCGGCCAGCGCATGGGCGACGCGCAGCTCGTCGACATGATGACCGGTGCGCTGCACGACCCGTTCCAGACGGTCCACATGGGCGTGACGGCGGAGAACGTCGCGAAGAAGTTCGGCATTACGCGCGAGGCGCAGGATGCGCTCGCGCTCGAATCGCACCGGCGCGCCGAGCGTGCGCTCGCGGAAGGCCGCTTCAAGGATCAGATCCTGCCCATCGCGGTCAAATCGAAGAAAGGCGAGGTGGTGTTCGACGCCGACGAGCACGTGCGTCAGGGCGCCACGCTCGACGAATTCGTCAAGCTCAAGCCCGTGTTCGCGAAAGAGAACGGCACGGTGACGGCGGGCAACGCGTCGGGCATCAACGACGCAGCGGCGGCCGTGCTGCTGATGAGCGCCGAGGCCGCCCGCGCGCGCGGCGTGAAGCCGCTCGCGCGCCTCGTCGCCTACGCGCACGCGGGCGTCGATCCGGCGTACATGGGCATCGGTCCGGTGCCGGCCACGCAGAAGGTGCTGGCGCGCGCCGGCCTCAAGGTCGGCGACCTCGACGTGATCGAAGCCAACGAGGCCTTCGCGGCGCAGGCCTGCGCGGTTTCGCAGGAACTCGGGCTCGACCCGGCCAGGGTCAATCCGAACGGCTCGGGTATCTCGCTCGGTCACCCGATCGGCGCGACTGGCGCACTCATCACCGTGAAGGCGCTTTATGAACTGCAGCGCATCGGCGGGCGCTATGCGCTCGTGACGATGTGCATCGGCGGCGGGCAGGGCATTGCGGCCGTCTTCGAGCGTATTTGACGCCGTTGCGCTCCGTCCGCCGTGCAAGTGAGGGAAAAACTCAGATGGAAGCTGTGACGCAAGCCCTGCGGCCGCCGCGCGCGGCCGCCCGACGGGGCAGCGCCGTGAAGGCGCGTGGCTGGATCGCGGCCGTTGCGGCCGCGGTCGTGGTGTGGGCGCCCGTTGCGGCGCACGCGCAGGACGCGGGCGCGTCGCCGCCGGTCTCGTCCACGCTCAAGCCCAATCCCGAGTTCGCGAAGCTGCCGCAATACGTCGGCACGCTCGGCAAGCGTCGGATCGTCATGCGCCTCGGCGCCAAAACCGGCGACGACGACCCGTCCGGCGTGCACGGCGAGTACCAGTTCACCGACACCGGCGAAGTGATCCTGATCGCAGGCGATCGCGCGGACGCCACGCTCGAAGCCGAAGACTCGAACGACGGTACGCATATCACCGGCAACTGGGTGGGCACGTTCGCCGAGGACGGCTCGCTCTCGGGCGAGCGCATGGAGCCCGACGATTCGAATCCGGTGCCGTTCGATCTGAAGCCGCTGGATCGAGGGGCGGCTGCGCCGGCCGTGTCGACCGGCGCGGCCCCCGCGTCGGCATCGGCGCCGAAAGGCGGCCAGGCGGTGAACGGCGTGAGCAATCTCGTCATCGGGCAATAAGCGCCGCCGCGGGTGTTAATCTTCGTATTCGGCGTTGCGCGCGCAAGCGGGCCACGAGAGCAGCGGGCCAGCCGTGCGGCGCAATGTCATCGCGCCTCAACCGAATTCGCTCCGACATGAACAAATCCGACTCCAGCCGCGCGTTGCAGACGCGCATCATTCATCCGCAAGACGATCTCACGCCCGGCTTCGAGTCGTTTGCCGCGCCCGTCACGCGGGCTTCGACCGTGGTGTTTCCCGACCTCGCATCGGTTCGCGCGCTCGACTGGCGCAACGACGCGCAATGGCGCTACGGCCTGCATGCCACGCCCACTTCGGCAATGCTCCAGAAGCGGATTGCCGAAATCGAGGGCGGCGAGCACGCGCTGTTGCAGCCTTCGGGACTCTCGGCCATCTCGAACGTCTACTTCGGACTGCTGAAGTCGGGCGACGACGTGCTGATTCCCGACAACGTCTATTCGCCGAACCGCGATCATGGCGACTGGCTCGCGCGCGATTTCGGCCTCACGGTGCGCTATTACGATCCGATGATCGGCGCGGGCATCGCCGACCTGATCCGGCCGGACACGAAGCTGATCTGGCTCGAAGCGCCCGGCTCGGTGACGATGGAAGTGCCCGACGTGCGCGCGATCACGGCGGCGGCGCGTGCGCGCGACGTCCTCACGGCGATCGACAATACGTGGTCCGCCGGTCTCGCGTTCAAGCCGTTCGAGCATGGCATCGACATTTCGGTGCAGGCACTCACGAAGTACCAGTCGGGCGGCAGCGACGTGCTGATGGGCGCGACCATCACCGCCGACCGCGACCTCTATCTCAAGCTCAAAGCCGCGCGCATGCGGCTTGGCATCGGCGTGTCGGCCGACGACTGTTCGCTCGTGCTGCGTGCGCTGCCAAGCATGAAGGCGCGCTTCGAGGCGCACGATCGCACGGCGCTCGCCGTGGCCGGCTGGCTCAAGGCGCGCCCCGAAATCGCCGCGATGCTGCACCCCGCATTCGAAGACTGCCCGGGCCACGCTTTCTACAAGCGCGACTTCACGGGCGCGGGCGGCCTCTTTTCCGTGGTGTTCGACGAGCGCTACAGCGCGGCGCAGATCGATACGTTCTGCGAGTCGCTCGAACTCTTCTCGCTGGGCTGGAGCTGGGGCGGGGCGCATAGCCTCGCGATGCCGTACGACGTCGCCTCGATGCGCACGGCCGCGAGCTGGCCGCACCGCGGCACGCTGGTGCGCTTCTACATCGGCCTCGAAGACGAAGCCGATCTGCGTGCGGATATCGAGCGCGCGCTCGCGAAGCTCGCCGCGTAGGCCGGTGCGCTGACGCGCGCCGCATATGAAACGGCCGCCCGCGTCCAGGTGGACACGGGCGGCCGTCGGCGTTTCCGGCCGCCGCGAAACAGGTCGCGAAACAGGTCGCGAAACCAATCGCGAGACAGGCCGCGAAACCGGCCGCAAAGCAGAATCAGAAAAGACGCAGCAGTCCGTCGAGCCCCACGAAGTTGAACGCGACGCTCGCCGCCTCACGCACCACCGGCTTCGCGCGAAATGCGACGGAGAGGCCCGCCGCGCCCATCATCTTGAGGTCGTTCGAGCCGTCTCCCATCGCGATCGCACGGTTCGGCTCGATGCCGATTCGCGCGCAGGTTTCGGTCAGCATGCGCGCCTTCACGTCGGCGTTGACGATCTCGCCGGTCACGCGGCCCGTGAGCTTTCCCTCGACGATCTCGAGCGTGTTCGCGCGCGTGTAGTCGAGCCCGAGCCGTGCCTTCAGGCGCTCGGTGAAAAACGTGAAGCCGCCCGAGACGAGCAGCGTCTTGAGGCCGGCGGCTTTCGCGCCCGCGAGCATCTGCTCCGCGCCCGGCGAGAGTTGCAGGCGCTCCTCGTAGACGCGCTCCAGCGCGCCCGCGTCGAGCCCCTTGAGCAACGCCACGCGTCGCGTGAGGCTTTCGTTGAAGTCCTTGATCTCGCCGCGCATCGCGGCTTCGGTAATCGCCGCGACTTCGGCCTTCAGGCCGCAGAAGTCCGCGATTTCGTCGATGCATTCGATCGTGATCAGCGTCGAGTCCATGTCCATCGCCACGAGGCCGAAATCGGCCAGCGTCCGGCCCGCTTCGACGAACGCGTAGTCGAGCTGGTGCGTGCCGCAATAGACCTCGAGGTCGGCGCGCTGAGCGGGCTCGGCGTTCTCGATGCGGACCGCATGGGCGTCGACCGGCGTAAGGCGGCTGCCGCGGGCGAGGCCGAGGAGCGGCTTGTGATGGACGGTGTCGAGCGGAGCAGGACTCTGGATGACGAGATTCATGGCAGGGCGGACAAGGCCGGCGCACGGCGCCGGCACGGCGATCGGATGAACGGAGGCGCATGACGCGCGTGCGAAGCCTCTGCGGCGCGCGGCAAAGCCCGTTATTGTAACTTCTTGCCGCTGGCTTCGGGCCATATGGTCCGGCCGCCACGCCCCGCACACGGCAGATGCTTCCCCATTTTTTGGATCGCCGCCGTACACCTTACGGCGACGAAAGCGCCCGTTCGATGCACAATGAAAGCTTGTGCGGCGGTCTGACGGGGACGGCCGCCGCGTGCCGTCAGCCGAACGTGTCGCGACTCGCGTCGCGCGACGCGTCATGTGCGCCATCGTGCGCCGGGGGAACCGGTATGCAGGACGCTCGCAAGGCCCAAACCACGAAATCCGCCCGAACGCCGCGCGGCGAACGGGCCCCGACATCGGACGCCGCCGCGCCGGCCTCGCCTGCCGCGTCCGTGCGCCGCTCGCCCAGCGCCGCGAGGCGCCGCCGCGCCGATGCCGCCGAAAGCGAAATCGCCGGCATACGCATCACAAGCGCAAGGCGCGTCATCGACGCCGACAGCGGCACGCGCAAGCTCGAACTCGTGCGCTATTACGAGCGCGCCGCGCGCTGGATCCTGCCGCATCTGCGCGCTCGTCCGGTCTCGCTCGTGCGCGCGCCGCGGGGCTTGAGCGGCGAGATGTTCTTCCAGCGCCACAGCGGCCGCGTGCCGCTGCCCGGACTCACGGAGCACGAGGGGCTCGACCCGGGCCATCCGGCGCTGCTCACGATCGATACCCAGAGGGCGCTCGTGAGCGCCGCGCAGATGGACGTCATCGAGCTGCACACCTGGAACGCGAGCGTCGACGACATCGAACGGCCTGACCGCGTTGTGTTCGACCTCGACCCCGATCCGGCGCTCGGCTGGGACCGCATGATCGAAGCGGCGCAGCGCACGCGCGCGTTGCTCGCGGAGCTCGGCCTCGAGTCGTTTTGCAAGACGAGCGGCGGCAAGGGGCTGCACATCGTCGTGCCGCTCGCGCCGGAGGCGGGCTGGGACGACGCGAAGGCGTTCGCGCGCGCGGCCGCGCAGCATCTGGCCTCCGTCTGGCCCACGCAGATCACGGCCACGATGGGCCCTGAGCATCGCAAGAAGAAGATTTTCGTCGACTACCTGCGCAACGCGCGAGGCGCGAGCACGGCGGTCGCTTACGGCGTGCGGGCGCGGCCCGGCATGGGCGTGTCCGTGCCGATCGGCTGGGACGAGCTGGAGGCGACGACAGGCGGCGCGCACTGGACGCTCGCGACCATCGACGCCCGCCTCGCGCAGATCGAGCACGCCGATCCGTGGGCGGCCTATGGGCGCGTGCGCCAGACAGTGACGGCGGAGCTGACGATCGGCCTCGAAACGGGCGGCAAGTAGCGCGGCGGGCGCGAGTCCCGGCTGGGCTCGATGCGCGGCACGCGATCGCGCCTCACGCGCCCGGGGCGCGCGCGGATTCGGCGGCGGCGCGCATTTTCAAAATCCGACGAAGAAAGTTTCCGCGATTGCACGGCTTCCGCGCGCAACCGATGCCGCCTACGATAACTGCCAGCGACGCCTCCGGCGCCCCCCAAACCGACTTGCCTCGACAGGAGCCTCGCATGAAAGCTGTTGCCCTCTATCGCTATCTTCCGGTCGACGATCCCGAATCGCTCATCGACGTCGAGTTGCCCAAGCCCGTCGCCGTCGGCCGCGACATTCTCGTGAAGGTCGAGGCGGTCTCCGTGAACCCCGTCGACTACAAGGTGCGCGCGCCCAAGGCGACCGTGGAAAGCACGCCGCGCGTGCTCGGCTGGGACGCCGCGGG
Source organism: Paraburkholderia lycopersici (assembly GCF_900096975.1). Classification (GTDB taxonomy): domain Bacteria; phylum Pseudomonadota; class Gammaproteobacteria; order Burkholderiales; family Burkholderiaceae; genus Paraburkholderia; species Paraburkholderia lycopersici. The sequence continues at coordinate 10,793 of NZ_FMYQ01000032.1, forward strand.
CGTCGTCGAGGCGGTTGGCCCGGAGGTCACGCTCTTCAAGCCGGGCGATTCGGTCTTCTATGCAGGCGACATCACGCGTGCCGGCTCGAACAGCGAGTATCAGCTCGTGGACGAACGCATCGTGGGCCGCAAGCCGGCCTCGCTCGATTTCGCGCACGCCGCCGCGCTGCCGCTCACCGCGATCACCGCGTGGGAAGCGCTGTTCGTGCGCCTGAACGTTTCGCCGCAAGGCGCGGACGCGGGCAAGTCGGTGCTGATCGTCGGCGGGGCGGGCGGCGTCGGCTCGATCGGCATCCAGCTGGCGAAGCAGCTCGCGAAGCTCACCGTGATCGCCACCGCCTCGCGGCCCGAATCGTCGAAGTGGGCCCAGTCGCTCGGAGCGGATCACATCGTCAACCACTACGGCGACGTGGCCGCGCAGTTGAAGGCGATCGGCTTCGAGTACGTCGATTACGTGCTGATCTTCAACGACACCGATGCCAACTTTCCGGCCGCCGCGCAGGTCATCAAGCCGCAGGGCGGCATCGCGACGATCGTCGAGAACAGCGAACCGGTTCCTGTCGAGCTGCTCAAGGCGAAGAGCGCCGCGCTGCACTGGGAGTTCATGTTTACGCGCTCGATGTTCAAGACGCCGGACATGATCGAGCAGCACAAGCTGCTCAACGAAGTCGCGCGGCTCGTGGACGCGGGCACGCTGCGCACGACGCTCGGCGAGGTGCTCGGGACGATCAGCGCGGCCAACGTCCGGCGCGCGCACAAGCTGCTCGAAGAGGGGCGCGCGATCGGCAAGCTGGTGCTGAGCGGATTTTGAGCGACGCAGTCGGCGCGATCGGGCATGGACGCCGCCCATGCGAACGGGTGAAGGCCCGCGCGGGCGTTCGCCAGCGTGCGGCAAGCAAAATGCGCGCGATGGCAAGCAGGATAAAACCTGGTCCGCTCGATGCGTGCGCTCGGCGCAAGCCATCGCGCGGCGCGCTAGACTGGTAACAGACCATCCGCCGCACGGGAGCGGTGCGTCGTGCAGGCTTCGCGGCTTGCCGCGTTTGTTGCGTACGCCGCTAACGCTCCCGGGCGCGGCCGTTCACGCCAGGAGGTGACGCATGCCTTGCCGCAGCTCCCGCCATACCCGCCGCCGCGCGGCGTTTATTCCGTTTGCCCTAGCCGTTTCCTGCGCGCTCGCGTTGCCTGCGCTCGGGGCCACGCCGATCACGGTCACTTCGAAGGCCGCGACCGACGGGCCGATCCGCTACACCGTGCGGGTCGCGTCCAGGCAGTTCGGCAACGCCGAGGAAACCCGCACGCTGCGCTCGGGAGACACCGACGACTTCACCTGGCGCACCACGCCGCCGGGCGGCGCCGTCGCGACGCCGCAAGGCTGCCCGGACTACGCTTCGCTGCCGCTCGACGCGAACGGTGCGATGGTCCGCCAGACTCAGGTGCGTCTCGCGCCGATCGTTGCGAGCAACGGCATCGCCACGGTGCAGGTGAGCTTTCGCGCCCAGGCGCCGCACGGCACGCAGTCGGTGTCGAGCAACGGCGCCACGCTGACGTGTCCCGCCGTGGTCGCGCACAGCGAAGTCGCGCATCTTACGATGCCGACCAACGGCACTTCGAAGACGCTCACGCTCAGCGACGGCACGCAGATCACAATCTCGGCGCAGCGTTAGGCGCGCCGCACGTCGAAATCGTTTGCAACGCGCAGGCAGCGCGGGCCGCGTAAGGCCCTAAGCGCGTGCCTTGCGCTCGACGAGCCGCGCAACGAGAAAGCGATGCTCGGGTGAGAATAGCCGCCGGTAGGCGAGCAGCACGGCGCCCACCGTGCCGAGCGCCGAGGAAGCCGCGATCAGGAACATGATCACGATCTGATAGCGGACCGCCTGAAGCGGCGACTGCCCGGCGAGCACCTGGCCCGTCATCATGCCGGGCAGGCTGACCACGCCCACCACGGCCATCTGGTTGAGCGTCGGGATCATGCCGGCGCGCACCGCCTCGCGGGCGCTCGCCTGCGCGGCTTCCCAGCGCGTCGCGCCGAGCGCGAGCGCGCTTTCCACGCGATCGCGCCGCGCGGTCAGTTCCTGCATCATGCGCTCCACGCCGAGCGACACGCCCGTGAGCGTGTTGCCGAGAATCATGCCGAGGATGGGAATCGCGTATTGCGGCTCGTACCAAGGCCGGATGCGGATCACCACGAACAGGCCGACCGCCGCCACGAGCCAGGCGCTCAGCCAGATCGAGACGATGCTGTCCGTGCGCTGCCCGCCATATGTGCGCGCGCCGCGCTGCGCGCCCGCGAAGCCGGCGATCAGCGTCATGAGCCCCATCAAGGGCAGCACGACGTACCAGCGATTGAAGGCGAACACCCAGCCGAGCACATAGCCGATCGCGAGCAACTGCACGACGGTGCGTACGGCCGCCCAGGCCAGCCTGCGCTCGAGGTCGAGCTTGAGCAGCACCGAAACCGCGCCGTTCACGAAGACCAGCAGCGCCGCCATCGCGACGTCGCCGATGCCGAGGTTCTGCAGCACGCCGGGGCTCATGGCGCGGCTCCCTGGGCGTAGGCCGCGCGCGCGGCCGGTTCTTCGAGCATGCCTTCGCGCATCGTCAGATGCCGCGCGCCCACGCGTTGCGCCTGGGCGGGGTCGTGCGACACCCAGACCGTGGCGCGCGCCGTGCGCGCCTGATCGAACCAGCCTGCCACGAGCGCTTCGACCGCGCGCACCGATTCGGGGTCGAGGGACGCGGTCGGTTCGTCGAGAAGGAGCGCCTCGGGGTCGAGCTGGAGCACGCGCACGAGCGCGACGATCTGCGCTTCGCCGCCCGAGAGGTCGGAGGCGTCGCGGGAGAGGAAGTCGCTCGCGCGGCCGGCGGCGGCAAAGAACGCGCGGGCACGCGCCGCATCGAATTGCGCGTCGCGATATACCGCGAGCGTGTAGGGGTAGCGCAGGTTGTCCTCGACGCTGCCGTCGAGTAGCGCGGGCCGCTGGCGCAGGTACGCAACGTGCCGGCGATAGTGGACCATGCGCGAGCGGGAGACAGCTTCGCCATGCCAGCGCACTTCGCCGCCGTCGAGCGGATCGAGCAGCGCGAGCGCGCGCAGGAACACGCTTTTTCCCGAGCCGGACGGCCCGGTGAGTACGGCGCGCTCGCCGGCGCGCAGCGCGAAATCGGTGGGATGCAGCAGCCACTGGCCGCGCCGCGCGCCGCGCCTTGCGATCCGGTTCGCCTCGGCGAGCGGGGCGTTTTCGGCATGGAGAGAGGACAAATGATTGTGCGTTAGCATCGAAAGATTGCAAACAGGACGTGCATCCGGTTGGCCGCGCGAGCCCGCCGTGCGGATCTGGCCGGGCACGCTGGCTGCTTCCGCGGTCATGCAACATAGCAGGCGAAACAACAACGCATAACACGGAGTGCGCATGACGTCACCGCAGCCCAAAGCCTTCAGCCTCGGCCGCACGCTCGCCAGGATCATCGCATGGCTCGTCGCCGTTGTCGTCGTGCTGATCGCCGTGCTCGTCGTATTCATTCTCACGTTCGACTGGAACCGCGCGAAGCCGTACATCAACGAAAAGGTCAGCGAGGCCATTGGGCGGCCGTTCGCCATTCAAGGCGACATCAAGGTCGGCTGGCAAAAGCCGCCTGGCGAGACGGGGTGGCGCGCCTGGGTGCCCTGGCCGCGTTTTTCCGCTACGCGGATCGAAATCGCCAATCCCGACTGGACCAAGGCGCCGCACTTTGCCACGCTCGACGAGATCGACTTCGAAGTGGCCGTGCTGCCGCTTCTCACGCACGACATCGTCATTCCGGCAATCAATCTCGTGAATCCGGCCATCGACGTCGAGCGTCTTGCGGACGGGCGCAATAACTGGACTTTCAAGCTGCCCGCCTCGAGCGGGCCGTCGACGTGGAAGCTCGATCTGCATGACATCGCCTTTTCGAGCGGCAACATCGCCGTGAGCGACCAGCAGACGAAGACCGACGTGAAAATCGTGGTGAGTCTGCTCGGGCATGGCATCCCGATCGGCAAAATGATGGAGCAGCAGGAAGCGGCGTCGCGTCAGGGATCGGCGCAGATGATCGGCCGCGCGGGCGCGAACCGGCTCGCGCAGCAGGCGCGCAGGGAGCAGGCTTCGGAGGCTGCGGGCGCGGCGAGTGGAACTGGCGCGGCCAGCGGGGCGAGCGCAGTCTCCGCGGCCGGCGCGACGGTCCCTGCCAGCGCAACGGGCACGAACGCCGCAACGAGCGCGCCCGCGGCAGGCTCGCAGGCGCTCGCCGCAAGCGAAGCCAGCGGCGCATCGGGCGTCATCGGCGCGCGGCCCGCCGCGACGCAGCCGTTCTACGCGATCGGCTGGACCATCAAGGGCACGTACAACAAGACACCGCTTTCGGGCGACGGCAAGGTCGGCGGCGTGCTTGCGCTGCAGGACGCGAATCGCCCGTTTCCGGTCCAGGCCGATGTGCGCGCCGGCGACATGCACGTCGCGCTCGTCGGCACGATCACCGACCCGATGCATCTAGCCGCCGTCGACCTGCGCCTGTGGCTGCAAGGGCAGAGCATGGCGCACCTCTACAACCTGACGGGCGTGACGCTGCCCGAGACGCCGCCCTATGCCACCGAAGGCCGCTTCGTCGGCCGGTTCCGTCGCGGCGCGAGCGTGTTCCGCTACGAGAACTTCACCGGCCGCGTCGGCGGCAGCGACCTGAACGGCACGTTCGTCTACGAGCAGCGCCCGACGCGGCCGCTTCTCTCGGGCGAACTGGTGTCGAACCTGCTGCAGTTCCCGGACCTCGCGCCGATCATCGGCGCGGACAGCAAGGCGAGCAAGCAAAAGCGCGGCGACGCGGTCAAGCAACCCGCCGATCGCGTGATTCCCGTCGAGCAGTTCCGCACCGACCGCTGGAACGCCATCGACGCCGACGTCAGGTTCACGGGCCGGCGCATCGTCAAGCAGGGCAGTCTGCCTGTTCAGGATCTCTACACGCACGTGACGATGACCAACGGCGTGCTCGTGCTCGATCCGCTGACGTTTGGCGTGGCGGGCGGCACGCTCGCCACGCGCCTTTCGCTCGACGGCGGCGGCGCGCCGCTCAAGGCGCGCGGCACGCTCGAGGCGCGCCATCTGAAGCTCAAGCAACTGTTCCCGGGCTTCAAGACGATGCAGTCGGCGCTCGGCGAGATCAACGGTGACGCTTCGCTTTCGGCCACGGGCAATTCGCCGGCGGCGCTCGCCGCGACGTCGAACGGCGAAGTGAAGCTGCTCGTCACGCAGGGCACGATCAGCCGCCTGCTCATGGAGGCGGCGGGACTGAACGTGGCGAACGTGGTCTATGAGAAGCTGTTCGGCGAGCGTGACGTGAAGATCAACTGCGCGGCGGCGGACTTCGTCGCGACCAACGGTGTGCTGGACCCGCACGTGTTCGCGCTCGACACCGACGACGCCGTGATCGATATCGACGGCCCGGTCGATCTGCGCGACGAGTCGCTGGACATGAAGGTCCACCCGCATACGAAGGGCTTTCGCATCTTCACGCTGCGCTCGCCGCTCTACGTGAAGGGCACGTTCAAGAATCCGCACGTGGGCGTGGATGCCACCGCGCTCGCGCTGCGCGGCGGCGCAATGGTCGGGCTTGGGCTCATCAACCCGTTTGCCGCGCTGCTCCCGCTCATCGCGCCGAGCAACAACAAGCCGCTGCCGTGCGACGCGCTGTTCGCGCAGTTGCACAAGCAGCCCACGGCGCCGCCGCCGGGCCAGAAGATGCGCGCGCAGCCGAAGCCCGACCTCGGCGGCGCGGGCGGCGCCGCAGCAACCGGGAAGGGGACGAAGACGCGCCCGGCGACGCCGTCGGGGAAGAAGCCGCAGGAAGGGCAGGAGCCGCTCTACAAGGGAAGCTGACGGACAGCGGAATACGAACCGCGCCGGGTAGTCAACCCGGCGCAGCGGTGCAGTGAACTTCGTGGAAGGCGGGACTTAACGCAGCGAACGTGGCGCCGTGTCGCCGGCGGCGTCCTGGCGACGCGTCATGCGCCGCGAGGCCATGCTCGGGCGCGCCGCACCGAACTCGGGCAGGATCCGCGCGCGGGCGCGGCTCGCGAATACGAGAAAGCCGAAGCCATCCGCCTCGTACCAGTACCCGCCGTTTTCGAGGCCTTCGATCGGCTGTTCGAGCGCATGGGCGATCGATTCGATGCACCGTTTGCGCAATTCGCTCGTGCCCGGGTAAGGCGGCTGCGCGCCGCGCACGCAGCACAGGAGCACGTCTAGCCCAGGCAGGACATGCGCATAGAGCACGGGTTCGTCCTGCGCGCGCGCACGCGCGATCTTCGTATCAAGCTGGCCGAACGGTTTGAAGTGGCTGAGCACGGCGAGAAACGACTCGTCGCCGTCTGCCTTGATGCGTTTGCGCTTTTTCGGGAAGGACATAAAAATTCGCCTGAAAAAGGTGGATTGCAAAACACGCAGCGTTCCCATGCGACCACTCCCGGACTGGTGCGCCGCACGTCGATCCTTTATAGCACACGAATTTGCTGCGCTCACGAGGACGGACATAGGGACGGTGCACCGTAACGGCGCGCGGACCGCCTCACACGATTCGTTGTGCGCGGTCCGTCATATTGCCCCTGCCAAAATCCTCATTGCATTCGCAAACGCCATGCCGGATCGCACGTCGCGCTCATGTAGAAATCCCGGCGCTCTCTCGCTTGTCTCCAGTCTCAATAATAGACCTGTGCGTTCGCGGAGTGTGGCGAATTGCCGCAAAAAAGCGGGTTTTCCACGAATCGGGATGTGGGGTACCGCCTACGTTGTCATCCTGAAATTTCGCGCAGATAATGTTGCGGTTCTGGTGCCTGCGGCCGACTCGCGTCGCCCGGGCGGACGCGGCGCGAGGCACGGCGCGCTGCCCAGACCCGCCACTGAGCCAGACCGACATGAAACTGTTCGCCAAGGGACTCTTGCTGATCGCGGTTCCGAGCGTCGTTGAACTGGCGCTGCTCGGCGTCGTGTTCGGCACGCAGGGCGAGGCGTCGCTCGCGGCAAGGCGCGCTGAAAACACCCAGCAAATCCTTTGGCAAGCCACCAGTCTCGTCGACCCGTTGCTGCGCGAGGCTGCGCGCGTGCGCACGGGCATCGTGCTCGAAGATCCTTCTTTCATTGACCGTCACGCTGTCTGGACCGAATTCTCCGATCGCATCACGTTGCTCGCGCGCATGGTCGCCGACAATCCCGTGCAGCTCGCACGGGTTGACCGCATGCGCGACGCGGCCTATGCCTGGCGCAGGCAGGCCGGCGATATCGCCGATGCGCTGCGCATGGGGCGCGGAGCGCCGTTCGCGCGGGCGGCGGGCAACGGTCTGCCGAAGGAGATCGAGACGGTGAGCGGCATGCTGGGCGAATTCATCGCCGAGGAAACGAGGCTCGACGAGGCGCGCGCCGCGATGCTGCGCGAGACGCGTGCGCGCCAGCAGGACGCGCTCATTTTCGCGGTGGTGGGTTCAATGCTGATCTGGGCATTCACGGCAGTCGCGTTCGCGCGCAACGTTGGCGCGCGCCTTGCCGCGCTGCGCGCGAATGCCGGGCGCCTGGGCGAGGGTGCGGCGCTCGCGCCGCCGCTTTCGGGCAACGACGAAATCGCCGCGCTCGATGCGGTCTTGCACCAGACGAGCGCGCGGCTGCGCAAGGCCGATCGCGAACAGGCCGCGCTCAAGGCGCAGCTCCAGGCGCGCGCCGCCGACCTCGCGAGCGCCAACGAGCATCTGCGCCAGGAGAGTCAGGACAACGAGATGTTCATCTACAGCGTGTCGCACGATCTGCGCTCGCCGCTCGTGAATCTGCAGGGTTTTTCGAAGGAGCTGCAGGTATCCTGCGTCGATCTGCGCGCGCAGATCGATGCCGCGGGTCTGCCCGAGCCCGAGCATCGCGCGATGGCCGAAGTGCTCGACGGCGACATCGACGAGTCGCTGCGGTTCCTGCTCCAGGCGGTCGCGCGCGCCGCGGCGATCATCGAGGCGCTGCTGCGCATTTCGCGCGCCGGGCGGCTCGAATACCGCTGGCAGCGCGTGAACGTCGCGCGGCTCGTCGAGCGCGTGCTGGGAGGCCTTGCCGGCGAACTCGCGCAGGCCGCGCGCATCGACGTGCTCGAGCTGCCGCCCGCATGGGGCGACCCGGCCGCGCTCGAGCAGATTTTCGGCAACCTCATCGAGAATGCACTGCGGCATCTTGATACGACGCGGCAGGGCCGTGTCGAGATCGGCGCGCTGGAGGCGAGCGCCGGCGCCGGCAAGGGAAGCGGCGGCGAAGCCGGAGGAGGGACCGGCGAGCGTACACGGACCTATTATGTGCGCGACAATGGCGTGGGTATCGCCCGAGCCTACCTGCCCAAGCTTTTCCGCGCTTTTCAGCGGCTGCACGGCGGCGAATCGCCCGGGCAGGGCACTGGCCTCGCGCTCGCGCGGCGCATCGCGGAGCGGCACGGCGGACACATCTGGGTCGAATCGACCGAGGGCGCGGGCTCGACGTTCTTCGTCGCGCTACCGGCCCAGCCCTTGCGTAGCGCGTAGCGACAAGCTTTCAACAGGCGCCCGGACGAGGGTTACAGGGCGTGGGAGAGTCAGGATGACGAACGGGGAACAGGTCGGCATTGTGCTGATCGAAGACGACGACGGGCACGCCACGCTCGTCGAGCGCAATCTGCGGCGTTCGGGCATCTCGAACGGCTTCGTGCGCTTTCGCGACGGCCAGGAGGCGCTCGATTACTTTTTTGGCGCGCCCGGCGTTGGCGAGGCCGCGGCGGCGAACTGGCCGTCGCGTCAGGCGCTGGCGAATTTCGTCGTGCTGCTTGACCTGCGCATGCCGCGCGTGGACGGCTTCGAGGTGCTGCGGCGCCTGAAGGCGGAGCCGGCCACGGCGTCGGTGCCCGTGATCGTGCTCACGACGACCGACGACCCGCGTGAGATCGAACGCTGCTACGAACTCGGCTGCAACGTCTACATCACGAAACCGGTCGAATATGACGCGTTCATCGAAGCCGTGCGGCGTCTGGGCTTTTTTCTTCAGGTGGTCAAGCTGCCGCCGGGGCACCGCTTCGTCCAAACCTGATCGGCTGAAACGGAATTACGCATTACGCATGGAGTCATCGCACATTGGCATCCGGTTGCAAAACCCGCAAGCCTGGCCCATGCCCGAATGGACGCTTCGCGCATGACTGAGGAACCCACGATGCTGGCCGGCGCCCACGTGCTCGTCGTCGACGACGACGAGGGCATCCTGCGCCTCGCCCGCAAATCGCTTCTGCGCGCCGGTGCGCGCGTGGACGCCTGCACGGGTGTGGGAGAGGCGCGCGCGTTGCTTGCCGTGCAAACGCCCGACGTGCTCGTGCTCGATTACCAGCTCGACGGCGCGGAAACGGGCCTCGACTTCTTCCGCCGCCTGCGCGCCGACAACGTGCGCGTGCCTGCGATCCTCGTGACCGGCTTCACCGACGAGTCGCGCGTGATCGCCGCGCTGCGCGCGGGCGTTTCGGACGTGGTGCCGAAATCGGGCGACTATCTCGACTATCTGCCGGAAGCGGTCGAGCGCGTGCTCTCGCAGGAGGCGCTGCGGCGCGCCTCCGACGAAGCATTGTTGCTGCGCGATCGCGAGGAGCATTACCGCACGCTGTCCGAGGCGCTGCCGCACCTCGTGCTCACGTGCGGCGCGGACGGCAATTGCGACTTTCTCTCGAAACAGTGGCTCGACTACACAGGGTTCGACGCGCGCCAATCGTATGGCCTCGCGTGGCTCGACGCCGTGCATTCCGACGATCGCGAAGAGATCCGTCATACGTGGCTCAAGGCCGTAGCCAGCGGCGCCACGGACTATCGCCACGAATTGCGCATCCGCCGCCACGATGGCGTCTACCGATGGTTCGATGTCCGAATCGTTGCGATGCGCGATCCGCGTGGCGGGGTGAACAAGTGGTTCGGCAGTTGCACCGACATCGACTCGCAGCGCGAAGCGGCCGAGGAGCGCGAGCGTCTGCTCGCCTCGGAGCAGGCCGCGCGCCAGGCGGCCGAAGAGGCCAATCGCGCGAAAGACCGCTTCCTCGCGATGCTGTCGCACGAACTGCGCACGCCGCTCACGCCGGTGCTCGCGGGCACGCGGCTGCTCGAGCAGATCGCGGGCCTTCCCGAGGCGGCGCGCGCGGGCGTGCTGATGATCCGCCGCAATATCGAACTCGAAGCGCGTCTCATCGACGATCTGCTCGATCTTACGCGCGTGGCCAACGGCAAGCTGAGTCTCGCGCTCGACACGGTCGACGTGCACGAGGTGATCGAGGCTGTGCTCGAGCTCTTTCACAGTGAAATCCAGATCAAGCAGCAGGACGTCCACGTCGATCTGCGCGCGCAGCATCACTATGTGCGCGGCGATCGCGCGCGCCTGCAGCAGATGCTCTGGAACCTCGTGCGCAACGCCGCGAAATTCACGCCCGACGGCGGCCACATCTACGTGCGCACGCATGACGAGCGCATGCAGGTGGAAATCGAGGTGGAGGACACGGGCATCGGTATCGCGCCCGACCAGATCGGCAAGCTCTTCCACGCGTTCGAGCAGGGCAGCCACAACCTCACGCGGCAGTTCGGCGGGCTCGGTCTCGGGCTGGCCGTGACCCGCGCGCTAACCGAGGCGCACGGCGGGCGCGTGAGCGCGAAGAGTCCCGGCGCGCATTGCGGCGCGACCTTTACGATCGTGTTGCCGACCGCGGCGCCGGGCGAGGGCGCGGCAACGATCGCCGAGCTGCGCGGCCCGCTTCAGGCGGGCGCGCTGAACATCCTGCTGATAGAGGATCACGAGGACACCGCCGAGGTGATGTCGCAGCTGATGCGCGCAGGCGGCCACGAAGTGGCGGTGGCGGGCAGCGTCGCGGACGCGCTCGCGCTGACCGCCGGTTCGGCCTTCGACCTCGTGGTGAGCGACATTGGTCTGCCCGATGGCTCGGGCATCGACTTCATCCGCGCGTTTCGTGTGCAATCCACGGTACCCGCCATCGCGCTCACCGGCTTCGGCACCGACGACGACGTGCGCCGCAGCGTGGAAGCCGGTTTCACCGCGCATCTCACGAAGCCGGTCAACTTCGAACAGCTCGAACGGTTGATCGAAGAGGCCGTGGCCGGCCGCGCGGCGGCGGCCCAGCCGGATTCCGCCGAGCCTGGTCCCTGAACCTGGTTCCTGAGCCTGGGCGCAAAAAGCCTGCGCGATGAACTACACCCCAAAAGCTGGACGGTGAAAAAGCCAGGTGGCTCACGGGGCTTTTTCGTTGTGCCCGCACAAAGCGGGGCGCTTCAATACGACGGCTTGTCGATGCGAATTTCCTGCAGGATCGTCGTGGCGATTTCCTCGATCGACTTGTGCGTCGACGAGAGCCAATGGACGCCCTCGCGGCGCATCATTGCCTCCGCTTCGTTCACTTCGTAGCGGCAATTCTCCAGTGCCGCGTACTTGCTGCCGGGCCGCCGCTCGTTGCGGATTTCGGTGAGACGCTGCGGATCGATCGAGAGGCCGAATATCTTCGCGCGATGGGGCAGTAGCGCAGTGGGCAGCTTGCCGCGCTCGAAATCGTCGGGAATGAGCGGGTAGTTCGCCGCCTTTACGCCGTATTGCATGGCGAGATAGAGGCTGGTGGGCGTCTTGCCGCTGCGCGAAACGCCCACGAGGATCACGTCGGCGTCGGCGAGATTGCGGTCGGACTGGCCGTCGTCGTGGGCGAGCGAGAAGTTGATCGCCTCGATGCGGTTCTTGTATTCGTCGGTGTCGGCGTTCTGGTGGCCGCGGCCCATCGCGTGGCTCGACTTGAGCTCCAGCTCCTGCTCGAGCGGCTCCACGAAGGTCTGGAACATGTCGAGCACGAGCGCGTTCGCGCGCTTGACGATCTCGTTCGAATTGCTGTCCACGAGCGTCGTGAAGACGATCGGGCGGCGGCCTTCCTGCACGGCGGCTTCGTTGACCTTCTCGGCGGTGGCATAGGCCTTGTCGGTCGAATCGACGAAGGGCACGCGCACGAGGCGGAATTTCTGGTCGAACTGCGACAGGATCGAATGCGCGAAGGTTTCGGCAGTGATCCCGGTACCGTCGGAGACGATGAATACGGTTGGCGGCATCGGTTGAGGCTGGGTACGTGAGCGCAGGGCGGCTCGGGGACAGGCTGGGCGCCCGGAAAGCCCCGTTCGGCGCGACCGAGGGGCAATTCTCGCCGACTGGCACAAATTCCAGAGTCGGCACGGTAGAATAGCGGCAACCTGTTGGATAAGCAATTGCAGTGCAACCGCGCCAAACAGCCGTTCATCGCGGCGTATTCTGGTGTCAATTCGCAGCGATTTCATCTAACTCCGTGCAATCGCTAGCATCTTCGTGCTTTTCCTGAGAATGGGAATTCACTGCACGGATAAGCGATTGCTTTTCCAACAGGTTGCGCAAGACGCGAATCCGCTTCCAATAAGTGGACCGCGTTCGAGCCCACTTGCGCAATCGTGAATTTTTTTCACACTTAGGGGCTTGTATGACTAACACCGTTGCCAAGGATCAGGCATATGTAGTGCCTTTCGAGCAGTTGCGGATGACCGATGTCGAGATCGTGGGCGGCAAGAACGCCTCGCTCGGCGAAATGATCAGCCAGCTGGCTGAAGCCGGCGTGCGCGTGCCCACGGGCTTCGCCACGACGGCACTCGCTTTCCGCGACTTCCTGAAACACAACACCCTGACCGAACGGATCGCCGCTCGCCTGGAGGCGCTCGACGTCGACGACGTCAAGGCGCTGGCCGAAGCGGGCAAGGAAATCCGTCAATGGATCGTCGACGCGCCGCTGCAGCCGAAGCTCGAGGCGGAGATCCGCGCAGGCTTCGAAACGCTGCAGAACGGCTCGCCCGCCGAGCTGTCGTTCGCCGTGCGTTCGTCGGCGACGGCGGAAGACCTGCCCGACGCTTCGTTCGCCGGTCAACAGGAAAGCTACCTGAACGTGGTGGGCGTCGAGGACGTGCTCGACCGCCTCAAGCACGTGTTCGCGTCGCTCTACAACGACCGCGCCATTTCCTATCGCGTCCACAAGGGCTTCACCCACGCCGAAGTCGCGCTCTCCGCGGGCGTGCAGCGTATGGTCCGCTCGGACGTCGGCGCCGCGGGCGTGATGTTCACGCTCGACACCGAATCGGGCTTCAAGGACGCCGTCTTCATCACGTCGAGCTACGGCCTCGGTGAAACGGTCGTGCAGGGCGCCGTGAATCCGGACGAGTTCTATGTCTTCAAGACCACGCTCGCACAGGGCAAGGCCCCGATCATCCGCCGCTCGATCGGCTCGAAGCTCATCAAGATGGAGTTCACGCAGCCGGGCGAGCCGGGTCGCGTGAAGACCGTCGACGTGTCGCACGAGCAGCGCAACCGCTTCTCGATCACCGACGAAGACGTGATCGAGCTGGCGAAGTACGCCGTCATCATCGAGAAGCACTACCAGCGTCCGATGGACATCGAGTGGGGCAAGGACGGCCGCGACGGCAAGATCTTCATTCTCCAGGCGCGTCCGGAAACGGTGAAGAGCCAGGCGCACGGCAAGGTCGAGCAGCGCTTCAAGCTCAAGGGTCAGTCGCAGGTGCTCGCCACGGGCCGCGCGATCGGCCAGAGGATCGGCGCGGGCCGCGTGAAGGTGATTCACGATCCGTCAGAAATGGAACGCGTGCAGCCGGGCGACGTGCTCGTGGCCGACATGACCGACCCGAACTGGGAACCGGTGATGAAGCGTGCCTCGGCGATCGTCACGAACCGCGGCGGGCGCACCTGCCACGCGGCGATCATCGCGCGCGAGCTGGGCGTGCCGGCAGTCGTGGGCTGCGGCGACGCGACCGACGTGCTGAAGGACGGCGCGCTCGTGACCGTGTCGTGCGCGGAAGGCGACGAAGGCCGCATCTACGACGGTCTGCTCGAAACCGAAGTCAGCGAAATCCAGCGTGGCGAGCTGCCGTCGATTCCGGTCAAGATCATGATGAACGTCGGCAACCCGCAGCTCGCGTTCGACTTCTCGCAACTGCCGAATGCCGGCGTGGGCCTTGCGCGTCTCGAGTTCATCATCAACAACAACATCGGCGTGCACCCGAAGGCGATCCTCGAGTACCCGAACGTCGATGCCGATCTGAAGAAGGCCGTCGAAAGCGTCGCGCGCGGCCACGCGTCGCCGCGCGCGTTCTACGTCGACAAGCTGACCGAAGGGATTGCCACGATTGCGGCGGCGTTCTATCCGAAGCCCGTGATCGTTCGTTTGTCGGACTTCAAGTCGAACGAGTACAAGAAGCTGATCGGCGGTTCGCGCTACGAGCCGGACGAAGAAAATCCGATGCTGGGCTTCCGCGGCGCGTCGCGCTACATCGCCGAGGACTTTGCGCAGGCGTTCGAAATGGAGTGCATCGCGCTCAAGCGCGTGCGTGAGGAGATGGGTCTCACGAACGTCGAGATCATGGTGCCGTTCGTGCGCACGCTCAAGCAGGCGGAGCGCGTGGTGGGTCTGCTCGACAAGTTCGGCCTCAAGCGCGGCGTGAACGGCCTGCGGCTCATCATGATGTGCGAAGTGCCGTCGAACGCGATTCTTGCCGAAGAGTTCCTGCAGTACTTCGACGGCTTCTCGATCGGCTCGAACGACCTCACGCAGCTCACGCTCGGCCTCGACCGCGACTCGGGCATGGAACTGCTGGCCGTCGACTTCGACGAGCGCGACCCGGCCGTCAAGTTCATGCTCAAGCGCGCGATCCAGACGTGCCTGCGCCTGAACAAGTACGTCGGCATCTGCGGCCAGGGTCCTTCGGATCATCCGGATTTCGCGCAGTGGCTCGCCGAGGAAGGCATCGCGTCGATCTCGCTGAACCCGGACACGGTCATCGAGACGTGGCAGGCGCTGGCGAAGGCAAAGTAAGTTCAGGGGGCGAGGGCGCGAGTCCTTCCCGCTTTCGAGGTTCGACGTGCCTTTCCTCGTGCCTTTGCAGGCTGCGGAAAAAAGTGTCAGCTTCGTGCTATAACACCCCGGTCAAGCCGGGGTGTTTTACTTTGGGAGATCGTTGTGGGTCCGCATGGTTTGGTCTGGTGGATTGCCGCTGGCGTGCTCATCGTCGCGGAACTGATGACCGGCACGTTCTATCTGCTGATGATCGCGCTCGGCTTTCTCGCGGGCGCGTTGACGTATGAGCTCGGTGTGCCGCTCGACGTGCAACTGATTGTCGCGGCGGCGGTTGGGCTCGCGGCGGTTGTCACGCTGCGGCGCTCGCGCTTCGGCCGCCGCCGGCGCATGACCGACGCCTCGACCGACCCGGGCGTCAACCTCGATATCGGCGCGACGCTCGCGGTCGCCGCCTGGCACAGCGGCCGCGCGCGCACGATGTACCGTGGCGCCGAATGGGACGTCGAACTCGCGCCCGGCGAGCCCGAAGACGCCCCTCTTTACGAGATCAAAGCGGTGCGCGGCAGTTGCCTCGTCGTCGCGGCGAAGCACGAGCGGCGCGAAGCCGGTGCGCGTCACGCTGCCCGCGATGGCGCGCGCCACGCATAGGCGAAGAGAACCGGAAACCGAAGCGCGCTTTTACGTCGTTCTTCTGCGCGTTGAACACACAAACAAACCACACCGAAGCGAACGGAGGTTCTGTATGCAAGTCCCAGTCGTCGGCCTGATTCTGCTTGTGATCGTCGTCGTGCTGATCGCGCAGACCATCAAGATCGTGCCGCAACAGCATGCCTGGGTGCTCGAACGGCTCGGCCGCTATCACGCGACGCTTACGCCGGGGCTTACGATCGTGCTGCCGTTCGTGGACCGCGTCGCGTACAAGCACGTGCTCAAGGAAATCCCGCTCGACGTGCCGAGCCAGGTTTGCATCACGCGCGACAACACGCAGCTTCAGGTGGACGGTGTGCTGTACTTCCAGGTGACCGATCCGATGAAGGCATCGTACGGGTCGAGCAATTTTGTCTTCGCGATCACGCAGCTTTCGCAGACCACGCTGCGCTCCGTGATCGGCAAGCTCGAACTCGACAAGACGTTCGAGGAGCGCGACTTCATCAATCACAGCGTCGTTTCCGCGCTCGATGAAGCTGCGTCGAACTGGGGGGTGAAGGTGCTGCGCTACGAGATCAAGGATCTGACGCCGCCGAAGGAAATTCTCCACGCCATGCAGGCGCAGATTACCGCCGAGCGCGAGAAGCGAGCGCTCATCGCGGCCTCCGAAGGGCGCAAGCAGGAGCAGATCAATCTGGCCGCCGGCGCGCGCGAAGCCGCGATCCAGAAGTCGGAAGGCGAGAGGCAGGCCGCCATCAACCAGGCACAAGGGCAAGCGGCGGCGATCCTCGCGGTGGCCGAGGCGAATGCGCAGGCCATCCAGAAGATCGGCAACTCGATCCAGTCGCAGGGCGGCATGGACGCCGTCAACCTCAAGGTGGCCGAGCAGTACGTCAATGCGTTCGCCAATCTCGCGAAGCAGGGCAATACGCTGATCGTGCCCGGCAACATGGGCGACCTGAGCACCATGATCGCCTCGGCGCTCACGATCGTGAACCGGGCGGGCATTCGCGAGGGGCAGATCAGCGGTGCGAAGGGCGCATAAGTGCCGAAGCGCCATTGGGAAGGATGAAACGCAAACGGGCCGCGCGAGCGGCCCGTTTGTCGTCCACGATGCCGGAAGAATCAGGTCGGCGAGCGCATCAAACGCGCCTTTTCGCGCTCCCAGTCGCGCTTTTTCTCGGTCTCGCGCTTGTCGTGCAGCTTCTTGCCCTTGGCGAGACCGATTTCGCATTTCACGCGGCCGCCCTTGTAATGGAAATTCAGCGGCACGAGCGTGAAGCCGCGCTGCTCGACCTTGCCGATCAGCTTGTCGATTTCTTCGCGGCGGAGCAGCAGCTTGCGTATACGCGTGGGGTCGGGGTGGATGTGCGTCGAGGCCTCGGGCAGCGGGCTGATGTGCGTGCCGATCAGGTAGAGCTCGCCGTCCTTGATCATGACGTAGCTTTCCTTGATGTTGGCCCGTCCGGCTCGCATGGCCTTGACTTCCCATCCTTCGAGCACGAGCCCAGCCTCGTGGCGTTCTTCGATGAAGTAATCGAAGAACGCTTTTCTGTTGTCGATGATGCTCATAGGAAAATGGGATCGGCCCAACTCGTTTAAAATTACGATTTTAGCAAAGCGGGCTCCCGAAAGCCCGCAGCGCTTTCACCCTTGCCACGCATTGCGCAATTTATGGCGGATGTTCAGAAAACCGTGTTGATTCGCCATTCGGCGGAGCAGATGTTCGACCTCGTTACCGACGTCGCCGACTACCCCAACTTCCTGCCGTGGTGCGGAGGCGTCGAAATTCGCCGGCAGGACGAAAACGGCATGGAGGCGAAGATCGACATCAACTTCAAGGGCATCAAGCAGCACTTCGCCACGCGCAACTCGCAAAAGCGGCCCGAACGCATCGACATGGAGTTCGCCGACGGCCCGTTCCGCAAATTTACGGGCTATTGGCGCTTCACGCCGCTGCGCGCCGACGCCTGCAAGATCGAGTTCGCGCTGCATTACGAATTTGCGAACATCATCCTCGAAAAGATCATCGGGCCGGTGTTCCATCACATCGCGAACACCTTCGTCGACTCCTTCGTGAAGCGCGCCGACCAGCGCTACGGCAAGCCATGAGCGCGACGCTTTCCATCGACGTCTGCTATGCGCTGCCCAACGCGCAAACGCTCATCACCGTCGAATTGCCGCCGGGCGCGACCGTCCGGCAGGCTATCGACGCGAGCGGCGTTCTCGCCCGCCATCCCGAGATCGACCTCGCGAAGCTGAAAGTGGGCGTGTACGGCAAGCTCAAGCCGCTCGATGCCGTGCTCGCCGACCACGACCGCGTGGAAATTTACCGCCCGCTGATCGTCGACCCCAAGATGGCGCGCCAGCGCCGCGTCGACAAGAGCCGCAAGGAAGGGGCGGTCGAAGGGCGCAAATGGCTGCCTAAGGATTCCCGCTAGTTTCGCGCGGGCGCACGCTGGCTCATGCGGTCGTGCGGCGTCGCTGCGCGCCGTCGTCGGGGCGCGTGCTGCGATTTTCGTGCGCGATTCCCGGCAGATCGCCTTCCGGCACGATGCCGTCGCCGTGGACCGTGTCCTCCGGGCCGCCCGAGTGCTGGCGCACCGACCAGCTCACGCCCGCCACCAGCAGCACGATCGCCGCGATTTCCAGCGCGCGCGGCAGCCGGTGGTCGTAGATGAAGCCGTAGAGCAGGGCGAATAGCGTCTCGAACACGATCATCTGGCCCGACAGCGTGAGCGGCAGGCGCTTCGCAGCCGCGTTCCAGAGACCGTTGCCGAGCCACGAGGCGCCGATCGCGAGCACCAGATTCAGCTGCCAGAACGTCGTCCAGCGGGCGGTGCTCACGCTTTCCTGCACCCAGCCCGACGGCAGGCACAGAATGCCGAGCCAGAGCACGCCGCCGAGCGCACCTGTGACCACGCCCCATAGCACCGACCACTCGTTGCCGCTGAAATGCGCGTTGCGATGCAGATAGCGGGCGTTCTCGACCGCGAACCAGGTCCAGCAGACGAGCGCGCCGACCGCGCAGCCGAGGCCGGCGATGCGCGTGACGACGCTTGCGTGGCTGCCGGCGTCGCCGGCGGCGGTGAACACGTCCACGTTGATGCAGACGATGCCGGCTGCGATCATCGCGAGCGGCCAGACGAGGCGTGAAATCGGCACGGCGCCATGGTCGCTCCGTCCGAGCAGCGTGACCGTGACGGGCAGCACGCCGACGATCAGCGAGGCGGGCGCGATACCCACGAGATGGATCGCGCTCGCAAGAAAGAGGTAATAGAGCACGTTGCCCATGAGCGCGAGCTTCACGAGCGCGACGAAGTCGGCGCGCGTGAGGCGCGGCCAGACGCGGCGCAGCATGGGCACGAGCGCGGCAAGGGAGACGAGCCCGTACATCACGTAGCGGCCAGAGCTCAGAAGCAGCGGTGAAAACTCCGCCAACTGCCTGGGCACGACGAATACCGTGCCCCACAATGCGCCCGCCAGTACGCCGTACAACACACCACGCTGCATTTGACCTGCCTCCAGAAAACTTCGCGCGACCCATACGGATGGGCCATCCAGCACGTTTTCCCGAAGCTTAGCTGGCGGTCCGCGCCGGCGTCTTGTTCAATCCTGCACCGGACGTGGCGGGAATTCGGGTCGGAGGCGGCGGTGCGCAAACGGCGTCCGCTGGCGCGGACAGCGCTGGAAATAATCCCGAAAACGGCGCTAAGCCCCTGTTCACACAGATGATTTCCAGGGCGCTATCGCGTATAATCTGCTTTTGCGCCTATAGGATTTGCCATGCGTCTGATCCAGAAAGCACTCACGTTCGATGACGTGCTCCTCGTTCCCGCCTTCTCCGACGTTCTCCCGCGCGACACCAGCCTGAAGACCCGGCTGACCCGCAATATCTCCCTGAACATTCCCCTTGTGTCGGCCGCGATGGACACCGTCACGGAAGGCCGTCTCGCAATCGCCATGGCACAGCAGGGCGGCGTCGGCATCGTCCACAAGAACCTCACGCCGGCCGAGCAGGCCCGCGAGGTCGCGAAGGTGAAGCGCTTCGAGTCGGGCGTGGTGCGCGATCCGATCACCGTTCCGCCGCAAATGAAGGTCGCGGACGTCATCGCGCTTTCGCAGCAGCATGGCATTTCAGGTTTCCCGGTCGTGGAGGGCGCGCAACTCGTCGGTATCGTCACGAATCGCGACCTGCGCTTCGAAACGCGTCTGGACGAGCCGGTGCGTTCGATCATGACGCCGCGCGAGCGCCTCGTCACCGTGAAGGAAGGCACGCCGCTCTTCGAGGCCAAGGCGCTCATGCACAGCCACCGCCTCGAACGCGTGCTGGTCGTGAACGACGCATTCGAGTTGCGCGGCCTCATGACCGTCAAGGACATCACCAAGCAAACCGAGCACCCGGCCGCCTGCAAGGACGAGCATGGCAAGCTGCGCGCGGGGGCGGCCGTCGGGGTTGGCCCGGACAACGAAGAGCGCGTCGAGCTGCTGGCGCAGGCCGGCGTGGACGTGATCGTCGTCGATACGGCGCACGGCCACAGCAAGGGCGTGCTCGAGCGCGTGCGCTGGGTCAAGAAGAACTTTCCGCACGTCGAAGTGATTGGCGGCAACATCGCCACGGCCGCTGCCGCGCGCGCCCTCGTCGAGTACGGGGCGGACGGTGTGAAGGTCGGCATCGGCCCGGGCTCCATCTGCACGACGCGTATCGTCGCCGGCGTGGGCGTGCCGCAGATCAGCGCGATCGCCAATGTTTCCGAGGCGCTCAAGGGCACGGGCGTGCCGTGCATCGCAGACGGCGGCATCCGCTTCTCGGGCGACGTGTCGAAAGCGCTGGCCGCTGGCGCGAACGCCGTCATGATGGGCAGCATGTTCGCCGGCACCGAAGAGTCGCCGGGCGACGTGTTCCTCTACCAGGGCCGGCAGTACAAGTCGTACCGCGGCATGGGCTCGGTCGGCGCGATGAAGGACGGCGCCGCGGACCGCTACTTCCAGGACAACTCGGCCAATATCGACAAGCTCGTGCCGGAAGGCATCGAAGGCCGTGTCGCCTACAAGGGTTCGGTCAACGCGATCCTGTTCCAGCTGATCGGCGGCGTGCGCGCCTCGATGGGCTACTGCGGTTGCCGCACGATCGACGAACTGCACGACAAGGCGTCGTTCGTCGAAATCACCGCGGCGGGCATGCGCGAATCCCACGTCCACGACGTGCAGATCACGAAGGAAGCGCCCAACTATCACGTGGACTAAATCCCGATGAAGCCGCTGCTGCGCGTGCTGCTGATTGTCGATGCGTTGACACTGCTGGGGTTCGGCGTGCTGTTCGTTCTTACGCCCTGGACCCTGGTCTACAACGCGTTGCAACTGGTGCAGACGCAGCCGGCGCTCGTCGGACAGGCGTTCGGCGTGGTGCTGCTGGGTTTCGCGTGGCTTGCGCTGCGTGCGGCTTTTCACGGGGAGATGACCCTGCCTGTCGGTCGGACAGCGGGGCACGTCAACTGGATCGCCGGCGTGCTGATGCTGGTCTGGCTGATCGGGCTGCGTACGCCGCGGCTCACGGGTTTGGGCCAGCTGGTGGCCGGTGCGGTCGGGGTGTGGCTGATCGTCCTCGGTCTGGGTGGCGTCCGGCTCGCGGGCGCGGTGCGCAGGCGTGCAAAGGGCGACAAGGGGCGGACGGCGCAGCAGCGTGAAGCGGGCAAGACCGCAAAGGAGCGGCGCGACGAGCCGGTGGCATATGCGAAGCCCGGTTCCATGCGAGCGATGCCTTGGGGCGGTGCGCGTGAGGCGCAACGGCCCGCGGCGCCGGCCGAGCCTGCCGTGCAGGCGCCCCCCGTGACGCCCGCGGCCGTTCCGCCCGCCGCGTCGTCCTCGCCCGCCGCGGCGCAAGCCGGCGAGGCTCGCCAGGCCGCCCGCGACGAAGCGGCCGACGCACCGAGGCCGCCGCTGCGTGGCTGAGGCCGCGCGCAAACCCGGTCTCCGAAACGCCAGACGTAATGCGCCCGAAGCGCCGCCGAACCTGCGCCACCCGGTTCCGCCGTAGCGTGGCGCTGCGGTCCTGATGAATTCACGCTGCGCGCGTTTTCGACTGTCGCGCGGTTTTCCGTATCCGTTCTTTTTTAGGTCTCGTCCGCAGCCATGCACGACAAAATCCTGATTCTCGACTTCGGCTCGCAAGTCACCCAGCTCATCGCGCGCCGCGTGCGCGAAGCCCACGTCTACTCGGAAATTCACCCGTATGACGTAGACGACGCATTCGTTCGCGAATTCGCGCCGAAGGGCATCATCCTCTCGGGCGGTCCGAACTCGGTCACCGACACCGATACGCCGCGCGCACCGCAGGCCGTGTTCGAGCTGGGCGTGCCGGTTCTCGGCATCTGTTACGGCATGCAGACGATGGCAGAGCAGCTAGGCGGCAAGGTGGACGGCGGTCATGTGCGCGAATTCGGTTACGCCGAAGTGCGCGCGCGCAATCACACGAGCTTCCTCGAAGGCATCGAAGACTTTCGCACGAGCGAAGGCCACGGCATGCTCAAGGTCTGGATGAGCCACGGCGACAAGGTCACGGAAATGCCGCAGGGCTTCCAGCTGATGGCGTCGACGGAATCGTGCCCGATCGCGGCGATGGCCGACGAGAAGCGCCATTTCTACGGCCTGCAATGGCATCCGGAAGTCACGCATACGGTACAGGGCCGCGCGATGCTCGAGCGCTTCGTGCTCGGCATCTGCGGCGCCAGGGCCGACTGGGAAATGGGGCACTACATCGAGGAGGCCGTCGAAACGATTCGCAGGCAGGTGGGCAGCGAGAACGTGATCCTAGGTCTTTCGGGCGGCGTGGACTCGTCGGTGGCGGCGGCGCTGCTGCATCGCGCGATTGGCGACCAGCTGACCTGCGTGTTCGTCGATCACGGCCTTCTGCGCCTGAACGAAGCCGAGCAGGTGATGTCGATGTTCGCGGACAACCTCGGTGTGAAGGTGGTCCACGTCGACGCGAGCGAAGCGTTCATGTCGAAGCTCGCGGGCGTGACCGATCCCGAAGCGAAGCGCAAGATCATTGGCGCGGAGTTCGTCGAAGTGTTCCAGGCCGAAGCGGGCAAGCTCACCGATGCGAAGTGGCTTGCGCAAGGCACGATCTACCCGGACGTGATCGAGTCGGCGGGCAAGGGCAAGAAGGCCGCGCACACGATCAAGAGCCACCACAATGTGGGCGGGCTGCCGGAAACGCTGAACCTCAAGCTGCTCGAGCCGCTGCGCGAACTCTTCAAGGACGAAGTGCGCGAACTGGGCGTGAAGCTCGGCTTGCCGCACGACATGGTGTATCGCCATCCGTTCCCGGGACCGGGCCTCGGCGTGCGCATTCTCGGCGAGGTGAAGCGCGATTTCGCGGATCTGCTGCGCCGCGCGGACGCGATCTTCATCGAAACGCTGCGCAACACCATCGACAAGGAAACGGGCAAGTCGTGGTATGACCTCACGAGCCAGGCATTCGCGGTGTTCCTGCCGGTGAAGAGCGTGGGCGTGATGGGCGATGGCCGCACCTACGAGTACGTCGTTGCGCTGCGCGCGGTCCAGACGCTCGACTTCATGACCGCGCATTGGGCGCATCTGCCGCATGAACTGCTCGGGCATGTGTCGAACCGCATCATCAATGAGGTGCGCGGGATCAATCGTGTCGTGTACGACATTTCGGGCAAGCCGCCGGCGACGATTGAGTGGGAATGATTTAGCATAGCCTCACACTGTCTCAAGCGGTATCAAAAATCTCTTAAAAACAAATGGTTACGGAGATTTTTGTTGTCACCCCGCTTTAGCTGAAATCATCCAATCTCAGCTATTTTTCCGGTACCAGTGACGGTACCGCTTGAGGCGGTCGGAAAACCCACCAATGGTACCGTCAGTCACGTCTGACGGTACCATGAGGGAACCTGACCGGAGGCTGATTTGCTAACTGATCGAGAGCTGAATTCCCTCAAGCCCAGGGATAAGGCATTCAAGGTGACAGACCGCGACGGTATGTACGTGGCGGTGCTGACGACAGGTACGATTTCTTTTCGGTACGACTACCGGTTGAACGGACGGCGTGAAACGCTGACTATTGGGCGGTACGACGCGGATCTTGGGCGCCAACCGACGCGAGAGCCCGAATCGCTCGAGTATGGCGTATCGATGTCGCTGCGCGAGGCGCGCCTATTGCTTGATCGCGCCAGACGCGATGTGGAGCGGGGCGTATCGCCGTCGCGAACCAAGGTCGAGAAGCGCGTCTCTGCGACCAACGCGCTCACTTTCAGTGGGTGGGCCGAAAACTACTTCAAGCATAAGGGCGACCCGAAAAGTGGAGCCGAGCAACTGGCCGATAGCACTTTGGCGCTGCGTCGAGCGGTTTATCGGCGCGTCATTGAGCCGGAGCTGGGAAAGCTCAAACTGCAGGAGGTGACTCCGCAGCGACTGAAACGCCTGTGCGACGAAACCAAAGAGAAGCGCGGCCCCGCTGTCGCCGTCCATGTTCGCGATATCGTTCGCGCTGTATTCAACCACGCTCAGGGTAGCGGGTTGGCTGTGGATAATCCGGCTGAGGCGATCCGTGCCAGTGCCATCGCCACGTTTGAGCCACGAGAGCGCGCGCTGTCGCCTGCTGAAATGCGGACGTTTCTGACAGCACTGGATCGTGTGGCGACCATGCCGACTCTGCGCTTGGCGTTGAGATTTATTCTGTTGACTGGGGTTCGAAAGAGCGAGTTTATCGATGCCACTTGGAGGGAGGTCGATTTCGACGCCGAGCGTTGGACGATCCCTGCTGCGAGGATGAAGGCGGGCAAGGACCACGTCGTACCGCTGAGTAGCCAGGCACTGGATATTTTGACGACGTTTCGTTCGTGCTTTGGTTCGAGCGTGTACCTGCATCCAAGCCGATACGACAGTGAGACACCGATTTCCAATGCCACGTTGAATCGCGTGATTGACGCCACTGTGGAGCACATCAGGAAAGACGATTCCGATTTTCAGAGCCTTGGCGTGCATGATCTGCGGCGGACGTTTTCTACCGGCCTGAACCGCGCGAAGTTTGACGAGCGCTGGATAGAGATGTCTCTGGCACACTCTCCGAAAAATAGAATCGCGGCAATCTATAACGTGAATCGTTACTTCTCCGAGCGGAGGATCATGCTGCAATGCTGGGCCGACATGATCGACGCATGGTTACGCGGAGCGTCTGCAAAGGATCTGATTGCCGATGCCAAACGGCGTGCCGCCGAGATTCACGAAGACGATTTGGACGATGATCTTTAGCCATACGGAGCAAACCGACCGCTAGCCTAAGCATGGATTTCCGGCTTCAGATAATCGGCCAAGAAACGTTCGAGCGATGTCGTACTGCTCATGCCTATTGAAAAATATATTATTTTTCAATAGGTTATATGTTAAAAACCATTGAAAAAATTCCTAGCTACCCATCTAGCTACCCATGTGGCGTGCAATGAGATGATGGGGCTATAGACCGCATGATAGCGGCGCTGTCGGTCTAGGTGCATGGGAGGCAAGCAATCGTACACGGCGGAGTTCAAGGCGGCCGCCGTCCAGCGGGTCAAGATGGCTAGGGATTTGGTGTGGTGGCCCGCGAGCTGGGCATGTCGGAATCGGGCGACCACATTGTCGTGGTGCTGCCGATTGCATGGAAGTTACGCCTTGGCGGTCGCGAGCGATGAGTGCTTAGACAGTCAGAATACCCATTGGACCTTCATCGCCATATCTAACAAAATGACTCCTGATGCGGCACGGACGGTGCGGAAGCAAGCAAGCCCTATGGCTTCTCTCACCAGGAAGCTAACGTGCGTATTGGCTTGGTGACGTGGGCAGAAATTCTGGGTGCGTCGAGGACGCGGCTTGCAGCGTTTCGCAGCAAGCTCGGCTATACGGCGACAAGACCAAGGTGCCGGCCTTCTGCGCAGCAAATATGCCGGATATCTGCCAGATGGTCTCCAAGCAGCGCCTGATGTAACTTCAGACTCGTCAGAGTGTTGAAATGATGGGCTAGCGATGGTAGAGGGGCAGAGTGAGTGCTTATGGATAACGGCCGGAAGTTACTCCACGAGAGAATGCGCTGATGTGCGAAAGTCCGTTTCGCGTAGGACTGGCGCAACTAAAGCACAAGACCGGCAAGGTCGTACCGTTGGGATTTGATGCGCCCCCTGCAGGATGACGGTTTGAGGATCTTTCCGCGATTAAAATTGAGTTATCGCGCCTCAAGGTCCGTGACCTATCGTGCTTGACTATCTTCGTGATAAGACCCCAAGGGCGATTCGGCCGTTGATGAATTGGGGCCGCATAGCTACGTTGTGATTGATTGTATAAGGCCGAAGAAAATGAATTTACATAGGCTCGATTTCACATCTCTCCTGCTTTTTACTCTCATCGTCCGGAGCGGGAGCATCAGCAGCGGGGCGAAACAAGCTCATATTTCGCTCGCGTCTGCTAGCAAGCGAATGTCCGTACTAGAAGCAGCCATAGGAACTGAAACGTTCGAGAGACATTCTCGCGGAATCAAGTTAACGCCAGCAGGACAGGCTCTTTATCGCCACGCACAGAGAATTCTGGGGGACGTTGATTTGCTGTTAGCCGATCTGTCGGACTATGTTGAAGGCGTCATGGGCGTAGTTAGGCTCTGGGCTAATACGTCGGCCATTACACAATTTCTGCCGGGGGACATCGCATCGTTCATTGCCGCTCATCCGACTATTCGCATCGAGCTCGAGGAACAAAACAGCGGTGAGGTTGTCAGGGCGGTGCTGGATGGAGAGGCGGACTTCGGTATCCTCGCTGACCGCATACCAACGTACGGCCTCGAAACGTTGCCGTATCGTCAGGATAAATTGGTCCTCGTTGTTCCCGCGGGCCATCCCCTCGGACGCAAGCGAGCGGTTTCGTTCGACCAGGCTGCTGACTACGAGTTCGTAAGCCTGCCACGCGCCACATCGCTTGCCCAGCGCCTAGATCTCGCGACGAGCGCAGCGGGGAAGAGGCTGAAACTTCGAATCCAAGTTCGAAGTTTCGATGCGATGTGTCAGATGGTCGCTGCGGGACTCGGTGTTGCAGTCCTGCCCGATGCGGCTGTGAGCCCTCATCTTCGGTCAATGGGCTTACGGAAGTTGGAACTGAACGAAGAGTGGGCCACGCGAGAACTACTTTTCTGTGCGCGGGATTTTCGAGCACTCCCCAAGCCTGCCCGACTCTTGATCCAATTCCTCCAAACCGCGTCTTCGAATTCATACCGTAACTAATTCAAGTAGTCGTAGTGTTGCAGCCTTCGTCGAAAACGAAGGCTCGGTTGACGTCTTACGGATTCCCCCATCGCGCCGTCTTCAGCACAATATTCGTATCGCCGTATTTGTCGGGCCTCAACGAGAGGATAGCGGCAATTGGCTTGCGGGCTTAAAAATATTAGCTGAGTATTTTGGAGACGTGCAATGACATCCGCGATAGCTGATCCTCAAACCTTATTCGACAAGTTGTGGAGTCGGCACGTAGTTGCCGAATTAGAGGGAGGGCCGGCGCTTCTATATATTGACCGTCATCTGGTCTATGAAGTCACTAGTCCGCAGGCCTTCGAGACGATTCGTTCGAAACAACGAAAGGTCTGGCGCCCGGATACGGTGCTCGCAGCTGCCGACCATAACATCCCCACAATTGCTTCTCAGCGTGTAAATCTTGATGCAATCGAGGACAAGCTCTCGCGCGCGCAAGTGGCGCAACTGGAAAAGAACTGCGACGAATTTGGCCTGACGGTGTTCAGTCTGGGCAGCCCAAAGCAAGGGATTATCCATGTGATCGGACCCGAGCAAGGTGCGACGCTGCCGGGTATGACGGTGGTGGCAGGAGATTCTCACACGAGCACACACGGCGCCTTCGCAGCCCTTGCTTTTGGCGTTGGTACTTCAGAGGTCGAGCACGTCTTGGCCACGCAGTGCCTGTCGGTCTCAAGAATGAAGTCGATGCTCGTTCGCATCGATGGCACTCTCAGTCCATGGGTGGGCGCAAAGGACCTGATTCTCTTTCTGATTGGCAAGATCGGTACAGGCGGCGGCACAGGATATGCGATCGAATTCGCGGGCGAAGCCGTTAGGACAATGTCGATGGAGTCCCGCATGACGCTGTGCAATATGGCAATCGAAGCCGGAGCGCGCGTTGGGCTTATCGCCGTTGATGACGTCACATTGGATTACGTCCGTGGTCGCCACTTTTCGCCTCATGGCGACGAGTGGGACGCCGCCGTAGCCTATTGGCGGACGCTGGTCAGCGACGAAGGCGCGCACTTCGACAAAATCGTCGAGGTCCGTGCGAATGACGTGCGTCCGATGGTTACCTGGGGCACCTCGCCGGAAATGGTTATTCCTGTGGATGGAACCATTCCAGATCCGGCACTCGAGCCGGACATCAGTCGGCGTTCTGATATGGAGCGCGCGCTTCGTTACATGGGACTGGAACCGGGGATTTCGGCGCTTAATATCGCCATCGACAAAGTTTTCATTGGCTCATGCACCAACGGCCGGATTGAAGACCTGCGAGTGGCGGCGGACGTTGTTAGGGGACGGCGTGTTGCACCCGGCGTCCGACTTGCAATCGTAGTACCGGGTTCGGGTCCCGTGAAGGCGCAAGCCGAGGCAGAGGGCCTCGACATCGTTTTTCGCGATGCAGGCTTCGAGTGGCGGGAGCCTGGCTGCTCCATGTGCTTGGGGATGAATGGTGACCGGCTGGAACCTGGGGAGCGGTGTGCTTCGACTTCGAACCGGAACTTCGAAGGACGTCAAGGCCAGGATGGCCGCACTCATCTTGTCAGCCCCGCAATGGCGGCCGCGGCCGCGATCGCGGGCCACTTCGTGGACGTCTCGAAGGGGAGAGAGGTATGAATCCATTCACGACACTGAAATCTCTGGTCGTGCCAATCGATAGAGCGAACATCGATACCGATGCGATCATTCCGAAGCAATTCATGAAATCGATCGCACGGACTGGTTTCGGTGTAAACCTGTTCGATGAATGGCGTTATCTCGACCACGGTGAGCCAGGACAAGACGTTGCAAGCCGGAGGCTCAATCCTGAATTTACGCTCAATCAGGCTCGATTTGCCGGCGCGCAGATTTTATTAGCCCGAGATAACTTTGGCTGCGGGTCGAGCCGGGAACATGCCGCTTGGGCGTTATATGACTATGGAATCAGGGCTTTGATCGCACCAAGCTTTGCTGATATTTTTTATGGCAACTGCTTTAAAAACGGGATGTTACCAATCACTCTTGATCAAACGACCATCAGGAGCTTATTTGACCTCGTAGAACGGCCGGATGGCCTTCAGATAGCGATCGATTTAAGAAGTCAGACTCTTGAAGTTCCGGATTTGGGGTGTCTGCGGTTCGAGGTCGACCCAGAAAGAAAGCGTAGGTTGCTGGCAGGCCTGGATGACGTCGCGCTAACGTTGCGCCTTGGGGACCGCATACGAGCTTACGAAGCGGATCGGCGGCTTAAGGAGCCATGGTTGTTTCCTCAGTTCGACAATTCGCCGGAAGGTCACGCCTGACGCGATCCTGCTGCTTTGATAGAAAATCTTGGAGGATTTAACGCATGAATGCCCGATACGAAACCACGACGTCGCCTAGTGCACTGGCCGGTGTGAAGATCGTCGAAATGGGGCAATTGATCGCTGGCCCGT
The DNA here is from genome assembly GCF_900096975.1 of Paraburkholderia lycopersici. Taxonomy (GTDB): domain Bacteria; phylum Pseudomonadota; class Gammaproteobacteria; order Burkholderiales; family Burkholderiaceae; genus Paraburkholderia; species Paraburkholderia lycopersici. The sequence goes on from NZ_FMYQ01000032.1 coordinate 40,035, forward strand.
TCGCTGGCAAAACGTTGGGTGAGTTCGGCGCCGAGGTAATCAAAATAGAAGCGCCGGGGAAAGGCGACCCGCTTCGGAATTGGCGGTTGATCAAGAACGGGACTTCGGTGTGGTGGCAGGTGCAGTCGCGTAACAAACGCTCTATTGCATTGGACCTGCGTAGCTCGGAAGGGCAGAACATCGCGAAGCAACTCATCGCTGGTGCAGACGTGTTGATCGAAAATTTTCGTCCCGGCACGTTGGAAGGATGGGGCATGGGATACGAGGAGCTAGCGAAGCTCAACCCGAGACTCATCATGCTCCGAATCTCGGGATACGGGCAAACGGGGCCGTACAAAGATCTCCCTGGCTTTGGATCAATAGGCGAGGCATTGGGCGGTTTGCGTCACCTTACCGGCGAGCCCGGGCGAGTCCCGGTGCGTTGTGGCATTTCAATCGGAGATACGCTGGCGGCGCTTCACGGGGTGATCGGCGTATTGGCAGCCCTATATTATCGAGACGCCAACGGCGGTATGGGTCAAGTCATTGATGTGGCGCTTCATGAGGCTGTGTTTAATGTGATGGAAAGCCTCATCCCCGAGTACAGCGCATTTGGCGTCGTCCGCGAGGCAGCCGGAAGCGCGTTGCCCGGGATCGCACCGTCCAATGCCTACCGTTGCTCGGATGGTTATGTCCTGATCGCGGGCAATGGAGACAGCATTTTCAGGCGATTGATGATCGCAATCGACCGGCAGGATCTCGCCTCGGATCCGACACTGGCTTACAACGCGGGCCGGGTCGCTCGTGTTGAAGAGCTTGATGCGGCGATCGAGCGATGGAGTTTTATCCGAACGGTGGAGGAAGTCTTGCATGTGCTGAATGAAGCGGATGTCCCCGCTGGAAAAATTTATACCGCCAGAGACATTCATGAAGATCCGCATTTCCGCGAACGCGACATGATTCTTGAGCAGGCTACCCGAGATGGCTACGTCGTCGACGTCCCGGGCATCGTTCCGAAGCTACTCGGTACGCCTGGCACCATTAGATCGTCGGCACCGGGTCTGGGCGACGACACAAACGCCATTCTGGGGGAACTTGGTGTGAGCCAAACCGAAGTGGATGTGTTGCGTCGCAAGGGGGTCGTCGCATGAAGCCGTGGAGCGGTGATGGTCGCCCAATTTTTATCAATGAGGTCGGGCCGAGAGACGGGTTCCAGGTAGAGTCCGCGTTCGTGCCGACAGACGAAAAAGTTGGCTTGATTAACGCTCTTTCGGAAGCTGGCCTGAGCAAGATCGAAGTCACGGCGTTCGTCTCACCCAAGGCGATCCCTGCGCTGCGTGATGCTGAGGTCGTACTGAACGAGATCCAGCGCAATCCTGACGTTGTTTATACAGCTCTCGTTCCAAATGTACGTGGTGCAGAACGTGCGATCGAATCGCGAGCAGACGAACTCAACTTGGTGATGTCCGCAAGCGATAGTCACAATCTGTCGAATCTACGCATGACCAGAGAACAGTCGTTCAGCGGACTAATGCAGGTTGCGGGGGTGGCTGATGCATCGGAAGTCAGGGTTAATATCTCTTTGTCGTGCGCGTTTGGATGTCCGATGGAAGGGGATGTCCCCGAAGACACTGTGTTTCATTGGTGCGAGCGCTTCATCGAGGAAGCCGGTGCCAACGGCGTAACGCTTTGCGATACCACCGGCATGGCTTATCCAAGTCAAGTCGCAAGAATGACGGAAGCGTTCATTGCACGCTGGCCGAAGACCGAATTGACGCTGCATTTCCATAATACTCGCGGAATGGGTCTTGCGAACATAATCGCAGCAATCGACTCCGGGGTAACGAGATTCGACGCGTCGTTTGGCGGCCTGGGGGGATGTCCATATGCGCCGGGCGCCAGCGGGAATGTCTGTACCGAGGAGGTCGTGCATGCGCTTGAGCTTATGGGCTACCGTACGAGCATCAACCTTGATGCACTTATGGGCGTATCCCGGCGCCTTCCTTCGCTCGTCGGACACGATCTCCCAAGCCAGCTCCTAAAGGCTGGGAAGCGACTGGACCTGCACGCACCGCCACCGGATTTCGCCGAAATTCGGGAGCGGGCCCTCGCCCGCAATATGCCGTCGTAATCGCGGACCGGCGCGCGCTGCCGGACTCAGCGGAGCGCCGGGTTAGCCCGTCTGGCGTCTGGCTGTCTCGGTCACGTTACCTCGACGGGTCGGCAGTGTAACCGGGATACACCGCATACGTCGATGCGACACGTTTCAAGACGGCTGAGCTAATAATCCGAAGCAATTTTGATCAGATCGACTGTCCGAAGAATCTGGGAACGTTTGCCGAAGATGTCCAAGTTTGCTAATTGGCGCGCTACGAGTATGGCTGCAAAGGACTAGTGTTATGGACATTCTGCATGCGATGCGGATTTTCTCTGAGGTGGCCAGTGCAGGCAGCTTTACGCGGGCCGCCGACACTTTGTCCTCCAGTATGGCATCGGTTTCTAGGGCTATTACTAGTCTTGAGGACAGACTTCATACGAGGCTACTGCAACGGTCTACCCGGAGAGTGTCATTAACTGAAGCCGGCGAACGGTATCTGATCCGTTGTCGTGAAGTGCTCCGACTTATAGAGGATGCCGAGGCGGAAGCTGCGCATGCGCACATTGTTCCATTTGGTACGATGCGACTGCATGCGACTCCAGGACTTGGTCAGCACTATCTGAGCCGGATGATTCCGGGCTACGTTGCCAACTATCCCGAGGTGTCCTTCGATATGTCGATTTCTCCCCGCGTGCCCGACATCATCGAAGAGAGCCTCGATATATCATTTGTTGCATCATTCGGACTTGAGGATAGCCAGTTTTTGTCCAGACGGCTGGGCAGTACCAAAATGGTTTTATGCGCCTCCCTGAGCTACTTGCAGACGCACGGAACCCCGTCCTGCCTTGATGAACTTTCCAATCATAAGTGCCTCGAATTGGCGGGAACAACGTCGCACCGCCGAGTATGGACGCTGGACAATGGCGGTAAAGAGGTAAATGTTGATCTGAAGCACATCCCGCTGCGGGTAGACTCAGTCGACGCGATGGCGGTGGCGATCCGAGAAGGGATGGGAGTCGGTCCGCTTCATGCGGGTGTGGCCATTTCTCATCTGGGGGAGGGCGCTATCAGGCTAGTATTGCCTGACTACCGGCTTAAAGGCTTGGACATATTTGCGATTTATTCTTCGCGCCGTTTCCTGGACGCAAAAGTCAGAACGTTTATCGATTTCCTGCGTGACCGTATTCCGGCGGCCTTGGATGAGGAAGACCAGGCTGTCTTTCGTTTTGCAAGTGACCAACCGCTCCACTTGACTGGACCGACTCGCTGAGGTGACATAGAAGAAATAACACTTCCCAGCAAACATCAGTCCGCAGACGAGACATAGTGAAATACCATAAATTTGATCCGATGTCGTTACGGCTATTCATCGCTGCGGCCGAACTGGGCAGCTTCAAGTCGGCGGCAGATGCGGTTCACATCGTGCCTTCCGCTGCCAGCCGTAGACTTTCTGAAATGGAAGCCGAAATCGGCGCGCGTTTGTTTCACCGTCACGCAAACGGCGTGAGCCTGACCGAAGCCGGGGTCCTTCTGCAGCGATACGCGAGCATAATATTGACGAGCTATGACAAGCTTTATCTTGAGTGCTCGGAAATCTCAGCGGGTATCAAGGGCTTGATTCGCATTTGGGCGTCAAGTTCTTCTTTGTCAGAACGGTTCGCGGGGGTATTAAGCTCCTTTCTTGAAACGAATCAGGACATAAAAATAGAACTGGAAGAGCGAACTGATGGCGAGATAGTGGAAGCGATTCGGGACAATCGAACGGACGTTGGCGTGTTTTCCTCTCATCAAAGGGTAACTGGGCTGCAGACGTTTCCGTTTTCCAGTGACCGGATTGTTGCCGTCCTGCCAAACTCGCATCCGCTCGCCGGCGCAGAAAGGTTGAGTTTTGAAGCCATATCCCAGTACGACATCATTGGATGGAACGACGGTATAGCCTTGGGACGCGTAATGACGGATTATGGGTCGGCGGTTGGCGCGCCGTTGCGAATAAGGCTTAAGGTCAAGTCGTTCGGCGCCATGTGCAACCTGATCAAAGCCAACTTGGGGATCGGGCTCGCTCCTCATCCGCAGGTGGATGCTGAGGTCAAGAGGCATGGCCTTACGATCACCCCGATTTTGACGGAATGGGCCAGCCGAAATGTGCTTTTCGGATACCGAGACGCCGAGGCGCTGGGAACGGCCGGGCGGCTATTGATTGACTATGTGCAACGCGTCGTACCGCAGCCGCTGCAAAGTAATACTGTGCTGTAAACCGCCGGAGTTGGGGCGGGGCAGGACGATCGGCGAGTAGTTAGGGCTGAGCGACATTCGACTGAACTTGATCGGTCGAGTTCCTTTACACAGGCCGGCTCAGGCCGCACGTGTTTCGACAGCGGCACCCGCTTGCTGCAGCTGTGCCCGACCGCGCTTCAGCAACGCGGAGTCGGGGACGTCGACCATGTGCAACGGTCCCGTACTCAATTTGGCCGCATCCGCATCCGCATCCGCATTCGCATCCGCATCCGCTTCCGAGCGCAGTGCGCCGACGCTTCACCGCTTTCTGAAAGAGTCAGTTCAGTGGCCGCTGGTTTATCAGGGGAAAGCGCTGACCTATAGTGTGTTCACTGAAGTGAGCCGCGATGGTATGTGCCGACAGTGACGTTGCAGAGCTGGTGTTATGTCGCGTGAACGGAATGTCGATTGATTTACTGGCACAAAAAGTAGCGGGTTCACGGAAGAGGTATGGTCCGGCTCCCCGGATTCCGCTTGCCTATTCTGATGGCGGCTCAGAACGCAACGCTGCCATTAGGATATAGCCAAACGAAGACCTTCAGGATTCGGGATGTGTAGGGAAGCTCTACGTGTACTCTAAAGCTGGATCGAAGTGGTTCATACGATAGTAATACATAGGAGTACGACTCAATGAAGAAGATATTGATGCGTTTTACCTGCGGCGCACTGGTGATCGCGAGTACATCGGCTTTCGCCGGATCGCGTCTTACGGCTCAGCAGTGTAACGACTATCCGTTTGTGAGGACCGGAGGCGCTGTCACGCATACGCAACTCGAGAACGAGCTTGCTGAACTCGAATCGGTCGGCTATGACCCCACCGATACCGAGCACCCGGATTACCCCAGCGACATCGAACGCGCCCAAACGCGGCTGCTGACGAAGTACCGAGCAGATTGTGGTTCTCAATCACCGACGGCAATCACCGGCGCAATATCGACGAACTGATTTCGCCTGCATCGTCGCTGCCACGTTCATGGCTATGACGCATGCTAAGTCTTTCGGTACGACGTTTATCCGATGAGGCCGACGACACAACGGCTTCATACGGTTCACAACCCAAGTTAATCAGGACCGTAAAATGAAAATCCGTAACGCACTCTTCGCCATCGCTGTTGGATTCTCATCCGTTGCTGTCGCAACGACTGCGTCGGCGCAGGTAAAGACCCGCGACGAAGTCCGTCTTGAGCTGATCGACGCGGAAAACAACGGCAGCCGCCTCGTCGCGGATGCATCGTATCCGGACGTGAGCCGCGTTTATCAGCAGCAGGTCGCGCAACGTCGCGCGCTTCATGATTCGGGCACCGGCCCGGGTTCGGGCTATTCGGGCAGCAGCGAGGCGGGTCAAAAAACAGCGACCGTTGCGCCCGCCTCGAATTCGACGAAAGACGGCTGCGTTGGTCCGGCAGGATTCTGCACGCCCTATTTCGGCAGCTAGGTTTCGTAGTCAATGCCGATGCTGACTTGAACTAGGAGTTCGCGACAGCGGGACCGCCTGCCACCCGATATCAAGGATATGTTTTTCAAGAAAAAGCTCACCATTCTCGCGCAGCTGGCCGGCAACTTTTCGAAAAATTCGGACGGGCACGATCCTGGCCTCCGGGCCTTAGAAGTAGCGGGCGCATTTTCAGCTAGGCCCTTGAAATTTTTAAGATTAGGTGGAGCCAGGGGCGAGGGGATGTGGTTTCCGTGCTATTGCTACGGCGAGACAAATTGAACATTGGAGTGTAGGGGAAAAATGAATGATCGTATTCGCCCAACTAGGGCCAACAAATTTCTCCGGGGCGGCTTCGAGAACATACGGCAATTCACCCCGAATTGGTTTGCCGTCACGATGGGAACTGGAGTCGTATATCTCGTTCTAGAAGCGTTGTCGGGCGCGTCTCCGATAAAGAGGGAATTGGCCGAGTGGCTCTGGCGGATTGACATTGGTATGTATGCCGTCTTTTTTATGATGTTTGTCGGTCGGCTCGTGTTGTTCAGCGAAACGATAAAGCCTTTGCTCCATCATCCGATGCAGTCGATGTTTCTTGGCGCGTTGCCGATGGGCTTTGCGCCGATCGTGAATGGCGTGATCGCGTTTTCCGGACCGCGCTACGGAGACGGCGCATATTCCCTCGCATTCGGGCTTTGGGGCGTGGACGCCGTGACGTCGCTGGTTGTCGCGATCGGCGTTCCGTATCTCGTGTTTACGAAGCAGGAGCACAGTGCCGACCGACTTACGGCCGCCTTGCTGTTGCCCATCGTAGCTCCCGAGGTAGCCGCATCAAGTGCTGCGCTGCTGGCGCCGCATCTAACGCCCGCTCACGCCCAGCTCGTTGTCGGGGCCGGCTATTTGCTGTGGGCTGTTTCAGTGCCGCTTGCATTTTCAATCTTGACCCTTGTTTTGTTTCGCCTTGTCATCCACAAATTGCCCCATCGTGAGGTTGGGGTGACGAGTTGGCTTGCGCTCGGACCAATAGCTACAGGGTCCCTCGGGCTCATTACGCTCGGTGAGGCAGCGGCGAAGGCATTTTCTGGTACGGCACTGCAATCGGTCGCGATTCTTGCGCGCGCCTTCGGTGTATTGGGTGCACTGCTTCTTTGGGGAAGCGGCCTCTGGTGGCTCGCGTGCGCGGTATTGTTCATGTGGCGTTATCACCGAGAAGGATTACCCTTCAACCTCGGCTGGTGGGGTCTCACCTTTCCAACGGGGGTTTACACGCTGGCCACGCTCAATCTGGCAAGGGCCACCCATTCGAATGCGTTCCTAAATATTGGTGTCGCGCTCCAAGTCATCCTTGATCTACTTTGGGGGGCGGTACTAGGCCGAACGATCCGCGGTCTCATTTATGAGCGAATGTTCCAAGCGCCTTGCCTCTCCACTGAATTGCAGGTACGCATGAAGTAAAAGATTTGGCGTGTCTAGATAGAAAGCCCTTATCAACGATCCTCTAGCGGGAGAACATCTTGTCATCAAATCCTAAGCGCGTAGTCATAACCGGGGCCGCTGGCCAAATTGCCTACTCTTTGCTATTTCGCATCGCAAATGGCGATCTGCTAGGCAAAGATCAGCCGGTCATTCTGCAGCTTCTGGAGTTGCCACAGGCATTGGCCGCGCTCCGCGGTGTGGTTATGGAATTGCAAGATTGCGCTTTTCCTTTGCTTTCCGGCATCGAAATAAGTGCCGATCCGTATGCCGCTTTTCGCGACGCAGACTATGCCCTGCTGGTAGGGTCTCGCCCGCGTGGCAAAGGAATGGAGCGCCGTGATCTGCTCGCTGCAAATGCTGCGATCTTTCGTAACCAGGGTGAAGCGTTGAACGAGGTTGCCAAGCGCTCTGTGAAAGTGCTCGTCGTTGGTAATCCCGCCAACACGAATGCTTGGATTACACGCCAGTTCGCGATCGATCTACCCGCAGACGCGATTACGGCGATGATCAGACTCGATCACAACCGCGCAGTTTCTCGTCTCGCAGCCCGCTGCGGTGTGCCGATCGATGCTATACGGCAGATGGTTGTATGGGGCAACCATTCGCCTACGATGTATGCAGATTATCGACATGCCCTGGTGAGTGGGCGCGCTGTATCGGAGTTGTTATCCGACGATGCGTGGAATCGCGATGTCTTTATTCCCGAAGTCGCGCGGCGCGGTACGGCAGTCATTGAAGCCCGAGGGGCTTCCTCTGCCGCGTCAGCTGCGAACGCGGCAATTGACCAGATGCGCGACTGGATATCGGGCAGTGATGGCCGGTGGGTATCGATGAGCATCGTATCTGAGGGCGAGTACGGTGTGCCACCCGGGTTAATGTTTGGCATGCCGGTCACGTGCGACGCGGGGACTTATCGGGTCGCTTCGGGCCTCAGCATCGATGCGTTCGCGCGTTCAAGAATCGACGCCTCGGTCGGCGAGTTGATGGAGGAAATCACCGCGGTGCGCGAAATTTTGGGGACGACATCTCACGCTTGAAATAAGCAGGACCAGAAGTTCTTTGGTGAGTGCCGCAGAGAAGCGCCAGACATGTAACTGTTCACTTCGTTGCTTACTTGCATAAGCGGTCTTGCCGTGCTATTTGCCAGCGCATTCAGTCGCCGACCTGCGGATCGCGGTCGGCGGCTCGCCTTGCAGGTTGATCAGCGGGACCAAGTCTTGGGTAGTTGCATTGCGTGGTACCACGATCCACGAGCGTACCGCAATTGCACGGTGTAAGGCTGGATGGTTCTCGAATGGAGAACGCCCAGTCAAAAAATAGCACTTCCTTCAACTTTAAAACGAAATCCATAATAAGAAACATTTTAAAAAAATTGGAGACTAGGCATGGAACAGGCCAACACCGCCGTTCCCGCGTCGATCTTGGCGCGTTTGGATCGCCTCCCGGCAACCAGGTCCATCTGGAAGATGATCGTACTGCTGAGTATGGGCTTCTTCTTCGAGCTTTACGACCTGCTGCTGACTGCTTACATCGCGCCGGGTCTGGTGAACGCAGGCATACTAACTTCCAATACGCCGGCTTTCTTCGGCTCAACGGGAGTTGCGGCGTTTATCGCATCGACGTTTGCTGGACTCGTCGTCGGTACGCTTTGCTGTGGATACATTGCCGACCGCTTCGGCCGTAGAGCGATCTTTACATATTCGCTCCTCTGGTATACGGCAGCCAATACCATCATGGCATTCCAGCATACGGCTATCGGTTTGATTGCATGGCGCTTTGGTTCCGGAATTGGCATCGGACTAGAACTGGTCACCATTGGGGCATATATCACTGAACTTGCCCCGAAGGCCATCAGAGGCCGGGCCTTCGCATGTGAACAGACGATTGGGTTTATCGCGCAGCCGGTTGTAGCGGTACTAGCCTACTTGCTAGTTCCCTATAGCCCGCTGGGCTTCGATGGTTGGCGATGGGTAGTCCTCATTGGTTCGACCTCGGCTGTATTCGTCTGGTGGCTACGCCGAGGACTAGTCGAAAGTCCGCGCTGGCTCTATCAGGCAGGCCGCGTCGATGAGGCCGATGCTGTGGTGAGATCTCTGGAGAGACTGGTGGAACTGGAGATTGGACGAAGTCTTCCCGACATAGAGTCCAGTGCGCCGGCCCAGACTAGCCGCTTACCCATCAGTATATTGTTCAAGGCTCCGTACAGGCGCCGGATGCTGATGATGTCGGTTTTTAACTTCTTCGCGGGAATCGGATATTACGGCTTCACGAGTTGGGTACCGACACTGCTTCTAAAGCAGGGCGCTACGCTCAATACAAGTCTTGGATATTCCACGCTGATTGCTTTGGCGGCGCCGGTGGGACCATTTATCGGTTTGTTCGTTGCTGATAAAGTGGAGCGAAAGTCAGCTATCGTTACCACAGCCATCGTTGCACTATTAACTGGTTTATTGTTTAGTGTTTCGAAAAACGGAATTGCAATCGTTGCTATGGGCGTGGTATTGACGATCGCCAATAACATGCTCGTGTATACATTCCACACCTACCAAAACGAGCTCTTCCCCACGTCGGTCCGATCTCGCGCTGTTGGATTTGTATATTCATGGAGTCGTATTGCTGCGGTGTTTACCGGATTCGCGATCGCGATGATCCTCGAGCGTGCGGGCGTTAAGGGAGTATTCGTCTTTATCGCGTTCGCCTATATGATGTCCGCGGCAGTAGTCGCGGCTTTGGGCCCGAAAACCAAAGGCCGACCACTCGAATACATATCGGGATAGCAATGAAATCATCAGACGTTTATCAGGAAAAGGGATTTAATAAGAGTTTTTCGCTTAGTGCCCCGTTCGGCCTTCTACTAGTGGATTTCTGCGGCGCCTTTGTCCACGGCGATGCACTGGGAGGCGGGAACATCGCGGCGGCGGCTGCTCGGTCAGTCGATCTGCTGAGATACGCGCGGGAGCGTTGTTGGCCGGTAGCGCATGCGAAAATAATTTTCGCGATGGACAAGTCTGATGCGAACGTATGGGCAGAAAAAATACCGCTCCTACTCACACTAACGGAATCAAATCCGGAAGCGGATTTTATTCGTGAGCTGCAGCCCGCACCCGATGAGTTTGTCGTTCAAAAGAATGTGGCTTCGGCGTTTTGGGAGGGCACACTGACTGGATGGCTCCGGTATAAACATCACGTAAAGACGGTTGTTATTGCGGGGTGCACGACGAGCGGTTGTGTGCGAGCGAGTGCCGTCGATGCCGTGTCGTATGGGTTTCGAACCGTTGTTATTACGGATTGCGTTGGAGACCGGTCCATCGCGGCTCATGAAGCCAGCCTCTCGGATTTAAAGGCGAAGTACTCGGAAACCTTGTCGATATCTGAATTCATGAGCATGACTGAGGCGACTACATAGCGGCAAGCGCCAATGCTACCTGGCACCGTGTGGTGGTCGTTCGAGTCTACTGCTGCTTGGCATTCAGATCGACGGGTTTTGGCAGGTACCGCCCGTCGATTGATGGTGGTATTGGTCCGTTTCAGGGAAGTGAGCGTCGATATCGTTTTCAACTCGTTATCCAATCAAAGAGTCATGCATTCTCTATATGAGATCAGGGGTTCTCATAATGTCACTTATCTAAAGGTGACATTGATTAGATAATAAACGCAACGAAGCGTGACTGACGCTGGCTGGCTTAGCGCTACTACAGGGAAATAATTTCCGCCTGCGGAAGCTAATGCTAGTTGTCGACATTGGCGGGCGATGCTAATGCGCGGCTTCTTTCCGCCCAATCCAAGCTGGCGAACTAATCGAGTATGTACCACCCATCTGCTCGCGACTGGCTATTCTCTGCCAGAGCGTTTGTTGCGGCCATGCTTGCGCTGTATCTGGCGCTCTCGCTTGATTTGCCTCGGCCATATTGGGCAATGGCAACCGTCTATGTGGTTTCGAATCCATTTCTGGGGCCTGGTCGCTCGAAATCAGTCTATCGGGTGGTTGGGACGGTCATTGGGGCTGGGATAGCGGTTTTGCTTGTTCCGCCCCTTGCGAATGTACCGTTGATACTGTGTGTATTGGTCGTCTTATGGGTCGCCGTACTTCTTTTTCTTTCGATGTCCGACCGTACCGCGCGAGGCTACGCATTCCTGCTGGCCGGCTATACAACGCTTTTGATTGTGCTGCCGGCGTCGATCGACCCTACCTCGGTTTTTGAAGTTGCGGTTTCGCGCACTGAGGAGGTGGTTCTCGGGATAGTTTGCGCCGGAGTCGTGGGCGCAGTGGTATTTCCGCGCCAATTAGCACCGGCAGTCATAGACTCGGTCGACTCTTGGTTCGACGACGCGATCCTATATACGTCAGAAGCTCTCTCTGGAACGGCAGACGAACAGAAGGTTTATGCATCTCTCCAGCGACTCGCGGCAACGGTCCACAGATTAGAGCTCGGGATAAGCCAGATGAGTTACGACCATGTCACCTCAAGTGTGGTCGAGCGCATGGAGACACTGAGACGAAGAATGAAGTTGTTCCTTCCGATAGTGGTGTCACTCGCGGACGCGCATCGGGCTTTGGTAAAGGAAAGTAGCCCGGCGCTTGACGGATTGGACCGGCTAGTGCACGACGTTTTGGTCTGGATGCGTGCATCCGTCACCGAGGGAAAGAGTTCTCAAGTCCTTAGTGGCATTGCTAGCGGCACATGGAAACAACGTTTGCGGGAAGCTAAGCCTTCACAAGAAGAATTTGCGAATTGGCGCGGTGCACTGCGATCAGATGTACTTTGGCGCCTCGACCAGATTACCGATATATGGCATGACTGTGTTTCCCTTCGGGCCGGAGTGTGGGACAAATCCGCAAATTGGGAACCGAGACTGGATCACTGGCTAGCAGAGAAGAACGATCGATATTTTGACAACGTGAGCATGTTGTTGTCGCTGATATCGGCGGTTGGTGCGATTGCCGTGGTGGGTGTGTTCTGGATCGAAGCTCGATGGGTCGACGGCTCTACCGCAGTCATGCTGGCTGCAATCGCATGTGGCCTGTTTGCTGCACTTGATGAACCGGTACCGCATGTATATCGCTTTTTTTTGGCAATTTTGGCCAGCACAGTACTGGCTGGAGTTTATCTCTTCGTAGCGCTACCTCACGTTCAGGGGTTTCTTCCGTTAGCTGTTTTGTTCGCGGGCCCGTTCATTTTCATTGGGGCATTCATTCCGGGGCCAACGTTTGGTGTGACGGCGATGTTGGTCGCGGTTTTCACTGCCAGGTTCACGAGCATTCAAAGTGTGTACGACGCAAATTTTGAGGAGTTTTTGAATAGTTCCTTGGCAGGCGTCGCAGGCGCATTTTTCGCGGTTGTGTGGACGAAGGTTACTCGACCGTTCGGCTCGGAATTCATTATGGCGCGAATTTTACGCTCGATCTGGTTCAACGTATCGATAGCGAGTAGGCCGATTGCTGCCAAGAAGCGACGTGAAGTGCTTCCAAAGATCTTGGACCAGGTTGTTCAACTGATTCAACGCATTCATCCGGCGGGTGCTCAGTCGTACTTCTCCGTCGAGAGCCTCAGGGACTTGCAGATAGCACTTGTCAGTTCTGACTTGTGTAACGTTCGGGATGTATTGGACGACGGTCTTTCCCAGCAAGTGGAAGATGTGCTTTGGAAAGTGAGTGCCTACTATTCCTCATGCGCTCAAATCGGCTTTCGGCAGATCGTGCCTGTGGACACGCTTTCCAAGATCGATAGTGTTTTAAAAATATTTATGAGTCGTAGTGTAAATATGCACGACAACCGACGCGGTCGAGCGGCTGGCCCACATGCCATGGAGTCGAACATCAGTGATATCCGTGATGCAACACGTGCTCTTATTGGACTACGCCTGTCGCTCCCAAGCGGACCGTATCGAGGATCAGCTTCATTAATTTAGAACGGAGCCTTACGTGCATGATTTGGTGTCTGGGTTGATACGAGCATACCAATGAATTTGGAAATCGATATAGCCGGCGTTTTGATGCCGGCGATTTTGATTGTTGCCATTGCCGCTTATTTTGTAAATTCTATTGTCTGTGCATCGATTTTGTGCGTTTGGCCAAAATGGCCGCAGTGGCTCCGGAATTTGTTGGATTTGAGTTTGTATGTGATCGTATTGGGATTTTTGTTTGAAATTTATTCGGCTTTATCAAGTGAATAGCACTGGTTTCCGCCTGCGTAATTTAATCACGGTGTTGATGTTTTTAGCGCTGGCGATCTTCATCGCCTGGCGCCTCTGTAGCTACTATATGCTGGCTCCGTGGACGCGGGATGGACATATCTATGCAGATACGGTCCGCCTCTCCGCCGACGTGCCAGGGATCATTACGGCCGTCTATGTGACGGATAATCAGCCGGTGAAACGGGGGCAGCCGTTATTTGTAATCGATCAATCGCGCTACGATCTGGCGCGCCAGCAGGCCGAGGCCGAGGTTCAGAGGCGTTTGGTCGCCACCGACCAGGCGCGTCGTGAGTACATGCGGAATGTGGGATTGGGCGATCTCGTTTCACAAGAGGCGCTGGAGGAGAGCAGGGAGCGTCTACAGAGCGATGAATCGGACCTTGTATATTCGCGCACGCTTCTGAACGTGGCTAACCTCAACGTCGGGCGCACTGTTGTGACAAGTCCCGTCGACGGTTATGTCAATGACAAGGCCCCTCATGTTGGCGAGTACGTCGAGAGAGGAAGCCCGATCGTGTCTGTGGTTGACGCAAGTTCATTTTCGGCCGTCAGATATTTCGAAGAGACAAAGCTTAATGGAATCCGCTTGGGGCAGTCGGCGGATATCTATGTAGTCGGCGAGCAGGTGCCATTGCATGGTCGAGTGAAGAGCATTGCAGCCGCAGTCGAGGATCGCGAACGCACCGAAAGTCCAAATCTTTTGCCTAATATCGATCCGAACTTCGCTTGGGTCCGTCTTGAACAACGCATTCCGGTGCGAGTAACGCTGGATGGTACGCCGGACAATCTGCGCTTGGTGGCCGGCCGGACGGCAACGGTCTTCATAAATGAAGCACCAAATAGCGGTGCGATTCAGTGGCGTCTTCGTGGCTCGTCGAGACCTTCGTGGTCGTGGTTTCTCTTTTCGCTCTAAAGTAACATGCTAACGCTTTTTGGCACCCGGTTCGTGATGCCGTACCTGCTGGCGATGCTGGCATTGAGTGCTTGCACGAGCGTCGGCCCAAATTATCACATTCCTCAGGCTGCTTTGATCAACGCACCCCTCGCGAATGCGGAGCTTGATAGCCGCGGTTTGCCGGTGTCGACGGAATCAGTCCCAGCGGACTGGTGGCATTTATTTGACGACCCAAACCTAGATCAATTGGTGCAAGAGGCATTGAGGGCGAATACCGATTTGCGTGTTGCCGAGGCGAACTTGATGCGATCGCATGCGGCTGAGGAGTTCGCAAGCGAACAGGGGGGATGGTCTGGCGGAACTACAGCAACGATTGAACGCACCCAAGAGTCCGCTGAGGAGTACCTGCAGTCGGGCAAGATCCCGGTCGTGTATGGAGGAGATGTCGGGATTGGGGTCTCGTACGAGGTGGATTTGTTTGGAAAAATCAGACGTGGGATTGAGGCCGCGCAGGCAGATTCGCAGGCGATGGAGGCCGCGAAAGATGTGGTGAAGGTGGCGGTGGTCGCTGATGTTGTTCGGGCGTACGTGGAGTCGTGTTCCGCAGCCGAGGAACAGTTGATTGCCGAGGAATCCCTCAGCGTCGGTCAGTTGCGCGCAGACGCTATGAGGAAGCTTCGAGATGCTGGGCGCGTAGCCCAGATCGATGTGAGCAAAGAAGAGACAAAGGTCAGCATTCTGAGGGCCGGTATGCCTGTCTTTGCGGCACGGCGACGTATCGCACAATACAAGCTCGCCGCGCTTCTCTCTCGAGCACCGAGTGACCTCCCTCCTGCCGTCTTCTCCTGCCACGACGTACCTGAGCTCCTTCGCCCAATGCCGATCGGCGATAGCACCTCGATGCTAAGACGACGCCCTGACGTACGCCAAGCAGAAAGGAAATTGGCCGCCGCTACAGCTCGTATTGGTGTGGCTGTCGCCGAACTATATCCGTCGATAACAATCGGCGCATCGGCGGGGTCAACAGGGATTCTCGGTGATTTGCTTTCACCCAGTACCAATCATTGGGCGCTCGGGCCGCTGATCAACTGGACGTTTCCTGAAAACGGGCAGCGCGCGCGGGTGCGTATGGCCCAGGCTCAAGCAGGTGGTGCGCTGGCCGAACTCGACGGCGCGGTGCTCAATGCATTGCGGGAAACGCAGACTAGTCTGGCGGCGTATTCGGCAGATTATCAACGTGTCGTGTCGTTACAAACGGCGTACGAATCCGAAATGAATACTTTGGCACAGACCCGCAGGCTACAGGCAGCCGGCCGCGAGTCAGTTCTTTCCACGCTAGACGCGAGTGGCGATTTAGCGAGCCTACATGCAAGTCTTGCCGCTCAGCAAGGTCAGGTTGCGCTTGACCAAGTTCAGCTCTTTGAGGCGTTGGGAGGTGGCTGGGCACAGAAAGAAGACCAGAATCGAGCGGCTCCGCTTATCAAATGAAGAAGCAGTGCTCTGACGTGGTTCGGGGAGGTAAGGATTGCAGTTATACTGCATTTGATTCGAGCCTTAAATATTAGAGTTTCTTCTTGCGAGCACGAGTTTCCTTAAAGCGTTTCATCTTATAGGCTATTAGATGCTCGATTTCGTCCTTATCTTCGCTCGGTAGTGCATTGAAATCCGGCTGCCTTATTTTCTCCAGCGGCCAACCTCCAACTTCTTTGCTGTGAACGGCTGCTTTGACGGCGACCGAAGACTGTCCCAAGTTGGGGCTAAGCAATTGCCACGTTTCAAGATTAAAAAAACGTGCGATCGCCTCGAGCACCTGAAGAGTGGGATTTCCTTTTCCATATTGAATCGAACCGAGTGTGCCGTCTCCCACCTTCATTTCTCTCGAAAGGTTCAGGCGTGACGTCTCCGGCCGCGTGTCAAGCAGCGCTTTAAGATTCTCCTGAAGAATTTTCCTAGTGTCTAGCATGATATTGCTAGTCTACCGCGAATTTCATCCTATATGTCGCTTGTATGTCTAGCGGCATAGTGCTAGATTTAAGTTGGATCTAGCAGAAAATTAATAGTCATGTCGATCATTACATCCATACGCACAGAATTGCTGGCACGAAAGGGTAACTGGAGAAAAATCTGTAGCGATACGAATCTTTCCTACTGGTGGCTAACGAAGTTTGCCCAGGGGCGTATCAGCAACCCGGGCACGGTCAATCTCGAAATCCTCAAAACCTATCTCGAAAAGGAGGGCGCCATTCTCCGGCAAGGGGAAGAACGCGATGAGCAGTAAACCGTGAAATGTTTCTGGGCGTAGGCATTAACGCGGTTCCAGTCGTCTCTCCCGTACTTCCTCACCATACCGATATAGAAATCGGTCGTAGTGTTGTTTAGCCAGGCTGTCTTTGACGGGGTGTAAAGGCACACGCCTGCATGATTTCGGTGAGGGCAAGCTTATGCGTGAGCTTAAGGAGGCTCTGTACGGTGACGATCACATAGGCTCAATCGAGAGTCGGTTGCTGCGGTGGGGCCGTGTTTCGCGCGCAGGTCCGGACGGGTTGAACCCGTCTGATCTCCGTGAATACGAGTTAATCACGAGGGCCTGGCGGCGTCTGGCCGTGCCGTATCGCGAGATGATCAAGATGGTCTATGTATGGCGGGTGAACCGCGAGGTCATCTGTCGTCGCCTGCATATCAGGCGGTCGCCCGTCACGTTTTACGATCTGGAGCTGGCCGCCGCGCGGCGCGCGATAATCGCTGAAATCCGGAAGCAGCTCGCCGATGCCGGTTTCTGATCGGCACAGTTTCCAGGCGGATTTCTTGACACACGCATTTGCGCTTCTATACTTGCTTTCACAACCTGATTTCCGGTCCGGCCTAAGCCGACCGAGTTTCCACCCAGCGGTGGGTCCGATGTAGCCAGGCGACCGACGCCCGTACTTTGGCCGGAATCAGTCCAGATCCGTCAAGCCCGTGATCAGCATTGCTGACACGGGCTTTTGTTTTGCACGCTGATTTCTCTCGTCGTTTTTCGTCGTCCCGCTACAGCGGATCGTGCCGCGCCATGACGTAGCGACGGCAATGAAGACACTGGCGATCTGGACGCAGAAGGGCGGCGTAGGCAAGACGGCACTAGCCTGCCAGCTTGGGCATGTATTGCATGCTCGCGGTCATCGCGTGCTCGTGATTGATCTGGACAGCCAGGGCAATGCGGGGGCCGCGCTCCTGCGCGCGGAGAAGGCCGTCGCGCTATCGATGACGGCCGCGTCGCTGCTGATGAACGGCAACCTGGCCGTGGCGTTGCCCGATGTCGCGTTCGCCGTGATCCGCGCCACTCCCGAGCTGGTCCGCGTTCCCGAGCAGCCCGACGAATTCGGCCGTTTTCACACCAACCTGCAGACTAACCTCGCGCGCGTCGCGCCGGCCTTCGACGTCTGCCTGATCGACTGCCCGCCGTCGGACGACCTGCGTGTGCTGCTTGCGTTGACGGTAGCCGGCTTCGTGCTCAGTCCGATCCAGCTGAATCAGGAAGCGATCGAAGGCATCGTCAGGACGCTGCGCGGCACGCGCGGCGTGGAACGCATCCGCGAGAAATTCAATCCCTCGCTGCGGTTCCTCGGCATCGTGCCGAATATGGTCGAGGCGACCGCGCTGCAAAAGCGCAATTTCATCGAGGTCCTGGAGAGCTTCGGCCGCTATCTCATGATGGACGGGCGAGGCAATCCGCTGCGTGTCCTGCGACGCTCTTCCATTGCGGAAGCGCAGGAGCTGGGCGTCGCGTTGCCGGAACTTGGACGCAGCAAGACGGCGGCACGCGACGCGTGGGTAGAGCTTGCGCCGGTGCTCAACCGGATTGCCGATCTGGTGATGGCGGATTCGCCGGCCGAGTCTGCGGAATTGCCTGCCGTGGAGGTCGATCATGGCGCTTGACCTGTCCATGCTCGACGACCCGCACGCGAATACGGCAGGAGCGGTGCTGGATCTGCCGATCGTCGAGATCGAAGAAGATCCGGAGCAGCCGCGCAAGACGTTTTCCCAGGCATCGCTCGATGCGATGGCTAAACGCATTCGCCAGAAAGGGCAGGTGGAAGTGCCTATCACGGTACGGCCGAAGCGCCAGGGCAAGTATCGCCTGATCGACGGTGCGCGTCGCTACCGTTCGTCGTGCATCGCGGGTATGGCTACGATCCGCGCCATCGTTGAAGCGGACCATGTGCTCGATCCGTATACGCAGGTCGTCGTCAATCTGCAGCGTGACGAGCTGACGCCGATAGACTTGGCTCAATTTATCGCGGGGCGCCGTGTCGCAGGCGATGCGCTTGGGACGATCGCAGAAGCGATTGGCATCAGCGCGCGGGATGTGACGGCGCACCTGTCACTTCTCGATGCGCCGGCGTCGATCCTCAAGGCTTTTCAGGCTGAACGAATTCGCAGCGTGCATGGTGTTTATGACCTGTGCCGACTGCATGCACAGCATGTCGACGCTGTAGAAGCGTTCATGGTCGAGCATGCCGATCTGGATATCACGCGCAGCATGATTCTCCATTTGCAGGAAGTCCTCCGGCACGAGAGCAATCCAATCGACGACACACTGAATCCGGGTGTGAATCTGCCTGCCGAGTCCGATGCGGGTGAGGCACTTGCTCCCGATATGTCGGCTGACTTGGCATCGCCACAGGACGGCGACAGCGTGGCGTTGACCGCGCAGGTGCCAGCCGCGCATGCATTGCCTTTCCACAACCCCGATATCGAGCGAGCGGCCAAGCCGCCCAGGCTCGATGATCCCACGCGGATTCGCAAACCCTTGCTACTCGCTGATTACGAAGGCAGCGCGGTGATGCTGCGCCTCGATCGCAAGCCGACAGCACCGGGCTTGGCTTTCATCAAATACGAAGATGGGCGTGGCGAGCTGGAGGTCGAGCTCGGCGTGCTCCGCAACTGGACCCTCACCGATTCGAAGGTGCAGTCATGAAGCGCACGATTCAACGATTTTTCCGTCATCTGCTGGTGTGGGCGTCACTGGCGCTGACTCTGTCCGTGGTGCCAACGATGGCGTACGCCGATGACTGGGGCTGTCAGGTGCTGCTGTGCCTCGCTAATCCGGGCGGCCCGGAGCAATACGGCGCGTGCGTGCCGCCGATCGAAAAGCTCTGGAAGGCCCTGAGTCACGGCGATCCGTTTCCGAGCTGCGATTTCAGCGCGGGTCTCGCCAGCCTGCCGCCTGATGTGCGTAATGCGATTCCGGCCGCATGGCTTGCGAATCTCGGTGTAGGTACCGGTGCCTCGAACACCTGGGCGAGCAGCGGCTATTGCCGGGAAGATTTGCTGTACTGGGGCGGCCCCGACGATAGTCTCCCGCTGTGCCGGGCATCCGGCGCGATCAACGTCGTGATCGACGGCCAGCTCTATACGCGCGTCTGGTGGGGGACGAATGGCGCGGCGGGGAGTTCGACCATCACTGAATATTACGGTCCGCCCGGTATGTCGGCCGTGTCGGATCAGGCCGCGTATGACCCGACGCAGGCGCTCGCACTCTGGAGGCAGGCGCAGGACGACGATTCGCGCTGGAATCGATAAGGAGCGCGACGATGATCTCTATCGATCTCCCCGTGCTTGTCGCGCAATGTGCGCCGGGTGTCCACCCGGTCACGATGCAAGCCGTGGTGCGTACTGAGTCTGGCGGTAACCCGTATGCCATCGGCGTCGTCGGCGGGCGTCTCGCCCGTCAACCCCGTACGTTGGGCGAAGCTGTTGCGACCGCCAATGCGCTGGCGCGTGCTGGATGGAACTACAGCGTAGGTCTAGCGCAGGTGAATCGCGATCATCTGGCCGAATATGGGTTGGTCGGCGCCGCAGCATTCGACGCTTGCCGCAATCTGCAGGCCGGGGCCGACATTCTCGCCCGATGCTATGCACGGGCGGCAGGCCGTGGACAGGCCGGTCAAGTCGCGCTGCGCGACGGTCTGTCCTGCTATACCAGCGGCAATTTCCAGACGGGCTATCGAACTGGCTACGTGCAGCGCGTGGTGACGAATGTCAGCGAGGCTTCGGTCCCGACACCGCGGCCTGTCGTGCCCGCTCTCGATGTACGCGAAGTTATCCCTGTGATACCGGCAGCGGGTTCGACAGGCGACGCGGCGCGCAGCACGCGCCAGGCACATCCTGTCCGTTCTGGCGGGGCCGTGTCGTCTGGTGCGGCCGACGAGGCGGAGCGGCCTAACGGGACAGATGCGATCGAAGTCCCCGACAACAGCGCGGTGGTGTTCTGATGAAAGCCCTTATTCTTGCCGAAAAGCCCTCGGTCGCGGGCGACATCGCGGCCGCGCTGGGTGGGTTCTCGCAGGTCGAAAAAAATGTATTCGAGCGCGATGATCTGGTGGTGACCTGCGCGGCCGGCCATCTGATCGGGATTGCCGCGCCCGAGGCGATCGCGCACCTGACGCCGGTGATTCCGCAGCAGTTTTCCCTGGTCGTGCGCGAGACGGCGTCGGAGCGACTGAAGGCCGTGCTCAGGCAGATGCGCCGCAGCGACGTGGGCACGCTGATCAACGCCTGCGACGCGGGCCGGGAGGGCGAGCTGATTTTCCGGTTGATCGTCGAATTCGGACAGAGCAATAAGCCGGTCCGCCGCATGTGGTTGCAATCGATGACGCCGCAGGCGATCCGCGACAGCTTTGCCGCGATGCGGACCGATGAGCAGATGCGGCCGCTTGCGGCGGCAGCGCGTGCCCGTGCCGAAGCAGACTGGATCGTCGGAATCAACGGGTCACGCCTGTGCCGGAAGCTGACAGGCGTGACCACGCCGGTCGGTCGTGTGCAGACGCCGACCCTCATGCTGGTAGTCGAACGCGAAGAAGCGATTCACCGGTTTCAGCCGCGCACCTATCACGAGGTGCATCTGAAAATATTGCTGCAGGCAGGCGAATTCGTTGCACGCTGGCAGAACCCGGAGGGCGGGGCGCTGGGTGCGATCGAATCGAATGCCGTTGATGCGGGCGCTGCCGAGCGCCGCGAACGGATCTGGAACGTGCAGGCCGCCAACGCGATCGCGGCACGCTGCGCCGGGCGCGATCTGGAATGCATCACGGACGACACGCAGCCGTCGAGGCGCGCGGCACCGTCCTTGTTCGATCTGACCAGCTTGCAGCGTGAGGCGAACCGGCTCTACGGTCTGTCGGCGAAACAGACCCTCGATCTGGCGCAGGTGCTGTATCAGGACCGCAAGGTACTGACCTATCCGCGTACCGATGCGAAGGCACTGCCCGAGGACTATGTGCCGGCCATCACGAAGATCATCGGCACGCTGACGGAAGGCCCGTATGCCGCCCAGGCGCGGCGCATTCTCGAGGGTAGGTGGATTCGGCCGACGAAGCGGATCTTCGATAACGGCAAGATCAGCGATCACTTCGCGATCATCCCGACGGGCGCATCCGCGTCCGGCCTGTCGGAAGCGGAATGGACGATCTACGACCTGGTCGTGCGTCGTACGCTCGCAGCGTTCTATCCGGACGCGGAGTTTTCCGTGACCACGCGCACGGTCGAGCTGCCGGACGATGTTTTCGTCGCGCGCGGGCGGGTCATGGTGCAGCCAGGATGGCTCGCCGTCTATCGCGGAGAGATTGAGGGTGACGGTCAAGGGGCACAGGCCGATGCGTCGACAGCGCTGCCGGCCCTGAAAGCCGGCGAGGCCGGCCGTAACGCAGGCGTGTCGGTGGTCGAAGGAAAGACACGTGCGCCCGCCCGGTACACCGAGGCCACGTTGCTGTCCGCAATGGAGCATGCGGGGCGCCAGGTCGAAGACGAAGCGTTGCGCGAGACGATGGCCGAGCGCGGGCTTGGCACGCCGGCCACGCGCGCGGCAACGATCGAAGGTTTGCTGGCGGATGGCTATCTGGAGCGCCAGAAAAAGCTGCTCGTGCCGACAGTCCGTGCGTTTTCGCTCAAGAAACTACTGGTCACGCTACAGGGAGAAGCCTTGCTGTCGCCGATCCTCACGGGCGAATGGGAGTCCCGGCTTCGCGCAATCGAGCGCGGTGAGGCGTCGGCCGTGGGGTTTCGCGGGCCGGTCGAGGCCTTCGTGTATGCGCTTGCGAAACGTACCGATGCGCTCGAGGCCGCAGTGCTCGCGAGCAACCCGCTGTGTCCGGCCTGTGGCAAGCCGTTGCGCCGCGTAGTCGGCAAGCACGGCCCGTTCTGGAGCTGTTCGACGTATCCCGCGTGCAACACGGTTCTGCCCGATGAACAGGGGCGTCCCGGCCGGCCGCGACCGAAACCTGCCATCAGCCAGTTCAAATGCACGTGCGGCGCGGGCCTCGTGCATCGGACCGGCACGTCGAAGAAAACCCGCAAGCCCTACGACCTGTGGTCGTGCAGCGCCTATCCGAAATGCAAGAACGCTTACGGTGACCGCGATGGTCATCCCGATATCACGAATGCTCCTGTTGAGTAACGCTGCCTAGTTTCCCGGTTTTTTCAAGCAATAGGCGAAGGCGCTAGATCAGACGCGATCTCGGCGGGGAGTTGCTTCGCTTGAATTCAGGATAACGAATTGAGGTAAGGCATGAAAAAGAACCAACGTCGTATCGAGACCTGCCTGCAGGTGATGGGTGCGAGCCTGCTTGCACTCTTGCTGGCGGACCCGGCCTGCGCACAGATCACCTCGCAGGCGAGCACGATCCTAAACGACATCTCGACGGGGCTGATGGCGATCGGTGTCGTAATCTGCACGATCGCGCTGATGTGGGCGGGTTTCAAGGTCATGTTCCAGCATGCACGCTTTGGCGAGATCGCGAACATCTTCATCGGTGCGATGCTGGTGGGCGGGGCGTCGACAATTGCTGGCGTGCTGCTGTCCGGCAGCTCGACGTAAGCGGGGAGATGCGCCATGTCCTCCCTCGACCTACGCGACGAGATTTTCAAAGGCTGCACCCGGCCGGCCATGATGATGGGCGTGCCGATCGGTCCGTTTATCGGCGCGGTCGGCTCGCTCCTGATCATCGGCATGTGGACCTTCACTGTGTCGCCAGTCGCGGCGCTTGTCGTGCTGTCGATGCTGGTGCCGGTCGTGGTCACGATGCGCGCGATCACGCGTTACGACGATCAGCGGCTGCGGCAGACCTTCATGCGCTTGCGCCTGCGGCTGTTGCAGCGCAACCGGGCGTTCTGGGGCGCGCACGCCTATTCGCCGACCGGGAAATTCCGTCGAAGGGGTAGCGAGACCGGCGCCACGCCGAAGTTCGATGCCGAGGCGGCGCGCGAGGTGCCGGTGGCCGATTTCGTGCCGTACTCGTCGCAACTGACGGACACGATCATCCGCACACGCGAGGGCGATTTCCTGCGGATCTTTCGCCTGGAGGGAATTGCTTTCGAGACGGCCGATCCGGTCGATATCC
The DNA here is from genome assembly GCF_900096975.1 of Paraburkholderia lycopersici. GTDB lineage: Bacteria > Pseudomonadota > Gammaproteobacteria > Burkholderiales > Burkholderiaceae > Paraburkholderia > Paraburkholderia lycopersici. The sequence goes on from NZ_FMYQ01000032.1 coordinate 63,761, forward strand.
TTGCGCGCCACGACGGATTCAATAGCTTGGTGCGCAGTTTCGGCACGGGCAACGTGTCGCTGTGGTCGCACCGCATCAGCCGGCGCGTGAACGACCGGCTTCATTCGCGCTATGCGAACGAGCGGATCGATGCGATGGCGGATGCCTATTACGACGGCTTCGCTGGCTACCGGATGATGGCGCGCGATCAGTATCTGACCGTGATCTATCGGCCGGTGCGCACGAAGAGCGGCAAAGTGCTGCGCCAGGCGCCGCGCACGATCGACGCGATCCGCGAGACCGAGCGCGCGGCAATCAAGGCACTCGACGACCTGGGCCGCGACGTGATGCAAAGTCTCGCGCGCTATCGCCCCGAGCCTTTGGGCACCTATCAGCACAACGGTCGCGAGTATTCGCGTGCGCTCGAATTCCTGGGCTATCTGCTCAATCGCGTCTGGGAGCGCGTGCCGGTGCCGTCAGGTCGCATTGCCGAAGCCTTGCCGACTTCGCGTTTGTTCTTCGGCGGCGAGAAGCTCGAATTCAGGACCGCGAGCGGACGCCAATACGGCGTGATGCTCGACCTGAAAGATTACCCGGAGACGTCCGAGCCGGGCATGCTCAACGGTCTGCTGTACGGGAATTTCGAGTGCATCGAGACCCAGAGCTTTTCGGTCCTCGACCGGACAAGCGCCAAGACGGTGCTCGAGCGTCAACGCGGCCGGCTGATCGCGGGCGAGGATGCAGCGAGCTCGCAGATCGCCGCGATGGATCAGGCGCTCGACGGGCTGGTCAACGGCACCTTCGTGCTCGGCGAGTACCACTATTCGCTGGCCGTGTTCGGCGAAACCCAGGCGGAGGCCGAGCGGGCAGCCTCGATAGCGCGCGCGACCCTGCAGGATGCCGGCTTTCAGGCGGCGATGGTAGATCTCGTGGCCGATGCCGCCTGGTTCGCCCAGTTGCCGGCGAACTGGCGCTACCGCACGCGAGAGGCGACGCTGAGCTCGCGCAATTTCTGCGGCCTGTCGAGTTTCCACAATTTCATGTCCGGCAAGCGTAACGGCAATCCGTGGGGCGAGGCGATCGCGATCCTGCGCTCGCCGAGCGGCCAGCCCGTCTATCTGAACTGCCATGTGACGCCCGAGGACAAGGATTCGTTCGACGCGAAGGCGCTCGCGCATACGCTGATCGTGGGGCAGGCCGGCTCCGGCAAGACCGCGCTGGAGATGTTCATGCTCGCCATGCTCACGAAATACGGCGTGTCGCTGGCGCTGTTCGACAAGGACCGCGGCTGCGAGATCGCGATTCGCTGGATGGGCGGTACCTATCTGCGCATGCGGCGAGGTGAATCGACGGGGCTCAATCCGTTCTGGCTTGACCCGACGCCGGGCAATGTGGATTTCTGGGTGCGTGTCGTGACGCGTTGCGTGACGCGTGCGGACAAGCCGCCGACCACGAAGCAGGAAGGGGATATCTGGACGGCCGTGCAGGCAGTCGCCGGCATGCCCAGGGAAGCAAGGCGCCTGTCGATGGTGCTCCAGTTGCTGCCGAAGGACGGCGAGGACAGTCTGTACGAGCGCCTGGCGAAGTGGTGCCGGCCAGGGCGTCTCGGTTGGGTGCTCGACAATGCGACCGACCAGATCGCCGGTTCGATGGCACAGAGCCAGATTTTCGGCTTCGATGACACCGAGCTCGTCGACGACGCCGAGATTGCGCCGCTCGTCACGATGACGATGCTGCATTACACCGACCTCAAGATCGACGGCAATCGCTTCGTGGTGGTGCTGGCCGAATTCTGGAAGCGCCTGCAGAGCGACGTGTATACGAGCTTCGCCGAGGACATGCAGCGCACCGGTCGCAAGGAGAACACGTTTGCGATCTACGACACGCAATCGCCGGCCGAAGTGCTCGCGAGTCCTGCTGCGAAGGCGCTGATCGGCCAGATGGCGACGGTCATCTACCTGCCGAACCCGACCGCCGACGGGGCCGACTACGTTGACGGCTTCAAGCTGTCGAAGGCCGAATTCGAGATCGTGCGCAACCTGGGCGAGACCAGCCGCCGCGCGCTGATCAAACAGGGTTCGCGCTCGTGCGTGGTGACGCTCGATCTGTCCGGTCTCAAGGCTGGCCAGGGCGAAGCGATCGACATCCTGTCGGGATCGAAGGACAACGTCGAGCTGCTCGACGAGATCCGCGCCGAGGTCGGCGACGATCCACAGGCCTGGCTGCCGGTGTTCCAGCAGCGGCTCGGCGCGCGGCGGGCAGTGGAGCATGACGCTAGGCAGAAGATCCGCGCCCATCCGATCACGCCGTTTGCGATCCATGCATCGGGGCACAACTCGACGGAGGCACGTCATGGCTAACGGCGTGTTCTCGATGGTCGGCAATGGTATCGAAAGCGGGATCGGTACCTATGTGACGCATACGTCGACGGCGCTATCGAGTGCTCTGGTGCCCGTGGTCACGACAGCCGTAACGGTGTGGGTGATGGCCTATGGGTTCGCCGTGATGCGCGGCGAGGCATCGGAATCCGTACCGGCGTTCGCCTGGCGGGCTGTCAAGGTCGCAATCCTGCTGGCGGTGGCGCTCGGCAGCGGAATTTACCAGTCCACGGTCATTACCGACGTGGAGAACGGCACAGGCATGCTTGCGCAGACCATCGCGCAGGCGGGTGGCGGTACGTGCTCGGCCAACGTGTCGGGAGTGACGGGAACGGGCAGCACGTCGGCGAACAGCGTCTATGCGGCACTCGATTGCTACGACGCACAGCTCGGCGCCGTCGTCACGACTGATGTCAATCATGCCTCGCAGGCGGGCTTGACCGACTTCGGTGCGGCAATGGGTTATCTCGCCAGCGCCATCATCGTGGCCTTCGGCGGCTGCGTGTTTCTGCTGGTTGCCTGTCTCGAGACCGTGCTGGCCCGGGTGTTTCTCGATCTGGTGCTCGGCATCGGGCCGCTCTTCATCGCCTGTGGCGCCTTCGAGCCGTCGCGGCGCTTCTTCGATGCGTGGACCGGCAAGGTCGTGAGCTACTGCCTGCTGCAAGTCCTGATCGCGGCATTCCTCGGCATCGCGCTCGCGGTGTTCTCGTCGGAAACGGCGTCCCTCACGGGCCTGTCCTCTCTGCCAGCGGCGTCCGACAGCGGCAACCTCTACACCACGCTCGTCAACCAGATGATGGATTCGTCGTCCTCGACGGTCACCGACGACCAGTATTTCATCGACGCGCTCGGCATGCTCGTGACTGGCATTTTCCTCGCGATGCTGTGCTGGCAGTTGCCGTCGGTCGCGGCGGCCCTCGGCGGTGGCAGTGCCGTGACGGGGATCGGCGCTTTCGCGGCCGGACTCGCGAGCCGGACCGTGGCTGATGCTGCGGGCACGGCGCTCAGCCAGTTTTTGCTGGGCAAGGGGCCTGGCAGTGGCGGCAGCATTTCGCGCGGCGGCGCGGGCGGGCCGGGCAGTCCCGGCGGGGGCGGGGCACGACCGGCCTACCAGCGTGCTGTGATGGACAACCTGAATCGGGGAAGATCATGAAACAGATAGTCAAGGCGTGCCAGCCGGCGCGTCGGCCGATCGGCCAGCGCATTGTCGCTGTGTACATCGTGGCGCTGATGGTCACGGTTCCGCCTGCGGCGCGTGCGCAGGGCATTCCCGTCTTCGACGCATCGGCCGTCGCACAGATGCTGCTCACGGTCAGCAACCTGCAGCAGCAGGTCCAGCAACTGATGACGACGTACAACTCGCTGACGGGCGTACGCGGCTTTGGAAGCCTCCTGAGCAACCCGATCGTGGCGCAGTCCTTGCCGGCCAACTGGCAGAGCATCTATACGGCGATCCAGCAGGGTGGCTATTCGGGCCTGACGGGTGCGGCGCAGGCTCTGCGTTCGGCGAGCCAGATCTACAACTGCCAGAACCAGGCCGGCATCGACCAGCGGATCTGCCAGCGTACGCTCAACAAGCCGTTCCAGGACAAGGCGCTTGCCCAGCAGGCCTATCAGACCGAGCTCAATGAGCTGAATCAGGTGCAGTCGCTCGTGCAGCAGATCAACCAGACCCAAGACCCGAAGGGAATCGCTGAACTGCAGGGCCGTATTGCCGGCGAGCAGGCCGCGATCCAGCAGGAAACGACCAAGCTGCAACTGTTCAAGATGATGGCCGAAACCGAAGACCACCTCGTGGCCGAGCAACAGCACGAACTCGATCTGCAACGCTCGTCGAGCGGGCAGCGCGCCCAGGACCGACTGACGCCGGTGACCTTCGACTAATCATCCTTTCTCGATCATGAACACATTCCTTTCAATAATATTAGTTATCCTGATCGTGTGCGATTCAGGGTGCAGTAGCGCGTCCCGTCCACCGCCGATGCCCGATGGCCGTCATCGCGTGCCCGTCAATCCGATGCCGGCATCCGCCGCGATCGCGCTTCCGGTGCAGGCAGCGACCCATGCCGGAGGTGTGGCATGACGCTCCTTAAACATTCGACCCAGGCGCTCGACTGGGAAGCGTCGATGCTGCAAATGCAGGAGCGTTCCGAGCGCCGTGCCTGGCAGGTCGCGAAGGTCGCGTCCGTCATCGCCGTGGCGTGCGCGGTGGCCTTCGCCTCGATGCTGCCGTTCTACCGGCTGATTCCATTGCCGATCGAGGTGGACCGGCTGACGGGCGATGCCGAGGTCATCGACGTGCTCGATGCGCGGCACGTCAAGTTGACCGAGCTGATCGACAAGCATTGGCTCACGACCTATGTCCAGACGCGCGAGCGGTACTTCTGGCCGTTCCTGCAGATGGACTACGACACCGTGCGCACGATGAGCGACGGCCGGGCCCAGCACGACTACGAGCAGATTTATGCCGGTCCTGGCGCGCTCGACAAAACCCTCGGCCCCGATATCGAGCACCGCATCAAGATCCTGTCGACGAGCCTGCCGCCCGGCGAGCCAGGGCGGGCCGTCGTGCGCTTCATGCGGACGACGGTCGATCACGGCCAGGTCGAGCGGCCCGAATGCTTTCTCGCGACGATCGCCTACCAGTACAAGCCCAGGCTGCTGCAGCGTGAGCGCGAAGGCACGCTCAATCCGCTGGGCTTCAAGGTGACGGCCTATAGCCGTGATGCCGATTACGGCGTTTGTCAGAGTAGTCAGGACAGTTCGGCACCGGGCATATCTGTTTCTGCGTCGTCGACGGAGGCCCAGCGATGAACTCGAATCTTTTTCGACGGGCATTGCCGTGGAGTATTGCCTGCGGTTTGGCGATGCTCGCGAGCTCGTCCGCGTTGGCGATCCAGATCCCAGGTTATCGCGGCGACAGCCGCGTGCGCCAGGTGCTGTATGACGACAGCGAGGTCGTGCAGGTGACGACCCAGCGCGGCGCCGGCACCCAGATCGTACTGGGCGCGGGCGAGCATATCGAGCGCGTGGGCATGGGCGATAGCGGCGAAGTCGAGGGCTGCGGTCGTGCGCCCAGCGCGGATCGTGCCGACGCGCCGGCACCCGACTGGAAGATTTCCGCCTGCAAGGGCGATTCGGACATTTTCCTGAAGCCGGGCAGCCATGCGCACAACACGAACCTGATCGTGCATACGGATCGGCACGACTATGCGTTCGATCTGGTGGTGCTGCCATCCACGCCGACGGGCAGCGAAGGGGCGATGTATCGCGTGACGTTTTCGTATCGCGACGAGCTGGCCGCGCGCGACGCGGCCAAAACCGAGGCGCATCTGATCGCACAGCGCGAGGCGGCACCCGCCGTCAAGCGCAATCTCGCCTACACCATGCAGGCGGCGACGGGTTCCGACGACATCGTGCCTTCGGCGATGTGGGACGACGGGCGCTTTACCTATGTCGAGATCCCGGGCAACCGGAAGATCCCCTCGGTGTTCCGGGTCGGTGAAGACGGCTCCGAGCACGTGCCGGACAAGCATATGGACGGGGACCGGATCGTCCTGCACGAAGTGGCCCGGCGCTGGGTGCTGCGTCTGGGTGACGAGGTCGTCGAGCTGTGGAACAACGCCTATGACCTCAACGGCGTGCCGCCCGCGGACGGCACGACGGTGCCCGGCATCGTACGGACGCTGAAGGCGCCGTCATCGAAAGAATCGGCGGAGCAGGCAACGCAGGGAGGCCGCGATGAGTGACGAACTGAACCGTCCGTCGAGACTGGAATCGTCGGCGTCCGGATCGGAGCCGCGCGGCGTGGGTGATCTGAACACCGCGCAGACCGATGCGGAGCATGCCGACTTGTACGATGTGCCGCCGACGCCGCAACGTGAGACGCCTGACGGTGCAGCAAGGCCTTCCCAGGCAAGCTCGGCCGATGTAGGTAACGCGGCTGTTTCGCCCACGGCCGCGCTGACAGGCCCGCATAGCGAACCGGCGCGGCCGGAGCATCCGGACGGCTTTCCGGATCTCAACCGGCACCGGCAGGGTGCCGGCGGAATCGCGAAGCGCTGGCTGGGGATTCTGGCGTTTGTCGCGGTGACCCTGGCCGGCGCCATCTGGGCCGTGCATCGCGTGGTGACGTTGCACCAGGCGGAGGCTAAGCATGCGCGCGACGTCGCGAGCGACAAGCCGGCCGGCGGGCGCTCGTTCGATATAGCCGCGCAGGCGCCCTCGAGCGCATCCGGGGCGGCGCCACTGTCGGCCGTGGCGGCATCCGTTGTGTCGGCCGCATCCGCGGCACAGGCGACCACGCCGGCGAACGGACATGCCGGCTTGCCAGCATCCGCGAATGGTCCGGTGGCATCGCATTCGGCTGCGAGCTGGTACGACGCGGATCTGATTGTCGGATCGGGTGATGCGCCGGCCGGTGTCGGTGCGTCTGGTACATCGGGCGCGGCCGACGGTGTGCCTGGCACGACATCGGGTAGCGTTGCGGCCAGTGGCTCGTCCAATGCGCTGACGGCGGCGCTCACGCCGACCGTGATCCATGCGACCCAGGCGAGCCTGGCCGGGAACCGCGATCTGCGCCTGTCGGCTGGTGCCAAGATCGCCTGCGCGGGCGATACGGCGTTCGACTCGACCCTGGCCGGCATCAGCACGTGTACGGTCACGTCCAACGTGTATTCGGATACCGGGCATGTGCTGCTGATCGAACGTGGCTCGACGATCAATACCGAGTTCCGGTCGGCTCCCGCCCAGGGGCAGCGGCGCGTGTTCATCCTGTCGGCGCGCATCCAGACACCGAACGGGGTGTTCGTGCAGATCGAATCGCCGGCCGCCGACGCGTTGGGTCGCATGGGGATCGATGGTGCGGTCGATAACCACTGGGGCGAACGCCTGGGGGCAGCTTTCATGCTGTCGCTCGTGCAGGATTCGATCGGCTATCTGGCCTCGCGCAGTAATTCGTCGAACGGCACGGTGGTGTTCCAGAACACCGAGCAGACCGGCAACGACATGGCGGACAAGGTGCTCAACAGCACCATCAATATTCCGCCGACGATCACGAAGAATCAGGGCGCGGATTTCCTGATCGTGCTCGCGCGCGATATCGACTTCAGCAGCGTTTATCAACTGGAGGCGAAGCCATGAGCCTGCGCGATATCGACGAGCGGCTGCCGGCCGATGCGGCGCTGCGCATCCTGATGCCGGAAATCGCCGCGCTGCTGGCAACCGACGGCGTGACGGAGCTGGTCATCAACAATGCAGGCTGGGCTCTGACCGAAACGGAGACGGGCTGGCGCATCCATGAGATGCCGGATCTCACATCCGGGCGGCTGGAAGCGATTGCGGTGGCGGTCGCGACCTTCACCAGTCAGGGCATCTCGGCACAACGGCCGATTCTTTCCGCGCTGCTACCCGATGACGAACGTATCCAGATTGTGGTGCCGCCCGCCGTGCCGCCACGCACGATCTCGTTCACGATTCGCAAACCATCTTCGTCGGTGATTGCGCTCGAATCCTACCGTGGCCGAGGTGTGTTCAAGGACACGATCTGGCGTGCACCGGCTGGGTTGGAGCGGATGCGAAGTGCCTTGAGTCCGGTGGACCGTCATCTGATCGAGCTGCTCGAGGCGAAGCGTTTTGTCGAGTTCTTCATCCAGGCGGTCGCGGAGCGCAAGAACATCGTGCCGGTTGGCGACACGGGTTCGGGCAAGACGACTTTCACGAAATCGCTTTCTCTCCATATCGGCAAGACCGAGCGCGTTGTCACGATCGAAGACGTGCGCGAGCTGTTTTTGCCGCACCTCCAGAACGTGGTGCATCTGCTCTATAGCAAGGGCGGGCAGGGGCAGGCCAAAGTCACACCGGCTGATCTGATTGCATGCGCGATGCGCATGAAGCCGGACCGCGTGCTGCTTGCCGAGCTGCGCGGCGCCGAAGCCTTCGATTTCCTGAAGCTGATGACGACGGGGCACGAGGGTTCGCTCTGCACCTATCACGCGCGTTCACCGGCCGTGGCTCTGGAGCGTTTCGCGCTCATGGCGAAGGAACACCCGGAGGCGCACGGCTATGACGACGCGGCACTCAAGCGCCTGCTGACGCTGACCGTGGACGTGATTGCCCATCTTGAAGCGCGACCGACGTTCGATGCCCAGGGTCGCCAGACCGGCAAGGCCCGGCGGATGACCGAAATCGCTTTCGATCCCATCAAGAAACTGGAAATGGCCTGAATAGGAGAATCATCATGGCACGAGAACAGATCAAGCCGCGCGGCGCGCTGTGGTTTGGCTATAACCCGGTGGTCGGCTGGTTGATGGAAGCGACGCCACAAAGCACCGCCATCCTCCGCGAGGTGAGAGACGGTTTCGAACCCGATGCCTGGAAAGCCGGGTTTACGGGTTATACCGGGCTAACGCTCGAAGCGCGCCGGCAGCTTACCGCGCGTGGCCTTCAGTCCGAAGCGCTGTCGGGCGAGATCGTGGCTGCGTACTACGCGGAACAATCGGACGCTGCGCGCGGTTTGAGTTACCCCTATCTGCGCGTGAAGCTCGTCGACGGTGGCGAAGCCTATCTGGTGTCGCTGGGATTGAATACCGGTCCCGGACAGATGCTCACGCAAAAACTGCTGGGCGTGACGCCGGGCGATCACGTTCGGCTGACGGTCTTTGGCAAGATCGAGAATGGTTATGCCAACCATGCTGCAAGTTTGCGGGATCGGCAAGGACACGAGATCCGCGGTCCCGGTGGATTGTTCCGCGTGGCTGAAACGCTGGTGCAGGACAAGATCACGGCGTTGCGCGAGCAAGGGCTCGACAGCCGCGAACTGGTCGCGCAGACGCGCGCCCAGGTCAAGCTCGAATTTCATCGTCGCCTGATCGAGGATCAGATCGCCCCGTCTTTTGCGGCCTATGGTAACGGCCCCAGCGAGTCGATGTCGACGCCAGATGACGCGTCGCGCGTCGATACGAATCCGGCGTCCGGTTTCGACGACGCGTCCGATGGCGTGCCCTTCTGATCCGGTAGGGAGATAACGTCATGCGACATCCCCTTGGCCGCAGTATGCGCATGCTCACGATCACGGTCGGCGTGCTGGCAGCACTTGGTATTGCGTCGATCGCCGCACTCTGGATCGCGGGCTTCGTGTTCTTCGTGCTCGCGCACCACAACCCGTTGCAGGCGGGGGGCTTCGGCTATATCGACGCGCTGACGGACTGGTTGAACGGCTGGCTCAAGGGCTACGGCAAGCGTCTCGCGATGGCGGGTGTGATTGGCGGCGGACTGGCCTTCATCGGGCCGCTGGTCTTGATCGGCCTCGTGCGTGCGCAGATGGGGCAGCGCGCCTTGCACGGCAGCGCGCGCTTTGCGACCGAGGCGGAGATCCGCGAGGCGGGTTTGTTATGAGCGCCTTCGTCGCTTCCGCTGCTGCCGTATCCAGGCCGGCTGGCCCGCCGCTCGTGGTGGGCGTCTGGCGTGGTCGCTACCTGAAGTTCGCAGGTCAGCAGTTCGTCTTGCTCGCGGCGCCGACGCGCTCGGGCAAGGGCGTGGGGATCGTGATTCCCAATCTGCTGTCGTACGAGCATTCCGTGATCGTGCTCGACATCAAGCAGGAGAATTTCACGATCACGGCGGGTTTCCGGCAGGCGCACGGCCACGAGGTGTACCTGTTCAACCCGTTTGCCGAGGATTTCCGCACGGCGCGCTATAACCCGCTGTCTGCTATTTCCGATGGCATTTTCCGGGTCGGCGACATCCTCGCGATCGGCTATGCGCTGTATCCCTCGGGCGGTCATGATTCGTTCTGGAACGACTCGGCTCGCAACCTGTTCCTCGGGCTCACGCTCCTGTTGTGCGAGCTGCGCGACGCGCGCACACGCAAGAATGCCGGCGATCTGAACTTGCCGAATTACCCGGTCACGATCGGCGAGGTGTTGCGCCAGTCGTCTGGCAAGGGCGAACCCGTCAAGCAATATCTCGGCTCGATGCTTGCGAACTACGGGGCGGTGCTCTCGGGCGCGTGTGTGGACGCATTGAACCGCTTTCTCGCGAACGACGACCGGGTGCTGGCCAGCATTCTTGCGACGTTCAATGCCCCTCTCGTTATCTGGGCGAACCCGGTGGTCGATGCGGCCACAAGCGAGAACGATTTCGACCTGCGTGACGTGCGCCGGAAGAAGATGACCGTCTATCTGGGCATTACGCCGGATCATCTGGCCGAATCCGCGGTACTGCTCAACCTGATGTTCTCGCAGTTGGTCAACGTCAATACGAAGCAACTGCCGCAAGACGATCCGAGTCTGAAATATCAATGCCTGATGTTGATGGACGAGTTCACCTCGATCGGCAAGGTGGGGATCATCGCAAAGGCGGTGTCATATATGGCCGGATACAACCTGCGCCTGCTCGCGATCATCCAGTCGATCGCGCAGCTCGAATCAGTCTATGGCCGTGAGGACGCACGCACATTCGCCACGAACTGCGCGATGCAGCTCCTCTATCCGCCACGCGAACAGGCGGACGCGAATGCGTATTCCGAGATGTTGGGTTACTTCACGCAGAAGTCGGTCAGCGTCAGCCGGCCGCGCGGCTGGATGGCGAAGGGCGGCCTGAGCGAAAGCGTTTCCGATCAGCGCCGTGCCTTGCTGCTACCGCAGGAATTGAAGGAACTGGGCCAGGACCGCGAAATCATCCTGCTCGAAAACACCAAGCCCATTCTAGCGAACAAGATTGTCTATTACCGCGACCCGGTGTTCCAGTCGCGCGTGTTGCCGGCGCCGGCCGTCAAGCCGTTGGACGTGGCGAATTATCAGGCGCGCGTCGAGCATCGCCTGCGGGATGTGCTACGCACGGATCTGGACGAAGCCGGGCGGCTCACGGTGCCGGTCGAGCATCTGGAGATTCTGGCGGACATGAATGTCCAGGGTCTACCGGATTCGTTGGAAGCCTTCGAGGATGTGGCCGACGAGGATGTGCCGGCCCTGGTCGACTGGTATTTCAAGAGCGTGGGCGTACCGCCGGCGCCGCTACGCAATGCGCTGGAACAGGTTGATGCCGATCTGGCCGGTATCGAAGTATCGAGCGAGCCGGAACCGCTTGCACCCGAGATGGCGCAGCGCGTGCTGGACAACGATGTCGAATTCTTCGGCGGCAGTCTCGAAGTGGATGCGGATGCGTTGACGACGCCTCCGCCGACGGATGTGAGTGACGGCGCAGGGGCATGGGAAGAGGGCGAGTCCCTATCGTCGATGCTGGCCGAGCGGGTTGCCGTGTCGGAGAAACCTGCGGTTCGGAAGCCGTCATCGCGTAGCAAGGGCACGCGTCGTGCGTCGACATCCCGATCGAAGAAGACGAGCGCAACGGTGGATAGCTGATCCGTAGGCGTTTGTGTTGAGTCTATCTGGAAATCGCGCGCGGGTTATCGCGGGCAGATTCGGATAAGCGGCCGTCCGGCATTGTATCTGGGTGGCTATTTTCTGGTAGTCAGAAAGGAGTACAGATCATGAGCGATATAACCGGGCAACCCCAAACGACCAGACGTAGCCGGAAAGCCTCTGCCGCCAGGAGTGCGCAGGCGGAATCTCTGGATGTGCCTTCGACGACGGAAGGTGCCGCACCAACGCGCGCGGAGAGTCGTGCGGCATCCGCGACACCCCAGCAATCCACCCCGGATGCGCCGCCTGTGGAGCAGTTGCGTCAGATCGGCAATCCGCTTTTCGAGTTCAAGGACGTGCCGATGGAAATCAGGGCCGCGGCGCAGCAGCGTTTCGGTGCCGACGTCCGGATGGGCGTGCCGCGTGAGAACGGGCTGTACAAGGGCGAGGTGTTCAACACCGATCGCTATCTGGTGCAGGAAGTCGCCACGCGAAGCGTGGTGTTTCACGACAAGCAGAACATGGAGTTCGTCGATAGCCGTCTGAAGTGGTGCAACGAGAACCAGCGGCTCAATGGCGCGGAAGTGCAGGTCGGATATACCGGCGACCAGTCGAAAGTCTATCCCTATGACCGGCAGCGTGACCAGATGGAGAAGGTGGTTCGATCCCTGAAGAAGTCGGCCACGGAACTGGGATTCGGCGAAGCCTTCGGCAATCAGCTCGACGCAGCCAGGAGCAAGTCCTGGGATCGGGTCAAAGCCGCGCGCAGTACCGCGCTGGAAGACGCGAAGGCGCGTCAGGCCGAGCGCCAGTCGAAGTCGGCCGAAGCGCCGGATCGTTAGGCCGCGTTGGTCGCTTGAGTGCGGAACAGGCTGGAGGGCCGATCAGATGGACGAGCACGAACAAACACGCGGGCACGGCGTGACCGACACGGCAGCCCCGATCGGTGAGGCGACCGCGCCGGTCAATTCGATCGAGCGGGAATGGTCGCACGAGCATGCTGCGCTGGATGTGCCGCCGACAGCGAACCAGGATCACCAGAATACCGTGCGATCAGATTGGGTCGATCCGGCGGCTCTGGACGCATTGAAGCGGCGGCGTCAGCGGGATCTGGCCGCCGCCAGGGAGGGCATGCAGGTACCGAGCTGGGCGCCGCCTGGTCTGCCATCGGCCGAGACCGCGAATGGGGAGACGCCAACCGATCGTGTGGGAGAGCAGACGGCCGTGCGCGGTGTCGCTCGGCAGATGCAGCCCGGCCAGACGGGGAAGCCGCCGTCTGGCGAGACGAAGCCGGCAGCGGCCTCTTCGGTGGCCGCGCCGCTTGCGACGCCGCCGGACAGCGTATCGAAGCGTTTTTTGCAGGTCGGTCCTCGCTATTTCCTGCGTGACGGTTCGCGCGAAATGGCCTTCGAGGATCGCGGCGTGCGCATGGTAACGGCACATAACCGGCCCGATATCGCCGAGTCGATGGCGGAGATGGCGCTGGCGAAGGGCTGGACCCATATTCGCGTGAAGGGGCATGAGGATTTCCGGCGGGCGGCCTGGATGGAGGCAGCCGTTCGCGGTATCGGTGTGACGGGTTATGTCCCGAACGAGCGTGATCGCGCCAGTTTGGCGGAGCTGATGCAGGCACGGATGACGAATCGCGTCGAGCAGATGGGGTCGGCTGGCACGCCGGTATCGGAGAAGCTTGCCAGTAAGGAGGCGGCGCCAGCGACTGGATGGACGGGGCAGTTGATCCAGCATGGAGCTGCACCCTATCAGCACGAGGCGGACGGCACGCGATCGTATTTCGTGACACTACGCGATTCGGCCGGTACTGACAAAACCGTTTGGGGTGTCGATCTTGAGCGCGCCATGCAGGCCAGCGGCGCCCAGTCGGGGCAGATGATTACGTTGTCGAATCTCGGGCGTCAGCCCGTGACCGTCAATGAGCCTGTGCGGGACGTGGCCGGCCAGGTGATTGGCGAGCAGCCAAAGGCGGTCGAGCGCAATGTCTGGCGGGTCGAGTTGGTTGGTACGGAGCGTGTGCCGCACGATATGCCGTCGTCGTCGCGATCCGGAACGAAGACGACCGGTTCGCCTGCAGTTGATCAACAGGGGCCGACTGTTCAACCAATGATCGCGCCGACAACGGTAGATATGACCGGCTGGTCACACGAATCAGAATTTCGGGGCGAGCTCGTCGCGCACGGTCGCGCTCCGTATCAGAATCGTGTCGGTGCGCAGCCTACGTATTTCGCGACACTGCGCGAGCCTGATGGACGTCAGTTGACGGTGTGGGGTGCCGATCTTGAGCGGGCAATTGCTGCCGAGGGGGGGCAACCAGGTGATCGAGTCCGTCTGGCGAACTATGGCCGTCGTCGTGTCGATGCCGACGTTGTCGCAGTAAATGGGGAGGGCACGGTGACGGGGGCCGAACGGCGCACAATTGAACGTTATGTCTGGACGGCTACCGCCGAGCCACGCACGCCAACGCCGGACGAAAGCACGGAGCGCAGCGATCCACAGCGCGCGTTGCACATGAGCGTGATTGCCGAGGCCATGCGTGCGCAGGGTTTCAGCGACAGGTCTGTGGCGAAGGTACAGGCGAAAGCGGACCTCGTGCTCAATCGGTTGAACGAACAGGGTGTGCCAGTGCCGGTGCCACGCGTATTTGATCCTACGGGGCGAACGCAACAGCCTCGCTCGCGGGACACCCCGGCGGCACCTGCGGTCGCGCCGGAGGTCGAGCGTGTCTTGCACCCGGCCACGCCGGCCGTACCTTCGAGGTGAACCGATGGATCAACCGACAGGCCGCCGCGCAAGAGCCGATCGCATCGATGTTCCCTTGGGGGACATGAAAGACGAATTCGCGGCGTGGTGCCAGCGGCAGGGTGTGACGGTTAACGATGCCGTGAGGCAGATGGTTGCCCGTGTGCTCGGCTCCGATGTGCGTCAGCTTCTGCCCGTGGCATCTGCCGATGGAGATGAACGGATTGCGGTCAAGGTGCAGTTCAGCCGTGGCGAGTACGAGGCAGTCAGCGGCACCGCGAAACGTATGGGTTTTACGCTCAACCGGTTCCTTGTGGCAATGGTGCGCGCGCAGATCACCCGGTATCCGCAACTGGGAGACCGGGAGGTCGCTGCGCTGGAGATGTCGAACTATCAACTGGCAGCGATTGGTCGTAACCTGAACCAGCTCACGCGCACGTTGAATGCGAATCCTGCCCTGAGCGCTCAACGCGGTCGTCTGATCGTAATCGATGCGCTGCGCCGGGAAATCGATGCTCACCTGAAAGCTGCCCACGACATGCATCGTGCCAATCTGGAACGCTGGCGTCGTTAGGGGCCAGCATGCCGAAACCTCTCATCAACGCCGACGGCCTGCTGTTGCAGTGGGGCGATCGCCTGTTCTATGAGCCCGTGTGTGCGCGTAAGGCACCCCGGGCGAGTCGTGGTGCCTGGTCGGGAACGCCATCGGCGTTGCGTGCGCAGATCGAGCGTACGGTACAGCGCGTGCCCGAGGTGATGGTGAAGATCACGAACCGGCCGGGTACCCGGAATGGTTTGCGTGCGATCCGCGCGCATCTGGACTACATCAGCCGGCATGGTCAGGTTGAGCTCGAAGACCAGGACGGCAACACGATTTCTGGTCGGGGTGAGGTGCAGGATCTGGTGCAGATGTGGCGCGTCGCAGGGCGGGGCATCGCCGAGGCAAGTTCGAAGCGCGAGGCGTTTAACGTCATGCTGTCGATGCCGCCGGGAACCGATCGGGGCGCGGTCAAGGATGCGGCGCGCGCCTTTGCGCGTGAAGAGTTCGGCGAGCAGCGCGACTACGTGTTTGCGGCGCATGACGATGAGGCGCATCCGCATGTGCATATCGTCGTGCTCGCGCGAGGTCGGGATAGTCGTCGGCTCAATCCGCGCAAAGCGGACTTGCAACGATGGCGTGAGCGATTCGCGCAGGAATTACGTGATCGGGGTGTCGAAGCGAATGCGACGCCGCGGCGTACGCGTGGGGTGACGCAACCATTCGAGCGACAGGAAGTCAGGCATATGCGGGAACGAGGCGTCACCATGTGCCCACGTAGGGAGTTATTCCACGATCCGCAAGTGATGTTCGATGTGTACCTGACTACATTGTCTGCGTGGCGTGCGGTAGCGAGTGTGCTGGCTGAGTCGCCTCGCGCCGATGAGCGGGGTATAGCCAGGGCGATCGCTGGCTTCGTGCGGACGATGCCAGTAGTGGTCTATGCACGAGGTTTGACGCGATCGAACAGCGGATATCAGGTAACCGTGGGTGGGGCCATGCAGTCAGCTGGGCTTCCCGATCAGGAAGATAGTCCTGATATTGAGCATTGAATATCGGTGTCAGAGGGACTGTGGGGCGCCCGTGTACCTCTGTTCGTTTTCTTGGCCAGCGATAGTCAGGTTTTCTCACTACCACTAACCCCCTGGTCTGCCTTTGCTTCCCCGGTTCGGGATCAAATTGAGTCGTTCCCGTCCGTTTGGCCCGGATGCCTGTAAATTGTGTCGGAGGGGTTGCGCATGCCCGTTCCGTCTGTCACACCATAGAAGTAGTGTTCAAGGCGGTGCCCAGCGATTGCTGCTCTGGAATTCAGATCGATCTTGCCTTTTGCTTTCACGTTCTGCATCAATTGGTATCCAACTGAATTGGCAAGTACATCGGCAGCAAAGGTCAATCCAGAGTCTTCTTTGGCGATCGAATAGGTCACGTTACGTAGCCGTCTTGTGAAGCTGTTGCCTGTCATCGAAGACCTGCCTGCGAGCACAAGCGGTTCATTCTTCTCGCGATCGTAGGCCTTGATCTGTGTCTCCTTGGGTTCGCCCATAGCGAGAAGATTGGTCGCGCGTTGTCGGAACTCATCGAGAATCGCGTCATCCAGTGTATCGGTGATAACCGAAATATTGATCTCCGAATCGAAGTGATCCAGCGCGTAAGCAACAGCCTTTCCAAATACATGCTCGAAAATGACGGAGAGCAAGCGTTCGTTCTCCGGTCGCCATGGGATGCTGACATTTGACCGGCGATTCTCGCGTGCCTTTTGCATCAACTCGTTCGTTCGCCTGTTGTCGTTATGCAGCCCTTGCACATAGAGGGCTTCATAGATCAACGACAGCTCCCGATCGTCAAAGTGGTCGAAAATTGTTTTCCTGGCGCGTTGTTGCTCGGACGCTGCGACATCCGTTACATGATGCTTTCTGTCCTCCCCTATATCGAAGCTGGAGCGAATCGTTTCAAGCGCCCGTCGTGTCCGCTGTATATTGCTTCCTCGAACAAAATAACCTGCGATGACCCCGAGTTCACCGTCAAAATTTTCTTCTCTCGTCGCGTGTCCTTTCGCAAGAGATTCGTCTAGCACTAGATAGAGATCGTTGCTCATGATGTATTCTGGTTTGCCCAAAAATAGACTTGCGGATTTTCCGGGCTCTGCCGCTGATGGCCCTGACGATGATGCAAGCAGGTGCTACCGGTTTCGGAACCAGTCGTTCGCCAGCACGTCCTGCCCTGAACCAAGCTCACGATCGACCTCTTGCATGAAGGCCGTGATTTCGCTATCCGGGAGCGAGACCCGGACGAGATGAGAACTGGAAACGTCAACGATAGCATTGGGAAGCGCTGCCAGAACTCTGGGTTCAGCCAACAACTTGGTCGTTTTCCTGTCTAGCGGTGAATAAGGTTTCAGTTCCTTGATATCCTCGCGGAAGGAGGCAAGCTGATAGTCGAGCTGCCTTTGCAGACGCTCATCAATTGAAGATTGCTGTTTCGCGACAAGGCTGTCTACATCAGGGTGAGCGTGGCCCAAAATGGACGTAATGGTTTCCTTGACGCCTTCTCGTTCATGGAAGGCGCTTAGAGCAGTGTGGATATTTACAGAAAGGGATGCGTACATGAGCGTGACGGGCATGTTGTAGGCAGCATCGCCGATCCCTTTCGCTGGCTCTACCTGTGAACTGGAAACCCGGTGATAGAACGTTCCCGCCCCGTAGGCATCGTTTGCCCACACATATTTGTTGCGGACGGCATCAAGCACTTGGGGATAAACGGTGCTCCAGACACCGCTGACCGCTGGTCCTCGGTCTTCCGTAAAGAGGCGGTCGACGGGAATGAGGGTGCAGCGGTTCAGGTTGATCAGATTGTCGATGACCTGCCGGTACGGGGAAACAATCTTTTTTCCGTTTTCGTCGGCGATCAGGAGGAAGTGGCATTGGTCGAGTCCAATCTCCCCGAAGGCCTCGATGATTTCACAGATCGCTCTTCCGGACACAACCGTGTCAATGAAGATGAATTTTGCCTGCGGCAGGTCGCGTGGCAACGAGCTAGGCCAGGTCCGTTTTGCCAGCCGTTCGACTAGGACCTTGTAGAAACCTAGGTAGGGATCCTTGCCGTCACGCCTAACAATTGCAGCGAGTACCTGGCTCCAGTACTTTCTGATTGCCGCGGTTGTCTGTGTCGCGTCGTGGGGATCCGCTGAGAACGGCAGAACCAGTTGTTGCATGAACGGGGATTCAATGTGGGCGATCTTCTGCTGAAGCCGTTCCTTCCAGGTTGGGAGTGACCTGCCTTCGAGTCGCCACACCGTTGAGGCGGCGCTAATGAATGGCACTGCGCCCCGGCTCGGAACGACCAGATGCTTGTAGCCCTCCAAGTTAAGCACGCGAATATGCGATGACAGATCCCGTGAAGCACGCGCATAGTCAATCAGGTTGCCAACCGTGAAGTCGTTTTGCCAAATGGTGGACAGTGCCTCGTCAGGTAAGGTCGCCATGTGAAACCGTCCTTGATCTATTCATGTTTGCCGCCTGCGGCGGTCTGCCGATCCCAAGCTCAGTCAATCGTTCAAACAGACGCTGTGATGGAGTGCCATGGGTTGACTGCGGCGGTCTGTTGCCGTCGATCCAGATCGGCTCGATGCATGTAGAAACGCTCCGCACAAGCGAGGCGGGGCGCCGGTCATCACCGGATCAGAAATCTGTCGCGGTTCTTCACATCACGTATCCACGCGGGCGCACGGCCTTTACCTGACCAGGTTACGCCGGTCTTCGGATCCTGGTACTTCGGCGCGAGAGGAGCGGTCGCTTTGGTGATTCGTGTTTTCTTGCGGGGGAAGATGTCCTCTGCGGTCAGACCGTACTCCGCGGCCCTCGAGCGGATTTCTGCAATCACAGCTTTGACTTCAGCAACGCGCGCTGCCTCCGTTTCCACTTGCAGCTTTTCCAGCTGGGTTTTCAAGGTCTTATAGTCCCGGGTTGCCATACATGGATCCTTTTGCTGTGGTTGGGATAGCACGAGTATAGCCGCCATATTCGATGGGCTATCACCAGTCTGAAGTCGATGGACCACGGCAGGCACGGTGGAAAAAAGGTTTTCATAGGCCGCTGTTCGATTCTCGCTTTGACCGGGAGCATATCGCGTCGGCAGGACTCGATTGCTGACAGCATCTGGTTTTTGTATTACCGGTAGATCCGGCCCACTGGCCTATCCTGCACTCGGATAAAAATTTTCAACGATGAAAAATTGATCCGGCGCTTTTATTGCTCAAGATGAATGCGAAATCCGGCCTGTTCGCTTATCCGCATTCGTGGGGTGCACTGGTATAGGATTACGCCTTTTATCCCGCTGGAACATATCAGGAAATCGTCGAACGCCGAGGCGTAAGCCGCTTACCAAAAGCGAACTGCTGCCATTGCCGTCTGCACGGACGAGAGCGATGTCGCTCGAGAATCATCTGGCCTTAGCCGCTGTCCAGGCAGGGGCGGGTGGGCAGGCCCAGATGAGTTGCCTGCTGCGGGTGGTGTATCTCGCGTGGTTTCTGCGCGACGTGATCCCGGCTGATGTGGATATCGAGTTGGTCCGACAGGGCGAGCGGGTACTGGAAAGCTGTATTGAACGCGCGGTGGCGAGCAGGAAGTGGGCACTTCAAGCAGATGAACTGAACATCGTTGGACAGATCCTGTCGTTGCACGATGCGCAACTGGCTGCCGCACCCTCGCATCAATACGTGCGTGAATGGGAGCAATTGCAGGCGTTTCTGAAATCAGGTCGAGCGAGCGTGCTGGATAGCTGACGCTATGGCAGCGATTTATCGGCGCGCGATATGAGCGATGCGAGCGCAAGCGGGTCGATCCCGTTTGCGCTCGCCTGCCCGTCCGCCTGTTGCGTGCGTGACAGTCCGGCGGGACATACCCGCCGGAATCATGCCTCTAGCGTTCAATCGTTAACAGCACGGCATGCACGTCTGTGCTGGATTCGCTGAAGCGCCAGCGGGCAGCGGTTCCCAGATGCCGCCGCTTTCCTCTGCGTGTGTCCGAAGCTGTTCGGCTTGCCGGGGACCATTTGCACAGATCGCGACCAACTGCCCGCCCGGTTTCAGAAACTTGAGCGCGTGTCGGATATGGTCGATGTCCTGCGTCTGCACGAACGGCGGATTCATCAGAATCCGGTCGAACGTTCCCAGTTCCTCGCCGCATTCCAGAAAGTCCCGGCAGATCGTGCGGGCTTGCGGAAAGCGGGCGGCGAGCGTGGCCGCGAGTGCATGATTCAGTTCGACCGCCGTCACGGACAGCGAAGCAACGGGGCAGGCCGCGTCCAGGGCTTCCAGAATCCGGCCCGTTCCCGCGCTCGGTTCCAGTAAGGCATGACCCGGCATGATGCCCGCCATCCCGATCATGCACGCAGCGAGCGGGGCGGGTGTCGGGAAAAGCTGCGGCGCGCTGACCACCTGAACCCCGGCCCGCAGTTGTCCGCGCATGTTCTGATAAGGTTTCGCTTCGCCGGTGTCGGTCGCGGTAGCGGCACGCGAAGGCGTGCGCGGCACGATTTCGCGCTCGAATTCGGCGGCGCATTGCGCATCCGGCACGGTGGCGGGGCGGTCTATCCGATCAGCTTGACGATGCGTTGTCCGGTGGTCTGCGCCGTGATCCGGGGCGGATGCGGCGCTCGCACATTGGGACCGGAGCGTGCGCCTTTAAGAAACTGGTCCTGCGGTGTCTGCTTCCATTTGATGCTGCACGACTTCATGCCCAAGGCGAGCGAGGGCAGGGTTTCGTTGGCGAGGCAGTTGCCGTACAGCTCGGCGTAGCCGGTCGAGGCGAGCGGGATTTTCCGGCAGATATCGATGCGCGGCCAGTGGTCGAGGACGGCGTTCATACGGTCGAGATGGTCGAGCGTGTCGGGCTTTTCGCCGCCGGTGTTAGCAAAGGTGATGACATCGGGCCGCAGGCCTGCCGCGCGCAATGCGACGAGGAGGGCGGTCGAATCGACGCCTGCGCCGAAACAGACGGTGAGCAGTCGATGATCGAGGGCGCGGCGCAACGCGGTGGTCTGTGCATTGGACAGCAAGGGCGGCGCGGTGCGGTTCGCGTGCGGCATGCCCCGGTTCAGTCGCGGATGCGTGAGGGCGGTCATGGTGGGGCGCTCGCGAGGAAGGACAGGGGCGTCCCGGCCGACCTGCGCCGGGACGCGTGCGGCACGGATCACGCAGCCATCGGCAGGGACTGCATTTCGCCCGAGACATCCTCGTAAGCCACGTCACCCGCCCCGGTGTCCTCGTGGGTCGTCGGACCGAGGTCTTCCGCGTCGTCGGTCTGTCCGGCGTCCTCGCGGTCGTCTGCGGACGTGTCGGCTGGCGTGGCAGTGCCCCCGAACACGGCAGGCATCCAGCCGGTGCCCGACGCGAGCCGTTCGGCTTCGGTCGCCAGATCCCCCTTCCTGAGCTTCGCGAGGCGGGTCACGTCGGATGATGCGAAGGTTCTGGCGGCGTCGAGAATCGCGGCTTTCGAGACGTGCCGGAAATAGCCTTCGGCGGTCGGCTTCCACCATGCGGCCATGTCCAGCCCGACCGCTTGCGCCAGTGTTTCGCCGGGTTGGTCTTTCGAGGCGCGCAGCGTGACCACGTCCACGGTCGGTGCGACACAGACGGCGAGCAGCGTGACCAGTGCGTTCTGCGGCATGGCGAGCAGCACCGCGAACAGTTCGTCGCTGTCGGTGGGCAGCGCTGCCGCCTGTGCCTGCTGCACGTCGCGCAGCGCGACGGCGGCGGGCGATTCCGGCCAGTCGGGTGCGAGGGCGGCGAGCCGGTCCTGAACGGTCAGCTTCACGCCGAGCGGCAGATCGTGGCCGCAGTACGGGTCGTGCAGGACGACTTGCACCATGCCGTGAACCAGTGCAGCGAGCGCGACCTGCGGATGGCGGGCCACTTCGATTTGCAGGGCGGCAGTGCGATGGGCGCTCAGGCGCTGCGCGAGGCGGTTGGTCAGCGAGGCGGCAACCGGTTCGGGTTCGCCCGTCTCGTCGTCGGGGTCGTCGGCGTGGGTGGCGTTGGACGGTCCCGCCAGACCGCGTTTCAGGCGTTCCAGCGTGTCGAGCGCGCGGGCTTCGGCTTCGCGCAGCAGGCCGCGCAGCGTGACGGGTTCGCCGTCCGGTCCGACCGTCACGATGGCCCCGGCTACGGCGCGCACGTCCGGGGTGTAGTCGAGCAGACCGGCCCCAATGGCGTCGAGGTTGTCGGTTAGGGCATCGCGGCGCGCTTGCAGGGACGCGGCCTTGTCCTCGTCCCCGGCCTCCCAGGCGGCGTCGAGTGCGGTATCCGTGCGCTCGATGCGGGCTTGCAGGGAGACGATGCGGCGGGCTTCGCGTGCATTCGGTTCGCGGGCGTGCTGGCGGGCCGTATGAAAGGCCTGCCGGTCGGCGTGACTGATGTGCGGCACGGCCTCGACCCAGGCCCAACCCTCGGCGCGCAGGTCGGCGGCGAGCGTGTCGAGCCGGGCCTGTGCAAGCTGGCCGAGCAGGGCGGAATCGCCCAGATAGACGCCGGTGTCGTCATCCGCGAACAGGTCGCGGATGACCTGACCGCCCGCCGCCGTGTAGGTGTCCAGCCCGACGAAGCGCGCGAGCGGGTGCGCGGCGCTGACTTCGCGTGCGATCAGACGGTCGCGCAGCGCGGCCGAACCACGTTGCCAGTGCGGCGCATCGTAGAACGCGGCTTCCTGCGCACGGTGATCGTCCGTGATGGTCAGCGCCATCAGTTGCTCAAGCGTCACGTCGCCGCCGCGATAGTCGGCCATCAGGCGGGGCGAGACGTTGGCGAGTTTCAGGCGGCGTTGCACGACGAGCGGCGACACGCCGAAATCGGCGGCGATGTCCTCGACGGGGCGGCCTTCCTTGACGAGGGCCGCGAAGGCCTCGAACTGGTCGGCGGGGTGCATGGCCTCGCGCAGGATGTTCTCGGCGAGGCTTACGGTGCGCGCGGACGCGTCGGCCACGAGCAGGCAGGGCACGTCATGATCGGCGGCGATGCGCTTTTTCTTCGCCAGCAGTTTGAGGGCAGTGAGGCGGCGGTCGCCTGCCACGACCTCGTAATGCTCGCCATCGGTGGCGAGCACGACGATGAGGTTTTGCAGCAGGCCGACGCGGGAAATGCTCGCAGCCAGTTCGGGAATCGACAGGCGGCGTGCGGTCTTGCGCACGTTGAGTTTCGAGTGGCGCGGCAGCAGTTGGTCGAGCGGTACCAGAATCAGGTTTCTGGCCGGATCGGCCATGTCGAACGAGGCGACGGCGCGGGCTTCGGTGGGGGTAATCGCGTTCATGATAAGGAATCCTTAAAAGTAAAAAGAGAGACGGGAAAAAACAACACAACAGCACGGCACAACACACCGGCAGACGCCGGAGAAAACGGAGGGGCGCGATGGTCCGGTCCGCCCCTCCGGGGGGAATCAGGCCTTGAGTTGGCGCATGCCATCGGCCAGCAGCCAGAGCGCGCGATTCAGGCGCACGTTCTGGTCGATGCCCTGGACGGGACGGGTCTGCTGGCGTCGGCCATTGGCGGCGCGACTGGCCAGACCGCCCTTGATCAGATTTTCCTGCACGCGGTTCATGACGCTCCACAGGTCGGCGCGCGCATCGGCGGAACGTTTCGGGGCGAGGATCTGCGCTTCGGTGACCGGCGCGGGGCGGGTAGGGTCGTCGTACTTGAGGGCGAGCGCGGCGCGGGCGAAGACTTCGGTTTCGCCGTCATCCAGCGTGATGGCCTGCATGGCGTCGCGCGAGGCCAGGGCCTGCCCGAAACCGTGCAGCACGGCATAGGCGCCTTCGATCACCTGTTCGGCCACGTTGCCTTTGTGCGGTACGCGCACGTCGGCCACGGTGTCGCCGCAGACGAGGCCGTTCTGGCAGACGAAGCGGAACATGCCCGCGAGCATCTGATAGCTGCTGGTGCCATCGTGCGAGTTGAGCAGGATGATTTCGTTGGCTTCGCCCCCGTCGATCTGGCTCGCGTGGCGCATACGGATCATGTGCTTGGTGAATTCGCGGCGGTCATCGTGGCGCACGCGCGTCTGGCACACCATGAACGGCTGGAACCCTTCACCGCGCAGTTCGTCCAGCACGACCGAAGTCGGGATATAGCTGTACCGATCCGAGCGACTATCGTGGGCCGCATCCGCGAAGATCGAGGGGGCCACGGTGCGGATCACGTCGTCCGGAATGGGGAAGTGCGAGCGCAGCGAAGGCGAACCCGATGCGAAACGGGAAGAAAGTTGCATGGTGTTGCTCCTGACAAAAATGGTTTTTCAAAAGCGCAACCGGATTCCAAGATTCGAGCCCGCTTTGGGGTTCGGGTTGTCCGGTTACGTCGGCGCAGGGCACTGGGCTGTCCCGTTGCCTCCGTCTTTCCTGAGTTCATCGCCCGCGACGGTCAGGAGCGCGCGGGCCGGAGCCGTCAAGGAAAGACGTGGCCGGGGTGGGGCGGCCCGCAGCGCAGCGAGGACACGGCCGGACGCGCCTTGACGGCTCCGGCCCGCGGGCTACAGTCGCGGGAGAGGTGATGAACGAGGGAAGACGGCGGGGGCGGCAACGGCCGCACACGGCGCTGAGGCCGGGCAAGCGAAGCGCGCAGGCCCGGATGGGGAATCCGGGCCGGAGGTGTCAGGGATGGAAGCCGGCAGGGCGAGACGCTGCAGGCGACTCGATGCGCAGCACGAGAGCCCGACCTTGCCTCACGCAGTGAGGCAGGGGGACATCCGGTCGTGTGGACATGCCATTCATACGACGCCGTGTAGCGTCGATGGGGTCCGGTGATGGATCAATGACGTGCCGGGGCCGACGGGATTACGCCAACTCTCTTCTGTCGTTCGAGGGCGCGCGTTTTTTCCTGGCCCGGCGAGGATTTGCCTGAGTCGGCGTGGCTCGCGACAGTTGTTGCGCGAGCTCTCGTGCCCGCATGCCGAAACACAGGGTGAGACCGGTTCTGATTCCGGCGAGAAAGAGGAAAACTGAAATCGCGGCGAGACTCCACCGCTGATACCGTAATCCTTCGTTCACGGTTGTCTGAAGGTCTCCGCTCGGGATGCCCTGACAGATGGCGGCAGTCTCCGCGTCGGTCAGGCCGGTGATCGACGTGTCGGGAAGCGTGTGCCGGGCGCAGGACTGGGCGTCGATCCGCCACGCCTGTCCCACGATGCCCACGACGCTCCTGCCGTCGCTCCACAGCCACGTTTTCGACACGCGCATGCGGATCATCGTCGTCGTGGAGCTGGTCGCCTTGTCCAGAACCATCATGAAGCCGGCAATCATGATCACAACGACGACAAGGCGCACGGTGAGATGAAGTTTACCCGGGGCGTTGAGCGGACGGTTCCTGGACGGATCGATCCATCGGCGCGCGCGTTTGATGTCGGTGGGCGTGAATTGATGGCGCGCCATCCAGGACAGCAGGCGGTGCAGGTCCGCGACCGAGCGGGCCTGCACGCCATACACGACGCGGAATCGTGTCAGGTCGAGTTGATGGTGGGAGAAGGATTTCAGCTTTTCGTCATTGAAGTCCTTGTCACCGACGAACGCGTTCCATATTTTTTCCCGGATGATCTGTGGAGAATTCAGACGGAAGACGGCGTAGGCGGCGAATCCGGCCAACCCGATAATGGAAAGAGAAAACGTGACCAGCGGGGTGATGACGGCTACCCAGATTGCATTCATGGCGTCCTTGCGGTGGTATCGAATGTGAGCCCATACGTCGATTGTGAACAGAATATCGGACGTGAATTGAGCGTTGCGATGGCGGCCCAGGTTAAAGGGCGCAGATGGCGGTCAGCGTATTTCACGGGGAAATCAATTCAAGCACGGCGTTCAGTCTGAAAACTGGTCTGTAAGAGACTGGACTAGATCGAACGTAAGCGGTCCATCTTTAACGTCTAGTCCTGATCGACAGGAGCGAGGAGCATAGGGGTCCACCAATTCGAGGTGGACACCTATGCCTGACAAAGA
>NZ_FMYQ01000070.1 GCF_900096975.1 Paraburkholderia lycopersici
AGAATCGCCGGGTTTTCCAGCGTCGAAACGTCCTGCGTGATCGCCTCGCCCTTCGCAAGCGAGCGCAGCAGGCGCCGCATGATCTTGCCCGAACGCGTCTTCGGCAGGTTCTCCCCGAAGCGGATGTCGCGCGGCTTGGCGATCGGCCCGATCTCCTTGCCCACCCACGCGCGCAGCTCGCCGGCCAGCTTCACGGCCTCCTCGCCCTGCGGACGCGCACCCTTGAGCACCACGAACGCCACCACCGCTTCGCCCGTGGTGTCGTCGGGACGGCCCACCACCGCCGCTTCCGCCACCAGCGGATTCGCCACCAGCGCCGACTCGATCTCCATCGTCCCCAGACGGTGGCCCGACACGTTCAGCACGTCGTCGATGCGGCCCATGATCGTGAAGTAGCCCGTGTCCCTGTCGCGCACGCTGCCGTCGCCGGCCAGGTACAGCCGGCCGCCCAGTTCCTCCGGGAAGTAGCCCGCCCGGTAGCGCTCCGGGTTGCCCCACACGTTGCGGATCATCGCCGGCCACGGCCGCTTCACGACGAGTATGCCGCCCTGCCCGTTGGGCACGTCCTGCCCCGTTTCGTCGACGATCGCCGCCATGATGCCCGGCAGCGGCAGCGTGCACGAACCCGGCACGAGCGGCGTCGCGCCCGGCAGCGGCGTGATCATGTGGCCGCCCGTTTCCGTCTGCCACCACGTGTCCACGATCGGGCAGCGCTTGCCCCCCACGTTTTCGTAGTACCACATCCACGCTTCCGGATTGATCGGCTCGCCGACCGTGCCCAGAATGCGCAGCGACGAGAGGTCGTGGCTCTTCGGATGCACCTTCGCATCGGCCTCCGACGCCTTGATGAGCGAGCGGATCGCCGTGGGCGCCGTGTAGAACACCGTGACCTTGTGCTTCGCGATCATGTCCCAGAAGCGGCCCGCGTTCGGGTACGTGGGCACGCCCTCGAACACCACCTGGGTCGCGCCGGTCGTGAGCGGACCGTAGGCAATGTAGCTGTGCCCCGTGATCCAGCCGATGTCGGCCGTGCACCAGAACACGTCGGCGGGCTTCCAGTCGAAGGTCCACTTCATGGTCTGCGCGGCCCACAGCAGATAGCCGCCCGTGCTGTGCTGCACGCCCTTGGGCTTGCCCGTCGAGCCCGACGTGTAGAGGATGAAGAGCGGGTGCTCGGCGCCCACGGGCTCCGGCGCGCACGTCGCGCTCTCGGCGGCCGAGAGTTCGTGCATCCAGTGGTCGCGGCCTTCGTGCCACGCGACCTTGCCGCCCGTGCGCCGGAACACGATCACGCTGTGCACCGCCTCGCAGCCGCCCATGGCGAGCGCTTCGTCGGCGATGCTCTTCAGCGGCAGCGCCTTGCCGCCGCGCATCTGCTCGTCGGCGGTGATGAGCGCGACGGCGCCCACGTCCACCATGCGCTCGTTGAGCGACTTCGACGAGAACCCGCCGAACACCACCGAATGCGTCGCGCCGATGCGCGCGCAGGCCTGCATGGCGACCACGCCTTCGATCGACATCGGCATGTAGATGACCACGCGGTCGCCCTTTTTCACGCCGCGCTTCTTCAGCGCATTGGCGAAGCGCGAAACGCGCGCGAGCAGGTCCTCGTACGTGACGTTCGTGACGGTGCCGTCGTCGGCTTCGAAGATGATCGCCACGCGCGCGCCGTTGCCCGCCTCGACGTGGCGGTCGAGGCTGTTGTACGAGGCGTTCAGTTCGCCGTCCTCGAACCACGTGTAGAACGGCGCGTTCGATTCGTCGAGCACCTTCGTGAAGGGCTTTTGCCACGTGAGGGTTTCGCGCGCGAGACGCGCCCAGAAGCCTTCGTAATCGCGTTCGGCTTCGGCGCAGAGCGCCTTGTATGCCTCCATGCCGGACACCGTGGC
>NZ_FMYQ01000033.1 GCF_900096975.1 Paraburkholderia lycopersici
ATTGCCCGTGTGAAAGTAGGTAATCGTCAGGCTCCTCATGCCGTAACGTCCAGAACCCCGGTCTCTCCGAAAGAGAACCGGGGTTCTGACGTTTGATCGGTGGGAATGACACATCCGACCCGCAGACTGTGCCGGCTACAGCCAAACCACCCCCACGGCTAGCCCGATTAGCCGCGCGGAAATTCAGGCAAGGAGCGCGTAGCCAGGCACCCGCGCCTTCGGCTTCAGTGTCTGCGGCGAACCCGGTCGAGCACATGATGCTCGGCCAGCCAGTGATGCATCATGCCTTCGCCGTTGTGTTCTTTCCGGTACGCGCGCGATTCGAAAATCGATAGCCCGAGCAGCACCAGCAAACCCACAGCCAGACCGATCAGACCCGCAATAGTTTCGGCGTCCATGGCAGCCTCCGTCGATTGCAGCCATGCTCCTATCTTAGGACAGTGTCGCGACAGAAAAAATAGCGGGTTCAACTGCGTGGCGTGGCGATACGTACGAACCCTAACCAGCTCACCAGCTAGAAAGGATTTCCGCAGATGTACCGAGCTTACCTGGCCTTCGCGGCGGCCGTCTTGCTTTCCGCGTGTGCCGACAACGCAACGACCCGCCACCATGGCACTCCACCGCAAGATCCGCCTGACTACCATGGCGTGCCGACCGACAACCGGCCGCCAATGATGATTGACAATCCACCGCCCGCTCAGTGATTGCTTCACATGAGTGCCAGCCGGCCTAACGGAACGAAGCAGAGGCACGTCCCATCGCGCCGCTGATGCGCGGCAGCAGGGGAGAGAGCGTGAGACCGCGCGACGCCATGAACACGAGCAGGGCGATCCACAGGCCGTGGTTGCCGAACGTTCCGATCAGTGCCCATGACGCGCAAAGAAATACGGCCAGCGACACTGCCATCGCGTGCATGAGTTCACGGGTGCGGGTCGCCCCAATGAACACGCCATCCAGCAAGAATCCCCAAACCGAAACGAGCGGCGAAAGCGCAGCCCAGGGCAGGAACGTCCGGGCGGCGGCACGTACCGCTGGCTGGTCGGTCAATTGCCCGATGATCCACGGTCCGCACGCCCAATAGACTGCAGCGAAGCCGAGCGCACCCAGTGCCGACCAGAGCAAATTGACCTTCACCGCCTGACGGAACGCGTCGCGATTTCCCGCACCAATCGCCGCACCGACCAGCGCCTCGGCGGCATGGGCGAATCCGTCGAGGCCGTATGCCATGAACGTTTGAAAGTTGAGGAGCAGAGCGTTGGCGGCAAGAATGGTATCGCCTTGTTTCGCACCCAGATGCGCGAACCATCCGAACGAGCCGAGCAGGCACAGCGTGCGCAGGAAGATATCGCGATTGAGCGCAATAAGCCGCCTGATCGCAGCAGGCTCGAGCACGGCGCGCAACGCGATCGGCGCGAGCCCACGCGGGCGCAGCGTCCACAGTACGCATGCGCCGAAGACGAAGCCGAGCGTATCCGCAGTCGCCGTTGCCGCGCCGATGCCGGCAATGCCCCACTGCAGCCCGTACACATAGGCGAGCACGGCAATGACGTTCGTCAGGTTGATGAAGACCTGCGAGGCGAGGGCAATACGCACGCGTTGGGTGCCGAGCAGATAGCCGAGCACGACGTAATTGGCCAGCGCGAACGGCGCCGAGCCGATGCGTGCCGCGCAGTAGATCCAGGCATTGCCCTGCACCTCGGCGCTCCCTCCAATGGCCGCGAGTGCATAACGGATCAAGGGCGACTGGATCAGCAGGATCGCGCCGCCGATTAACAATGCGAGCAGCAGCGCACGCACGACGTTTGCGCGCAATGCGGCGAAATCGCGGGCGCCATAGGACTGCGCCACGAGGCCCGTTGTTCCCATGCGCAGGAAACCAAAACCCCAGAATACGAAGTTGAAAAAGAGTCCGCCCAGCGCGACGCCGCCCAGGTCGGCGGCACTGCCGAGGTGGCCGGCAACGGCGGTGTCGACGGCGCCGAGTATGGGCTGCGTGAGATTGGCAAGGACGATGGGAAACGCTAGCGTCAGCACGCGCCGATGCCAGCCGCGCTGATCGGGCAGGGCCTCGGCGCTGCTCAAGCGCGTTCCTGCACGCACACCCACGGCGAGACGACAACCGCCCACAGCTCTGGCTTGCGCGCCGCGTAATCGGCGGCGGTTTCCGCCGGCATGCGTTCGACGAGGCCCGACGACAACCATTGGGTAACGACGACGCTGTTGTCGTTGGCGATAGCCTCGGCCACGCTAACGAGGTCCAGGTCGCGCGCCACGCTCAGCAGCTTGCCTTGCGCGAAGAAACGTTCGAGATCCTGCCAGTCGATTTTGGCGGTTTCGCCGAGCAGCTTGGCGTACAGTTGGCTGGGATTGGCGTCTTCCATGGTCATGATCGTGGAGAGGTCGTTGCGGCCGATACTATAAACGATAGTCACGCCTCGTGATGCTCGGTCGGGAGACGAGCGCATCACAGATGCATTAATCAGATTAATAGTCGGTTGCTGGGCGTGATTCGATAAAATACAGACAATTGGACAGCTTAAATCAGGTAAACATCTGATCTAAGTGAGAGACGAATTAGTGTTTCAAATCTGGACATTCCGTCGGGATAAATGCGCTGTTGCGTGCGTTCGCCCACTAAAGCCGCCGGTTTGGAAAATGCGGACGCGTTGCGCCTTAAACAGGCTGATTCGACGCTGCAAGACGGATCATGCAAACAATCCTGCTTGGTCTGCAAGTCCCGGCCAGCAAGCACTTTCGCGGCTTCGCGGCTTGTCGGAGCGTGCCATTGCGAAGCGCGTTTTCGCGCGCGGCTCAAGTTGATTCGGCGTCCTGATTCGTCATCGAAAAGTGATGCGGTACATAATCCGTGCGCCGTAGCACATATTCGGTCTAATTAAGTGATTGCACAGCAGGAAGCCGATTGATAGATTGCGATTCGGCGCATGGTAAACCGGTCCTTTGCCGATATGCGCCAAACCCCCGTTAGCCCGGCACCATGCCGGGCTTTTTTTCGACCATCGATTGTGCTGGGGGCTGTCGCCTCTTCGGTTAGCGCGCGGGCAATTCGCGCGTCGGGTCGATCGAGCGCCCTTGATAACGGAGCTCGAAGTGCAGCATCACCCGGTCGTTGTCGCTGCTGCCCATTTCCGCGATTTTCTGGCCCTGAGCGACGCTCTGGCCTTCCTTCACGAACAAGGCCTGATTATGCGCATAGGCTGTCAGGTAGTCGCCGCTGTGCTTGATGATCAGCAGATTGCCGTAGCCGCGCAAACCGTTGCCCGCGTAGACCACCGTGCCCGGCGCCGCGGCGACGACCGGCGTGCCCGCCGCGCTGGCGATGTCGATGCCCTTCGAGTCGCGGCCGTCGAAATTGCGGACGACCTGGCCGCTGGTCGGCCAGACGAGCGAAATCGACGGAGCGGCAGCCGACGCCGCGCCAGGCGACGCGTTGGCTGCGTCGGCCGTCTCGCGCGGGGCGCTCGCAGCCGGCGGGCGCGGCGCAACGCTGGTGCGCGCGGTCGCCGCGCCGGCCGGCGGTTCCACGCGCAGGACCTGGCCCACTTCGATGGCGTCCGGGTTCGACAGATTGTTCCAGCGCACGATGTTCTGCACGGACTGGCGATTGCTGCGCGCGATCTTGTAAACCGTATCGCCGCGTTCGACACGGTAATAGCCGGGGCTGACCGGCGCCGATCCGCAGGCGGCGAGCAACGCGACGAGCGCTGCGCACGCGATCCGTCTGATTCCTGATGCCAACATTGAACCTCGCATGACGCTGCCTTGCGACGGAACCACGACCGCCGCACCGGCAAAACGCCCGATTTTAGCGGGTTTGGCAGCGCAACTGGGGTTTCACCTGACGAATGTCTGACAAAGGCGGCTGTCGAAGGCGCTCAGATGAATCGATCAGTCTGCGGACGTCTCGACGCCAATGCGCAGCGCCGTCGTCTCCGCATGGCCCGGTGCGAGCCAGTGCAGACCGAGTCCGTTGTGAATCGCGTCGGGCAGCCCAAGCCACGGCTCGACGCAGTAGAAGTCCGAGCCGGCGGCTTCCGTCCACGTCGTCACCGCGTACCAGGGAAGCGAGCCGGGCCGGTTCAGATCGATCGTCACGCGTCTGCCGAGTCCCGCCGTCACGAGGCGTACGGGCGTGGCGGGTGGCGTCGGTTCGAGCAGATGGAAGCGGTCGATGATGCTTGCGTCGTCGAGCCGGTATTGCGCCGCGCCGGGCTCGGCCGTACTGATCGAACCGTCCGCGAGCTGGTAGCGGCGCTGCGTGGGCGGCAGTTCGAGCGTGGTTTGCGCACGCAGGGTATGCGGCAACGCGAAATAGAAGTGATGGCCCGCGTACCAGGGGAGCGGCTCAGGGCCGGTATTGGTCGCCGTCAACGTCACGTCGAGCGTGTGTGCGTCGGCCAGCCTGTAGGCCGCTTCGAAACGGAAGGCGAACGGGTAGCCGGTGCGCGTGGCGTCGGAATCGACCAGCGTCATGCGTATGCCGTGACCGTCGTCGTCGGTTTGCGCGGCGAAAGGCAGGTCGCGCGCGAAGCCGTGCATCGGCAAATCACGGACGACGCCCTCGCCGTCGCGCCACCGGCCAATCTGGCCATCGACGCGATGACGGCCGAGGAAGGGGAACAGCAGCGGATTACCGCCGCGCACGCGCGCCGGCTCGGCCCAGTTCGCATCGTCGGGCCACGCGATGACGGGCTGGCCGTCCACGTGCCAGGAAAGCAACCGCCCGCCGGCCCACGGTGCGAAACGCAGCGTGGACGCGCCGCGGGACAAGGTGAGGATGTCGTGTTGCGTGTGAGCGTTCATCGGTGGGCCCTGGAATAGTGGACGGGGACGCAGCGCGCCGGGAAGGCGGATTTTGCGCCGCTTTCGCATGCGTGAAAACCCTCGTCGGGAAAGCCTGGGTTTTGTCGGGGAACGGGAGTCGGGATAATCCGCATGATCGTGCGCTAGCGCACAGAGAATTTTGGCAGGAGACCCCCATGGATCTTGCAATGGCAATGAGCATGGCGCTGTTCAGCCTCTTTGTCGGCAGCAGCGCGTACTTTTTCTACAAGATGGCGCGCTGAAGCGGCCGCGATCCGCCCCCTCCTCATCGTTATTGCGCGAATCGCACGCGCTCCCGACAGAATCCCTGCGTTCGCAGCCAGTTTTGTTGCGATGCGGTAACTTTTCCGACAAATAAGTCTGGAAGCTTGGCGCTGCAATTCAGCCCAGGCATAATCGGTGCGCTTTGCCGCACCGACTCCGCGACGGTCCGGCCCCTTACACCACCATTACGAGGATCCGCGCGTGAGTCTCTGGTTTCTATTCTTCCTGAGCGTGTTGCAAGGCGTCACCGAACTGTTTCCCGTGAGCAGTCTCGGCCATACGCTGCTGGTGCCGGCGCTTTTCGGCATGCACATCGACAAACATGCGCCGCAACTGCTGCCGTTCCTCGTCGCACTGCATCTGGGCACGGCTGTCGCGCTGCTCTGGTATTTCCGTCAGCGCTGGGTCGAGCTGATCGGCGGCTTCTTCGGCTCGCTGTCCGGGCGCAAGAACGATGATGGCCACATGATGTGGGCGCTCATTATCGGGACGATTCCGGCTGGCCTCGTGGGGCTCGTGCTCGAAAAGCACATCGAGGCGATCTTTCACGATCTGCGCATCGTCGCCGCGGCGTTGATGGTCAACGGCGTGCTGCTCTGGTTCGGCGATCGTCTGCAACGCACGCGCGCGCATCGACCGCCAGAGAAGCTCACGTTCCGCCAGGCGTTCTTCGTCGGCCTCGCGCAGATCGGTGCGCTCGTTCCCGGCTTCTCGCGCAGCGGTCTCACGATGATCGCCGGCAACGCGGCAGGCCTCACGGCGGAAAAGGCGGCGGAGTTTTCGTTCCTGCTCGGTACGCCGATTATCTTCGCGGCGGGCGTGCTCGAGTTGCCCAAACTCTTCCATGCGCGAGATCAACTGATGACCGCGCTGGTGGGCGGCGTGCTCACGGGCATCGCAGCGTGGCTCAGCGTGAAGTTCCTGATGCGCTATTTCGAAGGGCGCGGGCGCCTCGCGTCCTTCGGCGCGTACTGCCTGATCGCGGGCGCGGTGTTCCTGGGCTGGTTCGCCCTGCACCAGCAGCCGGTCTGATCCGGGGCGAACGCGCTGGGGCGGGGGGGGGGGGCGCTAAAAGTGGCGGGTGAAAGGTGCAAGGCGCGACCGCGAGAGACGATCGCGGTATAATCCAGCCCCGCCTTCGCAGGCCCGCATGCGGCTTCGCGCATGCCTACGCGACAGTAGCTCAGCTGGATAGAGCATCGGCCTTCTAAGCCGAGGGTCGGGGGTTCGAGCCCCTCCTGTCGCGCCAATAAAATCAAAGGGTTACGGCGTTTTCGCGTGTAACCCTTTTGTCTTTTCTGGCTTCGTGTAACCACCATGTAACCCGCAGGCGTCAATACGGGCGTTCGCGACAATCCATCACATGGCGCGAGTACACATCACCCGCTAGCTGTCACAGCACCGCCCGATGATGGAAACGTGGGCGCGGCATGTCGGGCGTTGTAGGCATTGGAACAGGGATCAATGAAAAGCCGCGCACAGGGCGCGGCAAGCAATCACGGTAGGTGCGCCATCAACCGGTCATACAGAGTTGGTGGTAGGTGGATAAAAGCGTCTTCATCGCCCCCTCTTGAGAACAGTACTTCATCCTTATCCCACCATTGATCTGGCACTTCCGGTGCAGGCGTATTAAATCGCCTTCTCACCAACAATTCCCCCGTCT
This sequence comes from Paraburkholderia lycopersici, assembly GCF_900096975.1. Lineage (GTDB taxonomy): Bacteria > Pseudomonadota > Gammaproteobacteria > Burkholderiales > Burkholderiaceae > Paraburkholderia > Paraburkholderia lycopersici. Next base: position 6,770 of record NZ_FMYQ01000033.1, read on the forward strand.
TTGAATCGTACACTCGGCCAAGATATAGTGGGTTCACCAAATGATTCCAGGAAATCACACATCGTTCGGCAATATAGCGACCATCCGGCGATGTGGCTCGTACACATTCGCTTGCTTCTGAGTCTGGTTTATAAAGCAGCCACGCAAAGCTAACGACAGGTGCCGCTATGATTGTGCAAATAATCAGTGCTTTCTTAATCATCGAGATACACCCGGATCGGCGGATCGCACGGAACAAACCTGTAATCCGAGTAAACATAGAAGTCCCCGCCCCGTTGGTGTTTCAGTGCCCATTTCCTGAAGTCACTGTCATGAACCGGGTAGTACACGCTCCCATTCGGGGTGCGGACGGGATAAGACGTGTAAAGTGAAGACACACCAAGCGCTGCTGCCGCGCCATTGTAGGGAACAACAATTACGCCATCCTTGCTCCAGTGTCCAAGGTACTGTGACGGCTTGCCTGGTTCGTCTGTAAAATCAAAGCTGTCTTTGATATATACGTAAACGCCGCTAACCTCCATGATGCCGCCACTGATCGAATGGGCGTAGCCAATGGCGGCATAAATATTAAACGAACCTAACGCACCGTTAAGGTCCGTTGGTACGCCGTTATTTTTATAAGCCGAGACATATTCGCTTGCCTTTTGAAAAAAAGTACTCCCGACGCCAACAAGTTGAAACTGGAAATGACGATGAAGGCTAGACAGTTTTCCGCCGCACGCTTCCCAAGTATTGATGTTTGCATGCGCGCGATACTTCTTTAACATCTTCCTCAATGTATCTCTTGCGGCAGGATTGCGGATTTTCTCATTAATCAGATAATCATATCCCAGCCTCGCCTCTTCATATTTCAATACCCAATCAAGTTTGACAGTTGTCGTATCGTACATACTCGGCGGATACGGCTCACCCTTCTGGTTAATCTCTGCTGCAACATCCTTCTCCGTTGGGCCATAGTTCAGTTCACCCGCGAACCACCGTTCCATGAGCTTCGCCGCGTGCGGCTGAAATTCCTTGCGCATCGCGCCGGGTATTTGCTGGATATCGAACAGCGGCACGGCCATATAGTCCTTCTTCGCAGGCGGCGCTTTAGGCGGATCAGGGGTGTCGAGCCACTTCTTGAAGCGTGAAAAGGTATCCGCGACCTTAATAATGTCGCTCGCCATTTTGGCCGCCGGGTCAGGCTTGGGCGCAGGCGGGGCCTTCGGCTCGGGCATCCTCGGCAAGGCAGGCGGGGCCTTGTCCATTGACAGACTCGCCTCGTGCACAATCCGCGCGCCTTCCTTCTTGCTCCAGCGCCACAACAGCTTGTTGATCTCGTAATAAGAGAGTTCACTACCCGCCATAACGTGCCCATCCAAATTGAGGTTGAATCCCCGCCAAGGTGCGGAAGCACAGATTCACCGCGTACCCTGGCATCCCGGTTTCTGCGCTCCAACGGAACGCACGAACCCAAACTCAATCATTCACAAGGCAGCGAACGCCCGATATCAGACAAATACGTAAGCGACATTTGGCGGCCGTCTTGACGATCAGAATTTGATCTCGAAGAGGCGTTCGTTGACGTCCGGAAGGTCAAAGGCAGAGGGATCGAAACTGCCGCCACACCAGTCGAGCAACCGCTGGTGTTCTTCGTGGCCGGGATCGATGATCGCGTCGAGGAATTCGATGTAGCCTGGTACACCGCCAACATCTTCCGGCGGACAGGCATTGCGGCCGCCCAGGCAGATGGGCGAGCGCAACTCAGGATCAGGCGGCAGGACCTTCTCGACCTTCACACGGTGCTGCCAGTTGTCACCGTAATCGTAGATGTAGGTGAATGACTTCAGCGCACCGAGCGCACGGCCCAGGCTCACCCGCGCTTCGTTGAGCATCGGCGGGTCACTCGGGAAGTCCGGATCGGGCATCCCGTAGTTGTCGTCGCCGAACACGAATTCGTGCAGGTGACCACCATCCCAGCCCATCGCCCACAGCAGTACGACGTGCAGCTTGGGCAGCTTGATCGAGGCGGGGACCAGCACCCGCCTCCAGACCGCCGGCTTCAGATACTTCAGCTCGATGTGAAGCTGATAGACCGGTACCGGCGAATTGACCGCGCGTAACGCGGGTTTGCGAGTTGATGCCATCGTCACGCAGCCTGCTGGAGCGGTTGCTCCACCGGCATCAAATGCCACGGCAGCAACTCGTCAATCCGGTTGATGGGATGATCGGCGATCCGCTCGAACACCGTACGCAGATACACATACGGTTCGATGCCATTCAGGCGTGCCGTGCCGATCAGGCTGTAGATGACCGCCGCACTCTGTCCACCGCCGTCAGAGCCGGCGAACAGATAGTTGCGCCTGCCGAGAACCAGCGGCCTGATCGATCGTTCCGCGGTGTTGTTATCTATCTCGATGCGGCCGTCTTCACAGTAGCGCACCAGCGCAGGCCAGTTCCCCAGCGCATACCGGATCGCCTTGCCAAGACCCGACTTCACCGAAACCTGCGCGAGCGTATGTTCGAGCCAGTCCTTCAGTGCGCCTGCGACCGGCAATGCCCGCGCCAAGCGCACTGACTGCCTGACCTCCGGCTTGCGGTCGCGCACCTCGCGCTCGACGGCATACAGCGCCGCGATGCGGCTGAGTGCCTCCTGCGCCACCGGCGAACGCTCCAGTTCGTACAGGTCGTGGAACTTGCGCCGCACATGCGCCCAGCACGCTGCCTCGATGATCGTGCCATCGCGGTACAGCGCGTCGTAGCCACTGTAGGCATCCGCCTGCAGGATGCCTGACCATCCCTGCAGATGCATACGGGGTCGCTCTCCCTTGCGGTCGGGCGAGTACTGGTACCAGACCGCCGGGGGTGCCCGGCTGCCCGCCGGCCGGTCATCGCGTACATACGTCCACAACCGTGCCGTACGTGTCTTGCCGCGTCCGGGTTCCAGCACCGGGACGGGAGTGTCATCGGTATGGATTTTTTGCGCCTCGCGCACATATCGGCCAACGGCATCCGCCAGCGGCTGCAGCAGTGCGGCGGACTCCCGAACCCACGAGGCCAACGTGGCACGGTCGAGTTCGATGCCGGCACGTCGATAGATTCCTGCCTGCCGGTACAGCGGCGTATGGTCGGCGTACTTGGCGACTACCACCTGCGCCAGCAGGCCGGCTGCAGCCATGCCGCGTGCGATCGGGCGCGACGGCGCCGCTTCCTGGACGACCTTCGCACAACGGCTGCAGCTCAGCCGGGGACGCACGTGGCGGATCACCCGGAAGTACCCCGGCACGTAGTCCAGCATCTCGGAGGCGTCTTCACCCAGCTTGCGCAGCCGGGCGCCGCATTCGGGGCAGTCGCAATGCTGCGGCTTGTGTTCAACTGTATCGCGCGGCAGGTGCGCAGGGAATTCGCGCGAGCGGCGGCGTAGGGGGACCACCGGCGCTGTCGTGTCTACGGGTTCATCCGACACTGGTTCTGGCGCTGGTGCCGGCACGGCATCCTGTTGCGGCAGTGACCCGTCACAGAGTGCGAGCTGCAGTTGTCCCGTCAGTGCTGCCATGCGCTCCGACGAGCGTCCGTACTGCCAGCGCTTCAGACGCGAGATCTCCGCGAGCAGGCGCGCGATGGTTTCTTCGCGCGCGACAAGCATGCGCTTGAGCGTGTCGATATCGTCGGGGAGTCGGCTGACTGGCATATCCAGAAGTTTACCAGGCACGCGCAGGAGCGGGGGCAACTTTACGCGGCGCATGTGGGCTTCCACGTCCATTCGGGGCGTCGCCAGTCGATACCTTCGAGCAGCATCGATAGTTGTGCTGCCGACAGGTGGATGCATCCCGCGTCGGCCTGCGGCCAGATGAAACGGCCTCGCTCCAGGCGCTTGACGTACAGGTTCATTCCATCGCCACTCCACCACAGCAGCTTGACCAGATCGCCCCGGCGACCACGGAAGGCGAACACGTGGCCCGAGAACGGGTCTTGCTCGAGCGTCACCTGCGCCAGTGCAGCCAGACCACCCATGCCACGTCGCATGTCGGTGACGCCTGCGGCGAGCCAGATGCGGGTGCTGGTCGGTAGCGCGATCATGCCGGCCTCAGGCAATGCAGCACCAGTCGCAGCTGGGCCGGGTCGACCTTCCCGCTTACTCGCACGCGTGCGCCATTGAGCTCGATCTCGATACCTGACGTCGCGGCTTCCTGTGCGCGCAATGGCAATTGCACTGTCGGCCCCGGTAGCGGCGAAACCGCCATCGAACCATCCGGCGACATCGCTACCGGAACGAACACTGCCGTCTCGTTCGCGCTCACCGTCTTGTTGCCCAGCAAACCGGCACGGTACTGCCTGCGCCACTTGAACACCATGTTCGGATTCAGGCCGTGCGACTGCGCGAGCTTCGCCACCGAGATGCCCGGCTCGCTCGCCGCCATCGCAACTTCAAGCCGGAATTCAGGCGCGTAATTTGGCCGCCCCTTGCGGCTTCCGGCACAGTCGATCTCTGTCATCAAAGTGGTCCCCACTACTCGAAGTGATGGACATCACTTTGGACACTCTCAACGTCGACGTCGATACGGCCTTCAAATGACGCTTACCAAGCCAGGACACGGCGACATATTCGTCCAGTAACTTGTGAGCGGCGGTAGCGGTCTTCTCGCCTTCGCAGATCAACACGTCAATGTCAGGGTCGCGCGACAGCCTACTCAGGCCAAACAAGGGCCGAGTAGCACCCGTGATCCCCTTGTAGCGCCATTCCCGGGTGCCGTCCGCATTCTCACAGTACGTCATCGGCATGGCTTTCTTGTCCGCCGAACGCACGACATGAAGCATGTCACGGCCCTCCACATCCCTATACGTGTAGACCTTCGAACCAGCAGGTAGGAATTCGTCCACAGCAGGAGCGTCATCGGGCACCGGGACAATGGGCGTCCATTCCGGCACCGCCTCGGCATATACTTTGGGCGGCTGCTGAAGCAAGGTAAGCGCGCCATTCCTTACCTGTTCACAAAGATCGCGGTGGGCTTCTGCGCATTCGATACCCTGAATGTGCGCGTATAGGCTCACCATACCCTTGCCACCGCCCGATCCATCGAAGTCGTGCCATAGGCCGGACTGGAGGTTGACCGACATTGAACGATTCGATGCCGGGTGAAACTCCCCGGACACGGTTTCGCCCGCGCCGTACCACGCTGCCATACATTCCTGAATGTCGAGCGTAGAAAGATCCGCAAAGGGTTCTCCGTCTTTTACGTCATCGAATGACTGGGTGCGACTTGCGTGGCGGCGGGCCAAGGCACCGGGGGGCTGCTCAGTTTCAGGGGCCGCATTCTCGGCCTGCTCTGCTTGCAGCTTCTTGTGTGCTTCCATTAATGGGCTGCTCATAAAACTTCACCATAGATTCGAATGTGGTGACGGCTATCCGCGACGCAATGGATACGCAGAAGGTTGACCCCTCACCTTGTCGCCGCCATAAAATATCCGCACGGGGTCGTGCAGCGTGTCTTCACACAGGTCATTAGCCATTTGCGGCTCTCACTAATGAAATTAATGAAATCTTGATGGTTGGCGGCACCAAGCATCGGTTAAGCGCAGAAGTGGTTTGGAATCAATTGCTCGGATGGTATGGATTTTTGTAGCAGTTTATTGCGCGCCTCAAGGTTTGATTTTCTCGAATGGTTTCAATACGCCAAGGTCACGCGCCCAACCTTCAAGATTAGCGTGCTGCTCGATGGCATTGTATTGGTTCACGACGTAGTAGCGCCCAAGGTTGCCGAACCACGGCGAGGATTCGCGACAAACTTTCATACGCGAACCCTCGCGCGCAAGCACACGATTAACGCGCTGGAGTGCCGCACGCTCGGTGACGAGTATCTTCTCCATTACGCGGCCTCCCCATAAAGATCACCAAAAGTCGGCTGATAGTACGCACGCGCGTTGTGTTTGCGCTCATATGCCTCATCCTTCAGGCGGTGTTCGCTTAACCCAGTAGTGGAGTTGTGCTGGTATTCCGTCCACACCCTGACTACATACCGCGAAAACTTCCGGGTAACCATTTCGCTATACTGGGCCCTCGCTGAAACCGCTACAAGGTCGTTGACCAAAACGTATAGGAGACAGTGAAGATTCCAAAGCTCCACCGATGCATGCCTGGCATCATACGCGGTGCCATTGGAACGAAGCGCTCTACGAGGGGCCGCGCCGTACCGAAGCACGCGAGCACACGCTTTACGAATGTCGCGTGCCAGAAGATAGATTCTCAGATGGTCGGCACACCTTCCGGAATCAATGTATCTATCCGAAGTCATACGTTCAGAATAATCCGGGTGCCACGGGGCGATCTTAGTAATGAGCGCGGGCGTACGAAAACGATCAAGGCGTTTGGCGTGATACGGGCCAAATGCAAACAAGGCATCAGCGAACAGATTTACTGCACTGATTTCCGCGCGAATCTCATCATTCGACAAAATAGCGTTCTTTTCCATAATCTCTGGGTGATCCTTGAGTTAGTGAGTTAATGAATGCCTGAGTACGGGACGCAGTATATCGGCGCGAAAATGGCGCGCAACAACTCTTTAGTCTGAGAAAATGTACCTGCTAACTAAATCAACGACTTAATGTTTTTTACAGACCCTCGTCAATATGGTTAAACTGAAAAATTCGCTAAAATTGTTGTCAATTTCCAACGGCTCGCATTGCAAGAATTTTTAACTGCCATCCGAAAGTCAGTGGTAAAGAGTGTCGGTCGAGGTCGCTAGAAGGAGCGCCAGAAGGTCTACAATTTCCGCTTCGCATTTGAAATCCCCCGTGCGCCCAGCGATTTCAAGCATGCCGCTCAATCGCCGAACTGCGGAACGGAACATTTCCGGGCTGCACTCACCCCATACCATTCGGTCCTGAAGGTTGAGCATGACGGGTCTAGCGCGCCTGCGTTGTGCGAATACGATCGCGGGGGAAAGGCATTCAGTCGCGGCGGGAATTGGTTCTCAGATGGGGGATTCAGGCGGCGGCGGACTGGGAATCGAAGATGGTGGAACATTCTATGGAGCTAATGTAACGCACGCCAACGTGCCTATTTGGAGCGGTGCTGCGCCTTGCGGCGCGGGTTCAACACGAACGCGCGCCGCACACGAGTCGCGCAACAGCTAGCTATTGCATGCTGGCCAGGGCGTTTTGGCAGTTGGTGGCGTCCCCGTGGTTCATTAGAACAGGGGTGATCATGCCGCCGAAGTCGCCAACGATTTTCGCTTTTACGTCGTGATCGGCGCAGTGCTGGGCTACGGCGAGTGCCCCTTTGTCCCTGACCGCTTGCCGAAGGCCCGCTCTCAGGTGCGTAATGTTCGCCTGCATGCTTTCGCGCAGTTTGGCCGCGCCTGCCGGGTCGTTGAAATCGCCCCAACGGGCGAGGTCGGCGGTGCAAGCTTCCATCGTGCGCGCAAGCTGTTCACAAGCGGGCGGGATTTCCTGCCCATTGGCGGCACCGCAAAGCGCGGATGCAAGGCAGAAAGCGACGACGGCGCGGATCGTATTCTTCATTTTTGAATGCACGTTGTTCCTCGCTTCATTGGCCGGACGTTTCGAAGGAACCTTTCTCGACGTACGTCTTTTCAAGCGCTCGTACGTCGTCTTGCCACGAACCCATGATGAGGGGGTGGTAGCTGTCGGAGCCAGGCCCGAAGCTGTACACGTCGAGGTCGTAGCCGTGATTGCCCGGATTCGTAAGCTGGTAGGGTCGGCCCCACGGGTCTTTGGGAAGGTCCGTCAAGTAGCCGTTTTCCTTCCAGTTGGTGGGAATCGGCTCGGTGGTCGGCTTCTCGATGAGTGCTTGTAGGCCCTGCGCTTGGGTCGGATACGCGCCGTTGTCGAGCTTGTAAAGCTTCAACGCGGTCGAGATGACGGCAATGTCTTGCGCCGCCGCGAGCCGCTTGATTTGATACGTCCGATCCTCTTCGGTGGCAGCGCCAAGGTGTGATGCGATGGAGTTCACGCAATTCGGATCGGTGCGCAGTTCGCCGGGGTTGGCGCTACAGGCCGCCAGCGCCTTTTGTCGTAGCCCGATATCCTGGCTGAATTCGTCAACGGTAAAGACGCGATCCAGGTCGGCGACTTTGGTTGCGGGTTTGCAGGCTGTGAGCGCCACGGCAAGTGGCAGTAACGCGAGTACGCCGAGCGTATTTTTCGTTCTTCGTTGCATGTTGTTCCCCGTTTTGCTTGGCGCTCGAATCGAACAAAGCTGCGCCGATTGATGTTTTGTGGTTTTCTCGACATATTGTGTCGAGAGCAACATTTTAAGATGTTATCTCGTGCGGGGTGGTCGAGTCACTATCGGTGTCGAAATTTTGTGGTTCTCGACACGGAGTGTTGGTATGAAAGCATCCGCGACCCAGGAAGGGGCGTTCGCAAAGCGGATAGGTCAGGCGTTAGCCCGTGCGCGCCTCGATGCAGATCTGACGCAGGAACAGGCAGCGGAAGCGCTGGGGGTGAACACGGAAACGATCAGCCGGTTTGAGCGCGGTCATACTGCGCCGCCTCTGTTTCGTCTGTTTGAGCTTGCCGACGTCTACGGTGTGCCGCCCGAGACATTGATTGCGGGTGGCGAAGGGCGTTCGCTCGATCCGGCCCGTGACGTTACTGCCCTGATGGGAAATCTGTCGCACGGAGATCGGGAGTTTGTTCGCGAATGGGTTGCGGCGATGTGCGAGCGTCTTGCAAAAGCCAGGCCGGGAACGACTAAACGATAGTGCCCCGCAAACAACGCGGTGATGAATGCGGGTCGGCTGGTAGCCCAACGCACGGTTGGGTCAACTTCTACGGCACAGGGCGGCGGCATGGGGAGCATCTATCGCCTATCCGAGCTTCTTTGCCAAATCCTCGGCGCGCAGATGCGTGTATCGCTGGAGCATCGAGAGCGTCTTGTGTCCGGTGATGCTTGCGACTTCGATCACGTTCAATCCGCGCTCGAAAAATGTGCTCGTTGCTTCGTGCCGCAAATCATGCAGCCGGATATCGATGAGCCAGCGAGCATCAATGGGTCGATCCCACACCCGGCACGTCGATTCGTACACCTTTCGTGCCCGTCGCACAGCGCGACAGAACGCCCGCGAGGCTGCGCTGTCAGTCATGGCGAATGGTTCCGTACACCCGGCGGCCTTGCGGGCCTGAAGGACGGCTAGCGCAGCCGTGGACAGTGGCACGTCACGAGGCGTGTCGGTTTTTGTTACGGGCAGGTGGGCCGTACGTCGGGCAAGGTCTATATGTTCCCATTGGAGCGCCACGATTTCACCACGCCGCATTCCAGTGGCGACAGAGAACAGTACGAGATCGCGCAGTAGCGGGGATTCGGTGGCGTCGATGATCGCCCGTACCTCGGCGGGTTGAACGCGACGGTCGCGGCCTTCGGGCTTGCGTGGCTTGATAACCTTGGGCACCCCACCGGGCAGAACGATGCCCCATTCCTTCGTCGCGAGTGTAAACACCCGATTTAGCAGGTTCAACTCGTGGATCACGGTCTGCGGCGAGATGGACTTCAGCCGCCTGTCCCGGTACTCGACCAACACAGGCGAGGTCAGGGCGGTCAGCTTGTACGGACCTAGCGCGGCGCGCACTGTCCGTGCTCGCCCCTTGTCGCTGGCGTGGCTGCGCTTGGCAGGCGACACGTCTCGCATGTAGCGGTCGAGAAGGTCCGCGATGGTCGTGCTCTCAGCTTCGTTCCGGTTGACGAACACGCCGCCGTCCATTTCTGCCTCGACTGAGCGCCCCCATGCCGCAGCGTCAGTGCGAGTCGAGAACTTCTTGGACTGGTGCGGAAATCCCTTCCTGCGGACCTGACAGAGCCATCCGTCGGTGCGCTTGGTAATCGTTGCCATACGGCCTCCAAAGAGACCGCCGAGTGTGACTGACGTGTGACTGACGTGTGACTGAAGCAGCCTTAGCTGGATAGAGCCCGCGCCCAGCAAGGCGCGGCCGCCGAAGCGGATCGGCCTTCTAAGCCGAGGGTCGGGGGTTCGAGCCCCTCCTGTCGCGCCAATAGATTCAAGCACTTGGCCCGGTTTCTTATGACCGGGCTTTTTGCTTTTTGGATGCTGCTGCAAGGGCAAGTGCGCTGCCCGTTTTGAGGGGCCGAGTGCGAGCGGGAGTAAAATTCCCCGTCCAACGGAATCGACATTTTCATCATGCGGACCATCCCGGGCCAAAAAAACCAGGACATCCAATGCCTTCGCGCCATCGCGATTATCGTGGTGATGGCGCAGCATTTTCGTGGTCGACTCCCGAGCCCACGCGCATACCTCGAAGCCTTCCACTATGTGCAATTCTGGACAGGAGTGGATATATTTTTCGCAATCTCCGGCTTCCTGGTATGCAAAACCTTCCTCGCCGGGCTTGAAGGTGCTGGAAGCCGGCAGGAAGCATTCATTGACTTCTGGATTCGCAGAGCTATACGTCTGCTTCCTGCCCTCTACTTCTGGCTTGCAGTATCGGTAGCGGTTTCCGGTTTGCTTTCGACCATCGCGTACCATGAGCTAGGCAAGGTGCTCGTTAGCGCACTTTCGGCCGTACTAGCCGTTTCAAACCTATATTGGGCTCATTGCGTACAGACGGACATCCAATCCTGCGGCAACGCCGACTTCAATGGCGTAACGTGGTCGCTTTCCCTGGAGTGGCAACTTTATGCAATATTGGCCTGCACCTTGTTTATTGGTGGCCGACGAGCAGCGTTATTCATTCTCCTGATTCTCTCGGCGTTGCTTTCTTTCTACCCACTGGAAATCTTTTCGTATCCCTGGGCATTTCGGCCGCTCGCATTCACGCTCGGAGTCATTGTTTATCTAGCCATAGAACGCGTGCCATCATTAGCAGAGACGATCAGTTATGGAACATGCCGATTCCTGCTTTTAGTCGGCCTGGCGCTTTGCCTCGCGGGCCCAGTTTTCGTACCCATCCGCGCCGGCCTCCTTGTCATCGGACTAGGCGCCGTGCTTTGCCTGATTTCCTCCCTAAAGGGAAATTCATATTCGGTTAGTCCATTTGCGCGCCCGCTCATATGGGTAGGAGAGCGATCTTACTCAATCTATCTTTGTCATTTGCTTTGCATTCTGATCACACATCAGTTGATAGAGACATACGGGTATCTCTCAATAACCGCGGGTCACGTGGTGCTCTCGATAGCCATATTCATCGCTATGACGCTTGTGCTTTCTGATCTTTCTTACCGGCTGATTGAGCAGAGACTCGGCATCTTGTTCCACAGGAACTACGCGAAATCGACACGAAGGCGCCGCCCACAGTTGCAATAAGGCAATTGCCTTGTCGCCGGCTTCGCCACTCCGAGGCTAAACGATATGATCCTGTAAAATCCGGGAGTGCTTAGGGATTACTCCATGGCGTCGAGACAAGATAACGTTGGGAGGGCCAGTTACATCGATGCGTTGCGCGGCTTCGCTGCGCTCACGGTCGTAATTGCGCATCTCACGATTACATGGAGGCAGCCTGGCCCCATTGAAGCCGCAGTCATCGAGTCACCGCTTCGCATCCTGTGGGGAGGGCATCAGGCCGTCATCCTCTTCTTCGTGCTCAGTGGATTCGCGCTGACGCGCATGATAGATGGAATGCCGGGCTATTCGTACGGTCGCTATTTCTGCGCGCGAGTCGTTCGGCTCTACATTCCGTATCTTGCATCTCTGACTATTGCGCTAGCCGGCTATGCCGTGCTGAAGAAGCTGGGCTTCAATTGGCCCGCCGGATGGATGGACGTGGTCGGCCCGACATCCGATACACGAACGCTGGTTGAGCACGCGATGATGATCGGTCCGCTCGACATCCGGGCAATCAACCCGCCGATCTGGACCATCGCGGAAGAAATGAGGATCTCACTGATTTTCCCGGCGATATTGATGCTGGTGAAGCGGTTCGACTTCAAGGCGGTAATGGCGGCGTATGCCACGTCGCTCACAATCGCGTGGGTCGGACTGCGCTTTAACGATACGTTCCCGGTATGGAACGCACAGCTCGGTCCGCTGATTCACTACACGACGTTCTTCTTTCTCGGATCGTGGCTCTCATACAACGTATCTGAATTCGGGGCGTGCGTTGAGCGGAAAACAGCGCTTCGATGGTCGCTCGGTATCCTCGCTGCGCTTCTATATGCATACTCGTTCGATTCGCCATGGGGTTACACGGCGCGACTACTGGGCGACCTCTCAATCGGCATCGCGTCGGCTCTCGTTATCGTTCTATGCCACGCGTCGACCGTATCCCTGTTTGCGAAACCGGGCGCATGGCTGGGGCGCATATCATTCAGCGTCTATCTCAACCATATGCTCGTCCTGAACATGGCGCTCATCGTGCTGATGCCAAAACACGGTGCGATTGCCGTCTGGCTTGCGACGATTCCATTGGCGTTGTTGGTTAGCCAGGCTATGTGCACGTTGTTCGAGCGTCCTTCGATCAAGCTGAGCCGGTTTTTTTCAAAGAGCCGCGCAAGGAAAATCGCGTCTATGCCGTCGCGGTTTTCGTTGAACGATGCTGTTCGTAGACGACGTTGACGATCGCGACGACATTGGAAGGCGTATCGTCAGAGAACTCAATTGCCCGGTTGGGTTGAATGGGAAATGTGCGCTGGTGATCGAAACATGATGGTTGTCCAATGGAGACTAAAGATCGGATTCGCGCTCCATGGATGGCTGGGAATCGCCCACGCAAAAAAGACGGGCAGCCCGAGGGGTGCCCGTCAAACCGGATAGCCGACTATCCGGTAATCGATGGTCCTGTGCGCTTAGAGCTTGATGTCGAGTGCGTTGGTCAGATCACCCATCGCCTGGCCGCCGTTGCTCTTGAGCGCGGCGTCGCGGTTCGCGAGGCCAGGCAGCGTGGGCAGCGAGTAGCGGCGCGTGATGAGGCGCAGGATCGAAGTCGTGTCGTACTGCGTATGATCGACGTAGCCCTTTTTCGCATACGGCGAGATGATCAGCGCCGGAATACGCGAGCCCGGACCCCAGCGGTCGCCCTTCGGCGGCGCGACGTGATCCCAGAAGCCGCCGTTTTCGTCGTAGGTGACCACCACGACCATGTTGTTCCACTGCGGGCTCTTCTGCAGGTGCGCAATGACATCGGCGATATGCTGATCGCCGCTCGTCACGTCGGTGTAGCCGGGATGCTCGTTCAGGTTGCCCTGCGGCTTGTAGAACGCGACCGCGGGCAGCGTGCCCGCGTCGATGGCTTTGATGAATTCCGTGCCGTCCATGCCGCCGTCGAGCAGGTGCTTCGCGCGCGCGTCGGTGCCCGGTGCGTAGTTCGAGAAGTAGTTGAACGGCTGGTGGTGTGGCTGGAAGTTCGGTGCTGTCATGTTCGCGCCGTAGATCACGCCCGACGTGCTGTTTTGCGCCGCGCTCAGAGCCGCGCCCCAGGCGCCGCCGTACCAGGCCCACGTCACGCCCGCGTTCGAAAGCAGGTCGCCGATGTTCTGCGTCGTCTGCGCGGGCAGCGTGCTCGCGTTCGACGGATCGGCAAGGTTCGGGTCGCCGCCCGAGGCCGCCGGGTTGCCGCTCGGCTGGTACGGCGGCTGCATCGTATTGACCGCGTAGAAGTCCGGCGTGAGATTGCCCGACTTCACGAACTTCGGCGCGCCGGCGAGTGCCGACGTCGGCGAGTTCGAGGCAAGCGTGAGCGAAACGCCGTCGGCGTCGACGGCCGAGATCGTCGGCTTGGCCGGATTCGTGTCCGCGTTCGCGTAGTACGGCGTGCACGCGCAGATCAGCCACTGGTGGTTCAGGAACGAGCCGCCGAACGCGCCCATGAAGAAGTTGTCGGCGAGCGCGTATTGCTGCGCGATCTTCCACAGCGGAAGCTTTTCGGCGCTCGTCGTGTAGTGGCCCATCACGAGACCGCCCGAATCCCCATAGGCGGCGAACATGTCGTTCTTGCCGCCGTGGATCTGCATCTGGTTCTCGTAGAAGCGGTGATAGAGGTCGCGCGTCGTGACCGAAAGCGGCACGTTGTAGCCTTTCGGGTCGTCGATGGCGAACGGCGCGTTCGGCATGTTCTCCGTCATCGCGGCGGTCACGACGGGCGTGACGCCGATTTGCGTGAGGCCGCTCCAGACGGTCGGCAGCGTGGCCAGCACAGAGCCGTCGCGGTCGAGCTGCTGCGCGCTTTGCGCGCTTACGTTCTGCAGGCCGTTGGCGCCGGGGAAGCTGCCGTAGAGGTTGTCGAAGCTGCGGTTTTCCGCATAGATCACGACGATGTTTTTCACCGACGAAAGGCTGGGCTTGCTGCTGTCGTTGCCGCCACAGGCCGCGACGGCCACTGCCGCGGCCGCTATCGCGATCGGCGTCGCATAGAACCATTTTCTGTTGATCATTTTTTCTCTCTCGCGTTGGGGCCCGCGTGGAGGCCGGCGCGAATGACACCGGCCTTCGGGCGAGGCGCAGTGTCGCAACGGAATTTGACAGCCAGATGTAAATAATTACATTTAGCTTTTTCTATCCCTGTGAATACATGACATCAGTCTTACTGAATGTCATTGAAGCGACATGTTTCCGACATACGCTTTCGCGGCTTCGATGCGTAACGGACGCGCATCGGCATTCACACACGCAGCAGCGCGGCGCCTCGCATGCGCGCGCTTGCGCTTCGGGGATCAGGCATGTTGCGCAGACTGACGCGCCGCTCGGCGCAAACACGGGTTCGAACGCAGACGCGATCGCACGAAGGCGCTCGCCGCCGCGGCAGGGCGTTCGTGGCGGCCGCGGTGCTCTCGTCGCTGCTGGCGGCGTGCGATGGCGGTACGGCCAGCTCCGCCGGCGCAGACGCGGCGACAGGCGCAACGGCCAACGCGGCCCGCGCGCACGACGCGGACGCGAATCCGCGCGCCGCGCAGGCCGTGAAACTGATGAAGATCGCGGTGCCCGCGCAAAGCGGCCAGTCACGCGCCGAGGTCTATGCGCAAGTCCGGCGTATGACCGCGCTCGGCAAGCAGATGTTCTTCGATCCCTCGCTGTCGGGCTCGGGCAAGATGTCGTGCGCGTCGTGCCACAGTCCCGACCATGCGTTCACGCCGGCCAACTCGCTCGGCGTCCAGATGGGCGGCGCGGACATGCGACGCCAGGGCATGCGCGCGGTGCCGACGCTCAAGTATCTGCAGGCGGTGCCGGCGTTCGCGGAGCACTATCACGACTCCGACGACGAAGGCGACGAAAGCGTCGACGCGGGTCCGACCGGCGGTCTCACTTGGGACGGCCGCGTCGATCGCGCTTCGGACCAGGCGCGCATTCCGCTGCTCTCGACGTTCGAGATGGCGAGTTCGCCCAAAAAGGTAGCGGCGGCGGTGCGCGCGGCGCCGTACGCGGGAGCCTTTCGCGAGGCGTTCGGCGCGCGCGTTTTCGATGACGACGACGCGACCTGGAAGGCCGTGCTCAAGTCGCTGGAGACGTTCGAGCAGTCGCCGGAGGTGTTCTATCCGTACACCAGCAAGTACGACGCGTACCTGGCCGGCAAGGCCACGCTCACGGCCGCCGAGATGCGCGGCCTGCAACTCTTCAACGACGAGAAGAGGGGCAATTGCGCGAGCTGCCATATCAGTCAGCGTGCGAAGGACGGCTCGCCGCCGCAGTTCAGCGACTTCGGCCTGATCGCCGTTGGGGTGCCGCGCAACCGCGCGCTGGCGGTGAACCGCGACCGGCGCTTCTACGATCTGGGCGCATGCGGTCCGGAGCGCACCGATCTCGGTCACCGCGCGGAATTTTGCGGGCTCTTTCGTACGCCCACGCTGCGCAACGTCGCGCTGAAGCAGTCGTTTTTCCACAACGGCATCTACCATTCGCTGGAGGACGTGCTGCGCTTCTACGCGCGGCGCGATACGAACCCGGAAGCGTTCTATCCGGTGGTGAAGGGCAAGGTCGAGAAGTTCGACGACCTGCCGCGGCGCTACTGGGCGAATCTCAACACCGATCCGCCGTTCGATCGCAAGCCCGGCGACGCGCCGGTGTTCAGCGACGCCGAGATCAAGGACGTGATCGCGTTCCTCGGCACGCTTACCGACGGATGGCAGCCGGGCGCGCATTGAGCGTGCACGGATCGACTGCGAGGTTCGGGCGGGGCGCCTCCGGTTGCGGCGCTTGCGTGTCATGCGCGATGAAGGACATCAAGCCTGTGCGGGTGAGAGCCGGCGGGCGCGATGCGGCAGAATCGGGCCGCTTGGCGCCGGGTCCTGCCGGGCAGGCAAAAAAGGGGCGCGTGTTATGCTTTTCGCCGCTATGGATTGGCCCATCAAGGAGAACACGCAATGTCCACCAACCCGTCCCGAACCCTGCGCGCCCTGAGCGCGACGCTCTTTCTCACGATCGGCATCGGCGCGCATGCCGCCAACCTGGGCTTTCTGCAAAATACGCCCATGTCGTTCATGAACCAGGCCGACTACGCGTCGCTGCAGAAAGCCGTGCACGACGCCGTCGCGAACAAGGCCGATGGCGAGAGCACGACGTGGTCCAACGAGGGCTCGCGCAACAGCGTGCGCGTCAACTCGACCATCACGCCGTCGAATACGCAAAAGGAAGGTGACAAGACCTGCCGCGACACGGAGGTCGTCCTCAACGCGAAAGGCCAGTCGATGACGCTGCGTCCGCACTTCTGCCGCACGGGCGAAGGCGCGTGGGTTTTCCAGAAGCAGCACTGAGCGCGTGGTGAACGGCAAGATCGTTTCGTGCGGCATCGTGCTGCTCGACCCGGATGGCCGCGTGCTGCTCGCGCACGCAACCGGCACGAATCACTGGGACATTCCGAAAGGGCAGGGCGAACCCGGCGAGACCGAGGCGCAGAGCGCGCGTCGCGAAATGATCGAGGAGACCGGCTTCGACGTCGCGGCGTCGCGGCTTGTCGATCTCGGGCGCTTTGCTTACCGGCGCGACAAGGACCTGCATTTGTTCGCCGCGCGCGCGAAGGCCGATGAGCTCGACCTCTCGCGCTGCGTTTGCGTGTCGCTCTTTCCGCGTCGCGAGGACGGCGTGATGATCCCGGAAATGGACGCCTGGCGCTGGACCGCGCCGGCCGAAGTCGACCGTTACGCGAGCCGCAGTCTCGCGCGGCTGTTCGACGCGTCGCTCTCGCTTGCGGACTTGCATCGCAGACTGTGATGCCTGCTGCCAGTCGCCGCCGAACATGAAAAAAGCCCGCACGAATCCGCGCGGGCTTTTTGCTTGCCGGCAGGCGCGACCGAGCCTTACTTGCCCCAGCTATCGCGCAAACCGACGATGCGGTTGAACACCGGCGCACCTGGCTTCGAATCGTAGCGGTCGGCGACGAAATAGCCGTGGCGCTCGAACTGATAGCGGTCTTCCGGCGCGGCGTCGCGCGCGCCGGGCTCGAGATACGCGTGCACCACGCGCTTCGAATCCGGATTGAGCGCTTCGAGGAAGTCGCGCCCGCCCGCGTCAGGCTGTTCTTCGCGGAACAGACGGTCGTAGAGACGCACTTCCGCCGGGCACGCGTGCGGCGCGCTGACCCAGTGAATGTTGCCCTTCACCTTGTAGTTGTTCGCGCCTTCCGTGCCCGACTTGCTATCGGGGAAGTAGTTGCAGTGCACGGCGATCACGTTGCCGTTCTCGTCCTTGTCCGCGCCCGTGCACTCGATCACGTAGCCGTAGCGCAGCCGCACCTTGTTGCCTGGGAACAGGCGGAAATAGCCCTTCGGCGGCGTTTCGTTGAAGTCGTCGCGTTCGATCCACAGCTCGCGCGAGATCGGGAACGTGCGCACGCCGCGCTCCGGGTGATGCGGATGCACGGGCGCCGTGCATTCCTCGCTCTGGCCTTCCGGATAGTTGTCGATGATGAGCTTGAGCGGATCGAGCACGGCGGCCGTGCGCGGCGCCTTGTCGTCGAGGTCGTCGCGCAGCGCGCCTTCGAACACGCTCATGTCGATCCACGAATCGACCTTCGTCACGCCGATGCGCTCGCAGAAAAGCTGGATGCTCTCGGGCGTGAAGCCGCGGCGCCGCACGCCGACGATGGTCGGCATGCGCGGGTCGTCCCAGCCGTCCACGTGACCCTCGGTCACGAGCTGCAGCAGCTTGCGCTTGCTCGTGATCGCATAGGTGAGGTTCAGGCGCGAAAACTCGATTTGCTGCGGCAGCGGGCGCGCGAACACGCCGGCGTCGGCCAGTTCGTTGAGCACCCAGTCGTAGAGCGGGCGATGGTCCTCGAACTCGAGCGTGCACAGCGAATGCGTGATGTTTTCCAGCGCGTCCGAGATGCAGTGCGTGTAGTCGTACATCGGGTACACGCACCACGTGTCGCCGGTGCGGTAGTGATGCGCGAAGCGGATGCGGTAGATCACCGGGTCGCGCATGTTGAAGTTCGGCGACGCCATGTCGATCTTCGCGCGCAGCACGTGCGCGCCCTCGGCGAACTCGCCGGCCTTCATGCGACGGAACAGGTCGAGATTCTCCTCGACGGAGCGATCGCGGAACGGCGAGTCCTTGCCGGCCTCCGTGGCCGAGCCGCGATTCGCGCGCATCTCTTCCGGCGACTGGCTGTCCACGTACGCCTTGCCGCGCTGGATCAGCAGCTCGGCGAACTCGTAGAGCTTGTCGTAGTAGTCGCTCGCGTAGAAGAGATACTCGCGGTCGGCCTTCTTCCACTCGAAGCCTAGCCACGTGACGGCGTCGATGATCGAGTTGACGTATTCGACGCTTTCCTTCTCCGGGTTCGTGTCGTCGAAGCGCAGGTGGCACACGCCGCCGTAGCTCTTCGCGACGCCGAAGTTCAGGCAGATGCTCTTCGCGTGGCCGATATGCAGATAGCCGTTCGGCTCAGGCGGGAAGCGCGTCTCCACGCGCTGGCCCCACTTGCCCGACTGGTTGTCGTCGTCGATGATGTTGCGGATGAAATTGGATGCCGCAGGCGCGTCCGTGCGGTCGGCGTCTTTACGTTCGGTATTCATGCGAAAAGGGAAGTCGTTCGAGGGCGCCCGGAAAAAGGCCGCCCGATGGTGTCTTCCATTCTACCTGACGCGACCCGCTGTGCCAGTCCCGGTGCCGGATCGTCGCGCGAACCACGACAGGCGAGGAAAAAAAGTGACGACGAGCGAAACGCGCGTGCTGGTGCTGCCGGGCTACATGGACTCGGGGCCGGGGCACTGGCAGACGCGCTGGGAGGCCGCGCACGCAGGCTTTACGCGGGTGCGGATGCCCGACTGGATGCGTCCGGACTGCGAGGCGTGGTGCGCGGCGCTGGAGGCGGCGGTGGCCAACGCGCCCGCGGGCGTGCGGCTCGCCGCTCACAGCCTCGGCTGCCTGACCGTGGCGCATTGGGCGGCGCGCCACGCGAGCGACGCGACGCGCGAGAAGGTGGCGGGGGCGCTGCTGGTCGCGCTGCCCGATCCGCACGGCCCTGAGTTTCCGCGCGAAGCGACGGGTTTCGAGCCGGTGCCGCTGGCGGCGCTGCCGTTCGCAAGCGTGGTCGTTTCGAGCCGCGACGATCCGTACGGCGGCGCGGCGTTTTCGCGGCGCTGCGCGCAGGCATGGGGCAGTCGCTGGATCGACATCGGCGCGCGCGGACACATCAACGCCGAAAGCGGGCTCGATGACTGGCCGCAAGGCGTGGCGTGGCTGATGTCGACGGGCAAGGGCTGCGCGGGCTGAGCGCGCCGCGCGCGTCAAACCACGCCCTTGCCCCGCAGCGCCGCCACCTGCTCGTCGCCATATCCGAGCACGTCGCGCAGCACCGCGTCGGTATGCTCGCCGAGCGTGGGCGGATGGCTCGCCACGCGCGGCGGCGTTTCGCTCATGCGGATGGGGTTGCCCACGAGCCGCGCCGTGCCGCCCGAGGGATGCGGTACATCGACCTGCAGGCCGCGCGCGACTACCTGCTCGTTCTCGAACACCTCCGCGAGATCGTTGATCGGCCCGCAGGGCACGCCCGCGGCTTCGAGCGCGCCGATCCAGTCAGCTTTCGTGCGGGCGCGGACCAGTTCGGCGACGATCGGCACGAGCGTATCGCGGTGGCGCACGCGCTCCGGGTTCGTTGCGAAGCGCTCGTCGTCGGCCAGATCGGGCCTGCCCGCCACCTCGACGAATTTTCGGAACTGCCCGTCGTTGCCCACGGCGAGGATGATCCAGCTGTCGCGGGTCTGGAACGCCTGGTAGGGCACGATGTTCGGATGCGCGTTGCCCCAGCGCGCCGGCGGCTTGCCGCTCGCGAGGTAGTTCGAGTTCATGTTCGCGAGCATGGCCACCTGCACGTCGAGCAGCGCCATGTCGATGTACTGGCCGACGCCCGTGCGGTCGCGGTGCGCGAGCGCGGTGAGCACGGCGACGGTCGCGTACATGCCAGTCATGAGGTCGGCGATCGCCACGCCGGCCTTCTGCGGGCCGCCGCCCGGCAGCGCGTCGCGCTCGCCGGTGATGCTCATGAAGCCGCCCATGCCCTGCACGATGAAATCGTAGCCGGCGCGCGACGCATACGGCCCCGTCTGGCCGAAGCCCGTGACCGAGCAGTAGACGAGGTCCGGCTTAACCTCGCGCAGCGATTCGTAGTCGAGCCCGTATTTCCTCAACTGGCCGGCCTTGTAGTTCTCCAGCACGACATCGCTTTGCGCGGCCAGCTCGCGCACGATGCGCTGCCCCTCGGGCGAGGCGATATCCACCGTCACCGAGCGCTTGTTGCGGTTCGCGGCGAGGTAATAGGCGGCTTCGGCGGTGTCGCGGCCGTCGGGCGTCTTCAGGTACGGAGGCCCCCAATGGCGCGTGTCGTCGCCTGCGCCGGGGCGCTCCACCTTGATCACGTCGGCGCCGAAGTCGGCGAGCGTTTGCGCGCACCACGGTCCGGCGAGGACGCGGGTGAGATCGAGTACGCGGATATGGCTGAGAGCGCCCATGCTGTGTCTTCCAATGTCGTTCCGAGGCAGGCCAAAAGCGCGCTGCGCGCAGGCCGATGCCGGCAATAGTAAGCGATCGGCGTCGCGCACGCCATTTTTCGGTACATTGTTCCGCACTGCGGAACAATTCTCCGTGGCTCGTGCCTGTCCGTCTCCTGGCGCACACGCGCAATCCGCGCTTGCCGCGTCGCCGCGCGCGTGCGGCGATCCCGTATAATCGTTCGATTCAGCATCGGGGTTTTCGCCACCGGCCGGCCCCCGACCAGGACAAGATTCAGCACAAGACGCCCCGAGAAGGACCCAACGCACGCCATGAAAGCCGCCGAAATCCGCGAGAAATTCCTCAAGTTCTTCGAATCGAAGGGCCACACGATCGTGCGCTCGTCGAGTCTCGTGCCGGGCAACGACCCCACACTGCTCTTCACCAATTCGGGCATGGTGCAGTTCAAGGACGTGTTCCTCGGCACCGACAAGCGCCCGTACACGCGCGCCACGACCGCGCAGCGCAGCGTGCGCGCGGGCGGCAAGCACAACGACCTCGAGAACGTCGGCTATACCGCGCGCCACCACACGTTCTTCGAGATGCTCGGCAACTTCTCGTTCGGCGACTACTTCAAGCGCGACGCGATCCACTACTGCTGGGAACTGCTGACGAAGGTCTACGCGCTGCCGCCCGAAAAGCTCACGGTCACCGTCTACCAGGAAGACGACGAGGCCTACGACATCTGGGCGAAGGAAATCGGCGTTCCGGCCGAACGCATCATCCGCATCGGCGACAACAAGGGCGCGCGCTACGCCTCCGACAACTTCTGGCAGATGGCCGACACCGGCCCCTGCGGCCCGTGCTCGGAAGTGTTCTACGACCACGGCCCGGAAATCTGGGGCGGCCCTCCGGGATCGCCCGAGGAAGACGGCGACCGCTTCATCGAGATCTGGAATCTCGTGTTCATGCAGTTCAACCGCGACGCCCAGGGCAACATGACGCCGCTGCCCAAGCAGTGCGTCGATACGGGCATGGGTCTGGAGCGTCTCGCGGCCGTGCTGCAGCACGTGCACAGCAACTACGAGATCGACCTGTTCCAGAACCTCATCAAGGCCGCCGCGCGCGAAACGAACACGCCGGACCTCACGAACAACTCGCTGAAGGTCATCGCCGACCACATCCGCGCGTGCTCGTTCCTGATCGTCGACGGCGTGATTCCCGGCAACGAGGGCCGCGGTTACGTGCTGCGCCGCATCGTGCGCCGCGCGATCCGCCACGGCTACAAGCTCGGCCAGAAGAGCGCGTTCTTCCACAAGCTGGTGGCCGACCTCGTCGCGGAAATGGGCGCGGCCTACCCCGAACTCGCCGAAGCGCAGCAGCGCGTGACGGACGTCCTGCGTCAGGAAGAAGAGCGCTTCTTCGAGACCATCGAGCACGGCATGTCGATCCTCGAAGGCGCGCTGGCCGAACTTGAAGCCGCGGGCGGCAAGACGCTCGACGGCGAACTCGCGTTCAAGCTGCACGACACCTACGGCTTCCCGCTCGACCTCACGGCCGACGTCTGCCGCGAGCGCAACGTGACGGTGGACGAACCGGCCTTCGACGAGGCGATGGCGCGCCAGCGCGAACAGGCGCGCGCGGCGGGCAAGTTCAGGATGGCGCAGGGCCTCGACTACTCGGGCGCGAAGACCACGTTCCACGGCTACGAGGACATCGCGTTCGACGACGCGAAGGTCGTCGCGCTTTATGTGGACGGCGCGTCGGTCAACGAAGTGAAGGCCGGCCAGGACGCCGTGGTCGTGCTCGACCACACGCCGTTCTACGCGGAGTCGGGCGGCCAGGTGGGCGACCAGGGCGTGATCTCGAACGCGAGCGTGCGCTTCGCCGTTGCCGACACGCTCAAGGTGCAGGCCGACGTGAGCGGCCACCACGGCACGCTCGAACAGGGCACGCTGAAAGTGGGCGACGTCGTGAGGGCGGAAATCGACGCGGTTCGCCGCGCCCGCACGGCGCGCAACCACTCGGCCACGCACCTGATGCACAAGGCGCTGCGCGAAGTGCTGGGCCAGCACGTGCAGCAAAAGGGCTCGCTCGTCGACGCGGACAAGACCCGCTTCGACTTCGCGCACAACGCGCCGCTGACCGATGACGAAATCCGCCGCGTCGAGCAGATCGTCAACGCCGAAGTGCTCGCGAACGCGCCCGGCATCGTGCGCGTGATGTCGTACGACGACGCGGTGAAGGGCGGCGCGATGGCCCTCTTCGGCGAGAAGTACGGCGACGAAGTGCGCGTGCTCGACCTCGGGTTCTCGCGCGAACTCTGCGGCGGCACGCACGTCGCGCGCAGCGGCGACATCGGCCTCTTCAAGATCGTGATGGAAGGCGGCGTGGCGGCGGGCATCCGTCGCGTGGAAGCGATCACGGGCGACAACGCCGTGCGCTACGTGCAGGACCTCGACGCGCGCGTCAACGCGGCCGCCGCGGCGCTGAAGGCGCAGCCTTCGGAACTCACGCAGCGCATCGCACAGGTGCAGGACCAGGTGAAGTCGCTGGAGAAGGAACTGGGCGCGCTGAAGTCGAAGCTCGCGTCGAGCCAGGGCGACGAACTCGCGGGCCAGGCCGTCGAGGTGAACGGCGTGCATGTGCTGGCCGCGACGCTCGATGGCGCGGACTCGAAGACGTTGCGCGAGACCGTGGACAAGCTCAAGGACAAGCTCAAGAGCGCGGCGATCGTGCTGGCGGCCGTCGATGGCGGCAAGGTCAGCCTGATCGCGGGCGTGACCGCCGAGGCGAGCAAGAAGGTGAAGGCCGGCGAACTCGTGAACTTCGTGGCCCAGCAGGTGGGCGGCAAGGGCGGCGGCCGTCCCGACATGGCGCAGGCCGGCGGCACCGAGCCGGCCAACCTGCCGGCCGCGCTGGCGGGCGTGAAGGGATGGGTGGAAGCGAAGCTGTAAGCGGCGCGGCGGCATTCAGGCCGCCTTGCGTTGAAGAAGGGCTGCCCGCGAGGACAGCCCTTTTTGTTTGGTGCGTCTTACGCCGTTTTCAGGCCCTCGGGCGCGGCCGTAGCGGCGCCCGACGGCAACGCGGCGCTGCCCGCGCGCTGCGCGTGCGCCAGCAGCGCCTCCTTCAAGGCGCCGAGCGCGGGCGAAAAGTGCCCGCGGCGCCATGCGAGCAACGTGTCGATCTGCCCGGACTTGCCGAGCGAGTGAATCGTGACCTCATCGGCGCCGCGCTGCAGTTCGAGCACCGAGCGCGGCGCGACCGCCACGCCCGCGCCGGCCGCGACGCAGGCCACGATCGCGTGATACGAGCCCAGCTCCAGCACGCGCGAAGGCCGGATGCCGTGCTCCAGATACCACCGCTCGACATAGCCGCGATACGTGCAACCGCGCTCGAACGCCACGAGCGTGGAAAGCGCGATGTCGGTGGGCTGCCGGACCGGCCCGTGGCCGCGCGGGGTGAGCATCACAAGCTCCTCGCGATAGACCGGCACGTGCTCGAACACCTCGGGGTCCGGCGGGCCGTCGAGCGGCCTCGCGATCAGCGCGGCGTCCACTTCGTATGCGCGCAGGCGCTCGATCAGCGTGCCGGTCGTGCCGGTCTCCAGTTCGAGCGTGACCTCGGGCCACGCCTGGTGATAATGCGCGAGCAGGGCCGGCAGCCGGCTTGCCGCAGCGCTCTCCATCGTGCCGAGCCGCAGGCGTCCCGTTGGCCGTCCGGCCTTCAGCGCGTGGCGCGCTTCGTCGGCGAGCGCGAGCAGGCGCTCGGCATAGGGCAGCAGCGTTTCGCCGGCGGGCGTGAGCACGAGGCGGCGGCCGTCGCGCGTGAAGAGCGGCGTGCCGAGCTGATCTTCGAGCTGCTTGATGCGCGTGGTCACGTTCGACTGCACGCGGTTGAGCTTCGTGGCCGCGCGCGTCACGCCGTTTTCGCGCACGACCGCCCGGAAGATCGCCAGTGCGGCGAGGTCCATGATTCTCTCCTCGGGATGGATTCGTTCATCATAATTCATTTTTCGAGAACGATTCGATGACCTACGATGGAACGCACCGGTTTTTCCATCTCCGCTCATGAACGATTACGCTTCCCACGCCGCCCACGTTTCCGAACCGCGTCCGCATGCCGGGCGTCGCGCGGCGCTCGCCTGCATGGTGACGCTAGCCGTGGCGCTCGGTGTCGGGCGTTTCGCCTTTACGCCGCTTTTGCCGCTCATGTTGCACGGTGGCGCGCTGGACCTGCGTCAAGGCGGCTGGCTCGCCTCGCTCAACTACGCCGGTTATTTCGTCGGCGCGGTCAGTTGCGTCGCGCTGCGCCTCGCGCCCGCGAAGATCGTGCGCGCGGGCCTCGTGGCCACGGTGCTCCTCACGCTCTCGATGGGGCTCACGCAGCAGTTCTGGACCTGGGCGGCGGTGCGCTTCGTGGCGGGCGCGGTCAGCGCGTGGACCTTCGTGTTCGCCTCGCAATGGGGCCTGCGGCGGCTCGCGCAACTGGGCGCGAACGAGTGGGGCGGCGTGATCTATACCGGGCCCGGCTTCGGCATCATCGCGACGGGGCTTTGGGTCAGCGCGGCGGGGGGCCTGGGCGCGCGGGCCGGCTGGATCGGCTTCGGGCTGATCAGCGTGCTGCTCGCCGTCGTCGTGTGGCCGGCGTTCGGCGAGGACTCGCGCGCGTTGGCGCCGCGTCCCGGCGCGGGCGCAAAGGCCAGCCACGCGCACGAGGCGCACGAAGGCCGCCGCGCCGACGCCTTCTGGCTCGTGCTGCTCTACGGCGTGCCCGGCTTCGGCTACATCATCACGGCGACCTTCCTGCCCGTGATCGCGCGCCACGCGCTGCCCGGCTCGGCGTGGCCCGATCTGTTCTGGCCGATGTTCGGCGCGGCGCTGATCGGGGGCGCGCTGCTTGCGGCGCGGCTGCCGCTGCATTGGGACAATCGTCTGATGCTGGCGGGCTGCTATGTGCTGCAAGCCGTGGGCATTGTGCTCGGCATCGTCTGGCCGAACGCCGCGGGGTTTTCGTTCGGCAGCGTGCTGATTGGCCTGCCGTTCACGGCGATCACGCTCTTCGCCATGCGCGAGGCGCGCCTGCTGCGCGGCGAACGGGCGGCCGCGCTGATGGGCTACGCGACGGCCGCCTACGGCGTCGGGCAGATCGCGGGACCCCTCGTGGCCGCGCCGCTCGCGACGTCGACAGGGTCGTTCTCGCCGTCGCTTTCGCTCGCGGCGGGGGCGCTCGTGGCCGGGGCGTTCGGGCTGGTATGGCGGGCGTGGTGCAGCCGGGAAGCGGCGCGTTAGCGTCGTGCCGGAAACGGACCGGTCCTTGCGCGGACGGCCCGTTCGTTTTGCGCCGATGCGCGCCGCGCAGCGTGCCGGAAATCGTCGGCCGTCGGTGCCGATGACGGCGCGCAGGCATTACTCCGCTGACATTACTCATCTCGCCCCTTTCGCCGACGCCGCGCGCCGACTCCGATAGCGCACTAAAATAGCCGTTTCGCGCGGGCGGCGAGCGTGCCCACCGGGCCGCGCGGCCCGCTTTTAGCGCCATCGATCCACGCCAGTTCCGCCATGAGCGACTACCAGTTTTGCCCGCGCTGCGCCTCGCGCCTGACCGAGCGCGCCGATCCTGTCCACGAAGGCGGCCGTGTGCGTCTGGCCTGCCCGGACGTTTCGTGCGGCTATGTCTACTGGAATAACCCGCTGCCCGTCGTGGCCGCCATCGTCGAGTACGAGGGCCGCATTCTGCTCGCGCGCAACGCCGCCTGGCCCGAAAGCATGTTCGCGCTCATCACGGGTTTCCTCGAAAACGGCGAGACGCCCGAAGAAGGCATCGCGCGCGAGGTTCACGAGGAGACCTCGCTGCGCGCCGAAAGCGTCGAACTGGTCGGCGTGTACGAGTTCATCCGCAAGAACGAGCTCATCATCGCGTATCACGTCAAGGCGTCGGGGACGATCGCGCTTTCGCCGGAACTGCTCGAATACCGGCTCGTCGAACCCGCGAAGCTGCGGCCGTGGCGCGCGGGCACGGGCCTGGCGCTCGGCGAATGGATGCGCCGTCGCGGCCTGCCGTTCGAATTCGTCGAGCGTCCCGGCCAGTGACGGCCGCGCGACGCTCGCCGCCAAACCTCGCAGTCTCTCTGGATCACGCCGATGAACCGACCCGTCACCGTCGCCCGCTCCGGGTATCGCCATTTCCTGCCGATCGGCACGCGCTGGATGGACAATGACGTCTACGGCCATGTGAACAACGTCGTTTATTACAGCTACTTCGACACCGTGGTGAACGAGTATCTGATTCGCGCGGGCGCGCTCGACATCGAGCACGGCGCGACGATCGGGCTCGTCGTCGAGACGCAGTGCAACTACTTCGCGCCGCTCGCGTTTCCCGAACGCCTGGAGGCGGGGCTGCGGGTCGCGCGGCTCGGCTCGTCGAGCGTGCGCTACGAGGTCGGACTCTTCCGCGAAGGCGAGGCCGCGCCCGCCGCGCAGGGCCATTTCGTGCACGTCTACGTCGACCGGGCGTCGCGCCGGCCCGTGAGCGCGCTGCCCGATGCGCTGCGGGCGGCGCTGGAGCCGCTCGTCGTGGCGCGCGAAGCCGCCAAATCCGGCGAGACGGCGCGGCCCTGAGCGCGGTCGCGGCAGACGCAACGAAAGCCGCGGACGCAGCCCGCAACGGTCCAGGCGCGACGCCGGCCCGCAGGCCCTCGTCATCGTGACCGACGTGACCGACGTACTCGACGGCATCGGCTCCGGTGCCGCTGCGCCTGCTGCTGTCCGCCGACGAAGCGAGCCGACAACGTGTATCTCAGCGCCGCACGCCCACGCGCCCGAGCGCATTCATCGGCCCGAGTTGCGCGAGGGTCTGCAACTGCGCCGCGTTGCGCACGAAGAACGAGCCCGCGAAGCCAAGCGAATTCACCGATATACCCTCGACGCATTCTGCCGAGCGCGGCACCGCCAGCATCCAGCGGCGCGTGACGAGCAGATTGTAGGGCGCCCCTTGATACGCGACGCCGCCTGCATGGACGGACGGCACGTCCACCGCATCGAGCAGCGCGCGATAGCAGCCGAGCGCAACGCGCGCAGCATCGTCCGGCGTGGCGGAGCGCAGGCCGGGATCGAACCGCGCGAACGCATGGCGAAACCTGAGCCCCGGCACGATCGCAATGGGATGTGCGCCTTGTGCCGCCTGCGCGTCGCGGAACAGCGCCTCGACCGGCGCGTGATTCGCCTCGTCGCCCGTCGCGGCCGGCACTTCGCCGCCGAGCGGCAACGGGACCATCTGCAGATGCTTGTGTGCCTGGCTCGCGCCCGCGGCCGCGCCGCCGTTGTAAAAGCCAAGGCCGTCGATCTCGCGCATCGCCGCTAGCAGCGCGGAGAAGTCCGCCGCGTCGAGCAGCGCCTCCTGCGGCTCGTAGCTGCGCGTCACGATCAGCAGATGCTGGTCGATCACGTTGAACTTGTTGAGGAGCGCCACATGCGTCGGCGAGAGATCGGCGACGAAGAGGTCGCGCTCGTAGGGCAGAAACGGATCGCGCGGCGGCCGGGTGTGCGGCGTGAGGCGCGCCGCCTCCTTGCGCGCGAGGTTTTCCGCCACGCGCACGGCGAAACGCACGCCGCCGTCGTCGATGAACGTGTGCGCTGTTTCGATCGGATGGAGCGCGCCGCAGGCAAGCGCGTGCGCGGTCTGCCGCTCGATGGCCGCGCGCAGCGAGCCCATCGGCGCTCAGGCCTTGTACCCGATTGCGCGCAGCAGGTCCTTGCGCCAGCGGACGTCGTCCTCGGCCTCGACGCCGAGCGGCGGCATGCCGTCCACCACGCCGACGATGCCGCGGCCGCGATCCGTCTCCGCGACCAGCACCTGCGTCGGGTTCGCGGTGGCGCAGAAGATGCGGCAGACCTCGGGCACGCCCTTGATGGCATTGAGCACGTTGATCGGGAAAAAGCCGTCGCCCAGAAAGACAATGAAGCAGTGCCCCGCGGCGATGCGCAGCGCGTTCTGCGTGGCCATTTCGATCAGTGCGTCCTGAGTGCCCGAGCGCCGCACGAGCCGCTTTCCCGATGCCTCGCAGAAGGCGAGCCCGAACTGGATGCCGGGCACCGTGCCGACGAGCGCCTCGTGGAGATCCTCGACGGACTTGATGAAATGCGTCTGGCCGAGGATGAAGTTGGTGGCTTCGGGCTTTTCGATCTCTACCGTGGACAGTTGCATGGCGAACCTCGCGGGCGGGGCGTCTCGAAAGCGGCCGCCTTTTGCCCCGCCTCGGGCGGCGCCGCCATCATCAAGCCTAGTACGAAGTCGCGGCGAGGCAAAGCGTGCGCGGGCGCACGAGGCGAAACGGCCGGCCGCCTGAGCGCCGCCTGGCGCCCGAGGCGGCGCTCAGGCCGCTTTCTTCGCGCGCTTGCCTTCCACGTCGGGCAGGAACACGGTGAGGATGCCGATGAGCGGCAGGAACGAGCAGACCTTGTAGACGAAGGCGACGCTCGTGGCATCCGCCAACTGGCCGAGCACGGCCGCGCCGATGCCGCCCAGGCCGAACGCGAAGCCGAAGAAGAGGCCCGCGACCATGCCCACCTTGCCCGGAATCAGCTCCTGCGCATAGACGAGGATGGCCGAGAACGCCGAGGCCAGCACCACGCCGATGATGACCGTGAGCACGCCGGTCCAGAACAGGTTGGCGTAGGGCAGGAGCAGCGTGAACGGCGCCACGCCGAGAATGGAGCCCCAGATTACGTACTTGCGGCCGATGCGGTCGCCCACCGGGCCGCCGATGATCGTGCCTGCCGCGACGGCCGCGAGGAACACGAACAGATGGATCTGCGCGGCCTGCACGGTCAGGTGGAAGCGGTCGATCAGATAGAACGTGAAATAGCTGTTGATGCTCGCGAGGTAGAAGTACTTCGAGAACACGAGCAGCACGAGAATGCCGATGGCAGCCGCCACGCGGCCGCGTGAGAGCGCGGCGTGAGGTGTGCCGGCGCGCTTTTTCTTCATGGCCGGATGCGCTTTGTACCAGCGGCCGATCTGCGTGAGCACGACCATGCCGACGAGCGCCGCCGCCGAGAACCACGCGATGCTGCGCTGGCCGTGCGGAATGACGATCGCCGCGGCGAGCAGCGGACCGAGCGACGAGCCCGCGTTGCCGCCCACCTGGAAGAGCGATTGCGCAAGACCGTGACGGCCGCCCGACGCCATGCGCGCGACGCGCGACGACTCCGGATGGAACACCGAGGAGCCGCAGCCCACCAGCGCGGCGGCGCAGAGCAATACCGCGAAACTCGGCGCGACCGACATGAGCAGCAGCCCGCAGAGTGTGAAACCCATGCCGACGGGCAGCGAGTACGGCAGTGGGCGCTTGTCGGTATAGACGCCGACGAGCGGCTGCAGCATCGACGCCGTGATCTGGTAAGTCAAGGTGATGAGGCCGATCTGCGTGAACGACAGCGAGAAGTTGTCCTTGAGCATCGGGTAGATGGCCAGGATCAGCGACTGGATCATGTCGTTGAGCAGGTGCGAGAAGCTGATCGCGCCCAGCACCGTGTAGACGGTGCGTTGCGCGGCGCCGCTGGCGGCGGGCGCGGCGGCCGCGGACGAACCCGCGACGGCGCCCGGCAGGGCGCGCTTGTCGAGACTGGTTTCCATGTTGTCGGTAGCAGCAGAGAGTATTCAGCGGGCGCCGCTCCGGGAAGGCGGCGGCGACGGCATGAAAGGACAGGTATAAGAGTTATGAGCGCAGTGTAATGTGTCTCGCTTGAACCGTACGGACAAGATTTGTCGAGAATCGGACATGGCGGCCGGCCTTGGCTCTGCGGCCAGGTGTCGCGGGGGAGGGCGCCGGTTCCCGAAATTCATCGAAGAATTTTGGCGTTTCTTTTTGGCCATGTATAACCCGCCGGTACGCGTGCCCACGAGGCGCGCAAATACGGGGCCGGTTGAGGGACCGCATGAGGCGCAGCAACGTTAAAGATTGCGCGCCGATGTGCCGTAGACCGGAGTTGAGGCGTAGCGCATATCACGAACGGTGGCGTTGGGCCGGCCAACAAAGTAGCTGCAGGATAGCTGCAGGAGACCGACAAATGAAAGCAGTAACGCAAGGCGGCAGCCATGCGAGCTTCGTGCCGCAGGACCCGGCGGGACGCACGACGGGCGTGCAGCAACGCAACACCGGGCGCGCGGGCGTCGCAGCGGGCAGCTCGCGACTGTCCGTAAAAGCGACGCTGCGTCTTGCCTTCGCGCTCGTGCTGATCGGCACGCTCGCCATCGGCGCCATTTCGCTCGCGCAGATCAGCCGCCTGAACGGCTCGACGCAATCGATCTACGAGCAGGGCTACGTGGCGAGCCGCGCGGCCGAGGAAGCACGCGGCCATGTGCTGCGCGCAAGCCGCGCGCAGAAGATGCTGCTTACCGCGACCACGGCGCGCGAGCGCGACGAGCTGGGTCAGGACGTCGACAAGGATCTCGGCGCGCTCGCGCGCGGGATGAGCCAGTTGCAGCAATACGCGCAGGAGCAGGGTGGCGACGCGCTCACGTTGCAAAAGAAGCTCGCCGATGCGACCACGGCGTGGAGCGGCCACGTGCGGGATTTCGTGACGCTCGTGAAGCAGCAGCCGCTCGACCTCTCGCAGATGAGCTGGCAGGTGGGCACCCAGGACGTGTCGCTGCTCGTCGAAACCGGCAAGCTCGAAACGCTCGTCGACGACCTCGTCGCGCAGCGCGGCACGGCCGCCAAGGCGACGATCGAAAAGGCCGGGTTCATCTTCAGGTCGTCGTTCGTGATGATGGCCGTCGCGACCGTGGCGATGTTCGTGCTCGCGTTTTTCGTGAGCGAGTGGGTCGTGCGCCGCATCGCGCGGCAACTGGGCGGCGAGCCCGCGCACGCCAAGGCGATCGCCGCGCGCATCGCCGCCGGCAATCTCGCGCAGCCCGTGGCGGTTCACGCACGCGACGCGTCGAGCATGCTGGGCGCGCTGCGCGACATGCAGAGCGGCCTGTCGACGACGGTGGCCGAGATCGCCGCGAGCGCCGAAGCGATCGCCTCCGCATCGGGCGAAATCTCGACGGGCAATCTCGACCTCTCGCGCCGCACGGAGGAGCAGGCCATGGCGCTCGAGCGCACCGCGAGCAGCATGGAGCAGCTCACGTCCACGGTGCGCCTGAACGCCGAAAACGCCGAGCAGGCCAGCACGCTCGCGGGCAACGCCTCGGCGATCGCGGAAAAGGGCGGCTCGGTGGTGGGGCGCGTGGTCGCGACGATGCAGGACATCAACGACAGCGCGAAGAGCATTGCGGACATCATCGGCGTGATCGAGGGCATTGCGTTCCAGACCAACATTCTCGCGCTCAATGCCGCTGTCGAAGCGGCGCGCGCGGGCGAGGAAGGGCGCGGATTCGCGGTGGTGGCGGGCGAGGTGCGCAGCCTCGCGCAGCGCAGCGCGGCGGCGGCCAAGGAGATCAAGACGCTCATCGGCACCTCGGTCGAGCGCGTGGCCAACGGTTCGACGCTGGCGCAGGATGCGGGCTCGACAATGGACGAAGTCGTGAAGGCCGTGAAGCGCGTGAACGACATCATCGGCGAGATTTCGGCGGCTTCGCGCGAGCAGCGCGCGGGCATCGAGGAGATCAGCCGCGCGGTCACGCAGATGGATGCGGGCACGCAGCAGAACGCGGCGCTCGTGGAAGAGGCCACGGCTGCGGCGCAGTCGCTCGACGATCAGGCGAAGGTGCTCAAGCGCCTCGTGGGGAAATTCCGGCTGGCGTGAGCGTCGCCATCGGGTTTGCTCGAGCAGCGAAAAACGCCGCGTGCATCGACACGCGGCGTTTTTTTATGGGCGCGCGTCACGTCGCGTCGCGCCCGATGATCCACTCGTGCGCGGGATCGTTGTGGAAATGCCATTCGCGCGTCGGCCCCGCCATCACGTTCAGATAATAGGAATCGTAGCCATACGGCACGACCACGGGATGATAGCCGCGCGGCACCATGACGACGTCGTGATCTTCCACGGCCATCGTTTCGTCGAGATCGCGCGCGTCGGTGTACACGCGCTGGAACGCGAAGCCCTGGCGCGGATTGAGCCGGTGATAGTAGGTTTCCTCGAGCGCGCTTTCCTGCGGCAAGCGGTCGGCGTCGTGCTTGTGCGGCGGGTAGCTCGACGAATGTCCCGAAGGCGTGCGCACTTCCACCACGAGCAGCGATTCCGCAGGCTCGGTTTGCGGCAGGATATCGCATACGTAGCGCGTATTCGCGTTCTTGCCGCGCGTGGAACGCTTCATCTGCGCGGGCTCGATGAGGCGGACGGGCAACGTACCCTTTGCGGGCGCGCTCGCCACGCCTACTTCGGCGTCGCGCGTCGCGCGCACGGTGGCCTTCACGCCGGGCGACACGTAGAGCGCATAGGGCGCGGTATCCTCGAACACGCTGTCGCGCGAGCCGAGACCCGGCCAGCGCGCGCCGCCGGCCTCGATGTCCACCGCGCCCGAGAGCACGACGATGCAGCTCTCGCGATCGGGCTCGGCCACGTAGACGACTTCGTCGGCCGCGAGCCGGTATGCGGCGAATCCGACATAGCGCCAGTCGGCCGTGGCGGGCGTGACGCGCGCGATCGTCTGGCCCTCGCGCGCGGCCTTGACCAGAAGACTCATGCTGCCTCCTTCGATTCGGTATCCGTAGCATCGACGAGCGCGCGCAGCGTTCGATAACCCTTTTGCGCGTATTCGTATGGCGGCGCGATCACGGGGTCCTGCTCGGCTTCGACGACGAGCCAGCCACGATAACCGTGGCGCTTCAGGCGCGCGACGATCGCGGGGAAATCGACGGCGCCGTCGCCGGGCACGGTGAACGCGCCAGCGAGCACGGCGTCGAGAAAGCTCCAGTTGCGGTTGCGCGCAAGCTTCACGACGGCGGGGCGCACGTCCTTGCAGTGAACGTGGCACACGCGCGCGGCGTGCTTGTCGAGTTCGGCAACGGGGTCTCCGCCCGCGAACGTGATATGGCCCGAGTCGAACAGCAGTCCCACGGCGTCGCTCGTGCGCGCCATGAGCCTGTCGACGTCGGCGGGCGTTTCCACATAGGCGCCCATGTGATGGTGATAAGCAAGGCGCACGCCGCGCGAGAGCGTGTGGCGCGCGAACGCATCGAGCCGTGCGGCGTATTCGTCCCAGTGCTTCTCGCTGAAAAAGCGCGGACGCTGATAAAGCGGACGCGGCGCGCCCTGGATCGAATCGGCCACTTCGCCGTAGACCATCACGGTCGCGCCGTTCTGCGCGAGCAGATCCAGATGCTTCTCGACGGCGGCGATCTCGTCTTCCACGCCGCGCCGCGCGAGCATGCCCGAATACCAGCCGGAGACGAGCGACAGGCCGTATTGCGCGAAGAGCGCCTTGAGCGCCTGCGGCTCGCGCGGAAACTTGTTGCCGAGTTCGAAGCCCTCATAGCCGATCTCGCGGCCCTCGGCGAGCGCCACGGAAAGCGGCGTCTCGCCGCCGAGCGAGGGCAGGTCGTCGTTCATCCACGACAGCGGGTTGATGCCGATGCGTACTTCAAATGCGCTCATGTGCGCTCCTCGATGTCTCTGTCGTCGGGCTCGTCATGCATTGCCGGGTTCGCCGTCGCCCGCGGGCGTGTCGTCGGCCGCCTGCGCGCGGCCTGCGCGCTCGGCGAGACGTTCTTCGTAGCGCCCGCGCGCCTCGCGCACGGTCGCGCGCGTGGACACCTCGGGCACCGCGACTTCCCACCACCAGCCGCCTTCCGCAGTCGTGCGCGCCGGGTCGGTGTCGATACAGACGACGTAAGTGCGCGACGCGGCCCGCGCGCGTTGCAGCGCGGCTTCGAGTTCCGCGACGTTGGCCACGTGCTCGGCCTGCGCGCCCAGCGAGCGCGCATGCGAGGCGAAGTCGATGCGCGGCGCGCCGAGCGGTCCTTGCGCGCAGTCGTCGAAGAGGTTGTTGAACGGCGCGCCGCCGCAGGCCTGCTGCAAACGGTTGATGCAACCGTAGCCGCGATTGTCGAGCACCACGACGATGAGCTTCGCGCCCAGCATGACCGAGGTGGCGATCTCGCTGTTCATCATCAGATAGCTGCCGTCCCCCACCATCACGATCACTTCGCGGTCGGGCCGCGCGAGCTTTGCGCCGAGGCCGCCCGCGATCTCGTAGCCCATGCACGAGTAGCCGTACTCGACGTGATAGGCGCCCGGCCGGCCCGCGCGCCAGAGCTTGTGCAGCTCGGCAGGCAGCGTGCCGGCCGCGCACACGACGATATCTTCGGTATGCGAACGACTGGACGAGCGTTGCACGGCGCCGATCACGTCGGCGTCGTAGGGCAGGCAGTTGCGTTCCTGCGGCGCGTGGGTGAGGCGTTCCACACATTCGCGCCACTCGCCGGCGAGGCGCTGGGCGCGGGCGGTCCAGCTGGCGTCGGCGCGCCAGTCGACCAGCTCGCCGTCGAGCATGGCGAGCGCTTCGCGCGCGTCGGCCTGCACCGCGAGGCCGTTGTACTTGAGCGCATCGAAGCCGTTGGCGTTCACGCCGATCACGTGCGCGTCCGCAAAGAGCGAGTTCGAGCCGGTCGTGAAGTCCTGCAAACGCGTGCCCACGGCGAGCACGCAATCGGCGTCGCGCGCGAGTTCGTTGGCGGCGGGCGAGCCCGTCACGCCGATCGCGCCCACGTTCAGCGGATCGTCCCACGCGAGCGACCCTTTGCCGGCCTGCGTTTCGGCAACGGGAATGCCGCGCGCGGTGGCGAGCGTCTGCAGCGCCTGTGAGGCGCGCGAATAGAGCACGCCGCCGCCCGCCACGATGAGCGGGCGTTTCGCGCGATGCAATTGCGCGAGCGCCGCGTCGATCTCGGCCCGAACAGGCGCATTCGCGTGGAAAGTCACGAGGCGCGGCGTAAAGAAGCTCGCCGGATAGTCCCACGCCGTGGCTTGCACGTCCTGCGGCAGCGCGAGCGTGACCGGCCCGCAGAGCGCCGCGTCGCAGAGCACGCGCAGCGCGCGCGGCAACGCGCTCAGCAGTTGCGCGGGATGCGCGATGCGGTCGAAATAGCGCGACACCGGCTTGAGCGCGTCGTTGGCGGAAACGCCGCCGTCTTGCAGGTCTTCGATCTGCTGAAGCACGGGGTCGGGTTCGCGCGAGACGAAGACGTCGCCAGGCAGCAGCAGCACGGGCAAGCGGTTCACGTGCGCAAGCGCGGCCGCCGTGACGAGATTCGTCGCGCCTGGGCCGATGGAGGTCGTCACGGCCATCATGCGGCGGCGAAAGTGCGCCTTTGCGTAAGCGATCGCGCTGTGCGCCATGGCCTGCTCGTTGTGCGCGCGCAGCGTCGGCAGTTCGTGGCGATACTGATAGAGCGCCTCGCCGATGCCGGCCACGTTGCCGTGGCCGAAGATCGCGAACACGCCGCCGAAGAGCGGCTCGGTGCGGCCCGAGCCGTCTTCGCTCGCCACGCGCTGCGCGGACAGATAGCGTACGAGCGCCTGTGCCGCCGTGAGGCGGACCGTGTTCGCGCGTGCGCCGGCCGCCCCGTTTTGCGGACTTTCCTGCGCGGCATGATCGCGAGGAGCGATGCGTTGGTTCATGCGGCTTTCTCCTCATGCTTGTCGTGCGCGCCGCCCGCTTCGGCGCGTGCGGCGCGCCAGGCGTGGATCAGCGTTTCGAATGCGCGGCGCGTGCGGGCGATCACCTCGTCGTCGCCGATCTCGCCGGCGAGCCAGGCATGGCTCGGCTCATGGAAGATCGAGCGGCCCACGGTGAAGCCGCGGCAGGTGCGCGATGCGGCCGCCGCGCGGAACCCTTCCGCGAGCTGGTCGATGGGCGCGGAGAGCCCGAGCAGCACGACGCCGCGGCAATACGGATCGCGTTCGGCGAGCAGTGCGTCGATATCGCGCCACTGGGCGGCGTCCATCGGTTCGAGCTTCCACCATTCCGGGTAGATGCCGATGTTGTAGAGCCGCTTGAGCGCGCGATAGACCGTATCGGGCGCGTTCGGCGCGCCGTTGCGCTTCGGTGCAATCACTTCGAGCAGCAGTTCGTGGCCGCTCGTCTGCGTCGCATCGTAAAGCGCGCGCAATTGCGCTTCCTGTTCGAGGCGCTGTTCGACGGGCTCGTCGGGATGGAACTGGACGAGGCACTTCACCGTCTGCTCGATGGGCCAGGCGGCGAGCGTCGTACCGATCGAGCGGCCCTGGTCGAAGACGAGCGGCACGGAGCCCGGCAGCTCGACCGGACGGCCGATCCACCAGCCGCGGCCGCTTGCGGCGTTGAGCGCGTCCTGACCGTAGCGGCCATCGATCAGGACCCCGACGCGTCCCTGCAGGCCGAGCGTGCGCTCGGTCTGCGCGACCGCTTCGACGAAGAGATGCTTCAGGTACGGGATGCGCGTTTCCTCGGCGCCCGTCTGCTGCGCGAGATCGAAGAACTGGTTGCGATGATCGAACGCGAAGCCCAGCACTTCGTCGCGCGGCGTGCGTGCGGGCGTCACGCGATGCAGGCGCGCGAGCGTCGCGTCGCGATCGGGCCGGCGCATGCGCACGGGGTCGGCGGCGGCTTCGCGCAGGAAATAGTCGAGTTCGACGGGCGTCGGCATGGCGGGTGCGCAGCCATGGCGCGAGACGACCAGCGCGCCGCACGCGTTGGCCGCGCGAGCGCAGTCCTCGAGCGACGCATCGCGCAGCCAGCCCGAGAGGAAGCCCGAGGCGAACGCGTCGCCTGCGCCGAGCACGTTGAGCACCTCGACCTCGACGCCGCGCTGCAACGGCAGATCGTCGAGCGAGGCGGGCACCGTACCTTCCACGATCTGGCAGCCGAGCGGCCCGCGCTTGACGAGCAGCGTCGCGTCCGTTACTTCGCGCACGCGCTTGAGCGCGTCGACCAGTGTTTGCTTGCCGCCGGCAATGCGGAACTCCTCCTCGGTGCCGATCACGAGGTCGAATAGCGGCAGGATGCGCTGCAAATGCGCGCTCACGCCTTCGCTCGCGACGAAGCGCGTCTCGCCGTCGGCCTTGCCCGCGAGACCCCACAGCACCGGCCGATAGTCGATGTCGAGCACGGTACGCACGTCGTTGCGGCGCGCGTGGTCGAGCGCCGCGAGGCTCGTGCGGTTCACCTGCCCGGTCGAGAAGTGCGTGCCCGTGACGAGGAGCGCCTTCGAGGAAGCGATGAAGGCTTCGTCGAAGTCGCTCGCATCGACGGCCATGTCGGCGCAATTCTCGCGGTAGAAGATGAGCGGGAATGTGTCGCGGTCCTTGAGACCCAGCAGCACGAGCGCCGTGAGGCGTTCCGGGTCCACGCGCACATGGCTCGTGTCGCAGCCTTCCTTCGCGAGCGTTTCGACGAGAAAGCGCCCCATGTGGTCGTCGCCGACGCGCGTGAGCATCGCCGACTTCAGGCCGAGCCGCGCGCAGCCGAATGCGATGTTCGCCGACGAGCCGCCCAGGTACTTGGCGAACGTGGAGACGTCTTCGAGCCGCGCGCCCACCTGCTGCGCGTAAAGGTCGACGCCGAGGCGGCCGAGGCAGACGATGTCGCGGGTGCGCCCGGGGGCGAAGCGACCTGGAGTTGAACGGTTGAGAGCCATGTGTATTCCCGTTGGGTTCTGTGCCGTGCGCGCGCTCAGATGGCGGCGCCGTCGAGCTCGGCGATCATCTTCTGCATTTCCGCGCCACCCGCCATCATGTCGAGCACTTCGTTCTTGCTGATGGTGTCCTTCGTGTAGGTGCCGAGCGAGCGGCCGCGGTTGAGCAGCGTGAACGAGTCGCCGATAGGGTAGGCGTGGTGCACGTTGTGGGTGATGAAGATCACGGAAATACCCTTGGCGCGCGCCGCGTGAATCAGCTTGAGCACGTTGAAGCTCTGCTTCACGCCCAGCGCGGCGGTGGGCTCGTCGAGAATCAGCACGCGCGCGCCGAAGTGAATGGCGCGCGCGATCGCGAGACACTGGCGCTCGCCGCCCGACATCGTGCCGATGGCCTGATGCGGGTCGCGCACGTTGATGCCCATTTCGGCGAGGCGTTCCTTCGCGATCGTTGCGCTCGCATCGAGATCCATCACGTTGACGAAGCCGAACAGCTTCTTCTGCGGCTCGCGGCCCATGAAGAAGTTGCGCGCGACCGAAAGCAGCGGCACGAGCGCGAGATCCTGGTACACGGTCGCGATGCCGAGATCGAGCGCGTCCTTTGGCGAATCGAACCGCACGGGCTTGCCGTCCACGAAATACTGACCCGAGGTGGGCTGGTGCACGCCGGCGAGCGTCTTGATGAGCGTGGACTTGCCCGCGCCGTTGTCGCCGAGCAGGCAGTGCACTTCGCCGCGCTTCAGGCGCAGCGTCACGCCGTTCAGCGCGATGACCTTGCCGAAGTACTTGCTGACGTTTTCGAGCGCGAGAATCGTGTCGCCGCTCGCGGTGTCGAGGGTATCGGACATGTTGAGAGCCTCCGGCTTACGATTGTGCGACGCGGCGGCGCACATAGTGATTGAACAGCACGGCAATGAGCAGCATCACGCCGAGGAACACGCGGAACCAGTCCGAATCGATGTTCGTATAGGTGATGCCGATCTGCACGACGCCGAAGATGAGCGCGCCGAACGCGGCCCCTATCACCGAGCCGTAGCCGCCCGTGAGCAGCGTGCCGCCGATCACCGCGGCGATGATCGCTTCGAACTCCTTCTGAAGGCCGCGGTCGGCGGCGGCCGAGCCGATGTCGCACACCTGGAGCACGGCAAAAAGGCACGAACAGAACGCAGTGAGCATGAAGAGCGAGATCTTCACGCGCTTCACGGGCACGCCGACGTTCTTCGCGGCGTTGGCGTCGCCGCCCACGGCGAGAATCCAGTTGCCGTAGCGCGTTTTGGCGAGCACGAACGCGCCGATCGCGACGAGCGCGAACCACCAGAGAATCACCTTCGGCACGCCGGGTACGAGCGGCTGGCCGTTGTCGAGCATCTTGCCGATGCCGACATGCGCGAGCGCGACGAAGAGACCCTTGAACGCGGTGCCGTGAAAGAGCAGGTTGGTCACGTAATCGGCCTTGGCCACGTCGCCCACGCCCGAGACGATCGTGCGGTCGGCGAACATGATCGAGAGCGCGAGCGTGAGGCCGCGCAGGATGAACAGGAATGCGAGCGTGACGATGAACGAGGGCAGACGCGTGCGCATCACGAGGTAGCCGTTGAGCGCGCCGAGCGCGATGCAACCGGCGAACGCAAAGAGAATGGACAGCGCGATGGGCCAGTGGAAGTACATGGTCGGGATCGCGACCATCATGCCGGCGAAGCCGATCATCGAGCCGATGGAAAGATCGAACTCGCCGGCGATCATCAGCAGGCACGCGCCGACGCTCAGGATGCCCAGGTAGGCGGCGACCTGGGACCAGTTCATCACGCCGTCGAGATCGAACATGCCCGAGCTGCCCGCGCCGATCGCGAAGACGGCGAAGACGAGGACGGCGCCGGAAATCGCGGCGAATTCGGGGCGGCCGAGCAGGTGGCCGAACCACGATTCGCGGCGCACGCGTTCATCGCCTGCGCCAGGTTGCGGCGTGGCGGCGTCCTGGGCGCCGCTATCCTGCGCGTGCGAGGGGAAGTGTTTGCCGGCTACACCCATGATGTCTCCTTTGTCGACCGGAGCGGGCGCCCGCGCGCGTGCTCCGGTCCCATGCA
Organism: Paraburkholderia lycopersici; assembly: GCF_900096975.1. Classification (GTDB taxonomy): domain Bacteria; phylum Pseudomonadota; class Gammaproteobacteria; order Burkholderiales; family Burkholderiaceae; genus Paraburkholderia; species Paraburkholderia lycopersici. Next base: position 47,227 of record NZ_FMYQ01000033.1, read on the forward strand.
ATGGCAAGCCCGAGCGCGGTCCCCGCAAGCAACTGCCATGCGGTAAAGGCAACCCGGCGATTGGTGCGCGGCGAGGCTGGCGAGAGGCGATGGGCATCGGAAGATGCTGGCCGTCGCCGCGCGTGGCTGACGAAAAAAACCTAGCGATACTGACCAGCGTACTTCACGACCTTGTCGAGATTCTCCTTCGTGATGAAGCCCGGGCCCGAGCGGATATTGCGCGGACCGTACGAAGGCTGCAGACCATAGGTTTCGAGGCGCTGCTTGAACTTCGGATTCGCTTCGAGGATCTGGCGGATCTTCTGCGGGTCGGTCGTGTGCTCCTTCTTCACGATCGCGAGCACGGCCACCGGGATATAGCCCTGCAGATACGGCTGCTGGTCGATGGCGAACTGGATCGTGCCTTCGCGGATCGCTTTCGCGATGTCGTCCGAGAAGTCGAACGTGCAGAAGTAGATCTTGCCCGCGAGGCCCATCTGCTGAACCGCCTTGAGCGTGGCCGCGGCAGGCACCGGGCCGAGCGTGAGGATCGCGCCCGTATTCGGATGATTGCGCAGATACGCGCTGACCTTCGACTGGATTTCGGTCGGGTCCTGGCCGGAGTCGATCGTCGAGGACTTGTAGTCGACGCCGAGCGCATCGGCAAAGCCGCGGCAGCGTTCGAACGAGACGGCATTGGTGGCGAAGTGGTTCACGCACAGGAACGACTTCACGCCCGCTGCTTTGGCCTTTTCGCCGGCGGCGTGGCCCGCCACATATTCGGGCTGGCCCACGTGCATGATCGCGCCGAGCTTCGCGCTTTGCTCCTCGGTGCCCGAATTGATCGTCACGAGCGGGATCTTCTTTTCGGTGACTTTGCCGATGGAGCTCTTGAGCACGTCGTAGTCGGCGATGGTGACGATCACGCCGTCGTAGTTGCGCGCGGCGGCCTGCTCGATGAGACGGGACATGTCGGCGATGTCGCCGTTGGGCGGATTGCGATAGTCGGTCTCGACGTTCCAGTCTTCGTCGGCCTGCTTGATGGCGTTCTTGATCGTGTTCCACCACGAGTCGGAATCGGGCGCATGGCTGATGAGCACGAAATGCGCGTCCGCGGCTTGCGCCGTTTGCGCGCCCAGCATGCCCGCGCCGCTCAGTCCCGCTGCCAGCGTGAGCGCCGCGGCCAACCTTCGGAGCATGGTCTTGCCCTTGCGTTGTGTCATTGTCTCCACCTTTCTCGGTCTGTCGTTCGTTCTTGGGGTGAGCGTCGCGGCCGCGTGCCGCTGTCATGCGTGCGCTTGCTGCTGCGCTCATGGACAAGATTAGGACATCGCCTCACGACTTGCAACGAAAATTTCATCGTAAATAAAAATGGAAAATCTGTTCCATTCGTGCGGGGTGCTGCCTATAATCGGCTCCGTCGACATGCCGTGGAATGCAAGCCGGGCAAGGCTTTGCGGCAGTGCGGCAACCAGCAAGGAAAACGATCATGGCGGATGACACAACCGACGCCGTAGCGGGCGTAGACGAATTGATGCAGCGCATCGCGCAGGACTACGAGGCGTTGCCGCGTCAGCTCAAAAGCATTGCGACTTACATCGAGCAGAACCGCGCGAGCGTGATGATGGACCGCACGAGCGACATTGCCGCGAGCTGCGGCGTCCATCCCTCGGCGGTGGTGCGTTTTGCGCAGCGCTTCGGCTTCTCGGGGTTTTCCGATCTGCAAGCGGTGTTTCGCCAGGCCTATGCCGGGCAGGGCGCCTCGGCCACGAGCTATCAGCAGCGCATTCGTCAACTGATCGACGCGAAGGAGGGCGAGGCGAACGCCGACATGGGCGGCGCCGTGGCGCGCGAGTTCATCGGCGCGTGCCGCGGCGGCCTCGACGAGCTCGAAGCGGGGCTCGACGGCGCGCAGTTCGACGAAGCCGTGAAGATGCTCGAACAGGCCGACAACATCTACGTGATCGGCGTGCGCCGCTCGTTTCCGGTGGCGAGCTACATCGTCTACGCCCTGCAGCACACGCGCAAGCGCGTGCATCTCGTCTCGGGCCTCGGCGGCATGTATCACGAACAGATCCGCAGCGTGAAGAAGGGCGACGTCGTGATCGCCATCAGCTTCGCACCCTATGGCAAGGAAACGCAGTACTGCCTGCGCGCGGCGCAGCAACATCACGCCAAAACGCTCGTCATCACCGACAGCCAGCTTTCGCCGCTCGCGCGCCACGCGAACGCGCAACTCTACGTGAAAGAGGGGAGCGCGTTCGCGTTCCGCTCGCTCACGAGCACCTTTTGCCTGTGCCAGGCGCTCTTCATCGCGCTCGCGTACCGGCTCGAACTCAACGTTGAAGAATCGACCGACACCGGAGGATACGATGACTGATGGAGCAAGCGGAGCAAGCGCGGGCAGGACGCTGGACGTGGCGGTATTCGGCGCGGGGCGCATCGGCCGCATTCATGCGGCGAATCTCGCGCGCCAGCCGGGCGTGCGCCTCAAATACGTGATCGACGTGAACCGCGAAGCGGCGGCCGCGCTCGCCGCGCAGCACGGCGCGCAGGTCGTCGAAGGGGACGCCGTGTTCGACGACGCTTCGATCGGCGCCACGGTGATCTGTTCGAGCACCGATACGCATTCCGAACTGATCTTGAAGTCGGCCGCGGCAGGCAAGCACATCTTCTGCGAGAAGCCCGTCGATCTCACGATCGCGCGCGCGCGCGCCTGCGCCGAGGCGGTCGAGCGCGCGGGCGTGGTGTGCATGATCGGCTTCCAGCGCCGTTACGATCCTACATTTGTCGCGCTCAAGACGCGTCTCGAAGCGGGCGAGATCGGCACGCCGGAAATGCTGATCGTGACGAGCCGCGATCCGGGCGCGCCGCCCGTGGAGTACATCAAGCGATCGGGCGGCATCTTCAAGGACATGCTGATCCACGACTTCGACATCTTCCGCTGGATTCTCGGCGACGAAGCGCAGACCGTGCACGCCACGGGCAGTTGCCTTTCCGATCCGGCCATCGCCGACGCGGGCGACATCGATTCGACGGCGGTCACGATCCGCACGAAGCGTGGGCGCCTTTGCCAGATCAACACGGCGCGTCGTGCGGCCTATGGCTACGACCAGCGCTTCGAGGTGCTCGGCAGCGAGGGCATGCTGCAGGCCGGCAACATGAAACCGACCGAAGTGGTCGCGTGGTCGAAGACTTCGGTGGCGCAGGACGTTCCCGAGGCGTTCTTTCTCGAACGCTACCGCGCCGCTTACGCGCGCGAAATGGCGCACTTTCACGAGGCGGTCACGCAGGGCGTGCCGTTGCGCACGACGGTCGCCGACGGCCTGAAGGCGCTCGAACTTGCCGAGGCCGCCGCGTTGTCGTGGCGCGAGGGACGTGCGGTGACGGTGGGCGGCTAGGCGCGGCGTGAGCGCATCGGCTCAAACGGCGCAATCGAGGAGACGACGAATGCAGGCAATCGATCGAGCCCGGCCGCTGCGCCTGGGCGTGGCGGGACTCGGAAGGTTGGGGCGGCGGCATGCGCAGAATCTGGCGTATCGCGTGCCGGGCGCGACGCTCGCGGCGGCGTGCAGCCCGCTCGAAGCGGACCTCGCCTGGGCGCGCGAGGCGTTGCCCGTCGCGCGCCTGTACGGCGACTACGCCGAACTGCTCGCCGATCCATCGATCGACGCCGTGTGGCTCGTCACGCCTTCGGCGCTGCACGCCGGACAGATCGTGCAGGCGCTCGAAGCGGGCAAGCACGTGTTCTGCGAAAAGCCGCTTTCGCTCGACGTGGCCGAATGCGAGCGCGTGGTGAGCGTGGCGCGTCATCACGCGCAGCTTCAGGTGACGATCGGCTTCATGCGCCGCTTCGACCCGAGTTATCAGGATGCCTATGCAAAGGTGCGGGCGAACGCGATCGGCAGGCCGTTTCTCGTGCGCTCGCAGACCTGCGACCTCAACGACCCCGAGGGCTTCTTCGTGCGCTTCGCGCCCACTTCGGGCGGCATCTTCCTCGACTGCACGGTGCACGACATCGACGTTGCGCGCTGGCTGCTCGGCAAGCCGCGCGCCACGCGCGTCTTTGCCGCGGGCGCGATCGCGCTGCACGAGGGCCTGCGCGAGGCGGGCGACGTGGACAACGGCGTGGCGATCTGCGAGTTCGAAGGCGGACGCCTCGCCATGTTCCATGCGTCGCGCACCATGGCGCACGGCAACGACACGTCGAGCGAGGTGATCGGCACGGCTGGCGCGCTCGCCATCGGCCGCGTGCCGCGGGCAAACCGCGTCGAGATCTACGATGCGGGCGGCGTGCGCAGCGAGTGCACACCCACGTTCTTCGAGCGTTTCGAAGAGGCGTTTCTGATCGAGGCACAAGCGTTCGCCGCGGCGGTGACGGCGCGAAAGGCCGGCGCCGCCGATGAGGCGGGGCAGGGCGCCACCCTTGAAGATGCGCTGGAGGCCACACGCATTGGCCAGGCGCTGCGCGAGTCGCTGCACACAGGGTTGGCGGTCACGCTGTGAACGATGCGGTGAAGGGACGCTGAGCGGCCGCTGGCGTGGCTGCGGTAAAATCGACGCTATTGCCAGCGTCGTCACCCTTCCCGAGCCCCTGCGGATGGCGACGGCGCCTCACCGAAGGATCAACGCCGATGCAGATTCAGGTTCACAAGGAAGTGGATGCGCGCGGGCTGAACTGCCCGCTGCCGATCCTGCGCGCCAAGAAGGCGCTCGCCGATATGGAAAGCGGCCAGATTCTCAAGGTCCTCGCGACCGACCCCGGTTCGCAGCGCGATTTCGCCGCGTTCGCGAAGCAGACGGGTAACGAGATCGTCGAAAGCTCGCAGCAGGACAAGACGTTCGTGTTCCTGATGCGCCGGCGCTAAAAGCCGCAGCTGGATAAAAAATGGCGCGCGTGGGAACGCGGGCCATTTTCTTTGCGGCGACGACGCAAGGGCGTCTTAGCCTTCGAGCACCGGCTTGCGCGTACGCAGATACTCCTCGAAGTCGGCGCCCACCTCAGGGTGGCGCAGCGCGAACTCCACCGTCGCCTTCAGGTAGCCGAGCTTGCTGCCGCAGTCGAAGCGCGTGCCGTGATACTTGTACGCGAGGACCTGCTCGTCGGCGAGCAGCGACTGGATGGCGTCGGTGAGCTGCAGTTCGCCGCCGGCGCCCGGCTTGATCGAGCGCAGGTGATCGAAAATGCGCGGCTTGAGCACGTAGCGGCCAACCACGCCGAGATTCGACGGCGCGACTTCAGGCGCCGGCTTCTCGATGATGCCCGAAAGCTTGACGATCGAGTCCTCCCATTCTTTGCCGTCGACGATGCCGTACGAGCGCGTTTCCGAGGGCGGAATCTCTTCCACGCCGAGCACCGAGCTATGGTAGTGGTCGAACACCTCGACCATCTGCTGCATTACGGGCGGCGTGCCGTAGAGCAGGTCGTCGGCGAGAATCACGGCGAACGGGTTGTCGCCCACGAGCTTTTCCGCGCAGAGCACGGCGTGGCCGAGGCCGAGCGCTTCGGGCTGGCGCACGTAGAAGCAGTCCACGTTGTTCGGCTTGATGTTGCGCACGAGTTCGAGCAGCTTGTCCTTGCCGCGCGCCTCGAGTTCGGCCTCGATCTCGTACGACTTGTCGAAATGGTCCTCGATCGCACGTTTGCTGCGCCCGGTCACGAAGATCATTTCGGTGATCCCGGCGGCGACGGCTTCCTCCACCGCGTACTGGATAAGCGGCTTGTCGACGACAGGCAGCATTTCCTTCGGGCTCGCCTTCGTGGCCGGAAGGAAGCGCGTGCCGAGACCCGCCACCGGAAATACCGCTTTTGTCACTTTCAGCATGTCTTTAGTCCCTGTCCTGGTGCTCGCGTGGCGCCGCGGGTGCGATGCCACGCGCTACAGTCTTGCTTGCCGAATTGGCTATCAGGCCGGCAACCGCGCAAGTTGCACGGTCAGCTTGTCCAGCGTTGCCTGGTATTCTGCCAGTCTTTTCTGCTCCTGCTCAACGACTGCTGGCGGGGCTTTTGCGACAAAACTGTCATTTCCGAGCTTCGCCTTGCACTTCGCCACCTCGTTGGTGAGCCGGGCGATTTCCTTCGACAGGCGTTCGCGTTCGGCTGCAACGTCGATTTCCACCTTCAGCACGAGCTTGTCCGTGCCTACGATAGCAACCGGCGCGCCTGCCGAGGCTGCGTCGAGCGCTGCTTCGTCGACGATGATCTGGACCTCCGAAAGCTTCGCAAGCGCTTGCGCATAGGGCGCGAACGTCGCGAGGCGCCCGGCGTTGCCCGTGGCGAGCAGCGGCACCTTCGTGGCGGGCGAGAGGCCCATCTCGCCACGCAGGTTGCGACACGCGTCGATCACGGCCTTCAGGTCGGCGGCCCACTGCTCCGCCGCTTCGTCGATCTTCTTCGTTTCGGCCACCGGGTAACGCTGCACCATGATCGATGCCTCGCCCTCGGCGGCACCTTGCGGCCATGCGTCGGTGAGCGGCGCAACCTTCTGCCAGAGCGCTTCGGTGATGAACGGAATCACCGGGTGCGCGAGGCGCAGCACCGTTTCCAGCACGCGCAGCAGCGTGCGGCGCGTGGCGCGCTGCTGCTCGGGCGTACCGGTCTGGATCTGCACCTTCGCCAGCTCCAGATACCAGTCACAGTATTCATCCCAGACGAACTTGTACAGGGCATTGGCCACATTGTCGAAGCGATAGTCCGCGAAACCCTTTGCGACTTCGGCTTCCACGCGCTGCAGGAGCGAGACGATCCAGTGGTCGGCCTGCGAGAAGTGCGTGTAGCCGCCCGGCTCGCAATCACCCGGCGCGCACGGGCCCGGCTTGCTGAAACCGCAGTCGTGGCCTTCGCAGTTCATCAGCACGAAGCGCGTGGCGTTCCAGAGCTTGTTGCAGAAGTTGCGATAGCCCTCGCAGCGCGCGAGGTCGAAGTTCACGTTGCGGCCGAGCGTGGCCATGGAGGCCATCGTGAAGCGCAGCGCATCGGTGCCGAAGGCCGGGATGCCGTTCGGGAATTCCTTGCGCGTCTTCTTTTCGATGGTCGCGGCCTGCCTGGGATTCATGAGGCCGGTGGTGCGCTTGGCAACCAGCGTTTCGAGGTCGATGCCGTCGACGATGTCGATCGGGTCGAGCGTATTGCCTTTGCTCTTCGACATCTTCTGACCCTCGGCGTCGCGCACGAGGCCGTGCACGTACACGGTCTCGAACGGCACCTTGCCGGTGAAGTGCGTGGTCATCATGACCATGCGCGCCACCCAGAAGAAGATGATGTCGAAGCCCGTGACCAGCACGGAGGAGGGCAGGAAGGCCTTGAGCTCCGGCGTTTCCTGCGGCCAGCCCAGCGACGAGAACGGCACGAGCGCCGACGAGAACCACGTGTCGAGCACGTCCTCGTCGCGCTTGAGCGCGCCCCGGTAGCCTTTCGCTTCGGCTTGCACGCGCGCTTCTTCCTCGCTCTTCGCCACGAAGATCTCGCCGTTTTCGCCGTACCACGCCGGGATCTGATGGCCCCACCAGAGCTGGCGCGAAATGCACCAGTCCTGGATGTTCTCGAGCCACTGGTAGTAGGTCGTGGTCCAGTTTTCCGGCACGAATTTGATCTGGCCGCTGCGCACCACGTCGAGCGCGACTTCCGCGATCGACTTGCCGGGGTTGAACGTGCCTTCCGGAGCCGGCTTGCTCATCGCGACGAACCACTGGTCCGTCAGCATCGGCTCGATCACGACGCCCGTGCGGTCGCCGCGCGGCACCATGAGCTTGTGCGGCTGGACCGAGTCGAGCAGACCCAGCGCCTCGAAGTCGGCGACGACCTGCTTGCGCGCCTCGAAGCGGTCGAGGCCGCGGTACTTCGCCGGCGCGTTGTCGTTGATCTTCGCGTCGAGCGTGAGGATCTCGATCATCGGCAGGCCGTGGCGCAGGCCCACCTGGTAGTCGTTGAAGTCGTGCGCGGGCGTGACCTTCACGACGCCCGTGCCGAACGCGCGGTCCACATATTCGTCGGCGATGATGGGGATCTCGCGGTCGGCGAGCGGCAGCTTCACGGTCTTGCCGATCAGGTGCGCATAGCGCTCGTCTTCCGGGTGGACCATCACGGCCGTGTCGCCGAGCATGGTCTCCGGGCGCGTGGTCGCGACCGTGAGATAGCCCGAGTTGTCGGCGAGCGGATAGCGCAGGTGCCACAGGTTGCCGTTTTCCTCTTCGCTCGCGACTTCGAGGTCGGAGACCGCGGTGAGCAGCACCGGGTCCCAGTTCACGAGTCGCTTGCCGCGATAGATCAGGCCCTGTTCATAGAGGCGCACGAACACGTCGCGCACGGCGGCCGACATCTTGTCGTCCATCGTGAAATATTCGCGCGACCAGTCGATCGACGCGCCGAGGCGCCGCACCTGGCCCGTGATGGTCGAGCCCGACTGCTGCTTCCATTCCCACACGCGCTCGACGAACTTCTCGCGGCCGAGATCGTGGCGGGAGATCTTCTGTGCGTCGAGCTGGCGCTCCACGACGATCTGCGTGGCGATGCCCGCGTGGTCCGTGCCCGGCACCCACAGCGTGTTGTCGCCGAGCATGCGGTGATAGCGCGCGAGGCCGTCCATGATCGTCTGGTTGAACGCGTGCCCCATGTGCAGCGTGCCGGTGACGTTGGGCGGCGGCAACTGGATCGAGAAGTTGGGGCGGCCTGGCGTGAAGGTCGCGGCGGCGTAGCCGCGCCGCTCCCATTCGGGGCCCCAGTGGGCCTCGATCGTCTGGGGCTCGAAGCTTTTCGCTAGCGTGCTGTCGCTCATGGGTGGAATCTGCCGAAAAAGAGATGCGGAAACGTTCGATTATAAGGGGAAGTGCCGACGGAGCCGACGCCCCAGCCGATGCGGGGCGCACGGCGGAGCTTCGGCGCGCGGCGTCCGGGCTGCGCGAGCCGCCGGGTGCGCGCGCACTTATAATGGCGGTCTGCCACTCAACGGCGCGTCTTCGAAGCGCGCCACGCCACCGCATCACGTCCCTATTTCGCCCATGCCTGAACTGCTCGCGAACCTGAACCCCGAACAACTCGCCGCCGTCACGTTGCCCAACGAACCGGCGCTCATCCTGGCCGGGGCGGGCAGCGGCAAGACGCGCGTGCTCATCACGCGTATTGCGTGGCTGATCCAGCAGGGCATGGCTTCGCCGTCCACCATCCTCGCCGTGACCTTCACGAACAAGGCCGCGCGCGAAATGATGGGGCGCCTGCAGGCGCTGCTGCCCATCGACACGCGCGGCATGTGGATCGGCACCTTCCACGGCCTGTGCAACCGCATGCTGCGCGCGCATTACCGCGACGCGGGCCTGCCGCAAACCTTCCAGATCCTCGACACGGCCGACCAGCTTTCGGCCATCAAGCGTCTAATGAAGGGCCTGAACATCGACGACGAGAAGTACCCGCCGAAGAACCTGCAGTACTTCATCAACAACGCGAAGGAGCAGGGACTGCGTCCGAAGGACGTGGACGTGACCGACGACTTCAACCGCAAGTTCGTCGAGCTGTACGAAGCCTATGACCAGCAATGCCAGCGCGAAGGCGTCGTGGACTTCGCCGAGCTGCTGCTGCGCTGCTACGAGCTGCTCGCCCACAACCCGCCGCTGCGCGCGCACTACCAGGCGCGTTTTCGCGACATCCTCGTGGACGAGTTCCAGGACACCAACAAGCTCCAGTACGCATGGCTCAAGCTGCTCGCCGGGCCGGGGAACGCGATTTTCGCCGTGGGCGACGACGACCAGTCGATCTACGCGTTCCGCGGCGCGAACGTCGGCAACATGCGCGACTTCGAGAACGAATTCCGCGTGAAGCACCTCATCAAGCTGGAGCAGAACTACCGTTCGCACGGCCATATTCTCGATGCGGCCAACTACCTGATCGCGCACAATTCGCGGCGTCTGGGCAAGAACCTGCGCACGGACGCGGGCCATGGCGAGCCGGTGCGCGTCTACGAGGCCGCGACCGATTCGCAGGAGGCGGGCTGGATCGTCGAGGAAATTCGCGCGCTCATCAATCAGGGGCTTGCGCGCAACGAGATCGCCATTCTCTACCGCAGCAACGCGCAGTCGCGCACGATCGAGCACACGCTCGTGAACGCGGGCGTGCCGTACAAGGTGTATGGCGGCCTGCGCTTTTTCGAGCGCCAGGAAGTGAAGCATGCGCTCGCGTATCTGCGTCTCATCGACAATCCGAACGACGACACCGCGTTCGCGCGCGTCGTGAACTTTCCGGCGCGGGGCATCGGCGCACGCTCGATCGAACAGCTCGCGGACGCCGCGCGCCTCTACAACTGCTCGATGGCGGCGGCCATTCCGTACGTTACCGGCAAGGCCGGCACGAGCCTTGGCGGCTTCGCCAACCTCGTGGCGAAGATGCGCGCCGAGACGGCGCAAATGAGCCTGCCGGAAACCGTCGAATACACGGTGCGCATGAGCGGTCTCGCCGAGTTCTATCAGAACGAGCGCGAAGGGCAGGACCGTCTGGAGAACTTGCAGGAGCTCGTCAATGCGGCCACGGCGTTCGTGAGCGAGGAGGGCTACGGCCTCGACACGCCCGCGCGCTCGATTCCGCTGCGTCCGGGCGCGAGCGCGGCGCCGGAAATCGTCTCCCGGGATGGCGAGATCGAGGTGCTCGACGCGCCCGCGATCACGGACCCCGCGCAGAACCCCGACCTCATGACGCCGCTCGCGGGCTTCCTTTCGCATGCGTCGCTCGAAGCTGGCGACAACCAGGCGCAGGCCGGCCAGGACGCCGTGCAGCTGATGACGGTGCATGCCGCGAAGGGCCTCGAATTCACGGCCGTTTTCATCACCGGCCTCGAAGAGGGGCTGTTCCCGCACGAGAACAGCGCAATGGAAGCCGACGGCCTCGAAGAAGAGCGCCGCCTCATGTACGTGGCGATCACGCGTGCGAAGGAGCGGCTCTACATCTCGTTCGCGCAGAGCCGTCTGCTGCACGGCCAGACGCGCTACAACGTGCGCTCGCGCTTCTTCGACGAACTGCCGCAGGAGTCGCTCAAGTGGCTCACGCCCAAGGTCGAGGCGGGCTCGCGATGGGGCGGGCGTGCGGATAACGCCGGCTGGGGCCGCGACTGGTTCGCGCGGCCGGGCGGCGGCGAAAGCGGCGGCGGCCGCCGCGATCGCGACGCCTATGTCGCGGACAAGAGTCCCGCGCCCGCGTTCGCCAACGAGCAGCGCGCAGCCGAAACAGGCTTCCGCGTAGGCCAGGGCGTTTTCCACACGAAGTTCGGCGAAGGCACGATCACGGCGCTCGAAGGCAGCGGCACCGACGCCAAGGCGCAGGTGCGCTTCAAGCGCCATGGCGAGAAGTGGCTCGCGCTGGCGGTGGCCAAGCTGCAGCCGGTGGAGTGAGCGCGCCTGGCCTTTGACCACTCAGACGGAAATTTTTCGAAGATGAACTTCCCCATCCACGCGGGCGGCCCTGCCGTCCGCCCGCTCGGCGTGCTCGCCGCGCTGCCCCAGGAACTCGGCGATCTGATCGCGGCGATGCAGGCCGAATCGGGCGTTCTCACGCGCACGCTCGGCCGGCGCGACTATCACCTCGGCACCGTCCACGGCGCGCCATGCGTGGTGACGCTCGCGCGCGTCGGCAAAGTGGCGGCGGCCGCCACGGCGAGCGCGCTGATCCACGCGTTCGACGTCGAGGCGATCGTCTTCACGGGCGTGGCGGGCGGCGTGGGGCCCGGCGTGCACGTGGGCGACGTGGTGGTGGGCGAAACGCTGCTCCAGCACGACATGAACGCCGAGCCGCTGTTCCCGCGCCACGAGATCCCGCTGCTCGCGCGCTCGCGCTTCGACGCCGACCGTGCGCTGGCCGAGGCGCTCGCCGCCGCGTGCGAGCGCTTCATCGCGGAAGAGGGGCAGGATCTCGCCGCGCGTTTCAAGGCCGCGTTGCCGCGGTTGGAGACCGCGCTGCCGCAGGTGCATCGCGGGCTCGTCATCAGCGGCGACCAGTTCGTGGCGAGCGCGGCGGCCGTGGGCGCGCTGCGCTCGCTGCTGCCCGACGCGCTCGCGGTCGAGATGGAGGGCGCGGCGATCGCCCAGGTCTGTCACGAATACGACGTGCCCTGCGCGGTCGTGCGCACGATCTCCGACACCGCCGACGAGCACGCGAGCGCTTCGTTCTCGAGCTTCCTCGCCGATATCGCGGGCACCTATTCGACCGGCATCCTCAAGCGGTTTCTCGCCGGATACCGGCCGCTCGCGGCCTGAACGGCCCTTCGGCCCATCGGGCATCGGTCGATCGCGGGCCTCAGCCGTTGCCTGCGCTCACTGCCTCGCGAATCGACAGCAGCGCCGAGGCGTCCTCGATGGTCGGCAGGTCGCCCGGTTCGTGCCCTTCGGCGAGCGCGGCGATCGCGCGGCGCAGCAGCTTGCCGGAGCGCGTTTTCGGCAGCATCGGCACGAAATGTACGCGCGCCGGCCGGCCGATCGCGCCGAGCTGGCGGTCCACCGTCGCGGCCAGCGCGGCCGCGAGCTTTTGCGCATCGGCTGGGCTGGCCGCCGCATTCGCATCGCGCAATACGACGAAGGCGAGCGCCGCCTGGCCCTTCACCGCGTCGTTCACGCCCACCACGGCCACTTCCGCGACCGCCGCATGCGACGAAATCGCCTCTTCGATCTCGCGCGTGCCGAGACGGTGGCCCGCCACGTTGATTACGTCGTCGGTGCGGCCGAGGATCGTCACGTAGCCGTCCGCGTCCTGCACGCCCCAGTCGAAAGTCGAGTACACCTGCTGGCCCGGCACGCTCTCCCAGTACGTCTTCACGAAGCGCGCGTCGTCGCCCCAGACGGTTTGCATGCAGCCGGGCGGCAGCGGATAGCCGAGCGTGATGACGCCTTTCTCGCCCTGAGCGCAGGGCTCGCCGGTGTGCTCGCTGCGCAGCACGAGGTCGTAGCCGTAGCAGGGCACGCCCGGCGACCCGAGCTTGGGCGGCAGCGCTTCGACGCCGCGCTGGATCGCGAGCATCGGCCAGCCGGTCTCGGTTTGCCAGTAGTTGTCGACGACCGGTTTGTCTAGCGCCTCGGAGATCCACTCGGCCGTGGGCTCGTCGAGCGGCTCGCCCGCGAGAAAGAGCGTGCGCAGGCTCGAAAGATCGGCGGCGCGCAGCAGCGCCGGGTCCTGCTTCTTGAGCACGCGGATCGCCGTGGGCGCGGTGAACATCAGGTTGATGCGATGCTGTTCGACGAGCCGCCACCAGATGCCGCCATCGGGGCGGATGGGCGTGCCTTCGTACATCACCGTGGTCATGCCCGCGAGCAGCGGCGCGTAGATGATGTAGCTGTGCCCCACGACCCAGCCGATGTCCGACGCCGTGAACATCGTGTCGCCGGCGCGGCCCTCGAAGATGTATTCCATCGAAGCCGCGAGCGCCACCGCGTAGCCGCCCACGTCGCGCTGCACGCCCTTCGGCTTGCCCGTCGTGCCCGAGGTGTAGAGGATGTACGAGGGCTCGTTCGATTCGAGCCATTCGCAGGGAATCTGCACGTCGTAGTGCTGCTCGCGCAGCGGCTCGTAATCGACCAGATAGGGCGCGTTCAGCCGCTCGGGCGCAAGCTGGCGATCGATCAGCAGCACCTTGGGCGGCGCGTGCGCGGCGCGCGCCATCGCCTCGTCCACCAGCGGCGTGTAGTCGATCACCTTGCCGCCGCGCGCGCCGGCGTCGGCGGTCACGAGCAGCGCGGGCTTCGCGTCGTCGATGCGCGCGGCGAGGCTCGGCGCGGCGAACCCGCCGAACACGACCGAGTGGATCGCGCCCAGACGCGCGCAGGCAAGCATGGCGAACACGGCTTCCGGGATCATCGGCAGGTAGATGAGCACGCGGTCGCCGCGCCCGACGCCGAGCGAGCGCATCACGGCGGCCATGCGGTTCACTTCGGCATGCAGGTCGGCATAGGTATAGCGGCGCTCGATGCCGGTCTCGGTCGAAACGTAGACGAGCGCGTTCTGCTGCGCGCGCGCGGCGAGGTGGCGGTCGACGGCGTTGAAGCACAGGTTCGTGCGGCCGCCGCAGAACCAGCGTGCGAACGGCGGGTTCGAGCGGTCGAGCACCTGGTCGAACGGCGTCTCCCAGTGGATGCGCGCGGCTTCGCGGCGCCAGAATTCGTCGGGGTTCGCGATCGACTCGCGGTGAAAATCGCGGTAATGCATGACTACCTTCCTCCCGTGCTTAAGATGCTGGCGGCCGGATCTGGCGCTGGTTTTTCAGGATAGTGCAGTGCAATGCGCGTGGACAACGCGGGTTCTCCATTATGGGGCCCTGCGGCGCCGGCGGTTTGCTGACTTGAGGCAACAAAAAAGGGGAACGCCGCACTGGCGTTCCCCTTTTGCATTCATCGGCCGGCGTTGCGCGCGGCCCGCTGGCGGGATTACGTGCCCGGTTTCACCACCACCGTGCAGGTCGTCCCGGCGGCGAGCACCATGTCGTCCGGCACCTTGTCGATGTGGATGCGCACAGGCACGCGTTGCGCGAGGCGCACCCAGTTGAACGTCGGGTTCACGTCGGCGAGCAGTTCGCGGCTTTGCGGATTGTCGCGGTCGTAGATGCCGCGCGAGATGCTCTCCACGTGGCCTTCGAGCGTGCCGCCGCTCATCAGCTTGATTTCGGCCTTGTTGCCCACCTTCACGTGCGGCAGCTTGGTTTCCTCGAAGTAGCCGTAGACCCAGAACGAATGGCTGTCCACCACGGCGAGTTTCGCCTGGCCCGCGATCGCGTAGTCGCCCTTGAACACCTGCAGGTTCGTGATGTAGCCGTCCACGGGCGAGACTACGCGCGTGCGGTCGAGGTTGAGCTTCGCTGCGTCGAGCGCGGCGACCGCCTGCTGATACTGCGCCTGCGCCGAATTCGCTGTGTGCGAGGCGTTTTCGCGGTTTTCCTGCGAGACGACTTCGCTGTTCAGGTCGGCGCGGCGGCGCGCATCGTCGAGGCGCATCGTCAGCTCGGCTTTGCGCGCGGCCACGGCGGCCTCGGCCTGCTCGACGGCGATCTGATAATGCGACGGGTCGATCTGCATCAGCAGGTCGCCCTTGTGCACGAACTGGTTGTCGCGCACGGGCAGTTCGACCACGGCGCCCGAGACATCGGGCGCGATGTTCACGACGTCGGCGCGCACGCGGCCGTCGCGGGTCCACGGCTCGTCCATGTAGTGCACCCACAGAACGCGCCCGACCAGAATGGCGACGACGAAGATGATGGCCGTCGCGATAAAGCCAATGAGGTTGCGGATTGTCATGATTCGGTTGATTCGTTCAGCGATAGATCGCGAGCCCGAGTACGCAGCACACGACCACGAGCAGGCTCACGCGAAAGAGGGACGGGTGCCACACGATACGGTAAACGCCAATTCTGGCCAGCAGGGAATCGAGCACCCAGGTGATCGCCGAGCCCAGGATGAAGAGCAGAACGATCGCCGGGATATAGGCGTCGAGAAACGCGACGTCACGAGGCATGGTTGGCTCCATTAGGTTGACGGGCAGGCGCGCCCTCGCTGCCCGCATAAGCCGCGAGCGGCGATTGCGGGTCGATGAGCGCGGTGCGGATGAAATGCAGATGGCTCTGGATGCGCTGCAACTGATGGCGCTCTTCGCGCGTCGGCGCGTCGGCGTGCTCGGGGGCGCCCGCCGCACCGGGCTTCCAGAGGCCCTGCAGGACGGCGTGGCTCGCGGCGATGGCGCTTTCGGTGGCCGCGAGCGCGTTGCGGTAGCGCGCGTCGCCGGGGCGTTCGAAAAGCGCGCTCACGGCCTTGAGCGCCGCATGGATCGCCACGCGCCACGCGGTGCCCGCTGCGTACTGCGGATGCTCGGGCAGCGTGGCCAGCTCATGACGCAGATCGAGCGCGGCGTTGCCGACTTCGAGCGTGGAGAAGAGCCAGCGCAGCGTGTCGCGGCGTTGCGCGGCGTCGTTGCCCGCGATCGCGGAGAGCTGGAACATCAGGTCGCGCGCGCCGCTCTCGAAACGGTTACGCAGACCGTGCAGGCGCGCGCGGCACGCCTGCACGGCGCCGCCGCGCAGGTCCGCGAGCAGATGCTGGCGCAGCCACGGCGTGGAGGGCGGCAGGAACACGGCGAACGCCGTGGCCGATACCGCCATCGCCGCCACGAGCGCGAGCGCGTCGTTCATGTAGCTGCCGGGGTTGTACTGCACGACGTTGTCCGGACCCGCGAGGAAGCACAGGAAGATGCAGTAGCCCACGCCGTAGCCGACGTATTTCGGGCGCGTCGTGAGAAACACGCCGAACGCGAGCACGGGCGCGAGCACGACGCCCAGCATCACGAAGCCGTCGATGTGCGGGAACACGCCGAACGTGAGCACCATGCCGACAAGCGATGCGAGCACGGTGCCGAGCGCCATCTGCGTCGCCATGCGCGAGGGCTGCGGCGAAGCCGAGGCGAGCGCGCAGGTCGCGGCGGCGTTCAGCACGAGGTTCGTGCCGCTCGGCCACGCGGTGGCGATCCAGAACGCGCCGAGCAGCGCCATGACGACCGCCGCGCGCAGACCCGCGACGCCCGCCGCGATCAGGTTCGTCTTCGGCACGTAGCGCGCGATCCATTTTTCGCGCGCGTGCGTGTCGACGGCGAGCGAGGCGTAGGTGGCCGTGTATTCGGTCATCTCGTGCACGAAGCGGTAGAACAGTTCCGTCGCCGTGTCGAAGTCGAGCAGGTTCGCATCGCCCCGGCCTTCTAGCGCGTCGCGCGTCGCGCGCACGCGCTTGGGCAGTTTCGAGCGGTAGTCGTCGAGCTGCTTCGAGACGTGCGTCGCATCGGCGGCCGTGAGCACGGACTCGCCCGCCTTCGCGAAGAGCGGCGCGATTTCGTGGAAGTACGGTTCCAGTGCTTCGACGGTCGCGGCCGAGCCGTCCGCGCGCAGGCGGTTCATCAACTGATGCAGCGCGTGAAAGCGTGTCGAGGCCGACATGAACTCGGTGTTCAGGCGCGCGAGACGGCCCGAGCGCATGCGCGCGTCGTGCGACTCGAACACGGCCATGCTGCGATTCGCCTCGAGGCCCACGACGTCGGCGACGAAGCGCGCATTGGTCGCTTCGATGTGCGAACGGTCGATGCGTCCGCCGAGCGTCGCCGAAACGTAGTCGACGAACGACGAAAAGCGCCGCCGCACGGTCGAGCGCAGCAGCTCGCCCGTGTATCGCGGAAACACCACGGCGCTCACGAAACCCGAGGCGAGAATGCCGACGGAGATTTCACACACGCGCGTCATGGCCGACATGAACGCGCCGTCCGGATGCTGCGAGGCCGGAATGCCGATGAGGGCCGCCGTGTAGCCCGCGAGCACGAAGCCGTACGAACGGAAGTTGCGGTTGCGCGCGGCGCCCGCGGTGCACAGGCCGACCCACAGCGCCGTCGAAGCGATGAAAAGCTCGGGCTGCTGGGCGAAGAGGCCGATCAGCGCGAGCATGACGACGAGACCCACGAGCGTACCGCAGATCCGGTAGAAGCTCTTTGCGAACACGGGGCCGCTTTGCGGCTGCATCACGATGAACACCGTGGTCATCGCCGTGCGCGGCTGCGGCAGATCGAGCTTCATGGCGATGCCGAGCGCGAGCAGCGCGGCGGCGATCGCCTTGAAGAGATAGATCCAGACGAGGCCGTCCGTGCGCGCCCAGTCGGCGAGCGCGGCGTAGAAGCTCGGGCCGCCCGGCTGCGCGGGTGAGGAAGTCGAGGCTTGCATCGTCGGATGACTCAGTTCGCGGCGCCGGCGGGCGCTTTCGCATCCGCGTCATCCGACGCATGCGGCGCGAGCAGCGCAGCGGGCATGAGCGGCACGGCGCGCGTCTTCTTGCCGTGCGCGGGCAGTTGCTCGGCTTCGGTCGGCCCCTTCGCGGCGGCATCGCTCGACGCGTCGATCATGCCGCCGCCCAGCGCCGCGACGAGCGTGGCATGCGCGGCGAGGCGCTCGGCCTGGATGTGCGCGACGCCTTCCTGCGCATGCAGCAACTGCGTTTGCGCGATCAGCACGTTGACGTAGTCGGTCAGGCCGCGGCGGAAGCCTTCCTGCGCGAGATCGTAGTTGCGCTGCGCGGCCGCGACCGAGCGGTGCGCGTCGTCTTCCTGCGTGGCGAGCGAGCGCATGCGCACGACCTGATCGGCGATTTCCTTGAGCGCGGTGACGATCGTCTGGTTGTACTGCTCGACGGCGATGTCGTACGCGGCGGACTGCGCGCCGAGCTGCGCGCGCAGACGTCCGCCGTCGAAGATCGGCAGCGAGAGCGCGGGGCCGCCCGCGTAGCTGCCGCTCATCGACTTGAGGAACTGGAACAGCGGGCCCGCGGCCGCGTAGCCGCCCATCGAGACGAGCAGGTTCACGTTCGGATAGAACCCGGCTTTGGCGACGTCGATGCCGCGCGCCTGGGCGGCGACGAGCCAGCGCGACGCGACCACGTCGGGGCGATAGCCGATCAGCTCGGCGGGCAGCGCCGAGGGCAGGCCGGCCGGCGCGGCGAGGGAGAGCGCCGGGCGCTGGATCGATTCGCCGGCGCCGGGCCCCTTGCCCGCGAGCGCCGCGAGCTGGTTCTTGCCGAGCGCGATGGATTCCTCGAGCGCGTCGATCTGGCGTTCGTATTCCGGCAGCGGCGTTTGCGCCTGGCTTACTTCGAGCTGCGTGCCGATGCCGCCCGCGAGACGCTTTTGCGCTAGCGCGAGAATGCGCTGCTGCTGGGCGAGCGTTTGCTTCGCGATGTCGAGCAGCGCGTAGTTCATCGACATCTCGATGTAGGTGCGAGTGACGTTGACTTCGAGTTCGAGCTGCGCGGCGCGCGCGTCGGCGGCGGTGGCGTGGGCCACGTCGAGTGCTCGCTCGGCATTGTTCCTGTCCTCGCCCCAGAGGTCGAGGTGATAAGAGAGGCCGAGCGCGGCCGTATTGTTCCACGTGTTCGCGCCCGCGAGCGGTCCCGGCCCGTAAAATACGTTGTCGGACCAGTGCTGGCGCTGGACGGACATGCTGCCGCTGATTTGCGGCAGGAGGCCGGCCTGGGCCACGCCCACCATCGAACGCGCCTCGCGCACGCGCGCCTGGGCGGCGGCGAGCGACGGGTTGCCGGCTACCGCGGCGTCGATCCAGGCGTTCAGTTGCGCGTCGTTGTAGCCGCGCCACCAGTCGCTGGCGGGCCAGGCGGCTTCGGTGTCGGCCGCGCGGATCGCGGAGCCGGCGTCGAGTTGCGCCGCTTCGGCCTGCTTCGCTTGCGGTGCGATGCCCCCGGTACTGGCGCAGCCCGCGATTATCAACGAGAACGTAAGAACCGTGAGTGCGGCGAGTCCTTTCCGTACCGGAGACTGCACGATTTACTCCTTATCCTGGCTATGAATCAATGTGCGCCATTATATTTTTTGCGCGATTTCTAAATAACCGGTAAGGGTGCAAGGCATTTTTACGGAGCATGAGACAATCCTTCTTGCAAAATATGAAACAATTCGTTCGTCAGATAGAGGATTGGTATGGATACGCTTCAAAACATGCGTGTATTCGTCCGGGTGGTGGAGGCGGGGAGCTTCACAGGCGCGGCGCAGCACCTGAATACGACGACAGCTTACGCGTCGCGCGCGGTCTCTGATCTGGAGGCGCATCTGCGCACGCGGCTCCTGAACCGCACGACACGCCGCATCGCGCTCACCGAGGCGGGCGAGCGCTACCTGCAACGTTGCGAGCAGATCCTGGCCTACGTCGATCAGGCGGAAGCGGAAGCCGGCGACGCGCATGCGCGCCCGTCGGGCAAGCTCAAGATCCACGCGATGACGAGCTTCGGCCAGCACTATGTGGTGCCGGCGGTGGGGCAGTACCAGCAGCGCTATCCGGACGTGCACGTGGAGCTCACGCTCGCGCAGCGCATGCCGGACCTGCTCGACGAAGGTTACGACGTGGCGCTCGTGCTCGCCACCGATCTGCCCGACTCGGGTTTCGTTTCGCAGCGGGTGGCCAGCGCGTTCAGCATCGCATGCGCTTCGCCGGCGTATCTGGAAAAGCACGGCGTGCCGCAAAAGCCCGCGGACCTCGCGAACCATACCTGCCTGCAAATGGTGACCCCGGTGTTCCCGTCGGCTCAGTGGCATTTCGCGGGCCCCGACGGCGAGAGCGCGATCGATCTGGGCCCCGCGACGTTCCAGGTGAACGTGGCCGAAGCGCTGGCGGTGGCCGTGCGCGAAGGCATGGGCGTGGGGCTCCTGCCGATCTACTCGGCGATCAGCGGCCTGCGCAGCGGCGAACTGGAGTGGATCCTGCCCGAATACAAGTCGCAGGAGATGAACGTCTACGCGATGTATCCGTCGCGCCAGTATCTCGACGCGAAGATCCGCACGTGGGTCGAGTTGCTGCGCGAGAATCTGCCTTCGACGCTGGCGAGAGACCAGACCGAACTGCGCCAGTTCGCGCGTACCTGAGCCGGTCTTTCGCGGCCGCGTAATGAGAAGAATGAGAAGATGTCGCGCGAGCGGGTGTGACACCCTGTTACAGCTTGAGCGGATCGCAACACTTCCTTACGCCCGGCGGCGCGGCGGCTTGGTAAGGTAGCGCCACTGTTTCACGCAACCTTTACCTGAACGCCAGCACCGAGGACAAACATGGACACGCATCTGATGATCGGCATCGCCGTGATGATGGGCCTGATCGGCATCGCGGCATCGCGCGATCTGCTGCGCATGCGTCGCGCGCAGCTCGAGCCCGTGACGCTGCGCGTGCGTCGCGACGACGCGCGCCTGCGCTAGTACCGCACACCCCGCGTTTCCCGCCGTTTCTCGCGGTTTCCCGCGGTTTCCCGCTAGATTTCCACCACCTTGTCCCACGCGAATGCCGGGTTCTCCGGCTGCCCCGTCCGGCGGTCGCGGTAGCCGCGCGGATTGCACACCACGCGCGTACCGTTGACCGTGTAGTCGAAGCACGTGTGCGTGTGGCCATGCACCCATAGCGCGACGGGCGCGCGCACGAGCGCGTCGAGATCGCTCACGAATCCCGCCGAAACCAGATCCCCGGCATAGCGCGGCGCCAGGCTTTGCCGGTGCGGCGCGTGATGCGTGACGACGATCGTCTCGCCCGCGAAAGGCT
Source organism: Paraburkholderia lycopersici (assembly GCF_900096975.1). Classification (GTDB taxonomy): domain Bacteria; phylum Pseudomonadota; class Gammaproteobacteria; order Burkholderiales; family Burkholderiaceae; genus Paraburkholderia; species Paraburkholderia lycopersici. The sequence continues at coordinate 68,274 of NZ_FMYQ01000033.1, forward strand.
TCGCCATTTCGGCTTCGAGCCACGCGCGCGAGCGCGCATGCAGCGCGAGCGAATCGGCCGGCGTGAAATCGCGTGGTCCCGCTTCGGGGCTCTGGGGCCACGACACCTGGATCAGTCCGCGAAAGTCGAGCATCACGCGCACCGCGGCCGTCACGGCGGCTTCCCGCGCGGCGTCGTCGGCACCGAAGAGCGCGAAGTCCGCCCACAGCGTGGTGCCGAGCACGCGAAAGCGGCCCGCGGGATCGACGTACACGCCATCGTTGAGAAAGTGCACGTTTTCGAGCGTGGAAGCGGCGTCGCGCATCGCCGTTTCGAGCGCGCCGAGTTCGCCGTCGTAATACTCGTGATTGCCGGGCACGTACACCACCGGCACCTGCGGGTCGAAGGTTTCCGCGGCCCAGCGCAGCCCGAGCCCGTGATTGTGGATGTCGCCCGCGAGCACCACGAGGTCGGCTTGCGCGTGCGGGATCGTCTCGGGCTCGTCGTTTTCCAGATGCAGGTCGGACAGCACGCGAATCTTCACGGTTCTTGCTCCTTCGGTCCGTGCAGCACTTTGCCCGGATTCATGAGGTTCAGCGGATCGAGCGCGGTCTTGATTGCGCGCATGAGCGCCAGTTCGACCTCGCTCTTGTAGTGCGCGTTTTCGTCGATCTTCAATTGCCCGAGGCCATGTTCGGCGCTGATCGTGCCGCGATGGCGATTCACGCTGTCGTAGACGATGCGGTTCAGCGTTTTCTCGTGCTCCGCGAGGAACCGCCTGGGATCGCCGCCTTCGGGCGCCTGCACGTTGTAGTGCAGATTGCCGTCGCCGAGATGGCCGAAAGTGACCATGCGCGCGCCGGGCACCGCGCGCGCGATCTCCGCGTCGGTTTCCTCGATGAAGCGGCCGATGCGCGAGATCGGCACGCCGATGTCGTGCTTGATGTTCAACCCTTCCTGCGCCTGCGCGAGCGGAATGTGCTCGCGGATGTTCCAGAACGCCTGCGATTGCGCGAGGCTTTCCGCGACCACGGCGTCTTCCACGAGCCCCTGTTCGAGCGCTTCTTCCATGAGCCGCTCGAAGAGCGCGCGCGCGTGTTCCTCGCTTTCGTTGTCGGACAGTTCGAGCAGGACGACCTGCGCGTGATGCCCGGCGAACGGATAGCGCAGTTGCGGGAAATGGCGTCCGACGAGCTGCATGCAGAAGTCCGACATCAGCTCGAAGCCCGTGAGCAGGGCTCCGGCGTAGCGCTGCGCGAGCGCGAGGAAGTCGAGCGCGGCATGCGCCGAGCCGAGCGCGGCGAGGGCCGTGACGCGCGCAGCCGGTTGCGGATGCAACTTCATGACCGCGGCGGTAATGACACCGAGCGTACCTTCCGCGCCGATGAAGAGATCGCGCAGATCGTAGCCCGTGTTGTCCTTGCGCAGCCCGCGCAGGCCGTCCCAGATGTCGCCTTGCGGCGTGACGACTTCGAGGCCGAGGCACAACTCGCGCGTCGTGCCGTAGCGCAGCACGCCGGTGCCGCCCGCGTTGGTCGAGAGATTACCGCCGATCGTGCAGCTGCCTTCGGCCGCGAGCGAAAGCGGGAAGAGGCGGTCCGCTTCCTTCGCGCGTGCCTGGATCTCGGAGAGGATCACGCCGGCTTCGACGGTGATCGTGTTGTTGTGCGCGTCGATTTCGCGCACGCGGTTCAGGCGGCGCAGACTCAGCACGGCCGCCTTGCCGCTCGCGTCCGGCGTTGCGCCGCCCGCGAGGCCCGTGTTGCCGCCTTGCGGCACGAGCGCCACGCGGTGCTCGTGCGCGAGCTTCACGACCGCGGCGACTTCCCGCGTGGTGGCCGGGCAGAGCACGGCGACGGCGGCGCCCTGGTAGCGGCGGCGCCAGTCGGCGAGGTAGGGCGCGGTGTCGTGGGCGTCGGTCAGCACGTGTTGCGCGCCGATGGCGGCGGCGCAGGCATCGAGAAACGGTTGCGGGGCGATCGGGGTGGAGTCGGTCATGGTATTTCGGGATTTCGCGCGGGGCGCGGGGCCGCGCGCGGCGCGATTTTCATTCGGGGAACGTTTCGGGCTGGGGGCGATTAGTGTGACACGGCGTGAACCTTCACGCAGGGCGGCGGGGCACGATGGGCATGGCGGGCGAGGCGCGCCTGCCGCGCGCTCAGGCCGACTCGCGCCGGGCGCGCCGCGCGGCGCGCTTGTACGGCGAAACATAGGCAAGCGCGCACGCGAAGAAGCCGAGCGAAAGCGCGACTTCCACCCACCCGAGCCGGTTGCCGGGCGCGGGATCGGTCATGCCGCGCACAATGCCCTCGGCGAAGTACAGGAGCACGAGCATCGCCGCCCATTGCAACGTGTAAAGCCGGCGTCGCAGCACGCCCGGCAGCGCGATCGCGAGCGGCAGGGCCTTGAGCACGAGCGCGCTGCCGCCGGGGCGCAGCGGCGCGAGCCGCCACTCCCACGCAATGCACAGCAGCGTGAGCGCGGCGAGCATGGCGAACGCGCCGAGCGCGGCGCCGCGGCGTTGTGCCGCGGGTTCGAAGGCGCGCGGCGGGCTGGCGCTCACGTCCGCTCGCCTCGTTCACTCGTGGCGAGCGCGAGCGCCGCGCGCGCGAGCCGTGCGCCCAGCGCGTTCGCGAGCGTCTTTTCTTCGGCGCTGAGACCGTGGCCGCGCGCGTCCGGGCGCGCGTGATGCGACGCGCCGTAGGGCGTGCCGCCGCCTTGCGTGGTCGTGAGCGCGCTCTCGGTGTACGGGATGCCGACGAGCAGCATGCCGTGATGGAGCAGCGGCAGCATCATCGAGAGCAGCGTGCTTTCCTGGCCGCCGTGCAGACTGCCCGTCGACGTGAACACGCAGGCCGGCTTGCCCGCGAGCGCGCCCGACAGCCACTGCGGCGTGGTGCCGTCGAGGAAGTACTTGAGCGGCGCGGCCATGTTGCCGAAGCGAGTGGGCGAGCCGAGTGCGAGGCCCGCGCATTCCTCGAGGTCGCGCAACTCGACGTAGGGCGGCCCGTCCGCGGGGATGTCGGGCGCGCTGGCCTCGCAAACGGTGGAGACGGGAGGCACCGTGCGGACGCGCGCTTCGGCGCCGGGAACGCTGTCGATACCCTGGGCGATGGCGCGCGCGAGTTCGCGCGTTGCGCCGTGTCGACTGTAATAAAGCACAAGAATCGGTTTCATCTGGCCTCGCCGGTGGTCGGGATATTATAGGGGTTGGGTCGGCGGACGGCCGGGCGCACCGGTCCGGGCAAGCGCAAGGCATGCGCGAACCGACGCGCGCGAACGGTAACGAAAGCAATGTCGAAGGCAGTGTTCACAGCGGCAAGAAAGGCGGGCCAATGGATGTGATGTCGAGGGTGAAGATCGATCTGGACATCGTGAAGCGGCTGGCGCGCTTCGCGGCACGGCGCAGCCGCGAGGACCGTATTCCCCAGGTGGCGGGCAGCCTCACGTTCACGACGCTGCTCTCGCTCGTACCGCTCGCCACGGTCGCATTCGCGCTCTTCACCGCGTTTCCGATCTTCGCCTCGTTCCAGAATTCGCTGCAGGCTTTTCTCGCCGATCACCTCATGCCGGCGCAGATCAACAGCCAGATCTTCATGTATCTGAACCAGTTCGCGTCGAAGGCCAAGGGCCTCACGACGATGGGCATGATCGTGCTCTTCGTCACCTCGGTCATGACCATGATGACCGTCGAGTCCGCGTTCAACCTGATCTGGCGCGTGCGCAAGGCGCGGCCGTTCGCGCAGCGCGTGCTCGTCTACTGGGCCATTCTCACGCTCGGGCCGATCCTGATCGGCGTGAGCCTTTCGATCTCCTCGTACGTGTTCACGCGCTCGGCCGTGATCGCGACCGAGCAGCACGTTTCCGGCCTGTTCGACTGGCTGCTCATCGGCGCTTCCTTGCCGCTCACGGCGCTCGCGTTCACGATGCTCTACGTGTACCTGCCGAACTGCCGCGTGCAGTGGCGCGACGCGCTGGTGGGCGGCATCGCCGCGGCCATCGCCTTCGAGGCGGCCAAGCGCGGCTTCGGCTATTACGTGCGGCGCATTCCGACCTATACGGCCGTCTACGGCGCGTTCGCGGCCGCGCCGATGTTCCTGCTATGGATGTACCTGAGCTGGTTCATCACGCTCGTGGGCGCGATGATTACCTCGGCGCTGCCCGAAATCCGCACCGGGCGCTTTAACCGGCCGCGCTTTCCCGGCAGCGACCTGCTCGACGCGCTCGAACTGCTCGCGGGTCTCGCCGAGGCGCGCGAGGCGGGCGAGCCCGGGCGCACGGCCGAGCAGCTCGCGCAGTTGCTGCGGCGAGATCTCGCCACGGTGATGCGGCTGGTCGACGGACTCGAAGAGGAGGAGTTCGTGGCGCGTCTCGAAGAAGAGGACCGCGCGAAAACGCAGTTCCTGCTGGTCGGCAACCCCGCGCGCATTCCGGTGGCGCGCATCTTCGACCGCTTCGCGATCGACCGCAAGGAACTGGCGTATCAGCTCAAGTCGAGCAGCGTCGACGCGCAAATGCTGCTGAGCGCGCTCGAAAACGACAAGCTTTCGATTTCGCTCGCGTCATTGCTCGCGGCGCGGCGTGCGCCCGCGCTGACGGATGAGCATTCGCCGGTGCTTCCGCATCCGGCGGCCTGACGATGCGGCGCGCCGCTGCGTGAGCGGTACGCTGTCGCATGAGCGTCGGTTCAGAGGGAAATCTTTCCGCGGCAGATGTCCGCGAACATGACCCAGTCGCCCATCAGGCTGTAGATGGGGTGGCGGAAGGTAGCCGGGCGGTTCTTCTCGAACCTGAAATGCCCGACCCACGCGAAGCCGTAGCCGCACACGATCGCGGCGGGCAGCCAGAGCCAGTTGCCGGTGGCGATCGCCATGGCGACGCAGCCGATCACGCCAAGCGACCCGATGAAATGCAGCCGCCGCGACACGGGATGGCTATGCTCGTTCAGATAGAACGGATAGAACTGCGCGAAGCTCGAAAAATGCTCGGTAGGCGTGGTGGGATGCATCGTCTCCTCCTTTCTGCGGGGACACGCAGGGGCTGGCGAGGGACCGCGGTGGATGCGGCACGCCCTCATTTTCCGGCGTTACGAACGACCGTGCAACCAGGCCGGCGGCGGCCGGGCACGAGTTCCGGCCCCCCTTCGCAATCTCCCTTCAGCCGTTGCCCACGCGCGGCGATTGCTGCGTTGCAAAGGCGTACAGCGCGTCGAGCGTCGCGTCGGGCTGTTCGCTCATCAGCGCGTGACCCGCTTCGAGCGTCACCGTGTCGACTGGCGCTCCCGCTTTCGCGAGCGCGTCGGCGAGCGCGCGCGCCGCGCGCGGCGGTGTCATCGCGTCGCGCCTGCCGACGATCAGCCGCACCGGGCAGCGTACTTTCGCCGCACTCACGAGGCCGTCCTCGTAGGCATTGCAGGCCGCGAAATCGGTATGGAAAAGCCGCGGTTCGCCGCGTGCCGAGGCGCGCTCCATGAGCCGCTGGTTCATGCCGCGCAGCCAGAAACCGGGGCCGGGGTTCGAGGGCTTCGCGGCGAGCGTCGAGTGCGACCACGCGTTGACGAGCGCGATCGCCTCCGGTTCGCGCTCGCGCGCGGCTTCGAGCAGTGTCGGCGCGACGGTCATCGGGAACGCCGTGGCGAGCAGGGCGATGCGCTGCGCGCGCTCGGGATGGCGCGCAGCGAATTCGAGCGCGACGAGCGAGCCCATGCTGTGGCCGGCGACGAACGCCTGCGGGGCGTTCAGCGCGTCGAGCAGCGCGGCGACCCAGTCGGCGAGCGCGCCGATGCTCGTGAGCGCCGGTCCCGCGCTGCGCAGGTGGCCCGGCAGATCGACGGCCAGTACGTTGAAGCCGTGGTTGGCGAAATAGCGCGATTGCAGCGCCCAGACGCTATGGTCGTGCTGCGCGCCGTGGACGAACACGGCGAACGGCAGCGCGCGATCGATGGGCCGCGAGGCCGTGTAGGCATAGACCGGCTTGCCGGCGACATCGACGATCATGATGCCTCCTTGCCGGCGGTCTTCGGCTGCGTTCTGGAGCCGTCCGCCTTTTGGGAGACCTTCAGTGCGCGCTTGAGGTCGTCGATCAGGTCGGCGGGGTCTTCGAGCCCGATCGAGAGCCGGATCGTCCCCTCCGCGATGCCCGCGGCGGCGAGCGCGGACGCGTCCATGCGGAAGTGCGTGGTCGAAGCGGGGTGGATCACGAGCGAGCGCGCGTCGCCGACATTGGCGAGGTGCGAAAACAGCGTGAGCGATTCGATGAAGCGCTTGCCCGCCTCGCGCCCGCCGCGCAGGTTGAAGCTGAATACGGCGCCCGCACCGCGCGGCAGCAGGCGCTTCGCCAGCGCGTAGTCGGGGTGGCTCGGCAACTCGGGCCACGCGACCGATTCGACGGCCTCCTGTGCCGCAAGATAGTCGACGATGCGCCGCGCGTTCGCGACGTGGCGCTCCATGCGCAGCGGCAGCGTCTCGATGCCTTGCAGCAATTGCCATGCGGCCTGCGGATGCAGGCACGCGCCGAAGTCGCGCAAGCCCTCGCGGCGGGCGCGCAGCAAGAAGGGCGCGACCGTGCTTTCCTCGCTGAACACCATGTCGTGAAAGCCGGCGTAGGGCTCGGTGAGTTCGGGGAAGCGGCCCGAGGCATCGAAGTCGAAGGTGCCGCCGTCCACCAGCACGCCGCCGATCGTCGTGCCGTGCCCGCCTAAAAACTTGGTGGCCGAGTGATAGACGAGATCCGCGCCGTGCTCGAACGGCCTCAGCAGATAAGGCGTGGTGAACGTCGAATCGACGAGAAGCGGCACGCCGTGCGCGTGCGCGATCTGCGCGACGGCTTCGATGTCGAGCACGTCGAGGCCCGGGTTGCCAAGCGTCTCGCCGAACAGGAGGCGCGTGTTCGGCCGCAGCGCGGCGCGCCAGGCGTCGAGATCGCCCGGCTTGACGAAGGTCGTTTCGATACCGAAGCGCCGCAGCGTGTAGTGGAGCAGATTGTGCGAGCCGCCGTAGAGCGCGGCCGAGGCGACGACGTGCGAGCCCGCACCCATCAGCGTCGCGATCGCCAGATGCAGCGCTGCCTGGCCGCTCGCCGTGCCGATCGCGCCCGCTCCGCCTTCGAGCGCCGCCACGCGCTCCTCGAACACGGCGACGGTCGGGTTCGAGATGCGCGAGTACACATGGCCCGCGCGCTCCATGTTGAAGAGCGCGGCGGCGTGGTCGGTATCGCGAAACGAGAACGACGTGGTGAGATAGATCGGCGTCGCGCGGGCGCCGGTGGCGGGGTCGGGCGCCGCGCCGGCATGCAGCGCGAGCGTGTCGAAACGGGTGTCGGTCGTCGATGACATCGTGGCGGCGCGGCCGGCGCGAACCGGCCCGGGTGTCGGGGAAGTAGGGCATCGTAACACCGGTGCCGGGGCGCCGGGGCGCCCTTGCGGCCCTTTTCGGGACGGGCGCGAGAGGCGCCTCGGCGGGGGTGTCGGGGCTGGAAGGCCCGCTGCCGCGGCAACCGGAAGCGGGTGACGGCTGCGGCCCGCCGCCTGCCGTGCGCCTTTCCTTTTAACAATGTTTCCGCTAGGATCGAAAACAGGTAGGTATCTTTTCGGCATCTCCCCAATATTTGCGGTACTTCTGGAGACACATCATGCGTGTCAGCGACATCCTCAAGGTGAAGGGCAACACGCTCTACACCGTTACGCCCGACACTGCGCTGCACGACGCAGTCAACACCATGGCCGAGCACGACATCGGCTCGCTCGTGGTCATGGAGTACGGCGATCTGGTCGGCATGCTCACGTTCCGCGAGATCATCCTCACGCTGCGCGCGAACGGCGGCAGCGTCGGCACCACGACGATCCGCAAGGTCATGGACGATCATCCGATCACCTGCACGCCGGAAACCGAGGTCGACGAAGTGCGCCGCATGATGCTGGAGCACCACGTGCGCTATCTGCCGGTCATGGAAAGCCGTTCGCTGATGGGCGTGATCTCGTTCTACGACGTCGCTAAAGCGGTGGTGGAAGCGCAGGGCTTCGAAAACAAGCTGCTCAAGGCCTATATCCGCGACTGGCCCGAAGAGGAGCGCCAGCCGGCGCGCTGAGCCGACCAGAGCGAACTCATCGCTGCCCGGCAGGAAAAAGCGCGCGTCAGGCGCGCTTTTTCGCGTCTGGGGCCTGTAAATTTCCTGCGATTCCTGCCCGATGAACGATAGACCGATGCCCGCGGCGCGGCGCGACGAGCGCGTAGCGCGCAATGAGGGCGCCCATGTTTCGCAGTTTGTGCTGCTGCGTCAGCGCCGTTTCGCCCCGTTCTTCTGGACACAGTTCCTCGGGGCGATGAACGACAACGTCTTCAAGATCGGCTTCACGTCGCTCGTCACCTATCAGGCCGCGCGTTTCTCGGGCGTCGATCCGAAGACGGTCGCGTTTCTCATCTCGGCCATCTTCATTGCGCCGTTCGTGCTGTTTTCCGCGACCTCGGGCCAGATCGCCGACAAGTACGACAAAGCTGTCCTTATGCGCTGGGTCAAGAACTTCGAGATCGCGGTCATGCTGATCGGCGCGGCTGGCTTCTGGATGCACAGCGCGCCGCTGCTCTATGCGTGCACCTTCCTCATGGGCGTGCACTCCACGGTGTTCGGGCCGCTCAAGTACGCGTACCTGCCGCAGCGGCTCGCGCCCGACGAACTGATCGGCGGCAACGGGCTCGTGGAAATGGGCACGTTCGTGGCGATTCTGCTTGGCACGATCGCCGGCGGCGTGGCGGCCGGCATCGGGGCGACCGATGCCGCGTCCGCGGCCGGCCTGGCCTCCGATCGGCCGCCTCCCGGCGCGTGGTGGCTCGGCGGCATGTGCGTCGTCGTTGCGCTAGTCGGCCGGGCGGCCAGCGCGCTCGTGCCGCCATGCGAGCCTTCGCAGCCGGGACTGCGCATCAACTGGAATCCGTTCTCGGAGACCTGGCGCAATCTGCGCCTCGCGCACGGCAGCCGCACCGTGTTCCTGAGTCTGCTCGGCATCTCGTGGCTCTGGTTCGTCGGTGCGACGTTTCTCGCCTCGTTCTTCAATTTCGCCAAGGACGTGCTGTCGGCCGACCCCGACGTCGTGACCGTCCTGCTCGCCATGTTCTCGCTCGGCATCGGCTCGGGCTCGCTGCTCTGCGAGCGGCTATCGCGCCGGCGCATCGAGATCGGCCTCGTACCGCTCGGCTCGATCGGCATGAGCGTGTTCGGCGTCGACCTGTTTTTCGCGAGCCATGCGTTGCCCGCTGCGCCCCATCTGCTTTCGGTCGGCGAGTTCCTGCGCGTCGCCGCGCATTGGCGCGTGCTTGCCGACCTGTTCCTGCTCGCCATGTTCGGCGGCTTCTACAGCGTGCCGCTCTATGCCGTGATCCAGAGCCGCAGCGAGCCAAGCCATCGGGCGCGCATCATCGCCGCGAACAACATCCTGAATTCGTTTTTCATGATCGTCTCGGCGCTCATGGCGATGGCGCTTATGGCCGCGGGTGTCGGCATTCCCGGCATTTTTCTCACCACGGCGCTGCTCAATATCGTCGTGGCGGCCTATATCTATGCGCTCGTGCCCGAGTTCCTGCTGCGCTTCATCGCGTGGATGCTCGTGCATACGGTCTACCGCGTGCGGCTGGTTCACGCGGAGCGCATTCCGGCCGAAGGCGCGGCCGTGCTCGTGTGCAATCACGTCAGCTATGTCGATGCGATCGTCATCATGGCCGAGAGTCCGCGGCCGATCCGCTTCGTGATGGATCAGCAGATCTTCCGCTCGGTGTTTTTCGGCTGGGTGTTTCGTCACGCCAAGGCCATTCCCATCGCGCCGGCCCACGAGGACCCGGCCGCGCTCGCCGGAGCCTATGACGCATGCGCGGCCGCGCTGGCCGAAGGCGATCTCGTCTGCATTTTTCCCGAGGGCAAGCTCACGCGCACGGGCGAGATGAACCCGTTCCGCCACGGGGTGACCGAAATCTTGAGGCGCACGCCGGTGCCGGTCGTGCCGATGGCGCTGCGCGGGCTCTGGGGCAGCGCGTTCTCGCGCTTTGCGGCTTCCGGCCAGGAGCGGCCGCTGCGGCGCGGGGTGACGAGCCGGCTGACGCTGGCGGTGGGCGAGCCCATCGCGGCGGCCGACGCTTCGCTGGAGCGCTTGCAGGAGACGGTGGCGGGGTTGCGCGGGGCGCGGCGCTGAGCGAGGAGGCGAGGGCGCACGCCAGTCCAGTCGCCCGACCGGCCGGTCGGGCGTCGCACCCCGCGGGCTGGCATAATGCTGGATTCCCCGATTCACTTTGGACGACCGCCATGTCCGGCAACACGCTCGGTACGCTTTTCACCGTCACCACCTTCGGCGAATCCCACGGTCCGGCCATCGGCTGCATCATCGACGGCTGCCCGCCCGGCATGGCGCTCGCCGAAGCCGACATCCAGACCGACCTGGACCGCCGTCGCCCTGGCACGTCGCGTCACGTCACGCAGCGCCAGGAAGAGGACAAGGTCGAAATTCTCTCGGGTGTGTTCGAAGGGCGCACTACGGGCACGCCCATCGCGCTCCTGATCCGCAATACCGACCAGCGCAGCAAGGACTACGGCAACATTGCCGAGACCTTTCGCCCCGGTCACGCCGACTACACCTACTGGCAAAAATACGGCATCCGCGACCATCGCGGCGGCGGCCGCTCCTCCGCGCGCCTTACGGCGCCCACGGTCGCGGCCGGCGCGGTCGCGAAGAAGTGGCTGCGCGAGCGCTTTGGCGTGGAAGTGCGCGGCTACATGCGCTCGCTCGGCGAGATCGACGTGCCGTTCGTGAACTGGGCGCACGTGCATGAGAATCCGTTCTTCGTGCCCAATGCCGATGTCGTGCCGCAGCTCGAGGACTACATGGACGCATTGCGTCGTGACGGCGATTCGATCGGCGCGCGCGTGAACGTGGTGGCGAGCGGCGTGCCGGTGGGCTGGGGCGAGCCGCTCTTCGACCGGCTCGACGCCGACATCGCGCACGCGATGATGGGGATCAACGCGGTGAAGGGCGTGGAGATCGGCGCGGGCTTCGCGAGTGTCGCTCAGCGCGGCTCCGTGCACGGCGACGAACTCACGCCCAACGGTTTTCACGGCAATCACGCGGGCGGCGTGCTGGGCGGCATCTCGACGGGGCAGGACATCACCGTCTCGATCGCCATCAAGCCGACTTCGAGCATCCGCACGCCGCGCCGCTCGATCGACAAGGCCGGCGCGCCCGCAACGGTGGAGACTTTCGGCCGCCACGACCCGTGCGTGGGCATTCGCGCGACGCCGATCGCGGAGGCGATGCTCGCGCTCGTGCTGATCGATCACGCACTGCGTCATCGCGCGCAGAACGCCGACGTCGACGTATCGACGCCGAAGATCGCTGCCAGCGACGAATGATCTGATCGCGAGGCGCCGCCGCGCGGGTTGCGCGGGCAACAAAAAAGCCGCTTCAGGTGCAACCCTGAAGCGGCTTTTTCTTGTATCGCGAACTCACATGTTCGGATAATTCGGCCCGCCGCCGCCTTCCGGCGTGACCCAGACGATGTTCTGCGTCGGGTCCTTGATGTCGCAGGTCTTGCAGTGCACGCAGTTCTGCGCGTTGATCTG
>NZ_FMYQ01000030.1 GCF_900096975.1 Paraburkholderia lycopersici
CGGGCTTGATCGTTTCGAGCGGCTTCTTCTTCGCCTTCATGATGTTCGGCAGCGTCACGTAGCGCGGCTCGTTCAGGCGAAGGTCGGTCGTGACCACTGCGGGGAGCGTCAGCGACAGCGTTTCCGCGCCGCCATCCACTTCGCGCGACACGGTGGCCTTGCCGTCAGCCACGACCACCTTCGACGCGAAGGTGGCCTGCGGCAAGCCGGCCAGCGCGGCGAGCATCTGGCCGGTCTGGTTCGAATCGTCGTCGATGGCCTGCTTGCCGAGGATCACCAGTTGCGGCTGCTCCCTGTCGACCAGCGCCTTCAGGAGCTTGGCGACCGCGAGCGGCTGGAGGTCTTCACTGGACTCGATGAGGATCGCGCGGTCCGCGCCGATGGCGAGCGCCGTGCGCAGCGTTTCCTGCGCCTGGGCGACCCCTGCGGACACCGCGATCACTTCGGTCGCGACACCGGCTTCCTTCAACCGCACCGCTTCTTCCACGGCGATTTCGTCGAACGGGTTCATCGACATCTTCACGTTGGCGATGTCGACGCCCGTGCCGTCCGACTTCACACGGACCTTCACGTTGTAATCGACTACGCGTTTGACTGGCACAAGGACTTTCATTCACATGCTCCGAAGTTACGAATACGTCAACCTGGCGGACATTATAGCGATAGCCTCCGTAAGGCCGATCTGCCGCCTGCATTTTTTACGAACCACCCTGCCGCCACGGGTCACCAATATCGAACGATCGTGCGATTTTACGGTGAAAAAAACCCGGGCTTCAAGCCCGGGCGCCGACCGATATCTCTAAACTCACGGCGTCAAGCCGCTTACCAGGAAGAAATGACCGCGCCGCCAAACTTCGCATCGATGAATTGCTTCACCTCCGGCGAGTGGTACGCAGCCACCAGTTTCGCTACCCACGGCTTGTTGCGATCGGCCTCGCGAATCGCAAGGACGTTCACGTACGGGCCCTTCGGGTCTTCGATTGCGATCGCGTCCTGTTTCGGCTTCAGACCTGCTTCCATCGCGAAATTCGTGTTGATCGCGGCGGCGTCCACGTCGTCGAGCGAGCGCGGAATCTGCGCGGCGTCGAGTTCGACGATCTTCAGCTTCCTGGGGTTTTCCACGATGTCGAGCGGCGTCGCCTTCAGGCCGGCATCGGCGCGCAACTTGATGAGGCCCTGCTTCTGCAGCAGCAGCAACGCACGGCCGCCGTTCGTCGGATCGTTCGGCACGGCAATGCGCGCGCCCGGCTTCAGGTCGGCCAGCGACTTGATCTTCTTCGAATAAATGCCCATCGGGAACGTGACCGTGTCCGCGATCTTGATGAGCTTGTAGCCGCGATCCTTTACCTGCGCATCGAGATACGGCGCGTGCTGGTAGCTGTTCGCGTCGAGATCGCCGCCCGCGAGCGCCGCGTTCGGCTGCACGTAGTCGGAAAACTCGACGATCTTGATGTTCAGGCCGTTCTTCGCGGCCACGTTCTTCACGACTTCCATCACCTGCTCGTGCGGGCCGCCCGTCACGCCTACCTTGATGGTTTCGTCCGCGTGCGCCGTGACCGGCGCAAAAAGCGGGGCGATGAGCGAGGCGGCACCGAGCGCCGCCGCGAGCCGGATCATGAAACGACGTTGCATACCAAACCTTTGTCCTGTGTAGTTATGTTGATCGAAAGAGCGCTTGTTTTAAGGCTTATTTATGGCTCAGCCGCCGCACGAGCCAGTCGCCGAACGACTGCACGAGCTGCACGAACACGATCAGGATCACGACGACGATCAGCATGACTTCGGGCTCGAAGCGCTGATAGCCGTAGCGGATGCCGAGGTCGCCGAGACCGCCGCCGCCGATCGCGCCCGCCATCGCCGAATAGCCGACGAGCGAGATGAACGTGATCGTGAGCCCGGCCACCACGCCCGGCAGCGACTCGGGCAGCAGCACCTTGAAGACGATCTGGCTCGTGCTTGCGCCCATCGCCTGCGCGGCCTCGATGAGACCGCGGTCGACTTCGCGCAGCGCCGCTTCGACGAGACGCGCGATGAACGGCGCCGCGGCGATGGTGAGCGGCACGATGGCGGCCGCCGTGCCGATCGACGAGCCCACCACGAGGCGCGTGAAGGGAATCACCGCGACGAGCAGGATGATGAACGGCGTCGAGCGCACCGCGTTGACGACCACGCCCATCGCGCGATTCGCGGCGAGGTTCTGGAGCACGCCGTCGCGGTCGGTGAGATAGAGCAGCACGCCGAGCGGCAGGCCGACGGCCGCGCCCACGAGCCCCGAGATGCCCACCATGACGAGCGTCTCCCAGAACGACTGGACGAACATGTCGAACATTTCACTCCACATGGGACAGCTCCTCCACCACCACGCCTTGCTCGCGCAGCCACGCAATGGCCTGCGCCACCTTTGCCGGCTCGCCGCCCGCGAGCACCGCGAGCGAGCCGAACGCCTGCCCCTGGATCTCGTCGATCTGCCCGTGCAGGATGTTGAAATCGAGCTCGAAGCGGCGAATCGTCTCCGAAAGCACCGGCTGGTCGACGCCCGTGCCCGTGAAGGCGAGGCGCAGCAGGTGCCCGTTGCCCTTCGTGAGGCGCTCGGCCACGCGCGCCTTCAGCGCGGGCGGCAGTTCCTGGGCGATCACGTCGCCGAGCAGCGCGCGCGTCACGTCGTGGCGCGGCTGCAGGAACACGTCGATCACGGGGCCCGTCTCCACGACGCGGCCCGCGTCGAGCACGGCCACGCGGTCGCAGACCTGTTTGATGACTTCCATCTGGTGCGTAATCATCACGATCGTCAGGTTCAGTTCGCGATTGATCTTGCGCAGCAGGTCGAGAATCGCGCGCGTGGTTTCAGGGTCGAGCGCGGAGGTCGCTTCATCGGAAAGCAGCACTTTCGGCTTGCTCGCGAGCGCGCGCGCGATGCCCACGCGCTGCTTCTGGCCGCCGCTGATCTGCGACGGATAGCGATCCTTTTGCGCCGTCAGGCCGACGAGTTCGAGCAGCGGCAGCACGGTTTCGTCGATCTGCGCGCGCTTCGCGCCCGCGAGTTCGAGCGGCAGCGCAACGTTGTCGAACACCGTGCGCGACGACAGCAGGTTGAAGTGCTGGAAGATCATGCCGATCTCGCGGCGCGCCTCGCGCAGGTCGGCCGACGAGAGCGACGTGAGCGTTCGCCCGTTGACGACGATGTCGCCCTCTGTGGGCCGCGTGAGCAGGTTGATGGTGCGCACGAGCGTGCTCTTGCCCGCGCCGCTGCGCCCGATGATGCCGAACACTTCGCCCGGCGGAACCGTCAGATTGACGTTATGCAGCGCCTCGATCCAGCCTTGTGGGCCGGCGAAGCGCTGGGACACGTTTCGAATTTCGATCATGGAAAAAAGAAACGGCGGATGTGCCGCGCGCCGCTCGCATGGTCCGCACCTTTTGAGGACGGAAAACGCGTCGCGCCGGCAGATAGCCGCCGTTTGCTGGACTGGATTTAGCCCGCCATTTTACCCTGGCATGCAAAATTCCTTTTAATAATCAATTTCGATACTTTCATAACGCCCATGCATTAGAGGACGTTTGCGGCGCGCCGCGGCTCAGGCGGCCACTACACTGCTGCCGGAGCTGTCACCGACAACGAACCGCCCACCAGGGAATGAGATGGAAACGAGTCAGAAGATCGGCGCACCCGCTTCGACCCAGGCCGCCGGCCCCGAACGCTCGACACTGCGCACGCGCGACGGCGTCGAACTACCGCTCTACGTCTGGCGCACGAAAACGCCGCCGCGCGCAGCCCTTGCACTGGTTCATGGCCTGGCTGAACATGCCGGCCGCCATGCGGCGCTTGCCGCCAGGCTCAATGCTGCGGCCATCGACGTGTCTACGCAGTCGACCTGCGCGGCCATGGGCGCGCCCCCGGACGCCGCACGTGGGTCGCGCGCTTCGACGAATACCTCGACGATACGCAAGCGCTCCTCGCCCATGCGAGCGCGCAATGCGCCGCGCAGCGAACGCCACTCTTCCTGATGGGACACAGCATGGGCGGCGCCATCGCCGCGCTCCATGCCATCGAGCGCTTGCCGCAAACCGGTATGCCGCTCGCGGGCCTGCTGCTTTCGAGCCCGGCGCTCGCGCCGGGCCGCGACGTACCCGCATGGATGATCGCCGCGAGCCGCGTCGTCAGCGCGATCTGGCCGCGCTTTCCGGCCATGAGAATCGACGCCGCGCTGCTCGCGCGCGACGCCGCGGTGGCCGAAGCCAATCGCGCCGATCCCCTCGTGCATCACGGCGCGATTCCCGCTCGCACGGGTGCGCAGTTGCTGGAAGCGATGAAGCGCATCGAAGCGGGCCGCGCGCAGTTGCGCGTACCCGTGCTGATCTGGCACGGCACCGAGGACAAGCTCACCGAGCCCGAAGGCAGCCGCGCGTTCGGCGCGACCGTGGGATCGCCCGATCGCACGCTCACGCTCTACGAAGGCAGCTATCACGAAACGCTCAACGATCTCGACCGCGAACGCGTGATCGGCGCAATGCTGGACTGGATCGACCGGCATAGCTGACCGGCAGCCGCCGCGCTATTTCGCCCCGCGTTTTTCGATGAACGCCTGCACGCCGTCGAGCGCGGGGTCGGTCATCATGTTGCACGCCATGGTCTGCCCGGCTAGCTGATACGCGGCTTCGATACCCATTTCGAGCTGCCGGTAGAACAGGCCCTTGCCCGCCTCGACCGCCTCGCGCGGCTTCGCGCAGATGCTCGCGGCCAGCGCCGTCACGGCGGCATCGAGTTCGCCGGCGGCGACCACGCGGTTCACGAGGCCCTCGCGCAGCGCCGCTTGCGCGTCGATGAATTCGCCAGTCATCAGCATCTCGAAGGCCGCCTTGCGCGAAACGTTGCGCGAGAGCGGCACGGCGGGCGTCGAGCAAAACAGGCCGAGATTGATGCCCGACACGGCAAAGCGCGCCGAATCCGCCGCCACCGCGAGGTCGCACATCGCGACGAGCTGGCAGCCGGCCGCCGTCGCCACGCCCTGCACGCGCGCGATGACGGGCTGCGGCATCTTCTGGATCGCCAGCATCATCTTCGAGCAGCGCTCGAACAGCCTCGCGTAGTAGCCATGCGACGGCGCCGCGCGCATCTCGCGAAGATCGTGGCCCGCGCAGAACGCTCGCCCCGCCGCCGCGATCACGACCACGCGCGCGTCCGATTTCGCCAGCGCGGCGAGTTCGGCCTGCAACGCGTCGATAAGGGCTTCGGACAGCGCGTTGAACGCATCGGGGCGATTGAGCGTGAGACGCACGACGCCCGGTATGCCGTACGCGTCGCGCGTGACTTCGACGAGCGGCGCGGCGCCGGAGGACGACGGCGATGCGGACGGAACAGCACTCATGTTGCACGTCTCCTTCGTTCGATGTCGATGGCGGGTGACGCGGGCCGCGCTAGATATCCGCCAGCACGCGCAGATGCGCAACCACGCTGCGGCCCAGCGCCGAAAGGTTATAGCCGCCTTCGAGGCAGCTCACGATGCGCCCCTTCGCATAGCGGCCCGCGATCTCGCGAATCTGTTCGGTGATCCATGCGTAGTCGTCCTCGACGAGCCCGAGGTTGCCGAGATCGTCCTCGCGGTGTGCGTCGAAGCCGGCCGAAATGAACACCATCTCCGGTTTGAACTCGTGCAGCCGGGGTAGCCACATGATGTCGATGGCTTCGCGCACTTCCATGCCCTTCGTGCGCGCCGCGACCGGCACGTTGACCATGTTCGGCGCCGTGTTCTCCGCGCCCGAGTAGGGATAGAACGGATGCTGGAAGAAGCTGCACATCAGCACGCGCGAGTCGCCCGCGAATGCCGCTTCGGTGCCGTTGCCGTGATGCACGTCGAAATCGATGATCGCCACACGTTCGAGACCATGGACCTCGAGCGCATGGCGCGCCGCGACCGCCACATTGTTGAAAAAACAGAAACCCATCGCGCGCGCGGGCTCCGCGTGATGGCCGGGCGGGCGCACGGCGCAGAACGCGTTTTCGTAGCGTCCCGCGACGACCGCGTCGGTGGCGGCTATCGCCGCGCCCGCCGCGCGCAGCGCTGCCTGCCACGTGTGCGGATTCATCAGCGTGTCGGCGTCGATGCTCGCGTAGCCTTCGGTGGGCGCGGTGCTACGGATGAAGTCGATGTGCGCCTGGGTGTGCACGCGCAGGAGGTCTGCTTCGGTGGCAAGCGGCGCCGATTCGTCGCGCTCGATCAGCGCGTCGATGCGGCTGGCAATCAGTTGGTCTTCGATGGCCTGCAGGCGCGCCGGGCATTCGGGATGCCATTCGCCCATCTCGTGCAGCAGGCAGTCGGGGTGAGAGAAGAAACCGGTCGTCATGAGTCGCACTGGCCGCGGGCCTGGCGCGCACGGGCGCGGCCGCGGGTCTCCTTCTGTCTTTTGTCTGGTGGCGCGCCGGCCGGCGCGCGATCAGACATCACGTTACCACAGCGACCGGGCGCACACGCGCCGCCGCGGCACGCAAGGGCCCAATTCGCTCAAGTCGCTCGGTTATACTGCCCGGGATCTTTGGACCGCTCTCCCCCCTCTCGCTCATGACGCTCAAGACCGCTCTGTCCGCCTCCAGCCGCCCACGCCACACGACCTTCGGACTCGCGCTTTGCGTCGCGGCGTCGTTGTGTACCGGAGCGGCGCGCGCGCAGACTTCCGCGCCGATAACGCGACAGACGCCGCTCACGCTCGCCCAGGCGCAACCGCAAACGCCCACGCAGCAGGGTCAGACGTTCGAGGAGGAAATCGTCCCGCAGCGCTACGCGAACAATCCGGACGTCGACGGCTTCATCAACGACATGGTGGCGCGCTACGACTTCGATCCGACGGCGCTGCACGCGCTCTTCGCGAGCGCGAACTATTCGGCGACGGCGGTGAAGCTCGTCACGCCCTCGCCCGTTCCGGGCATCAAGAACTGGCGCGCCTATCAGGCGCGCTTCCTCGACCCGGTGCGCATCAATGCGGGCGTGCGCTTCTGGCGCCAGAACCAGGCCACGCTGCAGCGCGCGTCGGAAGAGTTCGGTGTGGCGCCCGAAGTGATCGTCGGCATCATCGGCGTGGAGACGATCTACGGGCGCTACATGGGCAATTTCCGCGTGCTCGACGCGCTCACGACGCTCGCGTTCGATTACCCGGACACGCCTAACCGCGCCGACCGCATGGCGACGTTCCGCAAGAACCTCGAGGACTATCTCGTGTGGACGCGCGACGCGCAGATCGACCCATCGTCGGTGCTCGGTTCGTACACGGGCGCGATCGGCATTCCGCAGTTCCTGCCGAGCAGCATCGTGCAATACGCCGTCGATTACGAAGGCAACAACCATATCGACTTGCGCGCGAGCCAGTCCGATGCGATCGGCAGCGTGGCGAATTATCTGCGGCAGAACGGCTGGGAAACGGGCCGGCCCGTCGTGTGGAAGATCGCGTCCGATGCGGGGAGCCTCGGCATCGCGCAGGCCGCAGCGGACGGCAAGCCCGAACCGCGCTGGCCGCTCAGCCAGTTGCTGCGTTCGGGCCTCGTGCTCGACCAGCCGGACGTGGACATCGCCGCCGAGGCGGGCACGCCCGTCACGGTCATCGACTTGCCCACGCCGGGCCGCGGCACCGAATACATGCTCGGGCTCAGGAATTTCTACGTGCTGACACGCTATAACCGCAGCTTTTTCTATGCCCTCGCGGTGTATCAGCTTGGCATGCGCGTGAAAGCGCAAATGCTCGCGACGCAGCCCGGCGTGGGCGTGGGTCCGTCGAACGGCAATGGAAACGGCAATGGCATGAACAGCGTCCCCGGCAACACGACCGCCGCGGGCACCGCACCCGCCGGACAACACGACTGAGCTCGGCAGCCCCAAGCAAAACGGCCTTCGGAAACACCGAAGGCCGTTTTTTTTACCTGTGCGCTTCAGTCAAGCCGGAAACACGCCCGTAGACAGATAGCGGTCGCCACGATCGCAGACGATGAACACGATCGTCGCGTTTTCGACCTGGCGCGCCAGGCGCATCGCGACCTCGCATGCACCGCCCGAGGAAATGCCGGCGAAAATGCCCTCGACTGCGGCAAGACGACGCGCCATGTTTTCGGCGGCGGCCTGGCTCACGTTCTCCACGCGATCGACGCGGCTGCGGTCGAAGATCTTCGGCATATAGGCTTCGGGCCACTTGCGAATGCCCGGAATGCGCGAGCCTTCCTCCGGCTGCGCACCCACGATCTCGATAGCCCGATTCTTTTCCTTGAGGAACTGGGACGTGCCCATGATCGTGCCGGTAGTCCCCATCGACGAGACGAAGTGCGTGATGCGCCCTTCCGTGTCGCGCCAGATTTCGGGCCCGGTGCCCTCGTAGTGCGCAAGCGGATTGTCGGGGTTCGCGAACTGGTCGAGGATGATGCCCTTGCCGTCGCGCTGCATCTGCTCGGCGAGGTCGCGGGCATATTCCATGCCGCCTTTCACCGGCGTGAGCATGATGTCGGCGCCGTAGGCGGCCATGCTCTGGCGGCGCTCGACCGAAAGGTCCTCCGGCATGATGAGCACCATCTTGTAGCCGCGGATAGCCGCCGCCATGGCGAGCGCGATGCCCGTATTGCCGCTCGTCGCCTCGATGAGCGTGTCGCCCGCCTTGATGCGGCCGCGCTCTTCGGCTTTGCGGATCATCGAGAGCGCGGGGCGGTCTTTCACCGACCCAGCCGGGTTGTTGCCTTCCAGCTTGGCCAGAACGACGTTGTTGCGTGCGCGGACTTCGTCGTCCGGCAAGCGGACGAGCTGCACGAGCGGCGTATTGCCGATCGTGTCTTCAATGGTCTTGTAGGGCATGGAGATGGCAGTGAGGCGCAATGACGTGATCCGTCGATTCTAAACCACGCAGCCAGCGATCGCAGTGGGTCCCCTGCTGCCCGTATGGGCGTAGGCGGCGCACGAGCGGCAACGCCTCGCGGGAGCACATGGGAGCGCACAACAACGCGCAACGGCGCGCGGCAAAAAGCCCGCGGCCCAGGCCGCGGGTCAACGTCGCCGAAGCGACACCTGAAGGAGACTGTGACCCCGCGACGGTGACGCAAAACGCGCGGGACAAAACGGAAGACGGCGCCTACTTCTTGACCGCCACGGCAGCCGGCTGCTGCGCGCCTGCCTTTGCGGGCGAGGCCTGCGCGATCTTCGCCTGCGCCGACTGCGCATTGGCGGGACCGACCGACAATCCTTCGGCCTGCAAACGTTCGACGGTGTGGCCGCCCATGCCCTTCACACGCTTGCCGAGGTCAGCGGCATCCTTGTACGGGCCGTGCGCGCCGCGCTCGTCGAGAATGGCCTTGGCGCGCGCGGGCCCGATGCCCTTGATGCCGCGAAGCGCGTCTTCGTTGGCGGTGTTGACGTCCACGGCCGCGAAGGCGTGGCCGAGTACGGCCAGAAGCGCGGCCGCCGCAAGGAATTTTCGGAACATGCTGGATCTCCGTAGATACGCCGGCGACCATCGCCGGCGAGGAGAGTCCAGTTTATGAAGTCGCGGCTTTGCGTTACACCTGGCCGGAAAGCCAACGTACGTAGCGATCCACGCCTTCCTGCACCGTCAGGAACGGCGCGTCGTAGCCCGCCGCGCGCAGCTTCGTCTGGTCGGCCTGCGTGAAGCATTGATACTTGCCGCGCAATGCATCGGGGAACGGAACGTACTCGATCAGGCCTTCCTTGACCTGCTCTTCGAGCGTGAGCGCAGGCTTGCCCTCCATCGCGCGCAGCGTGTTCACCACCGTCGTGGCGATGTCGTTGAACGGCTGCGCCCGTCCGCTGCCCAGATTGAAGATGCCCGTCTTCTCCGGGTGATCGAAGAAGAACAGATTGACCTTCACCACGTCCTCGACGGAAACGAAATCGCGCGTCTGCTCGCCCGGCGCGTAGCCGTTGTACTCGCCGAACAGCTTCACCTTGCCTTCCGCGCGGAACTGGTTGAAGTTGTGGAACGCCACCGACGCCATGCGCGCCTTGTGCGTTTCGCGCGGACCGTAGACGTTGAAGTAGCGAAAGCCCGCAATCTGGCTTTGCGCCGTGGGCAACACGCGGCGAATCACCTGGTCGAACAGGAACTTCGAATAGCCGTACACGTTGAGCGGCGCTTCCACCTCGCGCTCCTCGACGAAGCGGCTCGAGCCGCCATAGATCGCCGCCGACGACGCATACAGAAACTGCACGCGCTGCGTGAGGCAGGCGTCGAGCACGGCGCGGCTGTAGCGGAAGTTGTTGTCCATCATGTAGCGGCCGTCGGTTTCCATGGTGTCCGAACAGGCGCCTTCGTGGAATACCGCGCGCACATCGCCGAAATCGCCGCGCGCGAAGCGCTCGACGAACTCGGTCTTGTCGATGTAGTCGTCGATCTCGCAATCGACGAGATTCCTGAACTTGTCTGCGCGGGTGAGATTGTCGACGGCGATGATGCGGTCTTCGCCGCGGTCGTTCAGCGCCTTCACGAGGTTGCTGCCGATGAAGCCGGCCGCGCCGGTGACGATGAGAGTCATGATAGGTCTGCGGTGACGAGGTTCGCGCGAGGTTGATGCCCGGCCGGAAAAACGCTGCGGAAATCCCGGCCGGCACGCGAGCGCCGCGCGGATGCGCGCGGCACGTTATTGAAAGAGTTCGTCGTAGTCGACGGTGGCCGTACCGAGCTTGCCGACCACGATGCCGGCCGCGCGGTTCGCGAGCGCGACGCACTCGACGAGCGGCAAGCCCGCGCCGAGCATGACCGCGACGGTCGCGATCACGGTGTCGCCGGCGCCCGAGACATCATACACTTCGCGTGCATCGGCCGCCGCGTGCAGCACGCCGGCGTCGGAAAAGAGCGTCATACCCTCTTCCGAGCGCGTGAGCAGCAGCGCATCGAACTGCAGCTCGCGGCGCAGCTTCGTCACGCGCGCGAGCAGATCCTCCTCCGACTTCCACGTGCCCACCACTTCGCGCAGTTCCGCACGGTTCGGGGTGATGAGGCTCGCGCCGCGGTAGCGCTCCCAGTCGTCGCCCTTGGGGTCGACGAGCACCGCCTTGCCCGCGGCGCGCGCCTTCGAAATCATTTGCGTGACGTGCGTGAGTCCGCCCTTCGCGTAGTCGGAAAGCAGGATCACGTCGTAGGTGGGCAGCAGCGCGTCGAAGCGCGCGAGGCCGGCGAGCAGGATCTCATGCGCGGGCGTGTTCTCGAAGTCCATGCGCAACAACTGCTGCTGGCGCGACAGCACGCGCAACTTGATGGTGGTCGGCAACGCGGGATCGCGTTCGAGGTACGCGTTCACGTGACTCTCGCCGAGCAGCTCGACAATGCGCTCGCCGGGCTCGTCGTGACCCACCACGCAGAGGAGACCGGCATGGGCGCCAAGCGCGGCCGCGTTGCGCGCCACGTTCGCCGCGCCGCCGAGGCGGTCTTCCTTGCGCTGCACGTGCACGACCGGCACCGGCGCCTCCGGCGAGATGCGGTTGACGTCGCCGAACCAGTAGCGATCGAGCATGACGTCGCCCACCACCAGCACGCGCGAGGCGGCGAGCTTCTCGCGCGGCACGACGCGCACTTCGGACGCCATGGCGGGAGTCAGCGCGGTTTCAGGCTGCGGAATTTGCGGGAGTGACATGGGGTCGCCCAATCGAGTGATAGTCAATGCCGAGCTCCGCCATCGCGTCGGGCTCGTAGAGATTGCGTCCGTCGAAGATACGCGGCGCCTTGAGCACCTTCTTCAAGTGCGCGAAATCGGGCGCCTTGAAGGCCGTCCATTCGGTGACGATCACGAGCGCGTCCGCGCCCGTGAGCGCGTCGTCCTGGCTGGACGCGAACGTGAGGCGCGCATGCTGCTCCGGCACGTGGGCGAGATCGAGCGCGAACACGCGCCTCGCCTCCTCCGCCGCGACCGGGTCCCACGCCACGACCGTCGCGCCGCGCGCGAGCAAATCGGCGATCAGACGGCGGCTCGGCGCTTCGCGCATGTCGTCGGTGTTCGGCTTGAACGCAAGGCCCCACACCGCGAAGCGCTTGCCGCCCAGATCTTCGCCGCACGCGCCGACGATCTTCTTCACGAGCACTTCCTTCTGCCCGTGATTCACCTCCTCGACCGCTTCGAGCACGCGCAGGTTCTGGCCCGACTCCGCAGCCGTGCGGATCAGCGCCTGCACGTCCTTCGGGAAACACGAGCCGCCATAACCGCAGCCCGCATAGAGAAAGTGATAGCCGATGCGCGGATCGGAACCGATGCCCCGGCGCACCGACTCGATGTCGGCGCCCACGCGATCGGCGAGATTCGCCATCTCGTTCATGAACGAGATGCGCGTGGCGAGCATGGCGTTGGCCGCGTATTTCGTGAATTCGGCGGAACGCACGTCCATGTAGATCGTGCGCTCGTGGTTGCGGTTGAACGGCGCGTAGAGACGCTTCATCTTCTCGCGTGCCGCGTTGCCGTTCTCGTCTTCGTCGAGGCCGATGATGATGCGGTCCGGGCGCATGAAGTCGTCCACGGCCGCGCCCTCTTTGAGGAACTCGGGGTTCGAGACGACCGAGAGGCGGTGCGCCTCGCTGCCCGCGAGGCCGCGCTTCGCGAGTTCTTCGGCAACCACGCCCTGCACCCTTTGCGCCGTGCCGACCGGCACCGTCGACTTGTCGACGATCACCTTGAAGCCATTCATGTAGCGGCCGATGCTGCGCGCCGCCTCGAGCACGTATTGAAGGTCGGCGGAGCCGTCTTCGTCGGGCGGCGTGCCCACGGCGATGAATTGCACGTCGCCGTGTTCGACGCTCGCCTCGACGTCGGTGGAAAACGTGATGCGCCCGGCCGCGCGGTTTCGCGCGATGAGTTCGAGCAGGCCCGGCTCGTGAATCGGCACGCCGCCGCCATTGAGGATTTCGATCTTGCGCGGATCGACATCGAGGCAAAACACGTCGTGGCCGATTTCGGCAAGGCACGCACCGGTAACGAGGCCGACGTAGCCGGTACCGACAATGGTGATCTTCATAGGCGCTCCGGTGACAGATGCTGATGATGGGATGACTGTGAGGCGCCCGGCTGGGGCGCGCGCCCGGGCTCAGCTCGACGCGGGAACCGGCTCGACGCGGCGCGGCGCATAGGTTTCCCAGCCGCTGCAGCCCGGACATTGCCAGTAGAAGAGGCGCGCCCGAAAGCCGCAGTTCTGGCAGGTGTAGCGAGGCAGGTTCTTGGTGCGCTGCTGGAGCAGCTTGCGCATCAGCCCGAGTTCGCTGCGGCGTGGCTCTTCGGCCGTAGCCTGCTGAGCCTCGAGCAGACGCGCCATGCCGGCGAGATTCGGCGACTTCTGCATCTGCGTGCGCGCGAGCGCGTGTGCCGCGTCGGCGCCGCGCAGCTCGGCCACATACTTATAGGCGACGTCGAGCAAGTCGTTCGACGGATACGCATCGACCCACGCAATGAGCACATGCGCGCCTTCTTCGGCGCGGCCGAGCGCCTCGTAGGCCTTCATGACCTTCTCGGCGACGAGCGGCAGATACGCGGGATTCTGCGCCTCGACCTCGCGCCAGTGGGCGAGCGCGGAGTCGGGGGCGCCGCTCGCGGCATCGACATCGCCCGCGAGGATCGTCGCGCGCACGTTCTGCGAGTTGGCTTTGAGTGCGAGCGCGAGCTGACGGCGAGCCTCGTCCGGCTTCTTCTGCTGGAGCGCCTCCTGCGCGAGCTCGCAATGGAACTGCGCGATTTCGAGGTCGAGCGACGCCGCACCCATGGTTTCGAGGTGACGCGCGGTGTCGATACAGCGGTTCCAGTCCTTTTCGATCTCGTAGATCGCGAGCAGCGCACGCTGCGCACCGAGCGCGAAGTCGCCCGACTTGAGCTTGCCGAAGGTCTCCTCGGCGCGATCGAGCATGCCGGCCTTGAGGAAGTCCTGACCCAGCTCATAGAGCGCGTGATCGCGCTCGTTCGCGGGGAGGTCGGAACGCGAAAGCAGATTCTGATGCACGCGGATCGCACGATCGGTCTCGCCGCGGCGGCGAAACAGATTGCCCAGCGCGAAGTGCAGTTCGACGGTTTCGGGATCGAGCTTCGCGACTTCGATGAACGCGTCGATGGCCTTGTCCGGCTGCTCGTTGAGCAGGAAATTCAGGCCGCGGAAATACGAGCGCGGCAACGTGGCGCTTTCGGAAAGCAGTGCCTTCAGGTCGTAGCGCGACGCCATCCATCCGAGCGCGAACGCAACGGGAATGACGAGTAGCCACCAGAAATCGAGATCCATGCGAGCGATGGTGTGAGCGGAAAATCATCCGCACGCCGGGAGGCGCGCGGCACGGCAATACTATTCAGATGAGCGGCGGCAGCGGCGGCTCCGCGCTCGGCACGGGCGTCTCGCGCGCGACACGCAGATCGCGTTTGAGGCGCCCGTTTTCCATGCGCAGCCGGAACACGCCGGGCAGCGCCGAAAGCAGCCCCGCCAGCAAGCCGACGACGAAAAACGCGAGGCCGATCAGGATCAGCGGAGCCTGCCACGCATAGCCGGCCAGAAAATTCAGCGTCGCGGTTTGCGTGTTGGCGAGTGCGAGCACGAGCAGCAGCACGAACACCAGCACACGGATCACCCAGGCGATCAATCTCATGAAGGATTCTCTTGGCAGTTGCGGAAGGCACCGGCAAGGCCGGCATGCTGCGCCGCAGCATGGGCCGCGCCGAAGTGTCCCGTATTGTAATTGAACGGCTCGCGCACCGGCATGTGAGAGCGACCGCAGAGCGCAGATCAATACGGCGTGCTGAGGCAAACGTCGTCCAAAAAGCGCGGACAAAAAAAACGCCGGGGTTATTCACCCCGGCGTTTTTTTACCGGTCCATGCGTTCTGGCCATCTGGCATTGACCGCCGACGACCGCAATTGCCCGATCCGAACCGATCGAGCGCTTACAGGTCGTCGTCCGGCTCTTCCGCCTTCAGCGGCTCGCCCGAATTGCGGTCCACGCGTTCGCGCAGTTCCTTGCCCGGCTTGAAGTGCGGCACGTACTTCTCAGGCACCAGCACTTTTTCACCCGACTTGGGATTGCGCCCGACGCGCGACGGCCGACGATTCAGGCCAAAGCTGCCAAAGCCGCGAATTTCGATGCGATGGCCCTTGGCAAGCGCCTCGGACATCGCATCGAGCATCGTCTTGACCGCGAAATCCGCGTCCTTGAGAACAAGTTGCGGAAATCGCGTAGCCAGCTGCGCGACCAATTCAGATTTGGTCATACTTCAGCTTGCCCCCGTTTGAGGCTTTACTGGTTCTGGCCGTCGAGCTTGGCCTTCAGCAGCGCGCCGAGGTTGGTCGTGCCGGTGGCAGCCGAACCCGCATCAGCCGACATGCTGCGCAGCGCTTCTTGCTGCTCGGCCGAGTCCTTCGCCTTGATCGACAGGTTGATGCCACGCGACTTGCGATCGATGTTGATGATCATCGCGTTGACCTTGTCGCCTTCCTTCAGCACGTTGCGGGCATCTTCCACGCGGTCTTGCGCGATTTCCGAAGCACGCAGGTAGCCTTCGACGTCCGCGTTCAGCGTAATCACAGCGCCCTTGGCGTCGACCGACTTGACCGTACCGTCGACGATCGAACCCTTGTCGTTGACAGCAACGAAGTTGCTGAACGGGTCGCCTTCGAGCTGCTTGATGCCGAGCGAAATGCGTTCCTTCTCGACGTCGATGCCCAGAACCACGGCCTCGACTTCGTCGCCCTTCTTGTACTTGCGAACGGCTTCTTCGCCAGCTTCCGACCACGACAGATCCGAGAGATGGACCAGGCCGTCGATGCCGCCGGGCAGACCGATGAACACGCCGAAGTCGGTGATCGACTTGATGGCGCCCTGGATCTTGTCGCCCTTCTTGAAGTTGCGGCTGAAGTCATCCCACGGATTCGGCTTGCACTGCTTCATGCCGAGGCTGATACGGCGGCGGTCTTCGTCGATCTCGAGGACCATGACTTCGACTTCGTCGCCCAGCTGGACAACCTTCGACGGCGCAACGTTCTTGTTGGTCCAGTCCATTTCCGAGACGTGGACGAGGCCTTCGATGCCCGACTCGACTTCGACGAACGCGCCGTAGTCGGTGATGTTCGTGACCTTGCCGAACAGGCGCGTGCCCGACGGGTAGCGGCGCGAGATGCCTTCCCACGGATCGTCGCCCAGTTGCTTGATGCCGAGCGAAACGCGGTTCTTTTCCTGGTCGAACTTGAGGATCTTCGCGGTGACTTCCTGGCCAACCGAGAGAACTTCGCTCGGGTGACGCACGCGGCGCCATGCGATGTCGGTGATGTGCAGCAGGCCGTCGATGCCGCCGAGGTCCACGAACGCGCCGTAGTCGGTGATGTTCTTGACCACGCCGTTGACGATCGCGCCTTCCTTCAGCGTTTCGAGCAGCTTCGCGCGCTCTTCGCCTTGCGTGGCTTCGATCACCGCGCGGCGCGACAGCACGACGTTGTTACGCTTGCGGTCCAGCTTGATGACGCGGAATTCGAGCGTCTTGCCTTCGTACGGCGTCGTGTCCTTGACCGGACGCGTGTCGACGAGCGAACCCGGCAGGAACGCGCGGATGCCGTTGACCATGACGGTCATGCCGCCCTTGACCTTGCCCGTGATCGTGCCGGTCACGAGTTCGTTGTTGTCGAGGGCCTTTTCCAGCGACAGCCACGAAGCGAGACGCTTGGCCTTGTCGCGCGACAGGATCGTGTCGCCGTAGCCGTTTTCCAGCGCGTCGATCGCGACGGAAACGAAATCGCCCGCCTGAACCTCCACTTCGCCCTGGTCGTTCAGGAATTCCTCGATGGGAATGTAGGCCTCGGACTTGAGACCTGCGTTGACGACCACGAAGTTGTGGTCGACGCGCACGACTTCAGCGGAGATGACTTCGCCGGCGCGCATGTCCTGGCGGGTCAGCGACTCTTCGAACAGAGCCGCGAAAGATTCGGTATTCGGGGTGGAGGTTTGCAGGTCGGACATAAAAATCTGGATTTGCATGGTTTTCGCTGCACCGGCAGCCAGTCTTGACTGCGGGGCGTTGATGCCGGAACGCGAGTTCACGGCGAAAATGCAAAAGCCATACGGGGTTAAAGGGTTGACATACGCTCCGCCGCCTTTTTCGGCATGACACGGAGCACCAACAGGTACACAACAACGACAACGACTGCTTTACTGCTCTTTCGGTCGCGCTTTGCCGCGTTTGCCGGACCGAAATCGGACTCACCGCACGGGCAATGCCTGATACCACTGCACCACCTGTTCGACCGCCTGGTCGATGGACAGCGCCGAGGTATCGAGAAGCTGCGCATCCGCTGCGGGCTTGAGCGGCGCGGCCGCACGGTTACTGTCGCGCGCGTCGCGTTCACGCAAATCCCGAAGCAAGTCATCCATATTAGCAGAAAAACCTTTTTGGATCAATTGCTTATACCGGCGGGCCGCGCGAGCCTCCACGCTGGCCGTCAAAAACACCTTCAGCACGGCGTCCGGAAAGATGACGGTGCCCATGTCGCGGCCGTCCGCCACGAGTCCGGGAAGCTTGCGAAACGCCCGCTGGCGCGCCACCAGCGCCGCGCGGACGCTGGGGTGCGCGGCGATCATCGAGGCCCGGTTGCCCACTTCCTCGGCGCGGATCTCGTTCGAAACGTCAACGCCGTCGAGCTGCGCAAGCCCCTCGCGGAACGTGATATGGAGATCGTCGATCAGCTTCGCAAGGCCGTCCGCGTCGTCGGCCGCGAGAGCGTAGCGCACGCTCGCCAGCGCCGCGAGCCGGTAGAGCGCGCCGCTGTCGAGCAGGTGAAAGCCAAGATGCGCGGCGACCAGCGCGGCCACTGTGCCCTTGCCGGAAGCGGTCGGGCCGTCGATCGTGATGACGGGCGTCGGATAAAAGGGACGGGTTGATTTCATGCGGCAACGGTACTCGGCTTCTGGTCAATCAAGGTTGTGCGAGCGCGAGGAAGCGCTCGAAATAATCGGGAAACGTCTTGCCGACGCACTTCGGGTCGTTGATGCGCACCGGCACGCCGCCGAGGCTCACGAGCGAGAAGCACATCGCCATGCGGTGGTCGTCATAGGTGTCGATCGCGGCGTTCGGCGTGAGCTTTTCGGGCGGTCGCACGACCAGATAGTCGGGGCCCTCTTCCACGTTGGCGCCGACCTTGCGCAGTTCTCTCGCCATTGCCGCGATGCGGTCGGTTTCCTTCACGCGCCAGCTCGCGATGTTGCGCAACGTGGTCGCGCCGTCCGCGAAGAGCGCCGCCACCGCGATCGTCATGGCCGCGTCCGGAATCAGGTTGAAGTCCATGTCGATGGGGTCGAGCTTGCCGTGATCGTTGCCGATGCCGCGCACCTCGATCCAGTCGTCGGCCATCGTCACATTCGCGCCCATGCGCCCGAGGGCCGCCGCGAAACCCACATCGCCCTGGATGCTCGCGCGCCCGACGCCCTCCACGCGCACGGGGCCGCCGCCGATCGCGCCCGCGGCGAGGAAGTACGACGCCGACGACGCATCGCCTTCCACCATGATCTTGCCCGGCGACTGGTAGCGCACGCCGGCCGGGATCTCGAAGCGATGCCAGCCATGGCGCTCGACCTTCACGCCGAAGCGCTCCATCAGCTTGATCGTGATCTCGATATAGGGCCTGGAGATCAGTTCGCCGTCCACCTCGACGATCGTCACGCTGTCCTTGGCGCGCACGAGCGGCAGGGTGAGGAGGAGCGCCGTTAGGAACTGGCTCGATACGTCGCCGCGCACACGGATGGGCGCCTCGACGGAAATCGCCGCCGGTCGGATGCGCAGCGGCGGGTAGCCCTCGTTCTCTTCGTAGTCGATCTTCGCGCCGATCTGGCGCAGGCCGTCGACGAGATCGCCGATCGGCCGCTCATGCATGCGCGGCACGCCGAAAATGCGGTAGTCGCCGCCGTTCACCGCGAGCGCGGCCGTGAGCGGACGCACCGCCGTGCCCGCATTGCCGAGGAAAAGATCCGCGCGCACCGCCGTAAACGCGCCGCGCGTGCCCTGCACGACACAGGTGTCGTCGTCGCGCTTGAGCTTCACGCCGAGCTTTTCGAGTGCGTCGAGCATCACGCGCGTATCGTCGGAATCGAGCAGATTCGTGATGGTCGTTTCGCCCTCGGCCAGCGCGGCGAGCAGCAGCACGCGGTTCGAGATGCTCTTCGAGCCGGGTAGACGGATCGTGCCGGACGCACGGGTGAACGGTCCGAGATCGAGGTGTTCCATGAGCGTGTCCTGAGATTGCCTTGAATGGCGGCGCTCGCGCCGCACGGCTGATTCCTGCTTACTGGTCTGGCGCGGTTTCGACGGCCGCCGCCGCGCCCTTGCCGCCGCGCTCCTGCCACGCCTCGCGCGCGGCGCGCGAGCGCGCGAATACGGCTTCGAGCGCGGCGCCGTCGCCGGCGTCGATGGCGGCGCGCAGCTTCGCGAGCACTTCAGTGTAGCTGTCGAGTTCGGCGAGCAGCGCGGCGCGGTTCGCGAGGCATACGTCGCGCCACATTTCGGGGCTCGACGCCGCAATGCGCGTGAAATCGCGGAAACCGCCCGCCGCGAAAGAGAACTTCAACTGGGCGTCGGGCGACGCGAGGATCTGGTCGACGAGCGCGAACGACAACACATGCGGCAAATGACTTACCGCCGCGAACACGCGATCGTGCTGCGCAGCCGGCATCTCGCCGATCACGGCGCCCGCCGCGCGCCACATCGCAGCAATGCGTTCGACCGACGCCGGCGCATTCTCCACGAGCGGGCACAGCACGACATTGCGGCCGACGTACAGGTCGGGCAACGCGGCGTCGACTCCGCTCGATTCGCGGCCCGCGATCGGATGCCCCGGCACGAACTGTGCGATGCGCGCGCCGAGCGCGGCGCGCGCGGCGGCGATCACGTCGCTCTTGGTGCTGCCCGCGTCGGTGACGATGGTTTCGGCGCCGAGGTGCGGCGCGATGCGTTCGAGCAGCGCGCGGGTCTGGGCGACCGGCGCGGCGATCAGCACGATGTCGGCGCCGGCGAGCGCGGCGGCGAGCGCCGCTTCGTCGTCGAGCGTGGCGGCCGCATCGATCACGCCGAGTTCGAGCGCGCGCGCTACCGAACGCGCGTTGCGTCCCACGCCGATCACCTGCGCGCCGTCACGGGTTTGCGGGCCGCGCTCGCGCAACGCGCGAGCGAGCGAGCCGCCGATCAGACCGACGCCGAAAATCACCAGTTTGCTAAAGGAAAACGCACTCACAACGTCACCGGAAAAAGTAAAAGTTGCGCGCTCACGCGGACCTGACGCTCGATCGAGGGCCGCGACGAGCGTGCGGTGGCACGTTGGCTGGCATGCAGAAGCCTGTTCGGGACGGGCTCGGAAACGCGTGGCCCGGTGCCGCGCCGTCCGCGCCCTAGCGCGCGCGCGGATACGAGCCGAGGATCTTCAGATACGCGGCTTTCTTGCTGAGCTCGTCGAGCGCCGCAGCCACGGCGGGATCGTCACGATGGCCTTCGAAATCGATGTAGAAGTAGTACTCCCACGTGCTGCCAAGGCGCGCCGGACGCGACTCGAAACGCGTCATCGAGACGCCGTGGCGCGCGAGCGGCTCAAGCAGCTTGTACACGGCGCCCGGCTCGTTCTTGACCGACACGATCATCGAAGTCTGGTCGCGGCCCGTCGCGCCCGCCGGCTGCTTGCCGATCATCACGAAACGCGTGCGGTTGTGCGGGTCGTCCTGGATCAGTGCGTTCGCGATGAGCAGGCCGTAGTGCGTGGCGGCGCGCTCGCCGGCAATCGCGGCGACGCCCGGGTCGGCTGCCGCGAGACGCGCGGCCTCGGCGTTGCTCGACACGCTCTGGCGCTCGAGTTGCGGCGCGTTGGCCGTGAGCCAGTGCTGACACTGCGCGAGCGCCTGGGGGTGCGCGCACACGCGCGTCACGCCGGTCAGGTTGCCGCTTCGCGTCATCAGGTTGTGCTGGATCGGCAGCGCGATTTCGCCACCGATCACAAGCTGTGTTTCGAGGAACAGGTCGAGCGTGCGCGAGACGGCGCCCTCGGTCGAATTCTCGACCGGCACGACGCCGAACTCGGCGGCACCCGCCTCGACCGAGCGGAACACCTCGTCGATCGACGGACACGGCAGCCCTTCGATCGACTGACCGAAGTACTGGTACATCGCCTGCTCGCTATAGGTGCCCACCGGCCCGAGGAACGCCGCCGAAATCGTCTTTTCGAGCGAGCGGCTCGCAGCCATGATCTCGCGCCAGATCGCGCTGATGTGATCGTTGCCGAGCGGGCCCTCGCTCATGTCCTGCAGACGCGCGATGACCTGCATCTCGCGCTCCGGGCGGAACACCGGCGCGTTGAAGTGCTTCTTGACCTCGCCGACTTCGAGCGCGACCGAGGCGCGCTGGTTCAGAAGCGCGATAAGCTGTGCGTCGATCGCGTCGATGCGTTCGCGCAGCGGCTTGAGTTGGGAGTTGAGTTCGTCGTCCATGCGTGAAACCGGCAATAGGAAAGGATGCACGAAGAAGCGTGCTTCAAGCGTGCGTCGCCTCGAATTCCTTCATGTACTCGACCAGCGCCTTCACTGCCTCGAGCGGCACCGCGTTGTAAATCGATGCCCGCATGCCGCCGACGGACTTGTGGCCCTTCAGCTGCAACAGCCCGCGCTCCCTGGCGCCGGCGAGGAAATCTGCGTTACGTGTTTCGTCGGCGAGGAAGAACGGGACGTTCATCCGCGAGCGCGCGCGGCGCTCCACCTTGTTGATGTAGAAGCTGCTCGCGTCGATGGTGTCGTAGAGCAGCTTCGCTTTTTCGACATTGCGCGCCTCGATGACTTCGAGACCGCCCTGGCGCTTCAGCCACTTGAACACGAGCCCGGCGATATAGATCGCGTAGGTGGGCGGCGTGTTGAACATCGAGTTGTTCGCGGCCACCGTCTTCCATTCGAACGCGGACGGACAAATCGGCATGGCGCGGTCGAGCAGGTCTTCGCGCACGATCACGACCGTCACGCCCGCCATGCCGATGTTCTTCTGCGCGCCGCCGTAGAGCACGCCGTATTTGCCGATGTCCATCGGGCGCGACAGGATGTGCGACGAAGCGTCGGCCACGAGCGGAATATCGCCGAGGTCCGGGATCTCGAAGGTCTCGACACCGTCGATCGTTTCGTTCGTGCACAGGTGCACGTAGGCTGGGTCGTCGGAGAGCTGCCATTCGCTCTTCGGCGGCGAATGCGTGAAGCCGGCCTCAGTGCGGCCCGTCGCGGCAATGTGCGCCGCGCCATACTTGAGCGCTTCCTTCTGCGACTTCTGCGACCACGCGCCCGTAATCACGAAGTCGGCGCGCGGCTTCGCACCGAACAGGTTGAGCGGCACGATCGCGTTCTCGCCGATGCCGCCGCCTTGCAGGAAGAGGATCTGGTGGCTCGCGGGCACCTGCATCAGCTCGCGCAGGTCGAGCAGCGCCTCGCTGTGAATCTGCATGAACTCCGGCCCGCGGTGGCTCATTTCCATCACGCCCATGCCGCTGCCGTGCCAGTCGAGCATTTCGTCGGCGGCCTGACGCAGGACCTCTTCGGGCAATGCCGCCGGACCGGCTGAGAAGTTGTAGACGCGCATCGTAATGGGATCCCCGAGGCAGGCGCTGTGGCAAAAACCGCCGGAAAACACGCCAGAAAAAGAAAATGGCCGCTTGCGCTCATCGCGCAAACGGCCATTATCGCATTGTCGCCCGGAACCCGCCACGCGCGGCGCGGCGGCGGTTTCCTGGCCTACGCGCCCGACCCGGCCTCGATGCCGTGCTTCACGGCGGACCAGAGGGCGCGCTGCGCCGGAAGGCTTACTTGCCGACCTTGACCGAAGCGACTTCCTTGTCGGCCTGGTCGCGCGTCGCCTTGATCGACTGCGGCATGTACTTCTGCATCAGGCTGTTTACGACGTCGCGGCCAACCTGATCCTGAACCTGAATGAACTTGCGGCCCGTCGGGCTGCGGTAGAACGTGGTCAGGTCCTTGATTTCCTGCGTGCTGTAGTACTTCGCGTATGCGTCGTACTGAGCTTGCATGGCGTCCTGCTTGAACGAGTCGGTCGCGAAGACCTGGCCCGCCGAGTCAACCAGCTTCGGCACGGCGTTCTTTTGCAGCGACGGGACGGCGGCCTGCTTCTGCTTGTCCGTCATCGTCTTGTTTTCCGAGAGCGCGTCCGACAGGATAGCCGGGACGAGCTGCTTGGCTTGCATCTGGGCGCTGTTGCCGATTGCGCCGACGAGCTTCTGTGCGTCGATCGCGTCGAGCAGGTCCTTGATCGCGGCTTGCTTGGCCGGATCGACGGGTGCTGCGGCCGCGGCCGGTGCCTGGGCGGGCGCCTGGTTCTGGAGCGCCTGAGCCATGGCAAACGTCGGCACGAGAGCGGCCAGCAACATCACCTGCTTGAATCGTTTTTGCATCATTACTCCCTTTGAGAAATTAAATCGGGCTGCGTTGCCGCGCGGACCGCGGGGCGTTTTTTCGCCCGCTCACCGTCGCGCCCGGCGCAACATTCATTTGACTGACAGTAACAAGACTCGCTGAAACCTGACTTGAAGGCCCGCGTAAGCACACTCTCGCGGGCCGACATGACGCATCACGCTTCGCCTTCGCCCGGCTCGCCCTCGCCTTCGGCGTCCGCCTCGGCGATCTGCTGCAGGCCCGAGAGCTTCGTGCCTTCGTCAAGGCTGATGAGTGTAACACCTTGCGTTGCACGGCCCATTTCGCGAATCTCCGACACGCGGGTGCGGATCAGGACACCCGTGGTCGTGATCAGCATGATCTCGGCTTCGGGGTCGACGAGCGTTGCCGCAACCACCTTGCCGTTGCGCTCCGAGGTCTGGATCGCGATCATGCCCTTCGTGCCGCGGCCGTGGCGCGTGTACTCGGTGATCGGCGTGCGCTTGCCATAGCCGTTCTCGGTTGCGGTGAGCACTGACTGCTGCTCGTCGCCCGCCACGAGGAGCGCGATGACCTGCTGACCGTCGTCGAGCTGCATGCCGCGCACGCCGCGCGCTTCGCGGCCCATCGGACGCACGTCGTTCTCGTCGAAACGCACGGCCTTGCCGGCGTCGGAGAACAGCATCACGTCGTGCTCGCCGTCGGTGATCGCGGCGCCGATCAGGTAGTCGCCGTCGTCAAGACCGACCGCAATAATACCCTTGCGCAACGGGCGGCTGAAAGCTTCGAGCGGCGTCTTTTTGACGGTGCCGAGCGCCGTAGCCATGAACACGAACTTGTCGGCGGAGAATTCCTTGACCGGCAGCACGACCGTGATCTTTTCGCCGTCCTGCAGCGGGAACATGTTGACGATCGGACGGCCGCGCGAGTTACGCGAGCCCTGCGGCACTTCGTACACCTTCACCCAGTACACGCGCCCGCGATTCGAGAAGCACAGGATGTGATCGTGCGTGTTGGCGATGAAGAGCGTGTCGATCCAGTCGTCTTCCTTCATCTGGGTCGCCTGTTTGCCGCGACCTCCGCGCTTCTGGGCGCGATATTCCGACAACGGCTGCGATTTTACGTAACCGGAGTGCGACATGGTCACGACCATGTCCTGCGGCGTAATCAGGTCTTCGGTGTTGAGCTCCGTCGCGTTCATCTCGATCTTCGAGCGGCGAGCGTCGCCGAATTCGCTCTTGATCGAGGTGAGTTCGTCGAAGATCATGGCCGTTACGCGCTCCGGGCGCGCAAGGATGTCGAGCAGGTCGGCGATCTGCGCCATGACGTCGCGGTACTCGCCGATGATCTTGTCCTGCTCGAGGCCCGTCAGGCGCTGCAGACGCATTTGCAGGATTTCCTGCGCCTGCGTGTCGGACAGACGGTAGAGACCGTCGGACTGCATACCATATTGCGGGTTCAGCCCTTCCGGACGGTAGGCTTCGCGACCGCCTGCCGCCGCGTTCTCCTGCTCGGCGCGCGTCAGCATGTCGCGCACGAGCGACGAATCCCACGAACGGTTCATCAACTCCTGCTTCGCGATCGGCGGCGTGGGCGCGGCCTTGATGATCTCGATGAATTCGTCGATGTTCGCGAGCGCAACGGCGAGACCTTCGAGCACGTGGCCGCGCTCGCGTGCCTTGCGCAGTTCGTACACCGTGCGCCGCGTGAGCACTTCGCGGCGGTGCGACAGGAAATGCTCGAGCATTTCCTTCAGGTTCAGCAGCTTCGGCTGGTTGTCCACCAGCGCGACCATGTTCATGCCGAACGTGTCCTGGAGCTGCGTCGCCTTATAAAGATTGTTGAGAATGACCTCGGGCACTTCGCCGCGCTTGAGCTCGATCACGACGCGCATGCCGCTCTTGTCGGACTCGTCGCGAATATCGGAGATGCCTTCGAGCTTCTTCTCGTTGACGAGCTCGGCGATGCGCTCGAGCAACGAGCGCTTGTTCACCTGATACGGCAGCTCGTCGACGATGATCGCCATGCGCTGGCCGCGGTCGATCTCCTCGAAGTGCGTGGCCGCGCGCATCACGACACGGCCGCGCCCGGTGCGATAGCCGTCGCGCACGCCGGCGACGCCATAGATGATGCCGGCGGTCGGAAAATCGGGCGCGGGGATGATCTCGATCAATTCGTCGATCGTTGCCCCGGGATTCTTCAGCAGATGCTGGCAGGCGTCGACGACTTCGTTGAGGTTGTGCGGCGGGATGTTCGTGGCCATGCCGACCGCGATACCCGACGAGCCGTTGATCAGCAGGTTCGGGATGCGCGCGGGCAGGATTTGCGGCTCGCTTTCGCTGCCGTCGTAGTTCGGCCCGAAGTCGACGGTTTCCTTGTCGATGTCGGCCAACAGTTCGTGGCCGATCTTGGCCATGCGGATTTCGGTGTATCGCATGGCGGCGGCGTTATCGCCGTCGATGGAGCCGAAGTTGCCCTGGCCGTCGACCAGCATGTAGCGCAGCGAGAAGTTCTGCGCCATACGAACGATCGTGTCGTAGACCGCCGTGTCGCCGTGGGGGTGGTACTTACCGATGACGTCGCCGACGATACGCGCCGACTTCTTGTAAGCGCGGTTCCAGTCGTTGTTCAGCTCGTGCATGGCGTAGAGCACGCGCCGGTGCACGGGCTTCAGGCCATCGCGAACATCCGGAAGTGCTCGCCCGACGATCACGCTCATCGCGTAATCGAGATACGAGCGGCGCATTTCCTCTTCGAGGGAGATTGGCAGAGTCTCTTTGGCGAATTGATCCATTATCGATGTCTTATTTGGGCACGCGGTGCGCCAGCGCCTCGCCGCGGAGAAGAAGCAGGGGCGCGAACGGCACCGCCAAAGGCCCAGCTGTCGCATGGACGCCGCGGACGCAGCGCATCACGCGATTCTACCACGCACGACACCCCCGCCCGCCGTCTACGTATACCTATTAGAGGGATGACGCCGAAGCGCCCAAAAACGCGCTGAGCGTGGCGCAAACGCCGCAGTGCGACCCGGAATCAGATGCATCGCGGCGGATTTGGATGACAATGGGGAATGCTCTCGCTACCAGGCGCACTACCAGGTAAAATTCAGGGAACTTTTTGTTGCGGGTGTACCACATTCGCCGATCCCCGATGAAAGGGGCGGATTTTTTTATCGTTGGAAGGGAACGATATGGCAAAATGCCAACGCACAAAGTTAGACACGGCTCGAAGTCTACACAACGCAAAACGTTCCCCACAACGTGCCAATGTTATACTTCGAGCAATGTATGACTTGTCTTCGTCATATGGCTCGCAGTAAACCTGCGGTAATCTCAATTTCGAGAGGAGAAATATGAATAAACTTTCAAAGCTCGCGTTCATTGCAGCTACCGCAGTTGTGGCTGCATCCGCTCAGGCACAATCGGTGCCGGCGTCGCGACAAGCCGTCAATGACAACTGGGTGAATGGTACCGGCGAATACGTGTGGATGAACGGCACGAACGAGCTTTGCTGGCGCGATGCGTTCTGGACGCCGGCCACCGCCAACGCGAAGTGCGATGGCGCCCTGGTCGCCCAGGCACCGCAGCCGCCGGTCGCTCCGCCGCCGCCGGCCATCACCAGCCAGAAGATCACGTACCAGGCTGATGCCCTGTTCGACTTCGACAAGGCTATCCTGAAGCCGGCTGGCAAGGAAAAGCTGGACGATCTGGCAAGCAAGATCCAGGCTCTGAACCTCGAAGTCGTCGTCGCGACGGGCTACACCGACCGCATCGGCTCGGTTGCCTACAACGACCGTCTGTCGCTGCGCCGTGCGCAAGCCGTCAAGTCGTATCTGGTCAGCAAGGGCGTTCCGGCAGAGCGTATCTACACGGAAGGCAAGGGCAAGCGCAACCCGGTTACGACGGGCTGCAACCAGAAGAACCGCAAGGCTCTCATCGCCTGCCTCGCACCGGACCGTCGCGTGGAAGTCGAAGTCGTCGGCACGCAAAAGCAGTAATCGCGAGCTGCGACCACAAGTCTC
Source organism: Paraburkholderia lycopersici (assembly GCF_900096975.1). Classification (GTDB taxonomy): domain Bacteria; phylum Pseudomonadota; class Gammaproteobacteria; order Burkholderiales; family Burkholderiaceae; genus Paraburkholderia; species Paraburkholderia lycopersici. The sequence goes on from NZ_FMYQ01000030.1 coordinate 27,394, forward strand.
AAAGCCCCGCTTCGGCGGGGCTTTTTTTATCCCGAATCCCCTCTTTCATTTCGCCTGTTTTCACGCGCGGTATTTGTCGTTTTGGAAGGTTTGCGTCGCGGCGCGGTATTTTGCCGCCCCGTACCCCCGCCTATATACTCGGGGTTTATCCTTTCCGACCCGCACCGCGCTTCAGGCTGCCACGACATGACGAATGCCGATCCCCACGAGCTGCAGAAATTCAGCGATCTCGCTCATCGCTGGTGGGACCCGAACGCCGAATTCAAGCCGCTGCACGAACTCAATCCTGTTCGCCTGAGCTGGATAGACAGCCATGCGCACCTACCGTCCAAACGCGTGCTCGACATCGGTTGCGGTGGCGGCATCCTTTCCGAATCGATGGCGGGACTCGGCGCGAACGTGAAGGGCATCGACCTGTCGAGCGAGGCGCTCGGCGTGGCCGACCTCCATAGTCTCGAAAGCGGCGTGACGGTGGACTACGAGCTGATCGCCGCCGAAGCGATTGCCGCGCGCGAGCCGGCGTCGTTCGACGCGGTGACCTGCATGGAAATGCTCGAGCACGTGCCGCAGCCGGCCGAGGTGGTGAAAGCTTGCGCAACGCTCGTGAAACCGGGCGGCTGGGTGTTCTTTTCGACGCTCAATCGCAACGTGAAGTCGTATCTTCTTGCCGTGATCGGCGCGGAGTACATCGCGCAGATGCTGCCCAAAGGCACGCACGACTACGCACGCTTCATTCGTCCTTCGGAGCTTGCCGCGTTCGCGCGCGACGCAGGCCTGCGCGTCGCCGATATCAAGGGCATTACGTATCACCCGCTCACGCGGCATTTCGCGCTTTCGAACGATTCCAGCGTCAACTACATGATCGCCTGCCGGCGCGACGCCTGAACGGCGCGCGGCGCATCCACCGCCGCGCGAGCTCGCTGCCCGGCGGCGGCATGCTCCGCACGCCGGCGCGCCGCACCATTTCCTGTCCGACATGAACTCATCCACGAACGCTCATTCTGCCGCGGACAGCGGCGCGGCACTTGCCGCCTGCGACGCCGTCTTGTTCGACTTCGACGGCACCCTTGCCGATACGGCCCCCGACCTCGCCGCCGCCGTCAACCAGATGCGTCACGCGCGCGGCCTCGCGCCGGCGCCCATCGAGAAACTGCGTCCGCTTGCGTCGGCGGGCGCACGCGGCCTGATTGGCGGCGCATTCGGGATTGGCCCCGACGATCACGAATTTGCCGCCATGCGCGAAGAGTTCCTGGCCAACTACGAGGCGAATCTGCGTGTCGAGACGGCGCTCTTCGCAGGCATCGACGCGGTGCTCGACGACCTCGATGCCCGCAGCGTGCGCTGGGGCATCGTGACCAACAAGGTCGCGCGTCTGACCGAACCGCTCGTGAAACTCATGCATCTGGACACGCGCGCGAGCTGTGTAGTGAGCGGCGACACGACGCCCTACTCCAAGCCGCATCCCGCGCCGTTGCTGCACGCGGCCGAAGTGCTCGGCATCGCGCCGCTGCGCGTGGTGTATGTCGGCGACGATCTGCGCGACGTGCAGGCGGGTGCAGCGGCCGGCATGGCGACGATCGCCGCCGCGTACGGCTACTGCGGCAACGACGTGCCGCCCGCCAGCTGGAACGCCCAATATCTGGCCGACACCACCGCGACGCTCTTCGCCCTGCTCCAGCACGTCGGCAAGCGCGACTGAGCAGCTTTCGCGCGAGGGGCGAGCGCACGCCCTTGAACCGGGCGCGATTCACCTCATATGGCGAACTATGGGATAATTGCCATTCTCCTGGGGCCGACCTGGTTTCGACAGGGGTTATGAAGTAATCAGGGCATGCCGAGGACCCGTCACCTCGTTAATCAATGGGAAAAACGTAACTGCAAACGACGATACGTTCGCACTGGCAGCCTAAGGGCCGCCGTCCTCTGCCTGGCTCACTGACGGGCTAGCGTCGCAAGACCGGTAGCAATACCGCCAGAGGTCATTTACGTCAGTTAAGCCTTGGTGGCGTCACGACGCCAAGGTCGAAAATCCAGTGAATCGCCGTAGCGCAGCGTGTTCGTCCGCGTCGCTGCGGTTAAATCAAATGACAGAACTACGCATGTAGAACTGGTTATGGACTGCTTCTGGACGCGGGTTCGATTCCCGCCGGCTCCACCAGACATCCCCCGAACGTCGACGACGAACGGGCCGAAAGCCCCGGCGCCACAAGGCGGCCGGGGCTTTTCTTTTTTCCTGTTCCGACGCCGGTTCCCCCCACGGAGCGCACACAAAAAAACTCGCGAAAACCGTTCGAGCTTCGCGAGTTCTTGCCTTGCTGGCGGCGAAAGCTACCCGCCGTCTCCAGAAGCCATTAGTTGCCCTGCGGGCACTGCAGATTGCAGCCATTCGGGTCGCCCATGTCGCCGCGCTTGCGTGCGGCAGTCGGCTTGCCGTGCTGATACTTGCCCGAGGGCGCGGAAGCGGCGAACTGCATCTGCGGATGCTCGTTAAACTTGAATTGATCGCTGAGGATGCCGCCGGGAACACCCGGAGAGTTCTGCGCAAAGGCGAGATTGAACGTAGCAAACAACGCCGCAGCCGTGGCGGCCGCAACACCAGCTTTGAAGACAAAATTCATGATCGGTCGGCGCGCCGGGCGCGCATATGAAACGTAAGGGCGAATACCAACCGAAAGTATCACAAAAAGCGCCCCGGTCTGCAGCATCGCCCGACCTATGCATTGCCTTCTATTACAGCGACAGCGCCCATGCCTCGCCCCGACCCGGGTCACCCCAATGCGGCATCGAGTTCCACCACGTCGCCGCAGGCGGCCGGATCGTACCCTTCCAGTTGCGCCACCGACGCGCGAAAGCTCGCGCCGCGCAGCAACCCGAGTACGGTGGCAAGCGGCTCATGCGGCAGATGCGCGCGATCGCACGCGAAATAATAGTCTTCGTCGGCGATTTCGATGAAATCCAGCCCGAAATGGTGCGCAGCGGGCTCCACACCGAAGCCGACGTCGGCCATGCCGCTCGCCACGAACGCCGCGATTGCCGAATGCGTCAGTTCCGATGACGCGTAACCGTTCACGCGCTCCGGATCGACGCCGATCCGGGTAAGCAACTGGTCGATCAGCATGCGGGTGCCCGAGCCCGGCTGACGGTTCACGAACCGGATATCGCCGCGCGCGAGATCGGCGAGACCAGTGATCTGTTTCGGGTTGCCGCGCCCGACGAAAAGCCCTTGCTTGCGTTGCGTGAGATGAATCAGCACATGCCGCTGCGGGTCTAGCCAGCGGCGATAGGCATTCGCGCACGCAGCGCGAAAGTCCGCGCGCGGCAAGTGAAATCCCGCGAGATCGCATTCGCCGCGCGCGAGCGCCGTGATCGCGTCGACGCTGTCGCGATACTTGATCTCCACCGGCACCTGATCGGTGACGAGCGCCGTCACGAGCGCCGCCACCGCATACCCGTGCGAGGCGTGGATGCGCAGATCCTGCGCCGCCGGCGCGAGCCAGCGGTTCAGATCGCTCGCCACTTCGCTCGCCAGGGCCTCGAGATTGCCCTGCAGCCGCTCCGCGCACAAACGCTGCGAGCGCAGCACGGCCTCGCCCAGCTCGGAGAGCACGGAGCCGCGGCCACGCGCCTTCGCGATTAGCGCGCCGCCTAGGCGCTCCTCCACTTCGCGCAATACGCCCCATGCATGGCGATAGGACAAACCCTTACGCTGCGCGGCCTGCGCAATGCTGCCTTCTTCCGCGACGAACGCGAGCAGCGGCACAACGTCCGTCAGGCTTGCCTCGCGGCCATCCGCGTCGCGCACAACGAGCTGAGCCTGACACTCGACCTTGATCATTATGAAGTCACCCTTCCTATTGCGTCCGCCTTTGCACGAGCCTATTGTTCGTTCAGACAACAAGACAACCGGAGCATAGATGCACACTTTATGAATAACAAGTGCATATATGCCCAGGAGAAGCCCCACTATGGAAGAGACAACGATGAGCGCGCACGACGATCTCGTCCGGCGTCACGTGCAACCCGGCCGCACGCTGCTCGCAATCCTGCACGCCATCCAGGACGAAACCGGCTTCGTGCCGCCCGAAACCGTCGTGTCGCTCGCGAAGGCGTTGAACCTCTCGCGCGCGGAGGTACACGGCGTCATCACCTACTATCACCACTTCCGCACGGCGCCACCCGCGCAGGTCACGGTGCAGCTATGCCGCGCCGAGGCGTGCCGCAGCATGGGCAGCGAGGCGCTCGCGCAGCATGTCGAGGCGCATACCGGCTGCCGTTTCGGGCAGCACGGACACGACGGCGGGCACGCGCACGAACATGCGGGCCCGGTCGCGCTGGAATCGGTCTACTGTCTCGGTCAATGCGCGCTCTCGCCCGCCATGATGATTAACGGCACGCTGCATGCAAAAGTGACTCCGCAGAAGTTCGACGCGCTGCTCGACGCCGCCATGACCGCCGTCGCTGCCGTTGCCCGCGCCGAGGAGGCCGCATGACGCGCGTTTACGTTCCCCGCGACTCGTCGGCCCTTGCGCTCGGCGCCGACGCCATCGCCGAAGCCATCGAACGCGAAGCCGCCGCGCGCGGCGCGAGCATCGAACTCGTGCGCAACGGCTCGCGCGGGCTGCTCTATCTCGAACCGCTCGTCGAGGTGGAAACGCCCGAGGGCCGCGTCGGCTACGCGAACGTCGAACCCGAGGACGTGAGCGCCCTCTTCGACGCCGGCTTCCTGCATGGCGGGCAGCACGCGCGCGGCGTGGGCCTCGTCGAGCAGATTCCGTATCTGCGCAGGCAGCAGCGCCTCACGTTCGCGCGCATCGGCGTGACCGATCCGCTTTCCACCAGCGACTACGTCGCCCACGGCGGCCTCGAAGGCTTGCGCAACGCGCTGCAGACGACGGGCGAGCGCCTCTGCGAGGCGCTGATCGAATCGGGCCTGCGCGGCCGCGGCGGCGCGGCGTTCCCGGCCGGGATCAAGTGGCGCACGGTCGCGAACGCGCAGGCCGACCAGAAATACATCGTCTGCAACGCCGACGAAGGCGACTCGGGCACGTTCTCCGACCGTCTCGTGATGGAAAGCGATCCGTACGTGCTGATCGAGGGGATGATGATCGCGGGCATCGCCGTAGGCGCGACAGTCGGCCATATCTACGTGCGCAGCGAGTATCCGCATTCGATCGCCGCGCTCGAAGAAGCCATCCGCCGCGCGCGCGCAGCGGGCTGGCTCGGCGACGACGTTCTGGGCAGCGGCAAGCGCTTCGACCTGTTCGTCGCCAGGGGCGCGGGCGCCTACGTGTGCGGCGAGGAAACGGCGCTGCTCGAATCGCTCGAAGGCAAGCGCGGCATCGTGCGCGCGAAGCCGCCGCTGCCCGCGCTCGCGGGCCTGTACGGCAAGCCCACGGTCATCAACAACGTCATCACGCTCGCCACCGTGCCGGTCATCTTCGCGAAGGGCGCGGCGTTCTACAAGGACTTCGGCATGGGCCGCTCGCGCGGCACGCTGCCGTTCCAGCTCGCGGGCAACATCGCGCGCGGCGGGCTCGTCGAGCTGGCGTTCGGCGTGACGCTGCGCGAGCTGATGTTCGACTACGGCGGCGGCACCGCCAGCGGCCGTCCGGCGCGCGCCGTGCAGGTGGGCGGCCCGCTCGGCACCTATCTGCCCGAGAGCCAGTGGGACATTCCCATGGACTACGAAGCATATGCGGCGGTCGGCGCGGTAGTGGGCCACGGCGGACTCGTCGTCCACGACGACACCTCGAATCTCGCCGAACTCGCCCAGTACGCAATGGAATTCTGCACGCTCGAATCGTGCGGCAAATGCACGCCCTGCCGCATCGGTTCGACGCGCGGCGTCGAGGTCATCGCGAAGATCCGCAACGGCGACACCTCGGAAAAGCAGGTCACGCTGCTGCGCGACCTCTGCGACACGATGGTGTCCGGCTCGCTCTGCGCGATGGGCGGCATGACGCCCTATCCCGTGATGTCCGCGCTCAACCATTTCCCTGAAGATTTCGGTCTCGAACCCGCTGCGCAGCCCGCGGCGACCGCCTGAACGAGGAACCCCCATGTCCGACACGCTCATGTCCCAGGCCGGCGGCTGCGGTTCCGGCCATTGCGCCTGCAAGTCCCAGGCGACGAAGCAGCGCTCGCCATTCGACGACACCGACTACGGCACGCCGCTGCGCCACGCCGACGTCGACGTCACGCTCGACATCGACGGCCGCTCCGTCACCGTGCCCGCAGGCACTTCGGTCATGCGCGCCTCGATCGAGGCCGGCATCAACGTGCCCAAACTGTGCGCCACCGATTCGCTCGAACCGTTCGGCTCGTGCCGTCTGTGCCTCGTCGAGATCGAAGGGCGGCGCGGTTATCCCGCTTCGTGCACGACGCCCGTCGAAGCGGGCATGAAAGTGCGCACGCAAACCGACCGCCTGCAGAAGCTGCGCCGCAACGTGATGGAGCTGTACATCTCCGATCACCCGCTCGACTGCCTCACCTGCCCCGCCAACGGCGACTGCGAACTGCAGGACATGGCCGGCGTGACGGGTCTGCGCGAAGTGCGCTACGGCTTCGACGGCGCGAATCATCTCGACAACAAGAAGGACGAATCGAATCCGTACTTCACCTACGATCCGTCGAAGTGCATCGTCTGCAACCGCTGCGTGCGCGCCTGCGAGGAAACGCAAGGCACGTTCGCGCTGACCATCGCGGGGCGCGGCTTCGAATCGCGCGTGGCCGCGGGCGCGAGCGAGCCGTTCATGGACTCGGAATGCGTGTCGTGCGGCGCGTGCGTGGCCGCGTGCCCCACCGCCACGCTGCAGGAAAAAAGCGTTGTGATGCTGGGCCAGGCCGAACACTCGGTCGTGACGACCTGCGCGTACTGCGGCGTGGGCTGCTCGTTCAAGGCCGAGATGAAGGGCAACGAAGTCGTGCGCATGGTGCCGCACAAGAACGGCCAGGCGAACGAAGGCCACGCCTGCGTGAAGGGCCGCTTCGCTTGGGGCTACGCCACGCACAAGGACCGCATCCGGAAGCCGATGATCCGCGCGAAGATCACCGATCCGTGGCGCGAAGTGAGCTGGGAAGAGGCGATCGGCTACGCCGCGAGCGAGTTCCGCCGCATCCAGGCGAAGTACGGACGCGATTCGATCGGCGGCATCACGTCGTCGCGCTGCACGAACGAGGAGACTTATCTCGTGCAGAAGCTCGTGCGCGCCGCGTTCGGCAACAACAACGTCGATACCTGTGCGCGCGTGTGCCACTCGCCCACCGGCTACGGCCTGAAGACGACGCTCGGCGAATCGGCGGGCACGCAGACCTTTGCCTCGATCGATCACGCCGACGTCGTCATGGTGATCGGCGCGAATCCCACCGACGGCCACCCCGTGTTCGGCTCGCGCCTGAAGCGGCGCGTGCGCGAGGGCGCGAAGCTGATCGTCGTCGATCCGCGCCGCATCGACATCGTCGATACCGCGCACGTGAAGGCCGAACAACACCTGCAATTGCGCCCCGGCACCAACGTCGCGATGGTCAACGCGCTCGCGCACGTGATCGTCACCGAAGGGCTCGTGAACGAAGCGTTCGTGGCCGAGCGCTGCGAAGCGCGCGCGTTCGGGCAATGGCGCGATTTCGTCGCGCTGCCGGAGAACTCGCCCGAAGCCATGGCGGAGATCACCGGCGTGCCGGCCGAACAAGTGCGCGCCGCCGCGCGTCTTTACGCGCGGCAAGGCAACTCGGCGATCTACTACGGCCTCGGCGTGACCGAGCACGCGCAGGGCTCGACCATGGTGATGGGCATCGCGAACCTCGCCATGGCCACGGGCAACATCGGGCGCGAAGGCGTGGGCGTCAATCCGCTGCGCGGCCAGAACAACGTGCAGGGTTCGTGCGACATGGGCTCGTTCCCGCACGAACTCCCGGGCTACCGTCACGTCGGCGACGCCGCCACGCGCAGTCTCTTCGAGGACGCCTGGAACGTCGCGCTGCAAAGCGAGCCGGGCCTGCGCATTCCGAACATGTTCGGGGCGGCGCTCGACGGCAGCTTCATGGGCCTCTACTGCCAGGGCGAGGACATCGTCCAGTCCGATCCGAACACGCAGCACGTGGCGGCGGCGCTCTCGTCGATGGAATGCATCGTCGTGCAGGACATCTTCCTGAACGAAACGGCGAAGTACGCGCACGTGCTGCTGCCGGGTTCGTCGTTCCTCGAAAAGGACGGCACCTTCACCAACGCCGAGCGCCGCATCTCGCGCGTGCGCAAGGTCATGCCGCCCATCGCCGGTTACGCCGACTGGGAAGTGACGATCCTGCTCGCGCGCGCGCTTGGCTACGAGATGGATTACACGCACCCGTCGCAGATCATGGACGAGATCGCGCGCCTCACGCCCACCTTCCATGGCGTCTCGTACGCGCGCCTCGACGAGCTGGGCAGCATCCAGTGGCCGTGCAACGACGCGGCGCCCGACGGCACGCCGATCATGCACGTCGACGCATTCGTGCGCGGCCAGGGCAGGTTCGTCATCACGAAGTTCATCGCTTCGCCGGAGAAGGTCACGCGGCGTTTCCCGCTGTTGCTCACGACAGGCCGCATCCTCTCGCAGTACAACGTGGGCGCGCAAACGCGCCGCACCGAGAACTCGCGCTGGCACGAAGAAGACCGCCTCGAGATTCATCCGGTGGATGCCGAAGATCGCGGCATCCGCGACGGCGACTGGGTCGGCATCGAGTCGCGCGCGGGGCATACGGTGCTGCGCGCGAAGGTCAGCAGGCGCATGCAGCCGGGCGTCGTCTACACGACGTTCCACTTCCCCGAGTCGGGCGCGAACGTGATTACGACGGAATCGTCCGACTGGGCCACCAACTGCCCCGAATACAAGGTGACGGCCGTGCAGGTCAGCCACGTGCAGCAGCCTTCGGAATGGCAGCGCGAGTACTCCCGCTTCAACGCGACGCAACTCGACCTCCACCGCCAGCGCGAACCGCTCATCACTTCAGGGAAATAAAGCGATGAAAGCAGATCACCTGATCGAAATGGCGAACCAGATCGGCATGTTCTTCGACTCGCTGCCCGATCGCGAAGAGGCGCTTACGGGCATCGCGGAGCACATCCGCAGATTCTGGGAGCCGCGCATGCGCCGCACGCTGCTCGCGGCGCTCGACGGCGAAGGCGCGCAAGCGGGCTTCTCCGAGATCGTGCTCGCGTCACTGACGAAGCATCGCGAAGCGTTGGCGCCGGCGGCATCCTGACGCGAGTCGCGCACGCGAACGGCGCCGCGCCGGTCCAGGCGGCTCAGCCCTGCGGCGCCTGGGCGAAGCCCGGGGCCGCATACCACGTTTCGCAGTGGCGCAGCAGCGCATTGAGATCCGACGCGGGGCGGCCGCGCGCTCCGATGTACCCGTCAGGACGCACGAGATAGAACGCGGGACGCGTGCGTCCATACGATTCGTCCAGCGAGGGCGCGCCCTCGCCCGCCAGCGGCGTCTCGCCGTCGGCGAGGCTGGCGATCCACCACACCCGCAACGCCTGGGGGAACAACCGCTCCACGACTTCGGCAAAATGCTTGAGCGTGGCGTTCGCGTCCGCGCCGTTTTTCGTCGCGGCGACGTCGTCTTCCACGAGCAGGAACAGCGAGAAGCACGCCGGATCGTGAAGGTCGAAAATGCGCCCTTTGTCGGGCGCCTTGCCCAGTGGCCCATCCACCACGCGCACGAGCGCATCGGGCGCGCGCTCTCCCGCGCGCGGGCCGCCGTCGAGCACCCGTTCGAGCGAAAGCGGGCTGCGGCGGTACTGGATCGACAGCTCGCTCACCGCCTGGCGCGCCGCATCGCGCAGCGGCCCGAGCGCAACGAGCGCCGGCATCACACGTTCGCGCAGCAACTTGAGCGGCCCATGATCGGCTTCGACCAGTTGCGTCATGAAGCTGGTTTGCTGCAGCACGAGGCGCTCGATGGGATAGCGTTCGGCATGATAGGTATCGAGCAGGCGCTCCGGCGCGCCGCCCGCATGCACGCGCGCAATCTTCCAGCCCAGATTGAAGGCCTCCTGAATGCCCGTGTTCATGCCCTGCGCGCCAGCGGGGCTGTGGACGTGGGCGGCGTCGCCGGCGAAGAAGGTGCGCTCGACGCGCAGTTGCCGCACCATGCGGCTGTTCACGCTGAAGTAGGACGCCCAGCTCATGTCCGACACGGAGACGGGATGATGGACGCGCTGCACGATGATGTCACGGCACTCGTCGAGCGTGGGCACGGGAGTCGTGCCTTCGGGCGCGGCGGGCAGCATCGCCTTGTGATCGGCGATCAGGCGGTAACGGCCCTGGCCGAACGGAAAGAGCGCGGCGAAGCCCTCGCCTGAAGCGAAGATATGAAACTCGTCGTCGGACCAGGGCGTGCTCGCGCTCAGGTCCGCGAGCAGGAACGACTGCGCCATCGTCTCGCCGTCGAACTTCATGTCGAGGCGGTGGCGCACGGTGCTGTGCGCACCGTCGGCGGCGATCACGTATGCGCAGCGCAGCGACTCGACGCGGCCATCGGGGCGGCGCACTTCGGCGCTCGCGCCGGCCGAGCCCTGCGTGTATTCGAGCAGTTCGCAGCCGCGCTCGATTTCGACGCCCAACGCGGCGAGATGCCCCGTGAGAATGCGTTCGGTGACGGTCTGGTCGATGAAAAGCAGATAGGGATAGCGCGTGAGGAGCGGGTCGAAGTCGAGGCGCGCCCGGCGCTGGCCGTTCGAGTAGAGATTCGCGATATGCGAGCGGTGGCCGAGTTCGAGAAACGGCTCGACAATGCGATGCTGCTCGAACAGTTCGAGCGTGCGCGCCTGAATGCCGATCGCCCGCGAGTGACGCCCCGGCTGCGGCGCGCGATCGATCAGCCGGACGGGAATATGCGCGCGCGCGAGACTCATCGCGGCGGCGAGCCCGGTGGGGCCCGCGCCCACGATGAGCACGGGCGCAAGAGAAGAAGCCACGGCCATGCAGACCTCCATGCGCTCGATACGTTACGTAGTGTATCGCCCGCGCCTCGACCGGTCGCGCGGCAGCGCATCAAATGCTGCCTGAATCGCCAGGCAAACGGCGACGCGAAACGGCGCGCTTCAGTGGGCGTGCGGATGCGTGGGCGCCGGCGCTTGTCGATGCGCGCCGCCCGGCACGTCGAGCGCGCAGCGATGCTCGCTCGTGCCGAGGTCCACCTGCAGCGTCACATGGCGCATGCCGAAGCGCGCGCTGAGCGACTCGACGACGCGATCGAGCGCGGCGTCGCCGGGGTGGCCCGCCGGCATCACGAGGTGCGCGGTAAGCGCGCAGCCCGTGGTCGAAAGCGCCCACACGTGGAGGTCGTGCACGTCGACCACGCCTTCCTGTTCCGCCAGGAAGCCCCGCACGCGCACGATGTCGACGCTCTCGGGCACGGCGGCGAGCGCAAGACGCACCGACTCGCGCAGCAAGCCCCACGTGCCGTACACGATCACGAGCACGACCGCGATGGACATGAGCGGATCGAGCCAGCTCCAGCCGGTCGCGAGGATCAGCAGGCCGCTCACGGCCACGGCGGCGGACACGCCCGCGTCGGCGGCCATGTGCAGGAATGCGCCGCGAATGTTCAGATCGTCCTTTTGCCCGCGCATGAAGAGCCATGCCGAAAAACCGTTGACCACCATGCCGACGGTCGCGACGATGAACACGTCGAGGCCCGCGACCGGCGCGGGGTGGAGCAGGCGCTCGAACGCCTGCGCAAGGATGGCGCCGCAGGCGAGCAGCAGCAGCGCGGCGTTGGCAAGCGAGGCGAGAATCGACGAGCTGCCGAACCCGAACGTGAAACGCGCGGACGGGCGGCGCGTCGCGAGCCATGCGGCGCCCCAGGCGAGCAGCAGGCCGAGCACGTCGGAGAGGTTGTGGCCGGCGTCGGCGAGCAGCGCGGTGGAATGGGCCAGCATCCCATAAACCGTCTGGACGACCACGATGACGACGTTCAGCGCGACGGCGATCGCAAACGCGCGGCCATGCCCCGCGACCGGCGCGTGATGATGGTGATGACCGTGCGCATGACCATGGCCGTGGTCGTCATCGTGACCGTGGTCATGCCCGTGCGATGCGTGGACGCCTTCGTGGTCGTGCCCGTGATGCCCATCGTCGTCATGACGACGATGGGCCTGCGCGGTGGTTTCGCCCTGATCCTGCGCGCGCGCCGGCCCCGGGCCACCCGTCTCGTCGAACCACACGGGCGCGTGCTCGTCCTCGCGCTCCTCGGCGCGTTCGCGGTTGGCAGCCGTCATGCGCCCTCCTGCCATTGCGTCGAGGGCTCGGCCACGTGCTCCAGCATGCCGGCGAGCATCGCGCTGATATGCGAATCGGCGGCGGCATAGAACACCTGCTTGCCCTCGCGCTCCGCACGCACGATGCGCGCCGCACGCAGGAGCCGCAAATGGTGGCTCACGAGCGACGGCGACAATCCGAGCGCATCGGCAATCGCCCCCACGGCAAGGCGCTCCTGCACGCACGCCAGCACGATGCGCAGGCGCGTGGCGTCGCCGAGCAGGCGAAAGAGGTCAGCGAGCGGCACCACGCGCTCGTCGTCGGAAACGGGAGTCATGAATATGAACCAAACAAGTGAATAGGTGTTCAAATGTTAATTGAGCAACGGATTCCCGTCAACTCGGGGAACGGGTCCGCGAGTGTGGGAAAATGCCGGCTTTGCGTCCCGATCGGTTTGCTTCTTCAGTCATGGAACAGTTTTTTGTCCGCGCGTATGCCGCACATCGCGACGGCCGGCTGGACGACGCCGAGCGCGGCTACCGCGCGACGCTCGCCGCCGATCCCGTGCACGTCGATGCGCTGCATCTGCTCGGCGTGCTGCGCCATCAGCAGGGCCAGCACGCGGAAGCCGCGGACCTCGTGCGCCGCGCGGTCGCCTTGCGCCCCGACGACGCCGCGCTCCAGCTGAATCTCGGCAATGCCCTGAAGGCGCTCGGCGAGCTCGACGGCGCGATCGAGCGCTTTCGCAACGCGCTCACGCTCGCCCCCGCTTTCGCGCTCGCGCACTACAACCTCGGCAACGCCTACGCGGCCATCGGTCGCCACGAAGACGCGATGTACGCGTTCAGCCACGCCGTGCGCCTGCAACCCGGCGACGCCTCGTCGCACAACAATCTCGGCAACGCGCTGCACGCGCTCGGCCGCCACGGCGAAGCGGCCGACTCGTTTCGCCGCGCGCTCAAGATCCGTCCCGGCCACGCAGGCGCGCACAACAATCTCGGCATGTCGCTCAACGCGCTCGGCGACAGCGCGGGCGCGCTCGAGCAGTTCCGGCAGGCGCTGCGCGCGCAGCCGCGCTTCGTGGCCGCGCACTTCAATCTCGCGAACACGCTCGATGCGACCGGCCATCATCACGAGGCCGCGACCGCCTTCGAAGCCGCGCTTGCGCTGCAGCCGCGCTTCGTGCCCGCCCTCTTCGGACTCGGCAACGCGCTCGCGGCGCTCGGCCGTCACGACGAGGCCGTCGGGCCTTATGAGCGCGCGATCGGCTTCGATCCCAAATTCGCGCTCGCATGGCTTGCGCTCGGCGCGGCACATCACGCGCTCGGCCGTCATGCGGCCGCATTGCGCGCCTTTGACGAAGCGCTGCGCGTGCGGCCCGATCTCGCCGCCGCGCATCTGAATCGCGCGCTCGCATGGCTCACGCTCGGCGATTTCCGGCGTGGACTGCCCGAGTACGAATGGCGCCTCGATCCGGCCGCCCGCGAGCAGGCGCACGCCAACACGCCGCTCGGCGCGGGCTACGCGGCAGCCCTGACGCCCGCCGCGCCGGGCCTGGCGGCCAGCGCGCTGCCGCGCTGGCACGGCGAGCCGCTGAACGCCCGCACCCTCGTCATCGAAGCCGAGCAGGGCTTTGGCGACACGCTCCAGTTCGTGCGCTTCGTGCCGCTCATCGCGGCGGCGGCGCAGCATGGCAACGCGCGCATCGTGCTCGAAGTGCAGCGCGCGCTCGTGCCGCTCATTGCACCCGCAGCCGAGGCCTGGCGCATCACGCTCGTCGAGCAAGGCGCGCCGCGCCCCGCCGCCGACCTGCGCTGTCCGCTCCTTTCGCTACCGCTCGCGCTCGGCGCGACCCCGGACACGCTGCCCGCGCGCACGCCCTACCTCAATGCGAGCGCCGCCTACCGGCGCAAATGGCGCGGCTCTCTGGGCGGCCAGGCGCGGCGCAAGATCGGGCTCGCGTGGTCGGGCCGCATCCAGAAGCACGAGAACCGCGCGATTGCGCTCGCCATGCTCGACCCGCTCTTCGCACTCGACGGCATCGACTGGATCGTGCTGCAGCCCGACCTGAGCGACGCGGAGCACGCGGCGCTCGACGCGCATCCGCGGGCGCGCTCGATCCATCGACTGGGAAACAAGCTTCAAGACTTCGCGGACACCGCCGCGGTAATCGAACGTCTGGACAGCGTGGTGTCGATCGACACGTCGATCGCCCACCTCGCGGGCGCGCTGGGCGCGAAGCTCTGGCTCATGCTGCCGTTCGCTGCGGATTGGCGCTGGTTCACGGGCACCGACGAGAGCCCCTGGTACCCGCGCGCGCGGCTCGTGCGCCAGCCGCGGCCGCATGCATGGGCGGAAGTCATCGAGACGGTCGCGCGGGAATTGCGCGACGCGTGAGCGAAATCCGCAAGACGCCACCCAACGAAAACGGGGCGCCCGAGCGCCCCGTTTTCATTGGTTCCGCTGCGAGAGCGGAATCGATCGATCAAGCCGTCTTGTACTGGTTGCGCGCTTCGGGCGTGCGATAGAGCACGAGCGTCGCGATGAGACCGCACACGCCCGCCACGCCCATCCACGCACCCGGCGCGGCCTTGTTGCCGCTCACGTGGATGAGGTACGTCGAGATCGCCGGCGTGAAGCCGCCGATCGTCGTCGCGAGGCTGTAGGCGAGCGAAAAGCCGGCGGTGCGTACGTCGGCGGGCATGACCTCGGTGAGCGCCACGACCATCGCGCCGTTGTAGCAGCCGTAGAGGAACGAGAGCCACAGCTCGACCGACAACAGGCGGCCAAAAGACGGCTCTCCCACGAGCCACTGCACGGCCGGGTAGGCGGTGAGGATCGTGAGCACGGTGAAGACGAGCAGCACCGGGCGACGGCCGACGCGATCCGACACCGCACCCGATACCGGTAGCCAGAACAGATTCGACAAGCCGATGCAGACGGTCACGATCAGCGTGTCGAGTTCGTTCATCTTGAGCACCTCCTTGCCGAAGGTCGGCGTGTAGGCGGTGATCATGTAGAACGAGACGGTGGTCATGATGACCATGCCCATGCCGGCGATCACGACGCCCCAGTTCTGCACCATCGAGGCCATGATCTCGCCCATCGACGGACGATGCTTCTTCTTCGCGAACTCCTCGGTTTCCTGCAGCGAGCGCCGGATCATGAAGAGGAACGGCACGATCAGGCAGCCGATGAGGAACGGCACGCGCCAGCCCCACGCCGTCATATGCTCGACGGGCAACAGGCGATGCAGCAGCACGCCGAGCAACGCGGCGAACACGACGGCGACCTGCTGGCTACCCGATTGCCACGAGACATAGAAGCCCTTGTTGCCCTTGGTCGCGATCTCGGAGAGATAAACCGAGACGCCGCCCAGTTCCACGCCCGCCGAAAAACCCTGCAGGAGACGTCCGAGCAGCACGAGAGCTGGCGCGAGTATGCCGATCGTCGCATAGCCCGGGACGACCGCCACCGCGAGCGTGCCGAACGCCATCAGCCCGAGCGTGAGCATGAGGCCCTTGCGGCGGCCGTGATGGTCGATATACGCGCCGAGAACGATGGCGCCGAGCGGCCGCACGAGAAAGCCCGCGCCGAACACGGACAGCGCCAGCATCAGGGAAGCGAAGGCGCTGTCGCTCGGGAAATAGGTCCGGGCGATCGCCGAAGCGTAATAGCCATAGACCATGAAATCGTACATTTCCAGAAAGTTGCCGCTGACGACGCGGAAAACGGTCCGGAATCTGGATTCTCTGGGAGATGCGTGGGACGCGGTAGACATGACATTCTCGGTAAAGCCTGCCCGGGAAGCCGCGGCGGCTCGCGGGAAAGTAAAAGACAAGGGTCTGCGAGAAGCGGGCAGCGCGCGTGCGCGCCCGCGCGGGCAATTATTATGCGGTGCGTGGATGGTGTCGGATATTCGGGCATTTCCTTAAAAGTTGCCAGCAAAAATCGCCGATCGCCCAGTTTCTTTCACTTTATTTCCAGAATCCATTCACATCTCTTTCAGATTGGACGAACCCACCGCGAACGCCTGCCGGATGCGGCACAATAGGACGCGGTAGGGCTCGGCGCGCGGCCCCCGACGCGCGCCCTGATCCAGGCAGCCGTACGCCATCCATCCGCATGCCCCAAACCCCCGACCTCACGCTGCGCCCGGCCACCGTGGCCGATGCCCCATTGCTCGCCGCCATGCATGCCGCGAGCTGGCAGGCCACTTATCCGGCGCTGCTGCCCGCCGCGTTCCTCGAGCGCGAGGTCGGCGCCGAACGCGCCGCCTACTGGCGCGCGCGCATGGAAGCGCCAGGCAGCGAACGCCGTCTCGTGCTGATCGCCGAGCTCGAATCGGGTGTCGCCGCGGGGTTCGTCTGCGTCGAACGCCAGCCCGGGTCGCCTTGGGGCGTGCTGCTCGACAATCTCCATGCGCTGCCCGCGCACCAGGGTATCGGCGTCGGCAAGCGCCTCATGCGCGCGGCGCAGGACTGGGCGCGCGCCCAAGGCGAAGCGCAGCTCTATCTGTACGTGCTCGACGGCAACACGCCCGCGATCGCGTTCTACGAGCGCCAGGGCTGGACCTACTCGGGCTCGGAGCCCGACCGCATGGGCGGCATCGACATCACGGCACTGCGCTACGTCTACCGGCTCGACGGCGTCTGATGCATGTGTGCGTCGCAGCGCTCCGAGACGCGACAGTGCGCGATGCAGAGCAAAGGCAGCAGCCTTTTAAGAGATCTCCGATAGAACGACGGAATGACAACCGTCACTATGCCCGGCACGTCTTCATTTTCACCCGGCGCGCCACCAGCAGCCCATCCGCGCGCCGCAGATGACATTGCCACCCGGCACCTTCCGCGTGTCGGGCCTGCGAGATACCGATGTCGACATTTCCGTTCGTTCAGATCGAGGGTGCGCTCGCTTTGCCGCACATCCGCCCGCTTGTCCGTCTGCCCGTATCGTTCGGCCGGGAGTGGACGCTAACGCCCGCGCATGCCAGCCTGCGCGCTGAGCTGCACGCGCTCTACGCGGCCATCCTGCGGACCGTGTGCCTGAGCGCCGAAGCGTTTCGCGCAGCGGCTCGCTGGGACCGCAACCACTCCCCCGCGCCACAGCCTCGCACGCCCGTTGCCGCAGCCGTGTTTGAGCCCGAGAACACCGGCGGCTCGCCGGCCTCCCGGACCGCTGAAGCAGGCATGCCCGCCATGTCGTCTTATGGCGCCCCGGCGTTCGAGCGCCGCAAGCTCGCAGGCGGCGCGGTCGCAATTGGCGGTGCGGCTCTGCTTGCATGGATCGTCGCGAGCCACACGCCGCACGACACCGCGATAGACATGACAGGCACCGCCCAGCAACCTGCCGCTGCCGAGGCGAGCGAACCCCCGCCCGCACCCGCTCTGCCAGGCACGGCGGGTACGAGGTCCGCAGAAGCCAGCGCCTCGCGTCCGGCGAACAAGCCGGATCAGGCAACGGCTCCGTCTCCTGCGCGGATTCCCGCAACGCCAGCCATCGATGAGCGCTCGTGGACGCAAACGAACGATCCCGTGCGCGCACAGCCCCATTTGGGCGTACGCATGGAGCCGAAAGCCGGATTGCCCGCGAGGCTCGTCCAGCGCGAAATGCGCGCCGGCGAAAGCGCAGTCAACCGCGGCGCGGGTCAACGCGTCGCGGAACGCAGTGCGAGCACGCGGCACGACGCGCAGGAGTTCGCGCCGTCTCGCGACGCGTCGCGAGTCACGGTGCCTCGCTCGCATGGCGGCTATTCAGAGACACGCGGCTATTCGCCCCGGCAAACGGGCGCAATCGGAGCCGACGAATACGCCTCCATCTTTTCTTATGCGAAGACATACGCGCCAGCGCCCACGTTCAACCGGCCAGCCATACCGGCGGACAGCACCGACTGGGTCAACCACGTTTCGCAACGTCGCATCACCGAGGTGCCGGAACGGTTCACGAAGTAACGCGCCGTTCTGCCAGAAAGCAAAAAGCCCGGCAAATGCCGCGCTTTTTCGTTTCGCAAGCGCGGGCGATGCGCCACCCCCGCCGCCCCTACTGCTCAATGCGGCGGCCCAGGCAGACCCACCTCCGTTGCGCGCTGGAGCGCGTCCACCTGCCGCTGCACCCCGCGCAATTGCGCCTGTGCATGGACCTTCTGCTCGCCGAGCGCTGTCGCGTCGCCCTGCGCCTGTCGCTGGTCATCGTCAATCCGGGCCTGTTGCGGACACGCTATATCGAGATCGGCCTGCAGCCGGCAAACGCGCGCGTCGAACAATGCAATCACGTGTTCGATGAACGTTTTCTGCGCCTCAAGCCGCGTGCGTCGTATTTCGGCATGGGCGAGTTGCCCGTTTTGCCACATGAAGTCGGCGCAAATCGCCTCGGAACATGCCTCGTCCTGCGTCCTGAAACAGCACGACGGAATACATCATCTCTGCGGGTAGAAGAAAGGGCTCGCGCCGTAACTCGCGTTATAGGTCATACGCAGTTCGACGAGCAGCGAGTCGTGAATCAGTTGCATCAGCATGGCAACGTCGCCTTGAGTAGCACCGCCGCCGGCCTGCTCCCCGGGTTCGCTCACGGGCGGCAGAGAACCGGCCGGCTGCGGCGCCGAGCCGCCGGGCGACGGCTAACCGCCAGCGGCGCGCGGACTCCGGCCGCGCCGGACATGGCGGCCGTGCTCGCAGCGTCGGCGGGCACGTCGGCCCACGCCATCGCGCCCTGCGGTAATGGCATGAAGGCCTCGGCGCAAAGCAGCAGACGACACAACGCGATTGCATGCTTCATAGCTGCCCGTTCCATGCGAGATTCCCGGTAATCCACCATCAGCGCCGCGTGAAAATCCCAAAATACGCGCTTTAGTTTTGGAAAGCGACGAATCGGAAGACGAGATCGAATCTTGTGCAGAACGCACTCCACTCCGGTCCAAAGCGGAAGAGCGGCCGAGTATGCAGGACTCCGGCCGAAGCAACGGGAATAGAAAGGCCGCGCGTGGGCTGCGCGCGGCCGGAACAACCGGGGGTTGCGCTCAAAAGCGCGTTTCGCGCGCCGAGCGCAGGAAGGTATCGAGCAACGGCGTGCAGTCGAGCAGTTCAGGGCCGCCCGCGCGATGGAACTCGGGATGCCACTGCACCCCCACGACAAACGGCGCGCGCCGGTAGCGCACCGCCTCGATAAGCCCATCGCTCCCCGACACGGCTTCGACGGTCAGGTCGCGGCCGAGGCTTTTCACCGCCTGGTGGTGTATCGAGTTGACGATGGCTTCGCGCCGCCCCGGGAACATGCTCGAGAACGTCGATCCTTCCGGGAACGTAATCGAATGGCGATGCTGGTCGTAATGCTCGCTCACATGAACGCCGGCCGTGGGTACGTCCGTGGCGATGTCCTGATAAAGCGTGCCGCCGAATGCCACATTGATGAGCTGGCAACCGCGGCATACGCCCAGCACCGGCTTGCCCGACTCGACGAACTCGTGGAGCAGTTCGAGTTCGTACATGTCGCGCACGCGGTCGCCCGGCCATTCGGGGCGCGGCGAAATTTCCGCATAGGTCTGCGGCGAGACGTCGGCGCCGCCCTGCAGCAGCAGGCCGTCGAGATGCTTCGCGTAATCGCGCAGGCGGATATTGCTCGGATGCAGCATGCCCTGGTGGCCGACCGTCGGGATCATGAACACGATGACGTCGCGCGACATCACCCAAT
Organism: Paraburkholderia lycopersici; assembly: GCF_900096975.1. Classification (GTDB taxonomy): domain Bacteria; phylum Pseudomonadota; class Gammaproteobacteria; order Burkholderiales; family Burkholderiaceae; genus Paraburkholderia; species Paraburkholderia lycopersici. Next base: position 47,325 of record NZ_FMYQ01000030.1, read on the forward strand.
GGGCGATCGACTCCTCGAGGTATTGCAGGGTCTTGCCGCGCAGCCCCTGCGCGCCCGGCTCGGGGTGGAAGATCCGCGCGGAAACGCCGATGCGCAGCGTACGTTGCGTGATGCGTTGACCGGCACGGTCGAAGAGCTGGCGCGCGCGCGCCGCGATGATGCGGCCGAACACCGCCCACGCGGAATCGCTCGGGCGCAGGTAGCGCGGCGGTTCGGGCGGAATCGCACCCGGCGGCGGCGGATTGTGCGCCGAGAAGTCGGGCGCCTGGCCGAACCCGGCGGGCGCCGCGCCTCGACGCGGCGGCGGCACGGCGGACGCCGGCGCCTCGCCGGCATCCGCGGGCCCGGTCTGCGCGGTCGGCGCGGGCGCGGACTTGCCGGCCTCGCCAGTCTCGCCGATCGGGATGCGCGGCGCCTCCGCGGCGGCCGGCGCGTGCTCCGGCCGTTCGTCCGGTGTCGGCGCTGCGGGCTCCCCGGCTCCCGGCGTGACCGCAGGGGTGACCGCAGGGGTGACCGTAGAGGCACTCTCGGGCGCATCCGTCGAAGCGCGTTGCGCGGCTTTTTCGGAGGGCGAAGCAAAAGTCGATGCGGGAGAAGAACCAGGAGGGGTGCCGACAGGACCGGCAGCGGAAGGAGTCGAGGAGGCGGCTGTGCCGGCAGGATCCGCATCGGCGGGACGGCTTGCGCCGTCAGGGACCTCGGGATGGTCTGATTTGTTTTCGCTCATGACGTGGGGTCAAGCGCGCGGCGCGCGAACGAATGAACAGGCTTCGATTATCCGTCGCACCGCACGCCGCCGCCACCCCCGCACACAATTGCTCACATCCGGTCACACTCCCGGCCGCTCCGGCGCACGAACATGGCTGCGCCCATCGGCTCAAGCATCGGGCCGTTCGTCGAAGGTCTCTCGCAACGCAATCTGCATCGACGCGTGGATCTTCACGCACCAGCGCCACAGCAGCATGGTGAGCGCCGCCGCGCACACGAGCACGCCGACGAGGAAACCCGTGGGCGGCAGGATCGTCCCCGACAGCGCGGCCACGAGCAGGAACACGCCGAACATCGAGACCACGGGCACCAGCTCCGCAATCACATGACGGATCGCGCGCGTGAAGCGCCCCGCCTTCTCGGGCTGCACGCTCACCTCGGCGAGCAGGAGCGCGAGCGACTGCGTCTTGCGCCACACCGCCACGAGAAACGGCATGGCGAGCACAAGCGCGGCGCTCCACAGCACGACGCGCTGGATGCGCTCGTCGCCGATCCAGTGCGCGAGCAGCGGCGCCGCGTAGCGCGCGCCATACGAAACGCCGATGAAGATCGCCGAGACAAGCGCGAGATTCACGGCGATCTGCACGACGATGCGCTTCGTGAGCGCAAAGAGCGTCGGTCCTTCGGAGCGCGGCACGAGGCAGCTCAGCCATCGGCTGTACATGCCGAACACGTTCGAGACGGCGGGCGGCATGGCGCGCGCGAGGCGCCGCGAGAGCGGATCGGCGATGCGGATGAGATACGGGGTGGTGAGCGTCGTGATTGCAGAAACGGTCACCGCGATCGGATAGAGAAAGCTGCTCGTCACCTTCAGCGTGAGGCCGAGCGAGGCGATGATGAACGAGAACTCGCCGATCTGCGAGACGGTCATGCCCACGCGCATGGCGGTGCGTCCGTCACGGCCCGCGAGAAAGGTGCCGAGACCGCACGACACGAGCTTGCCGAGCACCACGGCGATCGAGATCACGGCGATCGGCCACGCGTAATCGACCAGCACGAGCGGGTTGAGCATGAGGCCGATCGTCACGAAGAAGATGGCCGAGAACGCGTCGCGCAGCGGCGCCACCAAGTGCTCGATGCGACGCAGATGGCGCGACTCGGCCATGATCGCGCCGATCAGGAACGCGCCGAGCGCGATCGAATAGTCGAGCTTCACGACGAGCAGGCAGAAGCCGAAACAAAAGCCCAGCACGGAAACGAGCAGCATCTCGTCGCTGCCCACGCGCGCGACGTAGCCCAGCACGCGCGGCACGACCAGAATGCCCGCGAGCAGGGAAACCAGCATGAAGAGCAGCAGCTTGCCGAGCGTGACGAGCGCGAGGCCCGGCGAAAGCTCGCCCGTCTGCGCCATGCCGCCGAGCAGCACGAGCATCGCGATGCCGAGAATGTCCTCGACGATCAGGATGCCGAACACGAGCTGCGCGAACGGCTCGCGTTTCACGCCGAGATCGGAGAGCGCCTTGACGATGATCGTGGTCGAGGAAATGGCGAGGATCGCGCCGAGAAACAGCGAATCCATCGTGGCCCAGCCGAACGCGCGGCCGATTTCGTAGCCGAGCCACAGCATCAGCACGATTTCCGAGAGCGCCGCGACGATGGCGGTCGCGCCCACCTGGAAGAGCTTGCGCAAGCTGAACTCGAGGCCGAGCGAAAACATCAGGAATACCACGCCGAGTTCGCCCATGGTCTGGATGGTCTGCTCGTCGTGGATAAGCTGGAACGGCGGCGTGTACGGCCCGATGATCACGCCCGCCGCGATATAGCCGAGCACGACCGGCTGCTTCAGGCGATGAAACAGCACGGTGACGACGCCCGCGAGCGCCATCACGACTGCCAGATCCTGAATGAAGCCGATTCCCTCGTGCATGAAGGCCTTTCCTTACAAATAGCTATCGATTCCCTGCATGTTACCCGATGCGCGACCCGCGCCAAATTGCCCCCAGGAAAAAAAGCCGCCCTACAATGATGCGACCCTTGCTGGCGCCGGCGCCTTCGCTGACCGCCAGCCTGCCCGCCTTGCCGACCTGCGCGCAGCGAGGCCGCCGCGCGCGCCTTGAGCGCGCTTTATGGATTCTTCTGCCGCCATGACCACTGCATCCAACACCGTCACGCCCGCTTTTGGCCCCTTCCCGCCCTTGGCCCGGCTCGCCGCCGATCTGGCCGCAGGGCGCACGACGAGCCGCGCGCTTGCCGAGGCCGCGCTCGAACGCATCGCCGACCCGGCCGGCCAGGGCGCGACCGTCTTCACGCACGTCGCCCCCGACCGCGTGCGCGCCGCCGCCGACGCGCACGACCGTCTGCGCGCGGCGGGCACCGTGCTCTCGCCGCTCGCGGGCATCCCCGTTTCGGTAAAGGACCTGTTCGACGTGGCGGGCGAAGTCACGCGCGCCGGTTCCACGGCGCTCGCCCACGCGGCGCCCGCGACGGCGGACGCCGCCGCCGTCGCGCGGCTGCGTCTCGCGGGCGCGGTGCTCGTCGGCCGCACCAACATGAGCGAATTCGCGTTTTCGGGGCTCGGCTTGAACCCGCACTACGGCACACCGCTCTCGCCGTACCGCCGCGACGCTCACGGCGACGCGCGCGTGGCGGGAGGCTCGTCGTCGGGCGCGGCGGCCTCGGTCGCGGACGGCATGGCCGCTGTCGCGCTCGGCACCGACACCGGCGGCTCCCTTCGCATTCCGGCGGCGTTCTGCGGCCTCACGGGCTTCAAGCCCACCGCCGCGCGCATCCCGAAAACGGGCGGCGTGCCGCTCTCGCCCACGCTCGACTCGTTCGGCCCGATCGGCAACACGGTGGCCTGCTGCGCGCTCGTCGACCGCGTGCTCGCCGGGCTCGAGCCGCGCGTGCCGGCTGCGCGCCACCTCGAGGGCGTGCGTCTGGGCGTCCTCACCCACTACGTGACGGATGGCATGGACCCCGAAGTCGCCGAAACCATGGACACGGCGCTCAAGCATCTCGACGCCGCCGGCGCGATCGTGAGCGAAGTGCGCTTCTCCGCCTTCGAGCGCCTTGCCGGGATCAACCGCATCGGCTTCTCGCCGATGGAGGCGTACGCGTGGCATCGCGAGCTGATTGCGAAGCATCGCGATCAGTACGATCCGCGCGTGCTCGCGCGCATTCTGAAAGGCGAGCCCGCCACCGCCGCCGACTACCTGGACCTGGTCGCCGCGCGCGCCGCCATGATGGAGGAGGCGCAGGCCACGCTCTGGTCGCGCTTCGACGCCGTCATCGCCCCGACCGTGCCGATCGCGCCGCCGCCGGTCGCGCCGCTCGCCGCCAACGACGAAGTCTTCGCGCGCACCAATGCGCTCGTGCTGCGCAATCCGGGCGCGTTCAATTTCCTCGACGCCTGCGCGCTCTCGCTGCCGTGCCACCGCCACGGCGCGGCACCCGTCGGGCTGATGCTCGCCGCCGCGCCCTGGGCCGACGACGCGCTGCTCGCCATCGGGCGCGGCGTCGAGGCGGTGCTCGCACCGCTGCGCTAACGGGCGCGCGAGCCGCGCACCCGATTCCTGCGCGCGAACAAGGACGCCTCCGCGGCGCGCGCAGCCTTCGCGCTAGAATCCCGTCACGCCGTCGCAGCCCCTCGCTGCGCAAGACAACCCGAACGAACGAGCCACATGAACGACGATAACGCGCTGTTGCGCCGCGAGCGCAGCCTGCTGGTCCTCCTTGGCCTGATCTGCCTCGCGCTGCTGGGCGGCGCGCTGTACTTCCAGTACGTCGAGCACCAGGACCCCTGCCCGCTGTGTATCCTGGGGCGCTATTTCCTCATTCTGATCGCGATCTTCGCCTTCCTCGGCGCGCGCATGACGAGCTGGCGCGGCGTGCGCGTGCTCGAAGCGCTCGTGGCGCTCTCGGCGTTCGGCGGGGCGCTGTCGGCCGCACGGCTCGTCTGGGTGCAGGCGTTTCCGAACTTCAGCTGCGGGTTCGACACGCTGCAGCCCATCGTCGACGGATTGCCGTTCGCGCACTGGCTGCCGGGCGTGTTCAAGGTTCAGGGCCTTTGCGAAACGACCTATCCGCCGATGCTTGGCCTGACCATGCCGGTGTGGGCACTGCTGGCGTTCGTCATCGCGTTCGTCGCGGTGGTCTGGAGCCTGTGGCGCAACCGGCGCCGCCAGGTGTCGTGGCCCGGCATTCGCCGCTGAGCAGCCCGCGATGACGGCACGGGCGCGCCGCGCCCGCCGGCCGTCGCGATCGCATCATCGCCGCCGATTTCCCCGCGCGGCGCACGTCTGCTTGCTCGGCTGCGCCATGCCTTTGCACCGCATCGGGCAATCGCGCGAGCGCCCCGCACGCCCGGCCCCCGCCGGGCACGATCGCCGCATCGAACGGCGCGGTATCGCCGGGCCGGCGGTTGCCGCGTCATGACCGGGCACACATAACCCCCATCTCGCGGGGGAAATACTTTCCCGACACGAGCGGTGCTATCTTCGGAACTGGATGGCGATCTACGTGCGCGAGGCCGGCTTCGGCGCGCCCCCTGCGTAACGCGCGCCTGATCCGCAATGTCCCCGGGTTCACCATGACAACGCAAACCATCCGCTTCCTCCACCGAGGCTCCGTGCACGAAGTGCGCGACCTGCCTCCCACGCGTACGGTGCTCCAGCATCTGCGCGAGGATTTGCGCGCCTGCGGCACCAAGGAAGGCTGCGCGGAGGGCGACTGCGGCGCATGCACGGTCGTCGTGGGAGAGCTCGATCGCGACGGCAAGCTCGCGCTCAAAGCCGTCAACGCCTGCATCCAGTTCCTGCCCACGCTCGACGGCCGCGCGCTCTATACCGTCGAAGACCTGCGCCAGCCCGATGGCGCGCTGCACCCCGTCCAGCAGGCGATGGTCGATTGCCACGGCTCGCAATGCGGCTTCTGCACGCCGGGCTTCGTGATGTCGTTGTGGACGCTCTACGAGAACCAGCCCGCCGGCGCGGGCCTGCCTGGTCGCGACGAGATCGGCCAGGCGCTGTCCGGCAATCTGTGCCGCTGCACCGGCTACCGGCCGATCATCGAAGCCGCGCGGCGCATGTTCGACGAAACCCGCCATCCGCGCGTCGCGCTCGATCGCGAGCGTGTCGAGGCGCAACTGCGTTCGCTGCGGCGTGCCGACACCTTCGCGTATCGCGGACCCGACGCGCGCGGCGCAGCGCATGGCGAAAGCACGTTCTACGCGCCGCGTACGCTCGAAGCGTTCGCGGCGCTGCGCGCCGAGCACCCGCAAGCGCGCGTGCTCGCGGGCGGCACCGATATCGGCCTGTGGGTCACGAAGCAATTCCGCGATCCGGGCGACCTCGTTTATACAGGCAACGTCGCCGAACTGACGACCGTTTCGCGCGACGCCCAGACGCTCACGATCGGCGCGGCCGTACCGCTCGAAGAGGCATACGCGGCGCTCGCCGTCGACTACCCCGAACTCGCGGAACTGTGGGCGCGCTTCGCCTCGCTGCCCATCCGCAATGCCGGCACGCTTGGCGGCAACGTCGCGAACGGCTCGCCGATCGGCGATTCGATGCCCGCGCTGCTCGCGCTCGACGCCTCGCTCGTGCTGCGCCGCGCGTCGCATGTGCGCACGCTGCCGCTCGCGGCGTTTTACAGCGGCTACCAGAAGAACGTGCTCGAAGCGGGAGAATTCGTCGAGGCGATCCGCGTCCCGCGCCCAGCACCGGCACTGCGCTTTCGCGCCTGCAAAGTCGCGAAACGGTACGACCAGGACATTTCGGCCGTGTGCGCGGCGTTCGCGCTTCACGTTTGCGAAGACGGCACGATCGGGCGTGCGCGCATCGCCTATGGCGGCATGGCGGCCGTCCCGCAGCGTGCCGCTCACGCAGAAGCCGCGCTAACCGGCGCCCAGTGGGACGAAGCCGCCACGCGACTCGCGATGGATGCGCTCGCCGCCGACTTTCAGCCGCTCACCGACATGCGCGCAAGCAGCGCCTATCGCCTGAAGGTGGCGCGCAATCTGCTGTGGCGCTGCTGGCTCGAAACGCGCGACCACGCGCCGCTCGCGCTCTGCGACGTGGACGTCTTCGCCGCCTTCGCCGCCGACGGCGATGACGGCGTAGCCGAAGCGGCAGCCGCCGGGGCCGCGCCATGAACGACCAAGCCGATCCGCTCGCCATGCAAGCGGCGCCTGCCCGCGAACGCGCCCATGAACGCGCGCTCGGCGCGCCGCTGCCGCACGAATCGGCCGAGGCGCACGTGAGCGGCGAGGCGCGCTACACCGATGACATCCCCGAGCTGCACGGCACCGCGCATGCGGCGCTCGGTCTCTCGCGCCATGCGCACGCGCGCATCGCCGCGCTCGATCTCGAACGCGTGCGCGCGTCGCCGGGCGTGCTGGCCGTGCTGAGCGCCGCCGACATCCCCGGCGAGAACAACTGCGGCCCAGTCGTGCACGACGATCCGGTGCTCGCCGGCGAAAAGGTGCAATACCTCGGGCAGCCCGTGTTCGCGGTCATCGCGACAAGCCACGAGTTCGCGCGCCGCGCCGCCGCGCTGGCCGCCAGCGAAGACGTGGTGCGCTACGAGCCGCTCGAGGCCGTTCTCACCATCGACGAGGCCCGCCAGCGCCAGCATTACGTGCTGCCGCCGCTGCGTCTCGTGCGCGGCGCGCCCGACGCGGCGCTCGCCGCGGCGCCGCACCGCCTCACCGGCACGTTCGCCGTGGGCGGCCAGGAGCAGTTCTATCTCGAAGGCCAGGTCGCCTACGCGCTGCCGCAGGAGCAGACGGGCATGCTCGTCCACAGTTCGACGCAGCACCCGAGCGAAATGCAGCAGGTGATCGCCCATCTGCTCGGCTGGCCCGCGCACCGCGTCACCTGCGAATGCCGGCGCATGGGCGGGGGCTTCGGCGGCAAGGAATCGCAGTCGGCACTGTTCGCGTGCGTCGCCGCGCTCGCGGCCCACAAGCTGCAACGCCCGGTGAAGCTGCGCGCCGATCGCGACGACGACTTCATGATCACCGGCAAGCGCCACGATGCGCGCTACACCTACGAGGCCGGCTACGACGACGAAGGGCGGCTCCTTGGCGCACGCGTCGAAATCGCGCTGCGCGCGGGCTGTTCCGCCGATCTTTCGGGCGCGGTCGCCACGCGCGCCGTCTGCCACTTCGACAACGCCTACTATCTTTCGGACGTCGAAATCGTCGCGCTCTGCTGCAAGACGAACACGCAGTCGAACACCGCGTTTCGCGGCTTCGGCGGCCCCCAAGGCGCGCTCGTGATGGAGGTGATGCTCGACGAGATCGCGAAGGCGCTCGGGCGCGACCCGCTCGACGTGCGGCGCGCGAACTACTACGGCGTCGGCGAGCGCGATGTCACGCCGTACGGCCAGCGCGTGGAGGACAACGTGCTCGCGCCGCTCACCGACGAACTGCTCGCCTCGAGCCGCTATCGCGAGCGGCGCGCCGCGATCGCCGCGCACAACCGCGCGAGCCCGGTGCTCAAGCGCGGCATCGCGCTCACGCCGGTCAAGTTCGGCATCTCGTTCAACGTGCCGCATCTGAACCAGGCGGGCGCGCTCGTGCACGTGTACCGTGACGGCTCAGTGCTCGTGAACCACGGCGGCACCGAGATGGGCCAAGGCCTGAACACCAAGGTCGCGCAGGTCGTGGCGGGCACGCTCGGCCTGCCGCTCGCGCGTGTGCGCGTGAGCGCCGCCGATACGTCGAAGGTGGCCAACACCTCGGCGACGGCGGCCTCGACCGGCAGCGACCTGAACGGCAAGGCCGCCGAGGATGCCGCGCTCACGATCCGCGCGCGTCTCGCGGCGCTCGCTGCCGCACAATATGGCGGCGAGCCGCGAGACGTGACGTTCGAAGACGGGTTCGTGCGGACGAACGGCAACGCGATCGCGTTCGGCGCATTCGTCGAACTCGCGTATATGAAGCGCGTCCAGCTCTGGTCGGACGGCTTTTACGCCACGCCCAAAGTGCATTGGGACGCGCGCACGCTCACCGGGCATCCGTTCTATTACTTCGCGTATGGCGCGGCGGTGTCCGAGGTGGTCGTCGACACGCTCACGGGCGAATGGAAGCTTGTGCGCGCCGATCTGCTGCACGACGCGGGCGAGTCGATCAATCCGGCCATCGATCTGGGCCAGGTGGAAGGCGGCTTCATCCAGGGAATGGGCTGGCTCACGATGGAGGAGCTGTGGTGGAACCGCGACGGGCGGCTCATGACGCACGCGCCCTCCACCTACAAGATTCCGGCCGTCAGCGACATGCCGGAAGCGTTTCACACGCGGTTCTACCGCAACGGCAACGCGCAGCCGACGGTATTTCGCTCGAAGGCCGTGGGCGAACCGCCGCTCTTGCTGTCGTTCTCGGTGTTTCTCGCGATCCGCGACGCCGTGGGCGCGGCGGTGCCCGACGCGCGCGAAGCGGCGCCGCTGCGCGCGCCCGCGACGCCAGAAGCGATTCTGGACGCCCTCGATGCGCTGCAAGCGCGAAACCGCGAGCGTCTCGCGCACTCAAACCCGCAAGCGCAGTGCGTGAGCGGCCGGGAACGGCGCCACGAAGACTAACCGGCGGCGCATGCCCGAACGCGCCGCCCCGTAGGGAGAACCGCCAGATGCAAGCCTGGCTTTCCGATCTGCAGCAACTGCTCGCGCACGGCGACGCCGCCGTGCTGGTCACCGTGGCGCGCGCCGAAGGGTCCGCGCCGCGCGAGGCCGGCACGAAGATGATCGTCACGCGCGAAGCCGCGCGCCACACGATAGGCGGCGGCCACCTCGAATGGAAAGCCATCGAGATCGCGCGCCAGGTGCTGCGCGACGGCATGCGCACGCCGCACGCCCGGCGTCTCGAACGCCTCGCGCTCGGGCCGAGCCTCGGCCAGTGCTGCGGCGGCGCCGTGGTGCTCGCGTTCGAACGGCTCGACGTGGCCGACCTCGGCTGGCTCGCCACGCTCGCGCGCCGGCTCGCGGCGGGCGCATCGACCGTGCGTAGCGTATCATTTCGCTCCTCGCGGAACGGGAGCCTCGAAAGCGACGCCGATCCCGTCTTGCTGAGCGAGCCGGAACCGGGCGTCGAAGCGCCCGACTGCCTGCTCTGGGAAACCGGCGGCACGATGCTTCTCACCGAAACCATCGCGCCGAACGACTTCCCCGTCGTGCTGTTCGGCGCGGGCCACGTGGGCGCGGCGCTCGTGCGCGTGCTCGGTACGCTGCCCTGCCGCGTGCTGTGGGTCGACGAGCGCGACGCCGCGTTTCCGGCGCCCGAGGCGTTCGCGCGGCTCAATGCGCCCAACGTCGCGATCGACGTCAACGACGCGCCCGACGAAGCCGTCGACACCGCCCCGCCCGGCACGAGCTTCATCGTGATGACGCACGATCATTCGCGCGACCTCGATCTCGCCGAACGCATCCTGCGCCGCGGCGACTTCGCGTTCTTCGGCATGATCGGCTCGCATACGAAGCGCAAGCAGTTCGAGCACCGGCTCGCCGCGCGCGGCATCGACCCCATGCAGATCGCGCGCATGCATTGCCCGCTCGGCGTGGAGGGCATCGTCGACAAGTCGCCCGAAGTCATCGCGATCTCGGCCGCCGCGCAACTGCTGCAGGCGATCGAAGCCGCGAAGCCGGCGAGCGCCGCCCAGGCGCCCGCCCCCCATTCCGCGTGATGTCAAACCCCGAACCTATAAGCGAACCGAACCGACCATGACGATCACGACCACCGCTGCCCACGTTGCACCGCTCGTCGAAAAGGCCGCCAGCGCGCCCAAAGCCGAGTTGCACATCCACATCGAAGGCTCGCTCGAACCCGAGCTGATCTTCGCGCTCGCGCAGCGCAACGACGTGAAACTCGCTTACGACTCGATCGAAGCGCTGCGCGCCGCTTACGCGTTCACCGACCTGCAGTCGTTCCTCGACATCTACTACGCGGGCGCGAGCGTGCTGCTCACCGAGCAGGACTTCTACGACATGACGATGGCCTATTGCGAGCGCGCGCTCGCCGACAACGTCGTGCACGCCGAAATCTTCTTCGACCCGCAAACGCATACCGAACGCGGCGTGGCGATCGAAACGGTGGTCGCGGGCATCGACCGCGCGCTCGGCGACGCCGAACAGCGCGGCCTGTCCAGCAAGCTGATCCTCTGCTTCCTGCGTCATCTGAGCGAAGCCGACGCGCTCGCCACGTTCGAAGCCGCGCGCCCGCTGTTCTCGCGCTATGCGCGCCTGATCGGCGTGGGGCTCGATTCGTCCGAGCGCGGCCACCCGCCTTCGAAGTTCGAGCGCGTGTTCGAGAAGGCGCGCGCGATGGGTCTGAAGCTCGTCGCGCACGCGGGCGAGGAAGGGCCGCCCTCGTACATCTACGAAGCGCTCGATCTGCTCAAGGTCGATCGCGTCGATCACGGCGTGCGCAGCATCGAAGACGCGGCGCTCGTGGCGCGCCTCGCCGATACGCGCGTGGCGCTCACCGTATGCCCGCTCTCGAACCTCAAGCTCTGCGTGTTCGACGACATGACGAAGCACACGCTCAAGGATCTGCTCGACGAGGGCGTGGCGGTGACCGTCAACTCCGACGATCCCGCCTACTTCGGCGGCTACGTCAACGAGAACTACCGCGCGATCATCGAAGCGCTCAAGCTCGACGACGACGAGGTCTACACGATCCTGCGCAACGGCTTCGAGGCGTCGTTCGTGACGCCCGCCGAGCGTGCGGCGCTGATCGGCAAGCTCGACGCGAACTGGGCGAACTGATCCGCACGTCAAGCCCCGGCCCGGGCTGCAACCCGATCCGGCCCGGCGCGCGAGCGCCGGACCGTGGGCTTCGTCGTGCGCGGCGGACATGAAGCCGGCGTAAGCGCCGCCTTTTCAGGAGCGGCACGCGCCATGCGGACCAGGCATTGGACAAGTACCTGACTTTTTCGGAGACGATGTTCCCATGACTCAATCGGCTTACCGCGCGAAACTGTTGACGTTCACCGGCGACCCTGCGCAATCGTCCGACGCCGCTGTCTTCGACGAAGACGGCGGCGTGATCGTCGAAGACGGCCACGTGGTCGCCTCGGGCGCGTGGTCCGCGCTTCGATCGCGCGTGAACGACGCCGCGACGGTCCGCGACCTGCGCGACAAGCTGATCGTGCCGGGCTTCATCGACACGCACATCCACTATCCGCAGACGGACATGATCGCCTCGCCGGCGCCGGGCCTGCTGCCGTGGTTGAACACCTACACGTTCCCCACGGAGCGCGGCTTCGCAGACGAAGCCGTGGCGCAGGACACGGCGCGCTTTTTCGTCGGCGAACTGCTCGCCTGCGGCACGACCACGGCGCTCGTCTACTGCACCGTGCACAAGCAGTCGGCCGACGCGCTTTTCGCGGCGAGCGAAGCGAAGAATCTGCGCATGGTGGCGGGCAAGGTGCTGATGGACCGCCACTGCCCCGAGTTCCTGCGCGACACGCCGCAAACGGGCTACGACGACAGCGCCGAGCTGATCGGCCGCTGGCATGGCCGCGGACGCCAGATGTACGCGCTCACGCCGCGCTTTGCGCCCACCTCGACCGAAGCGCAGCTCGAAGCGTGCGGCGCGCTCGCGAAAGCGCACGCGGACGTGTTCATCCAGAGCCACGTGGCCGAGAACCCGGACGAAGTGAAATGGGTCAAGGAACTGTTTCCGGGCCACCGCAGCTATCTCGACGTCTACGACGACTACGGGCTGTTGCGCCGCCGCGCCGTGTACGGCCACTGCATCTGGCTCGACGACGAAGACCGGCGCCGCATGGCGCACACGGGCGCCGTCGCCGCGCACTGCCCGACCTCGAACCTGTTCCTCGGCAGCGGCCTGTTCGACTTCGACAAGGCAAGCGCGACCTCCATGCCCGTGACGCTCGCCACCGACGTGGGCGGCGGCACCTCGTTCTCCATGCTGCAAACGATGAACGAAGCGCACAAGGTCGCGCGCATGGGCGGCCATCACCTCACGGCCACGCGCATGTTCTGGCTCGCGACGGCAGGCGCGGCACAGGCGCTCGATCTCGCCGACAAGATCGGCACGCTCGCGCCGGGGAGCGAAGCGGACTTCGTCGTGCTCGATCCGCGAGCCACGCCGCTGCTCGCGCGACGCACGGCGCGCGCCGAATCGCTCGAGGAACTGCTGTTCGCGTTCGCCCTGCTCGGCGACGACCGCGCCGTATTCGAAACCTGCGCAGCGGGCCAGCGCGTGCACAGCCGCGACGGCGCGCCTCGCTGACTTCCGCGGGCCCGCATGAAAAGACGCGCCGGACATGGTGTCCGGCGCGTCTTTTCAATTTCGAAGCGCGGCGATACCCGCCTACTTCGCCGGGGCGCTCCCCGCGGCGCCCTGCGTCGCCGGCGCACCGCCCGGCCCCGCGGCCGCCGCGCCCGTCTCGTTCGGCACGCCGCCGCTCTTGCCGACCGGAATCCGGATCTCCGTCACCGTGCCGTTGGCCAGCGGGAAGTTCGCGAGCGCGCTCTGCACGAGATAGGGCATGACGCGCACCAGCGACGGCTCGTCGCCCGAGGTGCGCGCCGTCACGTTATAGAGCTCCTTGCCGCCCGCCTTGTCGGTGATGCGAATGCCGAGCGCATGCGAATACACGGGATACGTCTGGTTCACATAGGCGGGTTGATACGGTCCCCATGGCCCCCACGGGTTCCATGGCCCCCAGTACGGCCCCGGCCAGGGGTTGTAGAACACGGGCTGAGCGACCGTCACCGTGTCCATGCGGCTGCCGTAGGCGAGGCCCACGAGATAGTGCGCCTGCGGCTCCTCCACGAGACGGAACGCATGCATGGCGAGACCGTTGGCGACGAGCTGCTCGTAGGTGCTCTGCTCGATGCTCTGGCTCTGCTCGGGGCTGCGTTTGAAGGCAAAGGTGCGCGTGGCGTCGCTGCCGCCGTTCCACGCGGAGAAAGCGGTCACCTGGCTCGTCACGTAAGTCGTGCAGCCGGAGAGCGTCAGTGCGAGCGCCGCCAGCAACAGGAGGGCGCGGCGGGTCCATCGATCGTGCATCATGGTCTTCTCGTAGCAAGGTTGCTTCAGCGGGAAAAGTCAGTCGTGGGGACCGCTCTCTCCGATACGATCTTTCCGCCGCGCTTATTCCATATGTGTTCCATGCGCGTTCCGGGCGCATTCGACGCCGGTCGCGTGGTTTCGCGGTCCGCTTCTTATCCAGCCGCGGCGCACCACAGGGCCCGATCATACTGACTCGCGCCGCGGCGTGAAAGTTCGGGGGCCGCCTGCCCGGCTCCGGGCGGCTTCCCGCATCCCCGGACAAGCGGCACGAGCCTTTGTACAATGGGGCGAAACGCCGTGCTCCGTTGAGGGCCGCCGCCCGCGGGGCGCTCCCGCAGGCGCAGCCGGCCACACCGATCCCTACCGATCCGAGACGTCACTATCCAGACCATGTCCGATACCGCCACGCCCACCGTGATCCGCCGCGAAGATTACGCGCCGCCCGCCTTCCTGATCGATACCGTCGACCTCGAATTCGACCTCGTGCCCGAGCGCACCGTCGTCAAGAGCACGTTGCGCGTGCGGCGCAACCCCGACGCGAAACCCGCAGCGCATCTCGAGCTGATGGGCGAGCAGCTCGAATTCATCGGCGCGGCCATCGACGGCGAGCCCTATGCGACCGTGCGCGCGCACGAGCACGGCCTCACGGTCGAAAACGTGCCCGACGCCTTCACGCTCACGCTTACCGGCGCGTGCGATCCGGCCGCCAACACCACGCTGTCGGGCCTGTACGTCTCGGGCGGCAACTTCTTCACGCAGTGCGAGGCCGAGGGCTTTCGCCGCATCACGTGGTTCCTCGACCGCCCCGACGTGATGGCCACCTACACCGTCACGCTGCGCGCCGACAAGACCGCATATCCGGTACTGCTTTCGAACGGCAACCTGATCGCCGAGGGCGACCTGTCCGACGGCCGCCACTATGCGAAGTGGGAAGACCCGTTCCGCAAGCCGAGCTATCTGTTCGCGCTGGTGGCGGGCAAGCTCGTGGCGCTCGAAGAGCACATCACGAGCGGCTCGGGCAAGGAGAAGCTGCTGCAGGTGTGGGTCGAGCCGCACGACCTCGACAAGACGCGCCACGCGATGGACTCGCTCATCCACGCGATCCGCTGGGACGAGCAGCGCTTCGGCCTCGAACTCGATCTCGACCGCTTCATGATCGTCGCCGTGAGCGACTTCAACATGGGCGCGATGGAGAACAAGGGGCTCAACATCTTCAACACGAAATACGTGCTGGCGAACCCCGAAACGGCCACCGACGTCGACTTCGCCAACATCGAGGCCGTGGTCGGCCACGAATACTTCCACAACTGGACCGGCAACCGCGTGACCTGCCGCGACTGGTTCCAGTTGAGCCTGAAGGAAGGGCTCACGGTGTTCCGCGACCAGGAGTTCTCGGCGGCCATGTCGGGGGGCGACGAAAACGAGGCCGCGCGCGCGACGAGGCGCATCGAGGACGTGCGCGTGCTGCGCCAGATGCAGTTCGCCGAGGACGCCGGCCCGATGGCACATCCGGTGCGCCCCGAGAGCTACGTCGAGATCAACAACTTCTACACGATGACCGTCTATGAGAAAGGCGCGGAAGTCGTGCGGATGTACCAGACGCTGCTCGGCCGCGACGGCTTCCGCAAGGGCATGGACCTGTACTTCCAGCGCCACGACGGCCATGCCGTGACCTGCGACGACTTCCGCCGCGCGATGGCCGACGCCAACGGCCGCGACCTCGCGCAGTTCGAGCGCTGGTACAGCCAGGCGGGGACGCCGCGCGTGGCGGTCACGACGAGCTATGACGAAGGCACGCGCTGCTACAGCGTGACGCTCACGCAGGGCTACACCAACGGCTCGCCCGCCGCGCGCGAGACGCAGAAGGGCCCGCTGCACATTCCGTTCGCGATCGGCCTGATCGGCCCGGACGGCGCGGACCTGCCGCTGCGCCTCGAAGGCGAGACCGCCGCGCAAGGCACGACGCGCGTGCTGGAGCTGACCGAAACGCAGCAAACCTTCACGTTCGCCGACGTGCTGGCGAAGCCCCTGCCCTCGCTGCTGCGCAACTTCTCGGCGCCCGTCGTCGTCGATTACGACTATGGCAACGACGAGCTTGCGTTCCTGCTCGCGCACGACAGCGACGCGTTCAACCGCTGGGAAGCGGGCCAGCGCCTCGCCACGCGCGAGCTGCTCGCGCTCGCCGGGCGCGCCGCCGCGAGCCAACCGCTGGAAATCAACGACGCGCTCGTCGACGCCTTCCGCCGCGTGCTGACCGACGAATTGCTCTCGCCGTCGTTCCGCGAACTCGCGCTCATGCTGCCGTCGGAAACCTATCTCGCCGAGCAGATGGCGCAATCCGATCCTGCCGCCGTGCACGCCGCACGCCAGTTCGTGCGCAAGCAACTGGCGGCCGCACTGAAGGCGCAATGGCTCGCGGCCTATGAGCGCAATGTCACGCCGGGCGCGTACGAGCCGACGCCCGAGGCGGCCGGTCATCGCGGACTGAAGAACCTTGCGCTCTCGTATCTCTCCGAACTCGACGATTCCGCCGAAGCGGTACGGCTCGCCACGGCGCAGTACGAAGCCGCGAACAACATGACCGACCGCTCGGCCGCGCTTTCCGCGCTGCTCAACGCACAAACGGCCACGGGCGGCGCGCTTGACGACCCGGCGCGCGCGGCGCTCGAAGACTTCTACGTGCGCTTCGAAAAGGAGCCGCTCGTCATCGACAAGTGGTTCGCGCTGCAGGCCACGCAGCGCGGCACGGCGCAACGCCCGACCATCGAAACCGTGCGCGCGCTCATGGGCCACCCCGCGTTCAACATCAGGAACCCGAACCGCGCACGCTCGCTGATCTTCAGCTTCTGCGCCGCGAACCCCGCGCAGTTCCATGCGGCAGACGGGTCGGGCTATACGTTCTGGGCCGACCAGGTGATCGCGCTCGACGCGCTCAATCCGCAGGTCGCGGCACGCCTTGCCCGGAATCTCGAACTGTGGCGCCGCTTCACGCCCACGCTGCGCGACGCGATGCGCGCGGCGCTGGAACGCGTCGCCGCAGAAGCGAAATCGCGCGACGTGCGCGAGATCGTCGAAAAAGCGCTGGCTTGATCCGACGGAAAGGAAAGCGATGAAGAAGCGCGACGCATTCACGGCGCCGCGCGGCAGACAACCAGCCGGCCTTCGCGCCGGCTTTTTTTTGCGCATTCTTTCCGTTTTTTTTCGGGGGCACCCCACGCCCGATCTTCGCCCGGAAGTGCCGCCCGGCGCGGCAAGCCGCGCTGGCGCTTTATTTTGCACGGCTGTGCGGCGGCCGGCCACAGTCGAGCGGGTAGAATTGCGCTATTCCCAAGCGTATCCGGAGTACTGCAATGGCTTTGCAACGTCGCACCACCCTTACCAAGTATCTGATCGAGCAGCAGCGCCAGCACCGCAACCTGCCCGCCGACTTGCGTCTTTTGATCGAAGTCGTCGCGCGCGCGTGCAAGGCGATCAGCTTCAACGTCAGCAAGGGCGCGCTCGGCGATGCCCTCGGCACGGCTGGCAGCGAGAACGTCCAGGGCGAAGTGCAGAAGAACCTCGACATTCTCTCGAACGAAATCCTGCTCGACGCCAACGAATGGGGCGGCAACCTCGCGGCGATGGCTTCGGAGGAAATGGAAACGTTCTTCCCGATCCCGGCCAACTATCCGAAGGGCGAATATCTGCTCGTGTTCGATCCGCTCGACGGCTCGTCGAACATCGACGTGAACGTCTCGATCGGCACGATCTTCTCGGTGCTGCGCTGCCCGGACGGCCAGCAGGCGACCGAAGAATCGTTCCTTCAGCCAGGCACGCAGCAGGTCGCCGCAGGCTACGCCGTGTACGGTCCGCAAACCGTGCTCGTGCTGACGACCGGCCACGGCGTGAACTGCTTTACGCTCGACCGCGAACTCGGTTCGTGGGTGCTCACGCAGAGCGACATGCGCATTCCGGAAGACACGCGCGAATACGCGATCAACGCTTCGAACGCGCGCCACTGGTATGAGCCGGTGCAGAAGTACGTCGGCGAACTGAACGCAGGCAAGGACGGCGCACGTGGGGAGAATTTCAACATGCGCTGGATCGCCTCGATGGTCGCCGATGTGCACCGCATCCTGAACCGCGGCGGCATCTTCATGTACCCCGCCGACCGCCGCGACCCGTCGAAGCCGGGCAAGCTGCGTCTGATGTACGAAGCGAATCCGATGTCGCTCATCGTCGAACAGGCGGGCGGCATGGCGACCAACGGCGAACAGCGCATTCTCGACATCCAGCCGAGGAGCCTGCATGAGCGCGTTGCGGTGTTCCTCGGCTCGAAGAACGAGGTCGAGCGCGTCACGCGCTACCATCGCGAAGCAAAAAAATGAAAAAGATAAGGAAAGGGCTTGCATAGTTCGAGTCACTTTCCTATAATCTTTCTTCTCTGATGCACGCCGGAATAGCTCAGACGGTAGAGCAGCGCATTCGTAATGCGAAGGTCGGGGGTTCGATTCCTCTTTCCGGCACCAGGATTCAAGCAAAAAGCCCAGTCTCATGACTGGGCTTTTTGCTTTTACAGGCCAACAGCATCACGAGCGATTCAATCAGACGCCCCCGAAGGGGGCTTCAGGCGCGTCACATTTCCGAGCTGGTGCATCTGCATAATTTGGGCTCGTCAGGCAACCTGACGAGCCTGGGCCGGGACGTCGAGGAAGCCGCTTCGCAGCGATTCTTCGGTCTTGATGTCAACGCTGGCGGCAACTTCAACTCATCACTCGAGCCTGCCATCCGTTTCCACACCGTATCAGGCCCGCATTCATGCCAGGCGGACACACGCACCACGGCTATAGCGAATTATCGAAGCGCTCAATACGCCTCGTCCGCGAAAGCGGCAATTTACGCGGCTTCGATTGTTAAATCGCTGTCAAATCGTATCGAGCGCAAGTATTAATCGGTCAATTCGATGGAAATGGACGCTTACATAATTTTAATTGTTATTAACGTTTACGCATCAACGTCCGAGCATAATCATCCGTTGTAGCCAGAAAGCGCGGCGCGCCAACGCGGCATGGCGCCTGTGCGGCAGAGGCCACACGGCCATGAGGAGAGCGATTGAAGGATTGTGCAACTGCAGCACTCGCTGCGCGCGGAAGCCGCTTCACCTGACTCACGGCGCATACAGCTGAGTGAAGAACAACCCAGCAATTGTATTCTTACGCCGTTAATAAGTTATATCGCTGTACGAATAAAGCAACATAGGCGCGCGAAAAGCACTGTTACGGCGAGCGGGACTAGCGCAGTCCAAGTGGAGAGCCGGATAATTGGCTCATATAGGAGAAAGATCATGGATGCCAAACCGCCAAGGATTCCGACCCCGGACCAAGTTTTCAGCCCGGATCCGGAACCGGTGGCTGTCGAGTTCCTCGGCGACGAATTGCCCGCGCATGTGCGAGCCTTTCTTGACGAGCAACGCAAGTCGCACGAACAGAAGTGACGGGAAACGCACACGTCCGCTCACGCGTGATTACGCGCGGAATGACCGTGCATATGCATAACGGTGTCGCGCTTCCGCGCTCACCGCGGTCGTAGGTGCCACTGGCGCACCAACTGCAAGTTCGTCGCCGGGCGGTGGCCGACACTACCGCCGCGCCAACAAACGCAAGCGCGCCCTAACCGGCTATGCTTCGCTTTTTGCCACCGGCGTCTTTCTTCCCACCCGATGACCTTCCTGATCCGCGCGAGCGCGCGTTGCGCTGCCGCCCTGCTCTTCGCCATGCCGATTGCGTCCGTCCACGCGGACGGCGCCGACACCGCCCTTACCAATCTCGTCGCGCTCGTGTCGCAGCGGCTCTCGCTCGCCGAGCCCGTCGCGCACTGGAAATGGCAGCACCAGAAGCCGATCACCGATACGCCCCGTGAAGACGCCCTGCTCACCGAAGTGCAGAAGCGCGCTTCCGCGGCCGGCGTCGACCCCGCATTCGCGCGCGCGTTCTTCCGTGACCAGATCGACGCCAGCACGCAGATGCAAAAGTCGCTGTTCGATACCTGGCGCGCCTCCCAAGCCCCTTCCGACCCTGCCCCGGATCTCGCCGCTGTCACGCGGCCGCAACTCGACCGGCTCACGGGGGAACTGATCGGCGCGCTTGCGCGCGTGCAGCCGCTACGGGGCGCACCGGATTGCCCCGCGCGCGTCGCCCGATCGGTTGCGGACTGGAAGGAAATCACGCGATACGACTCGGAGCGCACGAGCGCGATGCATCACGCGCTGGCCCATGTCTGCGAGTCAGGCGGTGTAGGCGGCCTCGCCTGAATACCGCCTGCCTCTCCGCTCATCGCATGCGTTACACCGGGCTCGCAAGGTCGTCGGCTTCCGAAGGTTGCAGCACCTGCACACGAAGACCGCGCTCGAAGCGGCCTTGCAGAATGCGCCAGGTGGAAAGCTCGAATCGCCGCTCGGTGCTCGGGTCCATCACCAATCCGGCCTCGGCGGCGCTCGGAAAAGCGCCCACGTAGCACCAGCGATCAATCACGTGAAAGACGTCGGCGCCATTTGTCGTGTCTTGCTCCTGTACGAGCACCGCACCGCCGAACGGCCACGGCGCCGCGTTCAGGTCGGCCGGATCGCGCTTCGAAACGCGCTGCACACGGTTGAACGAGGGCTTGAGCGCGGCGATCCACTGCGCCTCGACAAGGAGTGCGCCCAGTTCGCCGCCCGTCGCGCGCCACTCCACCCTGCGCACCAGTTGCGCCATACGTTGCTCTCGCGCCGAACGCCGCTCGCCGCAAAGGTGCGCCCGGACGCGCTGGCGCACGCGCACGCTGCGCCCGACATAGAGCGGAACGTCGCTTTCGCCATAGAACGCATACACGCCGTGGCCGGCCGGCGCCGTTTCGATGAATTCGTCGGTAATGTCGCCGGCCAGCACGTGGCGCCGCGTCGTGCGCTCGATCTGCGCCGCCAGTGTCTGCGCCGGCACGAGCGTCGGCAGGCGTTGCCAGAACTGCCAGAGGAGGTCGGCGTCGGCGAGCGCGCGATGGCGGTCCGACGGCACGAGCGAGTGGCGCTCGACCAGCGCATCGAGACCGTGGCGCTTCTCGCCCGGAAAGAGCGCTCGCGACAGACGCACCGTGCAGAGCACGTCGGGATTGAAGGAATAGCCAGCGCGCTCGAATTCGGCGCGCAGAAAACCGCGGTCGAACGCGGCGTTGTGGGCGATGAAGAGTTTCCCGGCGAGCCGCTCGTGCAGCTCGGCCGCGATGTCCGCGAAGCGCGGCGCGCCGCGCACCATCGCGTCCGTAATGCCGGTGAGCTGCTGGATAAAGGGCGGGATAGCCTGGCCGGGATCGACGAGCGTGCTCCATCGCGTCACCTGCCCTCCCGCCACCTCCACGACGCCGACTTCGGTGATCCGGTGCTCGCCTACCGCCCCCCCCGTTGTCTCTAGATCGACGAAGACGAGGGGAAGATCGCCGACGGCCGGCGCGGCGCTCAAGGGGAATTCAAACATGGTGAAACGGCGGGGAAATGGAAAACGGCCCAAGTATGCACCGTTTGGACGCCGCGCGCCGACGGTTCTGGCAACGTAAGTCCCGTTTACGGTTTTCGCGAAAGCCGATTCCGCATATCTGGTTATCTCAGGGTTTATCCCAATTAAATGTGCGACAAAAAAACGCGGTCAGTGTCGATGCATGAATATCAATATGCAAAAACAAAAAGCCCCGGGATTGCCCGGGGCTTTTTCAGCATGAGCGCTCTCGTACACCGAGCGCTGGCGCGCAGCACTTACAGCGGCTGGATGTTCGCAGCCTGCTTGCCCTTCGGGCCGACCTTGACGTCGAACGAGACACGCTGGTTCTCCTTCAGCGACTTGAAGCCGTCGATGCGGATTTCCGAGAAGTGCGCGAACAGATCGTCGCCGCCGGCGTCAGACGTGATGAAGCCAAAGCCCTTCGCATCATTGAACCATTTGACGATACCGGTTTCCATGTTTCAGTTTCCCTCAAGATTTTAATGACGCGGGCCATTACCCCTCACGCCGCATCCAACCAATTCCCGCTATCCCGCGCAAATGAATTTCACATTTTGCAATTGATTGCTGCGGAACGAAAATCAGCATTGGTGTTATACGAGGAACGACAATCGCCAGTCAAGCGAATTTTTTATAACAGCATTCCCGATTTCACGATAAAAGCGGTACGCATCAACAAGTCTCGAGAAAATCGCATGCGCCGCGAATCAATTTCGAATCTGTCTTTTTTACCCGCCATTATCTTTTGTGCTGTTTCGGCCGGAAAGTTTTCCCGAGATGTAACAATCCGTGTCAAACGTAAGTGTTTCTCCCGGTTGTTCGAGTAATACATTCAATTCATGATTGGTATTGTTAGCGGCATAGGAGGTCATCATGCTGACGACTCTGCGGCGATGGATTCATTGGCTTGTGCAAACGGACGGGATTACGTCGACGGCTGAAGAAGCCGAAGCCTACGGCGCATGGCACGGGGACCACTGGCACAACCTGCTATGTTCCCCTATGGACGCCCGGCACTACGTAATGGAAGACTGGAGCCTGCAACCAGAACCGCCGCACGCGAACACCAGATAAAGCTGGCGCGCAAGCTGGTTTAAGCGGGCAAAAAAAAGCGCGGCTGGAAGGCCGCGCCGACAAAGGTTTGGAGATCTTTTTCGTCAACGAAAAAGTCTGCTTCGGAAAGCAGCATTTACAGTATAGCCGCACACATGTCTGACGATTAAGCATTGGACGCACAACCATCTGTTACGCTGGGCGCAATAATCCGTTCAGGCCGTTTAACGCGTTTTTCACAATCAATTGCTGTAGCGATCGCACAACGCCCGTGCGATTGACAGCCCCGCGCCCTCCCCGGGAAATCAGCCCAAAGCCTTTACTGGCAGGGCCTGGAGCGGGCGAAATAATAATTTCCGTTGCCGCAATACTTTATTGCGCAAATCGGAATCCCTCCTCTTCGAACACGCTCTCTACACTCTGGCTGTCTGGAAACCGACTTGGACGGATTAATTCGTACTACGCGGACTTGGCATCGCTGCGCTTCGCGTAGACGGTTTCCCAAACAGGGTTCAACGAAACCCACCTCTGTTCTCGGAGTTTACAAAGATGAAAAAGACTCTCATGGTCGCTGCCCTGACGGGCGTTTTTGCAACGGCTGCGCACGCGCAAAGCAGCGTTACGCTGTACGGCCTCATCGATGCAGGCATCACCTACACGAACAACCAGAACGGCCACAGCGCCTGGCAAGCCACGAGCGGCACCATCAACGGCAGCCGTTGGGGCCTGCGCGGCGCTGAAGACCTCGGTGGCGGTCTGAAGGCCATCTTCACGTTGGAAAACGGCTTCAGCATCATGAACGGCACGGCTTCCCAGTCGGGCCGCATGTTCGGTCGTCAGGCGTTCGTCGGTCTCGCAAGCGACCAGTTCGGCGCGGTCACCCTCGGTCGTCAGTACGACTCCGTGGTCGACTACCTCGCACCGCTTTCGAACACCGGCACGCAATACGGCGGCACGATCGCTGCTCACCCGTACGATAACGACAACCTGAACAACTCGGTCCGTTTCAACAACACGATCAAGTACTCGAGCGTCAACTACGCTGGCTTCAAGTTTGGGGGCACGTACTCGTTCTCGAACAGCACCGACTTCGCGAACAACCGTGCATACAGCTTCGGCGGTTCGTATAGCTGGGGCGGCCTGAATGTTGCAGCCGGGTACCTGCAGTTGAACAACGACGTTCCGAACGCTCCGTTCACGAACGCGAACGGCCCGGCTTCGACGGCAGCCGGCGCGCAAACCGGCGAATGGACGTTCCTGGCAGGCCGCCAGCGCACGTTCGGCGGCGGCGTGAACTACACGTTCGGCTCCGCTACGGCTGGCTTCGTCTACACGCAGACGAACCTCTCGGGCACGGCGAACGGCGGCATCTCGGCCAAGCAGTCGGGCACGACCGCCGGTGTGGGCTTCAATGGCGACAGCGCACGCTTCCAGAACTTCGAAGGCAACATCCGTTACGCTCTGACCCCGGCTCTCAGCCTGGCCGGCGCGTATACCTACACCCGTGCCAATTTCGGCGGCGGCGTGAACCCGAACTACAACACCGTCGCACTGCAGTCGGATTACGCACTGTCGAAGCGCACCGACGTCTACCTGCAAGGCGACTGGCAGCACATCTCGTCGAACTCGGACAATATCGGCCCGTTCCTGAACGGCCTGTCGTCGGCTTCGCGCACGCAAGACCAGGTGGCTGTGACGGTCGGTATGCGTCACCGCTTCTAAGCAGCCCGTTGCTGGCCACTTCGGCCAGCACCGCAGTTGAAAAAGGCGCCGCTTGCGGCGCCTTATTTGTTTGTGGCCCCGGCAGACGGATAACGCACGTCGAGCACATCGATCGGCTCCGGCCCCGCCGGCGTATGCAGCGTGACCTGATCGCCGATCTTCGCCTTCAGGAGTGCGCGCGCAATAGGGGAGATCCAGCTCACGTGGCCACGGTCGAGGTCGACTTCGTCGATACCGACGATCGTGACGGTATGCGCCTCACCGTCCTCCGTGCCATATTCGACAGTCGCCCCGAAGAAGACCTGGTCGACGCTTTCCTGCCGGCTGCTGTCCACGACCTCGGCCAGATCGAGCCGCTTCGTAAGAAAACGGATGCGGCGGTCGATTTCGCGCAGCCGGCGCTTCCCGTAGATGTAGTCCCCATTCTCGGACCGGTCGCCGTTGGAAGCCGCCCAGGAAACGAGCTTGACCACCTCGGGCCGCTCCTCGTCGATCAGATGCAGCAGTTCGCTGCGCATACGCTCGTAGCCGGCAGGCGTGATGTAGTTCTTCGTGCCGGCGGGAATTTCCGGGTGACCGGCTTCGAGATCGTCGTCGCTGTCGGTCGATTCTTTGACAAAGGCCTTGTTCATGATGAATTGCTGCGGTGATGGTGCCTGGCGGTGTTGATCCTTACTACACGCAGGTTACACGAAGCGCGCCGCAAGACAAATCGCGACAAGGGCCTTCCCTTTTTTTGATCCTTTGCTATAATCTCACTTCTGCGTGCGGCTGTAGCTCAGTTGGATAGAGTACTTGGCTACGAACCAAGGGGTCGTGGGTTCGAATCCTGCCAGCCGCGCCATTTTTTCGAAGCGTTTCCCATCGTTTTTTCGGGAAGCGTCTCACGCAGTATGCAAGTTGTATCGTTTTAGCGTGCGGCTGTAGCTCAGTTGGATAGAGTACTTGGCTACGAACCAAGGGGTCGTGGGTTCGAATCCTGCCAGCCGCACCATCAATCGAAGGGCCTTTCCATACGGAAAGGCCCTTTGTCTTTTCAGCACCGCGATAGCGGCGCGCCTGCCCGGCTCAAGGCGCCGTTAGCGCGGCGGCGTCCCGATGTCGCCGATCTGCGCACCGGGATGCGGCAGGTCCTCCACGTCGCCTATTGCACTGGGCTCAGCCGCCGGCTCCATGCCCATGCCGATCAGCACTTGAGGTTGCCGCAGCATCTCCCCCACTGTTTCTCCGAAGCGGCTCGCCACGAACGCGCGTAGCAGCGCCTCGCGCGCCGTCTCGCCACGGGCTTCGATCGGCCGCCCATTCTCGAATTCGGCCACGCACGACGCCGGTTCGCCCTCGCGCAGCTCGACGCGCGTGGCGCGCTCGAGCACCACGCCCGCCGCCTCCCACGAGTCGCTGGGCATGAAGCGCCCATCCCATGGACGACCGCGATCGTTGCCGCGCACGGCGACTGTCTCGCCACTGTCGGTGAAATAAATTTCGCGCACGAAGTCCGGCAAGCTGCGCGCCACCCAGTAGTCGAGCGTGAGGCCGGTCAGTTCAGCTACGTTCATTGCGTGCCCCTCGTTTCAGGTCGAAGGAAGTCGTGCAGCAACGGTGTTCGCGCCATGGATCGATGCGTCGCGACAATACGACGATACGACTACGCGCCGCGAACCGCCGCCCGTCCGGCACCAGTCGTCCGGCTCAATAATCCGCGCGCTCGCGTTCGATACGCATCCCGCCGTCGTGGCGATGATGGCCGTCTTCGCTTGGCCGTTCGCGCGTAATGCGCATCACGTCGGGGTTCGTGCGCACACGGCGCATGACGTTCGCGAGATGCACGCGGTCGCTCACCTGGATCACGAAACGCAGCAGGTTCGATTCCTGCGCCAGATCGTCGTCCATCGCGATGTGCACGATGTTGGCGTCCGCCGACGTAATGTCGGCCGCCACACGCGCAAAGACGCCCTTGGTGTTTTTCACGAGCACCTTCACGGCGACGTCGAACAGACGCCCCGGCTGCGGCGCCCAGGCCACGTCGATCCAGCGGCCCGGATCGCGCCGGTGAATGCGCTGCGCCACACGGCAGTCGGTCGTATGGATCGCCATGCCGAGGCCAATGCCGATGTAACCCATGATGCTGTCGCCGGGAATCGGGCGGCAACAGGCCGAAAGCTGCACGGACATGCCTTCGGTGCCCGTGATGACGACAGGCGGCGCGGCCGGCGCATTCGCGTCGCGCGGCGGATGATGCTCGGCGTCGTCGGCGTCCTGGCCGCTCATCAGCACTTCGATGCGCTTGGCCATGACCGCCGCCACGCGCCGGCCGAGACCGATGTCGGCGAAGATTTCCTGGCGGTTCTTGTTGCCGGTCCACTGGACCAGCTTTTCCCACACCTCTGGCGTGACTTCCGACAGCTGGTAACCGTAGCCCTTGAGCGCCTGATCGACGAGCCGCTCGCCAAGCTGCACCGATTCCGTGAGACGCATCGTCTTCAGATAGTGCCGGATCGCGGAGCGCGCCTTGCCGGTGCGCACGAAGCCGAGCCAGGCGGGATTCGGCTTCGAGTACGGCGCGGTAATCACCTCGACGATGTCGCCGCTCTTCAGTTCCGTACGCAGCGGCAGCAGTTCGTTGTTGATCTTCACGGCCACGCACTGGTTGCCGAGGTCGCTATGGATCGAGTACGCGAAATCGAGCGCCGTGGCGCTGCGCGGCAGCGCCATGATCTTCGACTTCGGCGTGAACACGTAGACGGCGTCCGGGAACAGGTCGATCTTGACGTGTTCGAGGAATTCGCTCGAGTCGCCCACTTCGCTCTGGATGTCGAGCAGCGACTTGAGCCACTGGTGCGCGCGCTTTTGCACGTCGTTCAGGTCCGCGCCGCCGTTCTTGTAGAGCCAGTGCGCGGCCACGCCCGCTTCGGCGATCTCGTGCATCTTGCGCGTGCGCACCTGGAACTCGATCGGCGCGCCGAACGGACCCACTAGCGTTGTGTGCAAGGACTGGTAGCCGTTCACCTTCGGAATGGCGATGTAGTCCTTGAACTTGCCCGGCACCGGCTTATAGAGCGCATGGAGCGCGCCGATGCAGGTGTAGCACTCGAGCGCCGACTCGACCACGACGCGAAAGCCGTACACGTCCAGCACCTGCGAGAACGACAACTGCTTGTCGCGCATCTTCTTGTAGATGCTGAAGATGGTCTTCTCGCGGCCGGTGACTTCGGCGTCGATTTTCGCGTCGGCGATCGCGCGCTGCACGGCTTCAAGAATCTTGCCGACCACTTCGCGACGGTTGCCGCGCGCGGCCTTCACGGCCTTTTCGAGCGTGGCGTAGCGATTCGGGTTGAAGTTCGCGAAGCTCAGGTCCTGCAACTCGCGATAGGTGTTGTTCAGGCCAAGGCGGTGCGCGATCGGCGCGTAGATGTCGAGCGTCTCGCGCGCCACGCGGCGGCGCTTTTCGGGCGGCACCGCGCCGAGCGTGCGCATGTTGTGCAGACGGTCGGCGAGCTTCACGAGAATCACGCGCACGTCGCGCGCCATCGCGAGCAGCATCTTGCGGAAGTTTTCCGCCTGCGCTTCCTCGCGGTTGCGAAACTCCATCTTGTCGAGCTTCGACAGGCCGTCGACCAGTTCCGCGACCTTCGCGCCGAAGCGCTCGGCGAGTTCGGCCTTGGTCACGCCCTGGTCTTCCATCACGTCGTGCAGGAGCGCGGCCATGATCGACTGCGCGTCGAGCTTCCAGCCGGCGCAGATTTCCGCGACGGCGACGGGATGGGTGATATAGGGTTCGCCGCTCTGGCGATATTGCCCGAGGTGGGCTTCGTCGCTGAAGTGGAACGCCGCCTTGACCTCCTTGATCTCCTCGGGGGTGAGGTAACCGGAGAGCGCGGCGGTCAGATTGGCGATGGAGACGACCCCGTGCTTGCGGGGCTGCTCCGGCGTCGCGGTCGGTCCGAACAGATGGCGAAACGACTGTTCGAGAACCGCGTCGATGTAATTGCGCGCAGGGCTCGCAGTCTCGGCTTCCTGGTCCACCTCGGTGGCCGGCGAGGGCGTGGTGCTCATGTTCCCCTCCGTATCAGGTTTGGCGTTGACGGTTCAAGCGGATCGAGGCAAGGTCGATGCAACTGCGCGCGACACGAACTACATGATGGCTCGCGAAATAACGTGACGACGGCGCCGTTAAACGGGCACCTTCTTCAGCATTTCGAGGCCGACCTGGCCAGCCGCGATCTCGCGCAGCGCGACGACGGTAGGCTTGTCGCGGCTCTCGATCTTGGGCGTGTGACCTTGTGCGAGCTGGCGTGCGCGATACGTCGCGGCGAGTGCCAGTTCGAAGCGGTTCGGAATCTGTTTCAGACAGTCTTCGACGGTGATGCGGGCCATGTCGGGTTCCTTCTCATTCTCAGCAGGTTCTTATTCTACCTTATGTGCCCGATGCGCCGGGCTGCGGGTGATGGATACCGAGCTGCACGAAGAGCTCCGTATGCCGCGCGTATTGCGAAGCGAAGCGCAAGCGCGTTGCACTCACGATATTGCGCAGTTCCTGCAGCGCGGTATCGAAGTGCTCGTTGATGACGACGTACTCCGATTCGCTCGCGTGCGCGATCTCGCTACCCGCCGCCAGCAGGCGTCGCGTGATGACATTGGGCTCGTCTTCGCCACGCTTTTTCAGGCGGTCGGCGAGTGCCTCGAGCGACGGCGGCAGGATGAAAATTTCCACGGCGTTGCGGAACTGCTTCTTCACCTGCTGAGCGCCTTGCCAGTCGATTTCGAGCAGGACGTCATGGCCGATTTTCATCTGGTCCTCGATCCACACGCGCGACGTCGCATAGTAGTTGCCATGCACTTCCGCGCTCTCGAGGAACTCGCCCGCGGCGTGGCGCGTGAGGAAGTCGTCGACGGTCGTGAAGTGATAGTGCTCGCCGTCGCGCTCCTTCGAACGCGGCGTGCGCGTCGTGTACGAAATCGACAGGCGAATCGCGCTGTCTTCGGCGAGCAGCGCGTTCACGAGCGTCGACTTGCCCGCGCCCGAAGGGGCCACCACCATGAAGAGGTTGCCCGGATACATGCCAGCGTACGGATTGCGCTTCTTGTCCTGCTGCTTGTCCTGCGCCTTGTCCTGCTTCGCGTCCGCATTCGGGGCGCTGCTGTGGTCGGTCATGTTCGTTGCTTCCTTCATTCGAGATTCTGGACCTGCTCGCGCATCTGCTCGATGAGCAGCTTGAGCGTCATCGAGGCGTCCGCGAGTTCCTTCGCCGCCGCCTTCGAGCCGAGCGTGTTCGCTTCGCGGTTGAGTTCCTGCATCATGAAGTCGAGACGCTTGCCGACGCGGCCGCCCTTCTCGATCACGTGGCGCGTTTCGTTCAGGTGCGCCGTGAGACGCGAGAGCTCTTCGGCGATGTCGATGCGAATGCCGTACATCGTCACTTCCTGGCGAATGCGCTCGGCGATTTCCTCACGCGAAATGTTGCCGATGCTGCCGCCGTTGCCGTTGCTGTCCGGCGCGGCGATGCCGAGCGCCTCCTGCAGGCGCTCGACGATCTTCTGCTGATGCTTCGCAATGAGCTCCGGCACGAGCGGCGTGATGCGCGCGACGATCGCCTCCATTTCGGTGACGTTCGCAAGCAGCATGTTGGCGAGCTGTGCGCCTTCGCGCCCGCGCACGTCGATCAGGTCGGCGATCGCCTGCTTGCCGCAGCCGAGCACCGCGTCGCGCAGCACTTCGGGCGCCACACCGCTTTCGGCCAGCACGCCGGGCCAGCGCAGGATCTCGCCCGTGCGCAGGCGGCCCGATTCGGGGAACGCTTCGAGCACGGCGCGCTCGAGCACGGCGAGCTGGTCGAGCGCGTCGCGGTTGAGTGCGCCCGCGTTGGCGCCCTGCTCGCTCTTCTGGATGTTGATGCGGATGTCGACCTTGCCGCGCGAGAGCTTCGTCATCAGCATCTCGCGCAGCGTGGGCTCACACACGCGCACGTCTTCGGGCATGCGGAAATTCAGGTCGAGAAAGCGCGAATTCACGGTGCGCAATTCGACGGAGACACTGGCGCCGCCCGTGCCCGATGCCGCAGCAAGCTCGCGCGTGGCGCTGGCATAGCCGGTCATGCTGTAAATCATGGTTCGTCTCGCGAAGAAGCCGTGGCGTCGTGCGGCAAGGCACGGGGCACGGCGGAGGAATCGAGGCGCCCGGCGGGTAGTCGCGAACGGACGGGAACGGACGATAGCGCGGGGCGGAGAAACCGTATTATCCCATTTTTGAACGCGCACTCTCGCGCGCGCGGACCGCGCAGCGCGCCCGGCCGCGGCGGCATCCTTTCCGCCTTCCCGGGGCCTGCCGGCCGTGCCCGTCGCGGGACACGCGAAAACGGTAAAATTACGGTTTCCCTTCCCTCTCGCGCTCCGGCGCACGCTCCACGATGACCCAATCCAACCAGCGCCCTTCCGGCCGCGCCGCCGACCAGCTGCGCGACGTCCGCATCACCCGCCACTATACGAAGTACGCCGAAGGGTCGGTACTCGTCGAGTTCGGCGACACGAAGGTGCTGTGCACCGCGAGCGTCTCCGAAAGCGTGCCGCCGTTCCTGCGCGACAAGGGCCAGGGTTGGCTCACGGCCGAATACGGCATGCTGCCGCGCGCGACGCACACGCGCAGCGACCGCGAAGCCGCGCGCGGCAAGCAGACAGGCCGCACGCAGGAAATCCAGCGCCTGATCGGCCGCGCGATGCGCGCGGTGTTCGACCTCGAAGCGCTCGGCGCGCGCACCATCAACCTCGATTGCGACGTGCTGCAGGCCGACGGCGGCACGCGCACGGCGAGCATCACCGGTGCGTTCGTGGCTGCCCACGACGCCGTCTCGAAGCTGCTCGCCACAGGACGCATCGAGCGCTCGCCGATCACCGACTACGTGGCCGCGATCTCGGTGGGCGTATACGAAGGCGTGCCGGTGCTCGATCTCGACTACGACGAAGACTCGCAGTGCGACACCGACATGAACGTCGTCATGACGGGCTCTGGCGGCATGGTCGAAGTTCAGGGCACGGCGGAAGGCGCGCCGTTCACGCGCGAAGAACTGAACGCGCTGCTCGACCTCGCGCAAGGCGGCATCCGCTCGCTGATCGAGAAGCAAAAGGCGGCGCTGGAGATTACGCATGGCTGATCTGCAGCCTGACCCGAAGCCTGGCTTGCAGGCCAGAACGGCGGCCAACGCGCTCTCGCGCGTCGTGCTCGCCTCGAATAACGCGGGCAAGCTGCGCGAATTCGCGGCGCTGCTCGGCGCGGCGGGCATCGAACTCGTGCCGCAAGGCGCGCTCGACGTGCCGGAAGCCGAGGAGCCGCACGCCACCTTCGTGGAGAACGCGCTCGCCAAGGCGCGCCACGCGGCGAAGCTCACCGGCCTGCCCGCGCTCGCCGACGACTCCGGCCTGTGCGTGCGCGCGCTGCGCGGCGCGCCGGGCGTCTATTCGGCGCGCTACGCTCAACTCGCCGGCGGCGAGAAGAGCGACGCGGCGAACAACGCGCGGCTCGTCGCCGAGCTGAAGGACCATGCGGATCGCCGCGCCTACTACTACTGCGTGCTCGCGCTCGTGCGTCACGCCGACGACCCCGAGCCGCTCATCGCCGAAGGCCGCTGGCACGGCGTCGTGCTCGACGCGCCGCGCGGCGACAACGGCTTCGGCTACGACCCTTACTTCCATGTTCCCGAGTTCGAAGCCACGGCGGCCGAACTCGATCCGGCGCTCAAGAACGCGTCGAGTCATCGCGCGATCGCCCTGCGTCAACTGCTCGCGCGGCTCCAGGAGGAAGCGTGAGCCAGCAGCATCGAACCGGCATCGACGTGGTCCGGTCGTTCACGATGCCTGGCAGCATTCGCCTGACTTCGCTGCCGCCGCTCGCGCTCTACGTGCATTTCCCATGGTGCGTGCGCAAGTGCCCCTATTGCGATTTCAACTCGCACGAGTGGAAAGGCGAGCGCTTCCCCGAAGACGATTATCTCGACGCGCTGCGCGCCGATCTCGAACAGGCGCTGCCGCTCGTGTGGGGGCGGCAGGTGCATACGGTGTTCATCGGCGGGGGCACGCCGAGCCTGCTTTCCGCGGCGGGGCTCGATCGCCTGCTCTCGGACGTGCGCGCCCTGCTGCCGCTCGACGCCGATGCCGAAATCACGCTCGAGGCGAATCCCGGCACATTCGAGGCCGCGAAATTCGCGCAGTTTCGCGCGAGCGGCGTGAACCGGCTTTCGGTGGGCATCCAGAGCTTCAACGAAGCGCATCTCAAGGCGCTCGGGCGCATCCACGACGCGGCGCAGGCGCGCCATGCGGTCGAGGTCGCGGCGAGCACCTTCGACAACTTCAATCTCGATCTGATGTTCGCGCTGCCGCAGCAAACGCTCGCGCAATGCCAGACCGATATCGAGACGGCGCTCTCGTTTGCGCCGCCGCATCTGTCGCTCTATCACCTGACGCTCGAACCGAACACGCTGTTTGCGAAGTTCCCGCCCGCCCTGCCCGACGACGACCAGTCCGCCGACATGCAGGACTGGATTCACGAGCGCACTTCGAGCGCGGGATACGGGCGCTACGAGGTTTCGGCATACGCCCGG
Source organism: Paraburkholderia lycopersici (assembly GCF_900096975.1). GTDB lineage: Bacteria > Pseudomonadota > Gammaproteobacteria > Burkholderiales > Burkholderiaceae > Paraburkholderia > Paraburkholderia lycopersici. Next base: position 79,940 of record NZ_FMYQ01000030.1, read on the forward strand.
CCGAACCGCCAGAGCCGGCACAACCTCAATTACTGGCGCTTCGGCGACTATCTGGGCATCGGCGCGGGCGCGCACACGAAGCTCTCGTTTCCGAACCGCATCGTGCGCGAGGCGCGCTACAAGCATCCGGCAACGTTCATCGAACAGGCCCGCGCAGGCACGCCGGTCCAGGAAGCGCACGAAGTGAGCACGCGCGATCTGCCGTTCGAATTCATGCTCAACGCGCTGCGGCTCGTGGAGGGTTTTCCGGTGCATCGCTTCATCGAGCGCACGGGCTTGCCGATCACGACGATCGGACCAGCGCTTCAGGAAGCGGAGCAGCGTGGGCTGATCACGCGCGATTACGAGAAAATCGCGCCGACCGAGCTGGGCCAGCGTTTCCTCAACGATCTGCAGGCGCTGTTTTTGAAGGACGAGCGCTGAGGCCGGAGCGGTTGGACTGCGCGTCTGCCGCCGTGCGCGGGTTTCAGGTTACAATGCGCGGCTTCGGAGGTGTGGCAGAGTGGTTGAATGCACCGGTCTTGAAAACCGGCGAAGGGGTAACCCTTCCGTGAGTTCGAATCTCACCGCCTCCGCCAGAACAGCGTTTCTAGGCGGCCCGCAAAATCCCGGAAACCCCCACCACATGGGGATTTCCAGCGAATCCGAAGTCTCAGAAAGTCTCACAAAAAACCAAAAAATACCCGAAAATGGCGGGTACTTTTCCGGGTACTTTTTGACGGATTCCAATCATGGCCGAGAGCCTGTTACGCGATCTCCAATGCCGCAATGCCAAGCCTCGCGATAAGGCTTATCGCCTCAACGATGGCGGCGGACTGTGCCTCAACGTCAAACCAAACGGGCTGCGTTACTGGCAATTTCGCTATACCAAACCTGACGGCCGAGAAGGCCTAGTGCAGGTCGGACCATATCCACGCATCACCCTTGAAGCCGCACGAACAGCGCGGCACGACCTACGTGCGGCTGTATCGCGTGGCGATGATCCCGCGACGCTACGGAAACAGGACAAGGCCCGCCGCAAGATCGAGGCGGCCCGCTCCCTGACGTTCGAACAGTGCGCCGCCGAATTCATCAAAGCGCGCAGTGCTGAATGGGCGAACGCCAAGCACACTCAGCAGTGGACGAATACGCTCAAGACCTACGCGTATCCCGTGATCGGCTCACTACGCCCGCAGGACATCGACACCGATCTTGTGTTGCGCGTGCTTCAGCCGATCTGGACAAAGAAAAACGAAACCGCCTCGCGCCTGCGTGGCCGGATCGAAAACGTGATGGACTGGGCGAAGGTACGCAGCCTGCGCGCCGGCGAAAACCCCGCTCGCTGGAGCGGCCACCTAGACCAGTTGCTAGCCGCACCGTCGAAAGTGCAGAAAGGCGGCCATCATGCGGCCCTGCCTTATCCAGATATCGGACCTTTCGTGATGGAGCTGCAAGCCGCGAACGGTACTGCTGCCCGCCTGCTTGAATTCACGATCCTGACGGCGGTCCGCACGGGCGAATCGCTCTATGCGGATTGGGAAGAGTTTGACCTCGACGCCATGCTATGGACCGTTCCAGCCGAACGCATGAAAGCCAAACGCGAGCACCGTGTGCCACTCTCGACGGCTACCGTCGCACTGCTCCAAAAACTCCCGACCTTCGGCGCTACCGGCCTCGTTTTTGAAGGCGTGAAGGAAGGCCGTGCGCTATCGAATATGGCGATGCTCGCCCTCCTGAAGCGCATGAAACGCGGCGAACTTACGACCCACGGCTTTCGCTCGACGTTCCGCGACTGGGCGGCCGAATGCACGGCATTCCCGAACGAGGTTGCAGAGATGGCACTCGCGCATGCGATCCGGGACAAAACGGAAAGCGCCTACCGCCGTGGCGACCTGTTCGAGAAGCGCCGGGCACTGATGCAGGCATGGTCCGACTACATCGACCAGCAAACCGGTGCGAACGTAATCGAAATGCCAGGCAGAGGTGAGGCCGCTGCCGGATAGCGCAGATGAGACAGGCTGGCGGATTGACCACCGCACGGATCGACTACCCGACCACCCGAGAGTGACCACCTGACCACCAAGGTAGCCACCCGGTAGCCACTCGCTCAGACGAGCGAAGCGCGCCCATTTCAGCGATAGCGGCGCGGCGGGGGCATTCTTTGCGCTGCTGTTCGGCGCGCGCACGCAAGGTAATAGAGAGGTATGTCACTCAAAAGCAGGCGCACCAGACGGCGGGATTCAGGTCGCCACTGGCTACTGACTACCCCCCAAGTGACTACCCTGAAATTTTGTTGCGACCGCAGTCCCGACGAGGCTCGAATTACCCGCGTAGGGAAGTTGCCGGGAAGGACCCATGACACCCCACCCTTACCGCAGCCGCAACGATCAGACCAAGGCGTCCTCACTTACGGAGTTCGATAGCCCGGGTGAAACTACTGTGTTTTCTTACAGTAGATCGGGCGCTAGCGCATGCCAGTATTGGGCGCGTGCCCGTAAAGATGCTATTGCCATCATTCCCTCTCTGTCGTTTTTTCATGGGAACAATGGGAACACGGCTTTCAATCGCCCTGTATCCCAATACAGTCTTGGCTTACAGCGTTCCCGCTCCGTATGGGAACAGGTGGAATGGATTCTGGGAACAAACTGGCTGAAATCCATGCAGCACAGGCGTTACAGCCCGTTCCCATGCCTGATTCGGTCGTTTGGGAACAGCATGGATGCATCGTTACGGAAATTGAATTAATTGTGGATGGCCGAAAACCCGTGAGTCTCGCACTGGAACAGGTCGGCAAAGTGACTTTGAATGCGGCCAATCACCAGCTGCGGCGCAAAGAAAACGCCCGCGCCGCCACCGCAGCACGGACGCAGACTGCTAGTCGATATCGAGAGAAAAGATTGAAGACTGGATACGGTACGCGCGCATGGAGCCAATCGAGCCGATACGCACCTTGCAGTCGTATCGGCCGCTTCCTTCAGGCTTCAGCGCCCCCATGTCGGCCAGCAGCCGCGCAACCGCCCGGTGATCGAATCCGCCGCATACTTCTTTGCGGAATGGCTCAGTCAGGATCAGGTATTCCGTATCGCTGCGTTCCGCATCGGCGGCGGACATTTTCTCTCCATACTCGGCCATGTATTCACGATCCGAATTCACGGACTTGTCAGCCGTTACGGAACGCTTGAATCCGGCACGGTGCATCGTCTTGCCAGCGTGATCGTCATCGACGCGCTGCACCCACGTAAAGCGCGCATCGCCATGCGCCTCCAGAAAGCCGCGCACCTGCCGCAGCATCGCAGTAGCTTCGGCATTGCCCACGCCACCACGCTCACGCACCCACGCGCGGAAACACGCGTGCGCTGCCTCAATCGCATAGCCCTCGCCCCATCCCGTACAGCCCGCCGCGCTAGCTATCTCTCCGGCTGCACCCACGAGCGCAAACCGCTGCGCAACACGCGAAACCTGCCCGTCCGCGCCGTCCGGCACCCACGAGGCCACGAGCGGCGCAATCATGCCGCTCACCAGCTCGTGCATCTCGCCGGCACGATCCGACACGTAGCGAATGAACTCCAGCGCCGCCACTCCGTGATATAGCCCAGCAGCGCGCGTTACGCGGTCCGCCAGTTCCTTCGAGGACGCGCAGCCGTGCAGTTCCTCGAAAAGCCCGTAACCGTGCCCGGCATCGGCCGGGACCGTCGCAAGACGCACGTCTTGCCCCGCCTTCGCCATCTTGTTCGCCTCGCCCATGATCGCCGACAGCGTTTTTTCGCCACTCGACAGGAACAGCAGCCGCCAGGTGAGCACAGGCTTCGCCGTCGCATTGCGCGTGGCGCGACCCTTGCCCTGTTCGTTGCCGATCATGTAGACGATATCGCCCACCTCTTTCGGCTCAACCTGCCCGATTTCATCAAGGATCAGCAGGCCATCGCTATGCTGCGCAGCCGTCGACTCCATCGCGTTCGACGTAGCCCGCCAGCTCCGCATGTAATCGCGGCCACCGAACACCGAGGCAGCGGCGCGCAGCGCGGTTGTCTTGCCAACCGTACTGTTGCCCATCAGGTGGAAACCGCCCGAGCCTTGCCCGGAAAAGCGCAGCAACGCACCAGCGAAGGCGGATGAGACGCAGAACATGAGGCGGCTATTGCCAACGCATAGCGACGCCAGCTCACGCTGCCAGTCGTCCAGCGTACCGCGCTGCTTGAAATGGCTCTCGATACTGCCATCCGTCTGGAAGATCGTCAGATCGTCGGCTGCACCGATGGTCTGATCAGGCAATACGAACGCATCGCCATGCCAGCCAATGCGGCTTGTGCAGCGTGCGCGATCCTCGCTGCGTGCCGTCTGGATATAGCTCGCGAGCCGCTGCTTTGCCGACGATGACGGATCGATATTCAGCCCCATGTCCATCAGGATCGCGCGATACTCCGCGCCGTCGCCCGCCAGCATGCGGCGCGGCATCGCCCAGCGCTTCGCATTGCCATCCCTGTCCGCGAACTCCAGCAGTACGCCCCATTCCGTATTGGCTTCGTTGCGCGTCTCCGCAACGATATCCAGCGGATCGCAGATCCATTGCGCAGGCAACTTGTTCCCCTCACGGTCGTAGCCTTCGAACCATACACCTCGCCCGTCCACCCGGAACCGCGAACGACCGTCACCCGCCTGCGTGGTTTTCGGCCGCTTGGCGGCCTTCTGGCGCGTCGCAGCCCCCTTCACATCAACCGCACTGTCCGGGCCGCCCACAGGGGCCGCCTCGCGTACGCAAGCGCCAATCGCCGCGAACGCCTCCACCCCGAGATGCGCCGCCATATCGTTGAAGTCTGTCGCGCTGGCGGGCCGCTCATCGCCAAAATCCGGTACGGCAACGAAGCCGCCCACCGCCGAGGCGGCCGCACGCGCCTTCGTGACACCCGGATTCCCCTTTGTGCGGTAATCGTCGTCGGCGCACAGGACGATGCGCGTTTTCGGATACAGCTCGCGCAGCGACTTCGCCACGGCCAGCAGGTTGCCCGCATCAAACGCCACGGCCACGGCATGACCCGTGACCTCCGCCAGCGTGGCCGCCGTTGCGTAGCCTTCGGCAATGAGCAGCGTGAGCGGCGCCGTATCGACCTCCATGTCGCCCACAAGCGAAAAGCAGCCTGACTTGCGGCCGTTCGGCAGATAGCGCTTCTGTCCATCCTCAAGGATGAATTCGAGCGTCCAGAGCTTGCCCTGTGCGTCGCGCACGGGCACGACCAGCCCGCCATCGCACGCGGCTGTGCCGACGCGCAGATCGCCGCGATAGAAGCGCAATGCGCCCGCCTTGATGCCCTTGCGCACGAGATATGCGTGATCCGCCGGAGCCGGTTTCGCTGCCTGCCAGATTCGCTCCGCCTCGACGGCTGCCGTTTCGTGACGCGCAGCCTCCTGCTCGCGTTCATGCGCCTCACGTTCAGATCGCTCATCGTCGCGGCGCTTGCGTTCGGTCGGATCGAGCGGCTTCGCTTTGTGCGCGCGCGGATCGAAGCCGCCCGCCTTCGCGAGGTGGAACAGCGAATTGATCGTGATCCGGCCGCCCTTGAACGATTTCCACGTATCGCGGGCGTCGCGCTCGTTATAGCTGGCGGCCGACTGACTCCATTCGCTCCAGAGTGCGAGCCCTTCCTCGCCAAATTCGGCCTTGAGGGCCATCCCCACCTTGCGCCACGTCTCGCGATCATCGGCCGGAACGTAGCCGAGCGCGACACGAGCGCGCTCGAATTCGGACATGGGTTTGTCAGTCATGGATTTCCGTAATCAGACCGGCGAGCCGCCATCCTGCTTAGTAGTGCGAATAGCACAGGAAAGGCGCAAGCCCGCCAGAAAATGAACCACTAGCCTTGATGGGCTGGCGGCTGTATTGGCTTTCGAATGTGTGCGTCACGGTTTTGCATGGAACACCTCCGCTTTCTCGGCATGGCTACGAAGCAATTCCAGCGTTTGCCCCATGCTGGGCGCGAGGACTGCCGCAAACTCCGGCTCTATGCCGCTCAGCACGCGCCGCACGCGACCATCCACATCGAGAAAGAACGCGACAGCGCACACGGCCTGCGCACCGGCTTCCTGCGCTGCGCCGATAACGTCAAGCTTCGTCGTCTCGATGCGCATAAGCTTGTTTCGCTCACCTTGCGTCCGTAGCTCGACTACGGTTGCCAATGCACCGCGGCGTGCGCCGGCTTTCGACTCGCGACGGCTTCGCTTGCGTGCAGGAAAGGCAAGGATCGCGCTGTCAGTCGGTGTCGTCGTGCACGTGTCGCAGACGGCTTCCTGAGAGGTAATTCGCATGGTTCCCCCTCAGTGGGTTACGCGCTGGTCGCGCGTGACCATGCCGAGTGCCGCCAGCACGTGCTGCTGCACGCGCCCCATCAGCCCGGCCGCGAACGCCTCGCGGCTTACCGCCAGTCTGTGCGAGTCGAAATCGCCCGCTTCATGCATCGCCGTCGAAAGGCCACGGCCGAACGCTGCCGCCTGATGTGCCGCGTAGTCGTGCAGGCGCACAGCGCCCTTCAGCTCCAGCCAGGCATCCGCACAGACCGCACCGAGGTTGACGGCGAATTGCAGTTCAATCGGTGCACCGGTATCGAGCGGCGGCGCGTTTTCAATGGCTTCGAGAATTGCCGTGCGCGTAGTGGTATCAGCCATGATTCGGCACCTCCATCATGCGATCCAGCTCGACGCTGACAATGGACGTAGCCTCCTCACATCTACCCGCATACTCCGCCGCAAGATCGCTCCCCATGATCGCGAGGCGCTTCACGAGGTCGCTATTCTCGATTGCCGACTTGATCGCATCGAAGAGGTTCTGGATTGCATAGAGATCGTTCGCAGCAATCTGGAGACTAAGGCCCGCAGTGTCGGCCACGGCCGCCAATTCATTGATGTCGCGCGTATCAGCCATGACGCACCTCCGCAGGCGCGATGCGACGAATAGAGAAACCAATTCCGTCGTTCTGCTCACACATGCGACGAGCGTCCGATAGGGCTTCGCCATAGACAGCATGCACGTTCCCCTTGTGCGTGTCCGAAACCATGACGCCGTTGATCTTACGGCCAGCGTCAAACCAGACCGACATCCAGAGGGGCGAATCGCTGCGTTCAGCCATTGCGCACCTCCGCACGGACGAGAAGCGAAATGGCGACAAGCGCGGCACCCGTAGCATCGAGCGCGGATTGATACGTGTCTGCGGTTGCAGCGGCGCGCAGGGCGTCGCGGATAATGGACTGAATGAGTGCGGGGTTTTGCCCAGAATGGGCGTGCGTGAGCTGGCGCATGGTGCGGCCTCCAATCAGGATTGAAAGCCCGCTGTCCACTGTCAAATGGGGTGAGCGGGCACATGGCAGGGTTGACAGACCGGGATTGGAACCGGCAGGGCCGAAGCCCTCCCCACCAAGGCCCGCCCATTGAAAAGGCGCGCGAAGGCGTACGGACGTAAAAAAACCGCGCTGCGGCGGTTGTCCGCCAATCGTCAGGCTGTCAAACCCGGTCGCTGTTGTTTCAGCAACGCCCGCAGCATACTGCGGACCGCCGTTTCGTGCAACCCGACCCGTCTGGAGCGTCCCAGAAAGGGGGATGGCGGGTCGCACAAAGTGACTTTGGGTTCGCATCATGCCGGGGCCTTCGGATCGAGCATGAAAACCGCTTGCTTGAGCAGCTCGACAACACGCTTGGCGCGCATGGGCATCCGCTCCGCGTCGCGCTCGAACACTGCCGCGCCCACGCAGATAGCGCGAGCCGCCTCCTGTCGTGCGCCGTCCTGACAGCGGCTGTATGCCGCCGCATAGCGATCGCGCTGTCGGGCGATTTGAGCAGCATAGTGCACCGTATCGGCTGCTTTCTTTGCGGCAGCCGCCGCGTCACGATCACTTTTCGCCTGAGCTTCGTTGCATGCGAATGCGCTCATACTTCACCTCGCTTCGGCAGAGAGGCGATGTATGCGTCGATGTCGCTTTCGAGAAAGCCAACCGCTCGCGGTCCCAATGCTACTTGTTTCGGAAACGTCCCGGCCGCGATACGGCGATACAGCTCGCTTTTGCTGATGCCGATACGCTCAAGCACCGGTCGTATGCGGACTATCCGCTGTCCGCTTTGAGCCGATGCAATGCTATTTGCAGCCATATCCACCCCTTCATCTCATCGATAGACGCCCTTGCGGACCCGCAAGGAACCGGGGTGAATTGTTGTTTGCCGAGAGGTAGCCAGTCCACGGAGTATTCGCAAGCGATCTAGGCGGCGAATCGGCGGAGGTGGTCAGTGGGTAGTCAGTCGCGATGCGCGCCCATCACGCATCTTCAGCGTGAATCGAATTTCTCGCCTTATGCACGCGATTTTCCAGCGCCTCCTGTGGCAGCCATCCGAGTGCGACGCGGCATTGAAGTGCGAGTAGCCGATCAGGGAGTCGGCGCGGGTCTGCACCGTCACTCCCGGAAAGCTGGGAAAGAAGCGCCAGCGGCGGCGCGGGGAATTCGTCATCCATACGGCTATCGAACCATCGCACGTATTCCGGCACATCCGACGCCTTGCGCGATCTTATGGCCGCGCGCACAGCCGGGTCATCTACGTGATCTGATGATGGGACAGACAGCCAACTCTCGGCCAGATCAGCAAGGCGACTGAGTAAGTCACACGCGTCAGGTATGTACTTGAGATCGAACCGCTGTGAAATACCTTTTAGCTTCGGCTCGACAAAGGTCTCAAAGTTGTGCGCGACATTCCTGCGAGGTGATGCGGCAGCCGCCCCCGCCATCAACCTTATCGAATCCGCGAACTCAAGAGGGAGACTCGCCGGTCCGTCTCGATGATCGCAGGCATTTTCCATCGCATCGGCAGCGACGGATAACGCGTCACGCAATGCCACAATTGCCGCCCGCTGTGCATGCAGTTCGCGACGGTCATTGTCATATGGAAAAGACGCAGCGTGCCAAGCGAAGTCATACCAAGTGACCCAGCACTCCGGTGTCCAGTGCTTGACCCACGGATCACGATAGAACGACTCCATCGCTGGATCGTTAGCCAGTCGCCGCGCGGCGGCCAAGTCACTTTCGTCACACGCGGCAGGAGAGCACTCCATCTTGTCGAGCTGAGCGCACACGACACGCGGCACCCAAAGCGGATGATCGGTTTTCAATGCGCAGCCTTCGTTTGCGCCCTTCATGAGAATCAAGCCAGCCGGTGAAGGTATCCGGCGTTCGGGTGGCCGCCCTAGGCTTGACAAATGATTGTCTCAGGAAGTCCCGTAGTAGACTAGCCGCGAATGCAATCTAAGCTCAACGCCAGCGATTTGCCCGGATATTCGATATGTCAAGAAAGGTGATTTCGATGCCGAGCGCCTTAAGAACTCGCAGGCGAAGACATAGACATCAACCATCCACTATGCCGCTTAGACGAACTGAATTCGTTACCCTCAAAGAGAGTAAGAAGCGCGTCACTGCATTAGCAAGCAGCGTGTTGATGGCACTCAAGCAGCGCAAAACCGATTAGCCAGGCGGCCGCAAAAGCCGCATGGCGTGTTGCCGCTTTGCCGCTTCCGAAACGTCGTCGAGATAATCAGCAATCGCGTCGTAGCTCGCGAATCTGCGACCGCCCTCCACATATGTGGGGATTGGAAACGTTCCGGCAGAAATTTGATTGCGGACCGTACCTTCGGACAACAATAAAAGTTGAGCCAACTGGGGCGGAGCAAGCCGCACACCATAGCTTTCCAGAATGAAAGCGCGAGTGAGCAGTTTCATAGCAGACGGTCTCCCGTTCACAACGATCTAGCAACCCTCAATGTAGAGGGAAAGCTGCAATTGCCCGGCTCATTAGGGTGTACCCGATTGAGCCAGCGTCTGCGGCTCGAAAACGTAGCTCAATAGAATTGACCAGTTGTGAGCCATCCATTAATATTGAGCCAGTAATTCAAATGAACCATCCCATGCGAAAGCTCTACTACGGTCGTATCTCCACCACCGATGGACAATCAGCCGGCAGCCAGTACGCTGATGCTGAGGCGCACGGCATCGACAAGAAAGACGTGTTTATCGATGAAGGCGTTAGCGGCTACCACGTCCCACCAGATGAGCGCGAGCAATGGCGCAAGGTAGAGCATGACTTGCGGCACGGTGGCGTGCTCATTGTCCGATGGCTTGATCGAATTAGCCGCCGCTATGACGAGCTGCACCGAACCATGCGCCGCCTCATGGAATTGGGAGTGCGTGTCGAATGCACGCTAAATGGCATGGCGTTTGACGGTCGAGCTACAGACCCAATCGAGAAAGCGACGCGCGATGCCGTCTTGGCATTCATGGCTGCCCAAGGCGAAGCCGACTATAAGAACCGTGCCGAAATGCAGCGCCGAGGCGTCGCCATCGCCAAGTCCGAGGGCAAATACAAGGGCCGACAGCGAGCAACTAGCTATACCGACATCAAGGGCTGGCGGGCCGAGCACGGAGCTACGATTGCCCAAGCCGCGCAGCACTTCAGCGTCAGCCTTGCAACGGTCAAACGAGCGTGCGCGGCGGACGAGTAGCCTGTATCGGTCGATACGCGACCTGACGGTTTTACCCAGCTCTAGTAGGGAGCGGCCATGTTTGACCACCCCTCGAAAAAACGGCTGCTCAGATCGCCCCATACGCCGCTCGTGAACATCAGCTCAGGGTGACACTTCGCTGATCTCCTCGCAGCGGTGTTTGTCGGCGCGGCAGGTCCGAAAAGGGTCGCCGCCCCGGCAAAAATATAATCTGCAAATATTCCGGTTCCAAAAATGAAAAATCCGCTACGCCGACCGAAAAGCAAACAACCGCTCACATCCCGGGCGCCTGCCCGCTCTGAGCAGGAGGTCCTAGCCGAACTCCTGAAACTGTGCACGAAACCCGGCTACGTGCATGCCGTCGCAGCCCTGTGCTTCCGCGACAACATGCTGACTTACGCAGATCGCGTAACCGAGGCCGATTTTCAAAATCGCTTCGATTCCAGTCGACTGCTGCGCACTGAAATCAATACACTCATCGGCCTCATGCTCAAGGCCCCGCGCGACTGGACAATCCCCAGCCCCGCAGTGTTAGCTGAATACGTGGAAGCGAGCGACCAGCTATTGCAGGAACTCCACGACGCGATGTCCGGCGCATTTTCGCTGAGCAAGGTCCTAGCGGGATTGAAACGTGGTGAGCAAGTGAACCCCTTCGATTCTGGCGATGCGATGCGCGAGCCGATCTTTTACGCCGCGGAATCGGCCTACAACTTCCAGTACGTGGATATCGCGGCACAGCGCTACGCAGCCGACGCAACTTGGCTCGAGGCTAATGTCGGCTTCACGATCGCTCAGGCCTGCGCCGTTGCCGAAGCGGTCGATCGACTGCTGGTGGATCGATTCCCCGTTTTCATGATGACTCTACGCGAGCTGCCTCGCGACCGATGGTCCATGTTGCCGGCGTTTTACCTGACCCCCGCTGAAGTCGCGGCCTACGCCAGCCTAGAACCCGAGTTGGTCGAGCGTATCCTGCTCAAATTTACCGTTCCAGAGGGCAACATAAACCCTGGTTTTGCCGCACTGCAAGATTTCAATCAGATCACAGCGACGCCCCTGCTACGGTCGCCTAGCGGGGAATTTATCTGTCTGCAAAACTACGCGCTCGCAGAAGCAATATACGACTCGCCGTTCTATTGGATGCAAGACGACAAGGCCTATCGACGGAACCGGGATCGGCACAGAGGGGAGTTCACCGAGAACTTCGTCGCTGAGCGTCTCTCGACCGTATTTGGCACCAACCGTGTCCTCACAAACATCGACGTTTGGCAAGGCAAGACCAAAGTCGCCGAGATCGATGTTCTCGTGCTCTGGGCCGACCGCGCGATTATCGTCCAAGCGAAAGCCAAGCGCCTCACCGTCGAGGGGCGCAAGGGTAATGACCAAGTCCTCCGGGACGATTTCAAAAAGAGCGTCCAGGATGCCTACGACCAAGGCCTGACCTGTGCCGAATGCATCGGGGATTCTCGGTATCGGTTCACCCGTGCCGATGGCTCGGAGATAAATTTACCTAACATCACCGAGATCTTCATGTTCTGCGTGGTCAGCGACCACTACCCGGCATTGAGCTTCCAGACACTTCAGTTCCTTAAGACGCGCGAGGTTTGTCGGGTGCGGGCCGCCCTAGTTACCGACGTTTTCTTGATTGACGTGGTGACCGAGCTGCTGCCAACGCCACTCCAATTTTTGAGTTTCATCGCCCGGCGCGCCCGTTACGCCGGCCGCCTACTGGCCGCGCAGGAATTGACGATCCTTGCCTATCACCTCAAGCACAATCTTTGGTTGGAGGACAGCACCACGATGCTACAAATCGCCGAAGACTTCACCGCCGGCGTGGACATCGCAATGATGGTTCGCCGCCGCGGGTTGGCCGGCGATGCAACACCCGAGGGGTTCATGACGCGATTCGAAGGCAAAACGCTCGGGCGTATCGTGCGGCAGATCGAAACCCGACCCGAGCCCGCGATCCTGGAGCAAGGATTCCAACTGCTTGAGATGAGCGGCGAGACATTCGACAACCTCAGTCGCATAATTGATCAGCAGGCCCGTCGTGCTGCGCAGGACGACAAACCGCATGACGTGACGATGATGTTCGGCGACGGCAGCGGTTTCACCGTTGTGTGCACTGCGGAGCCGGACGACGTGGCAGCTCCGACGCTGGCCTCCTACTGCACGCACCGAAAGTATCGTCAGAAGGCAGATCGATGGTTTGGCTTGTGCCTGATGCCCCAAGACGCGCAGTTACGTTTCGGCCTACGGCTGTCTGATCCCTGGGAGCAGGACGATGCTCTGGAAGCGGCGACCGCCGACATGATTGAGCCCATGTCCGCAGAACTCGTCTACCAGCGCGCATTCCGTGGCGGGAAGATGCGCACCAAAGTCGGCCGCAATGATCAGTGCCCGTGCGGCAGTGGACGTAAGTACAAGAAGTGCTGCATTGACGAGTAGGCATCCGGACTGGAGGCAGGCGCAATTTCAAGCTCATCGACCCAAGCCCGAATGTATTCAACCCGATGACGCCGGAAATCGCGGCTCGTTAGCCACTCCGCGACAGATACACCTATTTTCGAAGTAGTGTATTGCCTGAACTACAAATCGCCGACCAGACCCGATCAAGTCCAAATCTCTACAAATGCCACTCTCGCAAAGTCACTTTGCACGGGCCGTAAGGCCCGTTTTCGTTCGCTACGCGAATGGCGGCGGCGCAGGAGACTCTTTTGCGCGTAGCGTTCCAGACGGCCGCCTATCAGCAAAAACGACACCAGTCCGGCGCGCAGTCAACCCACAACTAGGGACGGGCTCCTAGTTGTTCCCATTTTTATGTGTATTTTGGGAACAACTTGGGAACAAAAAAAATCATATAAATCAAGCCACTCCTAAGCCTGTTCCCGCCGTTCCCGCTGTTCCCATCCGCTTACGTCTCGCGACGGCCGCAGAGCGCCTGACTAGCCTCAAGCCTCACTGCGGCATCGGATGCAACATCAGCAATTCAGCGTCCGATGCCCCGGCGTGCGGGTGCCGCGCCACATGCCGCTGCCAATCTTGCACCCCCAACGGGCCGTATGTTGGCACCATTTCAACCTCATCAATAAATGTAGCCCGCACACGCTTCAGGTGTTCAAGCGTGCGCCCGTCATATTTGAGTTGATCGCGATCCATCGCGGTTTCCACATTGAGTGATTGGGACGTTCAGCGTAAGCGGCTCCAGCGGGCAAGCCGCTAACCGTTTTCCTATCCAGAGTTTCTTTTCACAGGAAAATCCAGTTCCCGATACTGCGAGCGCCGTGGTAGGCGGCGCGATGCATGCGAATTTCGGGTACTTTTTCGGGTACTTTTTCAGAAAAATTGCCAAAATCCCCTATCAGTCTTGATCGAAAGGGGACACCGCCTCCGCCAATTTAAGCCAAGCCATTGATTTGCCGATATAGCAGGGAGTTTTTCACCCCCTCTGGTACAAATGGCTGGTACAAGTTCCGCGCGGAGTTCGACGTCGACTGAAGAGGTCGATATGCTCCCCAATCTCCGCGCCACCCCCTATGGCTACACCTATCTAAAGACCGTTCCGGCAGACTTGGTGCCGGTTATAGGCAAGACCGTCATCAAGAAGTCGCTCGGACGCGATTTCAAACTCGCCAAAGTACGATGGGCCGAACTCGAGGCCGAAACGACGCGACTGTTCCACGACACTCGCCAGCAGATGGCGCTCGGGCGCAGCGCTGAAGACGCGCTTGCGGCGTTCCTGAAAAAGGACCCGCATACCCGGCTGAAGGCGCTGCCAGCCGGGCGCAAGGGGCTCGCCGAACAGTTGTCCGCCCTGTATCTCGCCGGCCTGTCGGACGACTACTCGGCACGCAAATACGGCGAGCGCTGGAAAGATGCGACGGAACCAGATGAATTGGCTCGAGAGCTTGACGCAGTACTCGGTGACATCAAGACAGCGGTTGTCACTGGTGACGTTACGCCGTTTGAGCCGACCGTCACGCAACTGGCACTGTGGCGAGGCTACCGGCTAGTCGACCAGACCGGCGAAGACCTGCAGGCGTTGACGTACGAGTTTCTGCGCGCAGCCAAGATGGGCTGCGAAGTGCTGGCAGCTCGTCAACGCGGAGAATTTGCCGAGCCAGCGTCGCCAGGGGGCGTGCCCCCACTTCCCGCCGCATGGGAACTGGACATTCTGCCCCGCCCCGGTCAGCAGGTCCAAACCAAGCTCTCGGACGTCACGCCGCTCTACACAAAACGGCTCGCCATCTCCGACAGCAAGACCCGGAGCACCAGCCTGTCAAGGTGGCAACGGTTCGTAGACTTCTGCCGCGACAAGCCGCTCTCCAAGGTCACCTCGACGGACGTTTACGGATTTCTTGAAAGCCGCCTGCATGCCAATGAACAGCCCTGGAGCATGTCGTATTGCAGCGTAGCCAAACGGAGTCTGGCAGAGGCGTTCGCGCTAGCCAAAACCAGGGGGCTCTGCACACACAATCCAGCCAACGAACTGGATACGATGCCGAAAATTTCCGCATCGGAGGAGAAAAAGCGGAAGAAGCCGCGGTATCCATATTCCGTCTCGCAACTGAATATCCTCTTCGCGTCGGACTGGTACAAGCCTGAGGCCCAAAACTGGAGGCAGCGAGTCAAATGGGACCTGGGCGCGCGTTACTGGGTGCCACTGGTGTGCCTGTTTCACGGACTTCGCATACGCGAGGCCTTGCAGTTGTGTGTATCCGATGTCGAGTTCGGCGTGCACCCACTGCTCAGGATTCAGGTGGAAGTAGAGGCCGCGGGCGACGGCGACACCGACGGCTTGCCAACCAGGCGCCTCAAGAATGAAGCCACAAAGCGGGCCGTCCCCGTGCATCCCGTCCTGGTGCAACTCGGTTTCTGCGAATTCGTGTGGAAGGCAAAGGAGTTTGGAGAGCGCTCGCCACTGTTCCCCTCCTCGTTGCCCGAAAAGGGCGGCAAAGACCCGATGTGGGGACGGGCGTACGAGCAGCGTTTTGTGCCCTTTGTCCGGGATGCCCTCGCTTTTGGCCGCGGCTTCGGGACCCACAGCTTCCGGCATACCCTTGAGGATTGCCTGCGGAACGCCCAGCTGGAGGAACTCTGGCCAGCAGGGCTCGGGCAGTATTATTCCGGTCGCACCTTACCCAGCGACAAGGACAAGGAGTTTTTCCGGCAAATGGGAAGCGAGCGTCTTTACGGCGAAGGGTTCGACCCGAGCCGCATACTCCGGTACGTCGAGAAAATCCAGTACGCCGGCCTGACGCTTCCTCCCCCGTTTCAGCAATGGCTTGGTGGCCGGCCGGTGGTTGATGGTCATTTGGTGTCTGCTCTGGACCAGCAATGGGGAGACGCCTGGAGACGGCAATAATCATGCGGCTGCCCGGAGGTTCCTGGGCGCCGCAAGGGGCAGAGGCCGGGAACGTGACTACCCCGGCCCTGGCTGCCTCTCCACAGTGCGCGCACGTGGTGCTGTCGTGCACAGCGGTCAGGCCTAAATATCGCCGTATGGGTCGTCGGACGGCACGGTCTCCGCAACACGCTCCGGCACTTCAGTCTTCGCTGCCGGCGCAGGCGCAGTGTCTTTCGCATCTTTCTTTTCTTTCTTGTCCTTCTTGCCTCTCTCGACGACGACTTTACCCGCCACCAGTCCGCATTCAGCCCAGCCGGTGGCCTCCTTGACCTTGGCAAGCGCGGGTTCGAGCACGTCAACGAACTTGCTCAATTGCATGCCCTTTCGCCCCATCAGGTCTCGAAGGGTTTCCGGCAGCATGGGATAGGGGGACAGATGCGTCGAGTAATACGCGTACAGGCCTTTTGCGAGGGGTTTGCCCTTGAGGGATTGCAACACAGACCGCCGCAGCAGCGTCCATTGACCGCCATCGAAGAGCCTCGCCAGTTCGACATCGAGCAAGACGTCGTAGTCGTGCTCCGTTTCGGACTCGCATTCAGGGCCGAGCATCTTAAGAATCAGCCTGGATTTGCCGACGAAAAGGCCGGGGACCGAGAACTCGAATTCCGCGTGAAAAAGACGGTCAAGCGAATCGTCGAGCAGTTTTCTGGTCTTTCCGCCGGGAGTTCGACCGAGCGCCTTGATTACTTCGGCGCGATTGAAATAGACGCGTGCTTCGCGATGTCTTTCTTGGCCGCTGTTGACGACGCGCCTAAGCAGCTCGTAAAAGACATCAGCGTCGCCTTGGTCGAGCCCTTGACCGGCGGTCTGAAAGACCTTTATGCCGCTCGTGTCAGTCGTCGCCAGTTGCGTCTTCGAGAGATATTGGGGACGCCGGGCTTTCGGTCCGTAAGTCAGGGTGCTAAAGATGGCGCTTCGTGCGAGCGCCTGCGCGGTAACGAAGTTCGTCCCCAGGCCGTGGGGGAGTTGCAGGTTGTGCCATGCTGCCAGCGTGTTGTTCGGCGTCGCGGTCATCGTTGTTCCTGCCAGGATTACATGGCCGCCCGTCGGACGGCAGCAAGTATACGTCGGGAGACGACCCATGATTGGAACAATGGGGACCTGCGGCTGGCAGAAAGGGGACCTGTAGCTACCGGCGAGGGACCTGTGGAACCGAGAAGCTGGAATACTCGGCGCTATTACGCGCACTTTTCGGGGATTGAGGGCGGGCAATACATCTTTATAAAATTACTAAGCAATGGTATTGCAAAGCTGAATCAGCTCGCTTCGCTCGCCATCTCCCGGGCGAAGAATTCTGCTGCCTGCGGCGGCTACGCAGACCTTCGCGCATGGTGGATTTTGCTTACCAGGACGGGCGGCTAGTCGCCACCGAGGCTAAGGGATGTTGCCCGCCGCGGTCACCTGCATCGATACGCCGAACCCCGACGTAAATCCGTTCGAGTATAGGCGTTGGCAGGCATGCATGTGCCCTGGTCAGCCGGCGCCCGTGCTGCGATGTGCACGAAGCTGGCGCAGGTCATTTGCCCCGATTGGGGGGTGGGGACCTGTGGCTATGCGACCGACAATCACGGCTCCCAAGAGCCCTTCTTCCCGCCAAGAATGAGTAGCCCCGCGGCCACGGCTACCGCGACGCGGTCGCGCCCGTTCCGAGCGGTAGCGAGGCGGCGAGGAAGAGCAGCCACCCCACCTTCAACGCTCGTGCGCTGCAGACGGCCTTCATCGCCCCGCAACCCTGCCAGCCTGGCCCGCGTCAAGACGGTCACCATCCAGCCATCAATGCGGCCCACCGAGACCCCGGCCTTAAACGCAGATGACACCTTCCAGCACACTGCATCCTTCGCCGTTGGCAGAAAAACAACACTTGGTATAACGCGTAATTTGCAGTTCGCAAGCGACCGTCGACTTCTTGTTGACGCTCGCCGAACACCATTGATAGCGTGGTCTTTCCGGGTGACTTGTGGTGCCTTCATGAGCCGACAGTGTGTCCCAGGCAACTTTCCGCGAGCGTCTCTGCAAGGCGCTGTGTCTGGCGCACAGCCCAAGCTCGTGCTGCGCAAGACCGGTGACAAGTACAGTTCCGGGCCTACGGATGCCGAACGGTACGAGCGGTACATCGTATGCGACGACCTCGCCCAGCAGTTAGCAGCGTACGCGACACGGAAAATGACGTCGAACGCCTGGTCCTTACAGGCGACCGTGTCCAAGATTGAAGTAGGAATCCTCAAGAAAGTTCGCAGTGGGATATGGGAGTTTTCCGACGCCGAGATTGCCTGGACCATCGGACGCACACGCCAGATTCTGTCGGACACGGCGGCGGGCGAAACATCTATCGGGCCCGACTCGAATATTCTGGGCCAGGCCCGGGACGACAGCCATGACGAATGAAAGCACGCGCCCGGCGCTCGTACTGGACCAGCCCACGCCAACGCTTTTTGTCGACTACGACGGCACCCTACACCGAGGACACGGCGTGCTCGACGAGCACGGCAACGTGTCGCTCGATTCTGACGAGCCAGCGTTCGAATATGCGCCACTGCTCGCGAGCATGCTGGAGCCTTACCCCGACGTGGAAATCGTCCTTACGACACGCTGGCTGCAGAAGCTCTCCCTTGAGCAGGTCGTTTCTTTTCTCCCCAGGGCGCTGGCCAAACGGGTCGTCGGTACAACCGCCGGCATCAAGGCTCGTTTCGGCTACATCAAGAGCGGCATCGACCGCACCTACATCATCCGGTCGTACGTATTCGAGAAGCGGTTGAAGAACTGGCTGGCCATCGACGATTCCGTCTACGGAGCATTCGACCTCCGCACCGACTTCCTCGACCTGACGGAGCATCTGGTGCTGCTAGACCCGAAGAAGGGCATTAGTGACGCAATGGCCCAGCAGCGCATCGTGGATTGGCTGGTCGACGTCCATGGCGACGACTCATGCTGTCCGGCGCCGACTGGCCCAAAGGATACGGAGCGCTAATGTCGATAGATATCAGCCTTTGGAAGGACCGACCGCATCGGGCTGCCAGCGGGACGCAGGTGCTCCAAGAAGTGCGCAACCTAACTTGGGTTTCGGCGCAAGTGCTGAGCATCATCTACTTTACCGCGTACTCAAACCTCGCATTGGCGGATGTAACCGATACGGGGAGTCGCTACACATTACACGAAATCGACCGGACGCTTTTCGCATGGCTGATGGGTGTCGACAGCGGCGACGTCAACCACCTGAAACGGCTGCTGAGGAGCGCAAATCAAGTATCGTTCGAAGAGACTCGTACATCCCGAGCACGGCGACCCCGTTCGGAAGTTTGGATGGCAACACAGTTCGTGCAATCCGTGGCGGCGGACGAGACTCGATTTCGTGTCGAAGTGTGGACTGACCTGCTGCGCTATCTCCGCTCGCAAGAATCCCCCGGCACGCTGCCTTTCGAGTTCCAACCAGATTTTTCGTCGAAGTATGCGCGCTCGCTGTACCTCAACCTTTCTGAGCGAGAGCGCCAAGGTCACGGCTCCGTCGAATGGATTCCATTGGACGTTGTTCGCGCTTGGCCGGGAGCGTCACGGGCCAGCACCGCACAAACTGATTACTTCCTTCGGAAGGTCCTGGAGCCCGCGATACGCGAAGTCAATGAACGGTCAGACGTGGAGATAGAGTGCGAAGCGGCACCCGACGAACCCGGCTCGAAGGACATCAGTGTTCGCTTCCTGATTCGGCGCAAGGACCCCACCGCAATGGGATGGGAATACCTCCGGACTCGGTCGCAACTGTTTTACACCCTCGCCGACGAGCGCCCGTAGGAGCTATTTATGAAGGTGCATGTTCAGACATACAATAACAGGCAAAATGGTGCCGGTTATTGCGAGCGACCATTCACACGGACTGACGAGGGCAAATGCAGACACTGGGGCGAACACCGCGATTTCTGACGCCGGAGGAAATGGAGTACCTGGTCGGAGAGCGGCTGAAAAGACTCCGGGTGAATCGAAACCTGGACCAGGTCACAGTCTCCAAACGCGCAGGCAATGCGTACGGGCGCTACGAAATCTGGAGTGCGGCAGCGGGTCGTCGCTACACACGCTCATCGTGGTCCTTCGGGTACTAGGTCGCGAGACGTGGCTCGACACCATCGCCCCGGTGCCGACCATCAACCCTGAGATGATGACCCGGCAGGCGAAACCTCGTCAGCGGGCCAGCAAGCCGAGAAGCAAGCCGGTTGGCTGAGAGCGCGGCAGAGGATTCTCCCGTCGAGTTCGTTCGTCGGAAAAGGGAGTCCACAGTTGAATGCCGTGCATGACACGTGGACAAAGGGGAGTGGCGACACGTCGCAAGAGAACTCAACGCGTGGTGGCACCATTTGCATGCTTGGTCAGAAAACCGCGACACGCTCCTACCTTGTTACAGCGGAACCCTGACCTCGTTGCGTTCGCGACAGTGCGGTAAAACCTGCTGCACGTACGTGATTGCCGAGTACGGTTCCGCTCATGCGAGCGCATCTGCTAGGGCAACACGAAACGCCTGGAAGCTTGGCGACCGGTTTGCCTCTGGCGACATGTGTGCCGCGATGCGCCGAGCAGTGTCAATCTTAGGCAAGCCTTCCTTGAAATATCCGTGGGTCTGCATGACACGCTCGAACGCCTCCCAAGTACCACCCAAGATGGCGTCGGGGTCTCGCAGGCCCCGCCGCTGCGGTACGTCGGCCGAGACGCAGGGATACTCGGCCTTGACCGCTTCCCAATCTCCGAAATACCAGGCTTCTAACTCCTCGACGGCTATGCGATTCACCAGCTGCCATGGTCCGGCGCCGGCTCGGCTGCGGGAAACTAGGCCAGCTCGCTCGGCCACTGCCTCAAGTCGTCGCTTCAGTTCACCGCAGTCGTCATCATCGCGGTCGACAATGACGAACAGCCGCCAGTCGGGGGGAAGCCATTGAGCGTAGGCTCTTAACCTCGCATCCAACTTAGCTAACAAGTCACCCTTTCCTTGAAAGGGGTGAACTTCGGAAGTGCAGGCCGCAGGTAGCATTCGCTGCAACAATTCACGTAAGAAGGCCTCCATCGAAGGCTCTTCGACCAAGAAAACAAGGTGATTGGCCGCCATAGTCACGACCCAGAGGAGAGTGGTCGCGTAGGTGCGCCTTGGTTCACCAATGGGTCGCCAACCCCGAGTTGTCCTTCCATCCACAAGTGCCCTAACAACGCGCCCTGAGCCATAAACGCATTCACTCCCGGCAGGTCGGCAGCACGGCGTGCCTGTGTGTAGCCCTGGTCATCTCGCCAAAGCACACGCACTTCCTCAGGACGCAAGCCGTTCAGAAAAAAAGGCGAATGAGTTGTCACCAACAACTGGGTAGACGCAACTGCAGCGCGGCACTCCTCCGCGAGTTCTGGCAGAAGTCGCGGATGCAGATAGTTCTCAGGTTCTTCAATTCCAATGAATGGGGGAGGAGTCGGGTCGTTTAGCAACAGCAAATAGGCCAGCATTTTCAATGTCCCGTCCGACGCAAAGCGCGCAAGCACTGGGCTGCTGAACGGAGCGTCTTTTATTTGGAGAAGCAGCCGACCGTCTGGCATGGTCTCGGCCAGCACGCGCTCTATTCTCGGCACGCGACGTCGCAGTACACGGAAGATATGTTCGAGCCTGTCACTATGCTGCTCAGCTAGGTACTGAATGACGTTGGCTAGGTTGTCGCCAGTTCGGCTGAGACGCTCTTGGGGGCCAGCCTCCGGCTGGCCGCGCGCGCTGTCAGCAGATAGATATGACACGTGCCATCCAGTGATAAATTCGCGCAACGCTGCGATGCGCGGATGGTCGGCGAACTGTCCCAAGGCATTGACCGCGAGCAAGTCCTGAGACTTCAGGGGCGTTTCCACCCGGTGGTCCTGCTCGTCCGGAAGTTCGCCACTAATGGCGCGCCCTTTGCCCTCCCGATAGTCCAGGAACCGGAATGGTTGCCCGTGACTACCGCGTTTCCAGCGCAGCCACTCTTCGACGACCACTGGACCGCCCTGTCGTTCATCAACGGCCAAGTGATAGGTGATGAGCGGGTACCCCGGCTCCCGATATTTGATTTCGATGGTGAGGGGGCCGTCACTTCCACGAGTTTTCAACTCCTTGGCTCGACCTCGTTTGTCCCAGGCACGACGCAGCCCCATTTCAAAGCACTCAGCCAAGAAGGCGAAGACGTCGAACACCGTGGACTTGCCACTCCCGTTAGGGCCCAATAGCACTGTCAGCGGGGTGAGTCCTTTGAACTCTAGTTCGCGCAATGCACGGAAATTTTGGACCTTAAGGTATTCGATTCGTGCCGGAGCACGCTGTCGCGACGTGCCTGCTTGCGTGCGGTCAGTTTCAGGCATTTTTATGTCCCGGGTGCTTGCAATAGGAGGAGAAGCGCGGTGGAGCGCATACGGGAGACGTCATGCCAACCGCCCTCCATCATCAGATACGAATTCCGCATAATAGCGCTTGCCATTGCGAAATTGGTGCGACGAGTAGGCCAGAGCACTCAGATATGACGTTGTTTTGATGAGCATTCGCCCGAATCACTCCGGACCGGACGGGTAACGACGTTTTTCCGAGCCCCCGCCGGATGTGTTCCTACTAGGAACACTTTTCCAAGCCCATCGCCGGGTGGGTCCTACCAGGACACTTTTTCGGAGAGCTCCGCCCAGTGTCTCCCACTTGGACACTCGCGCGCCTGGCACGAGCTACACGCCCTCGCCTTCAACCAACCAATCGGCCCGGAGCGTGTTGCCATTCAGACCTCGCTTGAACACTGAACCGCCCCATCCAATGCCCAGACCGTTTCCCGGGCGTGTCCTTTAAGGACACGAGCCGGCGCCAGGTTGAATGTGTCTCTTAACGACACTTTTTGCGTCGTGCCGCGGTCGCCGTCTCCGGCGCCGGTGCTCGTAGGGGTGCGCTGCCCGCCACGCGAAAGTCTGCTCGCGTTGCGCCTCGGTCAAATGTGTCCTACTAGGGGCACTTTTGCGTCGTTCCCTGGTTGCCGCCTCAGGCGCCCGCGCCCGTCGGGGTGCGCTGCCTGCCGCGCGAAAATCTGCTCGCGTCGCGCCTCGGTCAAATGTGTCCTACCAGGGGACCGGCTGCGCGCATCGCCCCCGCTGCGCGATAGCTTTCTTGATACGTATCAAGAGGGGCGCCCCTGACGCTTGTGGTCTTCGTCGTGGCGACTTGGTCTTGATACGTATCAAGGCCTATTCATGAGCTACCCGCGCGAATTGAACAGTGGATATCGACAATCCTCGCCGCTCTGGCGAGCTGGCCTTCTTGATACGTATCAAGAGAGCTGTTTCGGGTCCGGACCTAACGTTACGCGGATGCGACTTCCCGGCGCTCTCGTGAAGCTCACGAAAACGACGGGTTTCGCGACAGAGCCGGTCGTCATGGTCTGTGTACCACCCTATACCCCCCAAGATGTTCAAGATTCTCTTCAACAATCAACGACTGGAATAGGGTGCCGCATGGCAATTATTGGATACGCTCGCGTGAGCACCGTCGAGCAGACCCTCGACCTTCAGCGCGATGCTCTGAAAGAAACGGGCGCGACAACCATCTATGAAGACACGGCAAGCGGCAAGAATGCCGACCGGCCGGAACTCGTGCACTGCCTGAAGGCGCTGCGGGAGGGCGACACCCTCGTCGTCTGGCGACTGGACCGGCTGGGGCGGAATCTCCAGGACCTCATCCGCATCGTCGGTGAACTCGACGAGCGCAGCGTGAAGCTCAGGTCTGTGAAGGAGTCAATTGACACGGGCGGCTCCGTCGGGAGGCTCGTCTTCCACCTATTCGGTGCGCTCGCTGAGTTCGAACGCGAACTAATCCGCGAGCGCACCCTCGCGGGCCTTGAGGCCGCCCGAGCACGCGGTCGCCGTGGTGGTCGGCCGCCCGCGCTGGACGCGAAGCAACGCAAAGCCGCGCTAGCGATGATGAAGAACCGTGACATGTCGGTCGCCGAAATCAGCCGCCAGTTCGGCGTGTCGCGCTCGACGCTGTACAGCATTCAGTCAGCAAGCAAGCGGGAAGCCAACCGGGGAATCACTGGCAACATCCAACGCCGCGCCTGCGCTTGAACGTCGTTCGGTCCGGCGTCGAAGTCCTACATACGCGCGCGAGTCGCCCCGAAGCGTGCCTTTTAAGCGCACTCATGCATTTCGCATAACCCCGGTTGCAGTCGGTGCTGGCCATCACCGCAGCCGCGGTTCAGTCCTGCGCTAAAGAAACGCTTGCAAATGTCGTAAACCTGAAGAGGACTGGTCAATTTTTGAGAGGAACACTCAATGAATAAATATCGAGTCTTTTATAGTTTCCGTAAAGGCAGTAACTCGACGAGCAGTAACATTGATGTTGAAGCGGAGTCAGATTTCATGGCTGCCAAGATTGCCGAGGGGCAAGCTCGAAAGAGAAATAGTGGTCGTGATAGCTATGAGTTTCTCGTAACGAAAATTGAGCTCCGGTAAAATGGAAAATGATGGAAATGACGACGAGTATCTGAGCCTATCTGAGGATTGGTCAGAACTCGTAGACGGCTATGGTGCGAAGGAGCGGTCTATAGCGGGCCTGAAGCTTTTGGGGAAAAGTATATTTAATGTTGGTAAATTTACTTTTACAGAAGCCCTTCCAAAGATGGCAGAGCGGGCCGCCCAAATGGCAGAAGAAGCTGCCAAGAATAAAAAATAGACTATTGCATTGAAGACAAGAACCGCCTGTAGCCGCGCGCGCCGTTAGTTCGTCGACGGCTTTGCTGTCCGTATTGGCATCCACGCTGACGACCGGTCGAAATGGCTGCGGCGCGCGCGCAGTCAATGGCCCTTCGCAGCGCACAGTCGTCCGACTGGCAAACGGGATAAGTCGCCGGTCTTGCTATGTCTTACCGCTCGCAATCGAATCTATTGAAGCCAAAGACGCTCGCCGTGCGGTAGCTTTTGCACGAAGTACAGATAGGGAAGTTCGCCCGAGTAACCCTGCCGCCGGGCTTCCTCGAAAAGACGGCTTGATTGTTCGCGAACGCCGTGAAATCCGGGCTGGTTGGCGAGACGCTGTAGCAGTGCGCCCAGCGAATTGATGTTGCGCTTGTTGCTGTATTCGGCGATGAGCGCATGGTGCTCTGCCATTTCGCTCGACGGACGACGCCAGGTCCATGCCGTTCGGCCACGTTCTGGCCGCCGCACCAACTTATATCCGAGCCACATCAGGCGCGGTTTGTCTGCGACGACCAGCAGCCTTTCGCCATCCGTGCCATCACCATCCGTCGCGAGCAACAGCCACTTAACCTGCTGGCCCCCTTCGGGCCAGTACATCACGAGCAGCGCGTTGGCCAGTCCGCGCTTTCGCTTTGTCACGCGCTGCGCCGGCGTACAGCCGATGCCATATCGTAGGTGAAACTTGCGGGCCAGCGACTCTGCCTTGCTCGCGGACACAGTGCCCTGCGTGTACCGGTAGTAGCCCTTTGGAATGACGTCGAGCACGCGCGCGAGCGCGGCCGTCTTGCTGCGTGCAATCGGGGTAGAAGCAGGCATGAGGGGATGCTCCGAGGAGTTGTCATGCCGGCGTATAGCGAAAAAGGAGCGCGTGTTTGCGGTGTGAAGCGGCGCTACGCGGAAACACGTAATGATGTTCCGTGCGGAGCACGGGCAAATAGTGCTAGCTTTCGCGTGCTGAGCCGAGCGCAGGAGCATCGGCGCGGGCGTGAGCATAGCGGACTGCTCCCACCGCGCATCATTTAGTTGGTCGCGATAAGCCTCGCACGGCACAGCTCCAACTCCTTGCTAAGCGCGTCTATTTCACTTTGCATGTCCCCTGCTCGCCGCAGCAGGCGCCCCACCTCATTCCAGTACGCATAGCCCAAGTCTCCGTCCCCCATCGCCAGTTCGTGAATCTTTCGGAGAGCGACGTCGAGGTCTATCTGGTTGTCAGAAGGCATTATGTTTTCCCGTAGTGAAGCCGCCATACAGTGGCTGAAGGCATCGAGCGGCCCCGGCGCGACTGCATCATTCCCAGCGGATAAGCTGCATCTTAAGCGCGATAGAGCTATACGGCGATAGGCACAAAGCAGCGCGAGGGAACCACGCCGGCGAAAGCTGGCGTTGCCCGCATGCATGACGGTCTGCCCGGTGGCTCCTACTTCGTCAGGACCCAGCGGGCAGACCGCCAACTGCACACATACATACACCGGGGGAGACCCCACGTGACGACTCGCCAAGTCGTCGCAAACCGCCGTAGCTCTATGCCGGGTAATGCTGGCTGGTAGGGCTGCAACGGGCGCTGGATGACGACAGTCATCCTTCGACCCACTCGAAGACGAAGAAGTTGGGCGACACGGACACGGGAGCCTGGGCAACCAGGCCGAACCCTGTTCAGCGTGAAGCGGTGAGAATCCGCACCGGGGGGCGTTCGGAAACGAACGGCGTTACCCGGTCTCGGCAGGTGGGCTGATGAGGCGTCAGAAATGGCGCAGGGGCACGAGGGGAAACCTGGACTGCTCGGCACCACGCGGAAATGCGTGGGTCTCTGGATAGCTTAAGCCTGTAATTGGGGGTGTGAGTCCCCCATCCGAGTAAAAACCATTGGATATGCCCTTCGGGGTGATTAGTCTGTGAAGGTTCGGGAACGGTAACCCGATGCTATGGAACATCGTAGGGCGAAAGTGGCTTCGGCCATGAAGCGTATGCGACTTCCGGAACCTGAGGCTCCATATCTCAAATCGTGGGTTTGACGCGTTGAGCTAACGTGGGAATCTCTGACGGCCATTTGACCAGGGTGGCACCTGGGACGGCGCAAGAGAGGGAGCGGCGGATAGTAAAGCTCGAGCCGAATGCGAGACCTAATCAGTCAAGCATGACGCGAGCCCCGTTTGGGGCGCTTGAAAACTGCCAGCGGTTGAAAGGTGTATGTACCCAACGATGGGAAGGGCTTGGCGGCCCGTTTGCAGCTTATGCCGGACGCGATGCTTGGCGGCATTGCATCTGAACCTCTACCCTGGCCGGTAGAGCAGCGGCATGGAAAACTAGAATGCTGGTCTCGATATTTCTCACTCAGCCCCGCCGCGCGGCGGGGCTTCTCACGATAGCGCTCGTGGCAGTGAGCACAACCTCATCTGACTAGACATTGCCGCGCGAAGCAACCCACTCGACAGGCTCACGGAATGCAAACGGTCAGAATTGGAAAAACGTCAACACCGGCTCATAAATTTCGCACTCTGGATAATGCTGCAGAAACAGATTTACCCTCATGACCTCGTAATGCAGCTTCTCATTGGGCGTTCTCCAGAACGCAGGCATTCCCACAAAAATCCCATAAGCCTCAAGCTTTCTGAAGAACTTATCGAACGTTGGGCTCCATGCGTTCTTACCGGCGAGCTTCCTCTCCCGAACGTGCTGTGTCATTTGTAAGCGGTCCATCTTTAACGTCTAGTCCTGATCGACAGGAGCGAGGAGCATAGGGGTCCACCAATTCGAGGTGGACACCTATGCCTGACAAAGA
>NZ_FMYQ01000034.1 GCF_900096975.1 Paraburkholderia lycopersici
CAGACGCCGATTTCGACGCCTTTTTCCGCGGCCTGCTGCTTCAGGCGGATCGCCGCGGAAAGTCCGGCGGGGCCGCCGCCGACGATCACCACGTCATATTCCATCGACTCGCGTGGGCCGTATTGCGCGCTGAGCGCGTCCAGCCGATGTTTCATGGACGACGCTCTCCCGCTTCGGCCGGCATCGCTTCGATTGCGATCGAAGCCAGTTGCGCTCCGGGCCCCGAAGGGCGCAGCGCGAGTTCCTCCGGCCGCCCACTGATCCACAGCGCGTTGAGCGGAGGCAGCATGAAACCGCGCAGCAACGCGCTTTCCACATTCCAATGCCCGGCAAGGCTCACTAGCAGATGCGTGGCGGCGGGCGTCACATGCAGCGAATGCGCGGCAACGCTCACGCGCGCACGGTACGCGCCGCGCTTGCAGATGACATTGAGCACGTCGACCGGACGCGCGGGCAGGTTGACACACACATGCAGGTCGCCGGAAAAATGCACGGGCTGCCCCGCACGCGCGAGCAGTTCCCCGTCCTGCGAATGCAGTTCGATCGCCCCGTCGTCGAGTGGCAACAGGGTGCGGTCGTAGCCGTGGAACTGCGAAAATTTCGCGGGACCATCGAGCCTCGCGAGGCTCACGCGCCACTGCGCGGCGCTGCGCTTGTCGTCCG
Organism: Paraburkholderia lycopersici; assembly: GCF_900096975.1. Classification (GTDB taxonomy): domain Bacteria; phylum Pseudomonadota; class Gammaproteobacteria; order Burkholderiales; family Burkholderiaceae; genus Paraburkholderia; species Paraburkholderia lycopersici. The sequence goes on from NZ_FMYQ01000034.1 coordinate 664, forward strand.
GCGCCGGACCGCATGCGATCGTGCGAGTCGTGCCGCCTCCGTTTGCCCAGGGTTCGGGCGCGATCCGCGCGCAATCGATGAAACGAACGGCGGCGAGATCCGCGGCGCCGGTCCGCGGCACCGATGCGGCTCCTGGGAGGGCGTGCATGCGGGCGTTCATACGCGTTGCTTCGCGTCTTGCGCGCGAGCTTCGAGCGCGCCGACTACCTCGAACAGGTCGCCGACGAGCCCCACGTCGGCGACCGAGAAGATCGGGGCGTCCGGGTCCTTGTTCACCGCCACGATGAATTTCGAATCCTTCATGCCGGCCAGGTGCTGGATCGCGCCCGAGATGCCGAATGCCACATACACGTCGGGCGCGACGCTGCGCCCGGTCTGGCCGACCTGTGCGGCGTTCGGCGCGTAGCCGGCATCGACGGCGGCGCGCGAGGCGCCGAGCGCGGCGCCCAGCTCGTCGGCGAGCCTGCCGAGGCGCCCCATGTTCTCCTGCGAGGCGAGGCCGCGCCCGCCCGCGACCACCACGCGCGCATTGCCGAGGTCTCGTCCGCTCTGCGCGGCGGCGCGGCGCTCGACGAGCCGCGTGGCCATGAACGGCGTGACCGGGGCGAGCGCAACGACCTGCGCCGCTCCGCCGTCCGCCGCAACGGGCCCGAACGACGAGGGCCGCACGCTCGCATAGGTGCGCGATGTGGCGCTCGTGACCGTCGCGATGACGCTGCCCGCGTAGAGGCCGCGCACGAACTGCGTGCGCTCGCGAATGGCGGTCACATCGGCAATGAAGGCGCCCTCCGCGAGCGCGGCCGCGCGCGGCAGCGCCGCGCGGCCGCAGGCGCGGTGCGCCGCGAGTACCGTCGAATAATCACCGGCGAGTGCCAGCAGTTGCCCCGCGATCGTTTCGGGCGCGAGCGAGTCGGCGGCGCCGGCAGAGGCGATCAGCACACGATCGACGCCGCTCGTTTGCGCCGCCGCCGCCGCGAGCGATGCATCGAACACGAGCAGATCGACGGGTTGCTCGAGTTGCAGCGCTGCGTTCACCACCCGCAGCGTCACATCGGAAATCGATCCCTCATCGACTTCGGCAAGGACCAGCGTTCTCATGGTCAGACTCCCACGGTTTCGAATATGCGCTGACCGGCGAGCGCGTCGAGCAGCGCTTGAACACCGCCCACCTTCACGCCCGGCGCGCGCACGGGCGGATCGTCCAGTTTCAGCACGCGGCTGCAGGCGTCGGACACGCCACCGAACGAGCTTGCCTCGAGTATGGCGAGCGGTTTTTGCTTTGCCTTCACGATGCTCGGCAACGTCACGCGGCGTGGCTCCGCCAGACGCAGATCCGCGCTGACCACTGCCCGGCCGTCGAGATGCCAGGTTGCCGTGGCGGCGTCGTCGCCGCAGTCCACGCGCCAGCCGCCGTCGATCGCGTCGAGCGCGCTCGCGTTGAGCGCCTGCGGCCAGCCGAGCAACGCGGCGAGCATGGCCGCCATGCCGCCCACGTCGCCGTCGATGGCCTGCTTGCCGCACAGCACGAGGCCGTATTCGACCTCTCCCATGTGCGCGGCCACGAGCCGCGCAACGGCGAGCGAATCGAGCGAGGTCGTGGCCGCACCGGTGTCGATCAGCACGGCGTCGTCGGCGCCCATTGCGAGTGCCGTGCGCAGGACGTCCTGATACGGCGGAAGGCCACAGGTCAGCGCCGTGACGTGCGAGGCCACACCGGCTTCCTTCAGTTGCAGCGCCTTTTCGAGCGCGCATTCGTCGAAGGGGTTGAGCGACATCTTGAGCCCGCCCGTTTCGATCGCACCGGCGGCGCCCACTCGCACGCGCACGTTCGGATCGACCACGCGCTTGACGGGCACCAGGATACGGATAGTCATCGGTTTTCTCCTTTTCGCATGCGAAAGCGCTTCGCGCGCCGGCCTTATGACACCGCGCCCAGACCGTACTTGCCGGTCAGCAGCGCACCGTTCGCGAAGCGTTCGAGGCCGTACGGGTCGAGGGAGACGTCGGTGGGCAGGCCGAGCGCGTGTTGCGCGAGAAGCTTGCCGATGCCCGGCGAGAGCTTGAAGCCATGGCCCGAGAAGCCGAAGCCCACCGTGAGCCCTTCCACGTCGGCGACGCTGCCGAGCACCGGGTTCCAGTCGGGCGTCACGTCGTACACGCCCGTCCACGAGGAGGCGAGGCCGGCCGTCTCGTAGGCCGGAAAATGCCCGGCCACCTGAGCGCCGACTTCGGCTACGTAGTCGAGCGAGATTTCGCCCTGTTCGGTCTCGGGCGCGTTTAGTGTCTCGCCCACCACGCCCTCCGAGACGAGCATCTGGCTGCCGCCGTAGCTGCGGAAATAGAGCATGCCCGCCGAGCCGAGGTCCTTGAACGCGGGCATCGCGAAGGTGTACGGCGCGGCTTCGCATTCGAGCGCGAGCACGGTATGGCGCTCGGGCTTCACCGGCAGCGGCACGCCGATCCATTCGGCGAGTTCGGGCGTCCAGATGTTCTGCGTGCTGACGAGCGTGCCGCAGCCGAAGCGTCCCGCCGACGTTTCCACGCCGACCACGCGGCGGCCTTCGCGGATCAGGCCGCTCACGCGCACGCCCTCCATGATCTTCACGCCGGCGCGGCGTGCGGAGCGCGCGAAGCTCGTCGCGACGAGGTAGGCGTCGGCAAAGCCTGCTTCGGGCTCGAAGCCGATCAGCGCGGCGTCGTCGAAGGTCGCGATCGGCAGGCGCGCCTGCGCCGCCTGCCGGTCGAGCAGTTGCACCTCGATGCCCATGTCCTGCTGCGCACGCAGCGAGGCCGCCAGAGGATCGAGCTTGTCGCCTTCGGGCGCGCAGATCATGTAGCCGCATTTGACGAGGCCGCACGACGCTTCGCCGTCGCCGAGGTAGTCGGCGAAATTGTTGAACGCCCACCACGACGCGCGGGCGAGTTCGACGTTCTGGCGCACCGAGTAATGCGTGCGCAGCAGCCCGGAGGACTGCGAGGTGGTGCCCGAGCCGATCATGCCCTGGTCGAGGACGAGGACGCTTTTCGCGCCGAGCGCGGCGAGATGATGGGCGACGGACGTGCCGATGACGCCAGCACCGATCACGACATAGTCAAAGTGGCTCATGGGGCCCCCGTGGGTGAACGATGGGCAGATTCTGCGTCCCCGGTGCACGCCATTATTTTGTATTAGGCAAACTTATGGTCGACAACCGCAATCGCTGATCTTTCGCGTGTGCGCCGTCCAGCGCGGCATCATGCGGGGACGGAGCGCACGGCGGCCGGCGTCATTTTGCGCAGACATCCGCGGAGCCCCCTCATGAGACGTACCCAGGCGCCTATCGACCTTAACGCGTTGCAGGCCTTTCTCGCGGTGTGCGAGACAGGATCGATGACCGGCGCGGCGAAGCAGCTCGGCGTGAGCCAAAGCGCGGTGAGTCAGGCCATTGCGGCGCTCGAGCGCGATCAGGGCGTGGTCCTGTTCGACCGCGAGAGCCGGCCTCCGCGGCCGAACATCGCGGGCCGCGCGCTGCTCGAACTCGCCGGCCCGCTGCTCGAGCATGCGCAGATGGTCAGCGCGCGCATTGGCGACGCATCGAATACAGGCACGTTGCCGGTGCGGCTCGGCTGCGTGGATTCGTTCGCGGCGACCGTGGGACCGGAGCTGATTCGCGCGGTGTCGGGCTCGGCGCGGCAGATTGCGCTGTGGTCTGGTCTGACGCCGGGTTTGAGCAAGCAGTTGCACGATCGCGAGCTGGATCTGGCGGTCTGCACGCAGACTACGCTCAACGACGCGCGCATCGTCGAGGTGCCGCTGTTTTCGGAAGCGTTCGTCGTCGTCGTTTCGCGCACCTTGCTCGCCGAGCGCAGGAACATCGACTGGCGCGCGCTGGCGCTCGAAATGCCGATGATCCGCTATACCCCTCGCTCGGTGATCGGGCAGCAGGTCGAGCGCTATGCGCGGCATCTCGGCATCGACAGCCCGCGCCGCTATGAATTCGACGCGACCGATCCGCTCCTGAGCCTCGTCGCGGCGCGGCTCGGTTTCGCGATTTCCACGCCGCTGTGTCTCTGGCAGGCGCGCCACTATCTGCCCGAGATCGGCGTGCTGCCGTTGCCGCCCGGACGGCTGGGGAGGCGTGACTTTTTCCTGCTGCATCGACAGGGCGAGTGGGACGCGTTCGCGCACGACATCGTTTCGTTGACGCGGCGCGTACTGGAGGCCTCCATCAAGCCGGCGCTCGCGCGCGCACTGCCGCAACTGCCGGACGACGCTCTGATGTAGCCGAACCGAAAACTTTTGTGCGAGAGGAGTAGGCAGATGTCCGAACTATTTTCGCTGGAGCGCGGCGACGCGCCTTTGGTCGTGTCGATTCCGCATCTGGGCACGCGGATTCCGCCGGCGTTGCGCCATCTTTATACGGATGAGGCGCTCGCCGTCGCCGACACGGACTGGCATCTCGATCGTCTTTATGCGTTCGCGCGCGAGCTCGGCGCGACGGTAATCGGTGCGCGCGTCTCGCGCTACGTGATCGACCTGAACCGGCCGCCCAACGACGAAAGTCTCTATCCGGGCCAAACGACGACGGGTTTGTGCCCCGGCGAAACGTTTCGCGGCGAGCCCGTCTACAAGCCCGGCCGCGCACCCGACGCCGCGGAGCGCGCCGCGCGCGTCGCTCAATACTGGCAGCCGTATCACGACGCGCTCGCGACGGAGCTTGCGCGGTTGCGCGAGCGTCACGCGAACGTGCTGCTCTGGGAAGCGCATTCGATCGCGAGCGTGCTGCCACGGCTGTTCGACGGCAAACTGCCCGACCTCAATCTGGGTACGCAGGACGGACGCACTTGCGCGGGCCCCGTGCAGCAGGCCGCCGTCGATGCGATGGCCGCGAGCGCGTACACGTGGGTCGCGAACGGCCGCTTCAAGGGCGGCTATATCACGCGTCATTTCGGCGTGCCGGAACGCGGCATCCACGCGGTTCAACTGGAGATGTGCCAGTCCGCCTATATGAACGAGCACGTGCCGTTCGACTACGTGCCGGGGCGCGCCGAAGCCGTCCAGCCCACGCTTTCCCGCATGGTCGGCGCGGCGCTCGACGTGGTGCGGGCGCTCGCGCCGGCGTCCGCGCTTTCATAAGCGTTTCTGATACTCGGGCGTAAGCCTGCGTCCTGTTTCAGTGCAGGGACGCACGCCAGGCAGGAAAACCGCGCACCGTCAGCAGGCAAATGCCGGCGCGAGGAAATCAGGAGAGCAAGCTGGCAGGGCGTGACGTGCGTATGGGGTGTTTATCAACAGGAATTTTTGATTCATGCAGATAAACATGGCACGGACGTTGCATAAGAAGTTGCGCGGGTGAGATTGCAAGGCTTGGGCCTCATTCGGCAGTTCCCGGCGGATAGATGAAGATCGACAGGAACTGGATGGGCGTCTTGATGAGCCGCTCGGGGCCGTGAGGAATGTCGGCCTGGAAGGTGAGCGTGTCACCGGGATGGAGGATGTAGGTTTGCTGGCCGTGGCGGTATTCGATCACGCCCTTGAGCATGTGGATGAACTCCGTGCCCGGATGCTCGAAGGTGGGAAACCGCTCCGCTTCGTCTTCGAGGGTGATGAGGAACGGCTCGAAGGCTTTGCGCGGACCTTGGTCGTAGGCAAGCAGATGGTAGGTGTGGCCGCGTTTGGTGCCCTTGCGAACGACTTCCATGCCGGCGCCTTTCTTGACGAGCTGCGCGTCGCCTTGCGGAACGTCGAAGTTGCGAAAGAGCGAGGAAAGCGAGACGCCGAGTGCCTGAGCGATACGGTGCAGGACGTCGAGTCCGGTTGACGTCTGGGCGTTCTCGATCTTCGAGAGCATGCCGCGGCTGATACCGGCCTGGTCGGCGACCTGGGCGATGGTCAGGTCGTGACGCTGGCGCAGTTCGCGGATCGTCGCGCCCAGGTAGCGTTCGAGTGGTGCTTTGCTGTCGTCCCCGGTTTGCATGATTGGCCTCGGTGAAAAGCAGAAGCGTAGCAGGCGGCACGCAGACGTGCGCGCCGAGAGTTTCATGTAAGGAAAAAAAGTTGCATATGGAGAATTCTTAAAGCAGACGATGCGCGTGCGCAGTGCGAGCGCGCGGTTCGGCCACCCGTCCCCGCAACGGCCGAAGCGCCTCGATGACCGGCATGAAGTCGGGCGCACCGCTCTTTCAACCGCGGATGAGTTGCAAGGAGTGACGATGAACCTCAACGATGCAAAGCTGCCAGTCAACGAGCTGGGGAGCGTGCCGCGCTTCGGCTCGGCGGACGATGCGCAGAGCTGGCTCGGCCAGCAGGGCGTGAAATACGTATTGGCGCAGTTCGTCGATATTCACGGTGTGGCGAAGGCCAAGTCGGTGCCGGTCTCGCATCTGAAGACGGTGCTCAAGGCCGGCGCCGGATTCGCGGGCTTTGCGATCTGGGGCGTGGGCATCGAGCCGAACGGTCCCGACTTCATGGCCGTGGGCGATCTCTCGACGCTGACGCCCGTGCCGTGGCAGCCGGGGCTCGCGCGCATCGTTTGCGACGGGCACGTGGAAGGCGAGCCGTGGGCCTACGATTCGCGCGTGACGCTCAAGCGCCAGGTCACGCGCGTGGCCGAGCGCGGCTGGACGCTCTTTACGGGCCTCGAACCGGAGTTCTCGCTGCTGCGGCGCTCGGCCTCGGGCACGCTCGAACCGTGCGACCCGAGCGATACGCTCGCCAAGCCCTGCTACGACTACAAGGGCCTGTCGCGCACGCGCGTGTTTCTCGAACGCCTTACCGACGCCATGCGCTCGGTCGGCATCGACGTCTATCAGATCGATCACGAAGACGCCAACGGCCAGTTCGAAATCAACTACACGTACGCCGATTGCCTGACCTCGTGCGACCACTACGTGTTCTTCAAGATGGCCGCCTCCGAGATCGCGAACGATCTCGGCATGATCTGCTCGTTCATGGCCAAGCCGTTCGCGAACCGTCCCGGCAACGGCATGCACATGCACGTCTCGATCGGCGACGGCAAGCGCAACCTGTTCGCCGACTCGGCCGATCCGCTCGGCATGGGACTCTCGAAGCTCGGTTATCGGTTTACCGCGGGCCTGCTCAAACATGCGCCCGCGCTCACGGCGCTGTGCAACCCCACCGTGAACTCGTACAAGCGCCTCGTGGTGGGCCGCTCGCTCACGGGCGCCACATGGGCGCCGGCCTATGTGAGCTACGGCGACAACAACCGCTCGACCATGGTGCGCATGCCGGGAGAACGCATCGAACTGCGTCTGCCTGACGGTTCGTGCAACCCGTATCTCGCGACGGCGGCCGTGATCGCGGCGGGCCTCGACGGCATCGACAGCGAACTCGATCCGGGCACGCCCGCCAACGAAAACCTCTACGAGTGGTCGCCCGCGAAGCTGGCGGAGCACGGCATCGCGGTGCTGCCGCAGAACCTCGAACAGGCGCTCGACGCGCTCGAAGCGGACACGCTCATCTGCGAGGCGCTGGGTCCGGTCGCGCAGGAATTCATCAGGCTCAAGCGGATGGAGTGGCTCGAATACATGCGCCACGTCTCCGATTGGGAACTCAAGAACTACCTCGAATTTTTCTAAGGAGAACCCTATGTGCGGAATCGTAGGCTTGCTGGTGAAAACGCCGACGCTACGCGAAAAGCTCGGCGAACTGATGGTCCCGATGCTGATCGGCATGACCGAGCGCGGTCCCGATTCGGCGGGCCTCGCCGTGTTCGGCAAGGAAGTGGATGCGAGCCAGCGCAAGCTGAGCCTCTATTCGGGCTTCACGGAAGAGGGTGCGCAGTTTCCGTGGCAAACGCTGCTCGACAAGCTCAATCGGGCGATGGACGTGACCGCGCGCATCGACCCGAAGGCCAATCATGCCGTGCTGACGTTGCAGGGCGACGCGCAAGCCGTGAAATCGTGGCTCAACGATCAGTATCCGAAGCTCTATCTGCTTTCCGTCGGCCGCTCGATCGACCTGTACAAGGACATCGGCTCGCCTGCCGAAGTGGCCGGACGTTATGACTTCACGAAGCTCAAGGGCTCGCACCTCGTAGGCCACACGCGCATGGCGACGGAATCGGCGGTCACGCCGGACCGCGCGCATCCGTTCACGGCAGGCGAGGACTTCTGCCTCGTGCACAACGGCTCGCTCTCGAACCCCTATGGCGTGCGCCGCAAGCTCGAGCCGCTCGGCATTCACTTCGACACCGACAACGACACGGAAGCCGCGTGCCGTTTCCTCGAATGGCGCCTGCGCGAAGGCGACTCGCTGCCCGAGGCGCTGCAAAAAGGCTTCGAGGAACTGGACGGCTTCTACACGTTCCTGATGGGCACGTCGAGCGAGCTTGCGCTGATCCGCGATCCGTTCGCGTGCAAGCCCGCCGTCGTGGCCGAAAACGACGACTACGTGGCGATCGCATCCGAGTTCCGCTCGCTCGCGCATTTGCCCGACATTCGCAACGCGAAGGTTTTCGAACCCGCACCCGAGGAGATGTACGTATGGAAGGCGTGAATTTCGATCTGGAAACGCAGGGTGTGCGCGATCTGAACCAGTACCTGCATGGCGACGCGGCCGCATTGAATGGCCAGCGCGTCAGCGTGACCTCGCCCAACGGCGCGCACAACATCGCGGTGGGCGTGGATGCGCAGGTGCGGATCACCATCGAAGGCCACGCGGGTTATTACGCGGGCGGCATGAACAAGCACGCGACCATTGTGATCGAAGGCAGCGCGGGCACGGGCGTGGGCGAGAACATGATGAGCGGCAAGGTGCATGTGCGCGGCTTCGCATCGAACGGCGCGGGCGCCTCCGCGCACGGCGGCCTGCTCGTGATCGACGGCGACGCGGGCCTGCGCTGCGGCATCTCGCTCAAGGGCGGCGATATCGTGGTGGGCGGCTCGGTGGGCAGCTTCTCGGGCTTCATGGCGCAGGCGGGCCGCATGGTGATCTGCGGCGACGCGGGCGATGCGCTGGGCGATTCGTTGTACGAAGCGGTGATTTATGTGCGAGGTGACGTGAAATCGCTTGGCGCCGACGCGCAGTTCGAGCCGATGACCGACGCCGACGTTACCGCCGTGCGCGAACTGCTCGAAGCAGCCGGTCTCGATCACGATCCGGCGCAGTTCCGCCGCATCGCCTCGGCCCGCACGCTTTACCACTGGAACGCCGACGCGGACCAGGAATACTGAACATACGATCGAGAAGGTCCCCATGGAAACCAAACCGGTTCAATTCGCGCGTCTGCAACAGGAAGAGTCCAGCACCTTCGACCGCAAGACCATCGATTACATTCACACCGCCGCGCAGCGCGGCCTCTACGAAATCCGTGGGCTCGGCTCGAAGAAGAGCGTGCCGCACTTCGACGATCTGCTGTTTCTCGGCGCGTCGCTTTCGCGCTATCCGCTCGAAGGCTATCGCGAGAAGTGCAACTCGCAAACGATCCTCGGCACGCGCTTCGCGAAGAAGCCGCTCGTGCTCGACACGCCTGTGACGATCGCGGGCATGAGCTTCGGCGCGCTTTCGGCGAACGTGAAGGAAGCGCTCGGCCGCGCGGCCACCGCCGCCGGCACCTCGACCACCACCGGCGACGGCGGGATGACGCAGGAAGAGCGCCAGTCGTCGAAGACGCTGGTCTATCAATGCTTGCCTTCGCGCTATGGCTTCAATCCCGACGACGTGCGCCGCGCCGACGCCATCGAAGTCGTGATCGGCCAGGGCGCGAAGCCGGGCGGCGGCGGCATGCTGCTCGGCCAGAAGGTGAATCCGCGCGTGGCTTCGATGCGCACGCTGCCCGCGGGCATCGATCAGCGCTCGGCGAGCCGCCATCCCGACTGGACCGGCCCCGACGACCTCGCCATCAAGATCCAGGAACTGCGCGAGATCACCGACTGGGAAAAGCCGATCTACGTGAAAGTGGCCGCCACGCGCACGTTCAACGACGTGAAGCTCGCCGTGCACGCGGGTGCCGACGTGGTCGTGATCGACGGCATGCAGGGCGGCACGGCGGCGACGCAGAGCTGCTTCATCGACAACGTGGGGATTCCGACACTCGCGGCCGTGCGCCAGGCTGTCGACGCGCTCGAAGACCTCGACATGAAGGGCAAGGTGCAGTTGATCGTCTCGGGTGGCATCCGCACGGGCGCGGACGTGGCGAAGGCGCTCGCGCTCGGCGCGGATGCCGTGGCGATCGGCCAGGGCGTGCTGATGGCGCTCGGCTGCAACAGCGAGACGTATTTTCAGAACGGCGCGCTGCATTCGGCGGTGGCCGATTACGCGGCGCTCAACACGGCGCCGGGCTTCTGCCATCACTGCCATACGGGCAAATGCCCGGTGGGCGTGACGACGCAGGACGCGCTGCTCGAAAAGCGCCTGGAACCGGAGGAGGGCGCGCGCCGCGTGAGGAACTACCTCAAGACGCTCACCATGGAACTCACGACCATCGCTCGCGCATGCGGCAAGCAGAACGTGCATCACCTCGAGCCGGAAGACCTCGTGGCGTTGACGGTCGAATCGGCCGCGATGGCGCGCGTGCCGCTCGCGGGCACGTCGTGGATTCCCGGTTTGAACACGCGTTGATCGATCAGGAAACAGAGCAGTCATCGCAGCAATGGGCGCGCCGGCGAGGAGACCGCCGCGCGCCGTCGAAACGCGCAAGCGGGCGCCCGACAAGCCGAGCAGCGCAAACCACGCACTGGTATCTCATCTCCACCCCACACGCGCGTCGTGAAGGCCGCGCCGCTTGCGCGCACCTCATGCGACGCCTTTCTACAGGATCGTGCAATGAAGAGCTTGGGCAAACTACTCGCCGTGATCGGCGCGCTGGCACTTTCGCTGCCCGCGCTGGCGCAAGGCGCCGCCGCGCCAGTGCCGAACAAGGGCGACACCGCATGGATGATCGTCGCGACACTGCTCGTCGTCATGATGGCGGCGCCGGGTCTCGGTCTTTTTTACGGCGGCATGGTGCGCGCGAAGAACATGCTTTCCGTGCTGATGCAGACGCTCGTGATTTTCTGTCTGCTTGGCGTGCTGTGGGCCGTGTATGGCTACAGCGTCGCGTTCACCGAAGGCAACGCGTTCTTCGGCGGATTGAGCAAGATGTTTCTCGCGGGCGTGACGCCCGACACCACGGCCGCCACGTTCAGCAAGGGCGTGGTGATTCCCGAGTTCATCTACGTGTCGTTCCAGTTGACGTTCGCGGCCATCACGCCCGCGCTCATCATCGGCGGCATTGCGGAGCGCGCGAAGTTCTCGGCCGTGCTGGCGTTCATGGTGCTGTGGTTCACGTTCTCGTATTTGCCCATCGCGCACATGGTCTGGTATTGGGCGGGGCCTGACGCCTACACGAGCGCCGCCGCCGCGGAAAAGGCCAATGCCACGGCGGGCTTTCTGTTCCAGAAGGGCGCGCTCGACTTCGCGGGCGGAACCGTCGTGCATATCAACGCGGGCATCGCGGCGCTGGTGGGCGCGATCATGATCGGCAAGCGCGTGGGCTACGGGCGCGAGCACATGGCGCCGCACAGCCTCACGATGACGATGATCGGCGGCTCGCTGCTGTGGGTGGGCTGGTTCGGCTTCAACGCCGGCTCGAATCTCGAGGCGAACGGCGCGGCTACGCTCGCGTTCGTCACCACGCTGCTCGCCACCTGCGCGGCCACCGTCTCGTGGACGGCCGTCGAATGGACGCTGAAGGGCAAGCCTTCGATGCTCGGCGCGGTTTCCGGCGCCATTGCGGGGCTCGTGGTGATTACGCCCGCATGCGGTTTCGTCGGCCCGATGGGCGCGATCGTGATGGGCTTCATCGCGGGCGCGCTTTGCTACTGGGGCGTGAACGGCCTCAAGCGCATGCTCGGCGTGGACGATTCGCTCGACGTGTTCGGCGTGCACTGCATCGGCGGCATTGCCGGCGCGCTGCTCACCGGCGTATTCGCTTCGCCGAAGCTCGGCGGCACCGGCGTCTACGACTACGTGGCGAACAAGGTCGGTGACTACGACATGGCGAGTCAGTTGATTTCGCAATGCTGGGGCGTGGGTACGTCGCTGGTGTGGTCGGCGGTGGTGTCGTTCGTTGCGTTCAAGCTCGTCGACATGGTGATCGGCCTGCGCATCGATCAGGAAGGGGAGCGCGAGGGACTCGACGTCAGTTCGCACGGCGAGACGGCGTATCACGGTTGACAGCCGGCAGGGCCGCGCCGGCATCGGCGCGGCGGGCGAGATCGACCGATCGCGCATTACCCTGCCGCGAATCCCAACGGTGCATCGACCGTATCGATCCAGGCCTGCGCCAACCGTCACGAGGTTGCGCAGGCCGTTTCACTGGCCGGGGCCGCTCACCCGGAAGCGCGGGCACCTGCCGACGCAGTGCGCGGAGCGCGCGAACCGTCCTTCGACGCAAACGTCGTGTCGTCGGCGGGAGGCCGCAAAGCCGCCGCTCAGCATGCCGAACCGGGGTCCCGTACCGGGCTCGCAAGCATGGGCAGTTGCAGTCTTCGTTCACCGACGCTGTAAGATGACAACGTTTCGAATCCGTCAGCGCAAACGGAAACCTGTCTGATGGGTTTCTGATTGGTCATATCGGGAGAATCCTGTCAGGCTCTGCCCTGAGCGGTGCGAGCGGCGCAAGTGGAATGTCGATCGGGCGCGCCGGGAAGCCGCATCAGGCGAGAGACCGTTCGGCGTAGGCTTTGGGACAGGTTTCAAGAAGACAACCCGCTGGACGAGGTCGATTCATGACTCGAAGAAACGGGTAACGCGTAACGCTGGGCAGGCGCGGGGCTTGCCTGGCGGAAGACAAAATAGCTGGAACTGGGAGGAACAATGACAAAGCGTCCCAAGACGCGCATGCACGCGCTTGCCGCCGGGCTCGCCGGCGCGAGCCTCGTAACCGGCCTTGCGCTCGCTTCGTCCGGCGCCAGCGCGCAAACCGCGGCGTATACAAGCGAGCCTGTGGAACTGTATGCCGGTCCTTCGGGGGACTATCCGGTCGTTTCCGAACTCGGACCTGGCGTGCCCGTCACCGTGATGGGCTGCGTGAGCGACTATTCGTGGTGCGACGTCACCGTGCCTGGCCTGCGCGGCTGGGTTTATGGCGGCTACCTCAGTTATCCCTACGAGGGCAGCTACGTGCCGCTCACGAACTATGGCGCGGCCATCGGCCTGCCGATCGTCACGTTTTCGCTCGGCGCCTACTGGGGAAGCTTCTATCGCGACCGGCCATGGTATGGCGAGCAGGGGCGCTGGGCGCATGTGCCGCCGCCCGAACGCGGTCGCCCATCGGCGCCGCCCGCATGGCATGGAGCGCCTGGCCGGCCGGCCTGGCCCAATATGCCCGAGCGCGGCGGGCCGCCGCAGGGCGCGGAGCGTCCGCCGGTCCGCCCTGAAGCGCCGCGACCGCCGGGCAATCTGCCGCCGCCAGGCGCGGGACGCCCGCCTGTCAATGCCGAGCCTCCGCGTGCGCCCGCCAACATGGCGCCGCTCAACGCCGAGCGACCGCATGAAGCCGGGCGTCCGCCCGCGCCAGAGCCGCAACAGTTCGGCGGCCGCCCACCGGCCGGTGCGCCTGCGCAGGGCTTCGCGCATCCGCAGGGCGGTATGCGGCCACCCGGACCGGCACCCGCAGAGGGACGGCCTCCGGCACCGCCGCAAGGCGGTCATCCGTCGGGCCAGGGCGGCGGCCGGGGCGACGACCGGCAACACGAGCACTAACCTTGATCCCGTGTTTCGCGCCAGTGGCGAATGTCTCGCGACTGGCGCGAATCGTCGGCAGCGCTGCCTGGTAATCGGGGTGCCCAGGCCGTCATGCCTCACGTCGCGAAGGCAAGCCGGCATACTCGATCCACGCTCCCGTCCGCTTTTCCTATCGTCACTTCCCGTCGTTCTGACGGATTTAACAATCCCTGACAGTAAATTCATAGCGATCCGGCGAAAATAGGCTGTCGCGGCAACGCCAGGTACAGTCGCGTGACGCCATTGGCGCACGAGCCTTCTGCTGCGCCAACGACAACGGATTATTGCTACGGGGGATTGGCTCGCGTGGGACTTGGCGACCGGACCATAACGACGAAGTCAGAGCGAACCCGAGTTCGCCGGATAACGCTGGAAAACCAGTGCTTCGAGGTGGACGTGGCGATGGTGGCACGTGCGTCGTCGCGCAGGGAGGCGGCTGCGGCCCGCAGACCGACGTCGGGCGGTGACGTCGGCGGCGGGGTTCGCGCCGCGCGCGGCGGCGATTGCGCTGGCGGTCCGATTCCGGGGGACGGATTCCGGAGGCCACGCAGTAGATGGCATGCCGCTGTCGCCACTTTTTTTCTGTGTTTCTAAACGAATTCTCATTACCGCCGCGCCTGCCGCGCGCGGCTTGACGTTGTTTGCGTCGGCGAAAGAACGCCTGGCGCTTGTCTGTTTGCTAAACGGGGGCTACATGTTTTTCCGAACCGGCCGCATCCGCCTGCCACCGGGTTCGCGCGAGGGTGGCGCCGACATCGGTCGCGACTTCGAGCGGGTCGAGCTCGATCTTGCGCGCGACCGGCACGCGCGCGCCGCGATGGAGGCCTATGCGGACTCCTGCGCGGCCGAGCTCCCGTGGCTCGGCGAGGCACTGCGTCTCTCGCGTTTTGTCCGGGCCGAGCGAATGACGCAATGCTCGTCCACGGTGCTGCGCGTGTTCGTGACGGCCCAGGCGCGCGCCGCTGTGCAACCTGACTATGCTCACGCCGCATGGGAGCACGTACGCTCGCATCTGACCGCGCTGCTTTCGGGATTGCCGGCAATCGCAGGCGAGCCGGAACCCGCTCAGGCAGATCCCGTCACGCAGACGCGGTTCGAGTGAAGGCAAATTCGACTACCATAAGCGATTGACATGAGAGCGATTCCATCATCGAAGTCGGCGCTTGTGCAGCCCTTCCAGCTTTTTCGGGGCGCGGCGGGCGTCGCGGTCTTTGGCGTGCTGCACGGGCCGGTCGCCGCGCGTTCGAGAGCGCTTCGCCGGCGACCCTGCGCCGCGTTGCGCGCCATGTCCGGCAAGACGAAGGTCATCGCCGCAGCGCGATGCGGCAGGCAGTCCGTCCCGAGACGATGAAAAACAAACCTGGTTGCGGGGTGCTATGAGAATTGCAGTACTGGACGACGATCCGGCGCAGACAGACTTCGTCTGCCAGACCCTGACCGCAGCCGGTCACGTTTGCCACGCGTTCGCCAAGGGCGGCGAACTCGTCAGGCAGCTTCGGCGGCAGACGTTCGATCTGCTCGTGCTCGACTGGAACGTGCCGGACATGGCCGGCGACGACGTGCTGCGCTGGGTGCGGCAAAGCCTCTCCGCGCGCTTGCCGGTGCTGTTCATGACGAGCCGCAGCCGCGAAGTCGACATCGCGCAAATGCTCAACGCCGGCGCCGACGATTACGTCGTCAAGCCCGTCTCGGCGTCGGTTCTGATCGCGCGCATCAACTCGCTGCTGCGCCGCGCCTATCAGCTGCATGCGCCCACGCTCAAGGAAACGTTCGGCGAATATGAATTCGATCTGAAATCGCGTCAGGCTTCGGTGAGCGGCCGCAGCGTCGCGCTCACGCAGAAGGAATTCGATCTCGCGCTGCTGCTGTTCCAGCACTTGAGCCGCCCGCTTTCGCGCGCGCACATTCTCGACGTGATCTGGAAGCAGTCCGACGACATTCCCTCGCGCACGATGGACACGCATGTTTCCATGCTGCGCTCGAAACTCGGTCTGCGTCCCGAAAACGGTTATCGTCTCACGCCGATCTACGGCTACGGCTATCGCCTCGAGCGCATCGACGGGGACAACGCGTGACCGGCGCGAGTACGGTTCCCGCCGCCGAGAGGGTTCGCGCGGTGCGCGCGTCGGCGGCCCCCTTCTTCGTTTTCGCGCTCGCGTTCGTCTCCAGCGCCCGTGGCGCCGAGGCGCGGGAGGGCGCTCCGCGCACTCCCGCCCAGCCGTCCGAAACGGTTACCTACGTGACGCTTCCCGGCGACTCGCTTTACGACTTCGCCGTGCGCTACCTGCGCAGCCCCGCCGACTGGAAGAGGCTCGCGAGCCTGAACCGCTTGAGCGCGCCGCGCCGCCTGCAGCCGGGCACGACGCTGCGCGTGCCGGTCGCGCTGCTGCGCCAGGACAGCCTCAGCGCGAGGGTCATCGCCGCGAACGGTCCCGTGCAGCACGCGTTCCGCGACGGTGCGCTCTTGCCGCTCGCGGCGGGCGCGAGCCTCGTGGAAGGCGATCGCGTGCAGACCGGGCACAACGGCTTCGCCACGCTCGAACTCGCGGACGGTTCGCACCTCTCGCTGCCGCCCGATACCTCGCTCGATCTCGCCACGCTGCGTCAGACCGCGCTCACCGGCGCGACCGACCGCATCGTCGATCTCCATCGCGGCGAGGTGACCAGCGAGGTCACGCACGCAACGAAGAAGGACGACCGCTTCCAGATCCGTTCGCCCTCCGTGGTGGCCGGTGTGCGCGGCACGCAGTTTCGCGTGAGCTACGACGGCGACAAGGGCGCGACGGCGGTCGAAGTGCTGGACGGCGCGGTGGGTGTGGACGCCGGCTCGCCCGCCCAGCGCCGGCGCGGTGCTTATGCGCCACCCGCGCCACCCGCGCCGGGCACGCCGCTCGCCGCCTCGGAGCAGCTCGTCGCGGCGCGCCATGGCAGCCTGACGCTGGCGGGCCAGCCCGCGGGCGCGCCCGTGGCGCTGCTCGACGCCCCCGAGCTGCGGCATCCGTCGAAGGTGCAGGACGACGACGATGTCGCCTTCGACATCGCGCCGCTAGCCGGAGCGAGCGGCTACCGCGTGCAGATCGGCCGCGACGCGGGCCTGCTCGACACGATTCGCGACACGCGCAGCGCCGACCCGCGTGTGTTGGTCGGCGCCCTCGGCGACGGCACGTACTTCGTGCGCATTTCCGCCATCGACGCGCGCGGCCTCGAAGGCATGCCCGCCGCCTATGCTTTCGAGCGCCGACGCGTGGCGCTCGGCGCGAGCGCCGGTCCCGTCGGGGGCTCGCGCGACTTCGCGTTCCGCTGGTTCACCGACCGCAACGCGCAGAACACGCGCTTTCGCTTTGTGCTCGGCACGTCGGCCGACCTGCGCGCGCCGCTCGTCGACCGCACCGACATCACGACGGGCGAGACCGTCGTGCGCGACCTGCCGAAGGGCGTCTATTACTGGACGGTGGTCGCCGAGCAGTTCGACAACGGCCGCTACTACCAGAAGGCGAGCCCGGTCCAGTCGTTCAGGCTCGACTGGTGACGGAGCCACGCATGAGCGCGAGGCCGCCCGTGCGCCTTGGCCGCTCGGTCGGACGTCGCTTTCTGTACGAGTGGGCGGGGGTGGGCTGCGCGGGCGTCGTCGTCGTCGTGCTTTGCGTGCTCTGGCGACTGACGAGCGGCGCCGACCATCTGGTCTACGACCGGCTGCTCGCCGCGCGCGCGCTGCCGGTGTCGCCCGACATCGTCCTCGTGGAGATCGACAACGCGAGCGTCGCCGCGCTCGGGCGCTGGCCGTGGCCGCGCGAAATGCACGCGCGGCTCGTCGACCAGCTCGCGAAAGCGGGCGCGGCGGCCATCGTCTACGACGTGCTGTTCACCGAGCCGTCGCCCGGCGACGCGCGCTTCGCGCAGGCGCTGCACGCCCGTCCGGCGTTCCTGCCCATCCTGCTCGCGCCCGCCGACGACACCGGCCATCGCGAGGCAGTGCTCCCCGTCGCGCCGCTCGCACAGGCGGCGGCCGGCGTCGGCCATATCAACCTCGAAGTCGATAGCGACGGCATCGTGCGCAGCGTCGCGCTCTTCGAGGGCGACGCGCAGCAGCGCTGGCCGCAGCTCATGGTGCCGGTCTGGCGCGCGGTGCGCGGGGGCGCCGTTGTGCTCGCGCACGGCACGCCCGCGGCCGCGCGCAGCGACGAGGTGCTGCGCGCGGCCGCGCCGGGCAGCGAGTCGCGTTTTCTGATTCCGTTCGGCGAGAACTCGCAGGCCTACCACAAGGTCTCGTTCGCCGACGTGCTCGAAGGCCGCGTGCCGCCCGAGCAGTTGCGCGGGCGCGTGGCGATCGTCGGCGTGACCGCATCGGGACTCTACGACCGCTTCGCCACGCCGCTCTCGGGCACGCTCGGCCCGCTGCCCGGCGTCTACATCCATGCAATCGTGCTGGACACGCTGCTCAACGGCACCGCCATCCAGCCCGTACCGCCGCTCGCGGTCGTACTTGCCTCGCTCGTGCCGCTCGTGCTGCTGCTGGCCGGTTTTCTCGTGCTCTCGCCGCTGCGCACGCTGTTGCTGCTAGCGTTCCTGATCGTCGTCTCGTTCGGCACGAGCGTGGGCATGCTGCATGGCGCGAGGCTCTGGCTGCCGCCCATGCCCGCGATCGTCGCGCTGCTCGCGGCCTGGCCGGCGTGGAGCTGGCGCCGCCTCGAAATGACGATGGCGTATTTGCGCAAGGAGCTGCGCCAGCTTGCCGACGAGCCTTATCTCCTGCCCGAAGCGCCCGCGCCGCGCCGCGAGTTCGCGGGCGACGCGCTCGCCCAGCAGATGGCGCTGATGGCTCAGGCCGCGCAGCGGCTGCAGGATATGCGCCGTTTCGTGTGGGACAGCCTCGACTCGGTGCCCGAGCCGATTCTCGTCGCCGATCTGCGCGGCGTCGTGCTGATCGCGAATCACGCCTCGCGTGCGTATCTCGCGCGCGTGAGCGTGAGCGCGGCGGAAGGGCGCTCGATGCGGGACGTGTTCGGCGACCTCTCGCTCGTCAAGCCGATCGACCCGAGCCCGGACGCGATGACCTTCGCGCGCGCGCACTGGCCCGCGCCGCTCGACCCCGCGCGCAGCGAGTTCGCGGAACTGATGGCGCGCGGCGTGGAAGTGCGCGCGCGCGACGGCAGCGACTATCTGCTGCGCTACGCGCGCTGCACGAACGCGCAGGGGCAGGCGGTCGGGTGGATCGCGGGCCTCGTCGACGTGACCGAACTGCATGACGCCGAGCGCCAGCGCGAGGACGCGCTGCGCCTGCTCTCGCACGACATGCGCTCGCCGCAGGCCTCGATCGTCGCGCTCGTGGAAACCGAGCGCGAGCGCGGGACGCTCACCTCCGAGCCCGTGCGCGGCGTGATGGAGCGCATCGAGCGTTACGCGCGCCGCTCGCTCACGCTCGCCGACGACTTCGTTCAGCTCGCGCGCGCCGAATCGCAGGTCTACGCGCTCGAACCCACGAGCCTCGCGGAGCTCGTCATCGACGCGAGCGACGAAGTCTGGCCTCAGGCGCACGCGAAGCGCATCCAGATCGACACGGCGTTCGAAGGCGAGCAGATGGGCTGGATCAACGCCGACCGCTCGCTCATGACGCGCGCGCTCGTGAACGTGCTGAACAACGCCGTGAAATACAGCCCCCAGGACACGCGCATCGTCTGTACCATCGCGCTGGACGAACAGGTTCCTCCGCACGTCGTCTGCTCGATTTGCGACCAGGGCTACGGCATTTCCCCCGAGGACCAGGCGAAGCTTTTCGAGCCGTTCCGGCGTTTCCATGCGGAACAGCGGCCCGAGGTGAGCGGCGCGGGGCTCGGCATGGCCTTCGTGAAGACGGTCGTGACGCGTCACGGCGGCGACGTCCACCTGGAGAGCGAGCCGGGCAAAGGCACCACGCTGACGATGTCGCTGCCCGCGCTCGACCCGCCGGTATGAGTCTCGCGAGAAGCGCATAACCCGAACGCCGCTGGCCTGAGCCGCGGCGACCGATGATGGAGTGACCCTTGAAGACCCTGCTGCCGATCTGTCTCCTGCCGTTGCTCGGCGCGCTGGCCGGATGTGCGGGCGTGACGACCGAAGTCTCGGCCACGGGCGGCCTGCCCGGCGCGGGCGCGGCCGCCGTCTACCGTTTCGTGCCGACCCCCGCGCAGGCCGAGGGCGGCGAGATCCTGCCGTACCCGGCGTTGCTGCGCGACGGCCTCGCGCAGCGCGGCTTCGAGGCGGGCGCGCCCGAGGCAGCGCGTTACCTCGTTTCCGTGGCCTGGGCCACGCGTCCCGCCGAGGTGAAAGTCGTGGCGGCCGACTGCGGCGGCGAATGCGCGCCGGCCGAAGGACCCTCGTTTCCGTGGTTCGGGCGGCCCTACGTCCATACGCTGACGCTGCGCTTCTTCGCGTTGCCGGACGGCGGCGAGGTCTACAAGGTGAGCGCGGTCAAGCGCGACCGCAACGCGGACGCAAAGGCGGCGCTGCCCTATCTCGTGGCGGGTGCGCTGGCGCGCCTGCCGTATGCGGGTGCGCCGCAGTGGCGCGTCAAGCTGAAGAGCGCGACCGGCGCCGACGCGCAGGCGGGCGAAGCGCCGGCCATGCCGCAGGTGCTGTCGGTTTCGCCAGCCGATCAGCCGTAGTTCGGGACAATTTTTCCCAGGCCGCGCCGCCTTGGAAGGCTTCCATGAAAGGGGCCTGCGAGCCGGCGCGAAGGACAATGGCGCGCCCGGCCTGCGGCTCGACTACAGCCCCGACTATTACGCAGCATTCCTGATCGATCCGGAAGGCAACAACGTCGAGGCCGTTTGCTACGCAGATCACGAGCGCGAAGCGTGAACGCGCGCTAGGCGCCGGGCGCGGCATCCGGCGCGTGACGCTCCTCGTCTTGCGGCCAGCGATTTTCGAACACGCATTCGCCCAGTGCCTTGCGCTCGGCCCACTTCTCCATTTCGAGCATCGGCTGCGGGTAGAACGCGTCGACGTGGCCCACGCACAGTATCGCCACGGGCTTCGCACCGGGCGGCATGGCGAGCAGGGCGCGCACTTCGTCGACGTCGAAGATCGAGACCCAGCCCATGCCGAGCCCTTCGGCGCGGGCCGCGAGCCACATGTTCTGGATCGCGCACGCAACCGAAGCGAGGTCCATCTCCGGCAGCGTGCGGCGGCCGAAGACGTGCGCTTCGCGCCGGTCCATCAGCGCGACCACGAGCACCTCGGCGCACTCGCGCATGCCTTCCACCTTGAGCTTCATGAACTCGTCGCGGCGCTTGCCCAGCGCGTTGGCGGTGGCGATGCGTTCGCGCTCGACCGTCGCGTGAAGTTGCTCGCGCAACGACGCGTCGGTGATGCGCACGATGCGCCACGGCTGCATGAAGCCGACGCTCGGCGCGTGGTGCGCGGCGTCGAGCAGACGCGCGAGCGTTGCGGGCTCGACCGGGCCCGGCGCGAAGTGCCGCATGTCGCGCCGCTCGTAAATCGCGCGGTAGACCGCCGCGCGTTCGGCTTCGTCAAAGGGCTGTGCCATGGAAGAGTGCGGCCGTGAAAGCCGGATTGGAGGGCCAGTAAGCATGCATATAGGTCGCGACGATCGAGCCGTGGCGATAGAACGCTTCGCCGGGCGCGCCCGTTTGCGCGTGGCGAGCCGTGAGCGCGGGCGCGAGCGGCGTGGTGACGCGCGAGTAGTGAAACGTGTGGCCGCGCAGTTCGCCGTGCGCGCCGTCGACCTTCTGCATGCCGAGCGCCGCGAAACGCTTTTGCATGACCGCCTCGCCGGGCAGGAGGCCGAGCATCGGCGTGCGCGCGCCTTCCGCGTCGGTGAGCGCATCGAGCAGATAAAGCATGCCGCCGCATTCGGCGATCAGCGGCTTTTGCGCATTTGCGTGCGCGCGCAGCGAATCCGCGCTGCGCGTGTTGCGCGCGAGGGTTGCCGCGTGCAGCTCGGGATAGCCGCCGGGGAGATAGATCGCGTCGGCGCTGGCCGGAGCAGCCTCGTTCGCGAGCGGCGAGAAGCCGCTCACGCGCGCGCCGAGCGCTTCGAGCTGGGCGACGTTCGCGGGATAGAGGAACGAGAACGCGGCGTCACGCGCGATCGCGACGTGGCGGCCCTCCAGCAGGCGCGGCGTGGCTTCGCCGCGGGCGGCCTCGGCGAATTCGACCGGCTGCGGCAGTTCGGCGAGCGCGGTTTGCGCGAGCGCGTCGGCGGCGCGCTCGATGCGCGCGTCGAGGTCGTCGATTTCGCTGGCCTGGTGCAGACCGAGATGGCGATCGGGCAGTTCGATGGCCGCCTCGCTCGCCACGTGCCCAAGCCAGCGCAGACCGGCGGGCAGCGCCTCCTGAAGCATTTGCGCATGGCGCGCCGAACCCACGCGATTCGCGAGCACGCCATGAAACGGCACCTCGGGCCGAAAGTGCGCGAGGCCGAACGCGATTGCGCCGAACGTCTGCGCCATCGACTTCGCGCTGACGATGGCCGCCACCGGCACGCCGAAGGCCGTGGCGAGATCGGCGCTGCTCGGCGTGCCGTCGAAAAGGCCCATCACGCCTTCGATGAGGATCAGATCGGCTTCGCGCGCGGCCTGTGCCAGCAGCGCGCGGCACGCCTGTTCGCCCACCATCCACAGGTCGAGCGAGAGCACCGGCGCGCCGCTCGCGCGCGCGAGGATCATCGGATCGAGAAAGTCGGGACCGGTCTTGAAGACGCGCACGCGCCGCCCCGCGCGCCGGTGCAGCCGCGCGAGACCCGCCGTGAGCGTGGTTTTGCCCTGGCCCGAAGCAGGGGCGCTGATGAAGAGCGCGGGGCAGGCGAACTTCGCGCTCATGCCTTAAAACTCCACGCCCTTTTGCGCCTTCACGCCCTGCTCGCGATACGGGTGCTTCACGAGGCGCATTTCGGTGACGAGATCGGCGGCTTCGATCAATGCATCGGGTGCGTGGCGGCCCGTGACGACCACGTGCACGTGCGGCGCGCGCGCGTCGATCACGCCGAGCACTTCGTCGAGCGGCAGGTATTCGTACTTGAGCACGGCGTTGAGTTCGTCGAGGATCACCATCGCGTACTCGCCGCCCTCGATCATGCGCCTGGCCTCGTTCCAGCCCTTGCGCGCGGTGGCGATGTCGGCGTCGCGATTCTGCGTGTTCCAGGTGTAGCCGTCGCCCATCGTCACGAAATCGCAGTGCGCGACACTGCCGAGAAAATCGCGTTCGGCGGTATGCAGCGCGCCCTTGATGAACTGCACGACGCCGAGCTTCATGCCGTGGCCGAGCATGCGCACGGCCATGCCGAACGCGGCCGTGCTCTTGCCCTTGCCGTTGCCGGTGTTGACGATCAGGAGTCCTTTTTCGAGCGTTGCGGCGGCCTGCTTTTTCTCGTGGCCCTCGCGGCGGCGTTGCGTCATGCGTTGATGCGATTCGGGGTCGGTTTTCATCGTCGGGAGTCGGTTTCTGTGATGGGATCGGTGCTGCGCGTGTGGGCTTTCGCGCTGGCGACCGCCACCGTCACGCCGTCGAGCGCGAGCTTGCCGCGCACGAGCGGCCCGCCGTTCGCCGCGAGCCGTGCACACGGCTCGCACACGCCGTCTATGCCGAAGCGCGCTTCGACTGCGGCGGAAGGCGGCGCGAGCGCCGGCATCGCGGCGATCTGCTCGCGCGTGTACGCAAACAGCGGTAGCGCATGCGCCTCGCAAAAGGCGCGTAACGCGGGTTCGTCGGCTTTGGCGTCGAGCGTCGCCACGGCCATTACGCTTCGAGGAGGCCGCCCGCCGAGCGCGGCCCGCACGGCCGCCTCGATCTGCGCGAGCGTCACGCCGCGCCGGCAACCCAGGCCGAGCACGAGCGGCGAGACGCCAGGCGAGGCTTCGGACGAAGCGGCTGAAACGGCCGAAGCGGTGGAGAACGGGGCGCGATTCACGGCGGGAACGTCGATTGAAGGCGTGGCCGAAGCGGCGGATATTCGTGGTCCGCCGCGTGCCGGATGCGCGCTACGATAGCACACGGGTTTGCACGTTCGGGCGCGCGAACGTGCCGCCGCGGGTAAACCGGAAGTCCCTTGCAAGCCCGCGGTTTCCTTGACGCGCAAGCGGCCCGCGCCTACACTCGCTCGCACTCTGGTGCTCGCGCGCGATTCGCTGCGCGCAGTTAAACGGGAATCAGGGAGCCATCCCGCCTCGGGCACGGCCAACCTGAACTGCACCCGCAACGGTACAACGAGCGCGGCGTTCGCACGAATGCCGCAAGCCGCTTCAATGCTTCATGCAGTCCACGCCACTGTGCGAGCCGGCCGCAAGGCCGCCCGCGCGGGAAGGCGAAGCGGTGTTTCGTCAGTCCGGATACCGGCCAGATACGTGGGATTCGCGCTGCGGGGATGCAGTGCCGGGTCCGTGAAACTCATGCGTCAGCCGGGTCTGGCCCGGTGTGTGTCTCGCCGTTCGTCCCCAGCGGGTTTCGACTCGTTTCGCGCCACTGCGCATCGAAGGATGCGTGCGTTCACGCGCCACGACGCCCGCTCGAACGACCCGCGCCACGCACCACGCCTCTTCCGTCCGGCCCGGCGCCGAAGGAGCACTTCATGCACATGCGCAAGATTCCGGTCACGATCGTGACGGGCTTTCTCGGCAGCGGCAAGACCACGCTGCTGCGTCACATTCTCCAGCACGCGGACGGCCTGCGCGTGGCGGTCATCGTCAACGAGTTCGGCGAGCTCGGCATCGACGGCGAAATCCTGCGCGGTTGCGGCATCGGCTGCGACGAGAACGGCGACGAAACGCAAGGCCAGCTCTACGAGCTTGCGAACGGGTGCCTCTGCTGCACCGTGCAGGAAGCGTTCTTCCCGGTGATGGAGCAACTGATCGAGCGCCGCGGCGAGGTCGATCACGTGCTCATCGAGACCTCGGGCCTCGCGTTGCCCAAGCCGCTCGTGCAGGCGTTCAACTGGCCGTCGATCCGCAATGCGTTCACCGTCGACGCCGTCGTGACCGTGGTGGACGGTCCCGCCGCCGCGAGCGGCCAGTTCGCCGAAGACCCGCAGGCGGTGGACGCGCAGCGCCGCGCCGATCCGAATCTCGACCACGAATCGCCGCTGCACGAGCTGTTCGAAGACCAGCTCTCGGCCGCCGATCTCGTCATCCTCAACAAGACCGATCTGCTCGACGAAGCCGGTCAGGAGGCGCTCGTCGCCGGGCTGCGCGCGGAGCTGCCGCCGCAGGTGAAGATCGTGCGCGCGCAACACGGCCAACTCGATCTGCCCGCGCTGCTCGGGCTCGAATCGGCTTCGGAGGAGAGCATTCATCTGCGCCGCGATCATCACGGCAACGCCGACGATCCCGGTCATCACCATGACGAGTTCGATTCGGTCGTGGTCGCGGGCGCGGCCGCTTCGCGCGAGACCGTGATCGAGGCGCTGCAGCAGCTCGTCGACGCGCACACGATCTATCGCGTGAAGGGTTTCGCCGCGCTGCCGGGCGCGCCGATGCGCCTTGTCGTGCAAGGCGTGGGCCGCCGCTTCGACAGCTACTTCGACCGCCGCTGGAACGCGCAGGAAAGCGCGTCGCAGCCGCTCGCGAGCCGCTTCGTGCTGATCGGCGAAGACCTCGAAGCGGCCACGCTGCAAGCGGCGTTCGAAGCGGCCCTCGCCGGCGCGCAGCCCGCGTTCGCGAAGTGACGCGCTGAGCCACGCGAGGCCGCAACATGCACTTGCTGCGCACCACGCCGGGCGGTTTCGTCGACGACACGCAGGGCGTCGTCCGCATCGACCAGCAGCCCGCCGAAATCGTCGTGCTCAGTTCGGCCGACACCACGCTCTCGCTACTTGCGAGCGCCGTGGCGCACCTGCCCGAAGGCTTCCCGAGCGTGCGGCTCGCGAACGTGACGTGGTTGCGCCAGCCGGCCTCGGTGGACTTCTACGTCGAAGACGTGCTGCAGCACGCGCGCGTCGTGGTGGTCGATCATCTGGGCGGCGAAACGTATTGGCCTTACGGCATCGAGCAGGTCGTGTCGCTCGCGCAACGGCGCGGCCAACTGCTGGCGATGTTCTCGGGCGATCTCCAGGAAGATCCCCACCTCATCGCGCAGAGCCGCGCGGAGCCCGCGTTCTGCCGTCTGCTGTGGCGTTATCTGCGCGAAGGCGGCGCGGCCAATGCGGAATCGTTCCTGCGCGCGCTCGCATGGCGCGCGTTCGCGTGGGGCAGCGAGCCCGCGCCGCCCGTCGTATTGCCGGCCGCCGCGCTCTATTGCCCGCAGCGCGGCGTCGCGACGCTCGACGAATGGCGCGCGCGCTGGCAATCCGGCGCGCCGGTCGTCGCGCTGCTGTTCTACAAGGCGCATTTGCAGGCCGCGAACACCGCCGCGTTCGACGCGCTCATCGAGGCGCTGGTGGAGCGCGGCATGAACCCGCTGCCGCTCGCGATCACCTCGCTCAAGGATGCATTGAGCCGTGACGTGATCGATCGACTGGCGGCCGAACATGACGTCTCGCTCGTGCTGAACACCACGGCGTTTGCGGCGTCGTCGCTGGACGATCCCGAACCGCTCTCGCTCGCCGGCGACGCGCCCGTGCTCCAGGTGATCCTGAGCGGGGGCAATCGCGACGACTGGGTGAAGGACAGCCACGGCCTCAATTCGCGCGACATCGCCATGCATGTCGCGCTGCCCGAAGTGGACGGCCGCGTGATTACGCGTGCAATCAGCTTCAAGGGGCTCGCGTATCACTGCGCGCACACGCAGGTCGATGTCGTGCGCTATCAGCCCGATCTCGAACGCGTGGCGTTCGTCGCCGAACTCGCGCGCCGCTGGTGCCGCCTGCGCAGCCTGCCGAACGAAGCCACGAAGCTCGCGCTCGTGCTCGCGAACTATCCGATGAGCGAAGGGCGCATCGGCAACGGCGTGGGACTCGACACGCCGGCCTCGGTGGTCGGCATCCTGCGCATGCTGCGCGACGAAGGCTATCGCGTGGCCGATCTGCCCGAAGACGGCGAGGCGCTCATGCGCGTTCTCACGCAAGGCGTGACGAACGATCCCGACACGCGTGCGCTGCGTCCCGCATGGCAAAGTCTTTCGCTCGACGACTACCGCGCGCGCTTTTCGCAGTTGCCGACCCAGGCGCAGAACGCGTTGATCGCGCGCTGGGGCGCACCGGAGCAGGACCCCACGGTGCGGCGCGGGCGCTTTATGATCGCGGGCTGGCGCTGCGGCCATGTGTTCGTGGGCATTCAGCCTTCGCGCTCACGCGGCGACGACACCTACGCGAACTATCACGACGCCGAACTCGTGCCGCCGCACGCCTATCTCGCGTTTTACTTCTGGATGCGCGGCACGTTCGGCATCGACGCGATCGCCCACGTCGGCAAGCACGGCAATCTCGAGTGGCTGCCGGGCAAGAGCGTGGCGCTCGCCGACACCTGCTGGCCCGATATGGCGCTCGGGCCGCTGCCGCATCTGTATCCGTTCATCGTCAACGACCCGGGCGAGGGCAGCCAGGCCAAGCGCCGCGCCCAGGCCGTGATCGTCGATCACCTGATGCCGCCGCTCACGCGCGCCGAAAACTACGGGCCGCTGCAGGACCTCGAACGGCAAGTCGATGAGTATTACGAAGCATTGATGGTCGATCCGCGCCGCGCCAGGCTGCTGCGCAAGATCATCCTGGCGACGATCGTCGAGCATCGGCTGCACGAGGAGCTGAGCGTCGCGGCGCCGCGGGATCAGGCAGGCGAGGACGCACTGCTTACCCGTGCCGACGCCTACCTCTGCGAACTGAAAGAAGCGCAGATCCGCGACGGTCTCCACACCTTCGGCCTGTCGCCCGAGGGCCGGCAGCGCCGCGATACGCTGCTCGCGCTCGGGCGTTATGCATGCGGCGACGGGCAGGGCGCGAACGCGGGGCTCATCGACGCGCTCGCGCGGGACATGCGCATCGATCATCTGCTCGATCCGGCCACGGTGGATTGGGCCGCGCCGTGGCGCGGCCCGCGTCCGCCGCTGCTCGCGAGCGCGAGCAACGCGCCATGGCGTCACGCGGGAGACACGCGCGAGCGGCTCGAAGCGCTCGCGGCCACGCTGGTCGAAGGGATTTGCTCAGGCATGCAAAGCAATGCGGAGGCGGCCTCGCTGCCGCGGGTGTCCCAGGTGCTGGCGCGTTTGCGCGATGACGTGCTGCCTCGCCTCGACGCCTGCGGCCGCGAAGAAATGCGCCAGCTTCGGCGGGGCCTCGCGGGCCGCTTCGTGCCACCGGGGCCGAGCGGCTCGCCCTCGCGCGGCCGTCCCGATGTGCTGCCGACCGGCCGCAACTTCTATTCCATCGACCCGCGCGCCGTGCCCACGCAGGCCGCATGGTCGCTCGGCATGAAGTCGGCGCAGCAGCTCCTCGAGCGGCATGTGCAGGAGCATGGCGACTATCCGCGCGCCGTGGGCCTTTCGGTATGGGGCACGGCAACGATGCGCACGGGCGGCGACGACATCGCCCAGGCGTTCGCACTGATCGGCGTGCGGCCGAAGTGGGCCGCCGGCAGCCAGCGCGTGACCGACTTCGAGATCGTGCCGGTCGAAGCGCTGGGCCGGCCGCGCATCGACGTGACGCTGCGCGTATCGGGCTTCTTTCGCGACGCGTTTCCGAACGTGATGCATCTGTTCGACGCCGCGGTGCAGGCCGTCGCCGAGCTCGACGAACCGGCGCATCAAAACCCGCTGCGCGCACGCGCGCGGCACGAGCGCGACGCGCTGGTGGCGAACGGCATGGCCGCCGACGAGGCGCGCCGCCGCGCGCTCTGGCGGGTGTTCAGCGCGCGCCCCGGCGCTTACGGCGCGGGCCTGCAGGCGATGATCGACCATCGTCAGTGGCAAAGCGACGCCGATCTCGCGAAGGCGTATCAGGCTTGGGGCGGTTTCGCCTATGCACAACAGAGCGCGGGCGACGAAGCGGGCGACGCGTTCCGCGCGCGGCTCGCGACGCTCGATGTGGTCCTGCAGAATCAGGACAACCGCGAGCACGACCTGCTCGACTCGAACGACTACTACCAGTTCCAGGGCGGCATGGCCGCGGCGGCGCGGCACTTCTCGCAGGCGCAGCCGGCGCTCTATCACGCGGACCACAGCAACCCCGGCGCGCCGCGCATTCGTCCGCTGCACGAGGAAATCGCGCGCGTGATCCGCTCGCGCGTGGTGAATCCGAAATGGATCGACGGCGTGAAGCGCCATGGCTACAGGGGCGCGGCGGAGATGGCGGCGACCGTCGATTATCTGTTCGGTTATGACGCGACCGCGCGCGTGGTGGGCGATCATCAATATGCGCTCGTCGCGAACGCCTACGTCCACGACGACGACACGCGCGCCTTCATGCAGCGACACAATCCGCACGCGCTGCACGCAGTGTGCGAGCGTCTTCTCGAAGCGATCCAGCGCGGTCTCTGGCAGGCGCCTGGCGAACATCGCGCGCAACTCGAACACCGTCTGCTCGAAGCCGGGCAGCAACTGGAAGGATCAGGACCATGAGCGCAGCCGCTTCGCGTCCCGCGTTTCCCTTTACCGCGCTGGTGGGCCAGGCGGCGCTGCAGCGCGCGCTGCTGCTCGCGGCCATCGACCCCGCGATCGGCGGCGTGCTCGTGAGCGGGCCGCGCGGCACCGCGAAATCGACGGCGGCGCGCGCACTCGCGGCGCTCTTGCCCGAAGGCGCGTTCGTTACGCTGCCGCTCGGCGCGAGCGAGGACAAGCTGATCGGTACGCTCGACCTCGAAGCCGCGCTGCGCGAGAGCGCGGTGCGCTTCGCGCCTGGACTGCTCGCGCGCGCGCACGGCGGCGTGCTCTATGTCGACGAAGTGAACCTGCTGCCCGATGTGCTCGTCGATGTCCTGCTCGACGCGGCGACGAGCGGCATCAACACCGTGGAGCGCGATGGCATTTCGCACACCCACGAGGCGCGTTTCGTGCTGGTCGGCACGATGAATCCCGAAGAAGGCGAGTTGCGCCCGCAACTGCTGGACCGCTTCGGCGTGATGGTCGAGCTCGCCACGCCTTATGACGCGGCCGAGCGGCAACGCATCGTCAAGGCGCGTCTCGCGTTCGACGCCGATCCGCAGGCCTTTGGCGCGGCGCACGAAGCCGAACAGCGCGCGCTCGCGTTACGCATCGCGGCGGCGCGCGGCGTGCTCGACGGGCTCGTCTGGAGCGATGCCGTGCACGAGCGCGCGGCGCGGCACAGCATCGAGGCGGCCGTCGACGGCTTGCGTGCCGACCTGGTCATGCTGCGCGCGGCGCGTGCGCTCGCCGCGTTCGAAGGCGCGGACGCGGTTAGCCCGGATCACGTCGATCAGGTCGCGGACGGCGTGCTCGCGCATCGACGTCGCGCGCCGCCGCAGCGTCCGGACGCGCCGTCTCGCGCGCCGCCGTCTGCGGAACGCGATCGTACGCATGCCGAAGCAAATGCGGGAGCGGATGCCGATTGGGGCGAGTTGCCGCCCGAGCCCGTCGCCGCGGCGCAAGTGAAGGGCGTTATCCCGCTGCCCGCAAAAAAGCGCTGACCCGTCGGGCAAGAGCCGCCGCCTTCGCGCAAGGCGGCGCCCGACGGCGAGAGGGCTCCGGTTTCGGTCCCGCGCAAGCTGCGAGGCAGGGCGCACGCGTGCTCTGGCCGGCCACGCTGGCGGCGAGGCGCGCCGCGCCGCTGCACGCGCGACATCTGCGTTTCGCCGAACGCAATACGGGTCCCGGTACGCTCCATTGCTTCGTGCTGGATTGCTCGGCGTCCATGATCGCGCGCGGCCAGTTCGCGCTCGCCAAGGGGCTGCTGGTCGCGCTGTTCGATCGCGCGCGGGCCGAGCGGGCGGATGTGGCGCTGATCGCTTTCGGCGGCGCGCGCGCCGAACTGCGTTTCGGGCCCGCGGTGCCGCGCTGGTGGAACGAGCGCTGGATCGAGCCCATCGGCGCCGGCGGCGGCACGCCGCTCGAAGCAGGCATCGCGCGGGCGGCGCAACTGCTCGAAGCGGCGGCGCGCCGCGATCCGGCGCAAGTGCGCCATCTCTGGCTCTTCAGCGACGGCCGCTCCACGCAGTGGCCCGCGCGGCCGCGTCGGGCGAACCACGTCACCGTGATCGATTGCGAGCGCGGCGCCGTGCGTGTGGGGCGCTGCGAAGCGCTCGCGCAGGCATGGGCCGGCGAGTGCCTCGACGCGCAGGCGCTGCTCGTCTGAACCGGGCGCGCGCTTCAGCGCATGCTGCCGGTCCAGTACAGCACGTCGTCCTGGCGATCGAACACGTAGACCTTCATCGCCATCTGCTCGGCCGACGTGAGTCGGTCCAGTTCGAGCCCGAGCGTGGCCTGCCCCGCCTCGCCCGGCTCGGTCTGCACGTTGCGGATAACGGCGGTGGTTTCGATCGGCATGTCGTAGTCGCTCGAGCGCAACCGGAACGCAATGCGCAGCCGTTCGCCGACCTTGCCGAGCGCCCACGCCGCGCTGACCGAAAGCCCGAGGGCGCTGATGCCGCGCGCAAGCGCCACGCCGTCATAAGCCGTCCCTTCCTCGCCGATGCCGTAACGCACGGGGAATTGCGCGCGCACGCGGATCGAGCGGCGCTCGCGCAGCCGGCGAATGTTGGCGGGCTTCGACAGCACGAGGTAGTCGAGCGGCGAGTAGCACGATCCATGCACCGTGCATACGAAACGATAGACAGCCTGGCTCGCGATCGCGACGATCTCGACGTTTTCGCCCGGTGTGATGCTGACGGGACGGCCGTCGGCGTAAGGCGTCGTGACGAAGAGCGCGCCGTTCGGCGCATAGCCGATCAGGCGGCATGGTTGCATGGGCGCGCCGCTCGCACCCATTTGCGGACGCAGGCCCATCAACGCGCCGACGGCCAGATGCATGTCGCGCGCGCTGGTGGCCGCATTGGCCGACGCAGTTGCCGCGAGTGCAAGATCAGCCGCGGCGTCGGGCATCCGCACGTCGCCGCGATGCGGCGTGAAGTACTGGAACAGGAATTCGCGCTCGCTCTCGCCCAACAGCACCGAGCCGGAATCGAGCAGCAGCGTGCCGTCGCGATCGACGAGCGGCCAGGCGAGCGGCTCCCCGAGCGGAATGGCGTCGGGGGTGAGGGGGGCGGTGTCGGGTGTGGCCGGGGCGGCTTCGGCTTCGGCTTCGGTGGTCAGGTTGGTCATTTGCGCGCGTTGTGCGGTAGACAGGTTGACTTTGCAAGTTGACTTCGCAAGTCTACTTCACGAGATCACTCCGTTTACGGCTCCCCGCCGGCAAAGTTTAGGTTGTTCGTTTTTTTCTGCCTCCCGCGGGTATTGCGGCTTCCCAGGCGGCTGTATGGCCGCGCGGCGGCCGGCGCGTATCCCAGCGACGCCTTTCATGCGGACGCGCGCGGACAAACCGTCCAGACGTCTCCCGGCGTCAGCGTCGCGGATCGCGGTTACTGGCGCAGCGCGACCGCCCGGTCGGCATGTATATCCCGGACCCGGTGCATCCGCATGGGCGCGAGGGGCACTGTTCGATAGCGTTGTTCCGGCGCGTCAGCAATTACGACGGTTCGCTTGGCGGCGTGGTGCTGCCTACGTTGCGGCTTGCCAGCTTTCAGTAGCGTTTCGATCGCGTCGGGGTGGGCCCGCAAGGCGCGATGTTCATCATGTTGGGTGATGGGGCCGTGCTCGCGCGCCGCCCGTACTCTGGGTACGACGCGGGCGCGCAAGCAGGAGGAGCGTTGCCCGCATCCAGCCGATGCCGCATGCGAATGCGGCTCTTTCATCGCCGCGCGAGAGCGGGGGAGCTCAGGCGCTGTTCCGGGTCGCGGCGCGCTACGCCGCGAAGGAAGCCGGAACTCGATGGGCCGCCTCCTTCCGCGCGATTTGCTGCCCACCTTGCCGAAGGCATGAGTGTGCCTTTCTTCAGGTTTCCTCACGATACCAGCGCGGCGTATAGATCCATTCGCCTGCGTCGCCGCGAGCAATACCACGCGTAGCAGACGAGCCGACGATCACCATCGTGCGCATGTCGACGTCCGCCGAGCGCAGTGCGCCGAGCGTCGTTGCGCGCAGCGTTTCGCCGGGACGGCCCACGTCGCGGCCGAGCACCACGCGCGTTTGCGGCGCGCGCACGCTGCGCACGATCTCCAGCGCGCGGTCGAGTTGCCAGGGCCGCGCGCGCGAGACCGGGTTGTAGAACGCCATCACGAGATCGGCTTGCGCCGCATGCAGCAGGCGCTTTTCGATGACGGTCCACGGCTTCAGGTTGTCGGAAAGCGAGAGCATGCAGAAGTCGTGGCCAAGCGGCGCGCCCACCCGGGCCGCCGTGGCGAGCGCCGCGCAGACGCCGGGCACGATCGCGAGCTCGACGGCGTGCCAGTGCGCGTCGTCCGAGCCTTCGAGCGCTTCGAGCACGGCGGCCGCCATGGCGAACACGCCAGGGTCGCCCGACGATACGACGGCCACGCGCCGCCCCTCGCTCGCCATCGCGAACGCATGGCGGGCGCGCTGCAGTTCTTCCCGATTGTCGGTGGCATGGCGCTGCTGGTCCGCGCGAAACGGGCCCGCCATGTCCACGTACGTTGCGTAGCCCACGATATCGGTGGCGTCGTCAAGCGCCGCGCGCGCGGCGGGCGTCAGCAGATCGGCGCGGCCGGGGCCGAGTCCCAGCACCGTCAGCTTGCCGCGCGCGCGGCCCAATGCGAGCGGATCGAGCGGCGCGCGCGCGCAGGCGAGCCCGATGCCGCCTTCGTTCTGCGCGTAGGACTCGACATCCGCACCGAAGGCGAGGGCGGACAGCACGGCCTCCGGCGTGGGCGTCGCGGTATCGACGAAGCGCAGCGGCACGTCGAGTTCGGTTGCTGCCTGGGCGAGTGCGCCGTCGCACATCTGCGACGCCGGGGCGATGAGCGCGGCGAGCGCGAGCGGCGCGAGGCCGCGTGCGGCGAGCGCGCGGTGCACGCTTTGCGCAAGCGCTTCGCACGGCGCGCCCACGGCTGCCACGATGCTGCGCGGATGAATCACGAGATCGTCGGGATTGCCGTTCCAGGCCTGCGCGCTCACGCGGATCGCATGGCGCGCGTGCGCATCGCGTGGCAGGTCGACGGCTTCGAGCCACGGCGCATGGCCGTCGATGCGGGTCGTGGCGCCCGCAAGCAGATCGGAGACGAAGCGCTTGCCCTGCGCGAGGCTCGCGAGCGCATAGCCTTCGGGCGGATCGAGCAGGCAGGCGCCGAAGCGCAGTTCTCCGCTCGTGGTGATGGCAGGCGCGACCGCGAGCGCCGCGCCGATTTCGCGCGCCATGACGTTCACGCCGGTCAGGCCGCCGAGCAGCGGCACGACGGCGCTGCCGTCTTCGGCGAGCGCGAGTACCGGCGGCTCCGCACCCTTGTTCGCGAGCAACGGCGCGAGGCAGCGGATCACGATCCCCGCCGCACAGAGCGCGACGATGGGCGTGCCGCGCGCATAGCACGCGCGCAGATGCACGCCAAGCTCGCTGAACGCGACGTCGCCTTCCACGCGGCCCTGCAGCGCGTGCACCTGCGCGCCCGCGTAAAGTGCCTGCACGCGCCGCGCCGTGGCAAGCGCACCGCGGCCCAGGATCACGATGGCGGGTGGCGTCACGATTGCCATTTCGCCCCCGGCACGACGAGCAGCGAGAAATAGGGCGACGCCATCGGGTCGACCTCGTCGAGCGGCACGATGCGCTGGTTTGCCATCGTCGCGCGCTCGACGTAGCGCGCGCGGCGCGCGAGCCCGAGCTCGCCCAGCACGCGGCGCACCTTGTCGAAGTTGCGGCCCAGCTTCATGATGACGGCGGCGTCCGCATCGGCGAGGCGGCGGCGCAATTCGTCCTCGGGCAGCACGCCCGACAGCACCGCGAGGCTCTGGTTGCGGTAGACGAGCGGCACGCCCAGCACCGCCGCGCCGCCCAGCATCGAGCACACGCCGGGCACCACCTCGGCTTCGTAGCACGCGGCGAGCCGGTCGTGCAGGTACATGTACGAGCCGTAGAAAAACGGGTCGCCCTCGCAGATCACGGCGACGTCGCGCCCAGCGTCGAGATGGCGCGAAACCATTTCCGCGGCGCCGTCGTAGAAGTCGGCGATGATCGCCTCATACGAGAGCGGCGGTTCGAGCGCTTCGGTCGTCACCGGGTACACGAGCGGCAGGCGTTCCTGCTGCGCTTCGAGATGCGTTTCGACGATACCGAACGCATTGCCCTTTTTGCCCTTCGCAACGAAATAAGCGACCACGGGTGCGGCCTTGAGGAGCCGCAGCGCCTTGAGCGTGAGCAGCTCGGGGTCGCCGGGGCCCACGCCGATGCCATGCAGCCGTCCTTTGCGCGTCATTTATTCGGTCTCCGAAGCAAGGGCGTTGACGGCGGCGGCGGCCATCGCGCTACCGCCGCGGCGTCCATGAACCACGACGAAGGGCACGCCATGACTGTCGGCCGCGAGTTGCGCCTTGGACTCGGCCGCGCCGACGAATCCCACGGGAAAGCCGAGGATGAGCGCGGGGCGCGGCGCGCCGGCGGCGATCAGATCGAGCAGATGGAAGAGCGCGGTGGGCGCGTTGCCGATCGCGACGACGCTGCCCGCGAGGCGCGGCCGCCACAGTTCGAGCGCGGCCGCCGAGCGCGTGTTGCCGATCTGCCGGGCGAGCGCGGGGACGGTGGGGTCGTCGAGCATGCAGATCACGGCGTTGTCAGCGGGCAGGCGCGCGCGCGTGATGCCGTAGGCGACCATTTTCGCGTCGCAGAGGATCGGCGCGCCGCTGGCGAGCGCCGTGCGGCCCGCAACGCCCGCGCCCGCGGAAAACGCGAGGTCGGCGGCGACGTCCACCATGCCGCAGGCATGGATCACGCGCACGGCGAGTTTCTCGAGGTCGGCGGGAATGTGCGAGAGATCGGCTTCGGCGCGGATCGTCGCGAACGACTCGCGATAGATCGCCTGGCCGTCGCGGATGTAATCAGCCATCGTGGGTGCTCCGGGGCCGTTGCGCGAGCGCTCGCGCGGCGGCTTCGATCGTCAGGTCGGGCGCGACGAGCCGGCCGAAGCCGGTTGCCGTGTCGTCGCGCTCGTAGAGGTCATACTGGCCCGGCGCGCGCGCGAGCAACGTGAACGGCGCGCGATGCGCGGCCGCGCAGGCGCGCTCGCAGCCGCTCAGATGCATTCCGGCGCCGGCGGGCAGCAGCGCGGCGAGACGCAGGGCGTCGGCTTTGGTGTCCGCGCGGCTTTTCGCACAGCCTGTCGAGCCCGTGCAGGCGACAAGGCGCGCGAGCGGGTCGGCGCTCGCGCAAACAAGGCCGAGCGCGCGCAGACGTTCGAGCACGGCGGGCATGGCGCGCGCGCGCACGTTGGGCAGCAGCACACCTTGCCACGGCGTGACGCGCAGCGTTGCATCGCCCGACGCTTCGGCGAGGGCGGCGAGCGCGCGCAGCGTGTTCGCGTCGATGCGGCCCAGCGCAGGCTGCGCGCCCACGTAGCCGCCGCCGTCGGCATTCAACGCGTGAGCGCCGAGGCGCATGCCGGCATCGCTTGCGGTGCGGCGCCAGGCGTAAAGCGCGTCGTCGCGCAGCAACGCGAATTCGCCGTGCCGTTGCGCGCGGTGCAGCAATGTGTCCGGCGAATGCGCGGCCAGCACGTCGCGCATGCGCGTTTTATCCGCGCCGGCGAGATCGAGAAACGCATGCAGCAGCGCGCGGATCGACGCACAAACGTCGTCGACGGCAAGCGCGCCGATCGGCCGCCCGGTGGGGCAGCCTGCAAGGCCCAGCACGAAGCGCACTGCCGCGCCGCGCCGCTGTGCCGCGAGCCAGATATCGTGCGGATGTTCGAGCATCGCGAGGCGCTCGCCGCCGTCGAGCTGCAGCGCGAACTTCGGCGAGAGCGCGGCGAAACGCGGCTCGCGCCGCATCATGTCGATGAGCGCGGCGGCGAGCGCCGTCGTGTCGTATGCGGCGGTGTCGAGCGCCGCGAGCGGGCTCAGCATCACGTTGCGCAATTCGTCGGCGGCGCAGGCTTGCGCGACGGGGCTCGCGGCGTCGATGCCGGCGGGCCCGAGGCCAGCGCCGATCAGCGCGGCGCTCAAGTTCGCTTCCTCGCCCGCGCGCACGCCGCGAATCTGCACATTGGCGCGATTCGTGAGTTCGAGCACGCCGGCCGCGTGCGTCGATGCGGCGCCGGCGAGGGCGCGCGCACGCGCGGCGCTCAGGATGCCGCCGGGCAGGCGGATGCGGCACAGGCCGCCATCGCGCGCCGCGACCACGCGCACGAGCCCCGGGCACGCCGATGGGCGGAGCGCGGCCAGAGCAGCAGCGGGCGAGACGGGCTTCGTTTCGTGTTTCAAGGGAATACCGGGTAAGCATCGTGCAAGCGCGGCGCGCTGCCCGCATGGCATGCGGGAAACGGCTGCAGTATCGGTACACCCCGCCCGATATGGGTTCGCACTAACAGTTCGGCCGGCAGGTCTCCTGGCTCGCAGGTCGTCGGCCGCATCGGCCTTCCCGGTAAAACCAGTGGCTCGGGTGGATGCGGTCTCGCTGCTCACAGTCGCGGGGGCGGCCACAGCTTGCTGTGTTCCCTTTTATGCCTTAACGGCGCCGGCGGACACGGTATTATGCCCGTTTTCAGAAGCGCTCCGTCTCGCGATCGGGCCGCGCGCGCGATGATCGCAACGTAACGGGCAAAACGGGCAACAGTGTGGCAATAGCGGGAGAACGGATGCGGAGCGGACGGGCATGGCTGACGGTGGTGGGCATCGGCGACGAGGGCTATGCCGGACTCGGCCGCGACGCGCGGCGCGCGTTGTTCGATGCGGCTGTCGTAACGGGCGGCGCGCGCCATCTCGCGATGCTGCCCGCGCGCGTGCGCGCGCGGCGCGAACCGTGGCCGCAGCCGTTTGCCGTCGAGGTGGTGCTCGGGCATCGCGAGTCGAACCTCGACGTCTGCGTGCTCGCGAGCGGCGACCCCATGCTGTTCGGCGTGGGCGCGACGCTCGCGCGCCGCGTGGCGCCCGGCGAGATGCGCGTGCTGCCGGCGCCGTCGTCGCTTTCGCTCGCGGCGGCGCGGTTGGGATGGGCCATGCAGGACACGGCGATGGTTTCGCTCGTCGGCCGTCCGCTCGACGCGCTGCGCCGCCATCTCTACGCGCGCTCGCGCGTGCTCGCGTTGAGCGCGGATGGGAGAACGCCCGCGGCGCTCGCCGCGCTGCTCGCTGAAGCGGGATTCGGCGCGACGCGTCTTTGCGTGTTCGAGCACCTGGGCGGTCCGCTGGAGCGCCGCGTCGAAGGCCGTGCTGACGCGTGGCACGTCGACGAAGCCGCCGCGCTCAATCTGGTCGCGTTCGACTGCGAAAGCGACGCGCAAATGCCCGCGCAAGGCTGGACGCTCACGCCGGGCCTCCCCGACGACGCCTATCGCCACGACGGCCAGCTAACGAAGCGCGACGTGCGCGCGCTCACGCTCGCGCGTCTCGCGCCCACGCCCGGCGCGCTGCTTTGGGACGTGGGCGCGGGCAGCGGCTCGATCGGCATCGAATGGATGCGCTCGCATGCGGCCTGCCGCGCGATCGCGATCGAAGCGCATGCCGAACGTCAGCGTTTCATCGAGCGCAATCGCGCGGCGCTGGGTGTGCCGGGGCTGCAGCTCGTGGCGGGTCGCGCGCCCGAGGCGCTTGCCGGACTGGCCGCGCCCGATGCCGTGTTCATCGGCGGCGGCGTGACCGTTCCGGGCGTGCTCGACGCATGCTGGGAGGCGCTTGCGCGCGGCGGCCGTCTCGTCGCGAACGCGGTGACCGTGCAGAGCGAGGCAACGCTCGTGGCGTGGCGCGCGCGGCACGGCGGCACTCTCACGCGCGTCGGCATCGGCGAGGCGCAGCCGCTGGGCGGATTCGATGCGTGGCGGCAGGCGCTGCCCGTCACGCTTTATGAGGCCGTCAAGCCATGACGGCGCGCGTCCTGCTGCTGGGCGGCACCGGCGACGCGCTGGCGATCGCGCGCACGCTCGGCTCGCAACACGTGTACTCGCTGGCGGGCCTTGGGCGCGTGCCCGCCGACCTTGCCTGCGCGGTGCGTGTGGGCGGCTTCGGCGGGCCGCAAGGGCTCGCGCGATTTCTCGCCGACGAAGGCATCGCGCTCGTTTTCGACGCCACGCATCCCTACGCCGCGCAGATCAGCGCCAACGCGGCGCGCGCCTGCGAGGCGGCACACGTACTGTACTGGGCCCTGCGTCGCGCGCCCTGGCAGCCGCAGCCCGGCGACGACTGGCGCATGGTGGGCGACTGGGCCGGCGTGAGCGAGGCGATTGCGCCGTTCGCGCGCCCGCTCTTCACGCTTGGGCGCGAGCCGCTCGCTCATCTCGACGAGGTGCCGCCGCAGCAGCACTGGACGATCCGCTGCCTCGATGCCCATCCCGGCCACGCGCGCGCGCGCGTGATCGACGCACGCGGACCGTTCACGCCCGAAGGCGAGCGCGCGCTTTTCACCGAGGCGCGCATCGACGTCGTGGTCAGCAAGAACAGCGGCGGGGCGGCGACCGAAGCAAAGCTCGCGGTCGCGCGCGACATGAGCCTGCCCGTGGTGATGATGCGGCGGCCGCCGCTGCCCGGGGCGCAGCGCGAGCTGGCGTCGGCGCGGGAGGCGATCGAAGCGATCGACCACGCTATTCAGCGGAGTTTCAACGCATGACGGTTTTCTTCATCGGCGCGGGTCCGGGCGACCCCGAACTGATCACCGTGAAGGGCCAGCGCCTCGTGCGCAGTTGCCCGGTCATTCTTTACGCCGGCTCGCTCGTGCCGCCCGCCGTGCTAGAAGGCCACCGCGCGCACCAGGTCGTGGACACGGCGTCCCTCACGCTCGACGAGATCCTGGCGTTGCTCGAAGACGCCCACGCCCACGGCTTCGACGTGGCGCGCGTGCATTCGGGCGACCCGTCGCTCTATGGCGCGATCGGCGAGCAGATCCGGCGGCTGCGCATGCTTGGCATCCCTTATGAAGTGGTGCCCGGCGTGACCGCCGCCGCGGCCTGTGCGGCGGCGCTCGGCAGCGAACTGACGCTTCCCGGCATTTCCCAAACCCTCATTTTCACGCGCTACGCGGCGAAAACACCGATGCCCGAAGGCGAGCAGCTAGGCGATCTCGCGCGGCACAAAGCGACGCTCGCGATTCACCTGGGCGTGCGTCACATCGAGCGCATCGTCGAGGCATTGCGGCCGCATTATGGCGAGGATTGCCCTGTCGCCGTGATCTATCGCGCGAGCTGGCCCGACGAGGAGCGCGTGACGGGCACGCTTGCGGACATCGCCCAAAAAGTGCAGGCCACCGACATCGAGCGCACGGCGCTCATTCTCGTAGGGCGCGTGCTCGCGGCGGAAGGGTTCGCCGATTCGACGCTGTATGGCGCCTCGAAGCGTTAGCGGCCGCCATTACGAAAGCGCGCGCAAATGCTGACGCAGCCGATCGACCTCGCCTTTGGCAAAGTGCTTTTCGATTTCGTCATGCGTTTGCTGCCATAGCGGGAACGCTTCGTCGAGCAGTCGATGGCCCTCGGGCGTCAAACCCAGCAGGCGGCCGCGCTTGTCTTCGGGGTCCTGCTCGATCACCACAAGGCCGCGCCGTTCGAGCGGCTTGAGCGCGGCCGTCAGCGTGGTGCGGTCCATGGCCAGCAGCGCCGCCACATCTTTCATGCCCGGCGGGTGCGGGCGATTCAGCGACATCAGCAGCGAAAACTGTCCGTTCGTGAGATCGAGCGGACGCAAGACGTCGTCGAATATGCGCGCGAGATTTCGCGCCGCCCGCTGCATATGCAGGCACAGGCAGCAATCGCGTACCAGGAGCGTGGTTTCGAAGGGAAGTTTCTTTATACGTGCCATGTTGAAATTATGTTGATATCAACCTATGCTGTCAAGGCCGGGCGGGCAACGTCCCGTCGTTCCCCTTTTCAGACCAGCAGACGGAGGACGCATGAGCGACCAGACATTGTTTCTCGCGATTTTTCTCGGCTCAAAGGACAGCGCGCGTATGAAAGCGTGGTCGGAACTTCCCGACGAAGCGCGGCGCGCGAAGGAAAAAGAGGGGATCGCCGCATGGCATGCGTGGGTCGAAAAGCATAAGGCTTCGATCGTCGACATCGGCGGTCCGCTTGGCAAAACCAGAGCCATTGGCGAGGACGGCATCGTGGATCGCGCCAACGCGTTGACGGGCTTTACGGTCGTGCGCTGCGCATCGCATGAAGAGGCCGCGAAGATGTTCGAAGGCCACCCGCATTTCGCTATTTTCCCGGGGGAGTCTGTTGAAGTGATGCCCGTTCTGCCGATCCCCGGCGTGTGAACAGCGGAGGCTGGCGATGAAACTCTATGGCTTTGCCGGCACCCGTTCGCAGCGCGCGCTATGGGGCCTCAAGGAAGTCGACGCCGATTTCGAATACATCTCGGTCAATCTGCTCGAAGGCGAGCACAGGCAGCCCGCATTTCTGCGCATCAATCCCGCGGGCAAGGTGCCCGTGTTGATCGACGGCGATCGCGTGATTCCGGAGTCGGCCGCGATCGTGCTGTATCTCGCGGATAAATATCCGGAGAAGGCGCTATTGCCCGCCGATCCCGACGACCGTGCGCAGGCGTATCGCTGGACCTTGTTCGCCGTGACCGAACTCGAACAGCCGCTTTGGAGAATCGCGCGGCATACGTTGCTTTATCCGCCGGACAAGCGCCTCGCCGCCGATATCGAGCTTGCGCGGGAAGACTTCAAGGTCATGGCCGCGATTCTCGACGAGCATCTGGAAGGGCGCGATTTCATCGTCGGCGACAGGCTTTCGGCTGCCGATTGCGTGACGGTCTATCTGATGGACTGGGCCAACGAACTCACGCTGCTCGATGGGTTCCCGCGTTTGCAGGCGTATCTCGAGCGTCTCTATGCGCGTCCCGAGGCGCCGCAGCGTATCGCCGAAGCGCTCAAGGCGGCGTAGGCGCAGGTAAAAAAGCAGCCCGATCGCCGGATGCCGATCGGGCTGCTTTCGTCACCGCCGGTTGCGCACGGATCAATGCGCGCGCGCGTGCTCGTGATCCACGTGTGCGCGCGGCTGCGTCACCACGCTCACCACGGCCAGCACGATCACATTCACGAACAGCGCGAGAAAGCCGATGTTGACGTCCTTGAGCGCATCGGGCGCGAACGGCATGAGTTGCGCGACGCTCAGGTGCGTCATCGTCGTGACGATGACGACGAGCACGCCCGCCACGATGCCGCAGAATGCGCCTTGCTTCGTCACGCGGTTGCGCGCGGAAAGACTGCACACCAGCGCCGGGAACAACTGCGTGACGAAGTTGTAGCCCATCAGCAGCAACGCGACGATGGTTTCGCCGCCCCTCAGCGTGAAGCCTACCGCCACGAGCGCGATTAACGGCACCAGGTAGCGCGCGAGCTTCGCCACGCGCGCGTCGTCGGCATGCTTCACGAGGCCGCCGCGATAGACGTCGTTGGCGATCAGCGTGGAAGCCGTGGTGAGGATCATCGAGCCCGGCACGAGCGCGGTGAGCACGCCGGCCGCGCCGATCACGCCCACGAACCACGGATCGAACGTCTGCAGCGCGAGGCGAAAGAGCGAAAGGTCGATGTCGGCGCCCTTGAGTCCGGGCACCTTGAGCACCGCCGCGAAACCGCAGAAGAACACGAACAGCAAAATGAGCTGATAGAGCGGCAGGATCATCGCATTGCGGCGGAAAATGCGTTCGTTCTTCGCGGTGTAGACCGACATGAACGTGTGCGGCCACATGAAGAAGCCGAGCGCCGTGAGGAGCACGGTGGACTGGAACCACGTCACGCTCTGGCCGCGCGCCGGGAAGGTGAGGAAGCCGGGCTTGGCGGCGTCGATGGCGCGGAACATCTCGCTCATGCTGCCGTAGTGGTGGATCGGCAGGTAGATGCCGAGGAATACGGCGATGGCGAGAATCATTGTGTCCTTG
Organism: Paraburkholderia lycopersici; assembly: GCF_900096975.1. Lineage (GTDB taxonomy): Bacteria > Pseudomonadota > Gammaproteobacteria > Burkholderiales > Burkholderiaceae > Paraburkholderia > Paraburkholderia lycopersici. The sequence continues at coordinate 43,271 of NZ_FMYQ01000034.1, forward strand.
ACGACCGAATTCCACGCACAGCCGCGCACGCCCGAGACGATCACGTAGGCCGTCACGACGATCGCGCCGATCCAGATGGCGGCCGTCGACGAGACCGCGCCATACGAGGCCGTCGTCACGATGATGCCGAGGCCCTTCAGTTGCAGCACGAGATAGGGCACGAGCGCGAGCACGCCCACGCACGCCACGAGCACGCCGAGCGCGGGGCTCTGATATTTGCGCGCGAAGAAGTGCGGCTGCGAGACGAGCCGATGCTGCGTCGCGAAGCGCCACACGGGCGGGAGCATCCAGTACGAAAGCACGTAGGCGAGCGTGCCGTAGCCGAGAATGTAGTAGACAGGCGCGCCCTTGCCGTAGGCAAAACCGCTGCCGCCGAGGAACGTGAAGGTCGTGTAGATTTCGCCCGCCATCAGCAGGAACACGAACGCGGTGCCGAAGCTGCGTCCGCCCACCGACCATTGTTCGAGATTCATGTCGTGCCCGCGGCGGGCGCGCATGCCGAGGAAGAGCGCGACGAGCGTGATCGCCGCGATGATGACGAGGGCGCTCATGATCGTGCCTCCGCGTCCGCTTCGCCCGACATCCGGTTGACCGGATCGAGCCGGTAGACGATCCCCATGATCACGGCGGTCAGCACCACCCACATGACGATCCAGGCCAGCACGAGCGGCATGCCGAGCACGAGCGGCTCGGTGCGGTTGACGAACGGCACGCCTAGCAGGATGCCGATAAAGGGCAAGGCAGCGAGCAACCTCAGTGACATGGCAACTCCTCTCTCATATGAAAAGAAAAGAAACGTCGCGCCGGGATGCGAGGCAATTCACTCTATGCTTGCGAACGCGCCCCGTAAAGCTGCCAAAATTACTGAAGCGCTGGCGGGGGAGCCGTCAGGAATATTGGTGCGGCGCGGCATTTCCGGAGGTTTTCGCGGCGGCATCGATCGGGCACTTTCGACACCGATCCGGCTACACTTCCGGCAGCCGGGCGCGCCGTTTGAGCCTGCCCTAACCGGATCGAGTTCATGATCGAGAGCCTCATTTCAGACATCCTGTTCGGTTTCACCGGACTCATCAGCATCATCAACCCCATCAGCGTTGCCTTTGTTTTTCTCGACCGCACCACGTCGTTCACCGACGAAGAGCGGCGTCTGCTCGCCAAACGCGTGGCGATCAATGCGTTTTTCGTGCTGGTCGCGGCGTTCTTCGTGGGCACGCCCGTCCTGCATTTCTTCGGTATTTCGATGGAGGCGCTGCGCATCGGCGGCGGCCTCGCGGTGGCCGTGAGCGGCTGGCAACTGCTCAATGCGCCCGAGCCCGAGCCGCGTCCGGTCGCGGCGGAGCCCACCGTCGTCAAGCCCGCGCCGCCGCATTCGGCCGCGGGCAAGGCCTTCTTCCCGCTGACGGTTCCGCTCACCACCGGCCCCGGCTCCATCGCCACGGCCATCGCGCTGAACGCCAACCGCACGCACAAGCTTTCAGCGTGGCTGCTCTCGAGCGTGGCGTCGCTCGTGATCTCGACGCTCGTCATGCTCGTGATCTACTACGTTTACAGCCGCGCCGCGCGGCTCGCGCAGTATCTGGGCGTGGAAGGCACGCGCGTGGCCATGCGCGTGTCGTCGTTTCTGCTCCTGTGCATCGGGGTGCAGATCATACTCACCGGCCTGACCGGTTTTCTCACGCCGATTGCCGACCTGCACGCCGCGCGGTAGCGGGCCATGCCCGCGCGCCGGCGCACACAAGCGTTCTTTGCAAGGAGACCACCATGTGCCGTTGGCTCGCTTATACGGGCAACGCCGTGCACCTCGAAACCGTGCTGTTTCATGCGCGCCATTCGCTGATCGACCAGAGCCTGCACGCGACACAGGGTGTGACCACCACAAACGGCGACGGCTTCGGGCTCGGCTGGTATCAGAACCCGCACGACATTCCTTATCGCTACCGCAGCGTGCAGCCGGCCTGGAGCGACCGCAATCTGCGCGAACTGGCGCGCGCGGTGCGTGCGCCCATGTTCGTCGCGCACGTGCGTTCGGCCACGCATGCGCCGGTACAGGAAACGAACTGCCATCCGTTTCGCCACCGGCGCTGGATCTTTGCGCACAACGGCCTGATCCGCAACTATCCGCTCATGCGGCGCGACCTGCTCGTGGCGATCGATCCGGGGCGCTTCAACGCGCTCGAAGGGTCGACGGATTCCGAAACGATGTTCTATCTCGCGATGACCTTCGGGCTCGAAGTCGATCCTGTGCGCGCGCTGGAGCGCATGGCGGGTTTCGTCGAGGAAACCGCTGGAAAATACGGCGTCGAGCCGGCGCTCAACATGACGGTGTGTGCGTGCGACGGCGAGCAGATCGTCGCTGCGCGCTATTCGAGCGAGCGCAATTCGCGCTCGCTTTATCACACCACGTCGTTCCGGCATCTGCGCGAGCTCTATCCCGACGATCCGCGCATCGTGGCGGCGGGCGACGACGCGTATCTGCTCGTTTCCGAGCCGCTCGGCGACGCGCCCGACGTGTGGGCCGAAGTGCCGGAGTCGACGGCGATCGTCGTGCGCGGGCCCGAGGTCGAATACCGGCAGTTCGTGCCGGCCGCACCATAGGGTGCCCGCGGGCGCCCGCGCTTCTAGCGCTTGCGCCGCGCCGCCGCGACGGCGAGCACCTCGTCGAACAGCGTGGCGTCCACGGGCTTCACGAGGTGCATCTCGAAGCCGGCATCGCGCGTGAGCGCGACGTCGGCGGCCTGGCCGAAACCCGTCATCGCCGCGAACAGCGTATGCGAGAGCGTGGGCAGCGCGCGCAGGGCGCGCAACGTCGCGTAGCCGTCGATTTCGGGCATCGCGATGTCGATGAACGCGGCGTCGGGTGCGAAGCCGTGCACTTCGTCGCGCGCCTGCGCGGCGTTATACGCGACGCGCACGTCGTGTCCCTTGAGTTCGAGCAGCATGGCGAGGCTGTCGGCGGAGTCGCGGTTGTCGTCGACCACGAGCACGCGCAGCGGCGGCACCCCGGCGTCGGCCAGCGCCGCGAGTCCGGCCGATTCCATCGCGAGCGGCTCCGGCGGCGCGGGAGGGGTGGCCTCGCGCGCGAACGGCAGGCGGATCGTGAACGTGCTGCCTTTGCCTGGCCCGTCGCTCGCGGCGGAAATGGTGCCGCCGTGCAGTTCCACGAGCGACCGGCACAGCATGAGGCCGATGCCGAGCCCGTTGTCCATCGGCCCCGGCATCGAACGATCCTGGCTGAACAGGCCGAAGATCGCCTCGCAGGTGCCGGGACGCAGCCCGCGGCCTTCGTCGCGCACCTGGACTTGCACGGCGCGCGCGGCGCGGCGCACGTTCACGACGATGCGGCCGCCGTCGGGCGAGAACTTCGAAGCGTTGTGCAGCAGGTTCTGCAGTACCTGTACGAGGCGGGTGTGATCGCCCGTCATGACGAGCGGCGAATCCGGCATCTGCACGCAGACATGCTGGCCGCGCGCCGAGGTGAACGGCTGCGCCGCGTCGATGGCGTGCGCGACCACTTCGCACAGGTCGAGCGGCGCTTCGCGCAACTCGATCTTCCCCGACGTGATGCGGCCCACGTCGAGCAGGTCGTCCACGAGCCGCGTGAGATGGGCGATCTGGCGGTCGATCATCTCGCGCGCGCGCTCGATCTCGGGATTCGGCGCGTCCATGAGGCGCATCGTGGCCACGGCGTTCCGCACGGGCGCGAGCGGGTTGCGCAGCTCGTGCGCGAGCATGGCGAGGAACTGCTTCATCTGCTCGCTCGAATGCTCCAGTTCGTCGGTGCGGCGGCGCTCGGTCATGTCGCGCGTGACCTTCGCGAACCCCGTGAGCCGGCCATGGCCGTCGTGCACCGCCGTGAGCGTGACGTTGGCCCAGAACATCGAGCCGTCCTTGCGCAGGCGCCAGCCTTCGCTCACGACGCGGCCCAGATCGGCCGCGCGGCGCAGCTCGCGCTCGGGCAGGCCGGCGGCGACGTCGTCGGGCGGGTAGAACACGGAGAAATGCTGGCCGACGATTTCGGCCGGACGGTAGCCCTTGAGGTTGGTCGCGCCGCTGTTCCAGCTCACCACGTAGCCCCGCGGGTCGAGCATGAAGATGGCGTAGTCGCTCACGCTTTCCACGAGCAGGCGAAAGCGCTCTTCGGACAGGCGCAGCGCCTCGACCTGGCGGCGCTCGGCGGTGAGGTCGCGCGTGATCTTGGCGAAGCCCGAAAGCGAGCCGTCGCGCTCGCGCAGCGCCGTGATGACGACGTTGGCCCAGAACATCGAGCCGTCCTTGCGCACGCGCCAGCCTTCGTCGTTGAAACGCCCGTGCAGTGCGGCCTGCTCCAGCTCGTGATCGGGCCAGCGGCGCCCGTTGGCTTCGTTGGTGTAAAAGCGCGAAAAATGCTGGCCGATGATCTCGTGCGCCTGGTAGCCCTTGATGCGGGCCGCGCCGCGGTTCCAGCTCACGATATGGCCGTGCGGGTCGAGCAGAAAGATCGCGTAGTCTTCGATCGGTTCCACGAGCGCCTCGAAGCGGCGTTCGCTATGGCCTTCGGCTGCGGTGTTGGGTGCGGCGATGCCGGAGTCGGGCGTCGTCATGGTTCTCGGGTCTGTCATGAGGCCTGCTCACCTGCACAGCCGGCCCCGGCCTCCTGAATGGACGCCCGCGCACAGCGGGCGCCGCAGCTTACCATGCGCGCTGGCCCGAGCGATCGTACTTTTCGGCCATGGCCGGTATGCCCGCGCGCACCTGGCGTTCCGCGCGGCGCACCTGGCGCGTGAGCTGTACGACGTGCGGCGGCACCACGCGGCGCTGGCGCAGTGTCCAGAACGCGCCGCGCAGCAGCGCCACGCCCGCGGGCCCGAGCGAGCGCTGGCGCGCGAATACCGCGAGCGCGCGGCCGGTGGCGGCAAGGGCGTCGCGCGCGGGCAGGCGCATCCATGCCACCCACGCGGCGTTGCGCGCGAGCGCGCACTGCTGCGCGCGCGTGAACCAGCGGTAAAGCGGCTCGCGATGCGCAAGCGCCTGTTCGCAATAGACGATCCGGTGACCGGCCGAGAGCATGTCGAGCGCGGCGAGTTCTTCGGCGCCGCCGTGCGATAGCCGTTCGTCGTAGCCGCCGAGCGCGCGGAATACGCCCGCGCGGAAAACGCACGCGCCGGCCATGAAGTTCGCGAGCGCGGGCCCGGCGAGCCCGTCGGCGCCGGGCGAAGTGGCGGCGAGCATCAGACAGGCGGGGTGGATCTCGCGCTCGTCGTCGCTCACCACGCGCGCGTTGAGCACGGCGACTTGCGCATGCGCGTCGAGCAACTGCGCCGCGCGTGCAAGCGCGCCAGGCGCGAACCACGTGCTGTCGTCGCAGCAAGCTACGTATTCGGTGCGCGCGAGCAGGACGGCGCGATTGAAGCCGGTCATGCCGTGGTCGCCCAGCGACTGGACGATGCGCACCTGCGGAAACAGCGACGCCAGCAAGGACACGGTGGAATCGGTGGAGCCGTTGTCGGCCACGATCACGTCGGGGTGTTCGGGCAGGGCGGTCAGACGCGCGACGGTATCGATGATCTGACGCACATGGTTACGCGTGAGGACGACCACCGTCACGCGCGGCGCGCTTGGGGAACCGGGGGCATGGGCGGAGTCGTTCATCGCAACGGGCGGTGCGGGCCGCCGGTAGAGGTTGTCAAAATGACCTGTGTCAGCATACGCCGATGGCGCGCGACATGCAGCACGGGCGTGGCCGGGCTGCGGGCCTGAAGGGTTGGGCGGCGCGCAGCAGGCGCGCTGCGTCGCACGGTGGAGGGGTGCGCAAATTCCGCGCCGGGCTTGCGAAGGCGCTGCGGGCCGCCCGGTTTCCGCGTGGCGAGCTGCCGGGTTAGCCGCGCATTGGGCCGCTCATTCGCGGGCGCAGACTTCGTCGAGGTGGCCGAGCAGGTCGGCGGGATCTTCATACACGCGCAGCGCACCGGCGCGCTCCAGTTCCTCGGTGCCGTAGCCGCCCGATTGCAGGCCGATGCCGAGCGCGCGGCAGCGCTGGGCCGCGAGCATGTCCCAGACGCTGTCGCCCACGACGAGGCAGCGCTCGATAGGGACGTTCAGGCGCGATGCCGCGGCGACGAAAAGATCGGGGTCGGGCTTGGCGTGGCGCACCTCGTCGCGCGTGACGACGGTCGTCACGGCCGGGTCCACGCCGAGCGCCTGCAGATTCACGGAGGCGGTGGCGATCCGCCCGCTGGTCGCGATCGCCCAGGGCACCTGCGCGGCGGTGAGGGCGTCGAGCAGCGCTCGCGCGCCCGGTAGTGGGCGCACCTGGGCCGCATGGTGGCGGTAGGCGTCGGCGTGCAGTTTCTGCAGGCGCGCAATGCGCTCGGGCGAGATGGCCTCGTGCGTCTCGCGCAGCAACTGGTTCACGAAGAGCCCGCCGCTCATGCCGATGCGGCGGTGGATGCGCCATACCGAAAGCTCGATGCCGTCCGCGTCGAGCGCCTGTTTCCACGCGAGGACGTGCTGGTAGACGCTGTCGACGAGCGTGCCGTCGAGGTCGAACAAAAAGGCCGTTTCGTTGCGCATGGAAGGCTCCAGGAGAGGCACGGGGATCACGCCGCGGTGGCGCAAAAAGTGTACGCCGCGCGCCGCTGCCGTGCGCCGGCGCGGCGCCATCTATCTCACGGGGCGCTGGCGGGGTTGCTCGCCGCCGCCGAGCCGGACGACGCCTGCGCGCCTTGCGCGGAAGCGGCCGGCGGATACATCTGCAGCAGCACGCGCAGCACGCCGTTGGTCCAGCCGAACCCGTCCTGCAGCGGATATTCGCCGCCGCCAGCCGACGATGCCTTCGTGGCCGACGCGCTCACGTCGTACTTCTCGACGAGCTTGTGCGTGCGCTCGTAGTAAGCGAGATTCGTCGCGATCCAGCGCGTGGCGATTTCCTGTGCGAGGTCCTGTTCGCCGTAGCGGCGCAGCCCCGTTACCGCGAGATACTGCAGCGGCGCCCAGCCGTTCGGCTCGTCCCATTGCTGGCCCGTCGCGACCTGGGTGGTGGCGAGGCCGCCCGGGCGCAGCAGCCCGGCGCGCACGGCGGCGGCCACGTCCCGCGCCTGCGCGCGCGTTGCGACGCCCGCATAGAGCGGGTAGACAGTTGCCGCCGTGAGCCGGTGCGTGAGCGTGCGATGCGCGAAGTCGTAATCCCCGAACGCGCGCAACTGCGGGTCCCAGAGCACGCGGTCGATCGCCTCGGCGCGTTGCTGCGCGCGCCTCGTCATCCGTTCGGCTTCGCGCGCGTCGCCCTTCAGGCCGTAGGCCTTCGCGAGCGTGCGTTCGAGCACGACCATCAGCGAATTGAGGTCCACCGGCGCGAGCGAGGTTACGTCGATGGTCGAGAGCGTGTGGTCGTCGGCGAGCCAGCGCGAACTGTAGTCCCAGCCGGTCTCCGCGCCTGCGCGCAGGTTGCGCCAGAGATCCGGGGCGTCGCGCTGCGGCGTGGCCCGCGCCGTCAGGATGTCCTCGCGATACGACTCGTCGCGCGGCCGGTTGCGCGCGTCCCAGTAGCGGTTGAGCAGCGTGCCGTCGGGCAGGCGCACGACGTGGCGCGCAGTCTGACCGGGCTTGAGCGTCTGGGCGCCGGCCATCCAGTAGTCGTATTCCTTGCGCAGTTGCGGCAGGTAGCGCACGTATACGGCGTCGCCGTCCTTGTCCGCGGCGAGGCTCACCATCTGCGCGAAAAATGGCGGCTGCGAGCGGCTCAGGTAATACGTGCGATTGCCGTTCGCGACGTGTCCGTAACGATCGATCAGCGCGGCGAAGTTGTTCAGTTCGTCGAGCGCGAGTTCGTGGCGGCCGCTCGCTTCGAGCCCGAGCATGATGAAGTACGAGTCCCAGTAATAGATCTCGTCGAAGCGCCCGCCCGGCACGACATACGCGTAGGGCAGCGGCAGCAGCGACGAATACGGATGCGGCGCGGCGTCGGGCTGGCGGCTCAGCACGTTCCAGAGCGTGTCGATATGGCCGACCACGTCCTGGCTCGGATCGGAAACGTAATGGTCGTCGGTTTGCGCCGGGGCCGCGAAGTACTGGTTCACGAACTGCATGAGCGCGGCCTTGTGCGCGGCGGCATCGTGATCGTTCGCATGCTGCTGGCGCCAGCGCTCGTAAGCCGCCGTGATCCGGCCGGGGCGCGTGTTCGGCAGCATGTCGGCAAACGTCTTGCTGTCTGGGAAGATCTGCGCGAGTTCGACATCGTGATACAGGCGGCCGTAGAGATCGGCGGGCGTCGCGGGTTGGCTCGCCGGTTGGGCCGACTCAGCGGCGGCATGCTGCGCTGGCGAGCGAACCGGTTTTGCCGATTTCGCGGACTCTTGTAATTCCTGCGTGGTGCTTTGCGTTGCGGTCGAGGCGGTCGAGGCGGTCGTTGCGTCGGCGGCGTTCGCCGCATGCGCGTTCGGCAATGCGAGGCACAACGCGGTGACGAGCGCCGCGGCAAACGATGTGGCGCGGGGTGTCGTTGCGCAGACGGGCGGCTGGGAGCGGAACAGAAAAGGCATAGGCTAGGTGTTCTCGTTAGGCGGAGAGCGCGTCGGCGCGAGAAAGGCGGCCCAGTCAGGCTGGCGCAGGCAAAGCGTCGCGATCAGCAATTTTCGTTCCGCGCCGCGGTTACGTCGCACGACGGCGCCGTGCCGCTATTCGAAATCGGGATAGTTCCTATTTTCCATATCGCGTTGCGCGATAGCCGGCCGGCGATGAAACTTGCGAAAAATCAATTCAAGCAACGTCGCATAGGAGACATTCGAATGCGCACCCAGGTTGGCATCATCGGCGCCGGCCCCGCAGGCCTGCTTCTTTCCCATCTGCTGCATCTGCGCGGCATCGACTCGGTCGTGCTGGAGCTGCGCGGCCGCGAGCAGATCGAATCGACCATTCGCGCGGGCGTGCTCGAGCAAGGCACGATGGACGCACTCGCCGAAGCGGGCGTAGGCGATCGGATGAAGACCGAAGGCGCGCTGCATCACGGTTTCGAACTCGCGTTCGAAGGCAAGCGCCGCCGCATCGATCTCACCGGCCTCACCGGCAAGTCCATTACCGTCTATGCGCAGCACGAAGTGCTCAAGGACCTCGTGGCCGCGCGCGTGGCCGCCGACGGCAAGATTTTCTTCAACGTGTCGAATACGTCGATTCACGGCATCGAAAGCGATACGCCGTCGATCCGCTTCACGCACGAAGACGAAGAGCACGAGCTGTACTGCGATTACGTCATCGGCTGCGACGGCTCGCAGGGCGTTTCGCGCGCCTCGATTCCGGCGGCCCTGCGCAGGGATTATGAGCGTGTGTTCCCGTTCGGCTGGTTCGGCATTCTCGTCGAGGCGCCGCCCACGTCGGACGAGCTGATTTATGCGCGCCATGACCGCGGCTTCGCGCTCGTCAGCACGCGCTCGCAAACCGTGCAGCGCATGTATTTCCAGTGCGATCCGAAGGACCGCGTCGAGAACTGGACGGACGATCGCATCTGGGCCGAGCTGCACGCACGCGTCGACTCGCTCGAAGGCCACGAGGTCGTGGAGGGCAGGATCTTCCAGAAGAACATCGTGGGCATGCGCAGCTTCGTGTCGACGACGATGCAGCACGGGCGCCTCTTTCTCGCGGGCGACGCGGCGCACATCGTGCCGCCTACCGGCGCGAAAGGGCTCAATCTCGCTGTGTGGGATGTGCGCGTGCTGACCGCCGCGCTCGTGGCCTTCTACGAGGAGAGCCGCACCGATCTGCTCGACGCCTACAGCGAAACGGCGCTGCGCCGCATCTGGCGCGCCGGGCAATTCTCGTACTGGATGACGCGCATGATGCACCGTCTCGACGACGCTTCGCCGTTCGAGCAGCGCCTGCAGATTGCGGAACTCGAACACGTCACCACTTCGCGCGCCGCCGCGACGGCGATGGCCGAGAACTACGTGGGCGCGGTTGCGGTGTGATGCCCGCGGCCTGAAGCTCGACGGGAGCAAAGAAACGGCCGCGCGAGTTCGCAAGCATTCGCGCGGCCGTTGTACGTCGACCGCGGGCCGCGCCGGCTCGAAGGGCACCGAGGGGCGCGACGTCCGGTTCGTTCGCCATCCCGGCGAAGGGCCGAACCGACCCGAGGCGTTCTAACCGGCACGGCGGCCGGCCAGAATGCAAGAGGAAATAGTGTGAAAACAGGTAATCGACGCGGTGCTTACTGGCTCGCGCCGGCAGCGGCGTTCGCTTTCTTTTGCGCGTCCTGCAGGTTCTGCGGATAGTTCGGGTCGTTCAGCGCCGGCTTGTAGCCCGCGTCTTCCAGCTTTTTGAGCTCGGCGTTGTTCTTCGCGCGTGCGGCCTTGCGTTCGGCCTTGCGCTGCGCTTTGGCCTGGGCCCTGGCCTGTTTCTTCTGCTCCTTGGTGAGCGGTTGCGAGGCCGTGGCTTCGGCGGCGGCTGGCGCGCTGGCTTCTGTTTGAGCGAACGCGGGCACGCCGGCGCCGATCAGGAATGCGGTCATGGCCGCGGCGAGAGTCAGCTTGCTGGTGGTGGAGCGCATCGATTCCCCTAATGATTGGATTGAACGGCTTTCCCAGGGTTGGGAGGACAGGCGCAGGCCGCGCTCGTACCTCGCGCGGCGCGCCTGTCACTCAATGTAAACGATCCACGCTAAAGAGAACAGCAAGCGCTGACCCTGGCTCGCGGCAGCACGCCGGGCCGCCGCGCTCAGAGTTTCGCGGCCGCCGCCGCGACCACGCGCGCGCGTTCGGCGAGCGAGGCAGCTGATTGTGCGCGCAACCTTTCCACGATCGCATGCGGTGCGGTGGCGGGGTCGCCCGCATCGAAGGGCGGCGCCGGCGCATATTCGAGTTCGAGTTGTAGCGCCTGGGCGGCCTCCTCGCCGATCAGCTCGGCCGCGAGCGTCAATGCGAAATCGATACCCGCCGTGATGCCGCCGCCGGTGAGCAGGTTGCCGTCGCGCACCACGCGCGCTTTCACCGGCAGCGCGCCAAGCGGCTCCAGCAGTTCGTGGAAGGCCCAGTGCGTGGTCGCGCGCCGCCCGCGCAGCAGGCCCGCCGCGCCGAGCACGAGCGCCCCCGTGCAGACCGAGGTGACGTAGCGGGCCGTGGTCGCCTGACGGCGCAGGAACGCGAGCGTTTCGTCATCGGGGATCAGTTGCGAGACACCGCTGCCGCCCGGTACGCAGATCACGTCGAGCGGCGGGCAGTCGTCGAAGGTCGTGTCGGGCGCGAGGACGAGTCCGTTGCTGGAGCGCACGGGCGCTAGCGTCTTCCAGACGAGCCGCGCCTTCGTGTCCGGCATCGAGGCGAGCACGTCATAGGGGCCGGTGAGGTCGAGCTGTTGCACGTTGGGAAAGAGAAGAAAGCCGATTTGCAGCGCCATGAGGTATCCCCGATCAAGGTTTGGGCGATGAAGAAGGTCCGCTGCGGCCAGGTTGGCCTGCGGTTCGGGAATCACTGTAGCCGTGCGCGGACGCGCAATCGTGCCAAAAGCCGCGCAAAAACTGCCGGCGGCGCATGCGAAAGGCATTGCGTCGCGCGCCTGATCGCGGCATCGACCTTCTTCGTGCGCTATCAGCTATCAGCCGGTGCCGCCATCGTTCGCGCGCTTCGCGCTGGGCCACCTCGATCGACCCGCGGTTCGGCTGTTTGACCTTCGCCGTTTCGGCGAAGCCACGCGCGGTTCCGGGCGCACAACGCGCCGCGTTCAGCCACCGCTTAATAGATGGCGGAAAACGCGGTGCGTCGAGCTCGATGCCTTGGCGATGCGCTCAGGCGGGCATCTTGCGGAACGTGACCGCGATGCGGTTCCAGCCGTTGATCGCAATGACGAGCAAGGTAAGATCGGCGATCTCCTGATCGGTGAAATGCGGTTTCACGCGTTCCCAGACGTCGTCGGGCACGTGCGTTTGGGCAAGCAGTGTGACCGATTCGGTCCATTCGAGCGCGGCGCGCTCGCGCTCGGTGAAGAACGGCGTTTCGCGCCACACCGAAACCGTGGCGAGCCGGCGATCGGTTTCGCCGCCTTTGCGCGCGTCCGTGGTATGCATGTCGACGCAGTACGCGCAACCGTTGATCTGCGAAGCGCGCAGGCGCACCAGTTCCGCGAGCGGCTTTTCGATCGAGCTCCTGCTCGCGCGCTCTTCGAGCGCAATCATGGCCTTCGTGCCTTCCGGGCTGGCTTTATAGAAATCCAGACGTGCCTGCATGAACGTTCACCTCTCAACTTGAATTGCGCGCTTTGCGTGTTGGGCAGCACTGCGGGGCAACACTGCGGTTTCGACCGGCGCATTGCGGTAACCACGGGTGCACTTTAGGCGTCGCGCTGGCGCGTTCATATAGCCATTCTGGCAATATTTCGGGTGACCACTTTCGCTCGAATCGAACGCCGTCCGCAGCGCCATCATGGAACTCCACGTCACTGTGTCGGGCCGTCGCGATCTCGCGGGCCAGATCTACCGGCAACTGCGCGACGGCATCGTCGACGGCCGGCTTGCCGGCGGCACGCGCCTGCCTTCCACGCGCGACCTCGCGCTGCAGCTTGGTGTTTCGCGCAAGACCACGCTCGATGTTTTCGAACGGTTGCTGGCGGAGGGCTATCTGAATTCGCGGCGCGGTTCCGGCACGTTCGTCGCTGAAGCGCTCGAACGTCTGCCGGCGCGCGAGCGCGGTCATCCGAATCCGCAGATTCGCGCGGCCGCCAAGGCCGTTGCCGTGCCGGCTCGCGCCGCGCAGGCTACGCCGTGGTGGCAGGCACAGGCGCGGGGCGGTTCGCTGCCGCGCCTCGATGCGCGGCTTGTCTGCGATTTCGCGGGTGGCGTCACCGACAAATCGCGCTTTCCGTTCGACGTCTGGCGGCGCTGCATCAACGACGCGCTGCGCGTGCAGGCGCGCGGACACGGCATGTATCGCGACCCGGCCGGCGAAGAGAAGCTGCGGCTCGCGGTCTCGCGCTATCTCGCGTTCAATCGCGCGGTGCAGGGCAACTGGCAAGACGTGATCGTCACGCAGGGCGCGCAGCAGGCGCTCGACCTGCTCGCGCGCGTGATGCTCGCGCCCGGCGACGTGGTCGCCGTCGAAGATCCCGGCTATCCGCCCGCGCGCGACATCTTCGCCGCGCTCGGGGCGAAGGTCGTGCCGGTCCCCGTGGACGACGAGGGGCTCGTCGTCGCGCGCCTGCCGAAAACGGCGCGGCTCGTCTACGTGACGCCTTCGCACCAGTTCCCGCTCGGCATGCCGATGAGTCTCGCGCGGCGCGTCGCGCTGCTCGAGTGGGCGCAGGCGCGTGGCGCGCTCGTGATCGAAGACGACTACGATTGCGAATACCGCTTCGAGGGACGCTCGATGGAGCCGCTCAAGAGTCTCGACAAAGCCGGCATCGTGGCCTACGTCGGCACGTTTTCGAAGACGATCTTCCCCGAACTGCGCGTGGGCTACCTGGTGCCGCCCGCCGCGCTCGCGGCGCCGCTTGTCCGGGCGCGCCAGATCGGCGACGCCCACGGCTGCGTGCTCACGCAAACCGCGCTCGCCGATTTCATGCTCGACGGCCATTTCGCGCGCCATTTGCGGCGCATGCATCAGACGTATTCGCAGCGCCGCGACGTGCTGCTCGAACATCTGCGAGGACCGCTTGCGCCGTGGCTCGAACCGGTCACGCCGAACACGGCCGGCCTGCACCTGGCAGCGCGGCTCGTCGCGCCGCTCGACGCCGCCACGGTCGCGCAGGCCGCGCGCCGCGCGTCGATCGGCCTGCATCCGCTTGCGCCGTTTCATCTCGAAGCGCCTGTGCAAAGCGGTTTTCTGTTTGGTTACGGCGCGGTCGAGGCCGAGCGTATCGACGCCGCGTTGACGTCGCTCGCCACGCTGCTGCGTGCGCTTTGACCGCATAGTGCCTGCGCGGCGGCGCTGACGCGGCCGTTGAAAACGCACGAAAACGCCATACGTATAGCGTTTTCCTGACGTCCGAGCCCTTGCGTCGCGCTTGCCGAAGCGGGACGAGCAGTCTCGCCGGTGCACGTTTACCCCTGTAAACAGGCGACGAAATGCGTTCGGGAGTCTGCGCAGCGCAACAAAATCGTAACGACAATGCAAAAGCTTCACGCAAAACGCTTGCGCGTATGTAGAATCCGCCGTTGAAGCACATGCATTCCGCAGTGCTTCTTCGATTCACTGACCAACACTGGTAGGAGAAACATGCCGACTTCCGCAAAGAAAGTGGCCAAAAAGGCAGCTGCCCCGGCCAAGAAGGTTGCCGCAAAGAAAGCGCCCGCCAAGACGGCCGCAGCTAAGAAGGTCGCCGTGAAGGCGTCCGGCGCACCGACGCCGATCAAGGACACCTTCACGAAGGCCTCGCTGGCTAGCCACGTCGCTGAGCGTGCAGGCGTCGAGCCGAAGGCCGCCAAGGCCGTGCTCGCCGCGCTGGAAGACACGATCCTCGGTTCGGTCCACAAGAAGGGCGCCGGCGAATTCACGCTGTCGGGCCTTCTGAAGATCGTCGTGCAGGCCGTGCCGGCGAAGAAGAAGCGCTTCGGCAAGGACCCGTTCACGGGCGAAGAGCGCTGGTTCCCGGCCAAGCCCGCATCGGTCCGCATCAAGGCGCGCGCCCTGAAGAAGCTGAAGGACGCAGCAGCCGGCTGATCGTGCTCAAGCCGCGGCCTTCGGGTTGCGGCGACCCGTCAGTACCCGGAATCCCCGTTCGGCGTCGAGCCTGCGGGGATTTTTCATTGATACGTGCAATGTACGCTGTGATGTGAAGTCTATGTCCTGATGTTATGGTTAGACGTTGCGCGCGATTTCCCTGAAATACAGGTGCTATTCCTGCTGGAATATACGTGAGGGCGACGCGGTCGGTCGGAAGTATCCCATAGTCATAACAGGAACTTATGCCGTCTACGGACCTCAGTTTGCGCCAGGTCGAGGCCTTTTGCTCCTTGATGCGGTGGCGTAGCGTCACTCGTGCCGCGCAGGCGCTCGGCATTTCGCAGCCTGCGGTGAGCCGCCTGCTTGCCGACTTCGAGACGAAGATCGGGCTCGCGCTATTCGAGCGGCGCCAGGGCCGCCTGCTGCCGACCGCCGAAGCGCATGCGCTGCACGACGAAGTCGAGCGCGCTTTCTCCGGTTTCGAACGCGTGGTCCAGGCGGCTGCGCAGATTCGCGCGCAGCGGCGCGGCGTGCTGCGCGTGGCCGCATCGGCGGATCTTTGCGCCGATTTTCTGCCGCGCGTTGCGGCAGCGTTCGCGAGCGAGCACGAGGGCGTCGATCTCGAACTGCTGACGGGTGACGCCGCGGAGGTTGCCGAGCGCGTGGCGACGCAACGCTGCGATCTTGGCTTCGTCACGCGGGCCGTCGCGCATCCTGGCGCGCGTCTCGAGTGTCTGGGCGAGTGGCCGCTGCGCTGCATTTTGCCGCGCGGCCACCGGCTCTCGCGCAAGCGCGTGATTCATGCCGAAGACTGCGCTGGCGAGCGCTTCATTTCGTTTGCTGCCGCCAGCGAGGCGCGCATCGGTATCGACCGGCTGTTTGCCGAATGCGGGGTGTCGCGCGAGCTTGGCGTCGAAGTGGTGCTGGCGCAATCCGTGGTGGCGATGGTGGAAGCGGGCATGGGCGTCGCGCTGGTCGATGCGCTGACGGCCCAGCATGCGACCGCTCGGGTGAGTGTGAAGCGCTTCATGCCCACGCTGCCAGGCGCGCTTCATGTCGTGCGCAGCGCCCAGCGCCCAGCGACCGTGCTGGGCGACGCGTTCGTGCGCCATGCCGCCGCGGCGGTGGCGCGCTTGCGTTGATCGTCCGCTTGCACACACGGCGCGGGGAGTGCCGCGTGCGCGTGGAGGAAGGGATCTAAAGTGCCGCGCACATAAAAAACCAGCCAGGGCTTGCGCCGTGGCTGGTTTGTGCAGCGTGTAGTTTTTAGCTGCGCGGTCTCGCTCGCTTCGCCGGAACGGCTCGTCAGCCAGATCCGGCGCCGGGCCGAAGCCCGGTGCAACGCGTTTGCTTAGAACTTGTGGCGGATGCCGACGCTGACCAGGGTCTGCGAGCTCGAAGCCGAGTTGAAGCTGTACGAACCGATTGCTGCGCCGGCGTCCGACGTGCTGCCGTCCGAGTTGCGCTGCGTGCCGCTTGCGTGCTGGTAAGCCGCCACGCCGTACAGGTCGGTGCGCTTCGACAGGTTGTAGTCCGCGCCGACCGAAACCTGGTGGTACGTGTTCGACGTGTCGCCCGAGCCGTGCGTGTACGTGTAGCCGAGGCCGAGCAGCAGGGCCGGGTTCAGCTGATAGCCGAGGAAGCCGGCAGCGACGTTGTAGCGCTGCGTCGAGGCGAACGTCGAGTAGCCGTCCGACTTGAACTGAACGTTGCTGTAACGTGCGCCGAGCGTGAACGAGCCCAGCACATATTGCGCGGCAACCGAAGCCGTACCGATCGACTTGGCCGAAGCGTAGGCGGCGTTGATCTGGTTGTCGAACACGGCGTCCGACGTTGCACCCGAGGACCAGCCGATGTTGCCCTTCGAATCCGTGCGCGACGCGAGCGTCGAGCCGTTGTCCATGCGGAAGTAGCCAGCGGCGATGTTGAACGAGCCGATGCCGTACGTGCCTGCCGCACCCCAGCTCTGACCCGAGCCCGTTGCGCCGGCCACGCCGCCCAGAGCGTACATGCCTTCGAACTGGAAGCCTTGCAGGACCGGCGAGACGTACTTGATGGCGTTGTTCGTACGCGAGCTGTTGTCGTTGTTGTCGACGTCACCCGGCGTTGCGAACGTGCTGCCGAAGTAGTTGTCGGCGGTCAGCGGCTGAACCATGTCGACCAGCGGGTCGTACTGGCGGCCGAGCGTGAGCGTACCGAACTGGTCGTGCGACAGGCCGACGAGTGCCTGACGGCCGAACATCTTGCCGCCCTGACCGAGCGCGCCGCTATTGATGTCAAAACCATTTTCCAATTGGAAAATTGCCTTCAGACCGCCACCGAGGTCTTCCGAACCCTTCAGGCCCCAGCGGTTGCCCGACAGGTTGCCGCCGGCGAGGCCGACCTGGTTCGCGTTCTTGCCGTTGGCGTCCATCGTGTTGTGCGCCCATTGGACCGATTCGTCGATCACACCATAGAGGGTCACGCTGCTTTGAGCGTGCGCGGCGCCGGCTGCGGCCAAGAGGGCCAGTGAGAGGGTCGAGAGAGCGACTCGTTTCATTCTGTTTTCTCCACGCAGAAATTGTGTAGTTGTTGCGCGATGGAGAATAACGCAGCCGGCCGATGCACCTGAACTGAAAAAAAAAATTTGTCGCAAAAAGCTGACACCGGCCAGAATGCCTTGTCAGACGGGGCCTGCGTCGATTATGTCGATTTTTGGAATATTGGATTGTTGACCGAGCATTATTGTCGTTTTTGATAAAAGTTCCGTAAATACGCGCTATTTTTGGGCCTTGCTGTGGCCTTTGGTAGCGCGCGCAATGTGCCCGGATTCGTTGCCGCGGCGACGCCCGGCGGCCGCCGTCACGGCGAGCGCGGCGCTCGCGGCGAGGAGCACCGAACTCCAGGGATGACGCTTTACATAGCGGTCGGCGGCCGCGACCGCGCGGCCTGCCTGGACCAACGTGAGCGCCGCCGCATAGGTTGCGCTGTCCTCCATGCGCACGACCGGACGGCGAATCCGCAGGCTCGACCGGCTGCCCCCAAACGCCCCGCCATGCGCGCTCGCGCGACCCACCGCGTCGGGTGGTGTTTCCGATAGTGTCGATTTGGCTGCAGAAACGGCGGGAGTAAAGAAGGAAGGCGCGACGGATATGGGTTTGGAATCGTTTCCGATCGGAATAATGCTTGGTGACGGCGCCGCCGCGCGCGTGGCGACATGGGGGATATCGTGCGGCGGCGCAATGGTCGAGGCGGCGAGCACCGAGGCGAGCTTTGCCCGGCTGCCGGGCGGTGTTTCCTTGAGGAAACCCCACGCGCCGCGTGGGTCGTGCATGCGTCCGCGCGCGGCCGAGAACTCCGCGCCGAGCAGCAGCACCGCCGCCGAGAAATAGAGCCACATCAGTAGCACCGCGAGCGAGCCCGCGGCGCCGAAGGCCGTCGCCATGCCCGCATGCGCGAGATAGAGCGCGAAGAGCTTCTTGCCGGCGGAGAACAACACCGCCGCGACGATGCCGCCCACCATCGCGTCGCGCCATCGCACGCTGGCGTCGGGCAGGAAGCGCAGCAGCGCGCCGAACGCAACGGCCAGCACCACGAGGCCCACGGCGAGCTGCAGCAGGTTGCCGATGAATATGTAAGGAGAATTGCCCCAGAGCCATTGGCCGACGAAGGTGATCGCCGTGTCGAGCACGAGCGAGACGATCAGCAGGAAGGCGACGCCCAGCACGAGGCTGAACGAAATGAGCCGCACGCGCACGAGCGCCATTACGCTGGAGGCGCGCGGCCCTTCCGGCGGCCAGACGATGTTCAGCGCGGAGTTGAGCGAGGAGAACGTTGCAGACGCGCCGATCACGAGCAAGCCGAGCGAGATCAGCGCGGCGACGCCGCCCGTGCCGCCCGCGCGGTGCGCGTTCTGCACGATGGTGGAGATGCCTGCGGCAGCGTCGTCGCCGAGTACGTTGTGCACCTGGCGAAAGAGCTCGCCGCGGGCGGCGTCGTCGCCGAAGAACCAGCCGGCCACCGCGATCACCATGACGAGCGTGGGCGCGAGGGAAAACGCCGAGTAAAACGCAATGCTGGCCGCGAGCGACGGGCAGCGATTGGCGATGAACTGGCGCAGCGCGCCGATCACCCACGACGCTTCCTTGCGCGCGGCGGACTGGAGTCGTTCGGTTGAAAGCGTCGACATGCTGGCGCGCCTTGCGGTGTGCCCGCTGTGTATCTGCGATGGATCTTCAGTCACAAAGATGGCTCGTTGGCTATTTTGGCTATTTAATATAGCAAGCATGGTTCCCGGGCGACCCCGCCTTGCGCACGCTGGAAGCTCGCGAACATCCGGTGCGATCCGTCGCCCAAAACGTCTTATACTGAAAAAACCCACAACCAGAAGCCGAGGACGAATCATGCTGCAGATGTCCCGGCGTCAGTTCCTCAAGGTCACGGCAACATCGCTGGCGGGTTCCAGCCTGGCGTTGATGGGCTTCGCGCCCGACAACGCGCTTGCCGAAGTCCGACAATACAAACTGGCGCGCACCACAGAAACCCGCAACACCTGTCCGTACTGCTCGGTCGGTTGCGGGATCCTCATGTACGGTCTCGGCGACGGCGCGAAGAACGCCACGACGAGCATCATCCATATCGAAGGCGACCCCGATCACCCTGTCAACCGCGGCACGCTGTGCCCGAAGGGCGCGAGCCTGATCGATTTCATTCATAGCGAGAGCCGCCTCACGTACCCCGAGTACCGGGCGGCCGGCTCGAACGAGTGGAAACGCATCTCGTGGGACGAGGCGCTCGACCGCATCGCGAAGCTCATGAAAGAGGACCGCGACGCGAACTTCGTCGAGAAGAACGCCGACGGCAAGACCGTCAACCGCTGGCTGACCACGGGCATGCTGGCTGCCTCGGCGGGCAGCAACGAGGTCGGCTATCTCACGCACAAAGTGGCCCGCAGCATGGGCCTGCTCGCATTCGACAACCAGGCGCGTGTCTGACACGGCCCGACGGTGGCAGGTCTTGCCCCGACGTTTGGCCGTGGAGCGATGACGAACCATTGGGTCGACATTCGCAATGCGGACGTGATTCTGGTGATGGGCGGCAATGCGGCCGAGGCGCACCCGTGCGGCTTCAAGTGGGTCACGGAGGCGAAGGCGCACCGCAAGGCGCGGCTCATCGTGGTCGATCCGCGCTTCAACCGTACGGCATCGGTGGCGGACTTCTATGCGCCGATCCGCACGGGCACGGACATCGCGTTTCTTGGCGCCGTAATCAACTATTTGCTCACGAACGACAAGATCCAGCACGAGTACGTAAAGAATTACACGGACTTCTCGTTCATCGTGCGCGAAGACTACGCGTTCAGCGACGGCATTTTTTCGGGCTACGATCCGCAGAAGCATTCGTATCCGGACAAGTCGTCGTGGAACTACGAGATCGGCGAAGACGGCTTCGTGAAGACCGACGACACGCTGCAGAACCCGCGCTGCGTTTACCAGTTGCTGAAGCAGCATTATTCGCGCTACACGGCCGATATGGTCGAGAAGGTGTGCGGCACGCCAAAGGAAAAATTCCTCAAGGTGTGCGAAATGCTTGCGAGCACGGCCGAACCTGGCCGTGCGGGAACGATCCTGTACGCGCTCGGCTGGACGCATCATTCGATCGGCTCGCAGATCATCCGCACCGGCGCGATGGTGCAACTGCTGCTCGGCAACATCGGCATCGCGGGCGGCGGCATGAATGCGTTGCGCGGCCACTCGAACATCCAGGGGCTCACGGACCTCGGACTCATGTCGAACCTGCTCCCGGGCTACATGACGTTGCCGTTCGAGGCCGAGCAGAACTACGACGACTACATCAAGAAGCGCGCGCAGCAGCCGCTGCGACCCAACCAGTTGAGCTACTGGAAGAACTATGGCGCTTTCTTCGTGAGCTTCATGAAGTCCTGGTGGGGCGACGCGGCCACGAAGGACAACAACTGGGGTTACGACTGGCTGCCGAAGCTCGACAAGCCGTACGACCTGCTGCAGACCATCGAGCTGATGAATCAGGGCAAGGTGAACGGCTATATCTGCCAGGGCTTCAACGTCATTGCGTCCGCGCCCGACAAGGCCAAGACCCTTTCGGCGCTCAGCAAGCTCAAGTGGCTCGTCATCATGGACCCGCTCGCCATCGAAACTTCGGAGTTCTGGAAGAAGTACGGCGACTATAACGACGTCGATACCGCTTCGATCCAGACCGAGGTGTTCCGCTTGCCCACCACATGCTTTGCCGAGGAAAACGGCTCGCTCGTGAGTTCGAGCCGCGTGCTGCAGTGGCACTGGAAGGGCACGGAGCCGCCGGGCGAGGCGCGGAGCGACCTCGAGATCATGTCGGGCCTGTTCCTGCGCGTCCGCGCGGCGTACCAGAAGGACGGCGGCAAGCTGCCCGATCCGATCGTCAAGCTCGACTGGCCGTACTCCGATCCGGCGAGCCCCACGCCGGAAGAGCTGGCGAAGGAATACAACGGCCGCGCGCTCGCCGATCAGACGGACCCGAAGGATGCTGCCAAGGTGCTCGTGAAGAAGGGCGAGCAGCTTTCGGGTTTCGCGCAGTTGAAGGACGACGGCACGACCGCCAGCGGCTGCTGGATTTTCTGCGGTGCATGGACCCAGGCGGGCAACCAGATGGGCAGGCGCGACAACGCCGACCCAACGGGTATCGGCCAGACGCTCAACTGGGCCTGGGCGTGGCCGGCGAACCGGCGCGTGCTTTATAACCGCGCGTCGTGCGATACGGCGGGCAAGCCCTTCGATCCCACTCGCAAGCTGATTGCCTGGAACGGCAGCGCATGGGCGGGCGCGGACGTACCCGACTACAAGGTCGACGAAGCGCCCGGGCAGGGCATGGGGCCGTTCATCATGAATCCCGAGGGCGTGGCGCGTTTCTTCGCGCGCGACGGCATGAACGAAGGCCCATTCCCTGAGCATTACGAACCATTTGAAAACCCGCTCGGCCATAATCCGTTCCACCCGAACAACCCGCTCGCCACGAACAATCCGGCCGCGCGCGTATTCCCCGACGACCGCAAGACGTTCGGGACCGCGCAGCAGTTCCCGCACGTCGCGACCACGTACCGGCTCACCGAGCATTTCCACTTCTGGACGAAGCACGCCAGACTGAACGCGATCATCCAGCCGCAGCAGTTCGTCGAAATCGGCGAGGCGCTGGCGAAGGAGGTAGGCGTGGTCGCGGGCGACCGCGTGAAAGTGTCGAGCAACCGCGGCTATCTGATCGCCGTAGCGGTGGTCACCAAGCGCATCAGGCCACTCACCATCGACGGCAAGACCGTGCATACCGTTGGCGTGCCGCTGCACTGGGGTTTCAAGGGGCTGACGAAACCGGGCTATCTGACGAACACGCTCACGCCTCCCGTAGGCGACGCGAATTCGCAGACGCCCGAGTTCAAGTCGTTCCTCGTGAAAGTGGAAAAGGCATAGGGGACGCGAACCATGGCATGGCAATCACTCGACATCAAGCGTCTCTCCGCTACGACCACGCCGCCGCCCGGCGTGCGCGAGCCGGTCACGGGCACGGTCGCGAAGCTCATCGACGTAAGCAAGTGCATTGGCTGCAAGGCGTGCCAGACGGCGTGCATGGAGTGGAACGACCTGCGCGACGAGGTCGGCATCAACAGGGGTGTCTACGATAATCCGCCCGATCTCACCGAGCATTCGTGGACCGTGATGCGCTTCTCGGAATACGAGAACCCCAAGGGCGACCTCGAATGGCTGATCCGCAAGGACGGCTGCATGCATTGCGAGGACCCGGGTTGTTTGAAGGCATGTCCGTCGCCGGGCGCGATCGTGCAGTACACGAACGGCATCGTCGATTTCCACGAGGAAAACTGCATCGGCTGCGGCTACTGCATTACGGGCTGCCCGTTCAATATTCCGCGCCTCTCGCAAAAGGACCACCGCGTCTACAAATGCACGCTCTGTTCCGATCGTGTGGCCGTGGGGCAGGAGCCCGCCTGCGTGAAGACATGCCCGACGGGCGCGATCGTGTTCGGCACCAAGGAAGACATGAAGCAGCACGCGGCCGAGCGCATCGTGGACCTCAAGGAGCGCGGCTTCGCGAATGCCGGGCTCTACGATCCGCCGGGCGTGAGCGGCACGCACGTGATGTACGTGCTGCATCATGCGGATCAGCCTTCGCTCTATCACGGCCTGCCCGAGAATCCGCGCATCAGCCCGTTCGTGAGGCTCTGGAAGGGCGCAGCCAAGCCGATCGCGCTCGGCATCATGGCGCTCACCGCGCTGGCCGGGTTCTTCCATTACACGAGGGTCGGCCCGAACGAAGTGACCGAAGAAGACGAAGCCGCCGCGCGCGCAGAAGCGCGGCGCATGCGTGGCGAACCACCCGAGGAGCGCAACGATGAAAGACGATGACCCGCAGCTGATCGAGCGCTATACGCCCAACGAGCGCAGCAACCACTGGATCACCGCGATCAGCTTCATCCTGCTCGCGCTTTCGGGGCTCGCAATGTTTCATCCGGCGATGTCCTGGCTTTACGCGGTGCTGGGCGGCGGGCAGTGGACGCGCATTTTGCACCCGTTCATCGGCATCGTGATGTTCGTCTCGTTCCTGATTCTTGCGCTGCGTTTCTGGCACCACAATTACCTGGACCGCAACGACATCCAGTGGATGAAGCAGATGGGCGACGTGCTCAACAACCGCGAAGACAGGCTGCCCGAGATCGGCCGCTACAATGCGGGACAGAAGCTGTTATTCTTCGTGATGGTGGTTTGCCTCGTGCTGTTGTTCTTGAGCGGCATCGTGATCTGGCGGCGGTATTTTTCGGTCTATTTCCCGATCGAGATTATCCGGCTCGCTGCGGTGGTGCATGCGATAACGGCGTTCGTGCTGATCTGCGGCATCATCATCCATATCTATGCTGCGCTATGGGTGAAGGGTTCGGTTGGCGCGATGACGCGCGGATACGTTACCTGGGGCTGGGCGAGAAAGCATCATCCGCGCTGGTTTCGCGAGAGCATCAAGTAACGCACAGGCTGCGCGCCGCTCGCCGTGAACGCGGCGGCGGCGCACCCGGCAAACCGCCGGCGCTCGCAAGGGCGCGGCGGTTTTTTTTGTTGAGCGTTCCGGAGCAGACTTGCCGTGACACAACGCATTCTCGATCCGCAGCAAATTCAGGCGCTCGATCCCTCGGCCATACCGCGCATTCGGCTGCCCGAGCGCCTCGGCTTTTTCAGCACGCGCGCCACGCGCCTGCGGCATCTCGCGGACCACAATCCGATTGGCGGCTATGTGCGGCTGATGGCGGCGCTCGTCGACGCGCAACAGCAGGCCCTCGAAAACTTCCGTGCCGCGCTGCCTTCTCGCGAAGCGATCGAAAGCGCGCAACGGCATTCCATGCCGATACTTCCCGCACTTGCGGGCGAGCGCGACCCGCAATGGCGCGCGGTGCTCTACCGTCTCGCCGATCGTGTGGAGGCCGCCGGCGCCGTGGCGCCCGCACTCGCGAAAGTGCTCGACGAACTGCGCACCCTGAACGAGGCGCAACTCGACGCCCAGGCCGATGCGATTCTCGCCCAGCGCTACACCGAAATCGCGCCCGCCATCGCGCCGTTCATCGTGGCTGCGTTGCAAGTGGTGTGGACCGATCTCGCGAGCCGCATCGACGTGCAGGACGTTCCCTATGTCGATGCGCCGGGCGTATGCCCCGTATGCGGCTCGCCTCCCGTGGCCAGCATCGTGCGCATCGGCGGCGCATATCAGGGCTATCGATACACGCAATGCGGCTTGTGCGGCGCCGAAACGCACGTGGTGCGAGTGAAATGCACGAACTGCGATTCGACGAAAGGCATCGCCTATCATGGCATCGACGGCGGCAGCCCCGCGCTCAAGGCCGAATCGTGCGACGACTGCCGTACGTATCGCAAGATCGGCTATCAGGAGAAAGATCCGGACTTCGAGCCGCTTGCCGACGACCTCGCGAGCCTCACGCTCGACCTGCTGATGAGCGACGCGGGATACCGTCGCGCGAGCCCGAATCCGTTGCTGTGGCCTGAAGTGCCCGGCGACCAGTAAGGAGCCTGGCGCGCCATGAGTGAAGCTGTGGGACACACTACGGAACGCGACGCACGCGCGCTCAACGCGCTGCTCGCGAAGATGCCGGCGGTCGAGCGCGTGATTGCCTCGGCGGATGCACAACCTCTGATTGCGCAGTACGGACGCACCCAGGTGCTCGATGCGATACGCGCGACGCAGGACGCCTGGCGAGACGACGCGCAGGCAGGCGTACTTTCGCACGTATCGCAGGACTCCGAACCTTTCGCGCTGGAGCGCGTGCTTGCCGCTGCGGCGCAGCGTCTGGCCGAACGCGCGCAAAGCCGGCTGCGTCCGGTATTCAATTTCACCGGCACGGTGCTGCATACGAATCTCGGCCGCGCGTTGTTGCCCGAAGAAGCGGTAAAAGCCGTGGTGCAGGCGCTGACGCAACCAGCCAACCTCGAATTCGATCTCGCGAGCGGCAAGCGCGGCGACCGCGACGACCTGATCGACGCGCTGATTTGCGAGCTGACCGGCGCCGAAGCCGCAACCGTCGTGAACAACAATGCGGCGGCGGTGTTGCTGCTGCTGAGCGCGCTGGCCACGCGCAAGGAAGTCGTGGTTTCGCGCGGCGAGCTGGTGGAGATCGGCGGGGCGTTTCGCATTCCCGACATCATGAGCCGCGCGGGCGCACGCCTGCGCGAGATCGGCACGACGAACCGCACGCATCTCAAGGATTACGAAGCCGCGATCAACGCGCGCACGGCGCTGCTGATGAAGGTGCATTGCAGCAACTATGCGATCAGCGGCTTCACGAAGAGTGTCGAACTCGAAGAGCTCGCGCCGCTCGCGCGGCAGCATGGGCTGCCGGTGGCCGTCGATCTCGGCAGCGGGACGCTCGTCGATCTCGCGCAATGGGGCTTGCCCGCCGAGCCCACGGTGCGCGCGACGGTGCAGGCGGGCGCCGACCTCGTGACGTTCAGCGGCGACAAGCTGCTGGGCGGCCCGCAGGCGGGTTTGATCGTCGGCCGCAAGGATTTGATCGCGAAGATCAAGAAGCATCCGCTCAAGCGCGCGCTGCGTGTGGGCAAACTCACGCTCGCGGCGCTCGAACCGGTGCTGCGGCTCTACCTGGCGCCCGAGTTCCTGCAGGCGCGACTCACGACATTGCGGCTTCTCACGCGCCCCGCTACGCAGATGCACGAAGCCGCGCAGCGCGCGCAGCCCGCGCTGCAAAGCGCATTGGGCGAGACGTATGCGGTGAGCGTCGAGCCGATGTTCAGCCAGATCGGCAGCGGCGCGCTGCCCGTTGACGTGCTGCCGAGCAGCGGGCTCGTCGTACGCCACGCGGGCAAGGGCAGCAGCGGCCGCGCGTTGCTCAAGCTCGAGCGCGCCTTGCGCAACCTGCCGCGCCCCGTCATCGGCCGCATTGCCGACGACGCCTTGCGACTCGACCTCCGTTGCCTCGAATTCGCCGACGAAGCGGCGTTCGTTGCGCAACTCGCGGAGCTTCGCCTGTGATCGTCGGCACGGCGGGGCATATCGATCATGGCAAGACGACGCTGGTTCGCGCGCTGACCGGCGTGGACACCGATCGCCTGAAAGAAGAGAAGGCGCGCGGCATTTCGATCGAACTGGGCTATGCATATCTGCCGCTCGCCAATGGCGACGTGCTTGGTTTCATCGACGTGCCGGGCCACGAAAAGCTCGTGCACACGATGGCGGCGGGCGCGTGCGGCATCGACTTTGCCTTGCTCGTGATCGCGGCCGACGATGGCGTCATGCCGCAAACGCGCGAGCATTTCGCCATCCTGCAGTTGTTGGGCGTGCAGCAGGGCGCGATAGCGCTCACCAAGGCCGACCGCGTGGATGCCGAGCGGCTTGCGGCCGTGCGCGCAGAGATCGCCGCGTGGCTCGCCGACACGATGCTTGCCGACGCACCGGTTTTCGAAACTCGCGCGACGCAGCCGCGCGACGAAGGTGTCGCGCGTCTCGACGCATGGCTGCGCGAGCGCGCGGCAGAATGGCGGGCGCGGCGCGATGACGGCCTGTTTCGCCTAGCGGTGGATCGCGTGTTTACCTTGGCGGGCCAGGGCACGGTGGTCACGGGCACCGTATTCGCCGGACGCGTGAAGGCGGGCGATGCTGTCGTGCTCGCGCCGGCGGGCGTGCCAGTGCGCGTGCGCGGCCTGCACGCGCAGAACCGCGCCGCGCCGACGGGCCATGCGGGCCAGCGTTGCGCGCTCAACCTTGTCGGCATCGACAAGGCGCAGATCGCGCGCGGCGACTGGATTGTCGATGCGCGCCTTGCCGAACCGGCCACGCGCCTCGACGTCGAATTGCATCTGCTCGACGAAGCCGGCCTGACGTTGCAGCACTGGTCGCCGCTTCATGTGCATCTCGGCACGACACATCGCATGGCGAACGTCGCGTTGCTCGAAGGCGAGACGCTCGCGCCGGGCGGTTCCGCGCGCGTGCAACTCGTATTCGAAGCGCCTTTGCACGCGTTGCCGGGAGATCGCTTCATCGTCCGCAATGCGCAGGCGAACCGCACGGTGGGTGGAGGGCGCGTACTCGATCCGTTTGGTCCGTCGCGGCGGAGACGCACGCCTGAGCGCAAGGCATGGCTCGACGCATTGCGCATCTGGCTGGACGAGGAGCGGCTCGCGCCCTTGATCGAAGAAGCGCCGCGCGGTATTTCGCGCGCGATGTTGATGCGGTTGACCGGCTATGCCGATACGGCGCTGGCATTGCCCGCCGATGCAATTGCCATCGCGCCGCAAGGACGCGACGACAAAGGCGCGGTGATCGCTCGAGCGCACTGGACCAGGCTCGCGGCGCGCATCGTCGAGGCGCTCGCCGGGTTTCATGCGCGCTGGCCTGACGAGCAGGGTCCGGACGCGGCACGCTTGCGCCGCATGGCCGCACCGCTCATGGGCGATGCCGTGTGGCGCGCCGCGATCGAGGCGCTCGTGATGGAGGGCCGGGTGGCGCGCAGCGGGCCGTGGCTGCATTTGCCTTCCCATGCGGTGACGCTCGACGCTGAAGACGAAGCACTCGCGGCGCGCCTCATGCCCTTGATTGCGCAAGGGCGCTTCGATCCTCCATGGGTGCGCGACCTCGCGCGGGAGACGCGGCAGCCGGAAGAGACGGTGCGCGCGCTGCTCCGCAAGCTCGCGCGGCTCGGCACGGCGTATCAGGTCGTGCGCGATCTGTTTTACGACCGTGACGCGGTGCAAGTGCTCGCGCGCATCGTTGCGCAGATCGCCCATGAGCAAGGCGGCGCGGTGAGCGCCGCGGCGTTTCGCGACGCCACGGCATTGGGCCGCAAGCGTGCGATCCAGATTCTGGAGTTCTTCGATCGCGTTGGATATACTCGCTTCCAGCGCGAACGGCATCTGTTGCGGTTCGATAGCCGGATGCGCGAATGGTTGTAGGCACATCGCTGCGTGCCTGCGATTGCGGGTTCATTGTGCCGTTAAGCATAAAGTGGCCGAGAAATAAAACATAACGTGGCCACATCTCTAAGCCTTTCTGCTACTGGAAGGCAGACCGATAAAGAATAACTTGGCCCAACGTAACGAATTAAAGCATTACGTGGCCAAAAGAAAATCTCCTTGTGCAACAGCCCCATTTTTGCTGCGTGCTGAGCGTGCTCGGCACCGCTAGCATGGTGTTGCCGTGAACTCAGGTGTGGTTCGCGAAAACAGTGAGGTTGTCGTGACAATGTTCGAAGAGTGTTCGCGTGCGAAGCCATTGGGGCAGCGGCTCCTTGAGGAGCTTGCCGTTGACCCCGAGTCCCTACGACGTTCCAGCTCCAGGAGACTGCAATGCCCATCTGGAAACCACGCTCAGCTTCGGTATTGCCAAAAATTCCGCTATCGCGATGGCGAGTGCTTTTGAGCATTTTCGGCATCAATTTCAAGCTCCGTTTTCATTCTCGGCCGAAGCCTCATCGTGCTGCCAGCCTGGATGATTGGCATGGCAGTGAGGTGGCCGGTGTGCATGATTACGGCGAAACGGGACATTTCGTGTCCCACGGCATTGGCGCCCATGTAAAACTAACCGTAAGCGGTCCATCTTTAACGTCTAGTCCTGATCGACAGGAGCGAGGAGCATAGGGGTCCACCAATTCGAGGTGGACACCTATGCCTGACAAAGA
>NZ_FMYQ01000079.1 GCF_900096975.1 Paraburkholderia lycopersici
GCAAGCGATCCATCATGCCTCGTGCGCGCGCAGGAAGCGGAAGAACTCCACGCCTTCGCGCAGACGCCGCTTCATCATGTCCCAGCTCATGAGCATTTCGCGCACGATCTCCCAGATCTTCGACGGCCGGAAATAAAACTCGCGGTAAAACTGCTCGAGATGGTGATAAATCTCCTCGCGCGACAGATGCGGATAGCCGATCGCAGCCAGCTGCACCCCCTCCTTGCTCACGAGGTTGATCGTCCGGTTCTCTTCCATCCAGCCGTTCTCCACCGCCTGCCTGTAGAGCGTCGTGCCCGGATACGGCGCCGCCAGCGACACCTGGATCGTGTGCGGATTGATCTCCTTCGCGTACTCGATCGTCTTCCTGATCGTCTCCTGCGTCTCGCCCGGCAGACCCAGAATGAAGGTGCCGTGAATCTTGATGCCCAGCTTCTTGCAGTCCGCGCTGAAGCGGCGCGCGAAGTCCGTGCGCACACCCTTCTTGATGTTCACGAGAATCTGGTCGTCGCCCGACTCGAACCCCACCAGCAGCAGACGCAGGCCGTTCTCCTTCATGACCTTGAGCGTGCTGTACGGCACGTTGGCCTTCGCGTTGCACGACCACGTCACGCCAAGCCTGCCGAGACCGCGCGCGATCGCCTCGGCGCGCGGCGCGTCGTCGGTGAACGTGTCGTCGTCGAACATGATCTCCCGGACTTCGGGCATGTTCTCGCGAATCCACTTCACCTCTTCCAGCACGTTTTCCACCGACCGCACGCGGTAGCGGTGGCCGCTCACCGTCTGCGGCCACAGGCAGAACGTGCAGCGCGACTTGCAGCCGCGCCCCGTGTAGATCGACACGTACGGGTAGTTCAGGTAGCCGATGAAGTAGTTCTCGATCTTGAGATCGCGCTTGTAGATCGGCGCCACAAAGGGCAGCTCGTCCATGTTCTCGAGCACCGGACGCGACGCGTTGTGCTCGATCGAGCCGTCCTTCGCGCGCCACGAGATGCCCTTGACCTCGGCGAACGGCTTGCCCTCGGCGATTTCCTTGCACGTGAAATCGAATTCCTCGCGGCAGACGAAATCGATCGCCTCGGTCGCGGTCAGCGAATTGTGCGGATCGACCTGCACCTTCGCGCCCACCAGGCCAATGAGGACCGACGGCTTGCGCTTTTTCAGGTCTTCGGCAAAAAGCGCGTCGGTCGGAAACGACGGCGTGCTCGTGTGGATGATGACGAGGTCGTATCCGGCGGCAATCTTCAGCGTTTCCTCGACGCCCAGGCCGTCGGCGGGCGCGTCGAGCACGCGGCTGCCCGGCACGAGGGCCGCGGGCTGCGCAAGCCATGTCGGATACCAGAACGAGCGGATCTCGCGCTTTGCCTGGTAGCGCGAGCCCGCGCCACCGTCGAAGCCGTCATACGACGGAGCCTGCAGAAACAGCGTTTTCAT
>NZ_FMYQ01000001.1 GCF_900096975.1 Paraburkholderia lycopersici
GCCCGGCAGGTCTGCTGCAGGCTTACCGCTTCATCGCGGACAGCCGCGACGAAGCAACCGGCGAGCGCCTCGACAACCTCGAGGACCCGTACCGCTTGTTCCGTTGCCACACGATCATGAACTGCGTCGACGTTTGCCCGAAGGGCCTGAACCCGACCAAGGCGATCGGCAAGATCAAGGAACTGATGGTTCGTCGCTCGGTCTGACGAGCAATAAGTCAAAACGCCCCGGCTGGTTCATCCAGTCGGGGCGTTTTTACTGCACAACGGCAAGTTAACAAGGCAAGGGCGAAGCAGCCTTTTTAAGATTCAACCGGAAAATTCGGTTTCCGAAAATTCGGCTTCCTTAACAAGAACATCGCCTGTCGAAGCGGGAATGATCGGCTCCCCGCCCTTCACCAGATAGTTTAGAAGATGCGCGCATGCCGTTTCATAGAGATGCACGGAAACGGATTGAAGCTGCCCGTCATGCAGCGTCAGCACGATCTTCAGCGCGTCGATTTCGGAATCGGCCAATTCCCGCTGATTGCATCGGCAAAGCGCGGCTTCCGCTTCATGGAGGACAGGAATTTCCCAGCGCGACTCGCTCACGTCGCACAGGAGATAGGTCAGATAGACCGCGCGAAGAAGAAACGTGACATGAAGACTCTCGCCAAGCCGGCTGCGCAGCGCTTCGAGCGCAAGATGGTTTTGAAGTGAAATCGCCTGGACCATGGAGGCGGGCAGCGGTAGCAGTTTGCTGCGGCTCGCTCCTTTGCGACCTGCTTTTCTGGCTTTGGAGTGGCCCATGCACTAGCTCCCCGATCTCGAACTGAACAGCCGGAACGCCGGACGCTCCGCGAATTAAGCGGTATTGTAGAGAAGCCAACGTAAGACAACGCCATCGATGCGCGAAAGGTGCGTTTCAAAACGCTCAATGATCGATCTGCAAAACTTGCCCGATTACACGCCGTGTTATAGATGCAAGCCGGCACGCGGCGCGCCGCAGAAGATCGCACCGTTTATGCCGTGTTTTAAATCGAGGCGAGGTCAAGGAGGCGAAGGCTTCAAGGTTACCCTTCGATTTGCCAAGACACCCTTCCTCGTAGCGGAACGATTGCAACGCTCGTCCAGGCCATAATGTCCGTGGTTTGGCGCACCGAATGGAACCCGCCATTTTTAATGGACCCAAACGCGCCGGGATTACTGCGTGAGTGCCCGATTCGACTAACCAACCCGCAGAGCCCGCGGCTTACCAGGAGCAAGCGCGGCGGCCACTAAGCCCCGGCCTAACCCGCCGGGGCTTTTTCATTTCGACCATATGGCTGCCGTTCGCGACCACCGACGCGCCCCCTGCAAGTCACGCCACCGGTTACGGTCGGCGCGGCGCGACTGCCGACGACCAGGTTTGCGGGGCACAGAGCGATAACCACGTCTGATAAACCGGGTCATGCAGCGATGAACGGCCCCATGAAAGCAGTGTCATGTGGCGATTGACAGCATGATTCGCAACGGCGCGATCCGTGCCCGATGCATACGGAACTGTCTGCCGTTGCGGACAGATTCCGGTCCCCTGTGCATTCGACGACTAAAAGAGGTTCTTCGGCAGGACCCTTTCGAGCAATTCCTTCGCACGCCCGATGCCGTGCTCCTCCTCTTTCTGGCGCGGCGGCGTCGCGGCGGCCGTGCATGCGGACGCCATGTCGAGGTACTGCGTCGAACATGTCTGCGCGAGTTCCTTCGCGTGCGCAAGGTTGCCCCGCTCACGGTAATAAGAGATCAACCCGGGCCACGCAACCGAAGCCTTGCCGAAATAGTCGAACTGCCCGAGAAGAAATGACTCGCTCTTGTTCGGGTCGCGTGCGGCCATCCGGCTGGCAACGGTCGTCTGGATTTGCCACGAGCGTTCGCGGGCGTTCAGATTGCGCATCAGAACCTGCAATTGCGCGTCGCTCTGGCGCGAACCCGCCAGCGACATCGAGTTGGCGAGCAGGAATACCGGCAGCGCGTCGTCGGCCGTCGCGCCGGAGGCGATCATCTGCGCCAGTTGCAGCGCCTGCGCGTACTGCCCGCCCGCCTGCGCGCCTTGCAGGTCGCCGATGGCCGAGTAATGCGTTATCTGTTGCGTCACGACACTGCGCTTTCGCACCGCATTCCACGGCGCGACGCGCGCGTCAGGCATGTTGTTGCCGACGATCGGCCGAACGAGTTCGCGCAGACTCGCTTCACGCGCTTTGGGGTCGCCGTGGTCGTCGTGCAGCTTCTCCATCTGGTCCGCGATCTCGTTCTCCAGTGCGTACTGGATATCGAACACCTGTCCCGTCAGGTCCGCGTTCGACGATGCGTAGCTCGCCACCGCCTGGCTCAGGCCGCCGACACTGACGAGTTGCGCGGCGCCGGCATTGAGCCCCGGAACGGTCTGCGCGCGCGATCTGGCGTCTGCGTCGCGGGTAGCCTTGTCGCGGGCCACCTTGGCCTGCTCGTCGCGCAGCTTCGCCCGGTTCGCCCTGGCTTGCTCATCGTAACTGGCGATGCGTTCGAGGAACGTCTTGAAGCCGTCCACATAGGAATAGCCGCAGCGCAGGCTGATGGTGGCGCCGAAGCGGTCGGCCTGCTCTTCGATACTGCGCTTCCACGCCGGGAACATGACCCGCGTGCCGAGCGTTTCGATCACGGCGATGTTGTCGATGCCGCTCCACGCGTGCGCATTCGGCGTCTTGTTCGCAAGCGACCATGCGACCGATACCACGGTGGCCGTGGTTTCCCCAGCGGTTTTCACGTCGTAGAGCGCATGATGATTCAGATAGATGTGGCCGAACTCGTGAGACAGGATGGCGAACATCTCGTCCTCGGACTCCGCCATCTGGATCCAGCCCATTGACACGAAAATGTTGCCCCCTGCGCTGGAATTCGCGTTGAGGCTCGGATCGCCGATCAAATGAACCGAGCCTGGATAGCCGGGCGTTCCCGCCGTCTTCTTGATGGTCGCGAGCAAGCCGTTGAGATAGCTTTCCATGTCCGGCGACGATACGAGTCCCCAGCCGTCGGCGCGCGCGGTGTCCAGGTCCGCCTTCGCATCGGGCCAGTTTCGTGAAGGCGGCGGCGGAAGCTCGCCGACCTTGTCAAGCGTTGGGCCCTTCGTCTGTCCGCCGCCGAGGTCGGAGAACGAGGTGGGCAGCTTGACGTCGGCGCACGCACCCAGCAGCAGGCCCGCGCAAGCCGAACAGAAAGAGCGGCGGCCGTATCCGTTCATTTGTTGCACTCGTCCGACCCCGCTCCGAACCGGCTGGCCAGGGTTTTGGTAGGGGCCTTGGCGCAAACGACTTTCGCCGATTGCCGCACGCTGACATCGAGCGGATTCACATAGTAGACGCCGCCGTTGTAATGCACTCTGTAGCGTTTATCAGCCTTCTGCGCCCGCAGCGGGAAGGCGTCTCCGGGCGCGGTCATGACCACCGCCGGGGAGTTGGCAGTCTGATACAGCGCCACGGGCGTATCCGATTCGAGCATCAGGGATTGACCTTCCTGGCCGGCGTCCTCGGACGCGGCATGGAGGTTGCCGCCCATCAGCGCGGCGGCCGCGCCGCATGCGAGCACGGCTACGCGCAAGCCAGGCCGGATTCCGACAGACTGGATTCTCATCATTCAGACTCCTCATGGCCGGTAAAAAAATCGACGAACTTTTCGCCCCACTCAAACCATTCAGCGGTGATCGCACACGCAACGACATGCGTGACTGCGAGATACGACTCGTGAAAGATCTTCTGTCCGAGCAGCAGCAGCGCGAGCGTGAGGCAAATCGCCACGCAGCCCGTGAGCAACTTCCATGAAGCGGCGAAGGCCATGCGCCTCCATATCGACGGCGGACCGCCGCCACGACGGCGCAATACCGTCCGCACTCCATCCAGCCGCTCCTGGGCCACGGCGTGCCGGCGCGCGCGGCGAAGCGCGGTTTTCCTGACGGCCGAAGCGGGTGCGGGTCTCACGCGCAACGGCCGGCGGCTCGTCACGCAATCGTGCACATGTCCTTCGATCATTCGCCTGAAGCCGGGCTTCCAGAACTTTTTCAGGAGATGCAGCAGGGAGACTCCTACCATGCCGAATATCGCCACCCACTCGAGTAGCAATTTGTCGTGCGACCAGCCGAGCGCGGGTTCGCGGTTTTCGACGTAGCTGCCATTCCACGTCATCAGATTGTCGAGCGCCATGGCGTGCAGATATACGCCCGGAAGCCGCTCGTGAAGCGGTGAAACGATGAAATCGCCGCCGTCGTCGAGCGCGGTTCCGATCATCACGATCTTGTCCGTGAAGGCCTCACGCCGTTCGGCGCCTTCCATGTCGTCCATCTCTCCGGCGATCACCGTGCGATGGTAAGCGCACAACGGCATTCCGGCGGAGGGAAAGAGCGCGCGGACCTCGGCACGCCACACCAGCAACGCCGTGCGGGTCTCGCCCATCGAGGAACAGTACGTGCCGGTATCGCCGCCACCTTCACCGGGCTCTCGTGTTTCGGTGAGCCCGAACCAATATGCAAACCTGCGCAGGATCGTTTTGCCGATGCCGTGACGCTCCTCGAGCTCATTTTCCTCTTCCTGGGTCGGGTTGTAGATCCAGCCCCTGGGCCCCGATCTGGAGGGCGTCAAGCCCCACGTGAGCGCAATGGACCACGGCACCGCCGTCCCGTCCCCCGCTCCGTTCCGGGGTTTGCCATAAAGCGCCCGGTAGATCGCAAAGGCGGCGCTGGGCACATCTGCCGCAATGGCTTTTGTGCGGCGGTCGGGGGCGCCGCGCGCCTGCCCCGCTGCCGGCCCAACCACCCTGTAGTGGAGCGGGTAGGTCCAGGCAAGGTGATCGACGCCGGCAGGCTCGTACTCGACGGCGACCTTCGTTGCCTGTTCTTCCGGCAGCGAGTCGAAATCAGGGCTGATACTCAAGCCCTCGTCACTTCTGAGGGCCGCAAGAAAGATTTTGACGGGACGGCGATCAGTCGTTTCTTTACTCAGAGCGGCGATAGTCTTCTTCAGTCTATCGAGTCCTGAGTCAGCCCCGTGAACCAGCACGATGTCAAGAAAGATCGCCTTCGGCGAGCGTAACGAAATCTTTCGGAGCAAGTCGCTGTAGTACTCGTAGCCAAGGGGCCATCTTCGGCTCCCCACGCTGTTTTGATCGATCAGTACGACTGTGATTTCATTCCGGCTGGCGGGCTGATAGAACGCGCTTATCACCGGCGCGGCGAGTCGGGCGAACTTGTCGACGACGATGTCCTCGGTGAAACGTTGCGGTAGAAGGAACGCAAGCACGATGCCGAATATAAACGACGTCGCGATGCTCGCCGCGATGCGCGGCTTGGGGCGTCGCAGCCAGGTGCTGAGTTGTTTCTCCGCGTTATAGACGGTCCGAGCCACCGCATGCTCCCCGGCTTTGAACGACGCCACGACAATCGGACTGGATTCACGTATTGAGTTTAGTGAAATCGAAATCGCAGCAAGTGACTATTTTCGTGGGGTAAACACCAGCGGGATTTCTCGGCGGAAGACTGCGCTCTTCAGGATGTTTCGATACGGCGTTCCCCGGCAACATGAAGTCATATGTAGTGCAAACAGTCATCGAATGCGGAGAAGATTCCTCGTACGAATGCGTAATCAACAAACCGGGTTCGAATGTTTGTAAGCACAACGACCGATCGGAAAACTGACGAATACTTCGCACGCGAAGTGCATTGCGGACGTTGTGTTGCGCGGTCGGCGACTCGCGGACGGCCTCTCGCATTCCAAACGGAAGTCCCATTGCAGGAACAACGAGCGGCCCGCGATCGTTGGCGTGACGGCTTCAGGTCCCACGGATTGCCAGGGTATACGAGAGCCGCGCATCCCCACGGGACTACGCGCGCACGATCGCAAACTTCCAGATCCGACAAATAGCAGGCTTGTTCCGCCATGGCGCGCAGCAGCGCCTGCGGATGCGTTAGAAATACAGCGCGCCGCTGCGCGCTTCCTTCGGTGCGTACCTCGTTCGACTAAAGCGCATGTGAGCCGGAATGCCGTCGGCCGGTAGGCACGCTCCGCGCCCGAAGGCGGACTGTGTGCTCCGGCGAACGGTGGTCCGGGGGCGGGCTGCCTAACATGCGCCAATCGTCAACCACACTGTCCGGCGATCGCACATCATGAGCATCTCGAAGCTCAGTTCCTGGGGCCACTATCCGTACGCGCCACAAACCGGCCGCGAGCCCGTCTGGCGCGAGCGCGTACAGCCCGCGCTCCGCGAGGCGGGCGAGCGCTTCGGCACGACATTGCCGTTCGGCAACGGGCGCAGCTATGGCGACAGTTGCCTTGCCGCCACCGATCACGTTCTCATGCTGCGCGGACTCGACCGCTTCATCGCCGCCGACTGGAAAACAGGCGTCCTGCGCGCCGAGGCGGGCGTCACGCTCGGCGCGGTGCTCGCGCTCGTGGTGCCGCGCGGCTGGATGCTGCCGGTCACGCCCGGTACGCAATTCGTCACGCTCGGCGGCGCGGTGGCCAACGACGTGCACGGCAAGAACCACCACGTGCGCGGTACCTTCGGCCGACACGTGCGGCGCTTTTCGCTGCTGCGCTCCGACCGCGAACCGCTCGAATGCGCGCCCGAAGAGAACGCGGACCTCTACCGCGCGACGATCGGCGGCCTCGGGCTCACGGGCATCGTCGAATGGGTCGAACTGCAACTGATGCCGGTCGCGTCGAGCCGTCTCGTCACACAGACGATCGCGTTCGGCAATCTCGACGAATTCCTCTCGCTGTCCCGCGAGTACGACGCGCGGCACGAATACGGCGTGGCGTGGATCGACTGCCTCGGGCGCGGCGCCTCGCTCGGCCGAGGCATCTATGTCAGCGCGGACCATGCCGCCGACCGGTGCTTCGACATGCCGCGCCGGCGCCGGCGGCGCGTGCCGTTCGCCCCGCCCTGGTCGCCCGTGAACCGCTACACGTTGAAGCTCTTCAACGAGTTCTACTACCGCCGGGCGGCGGCAAAGGCGGGTCCCGCCGTGGTCAACTGCGCGAGCTACTTCTATCCGCTCGACAGCATCGAGAACTGGAATCGCCTGTATGGGCGGCGCGGCTTCCAGCAGTATCAATTCGTCGTCCCCGACGCTACGGCCCGCGACGCGTTGCACGCCTTCCTCGACGCGATCGCCGCGACCCATGCGGGCTCGTTCCTCGCGGTGCTCAAACGCTGCGGCCCGCTCGCCTCCCCGGGACTGCTTTCGTTCCCGATGCAGGGGATCTCGCTCGCACTCGACTTCCCGCAACACGACACCCGCAGCGCCACGCTCTTCGCGCGGCTCGACGCGATCGTGCGCGAAGCGGGCGGCCGCCAGTATCCGGCCAAGGACGCACACATGAGCGGCGCCGATTTTCGCGCCGCCTATCCAGCGTGGCAGGCGCTCGAACAACTGCGCGACCCGGCCTTGATGTCGCGCTTCTGGCAACGGACAACGCGGTGATGGACAAGAACATTCTGATCGTCGGCGGCTCCTCCGCCATCGCAGCGGCCTGCGCGCGCGAGTGGGTCGCGCGCGGCGCGAACTTCATGCTGGCCGGCCGGCACCCAATGCGGCTCGACGCGGTCGCCCAGGACCTGCGAGTGCGCGGCGCGGGCCGTGTCGGCACCTTCGTCCTCGACGTGAACGATTTCGAACAGCACCGGGCCCTGCTCGACGCGGCCGTCGCCGAGCTGGGCCGCATCGACATCGTTCTGCTCGCGCACGGCACGCTTTCCGACCAGTCGGAGTGCGAACGCGATCCGCAGGCGGCAGTGCGCGAATTCACGGTCAACGCACTCTCGACGATCGCACTGCTCACGCTGCTCGCCGGCCTGTTCGAGACGCAGAAACGCGGTTCGATCGCTGTTATCTCGTCGGTGGCGGGTGACCGCGGACGTCCTTCGAATTACGTCTACGGCGCCGCCAAGGCGGCGGTGACGACCTTCTGCGAAGGGCTGCGCGCGCGGCTCTTCAAATCGAACGTGAAAGTTCTGACGATCAAGCCGGGTTTCGTGAGCACGCCGATGACAGCCGGACTTGCGCTGCCCGGCCCGCTCGTCGCCTCGCCCGAACGCGTCGCGGCGGACATCGTGCGAGCGGTGGAGCGCGGCAAGGATTCGATCTATACGCCGTGGTTCTGGGCCGGGATCATGCTCGTCATCCGCTCGCTGCCCGGCTTCGTGTTCAAGAGGACTTCGCTATGAGCAGCCCGGCCGCGGGCGTCGTGCTGAGCCGCTCCCGACTGGTCTTCTGGTACGCGGTGTTCGCCGCCATCTCGATCGGCGCGAATCTCGGCAGCCAGAGTCTGGCGTTCCATCTGTACCAGGGCGCATATGCGGTGCCCATTTCGGTTTGCGTGGGCACGGGGGTCGGACTCGTCGTCAAATACCTGCTCGACAAGGCCTGGATCTTTCGCTACGAGCACCGCAGCGTCGCACACGGTGTGCGCACGTTCGCGCTATACGTCGCCATGGGGCTCGGCACGACGCTCGTCTTCTGGGTCGTGGAATTCGGCGCGGATGCGCTCTTTCACGACGAAACCGCGCGCCTCGCGGGTGGCGCACTGGGTCTGGTGATCGGCTATGTCACGAAATACCACCTCGACAAACGCTTCGTGTTTGCCTGAGCGCGCGTGCGTTGCAGCACAGAGCGCGCATGCCGCCGTGGTTACGATGGCCTCCCGGAGCGCGGACCGTGCACGTGCCGCCCGCGTCGCGCTCCATGCAGCGCGCCAGCAAGCGCCCCACCTGTTCCGGTCCCGGCACGGAGAATGAACATGGCCACTGCCGCAATTCAATCTGTTCCGCTCTGCGTGGACCTGGACGGAACGCTCACGCGCACGGACCTGCTGTTCGAAGCCTTCTTCGTGCTCGTCAAGCAGAACCCATTGTCGTTCTTCCTCTGCTTCGTCTGGGCGCTGCGCGGTCGCGCCTACCTGAAGGAGCAGATTGCGCAGCGCGTGAACATCGACGTCGGCGTCCTTCCCTACAACACCGAACTGCTCGCATGGCTGCGCGACGAGCGTTCGAGCGGGCGCGAACTGTACCTCTGCACGGCCACGAACCAGCGTCTCGCCTCGCAGATTGCCGCGCACTTTGGGCTCTTTACCGGCGTGGTCGCGAGCACGGTCGGCAACAACCTGCTCGGAAAGAACAAGGCGCGCGCGCTCGTCGAGCAATTCGGCGCCCACGGCTTCGACTATTGCGGCGACGCGCGAGCGGACTTGCCGGTGTGGCGCGAGGCGCGCCAGGCGATCGTGGTAGGCGACAGGCACATTGCCGCCGCGGCGCGCAAGGCAAACGCCGCCACCATTTTTTTCGAGCACAAGCGCCGGCTGGTTCCGCTCGTGCTCAAGGAAATGCGCGTGCACCAATGGGTGAAGAACGTGCTGATCTTCGTGCCGCTTCTCACCGCGCATCGCTTCACGGACCTTTCGGCGGTCGCCGCGGCCTGCATCGCATTTCTGTCGTTCAGCCTGGCCGCTTCGTCGGTGTATCTGCTCAACGACATGCTCGACCTCGACGCCGACCGGCGCCACGCACGCAAACGCAGCCGGCCATTCGCCTC
Source organism: Paraburkholderia lycopersici (assembly GCF_900096975.1). Lineage (GTDB taxonomy): Bacteria > Pseudomonadota > Gammaproteobacteria > Burkholderiales > Burkholderiaceae > Paraburkholderia > Paraburkholderia lycopersici. The sequence goes on from NZ_FMYQ01000001.1 coordinate 9,568, forward strand.
GGGTGGCCTGTCGCTGAAATTCGGCATCGTGCTCACCATTGCGCTGCTCGCCGGCGGCGGCGGCCTCGCGGCGCTCCTGCCCTGGAAATTCGGCGTCGTGCTGACTGCCTATTTCGCGACCACCGTCGCCTACTCATTCGCGCTCAAGCGCATGACCCTTGTCGATGTATTCACGCTTGCGTGCCTGTACACGGTGCGCGTGATCGCCGGCGGCGCGGCGACCGACATCCCGCTGTCGTACTGGCTGATTCTGTTCTCCGTGCCGATTTTTCTCTCGCTCGCGATGGTGAAGCGCTACGTCGAGCTCGACATGATTCTTCGCGAAGGCAAGACGGAAGCCGCCGGCCGCGGCTACATCACGCAGGACATTTCGATCCTGCGTTCGTTCGGCACAGCTTCCGCCTATCTCGCCGTGCTCGTGCTCGCGTTGTATCTGAACACGCCCGAAATGAAGACGTTGTACCTGCATCCGCAGGCGCTGTGGGCCACCTTCGCGCTCACGCTCTACTGGGTCAGCCGGATCTGGATGTGCGCGTTTCGCGGCACGATGCACGACGACCCGATCGTGTTCGCATTCAAGGATCGCGCGAGTCTCGCTGTGCTCGGGCTATGCGGCCTCAGCATGCTGCTTGCGATCTGATAGGCACTGAGATAGTGCGGCGGCGCGGGACCACGGCTCGCGCCGATGCTCTTTACGTTGCAATGGTACGTGGCGATCATGAATCGGGACGGAGGCTCGCTTGAAGCTAGATGCGGCGATGGGTAAGGATGGCGAGGCATGGTCCCTGTGGAGTTTATCCGCAGCCACCTGCTTCCTGTTGGTTTTTGCATTCAACGGAACGTCCGGCTATTTCTGGGACTATCGAGTCTACGAGAAAGGATTGAACTGCTTTTTTAGCGGCCTCGATCCTTATGCATGTGCAGCGGGTGACTTTCCTTTCGTCTACCCGCCATTTTTCCTGAAGATATTTTCCATTGTTCATTTCAGAGCGGCATTTGCCGTCCTGATTGCCGCCTCGGCGGCAGGAATTGGTTGTGTCTGCATTGATCTTCGATCGCTGGTCCCGTATCGCCGCCTGGTGCCCTGCATCGTTCTCGGCTTCCTGGTCGGAGGCTCCGGTTTTGCCTCGATCGTGACAGGGAACATAAGTGTCTTCGCACACCTGCTCCTCGTATCGCTTTCATATTTCCTGTACAGAAAGAACGCTATCTATATCTCAACTGCGCACGCGTTCGCGGTCATATTTTTTTCGGCCATAAAGCCCTATTTCCTTGCTTACGCGCTGCTCTATCTCTTCCTGCCCAAACGGATGCTTTTCACGTTCGCTGCGGTGATGCTGTCGGTTGCCGGCATCTACCTAGCCCAGCCCGTTCTTTATCCGCAACTGTGGGCGGGATTTCAAGGAGCCATTTACAGTCAGATCGTCGGGCAAGGGGATGCAGGGCTTTCCCTTTTTGGCGTATTAGGCAAGTTCGGGATGGGAAAGATCGGAATCCTGCTTCACGCGCTCCTGATGCTCGTCATCGTGCTGATATCCGTGCTGCTTCGGCGCAGACATGGCCGGATCTCGCTTGCGATCGGTTCCACCGGCGAGCTGTTTTATTTCCTTGCGATTCTCATTCTGCTGAACCCGAGATTGATGTCGTACGATTTCAGTGTATTTTCAGTTTGTCTTTATTTGTCGATGATCATCTCGTCGCGAGGAGAACGCTGGACGGGATCATTTCTGATATTTTTCCCGTTCCTGACTATCCTGCCTCTATGTCTCGATGCACTGTTTGGCATTCGAGTGCATTCCTTAACCTATTATTTCCTGTCGACGTATGTTTTGCTGGCTACGGCAATCGCCTGTCAATGGCCTAGGCACGCCCCCTGGACAACGGCGTCGGCTGGCGTCCCGTCGCGGAAGTAATACGTCGATCTGGATTGCCTTTGATCGACCCCGTGCTGTGCTCTGACGCGCAAAGGGATGCAGCACTAAATCCGCACGGGGGGGAAATCCGAAGCACCCAGGTTCTCGATATCGATGTAAGACGGCAGCTCATTCGCGGCGCTCGAGAACCAGCCCGTTTCCGTTTGGGAGAACCCGATCCGCTCGAAATAATCGTGGCAGGTCGCGTTTCTTCCAGTATCGACGAGATCGGCCCGGATCTCAGGACGCGACTTGAGCGCCAGCCGGGTCGCGATTGCTCCCACGCCCAGTTCGGCGCCAAGTCCAAACACGCGGCATGACAGAACGACCTGTACGATGTGCTCGCATCGGATCAGGCAAACAGAAATGATTCCATTGTCGATCAATCTGTCCCGCAGAGAGGAAACCACACAGTACCCGCCGTTGCTTATAAATTTCTCGAACTCCGATCGTTCCCACCTTTTCCCGGTCGTGTTGAACTGATTCGTCTTGTTGACGAGCTCGAAGGCACGGTCAAAATGTCTGGAGCCCGGGGATTTGAGCAGGAAGAAGGATTGACGAAGCTGCAACGAAGCGAGCCATGCCTCTCGCGAAACACCGCTCGCGCCATCGGTACTGGCTTCGCGCTGCGAAATTGCGCGCACGAGTTCCGTGCGTCGCGAGGACTCTTCGGTGACGACGGGGACCTGTGTTTCGGCCGATCGCAGGATGATTCGCCGCCAGTCGTAATGATTGCCGCCCAGACAGCGAATATCGGGAATCGCTGCCTTTACCTCGGATAACTCGCGATCGTTGTCGTCTATGAACACACAGTTGCCCGGGAGCAAATTGACCGTCTTGAGGATCTCAAGGATGTTCTGCGACTTGGGCTTCCAGTTTATGCGGACGCAGGCAAAGTCATCGAGGGTGATGGCGCCGCGCCAGATAGCATTGAATCTTTCGACGGTAGGCGCTTCTTCATTCTTGCTGCAGATAGCCAACAGTCCGCCGCGCTTCTTGAAGAACATCAGCGCTTCAGCGAGGCCGACAGGCCAGCCTTCGATGCGCTCATCGATGCTCAGACCCTCTCCTTCCGCCGCAATACCGCGCCACATGGTGTCGTCGAGATCGACGATAATCAGCTTCACCGGGTTTCGCTGCTCCACGATCTTGACTATCGTTTCAATCCGCGACAAAAGTGCAAGCGTATATTCGCGGGACGCCACCTCATACGTGAAGACATTCCCGAGCGCTCTCGGCGCGTTCAATCGGTTCGAGTCAAGCTTGAAATCCCAATCGTTGATAAACGAGGCGTGCGAGCTGCTTGCCAGGACATCGTCCTGCAAATGCCGGCGACCGACGAAGTTCAGTATTTCGTTGGCGTCGAGAAAGTAACCGTTGCTCGTCTTGCGGACCGTGTCGGACAAAAGCCGGTTGATCTCGCGAACGAGATTTCCGGGCGACCCCAGCCCGAACGGGTCGATGAGATCCCCTTCGTAATTAAAGCTCGGCTCGAAGAACGACATGAAGACAAGCGGAACGGCCGTTATCTTCGCGGCGATCTGCGCCACCTTTTCCCGAAGGCATTCGCCGACGCTTTCCAGGAGCGCTCGCGCCTCATCGTCTGAGCGGAGCCTGGAGAAGGCCATGTCGACCACCGGCTCGGGCGTTTGCGTCGCTTCGCTCAGAATATGCCGGAGGGTGAGGCCCACGACGGCCACGTCATCTGTCGGGGCTGCATCCGGAATGGGCGTGTGGCGTTTTGAGCCCATCAGGATATGGCGAATATTGTGCCCGGAATTCACGCTTCGCTTGACGAGCATATCGACTGCACACGTTCCAAGCAGCAGGATATTGAGCTTGCGCGAACCGATTGCGAGCGACGTCGGTGGCAGGGGCAAATTCACCTGCTTATCAGCGACAGAAGAGTAAAACAAATCGCGAACAAATTGGCGCATCTGTGACCCCAGAATCAAAACGTTCGACGCCGCAGGGAAATACAAATCGCATGCCGGCATTCGGTCCGGCGCGCCGGAGTTTCGCGAAGCGTGCTCGCTTTATCCTGACGGCCGGTATGTGCCCTGCGATTAAAGCAGAGCGTCACTGCCCCCTCTGTGCGCCGACATACACAGCTTGATCAGTGCTGGATAGGAGCCCGCCCATGCCGCGCCAGGCGAGAGACTCTGGCGGCAAAGAGTCGAATTGGAGGAAACGAAACAGGTGTCGCGCTCGCCAGCGTCGCTGGCTGGCGCAGCGGAACGGCGGCGGGAGATCCGCGGCACGATCCCCGATAATCAGGTCGAGTAATCCCGAATCTGAATTTTCCGTCTCAACTGCTTCATCAGGTTCACGCCGCCTCTTCCGATGACCAGCCTCGCAAACAACGAGACCCAACCCTTGTTCGGTATATCGACCTCTCTAAATATTATTCTCTCGACGATACCGAGTCTCAGGGAAATATCCAGATTCTTGTAAATCAGGACGTTAAATATAAACGATGAGACGTGTCCTTTCGACATCAATTTATTATATTTTTCAAAAAATACGAGACTTGGCTCGCAATTAGGCGAACCCGATATTCTGGTGGCGCCCGCACTCAAGGAGTACTCCACCAGAGCATCGTGAAGATATACGAACGTGCAGCCAGCCATTTCGGCCTTGATGGCGAAATCCCAGTCCTGATGACGACGCAAAGACCCGTCGAAGCTGATCAACGGATACTGATGGCGCCACATCATAATAGACGAGGTCTGGATATAGCCCCCCTCCAATAGAATGAAATCAAGCATCGATTGACCATCGTAGGGAAAGCGGTTTCCCAAAATGCGCCGGCTTCCGTCGGTTAGCATGACGTTGCTGAACAAGACCTTCGCTTCGTTCCCGGCAGGCTTGGGACCGAACGCGGCGATGCATCGTTCGAGCTTGGTGGGGAGCCAGCGGTCATCGGCATCCAGAAAGGCGATCAGGTCGCCGGTGGCTTCTTCGATGCCCCTGTTTCGACACCACGCCGCTCCACGATTCTCGGTTTCGCGGATCAAGCGTAATGCAATGTCATCTCCACAACGACCGGGCAATTCGAAGTGCGATCCCGATGCGTCATCTATGACAATGATTTCCGACGGCACAACGGTTTGGCTGGCTATTGACTCAATCGCCACCCAGAGTAAATCGAGGCTGTTGTAGTGTGGAATGATCACACTAACATGATAGTCATTGTCAAAATCACGCCCCATCCCACACCTCGAATCTGAATTTCGCCAGCTTCCTCGCACATGGAGCAAAACCACCCAGATTGATCTGGCAGGGCTTGAATTACACGCAACCTTCCGATTTCTTGCCAACTACATCGAAGCGCTTACGAAATCTATTTTCATCGCTTACGAAATACAAAATTAATATTACAATTTCAAAATAATCATTCCGACAAAAGCTTTCCATTGCCGCGTTAGGGCGGCGCAGTTTTCGTCGAGCACGATGGAGCTGATGCAGTTCAATATCGATACAGTCGATGGCCTTTTGAAAGCCGGGCCGACCGACGGGCCGGCGAATTCGTCCAATGCCGCTTCGCATCGCGAGGAATCAGCTAGCTGGCTACGTTCGGAGAGCCCTGCGTGCTTTTGCGTCAACGCCTTGCTTCAACAATTGCCGCCTCCGCTCATCGAGGAACGACTCGCAAGATGCTTGCGGTCGTGCCGGGCACGCACGCCGCGCGCCGCCGTCGCATACGCAGGCGCGACACGCTGTGACCGATCGTAGGCCGGGTTCACCGCACCGTTCCGTGGGTTGCCCAACAATTCCATGCGGGTTGTATCGATCCAGCCTCTGGCATGCCGGCCGCTTTTGCCCGGAAGCGCGCCTATGTCTTTCCACGAAAATCGCGGAAGACTATACGCCGCTCCTCCGGGATTGCCCCCTGTAGAATCAATACGTCCCACTGCGAGTCTAACCAGGCTTCCCATGTCCACTCCCCTCCTTGCACCGCCCTCCGCGCAAGACGTGCATGTCTGGCAATGGGATCTCGATATCCGCGCTGGCGATTTCGACCGGTACTGGGAGATGCTGTCGGCGCAGGAGCGCGAACGCGCGGGCAAATTCCGTTTCGAACGGCATCGGCGCCGCTTCGTGGCGGGACGAGGCGAACTCAGGGAACTGCTCAGCCGCTATCTCGCCTTATCCCCGCAAGCGGTCGCGCTTGGCTATGGCCAGGAAGGCAAGCCATTCTGTTTGAGCCAGCCTTCCGGCTGGACGATCTGCTTCAACCTCAGCCACAGCGAAAACAAGGCGGCGCTGGCGATCTCGAACGGTTTCGAAGTCGGCATCGACGTAGAACGTGTGCGGCCGATCGAGGAGAATCTGCCGCTCGAAGTATTTTCCACGCGGGAGCGGGCGCAATTCGGCGCATTGCCGGATGCGGAACGGCAACCTGTCTTCTTCGAAACCTGGGCGCGCAAAGAGGCCTGTTTGAAGGCGCTCGGCACCGGCTTTATCCGGCCACCGACTTATTTCGAGTTCGACCTGTCGATCCACGGCGACACAACACCGCTTTTCGTCGGCGGCGAAACGCGGGAAGCGGCGCAATGGCGCGTACGCGCGCTGTCATCGGGCGAGGCCTGCGCGGGCGCGGTAGCGGCAAGGCGCGCGGACTGGTCCATCGTCGAGATGAACTGACCGACGATTGGCCAGTCCGCATCGGCGTCGCAACGCGATCGGCCCGGACGCCCCACCCGGAAATCCCCCCCAAGAACACGAGCGCTTCGCGAAAGCGCGCAAGGCGACTTTTCGCGCGCCCGTACCGCAATGCACGCGCCTGCGTCCCCTTCATCCGCCGGGGGCCCGAGCACCCGCGCGCGATGTGTTGTTGCAGCACACCGTATGTGTGCGACGGCGAACGGATACGCGCCCCGCGGAAGATTAAGTTCCTCTTACAGCAAATTGCGCGCTCGAGGCACGGGTCGGGCGCGCATCGCCTCATGCTGCTTGCGCCTCCCGTGACCGTCCGCCGTGATGCGCGCCAACTGCGCGCATCGCACAGCGAGGCTCAGTACAAGGCCTTCATCAAAGTCATTGGGGGAGTGGCAAATGTCTCACAGAGATGGATTTTCAGGCGTTTTGCCGGGCGGGACCGACCATGTGCCTGGCGTGGCAGCGCGCTTCGATGCCGTATGTGCCGAATTCGGCAATCATCTTGCTGTGATTGACGCCACGGGTGAAGAGCGTTACGCCACCCTCGGCGAACGTTCCGCCCGTCTTGCGGCCGTCCTGAGCGACATGGGACTGGCGCGCGGCGAGCGTTGCGCGATCATGGTTCCGCGCGGCCGCGACACGCTGGCCCTGATGCTGGCGATCCTGCGTCTGGGCGCCGTCTATGTGCCGCTCGATCCCGCCTATCCGCGCTCGCAGCTCGAATTCATCGTCGCCGATTGCGCGCCCAGGCTCATCATCGCCGAAGGCGCCGCGCTCGCGAGCGTTGGCGACTTCAACGGCGCACTGGTCGATCTCGCCGGGATCATGGCCTCGTCGGAGGCCGCGAATCCCGCCGAGCTCGTTGCTTGCGGCGGCAACGACCCGGCCTACGTCATGTATACCTCCGGCTCGACCGGCAAGCCCAAGGGCGTGATCGTGCCGCACCGCGCGATCGTTCGCCTCGTGCAGGGCCAAAGCTTCACCGACCTGTCGCCGCAGACGCGCTTCCTCAATCTCGCGCCGCTCGCCTTCGATGCGAGCACGCTGGAAATCTGGGGTCCGCTGCTGAACGGCGGCTGCGCCGCCATCATCAACGAGGTCCAGCCTTCTCTCGACACGATAGCCTCCGGGATAGCGCGACTTGGCGTCACGAGCGCCTGGTTCACGGCTGGCCTCTTCAACGCGCTCGCCGACTATCGTCTGGAAGCCTTTCTTCCGCTGAAGGAAGTGCTGACCGGCGGGGACGTGCTGTCGCCCGTGCACGTGCGCAAGGTCATGGAGGCACACCCCGGGCTGCAGATCATCAACGGCTATGGGCCGACCGAGAACACGACCTTCACCTGCTGCTACCGCATTGCGCGCGGCGGCGAAGCGCTCGCGAACGGCGAGGCCATTCCCATCGGCGACGCCATCGCGGGCACGCGCGTGTACATCGTCGACGACAAGCTCGCGCCCGTCGGCGAGGGAGAAGTCGGCGAACTCGTTGCGGGCGGCGACGGCGTTGCGCTCGGCTACCTCAACCGTCCCGAACTGACGGCCGAGAAGTTCGTCGACGACGTCTTCGCGCCCGGCGCCAGGCTCTATCGCACCGGCGACCTCGTGCGCCGGCGCGCGGACGGGGCCATCGAATTCCTGGGCCGCAACGACCGGCAGATCAAGATCGCCGGCAAGCGCATCGAGCTCGACGAAATCGAACATGCGCTGCGCGTGGCGCCCGGCGTCGCCGATGCGGCCGTCGCCGCATTCGAAGGCCGCAGGGGCAAGGCCATTGCCGGCTTCGTGAAGGCCGACGCCCCGAATGCCGCCGTGTTCCTGGACGGCATCCGCGCTTATCTGAAGGCTGCCTTGCCCGATTACATGCTGCCGTCTGACCTGCGCGTCCTGCCCGACTTCCCGCTGACGCCCAACGGCAAGATCGACCGCAAAGCCCTGCTTGCGGGACTCGACATGTCCGGTACGCAGTCCGAATCATCCGTCACGCCCCAACCCGTTGACGACGACTTCGCCGAAAAGCTCGCGGCCGTGTTCGAGGGGCTTCTCGGCAATCCCGTCGATCGCCGCTCGAACTTCTTCGACCTCGGATTGCGCTCGCTCGATCTGATGCGCGCGCACGCCATCATCGCGCGCGACGTGTCCGCGAGAGTGGCGCTCGTGGATCTGTTCCGCCACCCCAATGTCGAAGCGCTGGCCGCGCATTTGCGCGCGACGCTCGGGGCGACGAAGGACGACGCGGTCCGGCGCCGCCGCGGCGCGCAAGGCGCGGCGATAGCGGTCGTCGGCATGGCCGGACGGTTTCCCGGCGCGCGCAACGTCCGGGAGTTCTGGGCCAACATTCTCGCGGGCCGCGACTGCGTCACGCATTTCGACATCGCGGAGCTGGAAGACAGCTTCGACGAGGACGCTCGCCGCGAAGCGCGCTATGTCAAGGCCCGGCCGATCGTCGCCGACGTCGACCGCTTCGATGCGGGCTTTTTCGGCATGCTCGCGCGCGAGGCGGCGCTGACCGACCCGCAGCAGCGCCTCTTCCTCGAGATCGCGTGGGAGGCGTTCGAAGATGCCGGATACGACCCGGCGACGATCGGCGGTCCCGTCGGGGTGTTCGCGGGCACCTCGATGAACACGTACTTCCTCAAGCACATCCTTTCCGATCGCGGCGTCATCGACGAATTCACGAGCCAGTTCCAGATCGGCGAGTATCAGAAACTGGTCGGGGCCGGCGATTTCGTCGCCACGCGCACGGCCTACAAGCTCGGCCTCACCGGGCCCGCCGTTTCGGTGCAGACGGCCTGCTCCACCTCGCTGACCGCGACGGCCCTCGCGGTGGAGAACCTTCGGTCGGGACGCTGCGACATGGCGCTGGCCGGCGGCGTGTCGGTCACCTTCCCGCAGAAGCGCGGCTATTTTTACGAGGAAGGCGGGATGGGCGCGCCCGACGGCGTGTGCCGCCCGTTCGATGCCGACGCGAAAGGCACGGTGTTCGGCAGCGGCGCAGGCGTCGTGCTGCTCAAGCGCCTCGAAGACGCGATCGCCGACGAGGACCCGGTCTATGCCGTGATTCGCGGCGTCGGCATCAACAACGACGGCTCCGACAAGGTCGGTTTCACCGCGCCGAGCGTCGACGCCCAGGCCCGCGCCATTGCCGGCGCGCACGCCGAAGCCGGCATCGATCCCGCCACCATCGGCTATATCGAGACGCACGGTACGGCGACGCCGCTCGGCGACCCCATCGAATTCGCGGGCCTCGTGCAGGCGTTTCGCCTCGGCGGTGTGGAAAGCGGCCAGTTCTGCGCGCTCGGCTCGGCGAAGGCCAATGTCGGACACCTCGACGCGGCCGCGGGTGTGACAGGGCTCATCGCGGCGGCCCTCGCGCTGCACAACCGCACGTTGCCGCCGCTCACGCATTTCCGTTCGCCCAACCCCGGCATCGAGCCGGCCGGCAGCCCCTTCTTCTTCAACGCCGCCGCGCGTGCGTGGGCCGGGGGCCCGGCGCCGCGCCGCGCCGGCGTGAGTTCGCTCGGCGTGGGCGGGACGAACGTCCACATGGTGCTGGAGGAGGCGCCCGCACGCGACAGCGCGAGCGCACCGGCACAGGGGCTGCAGATATTGCCGCTCTCGGCAAGGAGCGCGGCCGCGCTCGAACGCGCGAAGGCCAATCTCGCCGGGCATCTCGCCGCCCATCCGGACGTCTCGCTCGCCGACGTGGCCGCGACGCTGCAAACGGGCCGGCGCGAATTCGCGCACCGTGCCGTCGTCGTCGCCGACAGCCGCGAGCAGGCCCAGGCCAGGCTCCAGAAGGGCGCAATCGAAGCCCAGGCGCCGCTGGCCGCGCCCGCGGTCGTCTTCATGTTTCCGGGCCAGGGCGCCCAGTATCCGGGCATGGGCGAAGCGCTCTATCGCACCGAGCCCGTGTATCGCCAGTGGATCGACAAGGGCGCCGAGGCACTGGCTCCGCACGTCGGACTCGACATCCGCACGCTGATGTTCGGCGAGGTCGCGCAAGACGACGACGCCCCGCACCCGATCCGCTCGACGATCTACGCGCAGCCCGCCCTGTTCCTCGTCGAATATGCGCTGGCGCAGTTGTGGATCTCGCGCGGCATCAAGCCGGCGGCCATGATCGGCCACAGCATCGGCGAACTGGTCGCGGCCTGCGTGGCCGAGGCGGTCTCCTTCGAAGACGCGCTGTCCCTGATCGCCCGGCGCGGCGCGCTCATGCAGTCGGCCGAACCGGGCGCGATGCTGGTCGTGCGCCTGTCCGAAGCCGAGCTCGCGCCGATGCTGCCCGACGGCGTGGATCTCGCCGCCATCAACGCGCCGTCGCTCAGCGTCGTGGCCGGCCCGTTCCCGGCCATCGAAGCGTTCGAGGCCATGCTGAAGACGCGCGATGTCGAGCACCGGCGTCTGCACACGTCGCATGCCTTCCACTCGCGCATGATGGCGGGCGTCGTCGAGGATCTCGCCAAGGTCGCCGACAGCCTTTCCTTTGCGCGGCCGGCGATTCCTTACGTGTCCTCGGTGACCGGGCAATGGGCGGCAATGGATCAGCCCGTGACGGGACACTACTGGGCGAGCCATTGCCGCAACGTGGTGCGCTTCAGCGACGCGCTGGCGACGGCGACGGCGGAAGGCAAGCCGCTTCTGCTCGAAATCGGCCCCGGCCGGACGCTCTCGACCTTCGCCACCCAGGGGCTGCCGAAAGACCGTTACCAGGCCGCGATCGCCTCGATGCCCGACTTCGCGATGCGCGAGCGCGAGCTCGCCATCCTCGCCGAGGCGACCGGGCGGCTGTGGCTGAACGGCGTCACGCCGACGTGGAAAGCCGTCCAGCCCGAAGCCGCCCGCCGCATATCGTTGCCGACCTATCCCTTCGAGCCGGAACGGCACTGGATCGACGCCCCGGCACCCGCCTCTTCACGCCAGCCGACGACCGTCGCAGCGGCGATTGCCGCGCCGGCCCCGTCCGAAGCCATAACCGACATTCCTCAGACCGCCATGGCCCAAACCGTCCAAATCGACCGCAAACCGCGTCTCATTGCCGAACTGGCGTCACTGCTTGCCGAGATGTCCGGCGAGGCGCCGGATACGTCCAACCCGGACGTGACCTTCTGGGATCTCGGATATGACTCGCTGTTCATGGGACAAGTCTCCCGGCAGCTTCGCCGCCGCTACGACGTCACGATCAGCTTCCGGCAGATCATGAGCGACTATCCGACGCTGCCCGCGCTGGCCGGGTTCCTCGATGGCGCGCTGCCGCCCGATCCGGAACAGCCGGCCGCCGTTGCCGCACCTGTCGCGCCTGTCGCACCTGTCGCACCTGCGGCGCCGGTCGCGGCCACGGCGGCAACCGTTGCGGCGCCGGTTGCATCCGGCGTGGCTGCGGTTCCCGTCACGGGCGACATCCAGTCGGTGATCCGCGACCAGATCGCCGCCATGCAATCGCTGATGACGCGTCAGCTCGAAGTGCTTCAAGGCGCGCCGGCGACGGTCCAGCAGCCGGCCGCGGCGGTCCAGGCCGTTGCGGCGCCCGCTCCGGCTCCTGTCGCAGCAATTCAGGCGGCAGCTCAGGCCCCGGCGCGCGCCGCCGCCGGCCCCGAGATCAAGTTCGAGGACAACCGGCCGACGCGCTTCACCGCCTACAAGCCCGGCGCCGCGACCTCGGCGCAGATGACCGATGCCCAGACGGCGTTCATCGCCGATCTGGCGGCGCGCTACTCGGCCAAAACGGCCGCCTCCAAGGCGCGCACGCAGTCGTATCGGCCCGTGCTCGCCGATCCGCGCACCGCCAGCGGCTTCCGCGAGGAATGGAAGGAGCTCGTCTATCCCATCGTCGCCCAGCGCTCAAAGGGCTCGAAGATCTGGGACGTGGACGGCAACGAATACATCGATCTGGTCAACGGCTACGGTCAGACCGCGTTCGGCCATACGCCGGATTTCGTGGTCGCGGCGGTCAACGCGCAACTGGAGGAAGGCTTCGCCATCGGACCGCAGTCCCCGCTTGCGGGCGAGGTCGCCCAGATGTTCGCCGAGATGACCGGGCATCAGCGCGTCACCTTCTGCAACACGGGTTCGGAAGCCGTGATGGCGGCCATGCGCCTCGCGCGCACGGTGACGGGCAAGGAAAAGGTCGTCTGCTTCGACGGCGACTATCACGGCCAGTTCGACGAGGTCCTCGTCAAGCCGGGCAGCGAGGCGGGCGTGCCGCGCGCTTTCCCGCTCGCCCCCGGCATTCCGCAAAGCTCGGTGGGCAACATGGTCGTGCTGCCCTACGCAAGGTCCGAGAGCCTCGAGTGGATCAAGGCCAACATCGACGACATCGCCGCCGTGCTGATCGAGCCCGTGCAGTCGCGCCACCCCAATCTGCGGCCGAAGGAATTCGTGCAGCAATTGCGCGACGTGACCGCGGCCAACGACTCCGCCCTGATCGTCGACGAGGTCGTCACGGGCTTTCGCGTCCATCCGGCCGGCATGCAAGGCTATTGGGGCATCAAGGGCGACATGGCGACCTACGGCAAGGTGGTCGGCGGCGGCCTGCCCGTCGGCGTGCTCGCGGGCAGCGCCCAGTACATGGATGCGCTCGACGGCGGCCAGTGGCAATTCGGCGACGCCTCGGTTCCCGAAGTCCCGCCGACCTTCTTCGCAGGTACGTTCGTGCGCCATCCCGTGGTGCTGGCCGCGATGAAGGCCGTGCTCCTGCACCTGAAGGAAGCCGGCCCGGCGCTGCAGGAATCGCTCGGCGCGCGCATGGAAGGCCTCGTGCAGCGCATCAACGCTCACCTGGAGAAAGTCGGCATCGCCACGCGGGCGGAATCCTTCTCGAGCTGGTTCTACATCAGCTTTGCGGGCGAAGACCGGCTCGGCAGCCTCTTCTATGCCTACATGCGCTATCTCGGCATCCATATCATGGAAGGCTTCCCCTGCTTCCTGACGACGAGCCATTCGGACGAGGACATCCGCCGGATCGGCGACGCGTTCGTCGAAAGCGTCGCCGCGCTGCAGAGCGTCGGCATTCTCGGCGGCTCGCCGGGCGCCGCCGCTGCAGCGCCGCAGGCCGAACCGCAGGCCGAACCGGAGCAACTCACGCAGTCGCCGCTCACCGAACCGCAGAAAGAGATCTGGATGTCGGCTCAGCAAGGCGACGAAGCATCGCTCGCGTTCAACGAGTCCTTCACGCTCGACCTCATGGGCAACCTGAACGAGGCCGCGTTCGAGCGCGCCTTCGCGGCGACCGTGGCCCGCCACGACGCGTTGCGCGTTCACTTCTCGCGCGTCGGCGACACGATGTACGCGGACGCGGCGACGAGCGTGCCGCTCGTGTCGATCGACCTCTCCGGCCACGCGGATCCGGACGGCGAACTCAAGGCCATCGTCGACGGCGAAGCGCGCGAGGCCTTCGATCTCACGCGCGCGCCGCTTGCGCGCGCCGCGCTGGTGCGCCTCGACGCCCAGCGACGGGCCTTCGTGTTCACGGCCCATCACATCGTCTGCGACGGCTGGTCGATCAACATCATCCTGCGCGATCTGGCTGCGCTCTATGCGGCGCAGGTGTCGGGCAAGCAGCCCGAACTCGACGAAGTGCAGAGCTTCCTCGCCTTCGCCAGGGCGCAGGACGAAGCCGGCGTCGACAAGGAAACGCGCGAGTTCTGGATGAACCTCCATCGCGAGCCCGCGCCGCAGCCCGATTTGCCAGGCGACCGCCCGCGCCCCGGGATCAAGAGCTTCAACGGCGCGTCGACCACCCGCCATGTGGACATCGATCTGCTCAAGCAGGTCAAGAGCGCCTCGTCGAAGCAGGGCTGCTCGCTGTTCGCCACCCTGTTCGGCGCCGCCCAGGTGTTGTTCGGCCGCCTCACCGGCAATGACGATGTCGTCATCGCCGCGCCGATGGCGGGCCAGTCCCAGGCCGGCGAAGCGCTGCTGGTCGGGCACTGCGTCAACTTCCTGCCCCTGCGCGTGAAGTTCGACCGCGAGAAGCCTTTCGCCACGCACATGAAAGCGGTGCGCGATCACCTCTACGACGCGGGCGACCGGCAGAACTACACCTACGGCGCGCTGGTGCGCGATCTCGGCATCAAGCGCGATTTCAACCGGCTTCCGCTCACCGATCTGCAGTTCAATCTGGAAAAGGTCGACGGCGAACTCGACATGGCCGGCGTGACCACGCGCTTCACGCCGAACGCGAAGGCCTACAGCAACTTCGATCTGTTCCTGAACGTGATCGAATCGGCGCAGGGCCTGCGTCTCGATTGCGACTTCAACACCGACGTCTACGACGAAACGACGATCCAGCGCTGGCTCGGCTACTACGAGACGTTGCTCGCGGCGATCGCGCGCGACGCCGAAACGCCGGTCGCGGCGCTGCCGCTGTTGAACGCGGAGGCGATCCGCCACCTGCGCGACGAACTGAACGCCTCGCAGCGCGGCTACGACCTCTCGCTCACTGCCCCCGCGATGATCGCCGCGCAGGCCTGGCAGGCCCCCGATACGACGGCCGTGTCGGACGCGTCGACGAGCCTGACCTATGGCGAACTCGACGCGCTCGCGAGCCAGATCGCGCGCAGGCTCGTGGCCGCGGGCATCGAGCCGCACGGACGCGTCGCCATCGCGATGGAGCGCACCGCGCTGACCGTGGCCGCCATGATCGGCGTGTGGCGGGCCGGTTGCGCCTACGTGCCGCTCGACATGACGATGCCGCCGGCGCGCCTGCGCCAGATCCTGGACAGCGCCGGCATTGCCGCCATCCTGAGCGACGAGGGCAGCCGCACGGTGCTGGAACCGGGCGCGCATCGCGTGCTCGAAATCGAGTCGCTCCTCGCGGAAGACGACGACGAGGGCGTGACGTTGCCGGCCGTACCGGATGCGGACTCGGCCTACGTGATCTTCACCTCGGGCTCGACGGGCCAGCCCAAGGGCGTGGAGATCGGCCATCGCGCGCTGGGCAATTTCCTGCTGTCGATGGCGCACGCGCCGGGCTTCACGGTCCGGGACCGCATCGTCGCGGTGACGACGTTCTCCTTCGATATCTCGGGCCTCGAGCTGTTCCTGCCGCTGATCGCCGGCGGGCAGACCTTCGTCGCCGGCCATGCGGAGGTGCGCACCGGCTTCGAACTGGTGACCCGGCTGAAGGAGGAAGCGACCACCGTGCTGCAGGCGACGCCGTCGCTCTGGCGCATGCTGCTGGAGGCGGGCTTCAAGGCGCCGAAGGGCTTCAAGATCCTTTGCGGCGGCGAGCCGCTGCCGCGCGATCTCGCCGACGACCTGCTCGCGACCGGCGCGGAAGTCTGGAACCTCTACGGCCCGACCGAGACGACGATCTGGTCTTCCGCCTCGCGTGTCGCGGCCAACGGGCCCGTGGTCATCGGCGCGCCCCTCGCCAACACGCAGCTGCACGTGCTGACCGACGATCTGCATCTGGCGCCGGAAGGCGTCGCCGGCGAACTGTGGATTGGCGGCGAAGGCCTCGCGAAGGGCTATTTCAACCGCCCCGATCTCACCGACGCCGCCTTCAGGACGATCGCCATCGAGGGCGCGGCGCCTTGCCGGCTCTACCGCACCGGCGACCTCGCAAAGCGGCTTGCCGATGGCTCGCTCCAGCATCTCGGCCGGCGCGACCAGCAGATCAAGCTGCGCGGTTTCCGCATCGAGATCGAGGAAATCGAAACCGCCCTGCGCAAGGCGCCCGGCGTCGCCGCGGCCGCCGTCGCGCTGCAAACCGTGAGCGGCAATCCCCGCCTCGTGGGCTACGTCGTCGGCGCCGCCTTCGACAAGCCCGACCACGCCGCGATCTCGGCGCATGTTGCCGGGCTGCTGCCGGCCTACATGGTGCCGACCCTGTGGATGACGCTCGACGCGCTGCCGCAGACCAGCAACGGCAAGCTCGATCGCAAGGCGCTGCCCATGCCCACGCCGGAAATGGTGGCCGTGCCCGTGCGCCAGCCGCATGCCGCGCTCAAGGTGGTCGCGCAGGCCCCCATGCCCGCGGAGCCCGCTGCGGCCGAGCCCGCCGCGAACGAACCGGCGGCGGCCGCGCCTGCTGCGGCGAGCGACCCCGTGACGAGCGAGCCTGCGGCGATGACGGCGACCCAGGCCACGATCGCCGCGATCTGGGCGGACGTGCTCGGTCTCCAGCAGGTTGGCGTCGATCAGCAGTTCTTCAGCCTCGGCGCGGACAGCCTCCAGCTCTTTCGCATCGTCGCGCGGATGAACGAGCGCGGGCTGGGCGTGGATGCGCGTCAGCTCATGAAGAACGTCACGATTGCCGAGCTGGCCGCGAGCCTCGACGACGCCCGGACGATGCAGGCTCCAGCGGTCGCGAGGCCGTCGATTCTCAACTTCAAGCGCCGCGTTGCGGAGGGAGTGTGAGCGATGAACGGGATCGCCCTGAATGTCGCCGCGACTCACGAGATCGAAGCCGGCTATGTGCTGTTCCCGGCGACCGCCTGCCAGGTGCGGTTCTGGCACGAGCAGAAGGCGTCGCCCAAGGCTTCGGCGCTCAACATCGCCTTCCGGCTGCAATTGTCGGGGCCGCTCACTGCCGCGAGCATCGAGCAGGTGCTCGGCGAACTGGTCGCGCGCCACGAGATCTTGCGCACCGGCTTCGTGATGACGGGTGCGGGGCTGCGCCAGCAGGTCTGGAGCCACGCCCCCTTCCGGCTCGAAGTGATCGACCTCACCGGATTCGAGGAACAGGCCGCCCTTGACGAGGCCGGGCGCGTCGGCGGCCAGCAGGCCCGCACGCCTTTCGAGCTGTCGTCGCCTTCGTTCTTCCGGGCCGTGTGGTTGCCGCGGTCGGGCACGCAAGGGGAACTGCAACTGACCTTCCATTCGCTCGTCATGGACGGCTGGTCCTTCGCGATCCTCGTGCGCGAACTCGTGGAAGGGCTTGCCGCGTTGCGGGCCGGTCACGATCCCGATTACCCTGACGTCGACCTTCATCACGGCGACTACGCGCTGTGGAAGGGAGAGTTCCTTGCGAGCGGGGCGCTCGATCGCGCTCGCGCCCACTGGCGCCGGGAGCTCCACGAGTTCCGCCGCTTCGACGTTCCCGGCGACCGTGGCAGGCCGCCGCAGCGCGGCTTCCAGGGCGTCATCCGCTCCATCCTGTTGCCGGGCGCGCTGAGCGAGCGTCTGATCGCGGCCGCCAAGGCGCAAGGCGTGACGCTCTTCAGCGTCGCGGCGGCCGGCCTCGCGATGGCGCTGCAAGCGGCTACCGGTCAGACCCGGGTCGCCATGGGCACGCAGATGTCGGTGCGGGATCAGCAGGAACTCGAGGGAGTGATCGGGCCGCTCATCAACACGGTGATTCTTCGCCTCGACGTCGCGCCGGGCAGCACCCTCGCCTCCGTCACGGCGCAGTGCGGCGCCAAGCTCGGCGACGCCCTCGAACATCTCCACCTCCCGTTCGAAGACATGATGGAGATGGCGGGCGAAGTGCCCGACACGAGCCGGCCGCCGCTGTGCTCGGTCAATTTCGCCCTGCAACAGAGCTTCGTCGGCATGGGCGACGAGGTTCGCCGCCAGGACTTCGCCGCGACGACCTCGCCCTCCTTCAACGCGGGCGCGCTCTACGACCTCAACTTCTTCATGGTGCGGCGTCCGGAAGGCTGGCGCATCTCGTGCGAGGGCGATACGGAGCTCTACGACGTCGAGACGATCGACCGGCATCTGGTCAGGTGGCGCGAGGTGCTGGAAACCGTCGACGTCACGGCGCAGCCGTCGCTCGCGCACGCAGCCGCGCAAGGCACGGCGAAAATCGCAGGAGGCGCCGGCGCCAGCGGCTTCCTGAGCCA
Source organism: Paraburkholderia lycopersici (assembly GCF_900096975.1). Taxonomy (GTDB): domain Bacteria; phylum Pseudomonadota; class Gammaproteobacteria; order Burkholderiales; family Burkholderiaceae; genus Paraburkholderia; species Paraburkholderia lycopersici. The sequence goes on from NZ_FMYQ01000001.1 coordinate 27,929, forward strand.
GGCCGAACTGGAGGCGCAAGCCCGCAACGTCGTGCGATTCAACGAGGATGCGCCGGGCACGCCGATCATCGCGCTCAACAATATCGCGGTGTTCTACGAACTGGCTCAGCAGCTCGGCACCGAACGGCCCATCATCGATATTCCCATGGTGCCGAAAGGGCTTCGGCGCGAGTTCCCGCTGCGTGCCTTCGAGGACATCGCCGCAGACGCCGTGCGGCTCATCAGACTCGTGCGGCCAGGCGGCCCCTATATCCTCATGGGGCACTGCGTGCTGGGGGCGATGGCGCTGGAGGCGGCGCATCAGCTCCGGCGCGAGGGCGAAACGGTGGAGCTGGTCATCCTCAACGATTCCTGGGCCCCCGGCTATCGCGAGTCGATGCCCTGGCATGACCGGCTATTGCGCAAGCTGCAGGTGCGCATGACCGACATTCCGCGCGACTTCCGGCTGGCGAGGCGGGGCGAGATGTCCATGATCGACTTCCTCCAGCAGTTTCGGACCGTTCGCTGGCTCCGCCTCACCAAGCTGGCGCTCAAGTTCGGACTGCTCAAGAAAGATGGCTCGGCGGACAGGATTGCCGGGAAGATCGACGACAACCTCTGGTACGGTCGACAGATCGGCTATCTGCGCGATCAGCAGTCGCGGTATCGCGCGGCGCGCTATGACGGCGACGTTCAGCTGTTCCGCAGCGACCAGGCGCTCAAGGGACGGCTGTTCGCGTGGGACATGGGATGGAACGAAGTGGCCGCGGACAAGCTGGTGGTCACCGCCGTTCCGGGCATGCACAACCAGATGTTCCGGTCGGCCGGCGCCGCCGTCATGGGCAAGCAGTTGCACGATCGCCTCGCGCAAATAGAAACGGATTGCAACGTAGCGGCCAAGGGCGAGCAAGACGCTCCCGCAGCTTCCCTAAAACACGCCAGCGCCTGACGCCATTGCCGTGACCATGCGTGACATGTGCGTTAGCGCCGTCATGCATGGCATGGATGGAGTCGCGCCTCGAGGACCGGGCGTCAAAGGCGTCACGACAGGGTAAATGGCCTATGTCCCGTTCGCGTAAAGTCCTGCTGGTCGCACTTTTCGGTGTACTGACCGTGGCCGGCCTTTTTGCCAGACTGGCCGTTCCCGGTCTCTTTCGCCGCCCGCCCGCCGCCGTCGCGGCCGCGGCGGAACGGCCATCCGGACCGATACGATTTGCCGTGCTCGGCGATTCCGACAGCCAGTCCTACCATGACACGCTGATGCTGGGAGATCCGGGCATGCGAGGAGGCCAGCGGCGCGCGACTACCTGGCAGTGGACCGAGGTCCTGGCCCAGTTGCGCGGAGACCAGCTCGATCCCGGCAAATGGGGGGCGTGGGGAACCGGCAAATATCGCGCGCTTGTCGGCGAGGCTTTCGGCTCTCTCGCGCGCACGCCGCCCAAGGACGACTACCGCTACAACTTCGCGATCAGCGGCGCGACCTGCGGCCAGTTGATGGGGCAATCGGAGCGCCAGGCCATTCGTCTCGTCGATTTGATGGACACGGAACCCGAGGCGTGGAGAGGCGGCATCGTACTGATCCAGATCGGCGGCAACGACGTCGGCGGCCACGACGTGCTCGACGAACTGTCCCGCGATCGACATGCTCCGCGCCCCACGGCCCTGGTCGACGCCTGCATCAAGTCGATCGGTGAAGCCGTCGCGCTGATCCGCAAGAATCACCCGGATACCTATGTCGTACTCGTGGGGGTGGGCAGCAACGCGGATTGGTCGGGCGAGTTCGGCAGCTGGCAATCGGCCAGCGAGATAGCCAATATCGACGCCGGCATCGACCGCTTCAACACTGGCTTGCGCAAGCTTGCCGCGGCCGATCGCCATGTCTACTTTCTCGACTATCGCGCATGGTTCAGAAGCCTTTGGGGCGAACGCGACGATCAAGGCCGCCCGGCTTACAGGACGGTGCGTCTCTCGCCGGGCTGGGCAATCACCAATACTTCCGGCGACGATCCGCACAACGCCGTTCTTGCAGACAGTCATGCCGGCGTGGTGTGGAATACGCTTTGGGCGCAGCACCTCGTCGCTTCGCTGAATGCCGCGTTCGCGTTGCATGTCAAGCCGGTCACGGACGCCGAAGTCGTCGACTTTCTGCGGCCAAGCTTCGAAGCCGCCGACATGACATCGGCGTCCAGCCACGAACGGATCAAGCCGGCCGGTCCATTGCGGGTAAACGCCGAATTCGCCGTGGATGTTCGTCAACGCACATCTGGCCAACAGGCGCGCTAGTAGCCTGCAGGCAGTGTCCTCCAACCTACGAAGGTGTGCCATGTCTGTGACTAGCGATGCTACGGTGTTGGCCGATCCGTCACGCCAACTGAACGCAGACGACAGGATTCTGCACGCTTGCAATCCGGAATTCAAAGACAACTTCAATCTTCGTCCATTCAAGTTCAATCACATATTGCATCAGAGCGGCTTGTTCGAGATTCCCAGAATCGTCGAAGTCGCGCAGCGGATGCTCGAAAAAAATGGCAATGTCTGCGCCATTAACTTCAAGAATGGCTCGCTCGATACGAAGTTCAGCGCCATGCCGCATAGCAAGCGTCTGACCGAGGCATTTTCGCGCGTCGGCGAAAACGACTCGTGGATCAAGCTGACTCAGGCGCAGCTTTATGACGCCGATTATGCTCACGTCCTCGATACGATTACGTCCGAGCTCGAGGAGTTGTCCGATTTCCCGCTGCGCACGGACATGACCCTCGTCACGATGACCCTGTTAATCACGTCGCCGAACGTCTCGACGCCCTTCCATATCGATCACGAAACCAACTTCCTCTTCCAGTTGCAGGGCTCGAAGGACGTATGTCTCTTCCCTGCGACCGACCGCGAGCTGGTGCCGGACCAGGAGGTCGAACGTTACTACGCTGGCAACTTCGAAGCTGCGCGCTATCGCCGTGAAATGCAGAATCGCGGGACCATCTTTCGGCTCTCGCCGGGAGAAGTGGTGCATCATCCGTCGTTGGCGCCGCACTGGGTCAAGAACGACGACAATATCTCGGTGAGTATCAGCATCAATTACTGCATGAAATCCATCGAGGAACGCGCGAGGGTTTATCAGGCCAATTACGTTTTGCGCATGATGGGCCTGAAGCCGTTGCCGCCAGGCGTTTCGCCGCTGCGCGACAGCTTGAAAAGAAAAGTCATCTCGACGCTGGAACACCGCAATCCGAAGACGTTCTCCGATGTCGTCCACGCGCCGGTGACGAGATTGAAATCACCGCTGAATGCCGTCCGGCGGCTGGTCAAACGCTGAACCGATAACCTGCCGGCATCGATTCCTGTCGCGCGTAACAGGCCTCGCGGTCATGGCGAGCGAGTCAACTGCGGCATCTTCGCGAGGTAAACATGAACTATGTCGCCCGCCCTCACTTTCTGGTTCCGGAAACGCTTCTGAGGGAAGCGCCAGCCTCGCCGGCAGCAGCGCGCGACACGACCGCCCGGTCCAATCCTTCGCCGGCAGAGGCCGCCGAGATTGGCCAACCCTGCCTCCTCTCGCTCGTCGTGCCGTTCTATAACGAAGAGGAGATGATCGGGGCATTTTTCAGCGCGGTCATTCCCGTGCTCGAAACGATCGACGGAACCCGGTTCGAAATCGTCTGCGTCAACGACGGCAGCCGCGATGGCACGCTGCGCATGCTCATAGGCATGTCGAAAGAAGATAGCCGCATTCGCGTAATCGATCTGACGCGCAATTTCGGCAAGGAAGCCGCGCTGTCGGCAGGCCTCGACGAAGCTCGCGGCGCCATTGTGATCCCTTTCGATGCCGACCTGCAGGACCCGCCCGGAATAATTCCGTTACTGGTGGAGAAATGGCGGGAAGGCTATGATGTCGTGGTCGCCAAACGCGTCAGCCGACTCACGGACTCCTTCCTGAAGCGCCAGACCGCGGCGATTTTCTACCGGATACACAATTCGATGTGCGATACGAAAATCCCGGAAAACGTGGGCGATTTCCGTTTGATTACAAGAGAGGTCGTGGACGCGCTCAAACAGCTCCCCGAAACACGCCGCTTCATGAAGGGCCTGTTCGCCTGGGTGGGCTACCGGACCGCAGTCGTCGATTACGTGCGCGAGCCTCGCCTCGCCGGCAGGTCGAAGTTTTCCGGCTGGAAACTGTGGAACTTCGCTCTCGAGGGCTTCACCAGTTTCAGCACGCTGCCGCTTCGCGTGTGGACGTACGTCGGCAGCTTCGTGGCGCTGGGCGCATTTCTGTATGCATCGTTCCTCATCGTGCGAACCCTGATTCAAGGCGTCGCCGTGCCCGGCTACGCTTCACTGATCTCGGCCGTCCTCCTGCTCGGCGGCGTGCAACTGATCGGAATAGGCGTACTCGGCGAATACATCGGCCGCATCTACTACGAGTCGAAGAACCGGCCGGTTTACCTGATCCGCAGCCGCTACCAATCTGCGGGCGCCAACGATGCCTGATCTGCGAGCGGCGCGAAGATTCGCGGTCTATGCGGGCGTCGGCGCAATGGGTACCGCCGCGCAGTATGCGGTTCTGATTGCGATGGTTCGCACGGGCTGGGCTTCTCCGGCCCTCAGTTCGATGGCCGGGGCGAGTGTCGGCGCAATCGTCAACTACGGTCTCAACCGCCGGATCACGTTCCGTAGCAACAGCAATCCTCTGTCGACGGCGCCGAAGTTTGCCATTATCGCCTTGCTCGGCGTGCTGACGAACGGCGTGTGCATGAAGTTCTTCGTGAACAGCCTTGGGTTGAACTATCTGATTGCACAACTGGTTACGACCGCCCTCGTTCTCGGCTTGACCTATCTGCTCAACTCGATGTGGACGTTCAATGAACAGGAGCGCGGCTCTGCGGCGGCCTCCGGCGCGTCCATCGCCACCCAGGGCACCAAGGTCCCGTCGTCCGGCGACGCATCGCCGTCCTGAACGCTGCCGCTCGATCGGAACGCAAACTAGCGCCTGAGCCGGAAGCCCCGCCTCGAATCCTCGTGCGGCCACGCGTATCCCGTTCGATAAAAGGCGTTGTCCAACGCACAGAGCGGTTAGCGCTCGCCCGCTACATTCGTCGCGTGACCTGCCTGTGCGGGGACATGCGAGGCGTTCGAACGTCATGTGCCGCGACGGACGCGCCGGCGCCAATACCTCGACCGGTATGGGGCGTTAAGCGCAGTTAATGGCAGTTGATGGCCCCTCTTGCCGATCGGACCACAGGGCGGGCTGATTCCCTGAGCTACGGTTTTTCCGGCTGTAAACGTGGGGGTGCTAAATGGCAATAAAATGGCCGCTGGCGAATATACATCTCGTCCTTTCCTGGATCGTCATCGGCATACTCGGGATGGTCGAGGGAATTTATGGGCGGACGCAATATTATGGCGACTGGATATCCTATCTGAATGTCAGTTGGGCCGTCACGCACATCGATTGGCGAGAAATTTTCAACCCCTTCTGGAACCCTGGATATCCCGCATTGGTTGCCGCGGGGCGGGCGCTGGCCGCCCCCACGCCGGAAGGCGAGTGGTACGCGATAACGGTCGTGAACTGGATGATCTATCTGCTCGCCTATGCATCATGGCGTGGTCTGATCCGCAATGCCCTCGCGCTGTATTGGCCTGGTTCGCTTGCGCTGGCCCTGCATCCATTTACGATCTGGATCGGGGTTTGCGTTTTTCTTGGCGCCGGCCTGGCGCTTGACCCGGTTTCGGCAGTGTGCCCGGACTTGCTCGTGACCACGGGCTTTCTGCTTGGCTCGAGTCTGCTTCTATCGCTAATCCGGCGGCGGGACATAGTGACAGCGACGTTGCTCGGTCTGGTACTGGGTCTCGGTATTTGGGTGAAAGGAGTATTCACTCCGTTTTCTTGCCTGTTCATTCTCACCCTTTTCATCTATTGCTGCGCGAGGGGCGGCTTGTGGCGGCCATTCGGCGTGGCCACGGGCGTCTTCGGGCTTTTCTTTGCCACCTATGTCGCCGGGATCTCATGGTCCTATGGCGAATTGACCCTGGGCGCCTCCGGCGCGTTGAATGTCCCCTGGCACGTGAACGAGCTGCCTCACCTTACCAATTGGCAAGGCGGACCGGAGCAGTTCGGCCGGCCCATCCATCCAACCAGTCAGCTTGTAGCGGGCTTGCCGGCGTTCGGCTTTGGAACGCCTTTCCACACGACCTACCCGCCCTATAACGACGTCGCTTACTGGTACAAAGGCTTCCGGTCATTCTTCAGCCTGAAGCTCGAATTAATAGCCATGGGCCGGTCGTTGTGGAGCTTGCAGCAGATAATCAGGCAGCACCCGATCGTACTCGCGGTTGCCGTGGCTTTCTTGCCCATCCTCGTCAACCGGTCATGGCGCGCGTCGCTGGCCAGAATAACGATCCGCACCTGGCCATTGCTGTTGCCGACCGTGGGAGGCTTTGGCACATATTTTCTCGTCCACGTCGAAGAGCGCTATCTCAGTGCGTTCATCATGATCGTGGCGCTTCTGTCCTGGGCGCCGTTAATAGACGTGACGCTGCCTTCCCGTCGCATGCTCGCCACGGCTCTCGTCATGATCTATGGCGCAGGTGCCGTCGCAGAACTTGCGGTTACCGATGCGCCTTCGGTCGAGGCAGCGATTCACCGCGCGGACTTTCACGACGACCCGCGATGGCGGCTCGCCAATGCGCTTACTGCCTCGGGGTTACGGCCCGGCGACGCGGTGGCCGTTATCCGCGATACCGCTCCGACTGTCAGGGTCAGTTGGGCCTATGTGTCACGCTTGCGCATCGTCGCCGAGTTCGGCGGTCTCCCGTACCGTATCGAGCCCCAGGATCGCAACCGCTTCGACCGTAAGGACGAAATCCTCTGGCCGGATTTTAGCGAAATGTTCTGGACGCAGCTTACGCCGCAGCAGCGTGACCAGGTGATGAAGGCGTTCTCCCGAAGCGGCGCACGAGCGGTCGTGTCGCTAACGATGCCGAAAACGCCGTCCGATCCTGGCTGGGTGCAACTGAAGGGAACATCCGCGTGGCTTTATAGGTTTGCCGATACGGCCAAATAGCGCAAGGAACGCAGACGTCCGGTCCCCGGCATCGTATCCGGCGCGACTTGAGCGCTCACCCAATCCTCTCGACCAGCTCTCTCCAGCTAGCGAGTATGGGTTCCCGCGCAAAGATCCGCAGATGCGCACGGGCTTGTGACATTCGCCGAATGCGTTCCTCACCCGACATGTCGGCTAGCGATCGCATACCGGATGCGATCGCCTGCAGATCGAGGGGATCGGCGTCGAGCATGGCCTCTCCCCCGACTTCCGTCAAAATGCTCGAACCGGAAACGAGGCATGGCAAATCGTGCTCTATCGCCTCGATGACTGGCATCCCGAATCCTTCCAGAAGGCTCATCAGCACGAAACCGGATGCATTGCGATAGAGCCAGCGCAGCGCGTCGTCTGTCGTATATCCAGGCAACACGACTCCCGGCGTTCGCCTGGCGAGTTCGACGACGGCAACCGCGCCGGGCTCCGGCCCGCCAGCGATGACATACTGCCACCCCTCATCCGCCAGCCCGCTCGCCGCGAAGGCCTCGATACAACGAGCCTGGTTCTTACGGTCGCCGATACTCCCCACCGTCAAGAGAAAACGGCACGAAATGCCATCCACCGGGTGCCCCTCTCCTTCCTTGATCCCCAAACGGGTTGGAATGTAGATGACGTTCGACGACGCGTAATCGTAACCGTACAGCTTGTGAAATTCGCTCTGGGACGTCTTGCTGACGAATACCATGTGAGGCTTCATGCGCCGGATCTGGTCATACGCCTGAAGGTACAGATCGTCCACGCCCGCCGCGAAGTACTGGGGATGGGTGATCGGACCGACGTCGTGGCAAAGCACGATGTCCCGCGCCTCCAGGCGATGGCGCACGACGCTGAGCGGGTCGAGATGCAGCGTAGGGCGTGGATCGCGAATTGCCGGCAACCATGAAACCAGCCGGGAGCGATGCACTCTCGCAATGGTTTCCTTGTGGGTCAGGCGGCCCGCGATCCGGCGCATCAAATCATTGTGGGGAAATTCGTGAAGTCGTCCGTAGTGAACCCTCGTCACCCTGCCGCCGAGCGACGAAATAATATCCTTCCCCAAGAAAAGCTTGCCGGTTCGATCATTGAGCGCCAACGAGAAATCGACATTAATAGACATTGCTCGCCCCCAATATCGCTTTCTTTAAGGAGATCAACCGGTCACGGCTCTCACGGTCTCGAACAGGCTGCGCGCCGCCTGTTTCCAGGTGAAGCCGCCAGCCTGCCCGAGTCCGGCGAATATCAGGGATTGCCGCACTGCTTCGTCGTTGAGCACTGCAAGAATATTCGAACTCCAGGCGTCCGGGTCGAAAGGATCCGCATAAAGCACGGCCTTCCCGCAAACCTCCGGAAGCGCACCACAAGGCGCCGCTACGACGGGGCAGCCGAGCGCCATCGCCTCGAGCGGCGGCAAACCGAAGCCTTCCGTCAGCGAAGGAAAGGCAAGCGCGCCGGCGTTGGCCATCAGCCCGACGAGTTCGGCATCGGCAATCCGGCCGGTGAATCGGACATTGGGAGGCACGACGTGCCCGTGACCTTCGAAGTCAGCTCGAGTCGCGCCGCCGAACAGCACGAGTTCGACATCGCCTAACTGTGCGCCGGCAAAGGCCTTGAGCAGAATGCCGATGTTCTTGTGTTTCTGCGTGTTCGCGAGCGCGAGAACATACCGCCGCGGTTTCAGCCTCAACGTAGCAAGCTGCCGCGCGTCGGGCTGGACCTGCAGAACATGATCGCAGCCGTTGTGGACGACGACGATCTTGTCGGGATCGGCAATGCCATAGCGCACCAGCTCGCTTTTGGAAAACTCCGACACGGTAAAGATGATCCTGTGCCGTTTGCCGATGAAAAAGTAAAGAGACTTGTACCAAAGCCGAAAAGGAAGCGAATAGGATTCCGGCGCCGAATACACCTGGGCGTCGTGTATCATCGTCGCCGAATCCCGATGAAACAGCGGCCCAAGATTGCAGAGATTGAGAATGAAATCCCTTCTGCGAGCAAGCGGAAGATAGCATTGCTCCCAGGCGATCCGGTGCATCTTGCGAGCCCAGCGACTCTCGCGAACACACGAAATATTGCGGTAAGACGGAATCTCGACGCGGTCTCGGACTACGAGGGCGCAATCGAGGCCGTTGCCGGCTTGCCCGGCGATCAGCGCGTCAATCGCGGCAACGAGTTGCTCGGCAACCTTGTGCACGCCCGTCGGCGCGGCCCCAAAGAACTTGCCGTTGAATGCTATCGTCTTCATGGCTCCCCCACACGCAATGCCGTTGCCATCCTTACGCGGGACAATGCGGCTTTCTCCGACGGGTATGCTATCGGCCGCGCAAGCGCGGCACTGCTGGCTACCGCACGCAAACGCGTACTTATCAGGAGGGGCTCATGCGCGCGTGCTCAAACAGTCGTATCGGCCGCCGTGGTGTCGAGAACCGCTTTGACAGTCGGCCGGCCAAAACGGGAAACGAGCCAGGAGCGGACTGGGGTATCGACGAAACGCATGATGAGATAACTGGTCAGCAGGATTATGGGCAGGAACAAGGCAGCCTCCAGAACAGGATCCTTCCTGTGCATCGACTGCTGATAAATCCCGTTGAGCCAGACGAACGTAGGGTAGTGCAACGCGTAAACCGGATACGACAGCTCGCCCAATACGAGGGCAACCGTCAGTGCAGGCCCGGTGAGCGTAATCGACGATCCGCCGAGGATCAGCAAAGGCATCACGGCTGCAGCCCACAGCCACTGCGCGAGGAAGGGGACCTGCGCGGGCCACGCCATCATCACCAGAGTCGCGATGGATGCAGGAAGAAACAGTGATTTCCAGATCTTCCATGAGAGCACCCCGAATTTCCCATCACCGTAATAAAGCAGGACGCCCAGATAGTAAGCGCCGAATACGCGGGGAAAGCCCGTTAAGAAAGTGCCCGGCGTGTCACCTCCCATGCCGAATACCGCCGTAAGGGAATAACCGGCGAGCGTCACGATGAATGCGAACGCCAGCCCGTCGAATCGGCGCGTGACCATCCAGAAGAGGTTCACGACCAGTTCGAGAAATAACGTGTATTCGGGGCCGTTGAGCGGAAACACCTGGGGCCCTCCGATCGTATGCGGAGCGCCGAACGTCGGAATGCACGACATGCCGAGAAGCGTGGCGGCCGCGAGCCAGCCCGGATGGATGTCGATATCGTGAAGCAGAACAGATCGGGTCGCCAGATACGACGCGCTCAGGAGGGTTCCGATCACGATCATCGGCAACAGCCGTATGAGCCTGATGCGCGCGAAAAGCGCACCGCTCATCCCTCGCTCGAATCGGCCACGGTAGGCCACGCACAGGACATAGCCCGAGAGGCCGAAGAAGAAGTCCACCGCAATGCCCGCGTTGGAAGCCAGCCATGGGATTCCAAGCCAGTGGTTCAGATGAAAGAGCAACACCGATATCGCTGCAACGCCGCGCAAGCAATCAGGCACCGCCAAATGAGAGTGTTTGTTCATCGCGAACACGCCGTCATGGGCGTCTACATAGCGCACGGCGCAATTAGGCGCGCCCCGGCCCGCTTGCGCATTGCGCACGCTCAGGCCGCGACGCCGGTCGCTTCGAGGCCCTGCTATTCAGCATCGTGCAGCCTCGCATGGCGTGGACCGGCGGCCAGACAGCCTCCGCGCGTGGCAGCTTTATAGTCTTTCGGGTCGCTCGGGCGTCAGCCTTCCTCGAAAAAAATCCCAGAGGCCGATCAGATTGCCAATCAGACGCCCGCGCCGGTCTATCCAGGGCTCCGGCACCACGCTTCGCACCATGTTGCTCGCCACATTACGCATGACATGATCGAGCGCAGGACGTAAAGGCATCGTCCTCTTTTTCACCAGATAAAGCGGATTGATGACCTGCGAATAGCCGAGTCTGCATCCGGACACCCTGCCCCGCTTGACCCCAAGGTGTACGCCAAGCGCCGTATTGATTCGAACGACGAGCCCGCCCCGATTCCAGATCTGGCCGCCGAAGTCACGGTCTTCCTGCCAGCCGTAAAGAACGAGGCGCTCATCAAAGCGAAGGCCGGCGATGCTGCTGGCGCGAAACGCCATGTTGCATCCGTAGGGACCCCCGGTCGGCGCAACGATCAACCTTTCCGGGAGATCGACGGTTTGGGCCACGATGGCCCGCCCTTCTTCAAAGGAATAACCTGGCCCGTGGATACCGTCCGCGACGACTGTTCCCGTAACACAGGCAATGGCCGGATCGCTGTCCAGGGCCTTGAGGACCTCCGAGATCCACGCGCCATGCATCAGAAAGTCGTCGTCCAGAAAAATCACGACGTCGAAATCGTCCGGCACATGGTCCAGCGCGTGATTGCGTTGAGCCGTGAGGCCGGGTCGCCCTTTGATCACGATCATTCCGGGTCGGCCTGACAGATCGCCTACGTCCTCGTCCGATACGCAGGAGATGATGATCAGATCCGGTTTTACCGTTTGCAGATCGACGAAGGCGACGACCTGTTCGAGAATCCCGGCGCGGCCACGCGTGGGAAAGATCACACAGATTCTCGGTTGTTTTCTAAAGGAAGGCAGGCTCATTTGCGTCACCATGGTTACTCGCGAACGGGAGCTCGAATCCGTCACCTTTGTGAAGCACACGGTATCGGGACATCGGCCATCGCACTGCTGCCTACCGCACGCACCCTGGCCGACTATTGGTCAACCAGGGTTATTCGAGCCATCTGCCGAATCGCGTCTGCCATGAGAACCCTTCGCCGACGCCGAGAATCTCCCTGATCAGTCCCGCACGCCAGCTTCCGATGACAAGCATGGCCACCAGAGAACCCTCCGCCAGCAATCGCGCCATCACCATGCCTGCGGCGCCCCAGTAACTGGCAAGGGGAATGGCCGCCGCCAGATTCACCACCGCGCCAACCACGCCGCTCCACGCAAGTAGTTTCTCGAGCTTGCGGGGAATCAGGAAATACATGCCCAATACGCGCGTGCAAACGGCAAGCGGCACGACGAGAATCATGATATTGAGAATTGGAATAGCGTGACGGAATTCCGGTCCGAATAGCAGGGGTATGATCCATTCGGAAAACAATTCCGTAACGATCACACCCGCTATCGCTCCCAGAAAGAAAATAGCGAATGTCCGCCGGGCAATGAGATTGGCTCGCGCCTCGTTGCGGGTAACGAGATACATGACTTTCGGCGCCAGGATCTGGGACGCCGGCGCCATGATGCTCAACGCGGCGGAAACCAGACGCTCCGAGAGACCGAAGGCGCTCACATCCGAGGGCGAGGCCAACAGCGACAAAATGTAGGTGGACGCGGCGAGGACCAATACCGCCGTCCCGCTGTAGATGAAGATAGTCGACGATCGCTTGACAAGATTGACAGCCGCGCGCAGTGGCGCAATAACCCCGGTGTATTCCTTTCTAACGAGCCAATAGGCCAGCGCCGTCTGGGCCAGGTTGGAAGCGAAAATCACCGGGAAAACCCGGTCGATATCGGCCGGCTTGCGAATGAAGGAAAACAGCAGCGTGAGCGAAAGCAGGAGCCCCAGCATTTCGATCATGACGCTCGTCCTCGGGCGTCCCGTGCTGGTGAAATACCAGCCAAGGTTGAAGGCGTTCAGCAGCCCCCCGACGACGACAAAAAAGCTCACACCAGCAACACTCGAAATGATTTCCGACCTGCAAGCCGCAATTGCGCCGATGATGACGCCCGGAATGCACAACAACAGCCGGGCCGTGACCTGATTCCGAAAAATCGCATCGCGCTCGCCGGTGCTTTCGGTATGGACGATGTCCCGTCCGCCGATGGTGGAAAAACCGAAGTCGACGCACAGCCAGATGGTACTGGACAACGACATCCCCGCCAGCACCACGGCGTAACCGCTGGAACCGAGCACCCTTCCGTAATAAGGAACCAGAATGAGTGGATAGATGTACCGCACTACGTACGAAAAATACACCGCAAGCAACTCGATCTTCGACAACGATGCCTGAACTTTATTCATGAGCCCCCCTGGCAACCCAGCCTCCGCGTGCGGGCACACGTCGCGGCACACGCTGCGAGAGTGCGCCCGCTGCGGCCGCAAATATGTAGAAACATGTACCAAGCTCGAAGACGCTAAGCGAGGCCGAAGCGACGATCAGCGTCGAGATCATGGCGTGCCGTGCCGCATAACAGACGGCCCGCTCCGTAAAGGGGTAATGGGCCGGCACCGGTAACAGCAAAGTCTTGCCGAGGAACGACCCATAGCAAACCACACCCACGACACCGAGGCTTCCCAGCAGCACCACCAGAAAGCTCGACGCACGAATGCTGCCCAGGCCAACACCTATTCCGTAGGTATCGAAAAAGTTCGTTATACCCTGAGCATTCCACCCCATTCGTTCAACGCCGGAGTCGCTACCCGCCTTGCTCAGTATCGCCGCGTCGACGAAATCCCCAAGCGCGTTCACCACCCCCGGCAGAAAGACGATCACGTAGAGTGCGCCCAGCAAGCCAGCGCACGACGAAATAACCCACATGCGCCGCTTGCGTACGGCAGCGACACACGAGATGAGGCCAGGCCGGCTGACCAGCAGTACGAACTGATATGCTCCAAGCCCGACATAAGCGGTTCCCGAAGTCGACAGCAACAGGAGAACGCCCGTTGTGAGCGCAAGCGGACCGGCCAGCTTCGGACGATAGCCGACAAGCCAGAGATTCAGGCAAAAGACAAAGAGCGGAAGCGTAAAGGCCGAAAACCCGGAAGTTTCGCTGAACGTGCCGCTGATGCGAACCAGTCCGCCCATTTCCTCGCCGGTCAGGTCGGCGAACTGCGCCGTCTTGACGACCGAGAGCATGTCAATGCCCGCAGCGTGCGCGAAGATATCGATCACGCCGGCAAGCGCGTCGAGAGACGCAAGCAAAAAGATGGCGTTGGCGAGCGTCCGGTACACGCCACGATATTTCAGGAACGCATACATGGAGCAATACACCACGACGTCGCTGATGCAATAGATCGTCTGGGACAGATTGCCGGAGACCGGGCCAAGCGGTTGCAATATGATGAACTGACTGCTGCGGTCGACGGGAAACACGAGCGTCGCACCGCGCAGCACACGCGGCAGCAGGATGGCGCCAGCGACGCCCCACAGGCAGGTGCAGAGCAGCCAGAAGCCGGGCTTGTCCTGCGCGACCGCGTCGGCAAGCCCTTTCCCGCCCGCGAGATTGAACGCCCTAAGCGCGAAGAACGCGAGAAAGAGCTGGGCGGGCAAAATGCCGATGCCGCCCAACCCGAGCGCGAGCGTACATCCAAACAGCGAAAAGACCGCCATGCCGTAAATCGCACTGCGATACGACGCATAAAGCGCCGCCAGTCCGGTGACGAACACGACGATTCCAAATATGGTCAGTTCCACTTGCCGAAACCCCTAATCCGTTCACGCAATCATTCGCGCGTGAACGATCTCGTTATCGCGCCAACTCAGGCCGAGTGCCAGCGCCGGACCACGGCCGGCATGTCGGCAAACCCCTTATCGGCATCCATCGCGCGCTCCACGACGCCGAGGAACTCCTGCTTGAATCGTTCTTCCGTAAAGCGCATGGCATTGCGACGGCAGACTTCCGGTTTGAGCGGCGGCTGCCGCTCGAAGCGCTCCACCGCGTCGACGATCGATTCCACGCTCTGCTCGCCGAAGAAAAGCCCCGTGCCACGCTCGGGGTCCGGCGAATCCACCACGATCTCCCGCGATCCCCCGCGCCCCAGCGCGATGACCGGCGTGCCGCACGCCTGCGCCTCGACCACCGAGATGCCGAAGTCCTCTTCCGCGGCGACGACGAACGCCCGCGCCCGCTGCATGTGGTCCACCAGCACCTCGTCGGGCTGATAGCCGAGCAACGTTACGTTGGGTGTCGCGCATGCCTTGACCCGCGCGAAGTCGGCGCCGTCGCCGATCACCACGAGACGCCGCGACGGCATCGCGGCAAATGCCTCGACGATGAGCGGTATCCGCTTGTACGGCACCATGCGCGAGGCAATCAAATAAAAGTCTTCATGCTGGTCGCACAACTCGAACCGCTCGACATCGACGGGCGGGTAGACCACGGTGGCCTCGCTGCCGTAGGCCTTGCGAATGCGCCGCCCCACAAAGGCGGAATTGGCGACAAAGGCATCCACGCCATGCGCCGTGCGCTGGTCCCAGATACGCATGTAGTGAAGCAACGCACGCACGATCCAGCTTTTCATTCCGCGCTGCAACCCGGCTTCGCACAGATACTGATGCTGCAGATCCCACGCATAGCGAATCGGTGAATGGACGTAACTGACGTGCACCTGGTGCGGTCCCGTCAAAATGCCCTTGGCTACCGCGTGACTCGAAGAAATCACGAGATCATAGGACGAGAGATCGAATTGCTCGATCGCCAGCGGCATGAGCGGAAGGTAGCTGCGAAACGATTTGCGCGCCCGCGGCAGATGCTGAATGAACGACGTCCTGGCATGTCTGCCGCCCAGCACACCGCGTTGCGACTCCGGGAAAAAGTCGACGACGCTGTAGAGATCGGCCTGTGGAAAGAGCTGAAGAATCTGCTCCACCACTTTCTCCGACCCCGCGTAGGTAACGAGCCACTCATGCACGAGCGCGACGCGGCCGAAACGGCGCGTGTCGTTGGTGAGGTTCGAGGCAAGCGTCACATTAGCCACGGCGAGATCTCCTCGATCAACCTGGTGGCGGTTGCGCACCAGGTGAGTTCGGCAGTCCGCGCGCGGCCCCGCTCGCGCAAACTCGCGCGCAACGCTCGATCGCTTGTGATGCGCTCGAGCAAGCGCGCCAGCTCCGCAGGGTCGTCCGGCGAGGTGTAGAGCACGGCGTCGCCGCAAGCCTCCTGCACGGCCGGCAACCGCGAAGCGACGACGGGACAGCCAAGCGCGAGCGCCTCGACCGGCGGCAGCCCGAATCCCTCGTAACGCGACGGATAAACGAAGCACGCTGCACGCCGATACAGGGCCGCCAGCTCGCCGTCGCTCACGTAGCCGAGATGCTTCACGAACGCGGGCAGCGCGTCCTGGCCCGTTCCGTATACCCGCGCATCGCCGCCGCCCACCACTACGATGTCGAATTGCGCGTCGCCGATAAGACGCGCGGCATCGGCCACGAGCTGGAAGTTCTTGTGCCGGTTGAGGCTTCCCACCGCCAGCACGAATGGACGCTGGTTCAATGCGATCGCTACGCCACCCTCATCCTGTTGCACGCGCAACATGTGCTCGCCGCTCTCCGGCACGACGCCGATTTTTCCCGGCGGAATCCGGTAAGCCGCGGACAATTCGCGCCGCGAGAATTCGGAAACGGTAATCACGCGCTGCGACACGCGGCCGATGCGCGGCGCCATCAGACGATACCAGGCAACAAAGGAGCGGCTGTAGCTCTCAGGCACGCGCGCGGGCGCGGCGTCGTGCAGCACCGTGATCTGGCGGCGATACAACAACGGCCCGGAGTTGCACAGGTTGAGTAATAACCGACCGCGTGCAGCTTGCGGCAACGCGAATTGCTCCCAACGCAGGCCGCCGCCTTTTCCGCTCGCTCGCAGACCAACGTGTCGAAACGGATTCGGCAAAGCGGCCAGCGCTTCGGGCACGATGATCTCGGTCCGCAATCCGGCGACGCGCGGATCGCGCAGCTCGATCAATTGATCGAGCGCCCGGAGAGTCTCGAACGCAAAGCGATCGACACCCGTCGCCCGGCGACCGAGGAAGCGGCCGTTAATCATCAGATTAGGGGCATGCACGTGTTTCATCACAGGGTCCAGGGCTTCGCTTATGGCCGGATTCAAAGGGCCACGCCATGCAATTGATATGTCTTGCAGTGTGGCGGGTCTTCTTTCCGGCGAATGTTCGGCGTCGCTCATGCCGCGCCAAGTCGCGCATGCCGGCAGGGCCCGGGTCCATCGGATGCCGATTGAGCGGGACAACAGCCGCCCACCGCTCGAATCGGGCGCAGCCTGCGAGGCCCGCCGGATAAGCCGGTCAACAGACCGTAGTGCCGCGCTGAAGAAGCGATCGGGCTACGCGAGTTCGAGCCATAGCCCCGTAAAGGCGCCTACGCTAGAGGATGGTCGATCCAGTACGGGAAGCCGGAAATCAGGCGACTGCCATTCACCCGCCACCTGGTAGCCCAGACGCTTGAGGTCGGCAATGAGTTTCGAGCGGTTGTAGAGCATGCAGGCGACGCGAATGTGCCCTCCATCCTGAACGATCGCGAAATCCGGCCCCTCGGTCAGCGGAGTTCGGTTGATCAATATGTATTTGGGAAGTCGCTCGACACGCTCCAATATTTCCGGCAGCGACTTGTCGAAATAGTGAAGCGATCCACTGGCAATAAATAAATCCGCCCCATCGATCTGGCTGAAATCGTCAGTAAACTGGAGATTCTTTACGTTCCTGACGCTTGCGAGCGCTTGCCCGCGCGAAATGGTGTCCGGTAAATCGAAAACCGTCCAGCTTACGTCGTCCCGCAGAGGCAAATAGTCTCTATAGCAATAATAGAGATTGCCGACATTGCCACCCAGATCAAATACCTTCTGAATGCGATGCACCCGATCGCGGAGGTAATAGAACGCCGCATAGTCGCTCAGCCTGGCCGAGAAACTGATATGCAGGTCCACGTTGGCGGTGCTCTCGTGTCCGCCTTTGCCGTATGGCTTGACGGCCTTTTCGGCTTCGCCGAGCGTCCGGAAGCTACGTCTGTATCCCAGCATCCATCCCAATGTCGTGGCTCCCGCTCGCGTGCGTCCGGCGCCTTCTATCAACCGGCCGCCATAGCTGCTCTTGCCGAAAGCGCGGAAAATCTTCGCCGTCGAGACGATTTGAATGTCGCGTAGCCTGGTTCGTGCTTGCATCAACGTGCTCCCACCCAACATCGAAATTCGCTAACGCAGTCATCAATGAAACGAGCGCAGATGACGGCGCCGGCGCGCTTGAAAGGTATAAAGGAAATGGCGAGTCGGGCCCGTGGCCCGGAACGCGGCTTGCCATAGCCCGCGAACCGGACACGTGTACGCTTGACGTCGCTTCGACGATCGCCCGGCCGACTCTGGCTGCCGATATCCGGAAGACCGGGAAGACCTGCTGCCGGAACAGACGGCTCGCGGCAATAACCGGCTATTCGGCCCTGGCTCTGCCCGTGTCCCTGGCAAAGCCGTGGCTCGAATAACCATACGCCGCATACTCGTTGCCATAGCGTCCTGGCCGCGACGTCATGTCGTTGAAGATCACACCGCGAATCGGTACGCCGACCTGTTCGAAGCGACGCACGGACTCGCGTATATCGGCCACGCTCGTGGCGCCCTGGCGCGCGATCACGAACACGGTCCCCGCCAGCTTGCCGATGATCCCGGCGTCCGCCACCGGCAAAACGGGCGGCGCATCGATCAGCACGAGGTCATATGTCCCGTTGGCCCAGTCCACGAAGTCCTTGAAAGTGCCTTCGCGCAGCAACTCGCTGGCATTGGTCACATAGCCTCCGGTCGCGACGAAGTCGACGCCCGGCATCACCTCGCGATGCACCACCTGGTCATAGCCATGACGGAGTTCGACGATGTCGGTCACGCCCGGCGTGCTCGACACCGCCATGTGCTGGTTCAGCGAGCCTCGCCGCAGATCCGCGTCGATCAGCAGCACACGCTTGCCCGACGCACCGAACACGGCCGCCAGATTGACCGAGACGAACGACTTGCCCACCATCGGCGTCGGCCCCGCCAGCAGCACGACACGATTGGCGGAATCCTCCAGCGAATGCTCGAGCGCGCTGCGAAAACTGCGCAGGCTCTCGACCGCCGGATCGAACAACGCCGTGTGCGCAAGCACCGTGTTCGCGCCCGGCGCACCGTGCGGCAAGCGACGCCTGAGCCCATGCTGGATGCGGCTGCGCGGCACGGCCGCAAAGACAGCCAGCCCCGTGCCCGCTTCGATCTCGTCCACCACGGAAACGCCGCGCTTGAGCCGGTGACGCAACAGCACGAGCGCAGCGCCGGCAAACAACCCCGTGAACAACGCCGCGATCACGATGACCGAGCGCTTGGGCCGGATCGGGCCTTCGGGCGGCACCGCCGCGTCGATCATGCGCACGTTCGACACGCGGCCAGCCTTGAGCAGACGCAGTTGCTCGCGGCTGTTCAGAAGATTCGTGTAGATGTTCGTATCGACGGTCACTTCCCGCTGCAGGCGCACGACCTGCTGCTCCACCGGCGGCAGCGCGCGAGTCTGCCCGGACAGATGTTCCAGCGCCTTTTCTGCTTCGGCCAGTTGCCCGTTGATGGCGACCAGGGCCGGATTGTCGTCGGTGAAACGGGCCATCGCCTGCGCGCGCTGCTGTTGCAGATCGGCGATACGCTGCTGCGCCAGCGCCGAGCTCTGCAGCAGCGCCGATGCTTCGGCATCCAGATTCACGGCGCCGTGCTGCGAGCGGAACATGTTGTACTCGTTCTCGGCCTTCTCGAGCTGGGCCTTGAGCAGCGGCAGTTGCTGGTCGAGGAAGGCAATCTGCTTCTGGGCTTCTTCCTGCGTTCGCTGAGCGTTCTGCCGGATGTATTCGTTGCCGATCGCGTTGAGAATGGTACTGGTGAGAACCGGGTCTTCGCCGTCCAGCGAAACGCCGATAACGTCGGATTCCTTACCTTTTTCCGTAATTGCGATCGCTGCCTGCAACGCCTGGATCGCGCTCAGTTCGGAGAGGCGCATAACGTTGAAAATCGTGCCCCGCTGCGCATCGATCTTGTCCACGAGGAGATCGATTGCGCCGCCCACGGTCGGCGCGTGCAGCGGTTCCCCCACACGCCCTTCGAGCGTGACGCCGCCGCCTTCGAGCGTATAGGCCCCGTCGCCCTGATAGGTCAAGACGAACGGTCTGCCTTGCAGGCGCGCCGGCACGTCGAATTGCGTCACCTCGATCGCCTCGTCGCCCCATGCGTAACCGCCCCATCCCGACCAGCGGCCCAGGCTCAGATGTCGCGCGGCCCAGCGGCCCACCACGGGAAAATAACGCGGCGTCGCCTTGATATAGAGCTTCGTCGCATTCACGGCGGACGACACGACCATCCGCGAACGCAAGACCTCCATTTCCGCCGATGCCTGGGTCTTGACCGCGAACTGGGAAAGATCGGCCAGCGCCGATTTCGCGGCATTCGGGCTCTCCTCCACCTGAATGAGCATGTCCGATTGATATACGGGCGCCGCCAGCAGCGCATAAACGCAGCCCACGAGCGTAAAGATAATCGTGACGATCAGGATCGTCTTGCGGCCCGCATACAGCGTATCGAGCAGATTGCCCATATGTCCGCCGTCGGGAGCGATCGGCATGATCGTCTCCACAGGTCCTTCAAGCAGGTAGTCGCGATGGTTCATCTTGTCCTCTCGGTAGCGAGCAGGTCGACTGCCACGGTTCGTGTTCATGTGAGCATCAGTATCCAATCGCGCGGCTGGTCGCCGCCGCCTGCGTAGTCGGCAAAATCAGGCTGATGACACGGCTCCACTTCACGAGAGAAGACGTATCGACGAACACGACATCGTTGGGCTTGAGGTCGAACGAATCGGCCGTGGCCATCGCGGCGGCACTGCTGGCGTCGAGATGAAACACAACCGGCTGGCTGGTATCGCGTCCACGCACGACGTAAACCTGCGACGCATCGCCCGACGCCTGGCTGATCCCGCCCGCGTTGCCGAGCGCCTCGTTGAGCGTCATATGCCCGTTGTTGAACGTCACGCCGCCGGGATGCTCGACCTCGCCGACGACGAAAACCTTGCTGTCCGTCTGCGCAAAGATACGCACGAGGTCGCCGTCGCCCAAGATGATCCGGTCCGGATTGAAGCCCTTGCGGATCATCGCCGGCATGTCGATGTCCACGGTGGTGTCGCCGCGCGTCACGGCAACATGCGACCGGTCGGCATTGCTGGTAAAGCCGCCAGCGCGGTTGATCGCCTCGGGCAACGTCATCGGCCTGTCGTTGAGCACCTGCACGCCCGGCGTCTTGACCTCGCCGTCGAGATACACACGCTTGCTGCGGTATGTCTCGATGCGCACGGTGACCTGCGGCTGACGCACGTATTTCGCGAGCTTTTCCGCGAGAATGTCACGCACGCCCATCTCCGAAAGACCGGCAACTTTCAGCGGACCAATATAGGCATACTGAATAAATCCGTTGGTATCGACGGTGTAGCCGGACGCAACCGAACTGGCTCCCGATGGACCGTCTCCACCGCCGCCCCCCGCAGGCAGATTGAGCTCGGGATGATCCCAAACCACGATGCTGAGAATGTCGCCGGGGCCGATTTGATACGGAGTGGCCTTGGCAAACAGCTTTTCCACGTCGGCGGGAATGCCCTTGGGCCGCGCCGCAGCCTCTTTGTCCACGAGTTCCCGCGTGATCTCCACGAGCGAGCCGGACGGCGCGCCTGCAAATCCCTTGGCCACCACGCTGTCCGGCACCTGCGCCCCGGTTGCGGCAGCGGCGCCCGAATTCGTCACTGCGCCGCCTTTCGGCGTGTCGTACGTCATGCCCGGCGCGAGGGCGCAGCCGCCCATCGCCGCGAGCGCCAGCCACGCTGCACACGCGGCTCCGCGGCGCAGCGCTCCCGCCACGCCGAAATTCCACACGAGACGCCCGGACGCCGCCTCGGTCGATTCCATCGCGTTCAGTCCCATTGCAAATACCCCCAATCCCGTTTCCCGTGTTCCAGGTCATGCGATGTGGCCCGGATACCCGAAATGCCCGCCGCTGCTGCCCTCTCCCTTTTCTGCGCCTTCTTCTACTCAATACGCGCCCGTACCGCGAATCACGACGAAAAACGTCTTGAACAGAATTCCGATGTCTTTGCGGAAGGTCCAGTTCTCCACATAGGAAACGTCGAGCGATACGCGCGTCGCGTAGTCGATATCGTTGCGCCCGCTCACCTGCCACAGGCCTGTGATGCCAGGCGTCGCCATCAGGTAATACTTGCTGGCCTCGCCGTAGCGCTCCAGTTCCTTGTCGATGATCGGGCGCGGACCGACAAAGCTCATCTGGCCGCGCAGGACGTTCCAAAGCTGCGGCAGTTCGTCGAGACTCGTGCGCCGCAGAAAGTGGCCAATCCGCGTCACGCGCACGTCATTCTTGAGCTTGAATTCGCGCTCCCATTCGGCGCGTGCTTCAGGATCGCGCTCGAGCAGATCCTTGAGAACCTGCTCCGAGTTAACCACCATTGATCTGAACTTAAGACAACGAAATTTCTTTCCGTGACGGCCTACACGCGTATGGCCGTAGAACGCCGGCCCGCCATCGCGCTTGACCAGCAGCGCGAGCATGACGAGCAGCGGTGAGAGCACCACGATCGCGCTCGCTGCCGCCACGATGTCGAACATGCGCTTCAAGACATGCCCGGCTACGGCGCTGCGAACCGTGCTGCGCGAACCGACCTCGAGCGGCTCCCGGCGCCACCACGCACGCGTAAGACGCAGCACGCTGAATTCCGAGAAGAACAGTGTGTGCGAGAGCAGCAGCGAGATACCCGTCGTCAGCGTCCAGTACATGAACCACGGCAACGCCAGCAGATGATCGTGATGAATCGCATAAAGCAGCACGAGTCCGCAGAGCTGCACCGCGAGCCAGGCGAATGCCGTGCGGCCCGCCACGCTGAAAAGCGAGCGGCTGCCGCGCGAACCATACGTTCCGCAAGCGGGAAACACCGATAACGCAAGCGCCGCGCAAAACGCCACGAGCGTGGGATCGGGATGATGCACCTGGCCCATCTGCGCGGAATTCAGATTGAGGTGTACGGCGCATATGGCGCCGAGCACGATCAGCACGATATCGACCGTACGTTGCGTTAGCTCTGACATGTCCCTGCCCCAGTGCGTGTCGTGTTCGTCAGACGTTCGTGGGCGCGCGCGGTCGTCCGCCACCGGCGAACGCACGGATCTCCCCGCTTCGGGCGATCGATACGTTCGTGCCGCCCGCCCCGATAAGCCACGGCAACACATTACGGCGTGCGCAACGGGGGAACCGTGCGCAATCCCACCAACGGTTTGTGATCGTCGCCGGCTCGCGATCCGCGCCACGGGTGAGCCGCGCTGCAAGCCACATGCGAGCGCCACGCTATGTGCGCGATCGCACATAGCGCAGCAATGTCTCTCAACGCCCGGAAAATTGATATGACGGATTCCTTATTATTTATCGTGGACACCGTACGCTTTCGCGCACACTTTCGTTGTGCGTGCATGGTATCTGTGATAGCCCGAATCTAATCTTCTGCCGAATGCTTATCCGTTCGCCGTCGCACACACGACGGATGCAACAGCGCGGCAAAATGGTTTCCGACTGCGCCGCCAACGCGGGTAAGCCCATCGAAACGCCGGCATGGGGCAAGGCGAGCGTATTCGGTGACCGGCAACCGTCTCACCCGAGGAATACGCCGTGAAGCATGCCGTGGCCACTGCCCATACGCTGCCCGCCTGTACCGCCGGTTCTCGGCGCGCGAGCCGCGCGAAACCGTGCCGGTGGTCTGGCATGCGCGCCGTTGAAAACCTCGCGACAGGCATCTGCGCGCTCGCATGCGCAGCAGCGGTGCAGGCGGGCGACGCCGTGCATGCCATGCCCGCCGACGCGTTCCTCCAGACGCTCGCCGTCGTGACCCACGTCAGCTACACCGACGGTGCGTACGTCAACGTGCGCAACGTCGCCGACGATATGGCATGGCTCGGCATCCACCACGTTCGCGACTACGCGCCGGGCGCGTCCATCCCGTTCTCGAGCTATGTCTATCTCGCGCAACGCGGCGTCAAATTCAACTTCCTGACGGGCGCCGACTTCGAGAAGTCGGTCGGGCAGGCGGCGAAGCTGAACGCGGCCGTGCCGGGCAGCGTCGCGGCCATCGAAGGGCCCAACGAAATCAATAATTTTCCGGTCAGCTACCACGGCCTGACCGGCGGCGCGGCCGGGCTCGCCGTGCAGCGCGACCTCTACGCACGCGTTCACGGCATGCCGGAGCTCGCGGGCGTGCCCGTGTACGACGCGACCGGCTACGACCCCAAGCTGGTCGAGACGCGCACGGATTCGGCCGATTACGCGAATCAGCACGTCTACCCGCAAAACGGCGAACAACCGCTGTGGAACGCGAACGGCGACAAATGGATGCTTGCGGCAATCCATCTCGGCCAGCGTTTTCAGTTGCCGCTCGTCATCACCGAATTTGGCTACTTCTCTCTGCCGCAGGCGGGCTGGTACATGCTGGGCGTCGACGAGCCGACCCAGGCCAAAGGCGTTCTCAACGGCTATATGGATGCGGTGGCGGCAGGTGTGAAACGCCTCTACGTCTACGAGCTGCTCGACGAAAAACCCGATCCGCAGCACAACAACGACGAAATGCATTACGGGCTCTTTCGCAACGACAACAGCCCCAAGCCGGTGGCCTACGCAATCCGCAATCTCACGTCGATCCTGAACGCCAACACCGCACGACGCGCAAGCGCCGCGGCGCGCGGCACGCTCGCCTATACGCTCTCCGACATGCCGGCTTCGGCGAACAGCCTGCTGCTGCAGAAGAAGGACGGTCGCTTCGTACTGGCGCTATGGAACGAGACGCTGATCTGGAACCGGGCGACGGGAACGCCGCTCACTAGCCCCCCGGCCCGCGTCGGTCTCGACTTTGGCGGAAAAGCGAAGCATGTGGACCTGTACGATCCGCTCGCTTCGGCGCAGCCGGTAGAAAGCCATCGCGACGTGCGCCAGCTTTCGGTGGAGGTGCCCGACCACGTCATTCTGATCGAGATCGCGGATACGCCGGGAAGCTGAGCAGGGCTCGAGCGCGTTGGGCCTGTCCGCCTTTGTATAATCGCGGATCCAAACTGCTCTCGCCCCGCGTTCACCGTTCATGCTTAGCTTCGCGCTCGGATTTCTCGTCTCCCTGCTGGTCACGCTGCTGATCGTGCGCTACGCGCATCTGCATGAAAGATTCTCCGTCGACTCGGACCTCGCGGGCGTGCAGAAATTTCACGCGCGGCCCGTACCGCGCATAGGCGGCACTGGCATTCTCGCCGGGCTCATCGTGGCGGCCGCGCAATTGCACGGGGCCTATCCGGCCGTTTCGGGCGGCATACTGGGCATCGTCGCGTGCGGCCTGCCCGCGTTCGCGTCAGGCCTCATCGAAGACCTCACCAAGCGCGTTTCGCCGCTTGCGCGCCTCATCTGCACAATGGCCGCCGCCGCGCTCGCCTATTGGTTCCTCGGCATCGCGGTCACGCGCATCAGCGTGCCGCCGCTCGATTTCCTGCTCTCCTACGCCGCGATTTCGTTCGCCATCACCGTGCTCGCGGTCGCGGCGCTCGCCAACGCGATCAACATCATCGACGGCTTCAACGGCCTCGCTTCGATGGTTGCGTTCATGATGTTCGCCTCGCTCGCCTATGTGGCCTTCCAGGTGCACGACCCGGTCGTGCTCTCGGCGTCGTTCATCATGATGGGCGCGGTGCTGGGCTTTTTCATGTGGAATTTTCCGGCCGGCCTGATCTTCCTCGGCGACGGCGGCGCGTATTTCATCGGCTTCATGCTCGCCGAACTGTCGATCCTGCTCGTCATGCGCAATCGCGAGGTGTCGGCCTGGTATCCGGTGCTGCTCTTCATGTATCCGATCTTCGAGACCTGTTTCTCGATCTACCGGAAGAAGTTCGTGCGCGGCATGTCGCCCGGCATTCCCGACGGCGTGCATCTGCACATGCTCGTCTACAAGCGCCTCATGCGCTGGGTCGTCGGCTCGCGCACCGCGCGCGAACTCACGCGGCGCAATTCGCTCACCTCGCCATACCTGTGGCTGCTCTGCCTGATCGCCGTGATTCCCGCCACGCTGTTCTGGCGGCACACGGTGCATCTGTTCTGCTTCGTCGTGGTGTTTGCGCTCACCTATGTGTGGCTTTACGTGAGCATCGTGCGTTTTCGCTCCCCAAAGTGGCTCGTCGTGCGCAAGACGCATCGGCGCTGACGCGCGTCGCATGCATGCCGGCGCGCGCGGCGACGGCGCATGTGTCCCCGCTTCGCGCGTAGAATCGAACGGCGGCTGTGCGCACGCCACGTGCCCGCCCCGCGGGCTCAAGGCCGGATCGATGCCCAGCCCGTTGAGCCCTGTCGCCGCGGTACGACCCGCGCCGCCGGCACGCATCGTTCAAGTCATTCGATTCAGGGAGAGAGCCGATATGAGCCGTTATTTCGCGTTTGCGCTTGCACTGGTCGCCGTGACGCTCGCCGCCTGCAATACCATCGCAGGCGCTGGCGAGGACATATCGAGGGGCGGCCAGGCCATCACCAATTCGGCGGAAAAGGCCAAATAAGCAGAGCGGCCACGCCCGCGACGGTTCAAGGCGAAGCGCTTTCGCGCAGCCGCGCGACTTGCGCTTGCAGTTCGCGCACCCGCGCTTCGTGCTGCGCCGCGGCTGCCTCCAGTTCGCGAATGCGAGCGTCACGTTCGTCGAGCGCCGACCTCACGTCCGCCGCTTCGAAACGCTGCGGAATGTGCTGCGGGCAGTTCATGTCCCACGCGCGCACGGTGAACACGATCGCCCGTTCTGCGCGCGCCTTGTAACCGGCGGGCATGAGTTCCGCGATGAGCTCCGCGTCTTCCACCACGCGCGCGTGGCCCCAGATCTTCACGCGCCGGCGCCGCGCATAGTCGATCAGAAAAAGATATGCCTTCGCGTTATCGGCCAGATTGCCGAGCGTGATGTATTGCTGGTTGCCGATGAAATCGGCGAACGCGAGCGTATGCTCGTCCACCACGTGCAGGAAGCCGGCCGGGCCGCCGCGATGCTGAATGTATGGCTGCCCTTCGGCGTTCGCCGTGCCGAGGAAGACGCTCGTCTGCGCTTCGATGAACGCCGCGATCTCGGGCGTAAGGCTCACGCCCCAGCCGCGATCGCGCTCCATGCGCGCATAGAGTTCGCGGGAACCCAGGCGCGCCTGCATCGCCTTGACCGTCGGCGTGAAGGCGATATCGCTGGGATAACGATGACCGTGAGCGGCGGTCGGCCCCATGTCGGACTCCTTGAGATTCGGAATCGACAGGTTAGGCCCTTACGGCGAAAAATAGAATCCGCCGTCAACGAGAACCATCCTCCCGGATTTCGAGAGGCAAAAAAGCCGGGCAGGCACGCAGTTCGCTGCGCCGGGACTTTCGCGCCTCGCGCGCACGCGAAAGACCTCGCGGCGGCGGCATCTTCACGCGCCGAGCGCCGCGATCGCGCTGATCGCGCTACCCTTTTGATTCACGCCGCGTGGCGCGAGTCCACTCAACCGCCCGGCGGCCGCTTGCGCCGGGCGCCATGGCAGGGAGTCGAACATGTCGAAAACGATCTGGATTGTCGTCGCCAACCGTGTGACCGCGCGCATTTTCGCCACCGAAAGCCCGTTGGGCGCCATCGACGAAATCGAGACGCTGCTGCATCCGCAAGGGCGCGTGCAGGACGATGTCCTCGTGACGGACAAGCCGGGACGCACCACGGAGCGCGCCGGGCCCGGCCGCAGCGCAACCGATCCTGACACGAGCCAGCACGAACACGAAGCGACCGTGTTCGCGACCGAAATCGCGCAGATGCTCACGAAGGCGCGCAACGACGCGCGCTACGGAACGCTCGTGCTGGCCGCGCCGCCCGCGTTTCTCGGCACGCTGCGCAAGGCCATGGACGCGCAAACGCGCGGCCTCGTCACGCTCGAACTCGACAAGGATCTCGCGCTGCTCGACGCGCGGGCGCTGCGCACGCATTTGCCCGAGCGGCTGGTGCGCGCCGAAGGTTGAAGCGCGCGGCCCGCGGCTCGTGCACATTTCGCGTGCGGCGAGGTGAACGAGCCGTCCCGCTCATCCCGCGAGATGCGCAACGCACGCGCGCACGATGCCGATCGCGTTCTCGCCCGCCAGCATGCCGAGCAGGCCGACGAGCGCGATGGTCGGCGGCGCGGGCGACTTCACCTGCAGCACGTTGTAAAGCAGCCCCGCGAGCGCGCCGACCGCGAACGACACCAGATAGCCCTTCATCCTCGTCTCCCGTGCGTTCATCCGGCGCTCAGGCCATGTCGATCACGACGCGCCCGGGCGTGCCGGCCGCGACCGCTTCGTAGGCTTCGCGCGCCCGAGCGAGCGGAAAGTGCGCGGCCACGACGGGCGCTTCGAAGCGGCCCGCATCGAACGCCTCGGCAATCGCGCGCATGAGCGGCGCGGATTCCGCCACGCCGAGCTTCGCGCTGTCGGCGCCGAGAAGCTGCGTCTCGTTGTGATAGAAGTCGATCAGGTCGAACTCCACGCGCCGCTTGCCCGTGGCGCTGATTTCGACCACCCGGCCGCGCCGCTTCGCCAGCGAGAGCGCCAGCTCGAACGCCACGCCTCCCACGGCGTCGTAGACCACGTCCACGCCTGCGCCGCCCGTGAGTTCGCGCACGCGTTCGGCGGCGTGCTCGTCCATCGGCACGAAGGTGTCGACGAGGCGCGCGGCCGGCGACCCGGCGAGCGGCGCCTCGCGGCCCACGCCGATCACGCGCGCGCCGCGGGCCTTGGCGATCTGCGTGACCGCGCCGCCCACGCCGCCCGACACGCCGATCACGGCAATCGTCTCGCCTTCGGCGAGGCGCGCGTAATCGACGGTGCCGAGCCACGCCACCACGAAGTTCACGCCGATCGACGCGGCCTGCGCATGCGAGAGCGCCGCGGGTTTGCGCGCGAGCGCGGCCACGGGCACCTCGATGAATTCGGCGTGCGTGCCGTCGCGCGTGAAACCGATGTCACCGCCCGTGCCCCAGACTTCGGCGCCGAGCCATGCCTGCGGCCCCGCCGCCACTACGCCGCTGAAGTCGCGGCCCGGCACGCGCGGCGGCACGCTGTGTTCGAAATGGCCCGATACGTTCTTCACGTCGCTCGGGTTGACCGAGGCGCTCATCACCTGCACGAGCGCGCTATCGGCACCGGGCACAGGCGTCGGCAGATCGACGTACTCGAGCACCTCGGGCTTGCCGAAGGACTTGAACTGGATGGCTTTCATCGCTTCACTCCATGAAATCAGGTTTCGCGCGGCCGCTCGATCAGAAGCGCCAGGCGCGGCATCGAACCGGGAGCCAATGTAGATCGGCGGCGGCCGGTCAGGTGGACAAAGACTTTCGAATTTCGGACAAGGCGATGTTTTGACTAATTGCCGGATTGTGTGCGCTCACCCACAAAAGTGCGAACTTGCTCCCCGCCCGGCAATGTCAGAATACGCGCGATACGCAGCGCATCCTCTCCGCCGGCGGCATTGGCGAACGCGCAGACCGCGCCCCCCAGACATGCAAAAACTACAGTCCCTTACCGTGCTGCGCGCAGTCGCGGCCGCAACGGTTGTCTTTTTTCACGTCATGACGCCGACCGGACACACGTTCGGCGAATTCGGCGTCGATATTTTTTTCGTAATCAGCGGTTTCGTCATCGCACTCGTGACCGACAACCCCGCGTTGACCGCGAGGCGCTTTCTCGCGGACCGCATCGCCCGCCTCGTGCCGCTTTACTGGCTGCTGACGCTCGGCGTATTCGCCGGAGCCCTCGCCGCGCCCGACCTGTTCAACTCGACGACGGCCAACTTCGGAAACCTGCTGAAGTCGCTGCTTTTCATTCCCTATCGCAAGGAAAGCGGCCAGATCTTCCCGATGTTGTTCGTCGGCTGGACGCTGAACTACGAAATGCTGTTTTATGCCGTCACGGCCGTCTCGATGGCGCTCATGCGCCGGCGCCGGTTACTGTTGGCGTCGGCGTTGATTTTCGTGATCTTTTGCGCGGCGAAGGCGTCGGGTTCGCACGGCGTGATGGCCGACTTCTATTCGAATCAGCGCGTACTGGAGTTCCCGCTCGGCTTCCTGATCTACCGGCTCTGGAATTTCGGCATCCGAATCAATCCATTGCTTGCGGGCGGCATGGCGGCATCCGCCTATACGTGGATGGCCTACGTCAACTGGCATGGCCTGTCGCACGCACCGTTGCTCTACTACGGCGCTCCGGCATTCCTGCTGATTGTCAGCAGCCTGAGTCTCGAATCGGCGATGGACGCGGGCCTGTTGACCCGCACCGCGATATTCGTCGGCAACGCCAGCTATGCCATCTATCTGAGCCATCCATACTGTGTCGAAGCCGCGCGCAAACTCCTGCCGAATGCCATCGACGACTTCCACCCCGCCGCGCCGGTCGGGGTGGCGGTCATCATCGTCGTGGCGACCGCGATGGGTGGCGCGCTCTATCAGTTCGTCGACTGGCCGATGTACAGGCGCGCGCGACGGCTGCTGCAGTCGGCGCCCGCCGTACGGTCGCGCGAATCGGGGATGGCCGGCTCGAACCCCACGCGCCTCGCCGTCGACGAAGAGCCGGCCGGCGACGTGCCGGCCAACCGGGACACGGCCTGACCCGCGCAGCCCGGCTCCCATCGTTTCGAGGCGGTGAGCGCGCTCTTCCGCTGGCGCTCGCCGCCGCCGGCTTCGGCACGATCACACCTTATCAATTCATATAATGTTTTTCGGCAAAGTATAATGTGCCGCATCGCCGTTTCAGCCCGTCTAACGGGGCCACGATGAACTTACCACTGACTCCCGAAGCACTCGCGACCCTGCGCGAATCCGCCGAAAAATGCTGTGCGCTGCTCAAGGCGCTCGCCCACGAAGACCGCCTCCTGCTGCTCTGCCAGCTCACCGAAGGCGAGCGCAATGTGGGGGAGCTCGAAGACCTGGTAGGCGTGCATCAGCCAAGCCTCTCGCAGCATCTCGGCAAGCTGCGCGAGGAAGGCCTTGTCGAGACGCGCCGCGAAGGCAAGTACATTTACTACCGCCTCGCGAGCCCCGAGGTCACCCAGGTCATGCAGACGCTTTCGAGCCTCTATTGCGGCCGGCTCAAGTCACACCCGGCGACTCCGGCATGAGCCTCGATCTCGCCCACTTCACACCTTGGGCCTCGTTCGCGGGAGGACTCATGATCGGCGCGGCGGCCGCGCTCTTCGTGCTCGTCAACGGCCGTATCGCGGGGATCAGCGGCCTGCTCGGAGGACTGCTGCCCGGCTCGGGCGGCGAGCGCGGCGTCAATTTCGCGTTCGTCGCGGGGCTTCTCGCGGCACCGCTCCTGTGGCGGTTGCGCGCGACGCTGCCAGCCATCCATATCGACGCTTCCGCGCTCACGCTCGCCGCCGCCGGCCTGCTCGTCGGGCTCGGCACGCGCTACGGCTCGGGCTGCACGAGCGGCCACGGCGTGTGCGGGATCGCGCGCGGCTCACGGCGCTCGTTCGCCGCCACGGGCGTGTTCATGGCCGCGGGCTTCGCGACCGTGTTCGTCGCCCGCCACCTCATCGGAGGCTGAAATGCGCAAACTCAGCGCATTCGCTTGCGGTCTGCTGTTCGGTCTCGGCCTGATCGTCTCGGGAATGGCCAACCCGGCCAAGGTGCTCGGTTTTCTCGACCTCGCCGGACAATGGGACCCTTCGCTCGCCTTCGTGATGGCCGGCGCGATCGCGCTCGCCGCGCCCGCTTTCCGGCTTGCGCGCTCGCGCCGGCAGAGCTTCGGCGGCGCGCCCATGCAACTGCCCACGGCCCGGCGCATCGATGGACGGCTGGTCGGCGGCGCCTTGCTGTTCGGCGCGGGCTGGGGTCTCGCGGGTTTCTGCCCGGGCCCCGCGCTCGTTGCCGCGGGTAGCGGCGAGCCGCGCGCCTGGCTCTTCGTCGCGGCCATGCTCGCGGGCATGGCGATTTACGCGGTGCTCGAGCGCCGGTCGCCGTCACGCTGATGCGCTGATGCGCGCCGACCCGGCCGCCCGGTGTCCAGCGAACTGAAGGGCCAACGCGGCCGCGCGTTCAGCCCTCGAAATCGAGGCCGCCGATCAGCACTTCGGGCTCGCTCTGCGTGCGCGACGAAAAGTCGACGGCGCGCGCCGATTCCCACGACGTCATCTTGCGCACCGTCGCTTCGAGATAGTGCTCGAAGCGCGCTTCGCCACCGGGCTCCATGAGGCGCTCGATTTCCTCGATGTCCCAGGTGAGCGAGAGGTTCAGCGGATACGAATACGGATGACGATGCTCGGTCGCGAGACCGCGCAGGCGCACGCGCGTGGGATGGCCGTGCCCTTCGTTCGGCACGACGTCGACGTGCACGGAAGGGCCGAACTGGCTCGCCAGCCTCGCCGCGATGCGCGGCGCGAATTCTTCCTCGAACCGGTGGACGGCTTCGATGCTCATGCGCGGGACACTCCACGAAGGGTTGGCTGCGTGCAACGGCGCTTCCGGCCGCCGCAGCGCGTCGTCCCGGCATCCTACCGCGCGGTCGGCGCATCAGCCAATGCGTGAAGGCCCCGACGCCGTCGCGATACCCGAGCGCCGCGCGCCGCGCCGCCGCTCACAGCGCGCCGCGCTCCCGTGCGGCCACGAGGCTGCGCACGCCTTCGAGCGAATACAGCGCGAGCGCCGCCCAGATCGCGCTGTAGCCCACCGCGCGCACCGCGCCGAACGGCTCGTCGTAGATGAGCACGCCGGTAAGCAGTTGCAGCGTGGGCGTGACGTACTGGATGAGGCCGAGCATCGAGAGCGGAATGCGCCGCGCCGCCGCACCGAACAGCAGCAACGGAATGGCCGTGATTGGCCCGGAGGCGGCGAGCAGCAGTTGCAGCGCGCGCGGGGCATGCGTGAAGTGGCTCTCGCCCGCGAGACCCACGACTATCAGATAAACCATCGCCACGGGAAACAGCAGGACGGTTTCGAGCGCGAGGCCTTCGAGCGCGCCGAGCTGCGCGGTCTTTCGCAAGAGTCCATAGCCGCCGAAGGTCGCGGCGAGCGCGAGGCTGATCCAGGGCGGCGCGCCGTTCTGCCAGGTGAGCCACACGACGCCCGCGGCGGCCAGCGCCACGGCCGCCCACTGCAGCGCACGCAGCCGTTCGCGCAGGAACGCATAGCCGAACAGCACGTTGATGAGCGGATTGATGAAGTAGCCGAGGCTCGCCTCGACGATGTGCCCCGCATTGACGGCCCAGATGTAGATGCCCCAGTTGGCCGAAAGCAGCACGGCGCTCGCGACAAAGCGCCCGAGCAGACGCCGGTCGCGCAGCGTGGGCCCAAGCCAGCGCCAGTGGCGTCGCACGACGAGCACGCCCACCACGAAGACGAGCGACCACGCCATGCGGTGCGCGAGCATTTCGAGCGCGGGAATCTGATGCAGCGTCTTGAAGTAGATGGGAAAGAGCCCCCAGAGAACGAAGGCGGCGAACGCGTAGGAGATGCCGGGATTCATATTGGATTGTGGTTATGGCGGCGCCCCTGCGAAACGCCGCGCCCCGGGCGCGCTGCGACACGAGACATGCAGCTAGCCGCTCGAAATCAATTCGCTCGAAATCAATTGAAAGGCGACGGGAACACGCCCGTTTGCGTTCCAACCCTGCGCCGAGCCGCCGGTTTTGCGACAATAACGGATTTTCGCCGCCCGCCTTGGCCGTTGTCCAGCCTGACGCGCCGCTTACGGCGCGCGTCGCCCGCCCGTTCGAATGGCGGCGAAGCCCCTAACGCTCCATAGAGCCCCGAAACCGGCCTCCTCGCGCGCGATGTCCTTACCCCATATCGATCTGCTGTATTCGCTGTCCGGCCTGTTCGTCGGCTTTCTGGTCGGCCTGACCGGCGTGGGCGGCGGCTCGCTGATGACGCCGATCCTCGTCCTGCTGTTCGGCGTGCATCCGGCCACCGCGGTCGGCACCGACCTGCTCTATGCGGCCGCGACCAAGTCGGCAGGCACGCTCGTACACGGGCTCAAGGGTTCGGTGGACTGGCGCGTGACGTTTCGGCTCGCGGCCGGCAGCGTGCCCGCCGCGACCGTCACGCTGATCCTGCTGCATCGCTACGGCATAGACACGCCGCGCGCGGGGCATCTGATCCAGGCCGTGCTGGGCGCGGCGCTCCTCATCACGGCCGTGGCGCTCACCTTCCGCCCGCAGCTCGCCGCGTTCGCCTCGCGCCACCGCCACGGTCCGGGCGAGGCGCGCACGCTGCTCTTCACGATTCTCACGGGCGCCGTACTCGGCGCGCTCGTTTCGCTCACCTCGGTGGGCGCGGGCGCCATCGGCGTGACCGTGCTGCTGCTGCTCTACCCGGCGCTGCCCACGGTGCGCATCGTCGGCTCCGACGTCGCGCATGCGGTGCCGCTCACGCTGCTCGCGGGCGCCGGTCACTGGCTGCTCGGCTCGATCGACTGGCACATGCTGCTCTCGCTGCTGTGCGGCTCGCTGCCCGGCATCGCGATCGGCAGCCTGCTCTCGTCGAAAGCACCCGAAAAGTTGCTGCGCGTGCTGCTCGCCGCGACGCTCACGCTCGTCGGCGTGCGGCTCGTGCTCGCCTGAGCGCGCCGCGCGGGCAACGGACGCGTTCAGGAGTGCGGCGCCTGGCGGAAGAATTTCCCGTTGAGGTCGACCTCGAACTGGCGCAGCCACTGGCCGCGCGCATCGATCCGGTACGCCTGCGCCCACGCACCACGGCGCACGATCAGCATGTCGCCATGCTCGGGGTCGTTCGGGTCGGCTTCACCGCGAATGTCGAAGTGAAGGGGGGCGAAGCCGTGCCGCGCACAGGCCAGCTCGAACGCCGCGCGATCGACGAGCGGCAAGTCGGTATACGTATGAATGGTCATGGCGATTTCCTGCTTTCCAGCGAAGAGGCCGCGCTCGACCTCGGGAAGGCGCGCGATAACTCACGGTATACCCCCAACGGCGAGAAAACTGTGTGTCAAACGACACGTAAACCACGCACTGCAACATCGCCGGAATCGTATGTCGCCGGCGGGCGAATATATGGCGGGCTGACGCGCCTCGCGCACGAACCGGCGAGTGCATCGAGCGACGGGAAACGGCAAAAAAGACCGCGCACGCCCGGCGGCGCGACGCCAGTCGCGAAGACGCGCAAAAAAAAGCCCCGGCCAATGAAGGCCGGGGCTTTTTGCTGCCTGCCAGTGCGTCCCCGACGGGGGGCGCGCAGCGTTTATTGCTGCATGACCGTCAGCTTGTTCGACACCGATTTCACGCCCGCCACGCCTTGCGCGGCCTGGCCGGCCTTGTCGATCTGCCCCTGATCCGGCACCGTGCCGGTCAGCGTGACCGCACCGCCGCGCGAGCGCACGGTGATGTTCGACACGTCGACGCCCTGCGTCTTCGAGAGCGCCTTGCGCACCGAATAGCCGAGCTTGCGGTCGACCTTCCTGGCCGAAGTAGCCGGAGCGGCCGTGGTAGCAGCGGGCGCGCTCGCCGAATTGTCCTGAGCGTAGGACACCCCGCAAGCCACCGTCAGGCACAGTGCCGCGCCCAGCATCTTCAGAATAGCGACCGATTTCATGTTTTCTCCTTGTGTCTTCGCGTTGTTGCCTGGAATAGGACCGTCTCCCTTGCAGGTCGACGGCTTCGTTACAACTACCGATGGCAGCAACGGCGCGCAACGTGCGCGCAGGCGCCGCCAAGGTCTTGACGCGATACGAGAGGCAAGGATGAAGGAGCGACTATGTCCGCCCGGTAGGGTCTGCGCCCGTTGCTTGTTCGTTATGGCTCGATGCTCGCGCGAGTGCCGCCCCGGGAGGAGCCGATGCGGCTTGCCAGGCGCGGCCGGCGAACCACAATTTAGCCTGGCGGCACCGCAAGCGCAAAGAGTTTAGCGCAGCGGCCCGTGGCGTGCGCGCAGCATGCGCCGCCCCGCATTCGGGCACGCCGCTGCGGCGTCGAATCTCATGTACCATCGGCGCACGGAGCACGCGCGACGCGCGCCCGATCCAGTCCGGACCCACCCACGAACCACCGAGGCCCGCCCCACCCCGATGAAGTCTCGCACCGGCCGCAAATCTCCTCCCCGTCTCGTCGCGCGTTTCGTGGCGATCTCGTGGCGCGACCTGGCAGTCTCGTTCGGC
Source organism: Paraburkholderia lycopersici (assembly GCF_900096975.1). Lineage (GTDB taxonomy): Bacteria > Pseudomonadota > Gammaproteobacteria > Burkholderiales > Burkholderiaceae > Paraburkholderia > Paraburkholderia lycopersici. The sequence continues at coordinate 63,869 of NZ_FMYQ01000001.1, forward strand.
CCCATCCTGCTCATCAGCGTGGCGGCCATCTGGCTCGCGGTGCGCCTCATCCAGCCCGCTCCGCCCAACACGCTCACCATGAGCGCGGGACCCAAGGGCAGCACCTACTGGAACGCCGCGCAGCAGTACAAGGCCATCCTCGCGCGCAACAACATTACGCTGACCGTGCTCGAATCGGAGGGTTCGGCGCAGAACCTGCATCGCCTCGCCGACCCGGACGCGCACGTCGACGTGGCGTTCGTGCAGGACGGCCTCGCGAGCAAGGTGCCCGGCGGCCTCGTTTCGCTCGGCAGCGTGGCCTATGTGCCGCTCGTCGTGTTCTATCACGGCCCCGTCGCCACGCGGCTTTCGCAGTTCGAAGGCCAGCGCGTCGCCATCGGCGCCGAGGGCAGCGGCACGCGCGAACTGGCGCTCACGCTGCTCAAGGCGAACGGCATCGAGCCGGGCGGCCCGACGAAGCTGCTGCCGCTCTCCGGCGACGACGCCGCGCGCGCACTCGTGGAAGGCAAGATCGACGTCGCCATTCTCGCGGGCGACTCCGCGCAGCCGCCCGTGATGGGGCGCCTCATGCGCATGCCGGGCATACGCTTCTTCGACTTCGTCCAGGCCGACGCCTACGCGCGCCGCTTTCCGTACCTCACGGCCATCACGATCCCGATGGGCGCGTTCGACTTCGGGCGCAACCTGCCCGCCGCGCCGCTGCACTTCATCGCGCCCACGGTCGAGCTGGTCGCGCGCGACTCGCTGCATCCGGCGCTCTCCGACCTGCTGATCGAAGCGGCCAAGGAAGTGCACGGCCGCTCGTCGCTCCTGCAGCGCGCGGGCGAGTTCCCGGCGCCGCGCGCCCAGGACTTCCCGATCAGCGACGACGCCGCGCGCTACTACAAGTCGGGCAAGAGCTTCCTCTACCGCGTACTGCCCTTCTGGGTCGCGAGCCTCGCCGACCGGCTCGTCGTGCTGCTCGTGCCGATCATCGTCGTGCTGATTCCAGGTCTGCGGATCGTTCCGTCGCTTTACGCCTGGCGGGTAAAATCGCGCATCTACCGCTGGTATGGCTCGCTCATTTCCCTCGAGCGCGCCGCGCTGGCCGACAACTCGCCGGCCGAGCGCCGCGCGCTCGTGCGCCAGCTCGACGCGATCGAGGAATCGGTGAACGGCATGAAAATGCCGCTCGCCTACGCGGACCAGTTCTACGTGCTGCGCGAGCACATCGGCTTCGTGCGCGAGCGGCTCGCGCTGGCGCGTGAAGCGCCGAGCGGGCAGGATGCCGAAGAGGCAGCCGCGCCCGACAGCGCAAGCGAAGACGCGGGGGCGGCGGGGGCCACGGGCGGGGAAGCGCCCCACGCGGATGAAAACGGCAGCACCAACACCGGCGAGCGCACGCACTAGCGCCGCAGCAAGCAATTTGAACCTGAAGACGGGCCGCTCGAAGAACGGCCCGCATAAAGCGAGAAACGCGGAGGAACAGCATGATCGACGGCATCGACGCCAACCAGCCGGCCTGGTTCTACGACTTCGTGTCGCCGTTCTCGTATCTGTTGCTGGAACAGCACGAGAAGTGGCCCGGCTTCGACTTCGTCCCGACGCCCGTGCTGCTCGCCGAGCTGTATCGCCACTGGGGTCAGCCGCTCAGCGCCCAGATTCCGGCCAAGCGGGTCTTCACCTACCGTCATGCGCTTTTTCGTGCGGAACAGCTCGGTATTCCCTTCAAGATGCCGCCCGCGCATCCGTTCGACTCGATCAAGCCGATGCTGCTCGCCATCGCGGCCGGCGGCGACTTCGCGTGCGTGCGCGAGATTTTCCGCTTCATCTGGCGCGAGGGGCGCGACCCGTCGAGCGAGGAAGGCTTCGAGCAGCTTTGCGAGCGCGTGGGCATTCCGCACGGCGAGTCGCTGATCGAAGAAGAAGCCGTGCGCGCGCAGTTGCGCCGCAACACCAACGACGCCATCGCGATGGGCGTGTTCGGCGTGCCGACGTTCTGGATGAACAGGCAGCTCTTCTGGGGCGAGGACGCCCTGCCGATGGTGCTCTACTGCGCGCGTAGCCCGAACTGGCTCGACTCGCGCGAAGTGAGGCGCATCAGCTCGCTGCCTTCGGGGCTCGCAAAGCCCGTCACGGAGTGACGGGGCGGCAACGGGGCGGCGACAGGCAGGCCCGCGAAGCGCACCCCTGATCCCCGCCATACCGCGCACCCTATGGCGGCGGCGCGCGCGGCGGCTTATGGTTATGGCTGAGTCCGTGCGCGCCCCGCGCGTACGCGCCTTTGCCCGCCACGCCCATGGACGACCACAACGCCCTCACCCTCGACATCTGGCTGGTGCGCGTGCTGCGCACGCTGCTGGTCGAGCGCAGCGTCACGCAGGCCGCGCTGCGCCTGAACCAGACCCAGCCCGCCATCAGCACGGCGCTGCGGCGGCTGCGCGAGATCCTGGGCGACCCGGTCCTCGTGCGCGGCAAGGCCGGCATGGTGCCGACCGAGTATGGCGAGTCGCTGCTGCAACATGCGCAGCGCGTTCTGCGCGAGGTCGAATTCGTGGCCACGCCGCACGGCGACTTCGACCCGGCGCGCTCGAAACGCACGTTCCGCCTCGCCGCCCCCGACTACCTCAACGACTTCTTCATGCCGACGCTCATCGCGCGCTTTCGCGAGACGGCGCCGGCGGCGCGGCTCGAAATCCTCTCGCTCTCGCCCACGCTCGACCACCACGGCGCGCTGGACGCGGGCGAACTCGACATCGTGATCGGCAACTGGCCGAAGCCCGAGGCGCGTTTCGCGCGCAGCGACCTGTTCTCCGACAAGGTCGTCTGCATGATGCGCGCGGATCATCCACTCGCGCGCCGCGAACTCACGCGCGAGGCGTACCTCGCGGCGCCGCATCTCGCGCCCACGCCCTATACGGGCGCACACGCGAACGCGATCGATATCGGCTTCGCGAAGGCGCACGCCGAGCGCCGTATCGTCGCGACGCTACCTTATTTCGGGCTCGTGCCTCAGGTCTTGCTGCAATCGGATTTGATCTTCACGACGACGCAGCGCTTCGCGCAGCATTACGCGAAGCTGCTGCCGATTGCCGTCGTGGAGACGCCGTTCGCGTTTCCGCGGATTCGCTGCTATCAGATGTGGCATCCGCAGCCTGACCGGCCCAGCGATGTGAGCTGGCTGCGCACGTTGATCGACGAGGTGTCGCAAACGCTGACTGCCGAACACGGTACGAAACGTTCGGGCACCGGGACCCGGGCGAAGAAGGCCGCAGGCGCGGGCGGGCATAAAACAGCGGTGCCGCCGGTCGAAGCGGCGTGAACCGCCTACGGGGGCGCAGCAGGCCACTGAGTCAGATCACGCTCCAACGAAACGGGCGCTCAGTTCACCTCGGCGCCCGTTTCGTTGCCCTGAATCGATCCTCAAGCCTGCGCCGGCGCGGCGGTTTCCACGCTCACGGCCTGCGGCACGCGCAGTTGCATCAACTGCGCGGCCACCGCCACCGCGATCGACGAAGGCGCCTTGTCGACGATGCCCGCCACGCCGATCGGGCAAGTCATCTCCGCAAGACGCTCCTTTGCCACGCCGCGCTCCACGAGCTGCCGCTCGAACTTCGCACGCTTCGTTTTCGAGCCGATCAGCCCGAACCACGCGAAATCGCGCCGGCGCATGATGCGCCCGGTCAGCGCGAAATCGAGCGCGTGATTGTGCGTCATTACGATGAAATATGCGCCCGCAGGCGCAGCGTCGACGATCGCGGCTGGCGTGTCCGTCGCCTCGATCTGGACGTTGGCGGGCACCTCGTCGGGGAACAGCTCGTCGCGCTCGTCCACCCACTGCACGACGCACGGCAGCATGCCGAGCAGCGTGACGAGCGCGTGGCCCACGTGGCCCGCGCCGAACAGCACGATGTGCATGGGCCCGTAGTGCGGAACCGGTGTGCCGCGCCGCCCGACGACGACGCGCCCGGTTTCGTCGAGGCGCACGCAATGATTCGGATGCCGATTCATTTCGCGCTCCCCGCGCGCGCCATCGCCCGCACCGCGCGCACACCCTTCAGGATTTCCTCGGCGGTGGCCGGCGCGTTCATCGGCGGATTGAAGCGATAGTCGGCCACGCTCGCCACGGCGTCGCGAATCGCGAAAAACACCGAAAACGGCAGCAAGAGCGGCGGCTCGCCCACGGCCTTCGAGCGATGGATGCTGTCCTCCACGTTGCGGTTCCTGAAGAGGCGCACGTTGAATTCGGCGGGCGTGTCGTTGACGGTCGGGATCTTGTAGGTGGAGGGCGCATGCGTCATGAGCTTGCCGTCCGGCTTCCACCAGAGTTCTTCCGTCGTGAGCCAGCCCATGCCCTGAATGAAGCCGCCTTCGACCTGTCCCACGTCGAGCGCGGGATTCAGCGAGGCGCCCACGTCGTGCAGTGCGTCGGCGCGCAGCACGCGCATTTCGCCCGTGAGCGTGTCGATCACGACTTCCGACACCGCCGCGCCATACGAGTAGTAGTAGAACGGGCGGCCCCGCAGCGTGGCCTGATCCCAGTACAGCTTGGGCGTGGCGTAGAAACCGTCCGACCAGAGTTGCACGCGCGCGAGATAGGCCTGGGTGACCAGCGTCCCGAACGGCACGATCTCTTCGCCCACGATCACGCAGTCGTTGGCAAAACGCACCCCGGCGGCGTTGACTTCGCCCTTGCCGTACACGGTCGCGGCAAGCGCCGCGAGGCGCTCGCGCAGCTGGCGCGCGGCGTCCTGCGCGGCCTTGCCGTTCAGGTCGCTGCCGGTCGATGCCGCCGTGGCCGAGGTGTTCGCGACCTTGCTCGTGTCGGTGGCCGTCACGCGCACGCGGCCGAAGTCGATGCCGAGCTCGTGCGCCACGACTTGCGCGACCTTCGTGTTGAGGCCCTGGCCCATCTCGGTGCCGCCGTGGTTCACGAGCACCGAGCCATCGGTATAGATGTGGACGAGCGCGCCCGCCTGGTTGAAATGCGTGACGTTGAACGCAATGCCGAACTTGACCGGCGTGAGCGCAATGCCCTTTCTGAGTACTTCGTTCTTCGAATTGAATTCGCGGATCGCGGCGCGCCGCGCGCGGTAGCCGCTCGTCTCCACGAGCTCGTCGATCAGCTCGTGAATGACGTTGTCCTCGATCATCTGGCCGTAGGGCGTCTCGTTGTTGTGCGTCTTGCCATAGAGATTGCGACGGCGCACGTCTAGCGAATCGAGGCCGAGCGAGCGCGCCACGTCGTCCATGATGTACTCGATCGCGAACGCGCCCTGCGGGCCGCCGAAGCCGCGAAACGCCGTGTTCGACTGCGTGTTGGTCTTGCCGCAGAAGCCGGAGATCGAAACATCGGGCAGCCAGTACGCGTTGTCGAAGTGGCAGACGGCGCGCGTCATCACCGGCCCCGAGAGGTCCGCGGAAAAGCCGCAGCGCGAGGTCATGTCGACCGAGACGCCTTCGATCGTGCCGTCGTCGTCGTAGCCCACTTCATATGTGTAATGGAAGTCGTGGCGCTTGCCGGTGACCATCATGTCGTCGTCGCGGTCGGGGCGCAGCTTCACGGGGCACAGGAGCTTCCATGCGGCGAGCGCGGCGCAGCACGCAAAGAGCCCCGACTGCGATTCCTTGCCGCCGAAGCCGCCGCCCATGCGCCGGCATTCGACGAGCACGTTGTGCGAAGCGACGCCGAGCACGTGCGCGACGAGGTGCTGCATTTCGCTCGGGTGCTGCGTGGAGCACCACACGTGCATGCCGTCGTCGTCCTTCGGTACCGCGTAGGCGATCTGGCCTTCCAGGTAGAACTGCTCCTGGCCCCCCAGCGTCATCTCGCCCTCATGACGATACGGCGCGCGCGCGGCGCGCGTGGACGCCTCGCCGCGCGCGAGCTTCATGGGCGGCAGCACCGACTGCCGGGCGGCGCGCGCCTGCTGCGCCGTGAGCACGGCGGGCAGTTCCTCGTACTGCACGTCGGCGCGGCGCGCGGCAAGACGCGCCGCGTCATGCGAAGTCGCCACCACGATGAACATGGGCTGGCCCACATACTGCACGAGGCCGTCGGCGAGCACCGGATCGTCGTGGATGATCGGACCGCAGTCGTTCACGCCCGGAATGTCCCCGGCGGTGAGCACGGCCACGACGCCCGGCGTGGCGCGCACCTTCGCGAGATCCATCGCGACGATGCGCGCGTGCGCCTTCTGCGAAAGCCCGAGCGCCGCGTGCAGCGTGCCCGCCACGACGGGAATGTCGTCGGTGTAGGTGGCGCGTCCGCTCACGTGCAGATGCGCCGATTCGTGCGGACGCGATACATGCACCTGCGCAAAGGGCTCGCGCGCCTTCAGTTCGTCGAGGAACGGTTCGGCTTGCTGGTTCATTGCTTCGTTCTCCGTATGTCTCTTCCGTTTCCCGACTGTCTCAAGCGGTTTCCGCGGCCACGTTGCGCACGTTGAGCGCCTGCGGCGCGAGCGGATTGTGCGCACGCGTTTCGAGCCAGAAACGGTACAGCGTGTTCTTCGCGGCTTCGAGGCGGTAGTCGCTCGTCGCACGCATGTCGGATAGCGGCGCGTAGTCGTTGCCGAGCGCGATCATCGCCGCCTGCGCCGTGGCTTCGTGCCATTGCGCGTCGGCGAGCACGCCTTCGGCGTGGGTCGCGCGCTTCGGCGTGGCGGCCATGCCGCCGAACGCGATGCGCGGCTCGCGAATCACGTCGCCGTCGGCGATATAGGCGAAGGCGGCGCACACGGCCGAGATGTCCGAGTCGAAGCGCTTCGAAATCTTGTACGTGCGAAAACGCAGATTCGCGCGCGTGCCCACGCGCGTGGGCACCTTGAGCGCGAGCACGAATTCGTGCTCGGCCATGTCCTTCTTCTGGTACGCGAGGTAGAGGTCTTCGAGCGGCATCTCGCGCTCGGTCTCGCCGCCGCGCAGCACCACGCGCGCGCCGAGCGCGATCAGCCCCGGCATCGAGTCGCCGATGGGCGAGCCGTTCGCCACGTTGCCGCCTATCGTGCCCGCGTTGCGGATGGGCAGCGAGGCGAAGCGCCGCCACATCTCTTCGAGTTCCGGGTAGTGCTTCGCGAGTTCGGCATACGCGCGCTCGACCGTAACGGCCGCGCCGATCGCGATCCATGCGTCGCTCACGTCGATATTGCGCATTGCGTCGATCTGGCCCACGTAGACGATGTCGCCAGGCTCGCGCATCTGCTTGGTGACCCACAGGCCGATGTCGGTGCTGCCCGCGAGAATGCGCGTGTCCGGGCGCGCGGCCTTGATCGCGGCGAGCGCCTCGACGGTGCGCGGCGCGTCGTAACGCTGGCCGCGATACTCGTAGTGGAAGGTGTCCTTGCGCTCGAGCGTGGCGAGCGTTTGCGCGAGCGCGTGTACGTCGATGGGCTGCTTCGGCGCGTCGGCCTTGAACATCTGCCCGGCGGCGTCGAGGATCGGCCGGTAGCCCGTGCAGCGGCACAGGTTCCCCGTGAGCGCGTTGGCGATTTCGTCGCGCGACGGCACGCTGCGGACGCCCTTCCCCGCGCAAGCTCGCCCGGCATGCTCGTGGCCGTGCTTCTCGTAAAGCGCCCACATCGACATGACGAAACCGGGCGTGCAGAAGCCGCATTGCGAGCCGTGGCAATCGACCATGGCTTGCTGCACGGGGTGCAGCGAGCCGTCGGGCTGGCGCAGGTCTTCGACGGTGAAGAGCGCCTTGCCGTCGAGCGTCGGCAGGAACTGGATGCAGGCATTGACGGCCTTGAAGCTCACGCCGCCCGCCTCGGTGCGCTCGCCCACCACGACCGTGCAGGCGCCGCAGTCGCCTTCGGCGCAGCCTTCCTTGGTGCCGGTGCAGCGCGCGTCTTCGCGCAGGTACTGGAGGACGGTGCGGGTCACGCCCGCGTCGCTGACTTCGCGGATCGCGTTGCGATGGTAAAAGCGGATCGGCTGGCTCATGATGTCTGGCTCGTCGTGGATGCGGCTCGCGAAAGGCGTGTGCCGCGCTCGGGTGGACGGTTTGAAAGCTATCACCGCCAATATTGGCAACCCATAGGCGCAGGAGCATGGGGGATATATCGCCAGATCGATAGATCGGCGTGCTGCGGTGCGGCCGCGCTTATGTCGGGATGTCTCGATCGCGCGATTCCATTCGCTATCCGTGAGATTGCGACATCTCCGTATGGCGATTCGCAGGTTAAAAGGCGGACGACGCAGCACGGACGTTCGCGCGGAATCGCGGTTCGCCATGCAAATGCCCCCAATATCCAGCAATTGCCGCGATTTCCCGCGTTGATGGCATGTCGCCACCAGCCCCGGCCCGAGCGCGAAAAGCAGCGCGTCCACTCATCGGAACTGCTTTTCAGTTTCTGCGTAAGAACCGGTTCCATGGGACAATTGCGCCTTTTCCGCCGTCATCCATCCGCGTTTTCCCCATGTCCGCTGACTTGGCGCCTCCGCGCAACGCCGCATCGACGACCCTGCAGATCATTCCGGTCGTCTTTTTCACCTTCCTCTGCTATCTGACGATCGGCGTTCCGCTCGCCGTGCTGCCGGGGTACGTGCACAACGACCTCGGTTTCAGCACCGTGGTCGCGGGCGCGGCGATCAGCGTGCAATACATCGCCACGCTCTGTTCGCGCGCGCTCGCGGGGCGTTCGGCGGACACGCTCGGCCCCAAGAAAACCGTGACCATCGGCTTGACGATCTGCGGCGCGAGCGGCGTGCTGCTGCTGCTCGGCACGCTCGTCGATCACTGGCCTGGCCTCTCGCTCTCGCTGCTGGTGGTGAGCCGCCTCCTGCTCGGCTGCGGCGAAAGCCTGTGCGGCACGGGCGCGATTCTCTGGGGCATCGGCCGCGTGGGCACCTCGCACAACGCCAAGGTGATCTCGTGGAACGGCATCGCCACTTACGGCGCGCTCGCGATCGGCGCGCCGCTCGGCGTGGAGATGGCGCATTACCTCGGCTTCTGGATGCTGGGCGTTTCGGTGATCGCGCTGGCCGCGCTCGGATTCTGGCTCGCGCGCCCGATCGCGCCGGTGCCGGTCGTGCACGGCGAGCGCATGTCGTACCGCAGCGTGTTCATGCGCGTGCTGCCGCACGGTCTCGGCCTCGCGCTAGGCTCGGCGGGCTTCGGCTCCATCGCCACGTTCATCACGCTGTTCTACGCGGCGCGCCACTGGCCCAACGCGGCCTTCACGCTCACGCTGTTCGGCCTGATGTTCATCGGCGCGCGGCTGCTGTTCGCGAACACCATCAAGCGCTTCGGCGGCTTTCGCGTGGCCATCGTTTCGTTCTCGTTCGAGTGCGCGGGCCTGCTGCTGCTGTGGCTCGCCCCGACGCCGCAAGTCGCGCTCGCGGGCGCGGCGCTCACGGGGTTCGGCTTCGCGCTCGTGTTCCCGGCGCTCGGCGTCGAGGCGGTCGGCCTCGTGCCGCCCGCAAGCCGCGGCGCGGCGCTCTCGGCCTACTCGGTGTTCCTCGATCTCTCGCTCGGCATTACCGGCCCGCTCGCGGGCTACGTCGCGAATCTGTTCGGGTATGGATCGGTGTTTCTGTTCGCGGCGATCGCGGCCGCCGCCGCCGTGGCGCTGTCCGTTTCGCTCCATCGCAAGAGCGTGCGCTCGCATGCGGCGCAAAGCGCAAGCACGGCCTCCACGCAAACGGCCGAATAAAAAACCGCACCCGGCATACCCCGCCGGATGCGGCCCGGACTTCGAGCGCCGGGATGCGGCCTCCCCCGACTTCCCTTCCTGACGCGTTCGGAACGAGGCTTTCGCTGGTCGCCGCGTAATAGCGCCGCAGCGGATGAAGAGCGGGAAAGCGATGTACTCAGGTCGGGTTCCCAGGTCGGGCGCCATGCTCGCGAACAGGGCAATTGCGGGTTGCGACTTCAGCAATTCGACGATCATTCTGGTCTGACGATTTACGTTTTAGTCAGATCGGAAACCGGCTCGAAAATGAGCCCGAATGCACATTAAAAAACATGCACGGCCAATGCGCTTCTTTATTCATCCAATTCGCAGCATTGCTTTCGTGCAGCAACAAAATCACCATGCGCGCTCATGCGCGACGTATGCAGTCCCGACGGATTCGCAGACCGCGGCGACTCGCAACCTGCTGAAAACGGGCGCGGTTCATGACAAACCCTGAGACACGCAACGGATTCGATTTCCGCAATCCGTGATACACCGGTTTGAATGCAAAAAAGGCAGCGCAATATTTCGTCATTCAATTCTCATGCCGGATGAGTATTGAATATTTTACAAAAGAGAAATGCTGCCTCCCGACAAGATAGGCATTGTAATTGTCAACCACCGTCAATATTATTTTTGTCAGATTATCGACGCCGTGATTCGCTGCGCATTTCACTTCGTTTCTCTCGTCTTCGGCAGTTGCAGTGTCCCTCAACCGGTCCATGCATTGAGCATGCGGGGTTAGACATGAACCAGATACACGCCATGCGCGTCTTCGTCAGGGTTGCGGAAACACAGAGCTTTCGTCGCGCGGCACAGCAACTCGACGTGTCCAACGCACTCGTCACGCGCTCGGTTGCGATGCTCGAGGCCCACCTGAACACGCGTCTCATCAACCGCACCACGCGTAATCTCGCGCTCACCGAGGCGGGCCTGCGTTATCTGGAAGGCTGCCGCTGCGTGCTCGAAGAACTCGATCATCTGGAGAGCAGCGTCACGCATACGGAAAGCGAGCCGAGCGGCACGCTGCGCGTGGTGGCCACGGGCGCGCTGTCGCCCGCCTCGCTCACGCCGCTCATCGACGGCTACCGGCGCCTTTATCCACGCGTGAGCGTGCGCCTCACGCTTGCCGAGCGGCACGTCGATTTCGTGGAAGACGGCTTCGACGTGGGTATCGTCGGCGCCGTGCCCGCGCGCAACGGCGAGTTCGTGGCGCACGCGCTCGGCACCACGACCTTCGTGCCCTGCGCCTCACCCGGATGGCTCGCCGAGCATGGCGAGCCGCACACGCCCGCGCAGCTCGCGCACTATGCGGCGGTCGCGCTGCCGCCCGAGGCACGCAGCGCGACGTGGCAGTTCGCACGGCCCGGCGAGCGCGCGCAACACGTCACGCTGCAACCGGGCTACGCCGTCAACAACATGCTGATGGTGCGGCTCGCGGCGCTGGCCGGCATGGGCGTGGCGATCGTGCCCGCATCGCTCGTGGCCGACGACTTCGCCGCCGGCACGTTGCGCAGGCTCCTGCCCGACTATGAGATCGACGATCCCGATGCGCGCATGTCGATCGTCTATCCGAGCCGCCGGTATCTGCCCGCAAAGACGCGCTGCTTCGTCGACTACACGGTGGTGCATTTCGAAAATGCGGGCGACGCACGCGCCGCGGCGAATCCGACGTCGCCGTCGGCCAGCGCGTCCATCCGGCCGCTGAACGTCGTCACGGGCAGCGCCGCCCTGCGCGCGATGAGCGGGAGTTGAACCGCGGCCGCGCCGCAGCCGCACGGCAAGCGCCCGACGGCTAGCGAAGGTGCGGTACGCGCATCAGAACCGGGGCACGCCGCCGTCGAGCGAGCCGAACACGCCCATGTCTGCGGCGCCGCATAGCTCGCGCAGCAGCACCGCTTCGCGTTCGTGTACTTCCACCGGCAGCCACGACGCTCCCGCCCAGGCGAGGTAGCGTGCGCGATGCTGGCCGTTGCGAAACGCAACCACGCCTTCGTGCGCGAGACCGAGCCACCCTGCGAGCCCCGCCGCGCGACGTTTGCAAATCGTCACGTAGGGCATTTGCGGCACGCGCTCGTTGTCGGGGTCGAGAAATTCGCGAATGCCGCGCACCTTGCCGCTATGCCAGTCGTCGACGGGCTTGAGCACGTAATCGGTGTCGTCGCGGTCGGCACAGACAAGCAGCTTGTGCAGATCGACGATCACGACTTCATGGCGCGTGCCGTCGGTGGTGAATACGCGCTTCAGGCGCACGTGATCGTAGGTGTCGTGACCGGTCAACGGAATGGTCCACAAGGGTCCAGAGGCAGGAGACGGCGAGGAATCCCAAACGGATTTGAGGCTGGACATGGACATCGATTGCATGCGTGCGGGGGTGGAAACGCGATTCACGAAATTGAAACCGGCCTAAGCTACGGACGGACCATGAAATTTTTATGACGAATGCAGGCCGCATCGAGGAGACGCACATGACCATCGAAATCTTTGGCGAGCACGTGCGCATCGAAGCGCAAGAACATGTAGCAACTATCGTGCTCGACCGGCCGGCACGGCGCAATGCCATCGACAGGCCCACGGCGAATGCGCTCGTTGCAGCCTTTACGCGCTTCGAAAGCCATTCCGCATGGCTCGCGGGCGTGCTGTACGGCGCGGGCGGGACGTTCTGCGCGGGCGCGGACCTCGCGGCGCTCGCCGACCCCGAACGGCGCAACGAGATCCACGCCGACGGCAGCGGCCCAGGTCCGCTCGGTCCCACGCGCATGACGCCCGGCAAGCCCATGATCGCGGCGGTGTCGGGCCATGCCGTTGCGGGCGGGCTCGAACTGGCTTTGCTCTGCGATATGCGCGTGGTCGAGGAAGATGCGGTGCTCGGCGTGTTCTGCCGGCGCGTGGGCGTACCGCTCATCGACGGCGGCACGATTCGCCTGCCGCGGCTGATCGGTCTGTCGCGCGCGCTCGATCTGATTCTCACGGGGCGCGCTGTCGATGCGCAGGAAGCGCTCGCATTCGGCCTCGCGAATCGCGTGGTCGGCAGGGGCAAGGCGCGCGAGGCGGCCGAAGCGCTCGCCGCACAACTGGCCGCGCTGCCGCAGGCCGCGCTGCTCGCGGACCGCCGCTCCGCACTGGAAAACAGCGTGCTGCCCGATATCGCCGATGCGCTGCGCCGCGAAGGGGCGCTCGGCTATCGCGCGGTGTTCGACGAAGGGCTCGCGCACGCCGCGCGCTTCGCGGCAGGCGAGGGCCGTCATGGCGAACCGTTGGACCCTTGAAATCCTTCAACGGTTAGTCAGCCGGGCGAAACGCGCGTACCAGCCGGCTGTCAAGCCGGCGCGCTCGCAACGAACTCGCGGCACGCGCGCACGATCCGCCCCATTGAAATTGATCCGCGCCGCCGCCCTCATCGACGGCGAGGACTTCGTGCGCAGCCGCGCGTACTTCGAGGTCGCGCTCGGCTACACGGGCCCTTCGAACTACTACGGATCGACGGTCGCGCACGGCCTTATCGCGCCCGACGATGGCCGGGCGCGCGAGCTGGCAAAGCCTCGGCATCAAGTCAGGTTGCTCGCGTCGAAATTCGCGAGGGCATTCAACATTGGCCAAAGAGCGACGCGGCGTACGCGAAACTGTTGCTTTCCGGCAGCGCACGAAAAGCGTGCCGCATGCGTTGCGTCAGGTTTCAGTACAATTCCGCGTTGACTTAAGACTTAATAACAATGACCGCGTGCGTGCACCGGTCGCCCTCCTGCGCCAGCCACACGCCATGCCCCTGCCCCTTCTCGCCCTTGCCGTCGCCGCGTTTGGTATCGGTACCACCGAATTCGTGATCATGGGTCTGCTGCCCGACGTCGCGCGCGACCTGAGCGTCTCGATTCCGGCGGCGGGCATGCTGGTCTCGGCCTACGCGCTCGGCGTGACGATCGGCGCGCCCATCGTCGCCATCGCCATCGCCAACGTGCCGCGCAAGCAGGCGCTCATGCGGCTGATCGGCATCTTCATCGTCGGCAACCTGCTGTGCGCGCTCGCGCCGAACTACTCGATCCTCATGGCCGCGCGCATCGTCACGGCGTTCTGCCATGGCGCGTTCTTCGGCATCGGCTCGGTCGTCGCGGCCGGGCTCGTCGCGCCGAACCGGCGCGCGCAGGCCATCGCGCTGATGTTCACGGGCCTCACGCTCGCCAACGTGCTGGGCGTGCCGCTCGGCACCGCGCTCGGCCAGATCGCCGGCTGGCGCACGACCTTCTGGGCCGTCACGGGCATCGGCATCCTGGCGGCTGCGGCGCTGCAGGTGTGCCTGCCCGCAAAGATCGAGATGCAGAAGGCGAGCCTCGTGCATGAGTTCGGCGTGCTGAAGAATCCGCAGGTGCTCATGGTGCTCGGCATGAGCGTGCTGGCCTCGGCGAGTCTTTTCGCGGTGTTCACCTATATCACGCCGATTCTCGAAGACGTGACCGGCTTCTCGCCGCACGAAGTCACGTTCGTGCTGCTGTTGTTCGGCCTCGGGCTCACCGTGGGCAGCACGCTGGGCGGCAAGCTCGCCGACTGGAAGCTCATGCGCTCGCTGCTCACGTTCCTCGCCTCGATCGCCGTGGTGCTCGCCGCGTTCTCGCTGACGATGCACGACCCGATCGCGGCCATGGCGACGATCTTCGTCTGGGGCATTCTCGCGTTCGCGATCGTGCCGCCGTTGCAGATACTGATCGTCGACCGCGCGAGCCACGCGCCCAACCTCGCCTCCACGCTCAACCAGGGCGCGTTCAATCTCGGCAACGCGGGCGGCGCGTGGATTGGCGGCGTGGCGATCAGCGCGGGCGCGCCGCTCACGGCGCTGCCTTGGGTGGGCGTGGCGACGGCCTTCGCGGCGCTCGCGCTCACGCTCGTGTCGGCGCAGATCGACCGGCGCGCGCGACGGCGCGTATCGGTGGCGGGGCCGACATCCTGCGCGTGACGCGAATCGATGCAGGCCCGAAAGCGCCTGCATCGCACTGACACCGAGGCGCCGCCGCGGCGCCTCGGGAGACGCCAACTCGACGCGAAGCGCGGCGGCGCCACGTTTTTCGCGGGCCCGTAGTAGCATTGCGCCCGATGAAAACCGTCCTCACCCGCGACTTCCTCGCGCTGATCCTGAGCGTGGCCGTGGTCGGCCTCGGTTCTGGCGCAACACTCCCGCTCACCGCCCTCGCCCTCACCGACGCCGGCTACGGCACCGCCATCGTCGGCCTGCTCACGGCTGCGCAAGCGCTCGGCGGCCTCGCCGTCGTGCCGCTCACGGCATGGATTTCCACGCGCTTCGGCTCGCGCCAGGTGATCGTGGGCTCGGTGCTGACCGTGGCCATCGCGACCGCGCTGATGCAGACGAGCGCCAACCTGTGGCTCTGGGCGCTGCTGCGCATGCTGTGCGGCGCGGCGCTCATGCTGCTCTTCACGATCGGCGAAGCGTGGGTCAACGAACTCGCCGACGACTCGAACCGCGGCCGCGTGGTCGGCATCTACGCGACCACGTTCACGCTGTTCCAGATGTCGGGCCCGGTGCTCGTGAGCCAGATCGCCGGCCATACGGCGTGGCGCTTCGCGATCTGCGGCGCGATCTTTCTCGTCGCGTTGCCGATGCTCGCCGCGATCCGCTCGAATCCGCAGCAAACCGACCTGCACGAGCCGCACGGCAGTTGGCGCCACGTGCTGCCGAAAATGCCGGCGCTCGTCGTCGCCACCGGGTTTTTCGCGCTGTTCGACACGCTCGCGCTTTCGTTGCTGCCGCTCTTCGCCATGGGCCACGGCATCGACAGCGAAGTGGCCGTGCTGTTCGCCTCGGCCGTGCTGCTCGGCGACACGACCATGCAGTTCCCCATCGGCTGGCTCGCCGACCGGCTCGGCCGCGAGCGCGTGCACGCGCTCATGGGCATAACCGTCGCGGTGCTGCTGCCGCTTCTGCCGCTGGCCGTCGATATGCCGTGGCTGCGCTGGCCGCTTCTCTTCGTGCTGGGCGCGGCGGCGGGCTCGATCTATACGCTGGCGATCGTCGCGTGCGGCGAGCGTTTCCAGGGCGTCGCGCTCGTGTCCGCGAGCGCGCTCGTGAGCGCCTCGTGGAGCGCCGCGAGCTTCGGCGGCCCGATTATCACGGGCGCGTTGATGGAGCACGCCGGGCGCGACGCGATGCTGTGGGTGCTGTTCGCGAGCGCGCTCGTGTTTCTCGGCGCGCTGCGCTGGGAGCGCTCGCACGGGCTCGCGCGAGCGCGCGCATAGCGGCGCATCGCCGGCGAAAAACAGCCGATGCGCGTTCGAAGCGCATCGGCCGCTCTGTTTCGCGCCTGGAAGTACTGCTACTTCAGCGCCGGCAGGATCTTGCCGACACACGTGCCGAAGCCCACGCGATAGCCATCGCCCTGGCACCAGCCCGCCAGGGCGAGTTCGTCACCGTCTTCGATGAAGCCGCGCGTGCCGCCGCTCTTCAGTTCGAGCGGATGCTTCGCGTTCCACGTGAGTTCGAGCAGGCTGCCGAACGAGTCAGGCGTCGGACCCGAGATCGTGCCCGAGCCCATCAGGTCGCCCACGCGCGTATTGCAGCCCGCCACGGTGTGATGCGCGAGCTGCTGCGCCATCGACCAGTACATGTGGCGGAAATTCGTGCGCGCGATGGTCGTCGCCTCTTGTGCGCCTTCGGGACGCAGCCGCACCTCGAGCGCAACGTCGAACGCGTGATGGCCCTCGTGACGCAGGTATTCGAGCGGCTGCGGCTCCTGCGCGGGCTGGGCGACGCGGAACGGCTCCAGCGCGTCGAGCGTCACGACCCACGGCGAAATCGTCGTGGCGAAGGTCTTCGCGTTGAACGGCCCGAGCGGCACGTATTCCCACTGCTGGATGTCGCGCGCGCTCCAGTCGTTGAGCAGCACCATGCCGAAAATGTGATCCTCGGCGTCCTCACACGCAATCGGCTCGCCGAGCGCATTGCCGCGCCCGACGACGAAACCCGTTTCCAGCTCGATATCGAGCTTGCGGCACGCGCCGAACACCGGACGCTCCTGGTCGGGCAGCTTCAACTGGCCATTCGGCCGGCGCACCGGCGTACCGCTCACCACCACCGACGAAGCGCGGCCGTTATAACCGATCGGCATTTCGGACCAGTTCGGCAGCAGCGCATTCTTCGGATCACGAAACATCGATCCGACGTTCGTCGCATGTTCCTTCGACGAGTAGAAGTCCGTGTAACCGGGAATCTGCACCGGCAGATGCAGCCTCGCATCGGCGAGCTTCACGAAGGCGCGTTCGCGCAGCGCCGTGTCGTCGCGCAGCGTGGCCGTTTCGCGCGCGAACAGCGACGAAAGCTGCACGCGCACGCTGCGCCACGCGTCGCGGCCGAGCGCGATGAAATCGTTCAGCGCCGGGCGCGCGAACACGTCCTGCCGCGCGTTGACGGGCAGGCGCAGCAGCCCGGCTTCGTGCAGCACCGCCAGATCGGCCACGAGGTCGCCGATCGCCACGCCCACGCGCGCGTTCGCGGAGCCCGGGTCGCCTGCGCGATCGCTCGAAAACACGCCGAACGGCAGGTTCTGGATCGGGAAATCGCACTGCGCGTCGTTCGCGGACCCGATCCAGCTCTTGCGCGCGGAATCGAGCGTCGCCTTGAGTTCGTCCGTCATGGTGCTGCTCATCGCTTCTCCGGATTGAAGTACTTCGTGAGGCCTTGCCAGCACTCGTAGTAATGCGCCTGCAACTGGCTCGTTTCGAGCGCGTAGCGCGTCGGGCGGATCAGCGTGCGGGTTTCGAACATGAACGCCATCGTGTCGCCGACCTTGTGCGGCTTCGTCGTGTCGGCGTTCGAGGCCTTCTCGAAGGTCTCGGCGTCGGGGCCGTGGCCCGACATGCAGTTGTGCAGGCTCGCGCCGCCCGGCACGAAACCTTCGGCCTTGGCGTCGTACACGCCGTGCACGAGGCCCATGAACTCGCTCGCCACGTTGCGGTGATACCAGGGCGGACGGAACGTGTTCTCGGCCGCGAGCCAGCGCGGCGGGAAGATCACGAAGTCGATCGAATCGACGCCCGGCGTATCGGTGGGCGAATGCAGCACGAGGAAGATCGACGGATCGGGGTGGTCGTAGCTGATGGAGCCGATCGTGTTGAAGCGGCGCAGGTCGTACTTGTAGGGCGCGTAGTTGCCGTGCCACGCCACCACGTCGAGCGGCGAGTGGCCGATGTCGGCACGCCAGAGCTGGCCATTGAGCTTCGTGACGAGCTCGAACTGGCCTTCGCGATCCTCATAGGCGGCGACGGGCGTGAGGAAATCGCGCGGATTCGCAAGCCCGTTCGAGCCGATCACGCCAAGGTCGGGCAGGCGCAGCAGCGCGCCGAAGTTCTCGCAGATGTAGCCGCGCGCTTCGCCATCGGGCAGATCCACCGTGAAGCACACGCCGCGCGGAATCACGACGATCTCGAACGGCTCGACGTCGAGCCGGCCCATCTCGGTGCGGATCGAAAGACGCCCCTGCTGCGGGACGACCAGCAGCTCGCCGTCGGTATTGAAGAAGAAGCGGTCCACCATCGGGCGGTTCGCCGCGTACAGATGAATCGCACAGCCGCTCATCGAGGCCGCCGAGCCGTTGCCCGACATCGTCACCCAGCCGTCGATGAAATCCGTGGGCTCGGTCGGCATGGGCAACGCGTCCCAGCGCAACTGGTTGGGCGGCGTGGGCGGCACATCGCCGAAATCGGCGACGAGGCGCGGTGCGCCGTTGCGGCTCATGTTCGACGCGAGCGGCGTGAACGGCTGATGCACGGCACCAGGACGAATCCGATAGAACCAGGTGCGGCGGTTGTGCGAGCGCGGCGCGGTGAACGCCGTGCCCGAAAGCTGCTCGG
This sequence comes from Paraburkholderia lycopersici, assembly GCF_900096975.1. Lineage (GTDB taxonomy): Bacteria > Pseudomonadota > Gammaproteobacteria > Burkholderiales > Burkholderiaceae > Paraburkholderia > Paraburkholderia lycopersici. Next base: position 82,375 of record NZ_FMYQ01000001.1, read on the forward strand.
CATAGAGGCCGTAGGCGCAGCGCTGCGGCGAGTTCTGCGCCTCGGGCAGCGCGCCCGGCAGCGCCTCGGTCGCGAATTCGTTGGCGAAACCGCTCATGTAGCCGTGCTGGACTTCAGTCGGGTGGCGCAAGGGTGCATTCATTGCTGTCTCTCCACGTTCTCGGGCCGTGACATATCGCCACGCGATTTACGGATGGTAAAACGAATTACGATTAGTGAAATTACGTGTATACCCTGGCGCATGACCCACGACCCATGGCCTCCAGAACGGCCGCGCACGGCCGATAACGTTATGACCAATCAGACCATCCGGCGCGGCTGCGGGCTGCTACCATCGGGTCATGCGGCCCTCAGTCCGGGCTCGCGCCATTCATCCCCGCTCCGCCACATCATCATGATCGCTCCGACCATTCCCGAGCTCGTCGCTCGCTCCGCCGACCATCCGTTTCTTGGCGAGCATCTCGCGATGGGCCGCGGTGCGCACGACAAGGAAGCCGTGGCGAAGCGGCGCGGCATCGAGCTATTGAGCGCCTACGAGCCGATCTACGACATCAGCGTGCACAGCGGCGCCCAGTCGCTCGCGGCCGACATCGCGGCGGCCGCGCGCTTCGGCGACGAGCTTGGCTATCAGGCGGTGACGCTGCGCGAACAGGACGGCCAGATCGCGCCTTGCGACCCGTTCGGCGACGCGCTCGACGATCCCGAACTCGTCGCGCTCGACCGCATGGTGCGCGCGCTTCATGCGATCAACTTTCTGGGCGGCCAGCAGCACGGCCTGCTCTTCCTGCGCGTGCACGAACGGCTTCTGAAGAGCGTGAAGTACGACCACGGACGGCATTTTTCGAACGTGCTGGTATCGTTCGGGCTCAATCCCGGGCGCATCGTGATCGAACTGCCGTCGGCTGCGGTCGCGCACCGCACGTTTCTCGGCTATCTCACGAAGAGCTATCAGCGGTATGGGTTCAAGGTGGCCGGCAACCTGCCCAATGCCGGGCAGATTCTCTCGGTGTCGGACATGGCGCGGCCCGACTTCGTGAAGATGGATGCGACTTCGGCGCTGCGCGATTCGATGGTGAAGCCGCTCGTGAGTTATGCGGCGCGGCTGCGCATTCCGCTCATCTTCAATCGCGTGGTGGATGCGGCGCAGTTCGAGCAGTTGCAGCAGTACGACGTGCGCTTCGTGCAGGGGCCGGTGTTCGCGGCCCAGGACAAGGTGGTTTGAGAGTCGTGAGGGCGCAGGCGTGGCTGCGCGCCTCGGCTCGCAGCCTGGTGCCTAGAGGCTGACGGGTTCCTGCTCCAGCGCCACGCCGAAGCGCGCGAGCACGTCGCGCTGGATGGCCTGCGCGAGTTCGAGGATGTCCGCGCCGGTCGCCCCGCCGCGATTGACGAGCACGAGCGCCTGACGCTCGTGCACGGCCGCCGCGCGCAGCGCGCGGCCCTTCCAGCCGCAGCGGTCGATCATCCAGCCCGCCGCGAGCTTCACGCGCCCGTCGGCCTGGTGGTACGAAACGATCTGCGGCTCGCGCGCGACGAGCGAATCGAACTGCGGCGCGTCGATCACGGGATTCTTGAAGAAACTGCCCGCGTTGCCGAGTTCGAGCGGGTCGGGCAGTTTCGCGCGCCGCACCGCCACCACCGCGTCGAACACGGCGCGCGCGCGCGGCGAGTCGCCGGCGTTGCGCTGCGCGAGTTCGCGCGCGAGATCGGCATAGCCCGCGTTGGGCTGCCACACCTTCGGCAGACGGAAGACAACCGAGGTAACGACGAAACGCTCGCGCCCTTCGCGCTTGAAGAAACTGTCGCGATAGCCGAACCGGCAGGCTTGCGCATCGAATTCGACAGGCGCGCCCGTGGCCATTTCGATCGCGCGCACCGCGACGCAGCGCTCGGCCATCTCGAGCCCGTAGGCGCCGATGTTCTGGATGGGCGCCGCGCCCACCGTGCCCGGAATCAGCGCCAGGTTCTCGAGGCCCGGCATGCCCGCTTCGAGCGTCCAGGCCACGAATTCGTGCCAGTTCTCACCCGCGGCCGCCTCCACGTACCACGCCTGCCCGTCCTCGTGCGCGACGCGCTTGCCGGCGAGCGCCATGAGCAGCACGAGACCGTCGAAGTCGCGCGTGAGCACGACGTTGCTGCCGCCGCCCAGCACGAGCGTGCGCAAGCCCTGCGCGCGCGGGTCGCGCACGGCGGCGGCAAGATCGGCCTCGCTCTCGACCCGGCACGCGTAGCGCGCGCGCACGTCGAAGCCGAACGTGTTGTGCGCGCGCAGCGGATAGCCGGCGGCGAACCACACGGGAGACGAATCGACGGACGTTTGGAGGACGGGCATCGGAGAGGAACGGAACACGGACAGCAAAGCAGATGGAAAAAGGCCGGGCAAACCGCCAGGGGAGCCAGTGGACGCCGGGCCGCGCCGCAGGCAGCCTTGGGCAAACGCAACGGCGCCGGTAGAATGGCGTCGGTCCGTGATTATAGCGAGTGCGCGAACCGCCGCCGGAAATCGGGCATGGCATGCGGGCGCATCGATTGCGCAGCGCTTTGTGCCGCCGTCGCGCCGCCGTTCGCCGCTCGCACTTTTGGGAGAAAGCAATGCCATCGTTTGACGTCGTCTGCGAAGCCAACATGATCGAAGTAAAGAACGCCGTGGAGCAATCCAACAAGGAAATCTCCACGCGCTTCGACTTCAAGGGCTCGGATTCGCGCGTCGAGCAGAAGGAGCGCGAACTGACCGCGTTCGCCGACGACGACTTCAAGCTCGGCCAGGTGAAGGACGTGCTGGTCTCGAAAATGGCCAAACGCAATGTGGACGTGCGCTTCCTCGACTACGGAAAGATCGAGAAGATCGGCGGCGACAAGGTCAAGCAGGTCATCACCGTGAAGAAGGGCGTGTCGGGCGACCTCGCGAAGAAAATCGTGAAGCTCGTCAAGGACAGCAAGATCAAGGTGCAGGCGAGCATTCAGGGCGACGCGGTGCGCGTGACGGGCGCCAAGCGCGACGACCTGCAAAGCGTGATCGCCTTGCTGCGCAAGGACGTGACCGATACGCCGCTCGACTTCAACAACTTCCGCGATTGACGCATCCCGCGGGGCGGCCCGCACCGCCCCGCTGCTTCACGCCCTCTGCTTCACACCCGCTTTTCTCCCGCCTCGTCCGCCGTCACTACCGGCAACGCCGGCACCTCGTCGGTGTCCGGCAGCGTTTCGAGATTCACGGGCCCGGTTTCGATCGGGCGGTGCGAATCGCCCTCTCCAGCATCAATCCAGCCTGAACCGCCCCACCGCATTGGCGAGACTGGCTGCCTGACCGCGCAACGCCGCCGCCGCCGCCGTCGACTGCTCGACGAGCGCCGCGTTCTGCTGAACCATCTCGTCGAGCTGGCTCACCGCGCGGTTCACCTCCTGGATGCCGCGCGTCTGCTCGTCGGCCGCGTGCGTCACCTCGGAGATGATGGTCGTCACGTTCGAGACATTCGCGACGATCTCGTCCATCGTGGCGCCCGCGTGGCGCACGAGCTGCGAGCCCGAACTCACGCTCGAAACCGTCGATTCGATCAGCGCCTTGATCTCGCGCGCCGCCTGGGCGCTGCGCTGCGCGAGGCTGCGCACCTCGCCCGCCACCACCGCGAAGCCGCGGCCCTGCTCGCCCGCGCGCGCCGCTTCCACGGCCGCGTTCAACGCGAGAATGTTGGTCTGGAACGCAATGCCGTCGATCACGCCGATGATGTCCGCGATCTTGACCGAAGCCTGCTCGATGTCGCCCATCGTGTGCACGACGTCGCCGATCACCGTGCCCCCGCGCGAAGCCGCCTGCGAAGCCGTTGCCGCCGTCACGTCGGCCTGCTGCGCCGCGTTCGCCGACTGCGCGACCGTCGCCGTGATCTGCTCCATCGAGGCGGCCGTCTCTTCGAGGCTCGCCGCGGCCGATTCGGTCCGTCCCGACAGATCCACGTTGCCCGACGCGATCTCGTCGCTCGCCGTGCGCACCGATTCGCTCGCGTCGCGGATCTGGCGCATCACGTCGCGCAGCTTGTCCATGAACGCGTTGAACGAGCGCGCGATCTGCGCGACCTCGTCGTTGCCCTCGGCGGGCAGCCGCTTCGTGAGATCGCCCTCGCCGGTGCTGATCGCGTCCATCGCGTCGCGCACGCGCGAAAGGCGCTGGAACGACACGCCGGTCGCGCCCGCCGCGATCGCCGCGGCCGCGACGCCGATCACCACGAGCGCCACGAGCGACGCCGTGAGAAGCGAGCGCATGGCCGCCGTCGCATCATGACGGTCGAGAGCCACGACCACGCGCCAGTCGGTGCCCGGAATCGTTTGCGCGCGCATCAGCTTGGTGTCGCCGTTTACGTCCACCTCCAGCGGCGCGCTGGCCGAGAACAGCGCGTTCAGGCGATCGCCGGCCAGCGCGGGGGCGAGTTCCGACACGGGCTTGAGCGTGAGCTTCGGGTCCGGATGCGCGACGATCGCGCCGCTCGCGTCCACGAGCATGCCGAAGCTCGCGGACGTGGGATGAATCGAGCGGACGTTGGCGATCACGCTGTCCATCGCCACGTCGCCGGAGATCACGCCCTTCACCGCGCCGTCGCGAATCACGGGCTCCGCGAACGCCACTACGAGCTTGCCGGAGCCGATGTCCACGTAAGGCGGCGTGACGACGGCCTTGCCGGCCGCCACGGCCTGCTTGTACCAGGGGCGCACGGTCGGGTCGTAGTCGGGCGGAATGCCGGTGGGGTCCGAGAACTTCGAGGTCTTGTCCGCGTAGCCCACGTAGACGTTCGTGAAGCCGCCCGCCGTCGCGATCTGCTTGAGCGCCGGCATGGGATCGGGTCCGAGCACGGCGTCCTGCAGCGAATCGATCATTCTCACGTGCGCCGCGACCCAGTCGGTGACGCCTTGCGCATGGCTGTCTTCGAGCGCCGTGAGCATGCCGTCGATCGACTCCGTGTTGTGCGAGTCGGCGACGAAGTAGTCGAGCGCGGTATTCGCGGCGAGCGCGGACACGACGATGACCACACAAAGCGCGACGATGCGCGCGCGGATGGTAGAGAACATGGAGGAAAGCCGTGTGGGTAGAGGAGGAACCTGCGAAAACCGATCTGGAACTATCAGGGTTTACGGCAGGTCGCACGGCGGTCTTAAGGGCGCGCACGCAGAAAAAGCGCCCTGAGTCGCTACTTGCCGGAAGATGCCCGGCGATGAGCGATTTATCAGGGGAATAATCGGAGGAACGGCGAGCGGCAGCACAGTGGGTGCCGCCGCGGCTCAAATCGCCTTTACTTGCCCGCCCCAGCGGCCTTCTTCTCGCCGATGCGACTCTCCTTGCCGGCGATGAGCTTGGCGATGTTCGCGCGATGCCGCCAGAACAGCAGCCCGCTCATGGCGAGAATGGCGAGTGCGACGACGCGTGGGCCGAACATGAACACGTAGTAGAGCGGCGCGAACACGGCGGCCGCCAGCGCGGCGAGCGACGAGTAGCGCGTGAAGAACGCGACGATGAGCCAGGTCGCGAGCGTGGCGGCGCCGAGGACCGGATTCACGGCGAGCAGCACGCCGGCCGCCGTGGCGACGCCCTTGCCGCCCTTGAAGCGGAAAAACGCGGGATACAGGTGGCCGAGGAACACGGCGAGCGCGGCGAGCGCGATGGCCGCATCGCCGAGCCCGTAGCGCGGGCCGAAGTGCGCGACGAGCCAGACGGCCAGCCAGCCCTTGAACGCGTCGCCGATCAGCGTGAGGATCGCGGCCTTCTTGTTGCCGCTGCGCAGCACGTTGGTCGCGCCGGGATTGCCGGAGCCGTAGGAGCGCGGATCGTCGAGGCCCATGAAGGCGCTCACGATCACGGCAAACGAAACCGAGCCGATCAGATAGGCAAGAACGGCGACGAACAGGTTGTACATGCACGAAACCCGGAGGAGGTGGAACGATGCGCGCCGGGCTGGTTCGCCCGGCGACGCGCGACGGCGCTCATTTTACCGAAGCGCGGGCGCTCGCTGCCCGCGCGCCGGTCGCAAACCAGGGTAAATCAGGGAAGCAACGGGCAACGCCCGCAAGGCGCGGCCCGCGCGTCAGTCGACGCTCGCGCATTGGACCGGTTTCGCGCCGAGCAGCGACGTGAGCACCGAGGGCGCGAGGCTCACCAGATAGCCGCGCCGTCCTCCGTTGAGCCAGATTTCGTCGAGCTCGAGTATGGTCGATTCGACGTAGACGGGCATGGTCTTCTTCGTGCCGAACGGCGACGTGCCGCCCACCAGATAGCCCGAATGGCGGTTCGCGACTTCGGGCTTGCACGGCTCGACACGCTTCGCGCCGATCTGCCGTGCAAGGTTTTTCGTCGACACCTTGCGGTCGCCGTGCATGAGAACGATGAGCGGCCTCGCGTGCTCGTCCTCCATCACGAGCGTCTTGACCACGCGATGCTCGTCCACGCCGAGCTGGCGCGCGGATTCGGCCGTGCCGCCATGCTCGACGTACCCGTAGGGATGCTCGCCGAACGCGACGCCCGCGCGGCGCAGCATTTGCGTGGCGGGCGTTTCCGATACATGTTTCGTTTTGCTCATCCGGGCATTGTAATCGCGCAGCCTGCAACGACCGTGCCGGCCGACCGCGCAAACTTCAGCCGCGCGGATGGTGCTTCGCGTGCAGAAGCCGCAGCCGCTCGCGCGCGACGTGCGTATAGATCTGCGTGGTGGAGATGTCGCTATGGCCGAGCAGAAGCTGCACGACGCGCAGATCGGCGCCGTGATTGAGCAGGTGCGTGGCGAACGCATGGCGCATCGTGTGCGGCGAGAGCGGCGCGTGCACGCCCGCGGCCGCCGCATGGCGCTTGATGATGTGCCAGAACTGCTGGCGCGTCATGCCTTCGGCGCGCGCGGTCACGAAGAGCGCGTCGGCCGTGCGCGCGCCGAGCAGCGCGGGCCGCGACTCGCGCAGGTAACGCCCGATCCACGCGTGCGCCTCTTCGCCGAACGGAATCAGACGCTCCTTGGACCCCTTGCCGAGCACGCGCACGACGCCCTCGTTCAAGCCCACCTCGACCGTCTTGAGCGTGACGAGTTCGGTCACGCGCAGGCCGCTCGCGTACATCAGCTCGAGCATCGTGCGATCGCGCAGGCCGAGCGGCGTGGCGACGTCGGGCGCGCCGAGCAGCGCCTCGACCTGCGCCTCGCTCAACGTGGACGGAAAGCGCGGCGGCTGCTTCGCCGAGCGGATGCGCACGGTCGGGTCCGACTGCACGCGCTGCTCGCGCAGCGCCCAGCCGTAATAGCGGCGAAACACCGACAGGCGGCGGTTCGCCGAGGTCGATTTGTCGTCCTTGCGGCGCGCGCTGTAGGCGAGCAAATCGTCTTCGTGGGTCGTGTCGAGCGCGTTGGCGCGCTCGCGCGCGAGCCATTGCGCGAAGAGCCGCAGGTCGCGCCGGTATGCGTCGAGTGTATTGCGCGAGAGGCCGTGCTCGAGCCACATCGCGTCGCAGAACGTGTCGATGGCGGCGAGGCTTGCCGCGAGCGCTTCGGCCGCGGCGGGTTCGAGGGCGTGCTCCCCCTCTTCGGTGGCCTCGTTCGCCACGAGCGGCGGCGGATTTGTCGTCATCGTCATCGTCATCGTGTTAGCGCAGTTGAAACCGGTTCGAGGAGCATTCGTGTGCGAGCAGCCAGCGCTTCACGTCGCGAAAGAAGCCGTCGCCGCCGTGATGTGCAAAGCCGCCGATGCCGCTCGCCGACACCACGCGATGGCATGGAATCACGATCGGGAATGGATTGTCGCCGCACGCCTGGCCCACGGCGCGCGCGCTGACGCTGCCGATTCGCCTCGCGAGCTCGCCGTACGTGAGCATGTCGCCCGCCTCGATCGCGCGGATGCCGTCCCACACGCGCTGCTGGAACGGCGTGCCGAGCAAGGCGAGCGGCAGGTCGAAGGCCGCGTCCGCGCTTTCGAAATACCGTTCGATCTGTTCAACCGCGCGCGAAGCGAGTTCGCAATCGGGCTCGACGCGCGCCGCGTGCCCAGGCAGATAAACGATTTCGCGCACCGCTTGCCCGCCGGTGCGGATGCCGACCTTGCCGAACGGTGCATCGATCACTGCGTTGAACATCGTTGCCTCCCTCGTGCGCGAACGTTGCCCGACATGGTGCCGCGTCGCGCGCGCGATTGCCAGCGCGTCATCGGTCATGCTTGCCTCCGCCGTCATCAGTTCGCCGCCGCTTCAGGCCGCTTCAGGCCGCTTCGAGCGCCCAGCGCACGTGCTCGCGCACGAGCGCCGACTCGTCGCGCTCACGCGCGCGCAGCGCGTTCACGATGGCTTCGCGCGCAACATCGGCGACATCGCCGGCATTGCCCGCGTCTTCACGCGTCGCGCGCAGCGCATTGCCCATCGCGACCGCGATGTTGCGCGACCAGCTCTCGTAACCGATGCGCCGTATCGCGCTGCCCTGCATGCGTTCGTCGAACTGCGCCGAGCTCCAGCCGAACAGGTCGACGAGGCTCGCGCAATCGAGCCCGTGGCGCACGTCGAAGTCGGCGACGGGCGCGGCCTGGGCAAACTTGTTCCACGGACAGACGAGCTGGCAGTCGTCGCAGCCATACACACGATTGCCGATCAGCTCGCGCAACTCCAGGGGAATGCTGCCCTTGAGCTCGATCGTCAGATAGGAAATGCAGCGGCGCGCATCCACGCGGTACGGCCCGGTGATCGCGCCCGTCGGGCACGCGTCGATGCAACGCGCGCAACTGCCGCAATGGGCGCCCGGCGTTTCGGGTGCGGCGCTGGCGGGGTCGTCGGCGTCGGTGGGCAGCGGCACGTCCACGTAGATTTCGCCGAGAAAGAAGAGCGAGCCCGCGTCGCGCTGCAGGAGCAGCGTGTGCTTGCCGCGCCAGCCCACGCCCGCATTCTGCGCGAGTTCGACTTCGAGCACGGGCGCGGAGTCGGTAAACACGCGAAAGCCAAACTGGCCGATCTCGGCCTCGATACGCCCGGCGAGCTGCTGCAGGCGCGCGCGCAACACTTTGTGATAGTCGCGGCCGCGCGCGTAGATCGACACGACCGCCGCATGCGGGTCGGCCAGGCGCGCGTGCTCGCGCAAGCGCCAGTCGGCGTGGACGCTTTCGCGTGCGACGTTCGTGCCAGCGCCGTCACCGCCATCCGGGCCGCCTTGCGAAGCACTTTCGCGCGTCTTTCCCGCCGCATTCGGCGCGAGCGTGCCGAGGGGCAAATAGGCCATGCGCGCCGTGATTACGCGTCGCGTGCCGGCCACAAGCTCTGCGGGCCGCGCGCGTTTCATCCCATGTTTGGCCATATAATCCATCTCGCCGTGGCAGCCCGCTTCGAGCCACGCGGCGAGGCCCGCCTCGGCATGGGAAAGGTCGGTGTCGCTGATACCGATCGCACCGAACCCCAGCTCGCGCCCCCACGTCCGGATGCGCGCCGCGAGCGCGGCGAGCGCCGCCTCGTCGAGCGGCATGGCCTGCCCGGCAGCAGGCGCAGACGAATCTCGCGGCGCAGGTGCCTGAGCACGCGCCTGAGTACGCGCCTGAGCGGACGCGAGGTCGAGCGCCTCCGAAGACGCGCGCAAAGCCTGCGCGGAGTTGGACGGGGAATGCGTGGGGTTCATTACGTCATTTTACGAGAATGCCCGACACGCCCGCTCACGACCACGCGCCGCTTCCGCTCGATCCATCGGCAGACGTTCTTCTCGAGCGCCGTTTCGATCTCGCAGATGCCGCCGCCACCGACGCCTTCGGCGCACGCTTCGCGCAGGCGCTCGATGCGCTGCGCGCGAGCGGCGCGCAGGTTCACGGCGCGCCGCCTTTTCATGGCCTGCACGTGCAACTGCACGGCGACCTCGGCGCGGGCAAGACCTCGCTCGTGCGCGCCGCATTGCGCGCACTCGGCCACACGGGCCGCGTGCGCAGCCCCACTTACACGCTCGTCGAGCCGTACACGGTAGCGGCCCGCGACGCGAAGCACGGGGAACTCCAGCTCTATCACTTCGATCTGTACCGTTTCAGCGATCCGGCCGAATGGGCCGACTCGGGCTTTCGCGAATATTTCGCGCAAGGCGCGGTATGCCTCGTCGAATGGCCGCAACGCGCGGGCGGCCTCCTCGGCGTGCCCGATCTCGTGTTCTCGCTCGAGCCCGATGCAAGCGGCGAAGGCCGCGTGCTCACCGCATACGCATACAGCGCATCAGGAAAGGCATGTCTAGAAAGATGTTAATCAAACCGTTCCGCTCGATCGAATCGGCCGCGACCGCCACGCACAACTGGCGTCGCCGGCAGATCCTGAAGGCGGGCGCCTCCACGCTCGTGCTCGGTCTTGCCGTGCCGCGCCTCGCGTGGGCCACTTCGGTGATCGGCGTGCGCGTGTGGCCCGCGCGCGACTACACGCGCGTCACCATCGAATCGGACCAGCCGCTCGCGAACTCGCAGCAAATGCTGCAGGGCCCCGACCGGCTCGTGGTCGATCTGAACGGACTCGATCTCGACGACGCGCTCAAGAACCTCGTCTCCAAGATCACGCCGAACGACCCGCAGATCCAGGCCGTGCGCGTCGGGCAGTACCAGCCGCACGTCGTGCGCATGGTGTTCGACCTCAAGGGCTCGGTGAAGCCGCAGGTGTTCACGCTGCAGCCGGTGGGCTCGTACCGATACCGGCTCGTGTTCGACCTCTATCCCGCCGTGGCGCCCGACCCGCTCATGGACCTGCTCGCGCAGACCGAGCGCAAGCAGCAGCAGCTCGACGCGCACGAGGCGATGAAGAACAGCGTGCCGCCTGCCACGCCTTCGACGCTCGCGGGGCCCAACACGCCGCCCGCGCACGACAACAGCGACGCGTTCTTCGAGCGCTACGCGCAGAACGACGCGGGCCCGTCGCCCAGCGCGCCGCGTCCTGCGCCGCCGGTGCCGCCGGCCGGGATCGCGGCGCGTGCGGGCAAGCCTGCCGCGCCGAAGCCGCCCGTCGTGGCGCAGCGTAACGACAACAAAAGCGACAACAAAAACGACGGCAAGAACGACAACGGCAATGACAGCGACAACGGCAACGCAGACGACGACAACTACGGCTTCACCGCGCCCAGGTCCGGCAAGGGCGGCACCACGCGCCTCCTGACCGTCGCGATCGATCCGGGCCACGGCGGCGAGGACCCGGGCGCGATCGGCAGCGCGGGCACGTACGAGAAACACGTCGCGCTCGACATCGCGAAGAAGCTGCGCGCGAAGATCGACGCCCAGCCCAACATGCGCGCGATGATGACGCGCGACGCCGACTTTTTCGTGCCGCTGAACGTGCGCGTGCAGAAGGCGCGGCGCGTGGGCGCGGACCTCTTCGTGTCGATACACGCCGACGCGTTCACTACGCCGGCCGCGCGCGGTTCGTCGGTGTTCGCGCTTTCGGAGCACGGCGCCTCGAGCGCCGCGGCGCGCTGGATGGCGACCAAGGAGAACTCGTCGGACCAGATTGGCGGCATCAGCGTGCAGACGGCCGACGCCGCCGTGAACCGCGCGCTCTTCGACATGTCCACGACGGCGCAGATCCGCGATTCGCTGCGCTACGGCGGCTTCGTGCTCAACGAAGTCGGCGAGATCAACAAGCTGCACAAGGGCTCGGTCGAGCAGGCGGGCTTCGCTGTGCTCAAGGCCCCCGACATCCCGTCGATCCTCGTGGAGACGGCGTTCATCAGCAATCCCGAGGAAGAGACGAGGCTCAACGACGACGCCTATCGCGACAAGATGGCGAACGCAATTCTCAAGGGCATCAAGCGCTATTTCGCGGCCAATCCGCCGCTCGCGAAGAGCCGCATGACCTGAACGCCGGCCGCCCGGCGCAAACCGGACACGCCGCGCACGCCCACGGGCTCGCGCGGCGTTGTCTTATGGAGCGGACGGCTTACGGGCGCACGACGCCCAGGCGCTGCCTGACCCAGCCGCCGAACACGTTGACGACAAGGCCGCCCATCACGAGCACGGCGCCGCCGATCTCGGCGGACGTGAGCCGCTCGCCGAGCAGCAGCGAGGCCGAGGCCAGCCCGACGATGGGCACGAGCAGCGAAAACGGCGCAACCTGGCTTGCGGGATACTTCGAGAGCAGGCGGCTCCAGAGGCTGTAGCCAACGAGCGTCGCGACGAACGCCAGATAGACGATGGCGCCCACCGACGCCGCACCGATGCCCGAGAGCGCCTGCTCGATGCGCTGCGGGCCTTCCATCCAGTACGAAAGCGCGAGAAACGGCAGCGGCGGCACGAGGCTCGCCCACACCACGAGGCCGACGAGATCCACCTTGCCCACCTTCTTCGTGACGATGTTGCCGAGCGCCCACATGCAGGCGGCGCACAGCGTCAGCACGAAGCCGGCAAGCGTCATACCCTGCGCGCCGCCCGCCATCGACTGCACGCCGATCAGCGCGAGGCCGCCCGCGGCGATCAGCAGACCGATCACGTTCTGCGCGTGAAAGCGCTCGCGCAGAAAGAACGCCGCGAAGCCGAGCGTGAAAAACGCCTGCGCCTGCAGCACGACCGACGCAAGACCCGCGGGCATGCCCACGTACATCGCCGTGAAGAGGAACGCGAACTGCCCGAGCGAAATCGTCGCGCCGTAAGCGAGGAGCCAGCGCAGCGGCATCTGCGGGCGTTTCACGAACAGCACGGCCGGAAACGCCGCCAGCATGAAGCGCAGCGCGCCGAGCAGGAGCGGCGGCACGCCATGCAGCCCCACCTTGATCACCACGAAATTCACGCCCCACGCGAGCACCACCACGAGCGCGAGCAACAAGTCCTTCGGCGACATCTCCTGCTCCTCTTTTGGTCAAACTTTTTTTGTCGAATCGGAATCTTACCGCCTCGCCGGGCGGCGCGCCGGGCGGCCCGCGCGTAAGCCGCACGCCGTCGGGGCGGGGGTTAGAATGGGCGCCAGCCGCGCGCGGCCTGCCGGCGCGCCGATTTCGCCGCGACCACGCGCCGTACGAGTCATCAAGGAAGCGTCCATGTCCTCATCGATCAAAGCGGTTCTCAAGCCTCACCAACGCGACATCGGCAATCTCTACGTGCGGCGCGTGCTGCCCGCGCTCGCGGCGCGCCTCGTGGGCCCGTTCATCTTCTTCGACCATATGGGCCCCGCCACGCTCGCGCCGAGCTCCGGCGTCGATGTGCGCCCGCATCCGCATATCGGTCTCGCCACCGTCACCTATCTCTTCGACGGCGCGCTCATGCATCGCGACAGCATTGGCTCGACGCAGAAAATCGTGCCCGGCGACGTGAACTGGATGACGGCCGGCCGCGGCATCGTCCACTCGGAACGCACGCCCGACGAAGACCGCGCCACGGGCCACACCATGCACGGCATCCAGACGTGGGTCGCGCTGCCGCTCGATCACGAAGACACGCAGCCGTCGTTCTTCCACCACGCCGCCGCGACGCTGCCCGAAGTCGAGCGCAACGGCGTCGCGATGCGCGTGATCGCGGGCACGGCGTTCGGCGCGACTTCGCCCGTCGAAACCTTTTCGGGCACGCTCTACGTGGCCGCCGACTTCGCGCCGGGCAGCGCATTCGCGCTCGACGCGGAACACGAGGAGCGCGGCGTCTACCTCGTGGAAGGCGATCTCGCGATCGACGGCACGCCGCTCGAACAGCACACGATGGCCGTGCTGGTGCCGGACGAAACCGTCACGCTGTCGAGCGCCAACGGGGCACGCGTGATGCTGCTCGGCGGGGAGAGGCTCAAGGGCGAGCGCTTCATCGAATGGAATTTCGTGGCAAGCTCGCGCGAGAAGATCGAAGCCGCGAAGGCAGCCTGGACGCGCCAGGAAATGGGGCACGTGCCCGGCGAAACGGAATGGATTGCGCTGCCGGAGAAGAAGCCGCGCCCCGCAGCCGATTGAACCGGCGCGTTTCGTCCCCAACTAGCGGCATAACGGATTTCTCAACGAGGACGCAATGGACACCACTCTCGCCACTTTCGAAAAAGACGTGATCGAAGCGTCGGCGCTCGCGCCGGTGCTGGTCGACTTCTGGGCGCCCTGGTGCGGCCCTTGCAAGACGCTCGGGCCGATGCTCGAAAAGCTCGAAGCGGAGTATGCGGGCAAATGGAAGCTCGTGAAGGTCAACGTCGACGAGAACCAGGAGCTCGCCGCGCACTTCGGCGTGCGCAGCATTCCGCACGTCGTGGCGTTCGCGGACCGCCAGGCGGTCGATCAGTTCGTCGGCGTGCTGCCCGAAGGCCAGTTGCGCCAGTTCCTGGACGGCCTGATTCCCGACGGCGCCGACGCCGCGCGCCGCGCCGCCCAGGAAGCGCTGGCCGAAGGCCGCCGCGACGAAGCCTACGAAGCGCTGCAGGCCGCGCTCGCGTTCGATCCGGGCAACGACGAAGTGCGCATGGACCTGATCGAGATGCTGCTCGCCGACAACCGCTCCGACGAGGCGCACAAGGAAGTCGATCTGCTTTCGCCGAAGACCACGCAGGGCATCGACGCGCGCTTCAACGCCCTCAAGACGCGCCTCGACGCGCTCGACGCCGCCGCCGACCTGCCGCCCACCGACGCGCTCGAAACCCAGGTGGCCGCCAACCCCGCCGATCTCGAAGCGCGCTTCGATCTGGCGAACGCGCTGATCGCGCGGCGCAAATATGCGGGCGCGCTCGAGCACCTGCTGGAGATCGTCAAGCGCGACAGAAGCTTCCGCGACGACGTGGGCCGCAAGACCATGCTTTCGGTGTTCGACCTCGCGGCGCATCAGCCGCAGCTCGTGAGCGAATGGCGGCGCAAGCTGAGCGCGGCATTGAACTGAGACGCCGCGCAGCCGCACGGCGTCCTGTTCGTCGCCGTCACGCCTCGACGCGGCCGTACTGATCGTCGAAGCGCACGATGTCGTCCTCGCCCAGATAGCAGCCCGACTGCACCTCGATGATCTCGAGCGCCGTCTTGCCCGGATTATCGAGCCGGTGCGTCATGCCGAGCGGGATATAGGTCGATTCGTTCTCGGAGAGCAGCAGCACTTCGTCGCCGCGCGTGACGCGCGCGGTCCCACGCACCACGGTCCAGTGCTCGGCGCGATGGTGATGCATCTGCAGCGACAGGCGCCCGCCCGGCTTCACGACGATGCGCTTGACCTGAAAGCGCTCGCCCTGATCGATCGAGTCGTACCAGCCCCACGGGCGCTCCACGCGCCGGTGCTGGCGCGTCACCTCGCTGTGCTGCGCCTTCAGCCTGCTGACCACGGCCTTGACGTCCTGCACGCGCTCCTTCGCGGCGACGAGCACGGCGTCCGCCGTCTCGACCACCACCACGCCCTGCACGCCCACGCAGGCGACGAGCCGGCCGTCCGAATGCGCGAAGGTGTCCGTCGCGTGCTCGAACAGCACGGGCCCGCGCGCGACGTTGCCGTTCTCGTCCTTCTTCGAAACCTGCCACAAGGCGTCCCACGCGCCGACGTCGGACCAGCCCGAGCGCAGCGGCACGACCACGCCCGCGAGCCGCGCGTTGACCCCGACCGATTCCATCACCGCATAGTCGATCGAATCGGACGGACAGGCGGCGAGCGCATCGCGGTTCAGATGCACGGTGCCGTCGGTGTCGACGGCGGCCGCTTCGAACGCCGCCGCGCATTGCGCCGCGATGAGCGGCCGGCTGTGCGCGATCGCCGCGAGCCAGACCGATGCGCGCACAACGAAAATCCCGCTGTTCCAGAGGTAATCGCCCGATGCGACATAGCCTGCTGCACGCTCCGCATCGGGCTTCTCGACGAAATGCTCGATGCTGCGCGCCCCGCTGCTGCCGAGCGGCAAGCCGGCGCCGATATAGCCGTACCCCGTTTCGGCGCGCTGCGGCGGCACGCCGAGCGTGACGATGGCGCCACGCGCCGCATGCGTCACGGCCTCTTCGAGCGCGGCGGCGAACGCGCCGCCATCGGCGATCAGGTGGTCGGCGGGCATTGCGACGAGCACGGGATCGGCGTCGCCGCGCACGGCGAGCGCCGCGGCCGTGAGCGCGGGCGCCGTGTTGCGCGAGAGCGGCTCCAGCACGAAGCGGGCGGCCATGCCGCTGCGTCCGAGGCGGTCAGCGGTCAGATGGCGCAGATCCTCGCTGCTGACGACGAGCGGCGCCGCCTTGCGCACCGCCTTGTGTAGCGCTTTGCCCGCTTCGGGCAGCGCCGCGCCGGCCGCATGCCGGAACACGCCGTCGAGGCGCCGCACGGTCGCCTCGAGCAGCGACTCGCCATCGAGCAGATCGATCAACTGCTTGGGACAGTGTTCGCGCGAAAGCGGCCAGAGCCGCGTGCCGGAACCGCCCGCGAGCACGATGGGCTGAACGATGAGTTCGGCTTCGCTTTCGTTGGCCACGGCCATCAGGCCGGCGGGTGTCATGTCGTGGTTCATGCAAGTCGCTCCCCGCGGAAAACGCGCGTGCTCTCGTTATCGGTCGCGCATGGGGGAACATTTGAGCAAGACGGGGCGCCCGAATCTGTACGCGCACCCACATTGATCGCACGCGACGCATGCCGTTTCCGATCGGGCCGCGAGGCCCGGCCGCCGTTGTGTGCGGCAGCGCACGAAGCGTCGCGCGGGCCTCGCGTCGCCATGTTTCACATCCGAACGTTTTTGCGAAGCCGGCGGCGGACCCGCAACGGCACTGAATCAAAACCGCGCCGCTTCGAAGGCGCGCGCGCAACGCACCCGGGACGCCAGCCCGGCGATGTTTCAGCGAGGACTCATTTCGGAATACCCGCGCGCACGGCCTGAATAGTCAAATGAATCAACGTGTTGCCGACGTCAAATTTCAGCGGCTTCACAAGCGCGGCCACGGGGATGCTGTACAAAACTGAAACAATAATACGGCACTGCGTCCCAGCCGAAATGGCCCGCGCCGCGCACAGCCGCGAGCGTTCTCGCTTTCGCTCTTCCTGGCACAAGCCCTGCTAAGGAGAGTGCGCCACCCAGGCGTGGATACCGACAGTCGAAAACGCCAATGGGGGCGATGGGGCCGGCACGACGAACACAGAGCCGCACGGGCAACGGCGATAACAACAAGTTCGTCGACCGGAATCAGAAAAAAACAGGAGGCGGCACACGCTGCTTCGCACGAGGACCGATCATGTTGACCCTTCAATCCGATCTGCACGGCAACCATCTGCTGGGCGCACTGCCGTCGCACGAATGGCAAGCCATGGCGCCGCATCTCGAGCTCGTTCATCTGCGCACCGAACAACTGCTTTGCGATTGCGGCCAGCGCATTCATCACGTGTATTTCCCGACGACGGCCATCATCTCGATGCTCTCGACAATGGAAGACGGCAGCTCGGTGGAAATCGCAGCCGTGGGCCGCGAGGGCATGACCGGCGTGCCCGTGCTGACCGGTGGCGAAACGATGCCCAACCGCGTGCAGGTGCAATGCTCGGGCTTCGCCTACCGCATGAGCGCGCAGGCGCTCAGGCAGCAGTTCGCGCGCTCCGACCTGCTGCGCCGCCTCATGCTGCTGTACATGCACGCGTTGCTCACGCAGGTTGCGCAGACGGCCGCGTGCAACCGCCACCACTCGCTGAGCAAGCAGTTGTGCCGATGGCTGCTGATCGAAGTGGACCGCGTCGAGTCGAACGATCTGAGCGTGACGCAGCAGTTGATCGCCGACATGCTCGGCGTGCGCCGCGAAGGCATTACCGAAGCCGCCGGCAAGCTGCACGACGAAGGGCTGATCCATCACAGCCGCGGCAAGATTCGCGTGCTCGATCGCCAGCGCCTCGAAGCGCGCGCGTGCGAATGCTACGGTCTCGTGCGCCGCGAATTCGACCGCCTGCTGCCGCGCCTGCGCGAAGCGGAAACCGTCGAATAAGCCGGCATGCGGGCCGGTTCGGCCGGGCGCTTCGGGCGCTGCCCGAAGCGTGCGTTGTCCGGCGCGCCGGCCCGCTTGCGTCGATAGAGGACGCGAACGAGACCGCCACGGGCCGCGGTCGCATCGGGCTTCAGCGGACCTCGGCGCGATGAGCGATCGCGCGCAGGACGTGAGATGCCGCCGCGAAGCCGAAGCTCGCCGTCACGCACACGCTCGAACCGAAACCCGCGCAGTTGAGCCCCACTGGCCCATGGTGCCCCGGCGACGTGGTGACGTGCTCGGCCTCGGCGTCGATATCGCACACGGCCGCTTCCGGGTAAATGAGCGGCTCGTCCGAATAGACGGCGCTCACCTTGAATTTCGCCTTCGGCCCGCGCGGAAAGCCATGCAGCTTGCGCAACTGGCTGCGCACCCTGGAAAGCAGCGGGTCCTGGATCGTGAGCGCGAGATCGTCGATGCGAATGCGCGTGGGATCGAGCTGGCCGCCCGCGCCGCCCACCGTGACGAGCGGCACGCGATGCTCGACGCACCAGGCGATCAGCGCGGTCTTGGTGCGCACGCTGTCGATGGCGTCGATCACGTAATCGAAGCCGCCGCCCAGCAGCGCGTCGAAGTTCGACGGCTCCACGAAATCCTCGACGAGGCGCACCTCGCAGGCAGGATCGATGAGCTTGATGCGCTCGGCCATGGCCTCGACCTTCGGCTTGCCGTAGTTGCCGTCGAGCGCATGGATCTGGCGGTTGGTGTTGCTCTCGGCCACGTTGTCGAGGTCGATGAGCGTGAGCTTGCCGATCGCGCTGCGCGCGAGCGCCTCGGCGACCCACGAACCGACGCCGCCGATGCCGATCACGGCAACGTGGGCGCGCTCGAACGCATCGAGCGCGGGTGCGCCATAAAGCCGCGCGATTCCGCCGAAACGGCGCGCCCGGTCGGCAACATCGGCGGCGGGGCTCGCGGTAAGATCGACGGAGCCGGCGGCAGGGGAAATCGGGGTACTGGACATGACGGTAGGCAATCGTAAGCGGACCGGTTTCGCTGCTGTCACGGTCCTCGCAAGACCCGTATTTTGCCTGATCGCGCAGGACGAAGCCGGGTGCCGCGCCGCGTCTCCCGCGCTTGGCCGCTTGATCGCGGCCTGATCGCCGCCCGATCGCCGCCTCTTCGATATACTTGTCCGCACTGAAGCGTCTGCCTAAAAGATGACAACCCTCGCCGATCTCCGCAAGAACTACTCGCTTGGCTCGCTCGACGTCGCCGACGTCGATCCCGATCCGATCCGCCAGTTCCAGACCTGGTTTGCCCAGGCGCTCGACGCAAAGCTGCCCGAGCCCAACGCCATGACGGTGGCGACCGTCGACGCGCAAGGGCGGCCCGCCGCGCGCATCCTGCTCATCAAGGGCGTTGACGAGCGCGGCTTCGTGTTCTTCACGAACTACGAGAGCCGCAAGGGCCGCGAACTGGCCGCCAATCCGCACGCGGCGCTGCTCTTTTACTGGATCGAGCTCGAGCGCCAGGTGCGCATCGAAGGCAAGGTCGAACTCACGAGCGCCGAGGAAAGCGACGCGTATTTCAACTCGCGCCCGCTCGGCTCGCGCATCGGCGCGTGGGTGTCGGAGCAGAGCGCCGTGATCGCGAACCGCGAGACGCTCGAAGCGCGCGAGCGCGAAGTCGCCGCGCAATATGGCGATGCGCCGCCGCGGCCGCCGCACTGGGGCGGCTACCGCGTCGTGCCGGACGCCATCGAGTTCTGGCAGGGCCGGCCGTCACGGCTGCATGACCGCGTCCGCTACGTGCGCAGCGGTGCGGCGTGGCGCATCGAGCGGCTCGCCCCCTGAGCGCATGCGCGCTTCGCGGGCGTCGCCCCCGATGCCCGCGCGAAGCGCGCTTTCCGTTTCACCGCGCTTGCCTGCACTTCCCTGCTGTATCCGCCTCGCCTGCTTCGTCTGCATCATCCGCGTCACCCCGTTTTTGCCGCGCCGCTTCGCGCCGGCATCACGCATCGCAATTCGCTTTGTCGTTGGGCAGTCATCGTTCATCTGACACGGAGAGAAAAGCATGTTCTGGGAGAAGAAACTCGCACAGTGGGCAGAAGAAGTGCGCTCCAGGGCCAACCTGCCCGCCCGCCTCGTACTATGGAGCGGGCAGCAATACGATTTCGGCCATTTCGCCGCGCCGCGGATCACGCTGAAGGTCAATAGCGCGTCGGCGCTGCCGCTCCTGCTGGAGCCGAGCCTCGACAACCTCGGCGAAGCCTATGTGAAAGGCAAGATCGACATCGAGGGCAAGCTCGCCGACATCATCAACATCAGCTACTCGCTCGCGCGCAATACCGTGACGAGCGCTAGCAAGCTTGCACGCGTGCGCCGCTATTTCACGCATTCGAAGTCCACGGACAAGCAGGCCGTCCAGTATCACTACGACGTCTCGAACGAGTTCTACAAGCTCTGGCTCGACGAGAACATGGTCTATTCGTGCGCGTACTTCGAAAACGGCGACGAAGACCTCGCCACGGCGCAGCTCAAGAAAATCGACCACATCCTCACGAAAATCCAGTTGAAGGAAGGCCAGACGCTGCTCGACATCGGCTGCGGCTGGGGCGCGCTCGTGCTGCGCGCGGCGCAGAAGTTCGGCGCGCGCTGCGTGGGCGTGACGCTCTCGCAGAACCAGTTCGATCTCGCCACCGCGCGCGTGAAAGCCGCGGGCCTCGAAGATCGCATCGAGATCCGCCTGCAGGACTATCGCGACGTGCGGGGCCAGTTCGACCGCATCACGAGCGTGGGCATGTTCGAGCACGTCGGGCGCAAGAATCTGCCGCTGTACTTCCGCAAGGTGCACGATCTGCTCGCCGACGACGGCGTCGCCCTGAACCACGGCATCACCTCGTCGGACGCCGATTCGGGCGAAACCGCGCTCGGCGGCGGCGAGTTCATCGACCGCTACGTCTTCCCCGACGGCGAACTGCCGCACATCGGCCTCGCGCTCGAAGCGGCGCAGCGCGGCGGCCTGGAAGCGGTTGACGTGGAGAGCCTGCGCCGTCACTATGCGCACACGCTCGATATCTGGGCGGAGAATTTCGAGGCGCGCGCCGAGGAAGCGAAAAAGCTCGTCGCCGACGAGAAGTTCCGTATCTGGCGCGTGTATCTGGCGGGTTGCGCGTACGCGTTCGAGCACGACGACGTGTCGATCTTCCAGATCGTCTGCCGCAAGGCCGGCCGCAGCGCGAAAACGCTGCCGTGGTCGCGCCGGTACATGTACGAGAAGCCGCTCTGACGCAGGCGGCGGTGCGGAGTTCGCCGCGCCGCCAGCGAATCGGCTGCCACCCGCAGTCGCGCGTGCGCTTGCCTGTCATGCGAGCGGCTTCGCCCCACGACCGCCATCACGACGCAACTGCATGAACGAACGCGACGACGGCCACGACCTGTTTGGCGGCATCCCGGGCGCTCCGTCCGGCGACGCCCCCGGCGCAGCGCCGTACGATCCCGCCCGCGACGCGGCGCACCAGGCAACGCGCCGCCACGCGCCGAAGACCGAAGCCCGTGGCGAACCGCAGCCCGACCTGTTCGGCTTCACGGCGCCCGCGCCGAAGCCCGCAGCAAAACGTCCCGCGCGCGCGACAGACAATGAAGACGCCGGAATCGAACCGCACGCGAAGGGCGCAGAGCGGCAGTCCGGCGACCGCGCGACGCACGCAAAGCCCTCGAAACCCGCCGCCGCCGCCGACAAGCCCAAGCGCCGCGGCCGCGGCGTGCTGCCCGCCGTGGCGACGCAGGACACGCTCGACCTTGCCGCCGCGCTGCCTGCGGGCGTGCGTCTCGGCACCTCGTCGTGGTCGTTTCCGGGTTGGCGCGGCATCGTCTACGGCGACGACTACAACCAGTCGAAGCTCGCCCGCGACGGCCTCTCTGCCTATGGCGCGCATCCGCTGCTGCGCTCGGTGAGCATCGACCGGTCGTTCTACGCGCCGCTCACCGTCACCGACTACCTGCGTTACGCGCAGCAGGTGCCCGACCACTTCCGCTTCATCGTCAAGGCGCCGGCGCTCGTCACCGACGCCAGCGTGCGCGGCGATCGCGGCGAGCCCGTTTCGGCGAACCCGTGCTTTCTCAATGCCGAGCTTGCGGCGCGCGAGTTCGTCGAGCCTTGCCTCGCCGGTCTCGGCACGAAAGCGGGCGCGCTGGTGTTCCAGTTTCCGCCGCTGCCCGATGCGCTTCTGGCCGATCCGGCGGCTTTCGTCGAGCGGCTTTCCGCGTTTCTCGCCGCGCTGCCGCCGCTGCCCGCGCCCGCCCACGACGGCGACGGCCCCTGCTACGCCGTGGAAATCCGCGACGCCATCCTCCTCACGCCGCGCTTCGTGCGCATGCTGCGCGCCGCGGGCGTGCGCTACTGCGTGGGCCTGCACGCGCGCATGCCGGACCCGCTGCGCCAGGCCGCGGCGCTCGCGCTCATGGACGGCGAAACGCCGGCCGGCCCGTTGATCGTGCGCTGGAGCCTGCATAGCGGCTTCAAGTACGAGCAGGCGAAGGCGCGCTACGAGCCGTTCGACAAGCTCGTGGACGAAGACCCGCACACGCGCATCACGCTCGCGGAACTGGCCGCGCGCTATGCGATAGCGGGCCAGCCCGTGCTGATTACGACGAACAACAAGGCGGAGGGGTCGGCGCCGCTCACCTGCGCGAAGCTCGCACGGGCGATTGCGGACGAGATGGAACGGCTACGCGGGGAAACGGCGGCGGAAGAAACGTCCCCCGCGCGGGCCGCGGCGCATGAACACGCGCCCGGCGCGCGGCAAGAAGCACAAAAAGACCGCTGATGCGCGAAGCGGCAACCGCGCCGCCCGTGGCGCTTATTCCGCCTTGAGCCGGTGCGCAAACTTCTGCCGGAACTTCGCGACCTTCGGCGCAACCACGAACGAGCAGTAGCCCTGGTTCGGATGCTGCGCGAAGTAGTTCTGGTGATACGCCTCGGCGGGAAAATAGTTGCCGTCGAGCGGCAGCACCTCGGTGACGATCTTGCCGTCGTACACGCCCTCGGCGGCCAGTTCGCGAATCGCCTGTTCCGCCGTCTCGCGCTGCGCCGCGGAGTGCGTAAAGATCACCGAACGATACTGCGTGCCGACGTCGTTGCCCTGGCGGTTCAGCTGGGTGGGATCGTGAATCGCGAAGAAGATGTCGAGAATCTCGCGGTAGCTGATCCTGGCGGGATCGAACTGCACGTTCACGACCTCGGCGTGGCCCGTGTCGCCGTCGCAGACCTGCTCGTAGCCCGGGTTCGCAACGTGGCCGCCCGCGTAGCCCGACTCCACCGCCTCCACGCCGTCCACGCGCAGATACACCGCCTCCAGGCACCAGAAGCATCCGCCGCCGAGAGTGGCCGTTTCGACTGTCTGACTCATGCTGTTCGCTCCTTTGATCGTGACCGCGAAGTGACCACGAAATGACTGCGCGGCGGCCGGCGCGACCCGCCATCCGCCGCTTCCGCTAAAATTGTGACAATTCGCCGATTTTCCACATGACGTTGATCCCGACCCCTGCTCCCGCCGCCCGCGCGCGCCTGGCCTGTGAGGGCGTGCGCCGATGACCCGCCGCGCCAGCCCGCCCAATTTCGACGCCGCCGCATTCCGCCGCGCGCTCGGCCAGTTCGCCACCGGCGTGACCGTGATCACAACGCGCGCGCCCGACGGCCAGCTCATCGGCATCACGGCCAGTTCGTTCAACTCGGTCTCGCTCAGTCCGCCGCTCGTGCTGTGGAGCCTTGCCACGCGCTCGGCGTCGATGCCCGTATTCCGCTCGAACAGCCATTATGTGATCAATGTGCTCGCCGCGTCGCAGCTCGACCTGTGCAAGCGCTTCGCCACCGTGAAGGGCGACCGCTTCGAGGGCGTCTCGCACGCGGCCGGCGACACCGGCATGCCCGTGCTGAACGGCGCGATCGCATGGTTCGAGTGCCACAACCGCAGCCGCTACGACGAAGGCGACCACGTCATTTTCGTCGGCGAAGTGGAGCGCTGCGGCGTGCGCGAGGACGGCGAGAACGCTTCGCCGCTCGTCTTCCACGGCGGCGCGTTCCACCAGCTCCAGTCGCTCTGATACCGTCGCTCGAAAGTTTCTTACGCGGTGAAACGCCGCCTTTCGCGCGCCCCTACGCCTGCGTGCTTTTCGGCTCGCGCTGCGCGATCAGGTCCACGGGCAGGCCCGCCTCCACCTTGAGCGTCGTGAGCACGATGTTCGAGCGGATGTCCATCACGCCCGGCGCCTTGTACAGCTTGTTGAGCACGAAGTCCGAGTAGTGCTTGAGGTTGTGCGCGAGCACGCGCAGCAGGTAGTGCGTCTCGCCCGTCACCACATACGCCCCCACCACTTCCGGCCAGTCGCGCAGCGCCGTCACGAAGCGCTCGTGCCAGCTCTCCTGGTCGTTGCGCATCGACACCTGCACGAACGCCTCCATCTCGAAACCGAGAATCTCCCGGTTCAGGCTGGCGCGGTATCGCTCCACCACGCCCTGCTCCTCGAGCAGCCGCAAACGGCGCAGGCACGCCGATGGCGAGAGCGAAATGCGCTCCGCCAGATCGAGATTGCTGATCCGTCCCTCGTTCTGCAGCACGGCGAGAATACGGCAATCGGTAGCATCAAGCGAGATTGCGTTCATATTTGGTCTCCATTCCCGTTTTGTAACAAATTATGTGCCAACAACCGAAGTTTGCGGCGTTTTTTTGCAAGCACATTTCGCGCGGGGTTGCCTATCATTCGAAGCAACAGGAGACAACGCAGAAACGACGCGCTTTTGACATGAGACCAATCTGGGACATTTCACCGCCGATCCATCCCGAAACGCCCGTCTGGCCGGGCGATACGCCCGTTGGCGTCGAGCGCGTCTGGCGCATGGAGGCCGGCTCGCCGGTCAACGTCGCGCGTGTGACACTTTCGCCACACACGGGCGCGCACACCGACGCCCCGCTGCACTACGACGCCGAAGGCGCGCCGATCGGCGCGGTGCCGCTCGACGCGTATATCGGCGCGTGCCGCGTGATTCATTGCATGGGCGCCGCGCCGCTCGTGCTGCCAAGGCATGTGGAAAGCGCGTTGCAAGGCATCCCGCCGCGCGTGCTGCTGCGCACCTATGCTCACGCGCCGCAGGACCGCTGGGACAGCGCGTTTTGCGCCGTCGCGCCGCAAACCGTCGACCTGCTCGCCGCGCACGGCGTGCGGCTCGTCGGCATCGACACGCCCTCGCTCGACCCGCAGGAATCGAAGACGATGGACGCGCATTGCCGCATCCGCGCGCATCGCATGGCGATACTCGAAGGCGTCGTGCTCGACGCAATCGCGCCAGGCGACTACGAACTGATCGCACTGCCGCTGAAGTTCGCGACGCTCGACGCAAGCCCCGTGCGCGCCGTCCTGCGCGCGCTGCCGTCCGCAGCCGCAGCCGGCTGAAACATCCGTTCCCGCTTGATCCGCTTGATCCGCTTGTCCGCCTGAATCCGCCCAGCAACGAAACCACGCATATGAACAACCGCAACGAAGCCCTGGCAGCCGATCGCGCCGATCCGCTCGCCGCCCTGCGCGAGCAATTCACGCTCGCGGCAGAAACCATCTATCTCGACGGCAACTCGCTCGGCGTGCCGCCCGCGGCCTCGGCCGCGCGCGCACAGGCCGTGATCGGCGCCGAATGGGGCGAAGGCCTCATCCGCAGCTGGAACAGCTCGGGCTGGTTCGCCATGCCGCGGCGCCTCGGCAACAAGCTCGCGAAGCTGATCGGCGCGGCCGACGACGAAGTCGTCGTCACCGACACCATCTCGATCAACCTGTTCAAGGCGCTCTCCGCCGCGCTGCGCGTGCAGAACGCGCGCGATCCGAAGCGCCGCGTGATCGTCTCCGAGCGCTCGAACTTCCCGAGCGACCTGTATATCGCGCAAGGGCTCATCGAGCAGCTCGACCGCGGCTACGAGCTGCGCCTCGTCGATGACCCTTCCGGGCTTCGTGCGGCGATCCGCGAGGACGTGGCCGTCGCGATGATCACGCACGTGAACTACCGCAGCGGCGAGATGCACGACATGCGCGCGCTCACCGCGCACATTCACGCGCAGGGCGCGCTCGCGCTGTGGGATCTCGCGCATTCCGCGGGCGCCGTGCCGGTCGACCTGAACGGCGCGAACGCCGACTACGCCGTGGGCTGCACCTACAAGTACCTGAACGGCGGTCCGGGCTCGCCCGGTTTCGTCTGGGTTCCGAAACGCCACCAGAATGCGTTCTCGCAGCCGCTTTCGGGCTGGTGGGGCCACAAGAAGCCATTCGAGATGAACCCCGAATACCGCCCCGACGACGGCATCGGCCGTTTTCTCTGCGGCACCCAGCCTGTCATTTCGATGGCGCTCGTCGAGTGCGGTCTCGACGTGTTCCTGCAAACCGACATGCAGGCCATCCGCCGCAAGTCGCTCGCGCTGACCGACCTCTTCATCGAGCTCGTCGAAACACGCTGCAAGGAATACGGTCTCACGCTCGTCACGCCGCGCGAGCACGCGCAGCGCGGCTCGCATGTGAGCTTCGAGCATCCGCACGGCTACGAGGTGATGCAGGCGCTGATCGCGCGAGGCGTGATCGGCGACTATCGCGAACCGCGCGTGCTGCGCTTCGGCTTCACGCCGCTGTATCTGCGCTACGTCGACGTATGGGATGCCGTGGAGACGCTGCGCGACGTGCTCGCCACCGGGTCCTGGCGCAAGCCCGAATTCGCCGAACGCGGCGCGGTAACCTGAGGAGCGGCAGATGAACGATCACATGCAGGTCCCGGGTATGCCCGACGCGGGCGAAACCGCCGGCCCGGCGCGCGGCGGATGCCCGTTCGGCCACGGCGCGGCGTCCGCCGAACAGGCGCAGGCGGTATCGTCCAAAGGCGAAGGCTGGCACGACGCGCAGCTCGACTTCTCGAAGTCGATGAGCTACGGCGACTACCTCGCGCTCGATTCCGTGCTCAACGCACAGCATCCGCTCTCGCCCGATCACAACGAAATGCTGTTCATCGTGCAGCATCAAACGAGCGAGCTGTGGATGAAGCTCGCGCTCTACGAGCTGCGCGCGGCGCTCGCCAACGTGCACCGCGACGCGCTGCCGGCCGCGTTCAAGCAGCTCGCGCGCGTCTCGCGCATCATGGAGCAGCTCGTGCAGGCGTGGAACGTGCTCTCGACGCTCACGCCTTCCGAGTACACGGCGATGCGGCCGTATCTGGGCGCGTCCTCGGGTTTCCAGTCGTATCAGTACCGGCAGATCGAGTTCCTGCTCGGCAACAAGAACGAGCAGATGCTCAAGCCGCACGAGCACCGGCCCGAGATTTTCGGGCAAGTGAAGGCGACGCTGGAGGCGCCCTCGTTCTACGACGAAGTGATTCGCCTGCTCGCGCGGCGCGGCTTCGCGATCGCGCCCGAGCGCCTCGCGCGCGACTGGACGCAGCCCACCGCCCACGATGCGAGCGTCGAGGCGGCGTGGCTCGAGGTATATCGCAATCCTTCGGAGCACTGGGATCTGTACGAGATGGCCGAAGAGCTCGTCGATCTCGAAGACGCGTTCCGCCAATGGCGCTTCCGCCACGTGACGACGGTCGAGCGGATCATCGGCTTCAAGCAGGGTACGGGCGGCACGAACGGCGCGCCTTATCTGCGCAAGATGCTCGATGTCGTGCTGTTCCCGGAGCTTTGGCACGTGCGGACGGTGCTGTAACGCAAGCGCGCAACAGTGCTCACATCCTGAAGCGCACGCGCCCCCAAACCGTCCGTCCTGGCTCCATCAGCGGCGTGCCGCCCGGATAGCCGAACCCGGCATTGCCCGCGAGATTCAGATGCTCGCTATAGGCCTTGTCGAACAGGTTGTCGATGCCGAGCGAGAGCTGCGTATGCTTGTCGACGTCGTATTGCGCATGGACCGAAACCACAGCGAACCCGGCGCTCGGCCCGAAGTCCTGGCCCACCACATTGCCTTCGTGCAGCGCGTACCGGCGCTGGGGCGCAACGAGACGCCACAACCCGCCCGCCGACCAGCCACGCCACGCATAGTCGGCGCTCAGGCGCACATCGAGCGGCGGAATCTGCGGCAGAGGCTGACCGGTGTCCACGTTGCGCCCCCACGCATACGCCGCCGAAACACCGAGCTTCCAGCCCGGCCGCGGCCGCCACGTCGCGCCGAGTTCCCCGCCCATGATCTGCGCGTTGACATTGGTGGCCTGCGAGGCATTCGCGTTCGCTCCGCTTCCATAGGTGAAGAGAATGAAGTCGTCGACATAGCCCGCATACGCCGAGAGCCACGCATCCACTGAGCCGCCGCGGTAATGTGCGCCGATATCGAGTTGCGTCGTCTTCTCGGGCTCGACGCCGGTGAACGCGTTCGTCGCGCCCGCCGGCCCGCGCGTCGGCGAAAAGAGTTCCCAATAGTCGGGAAAGCGTTCGACATGACCAAGCCCCGCATACCACGTCAGCGGCAACGCACGCAGCGTCTGCTCGTAGCGCACGAAACCGCCCGGCAGCACGCGGGCGCGCGTGTCGTCGTGGGTCGGGTTCGGCATCGGCATCAGTCCCATCGAGCCGCTCATGCTCGCGCGTTCGTCGGTTGCGGCCGCGCGATCGATACGCGCCCCCGCAACCACGCGTTGTCGATCGGTGGCGTCCCAGGTCAGCTCGCTGAAGAGGCCATAGTCGCTCAAGGTCGCGGACGCCGACCACGGCAACGACGACGGGCTCTGCAGCCCCATGGCCGAACGCGAGTCGAGCCCATTCGATTGGGCGTCCATGCCCACCACCCATTGCAGCCGGTCGCCCGGTTCGAAGGTGGCCGCCACGCGCCCTCCCACCGTGCGGCGTCGCACGTCGGAGGCCATCGGCATGCTCCCCGTAGCCGGCGTGCGCAATGTGTAGTTATCCATACGATGATCGGCTTCGTTGTAAAACACCTGGGCTTCGATGCGTTTGAAGACTTCGCCGATGTTCTTCTTCTCGAAGCGCAAGCCCACGCTGTCGCGCCTGAAACGCACGCCATCCATGCCGCGGCCTGCGTAGCGCGCATCGCCGTTGCCGGTGCCGGCGGTGAGTTCGAGCTTCGTGTCGGCATCGGGTATCGCGCCGAGCGCGACGTCCGCGTTCCACTTGCCCCACGCCGACGGCACGCGCTTGCCATTGCCGTCGGTGTAGTCCTGGGCGTGCGACTTGTTCGCGTTCACGCGCGCATAGACGTCGGGCGTTCCGGCAGCGAGTTCGAGATTCTCGTCGTTGCGTCCGTTCGACCCGCCCATCACGCTCGCGTCCACGCGCGCGCCCGTCGTGTCGAAGCGGGGCGTGTCGCGCTCGAACAGCACCGTGCCCGCCGAAGCGCCCGGACCGTAGAGCACCGTCTGTGGCCCCTTGATGACGGTCACCTTGTCGTAGCTCTCCGGCGCCACATAGGAGGTGGGGGCGTCCATGCGGGCTGGGCACGCGCCCTGGGTCGGCGCGCCGTTCGCGAGCAGGTTGACGCGCGAGCCGAACATCCCCCGCAGGACGGGATCGCCGTTGGTGCCGCCGCTGCGGATCGCCGTGAAGCCTGGGACCGTTTTCAGGTAATCGGCGCCATCGCTCGCGGGCATGGGTTGGCGCGGCGTCTTCGGGTCCGTGACCGAGACCAGGGAGTTCGCGAGCGGGCTCGCGACGACTTCCACGGTCGGCAGCATGACGCTGGCGGCAGCGGTGGCACTGGTGGTATCGGCGGCGTCGCCGCCGGCGGGTTCGGCCGCGCGAGCCGCAATGGAAGTGCAGATGGCTGCGCCCGACGCGAGCGCGAACAGCGCCGCCTGAGCGATGCGCGAAGGAAACGGAAAACGGGAAGCGACGGCGGCGCGCACCCGCGCCGCACGCAAGAAAGCGATGTAAATAAGCATCTGACGAACCCAATAGCGCCCCTCCGCGCGGCGCGAGGCGTTCGAGCGGAGAAGCTTTGACGATCAGCTGAAAAAAGGAGGCGCGATCAGGCGTCGAGAGGGGGTGCGCGCGATGGGTGGCGCAGGTAGCGCACGCGCCGCACGCGATCGGGCAGTGGCTGCGGTGCGTGCAGATCCGGGCCGAACGGTCCTGCGGCCACGGCAGGCGGCGTGGAGCCGAGCGCCGGCAGATGCGCAAGCAACCCGCAATAGCCGCACGCATCGAGATGCGCGGCAAGACGGCTCGCGAACGCATCGGCATGCCCGTTGCCGGGCGCAAGCGCCGCGTCGTGTCCGGCGGCGCTGCACAGGGCTTCGGCGGACAGCGAGGTCTGCGCGGCCCGCTCGGCCAGTTGCGACCCGAGCGGCGCGAACACGGCCAGCAGGATCGCGAGGATTCCCAGCCAGGCAGTGAGACGGTTCGAGCGACGGGACATCAGATGACGAACGGATTCCGGGTGCAGCGGCAGGTGGAAAGACGAGATGGACGCTCAGTGGCTCGCACGAGCGCGGCCATTCTGGCGCGCCCGAAAACGAAACGAAACCGTATGGGTTTGTAATATTGATGCAAGTCAACTGCCCATCGCCCCAGACGATTTGCATCCCTGCATCCCGGGCGCCGCGAGCGCGTCGCGATCTACCGGGTCGCGCGAGACTCCGATTCGTCCTTTCGAGACCCGCGCGGCGTGTTGCTTGATGACGGCGGCAATTAGAGCCGCTAATACGACGAGTCCTCGACGAAGCGGGAGCAGACGATGGCGGTGGCCAGGGAGGGCCACGCGATATGCCGGGTTCTTGTGGGGGTCTCCCCCTTGAAGCGGGCGGGCAGCATGCAAGCTGCCGCCCGATGTCGCGCGGTCGTCAACCGTGCGGACGACCGCCTTTCGGGCTACCCCTTAAACCACCACGGTCTGCGCTTCGCCTTCCTTGCTCTCGCGCACCACGCCGATCTTCCATACCTGCTCGCCCGCCGCCGCCAGCAGCGACGCAGCCGCGTCCGCCTGATCGGCCGCCACGACCACGGCCATGCCGATCCCGCAGTTGAACACGCGGTGCATTTCCGCATCGGCCACGCCGCCGTGCTTCTGCAGCCACGAGAAGAGCGGCGGCAGCGGCCATGCCGCGTGGTTCAGCTCGGCCGTCAGGCCTTCGCGCAGCACGCGCGGAATGTTCTCGACAAGGCCGCCGCCCGTGATGTGCGCCATGCCCTTCACCGTGATCTGCTCCATGAGCTTCAGGAGCGGCTTCACGTAGATGCGCGTGGGCGCCATCAGCGCGTCGGCCAGCGAGCGGCCGTCGAAGTCGGCGGCGAGATCGGGCTGCGCGCGCTCGATGATCTTGCGCACGAGCGAGAAGCCGTTCGAGTGGATGCCGCTCGACGCGAGGCCCAGCACCACGTCGCCCGGGGCGATCGTGCTGCCGTCGATGATCTTGCTCTTCTCGACCGCGCCCACCGCGAAGCCGGCCAGGTCGTATTCGCCGTCGGGGTACATGCCCGGCATTTCGGCCGTCTCGCCGCCGATCAGCGCGCAGCCGGCCAGTTCGCAGCCCTGCGCGATGCCCTTCACGACGGTGGCCGCCGTGTCGACGTCGAGCTTGCCGCAGGCGAAATAGTCGAGGAAGAACAGCGGCTCGGCGCCTTGCACGAGAATGTCGTTCACGCTCATCGCGACGAGATCCTGGCCGACCGTGTCGTGTTTGTTCAGATGAAACGCGAGGCGCAGCTTGGTGCCCACGCCGTCCGTGCCCGACACGAGCACCGGCTCCTTGTACTTCTTCGGCACTTCGAACAGTGCGCCGAATCCGCCGATGCCGCCCATCACGCCGTCGCGCAGGGTCTTCTTCGCAAAGGGCTTGATGCGATCGACGAGCGCGTCGCCCGCGTCGATGTCCACGCCTGCGTCGCGGTAGGAGAGGCCTTGGTCCTGATTAGCGGGGCCGGATTTCGGTTGATTCATGGGGAAGCGCCAGAAGGTCGGTAAAATGCGATTTTAACCGATTGACGGCGCCCCGCCGCCGCGCCCGGAGCGAGATTTGGCACGCGCACGCCTCCGCCCCCCAACCGGAAACCGAGTTTTGTCGCAGAACACACCCGTTGTCATGCCGTACCCGCGCCGGGCTCCCATGTGGGCCGCGAACGCGCTCGCCCCCGGCGTCGGGCGGCGGCTGCGGCCCGGTGATGCCCGCCGTGATCTCGCGGGCGCGCGCTACCAGAACTGATTCCGTCCTGATACACCGTGCAGCGACAGCTAACGCTCGATCTCGGCACCCCGCCGCCATCGACTTTCGACAACTTCCATATCGGCGCCAATGCCGAGCTGGTCGCACGCCTGCGCGGTCTGGACGCGGCGCTCATGGCGGGCCCGATCGCCGATCGCACGTTCTATGTCTGGGGGGAGCCCGGCAACGGGCGCAGCCATCTGCTGCAGGCGCTGGCCCATGAAGCACCGCCGGGCCATGTGCGGTATCTGGGGCCGCAAAGCGCACTGGCCGCATTCACGTTCGATCCGCGCGTGACGATCTACGCGATCGACGACTGCGATTCGCTCTCGGGCGCGCAGCAAATCGCGCTCTTCAACCTCTTCAACGAGGTGCGCGCCTACCCCGGCTGCGCGCTCGTGGCGACGGGCAACGCGCCGCCCATGGGCCTCGCCGTGCGCGAGGACCTGCGCACGCGCCTCGGCTGGGGCCTCGTGTTCCATCTCGCGCCGCTTTCCGACGAAGGCAAGGCCGCCATCCTCAAGCTCGCGGCGCGCGAGCGCGGCATTGCGCTCGCCGACGACGTGCCGGCCTATCTGCTCACGCATTTCCGCCGCGACATGCCGAGCCTCATGGGCCTGCTCGACGCGCTCGACCGCTTCTCGCTCGAGCAAAAGCGCGCGGTGACGCTGCCGCTGCTGCGCACGATGCTTGCAAACGGCGTGGGCGATCTGGTGAGCGCAGCGAGCACGATGGCCGCGGACGACGGGCGATCCGGCGAAGAACCAGCGGCAACGGACCATGCGGGCGAACCGGCCACGCGAGGCGGCCCAGCCGAAGATCAGGGCGGCGGCAACGCAGCGCAAACGCAGCCCGTCGAGCGCGACGATCCGCCCGCGCCTGCCGCCGGCGCGCCCGAAGGCCCTGCCGCCGGGTCGGACGCCGCCCAACCTTACGAGGCGCCGAAAGCGCCCGCCTTGCAGGCGCGCACGGGGGTGTCCGCGCCGTTCTCCAAACCGACCGACAATGTCGAAGGAGAATTGGGTGCCAAATACCGGCACGTCGTCCACAAGGAACTGGGCGCCGAGCTCAAAGGCGAAGTGGAAGCCGACGTGAGCAACGAAATGACCGGCGAGCTGCGCGGCGACCTCGATCCGCCGGCCGGCCCCGCGGTGTCTGACGCAAGCGCCGGCGAGGCGTCGTCCGAACACGCGGCCGCAATGCCAGGCGCGCCCTGTCGCCCGAAGGACCAGGACGCACCGGACACCCCGTCGCAGCCACCCAATCCCCCCGAATCGCCGGCCGCGAGCGCGCCGGATGCGCCGGCATCCCCCACGGACCCCGCCGCGCCGACGCCGCCAGCCGGCAACGGCAACGGCAACGGCATCACCCGCTTCAAGTAAAATGAGCGCCCATGGCTAACCTTGCACTTTTTGATCTCGATCACACGCTGATCCCCACCGATAGCGACCACGAATGGGGCCGCTTCATGGTGAAGCTCGGCATCGTGGACGCCGAGCGCTTCGCCGAGCAGAACGACCGCTTCTACGCCGACTACAAGGCCGGCAAACTCGACATCCACGCGTACCTCGTCGCCATGCTCACGCCGCTCGCGAAATATTCGCGCGCGCAGCTCAAGGTCTGGCACGACCAGTACATGCACGAGGTCATCAAGCCGACCATCCTGCCGTCCGCCGTGGAGCTCGTGAAAAAGCACAAGGAAGCGGGCGACCTCTGCTGCGTGGTCACGGCCACCAACGAGTTCATCACGGCGCCCATCGCCGAAGTGTTCGGCGTGGACAAGCTGATCGCCTGCGAAGTCGAAACCGTGGACGGCCATCCGGCCTCGGCCTTCACCGGCCGCCCGACGGGCACGCCGAGCTACCGCGAAGGCAAGATCGTGCGCGTCGAGCAATGGCTCGCCTCGCTCGGCAAGCACTGGTCGGACTTCGAGCACAGCTACTTCTACAGCGACTCGCACAACGACATTCCGCTGCTCGAAAAAGTCACCGACCCGATCGCCACCAACCCCGACGACACCCTGCGCGCTCGCGCGCAACAAGCGGGCTGGCGCATTCTCAATTTGTTCCAAGCCCAGTGATCAAGAAATTCATCCGCAAGCTGTTCGGCCAGAATGACGCCGCAGCGGCGCAAGACACCGAAACCCCGGCAGCCGGACACGCGAGCCGCCCGAACCACGATCCGGCCTCGCCCGAAGGCGCCGCCGCCGTCGCCGGCAGCGCCCGCGCACGCCGCAAACCGGCCGGCGCGCCAAAAACGTCCAGGCCGCGTGCGGCCAGGGGCGCGCCCGATCCGGTCACACCCGTCATCCTGTCCGCCGACGTCCACGGCATTGATCCCGCGCTCATCTCGCGCAACGCCGTGCGCGTGACCGAAGGCCTGCAACAGGCAGGCTTTCGCGCGTTCATCGTGGGCGGCGCGGTGCGCGATCTGCTGCTCGGCATCGCGCCCAAGGACTTCGACGTCGCCACCGACGCCACGCCCGACCAGGTGCAGAAGCTGTTCCGCCGCGCGCGCATCATCGGCCGGCGCTTCCAGATCGTGCACGTGCAGTTCGGCCAGGAAATCATCGAGGTTTCGACGTTCCGCGCGCTGATGGACGCCCCGCCCGCCGACACCGACACCGACACCGGCGCCGAAGCGCCGCCGCCAGCGCCTGCGAGGCGCATGCGCCGCGACGAGCTCGACCGCAAGACGCACGCCGTCGATGCGAGCGGCCGCGTGCTGCGCGACAACGTCTGGGGCGAGCAGCACGAAGACGCCACGCGCCGCGACTTCACGATCAACGCGATGTACTACGACCCGGCCACGCAGACCGTGCTCGACTATCACAACGGGATGGCCGACATGCGCGCGCGCCTGTTGCGCATGATCGGCGACCCGGCCACGCGCTACCGCGAAGACCCGGTGCGCATGATGCGCGTGGTGCGCTTCGCGGCGAAGCTCGACTTCGAGATCGAGGAGCACACGCGCGAGCCGATCCAGAAGCTCGCCGATCTCATCAACAACGTGCCCGCCGCGCGTCTCTTTGACGAAATGCTCAAGCTGCTGCTCTCGGGCCACGCGCTCGAGTGCCTGAAGTGGCTGCGCAAGGAAGGGCTGCATCACGGTCTGCTGCCGCTGCTCGACGTGATCCTCGAGCAGCCGCACGGCGAGCGCTTCATCTCGCTCGCGCTCTCGAACACCGACGCGCGAGTGCGCGCGGGCAAGCCGGTGTCGCCGGGCTTCCTGTTCGCCACGCTGCTGTGGCACGACGTGCAGCAGCGCTGGCAGCAGTACACGGCCGAGGGCGAATTCCCGGTGCCGGCGCAGCATCGCGCGATGGACGACGTGATCGACGCGCAAACGGAGAAGCTCGCGATCCATCGCCGCTACTCGTCGGACATGCGCGAGATCTGGGGCCTGCAACTGCGCCTCGAAAAACGCGGCCGCGGCGCGATCAAGCTGCTGGAACACCAAAGATTTAGAGCAGCGTATGATTTCCTCCTGCTGCGCTGCGAGTCGGGCGAGCTCGACGCCGAAGTCGGCCAGTGGTGGACGGACTTCATCGAAGGCGACGGCGCCGAGCGCGAGACCCTGCTCTCGCAGGGCGGCAAGGAGCGCTCGCCGCGCAAGCGCCGCCGTCGCGGCGGCGCGAAGAGCCGCAAAACGGGTGAAGGCGCGGCCGCGCCGGAGGACGGCGCAGATGGGGACACGCACGAAGCGAGCCGTGCAGACCGTGGCGGCCAAGCCGGTCCGCACGAGGACTGACGCCGTGTGCGCCGCGGAAAGCCGCGGCGCACACGTGTCGAACCGCAACGAAAGTCGCAGGAAGTGAAGCCATGACGGTTGCCTGGCTGGGAATCGGCGCGAATCTGGGGGATGCGCGCCAGACCCTCAAAGACGCGGTGGTGTGCCTTGCACAGCAGCACACGCTCACCGTGGTCGCGAAATCGAGTCTGTACCGCACCGCGCCCATCGACGCGGGCGGCGACGACTACTACAACTGCGTCGTGAAACTCGAGACCGGTCTCGACGTCCACGCGCTGCTCGGCCTGTGCCAGCGCGTCGAGCATCACTTCGGCCGGGAGCGTCCCTTTTGCAACGCGCCTCGCACGCTCGACATCGACATCCTGCTCTACGGCGACGCCATCATCGAGGAACCCGAGCTCGTCGTGCCGCATCCGCGCATGAGGGTCCGCGCGTTCGCGCTCGTACCGCTCGTCGAAATCGATCCCGAACTCGTGATTCCGGGCCACGGCCCCGCCAGCGCGTTCCTCGCCGCCGTGGCCGACCAGCGCATCGAGAAGGTCAAGCCGTTGTGCCAATGCCTCGGCATCGCGCCCGCGCCGGATATGCCTGACTCGGGCAACTGCCGATGAGCGCGACACCGCTGCCCGTCGTCAGCGCGCGCGCCACGCGGCCCGCGCTGCAGTACATCGTGATCGAAGGGCCGATCGGCGCGGGCAAGTCCGCGCTCGCCACGCGTCTCGCCGAACGCTGGTCGATGCAGACGCTGTTCGAATCGAACGCCGACAATCCGTTTCTGGAGCGCGTCTATCGCGATGCCGCGCCTTCCCCGCATGCGCTCGCGGCGCAGTTGCACATCGCGCTGCAGCGCGAGCAGCTTTCGCGCGAAGTGGCCGCGCGCCGCGCGGCCGGCGTCCCGCTCGTGACCAACTTCCTTGCCGAGCGCAACGATCTGTTCGCGCGCCTCACGCTCGCCGAAGACGAATTGCCGCTCTACCGCGCGCTCGCCTCGCGCCTCGTCGCCAGCGCCCCGGCGCCCGACCTCGTCGTCTATCTGCAGGCGAGCCCCGAGGCGCTCTACGCGCGCATCCGGAAGCGCGCGGTGCCGCGCGAGCTGCACATCTCGGACGCGTTCCTGCGAACGCTCTGCGACAGCTACAACGATTTTTTTTATCATTACGACCGCGCGCCGGTGCTGACCGTCGGCGCGGAGCATCTGGACCTGCCCGATTCCGACGCGGACCTTGCGCTCGTCGCCGAACGTATCGAGACGATGCGCGGCCGCAAAGAGTCCTTCGTCAAAGGCACGTCGCTCTAGTCGTCGCACCGGCGCGGCAAGGCGGCGCGGCCCCTCCCGTTTTTCCTTCTCCCAACGGATTCCCCCATGGCTTACCTGCAGGAAACGAACCGCAGCGCGGTCACCGTGCCCAAACTCCAGGCGATGCGCGACGCTGGCGAACGCATCGCGATGCTGACCTGCTACGACGCGAGCTTCTCGGCGCTGTGCGACCGCGCGGGCGTCGATACGGTGCTGATCGGCGACTCGCTCGGCAACGTGCTCCAGGGCCACACGACGACGCTGCCGGTGACCATCGACGATATCGCCTACCACACGGCATGCGTCGCGCGCGCGCAGACCCGGGCCCTGATCGTCGCCGATTTGCCGTTCGGCACGTTCGGCACGCCAGAAGACGCCTTCGCAAACTCGGTGAAGCTCATGCGCGCCGGCGCGCAGATGGTGAAGATCGAAGGCGGCGAATGGCTCGCGCCGACGGTGAAGCGGCTCGTGGAGCGCGCCGTGCCCGTGTGCGCGCATATCGGCCTCACGCCGCAGTCGGTGCATGCGTTCGGCGGCTTCAAGGTGCAGGGCAAGAGCGACGCGGCCGCCACGCAGCTCGTTCGCGACGCGCTCGCGCTTCAGGACGCGGGCGCGCAGCTCATCGTGATCGAGGCCGTGCCCGCGGCGCTCGGCACGGAAGTCACGAAGCAGTTGCGCATTCCGACCATCGGCATCGGCGCGGGCGTGGACTGCTCGGGCCAGGTGCTCGTGCTGCACGACATGCTCGGCATTTTCCCCGGCAAGCGGCCGCGTTTCGTGAAGGACTTCATGGCAGGCCAGCCCGACATCGAATCGGCCGTGCGCGCATATGTGCAGGCCGTGAAGGAAGGCACGTTCCCGGGACCCGAGCACGTGTTCTGAGCCGGCGACCCGATCGGCGGCTGGACCCGTAATCCGCAGAACGAACGAAGCGCTCCCGTGGGAGCGCGCTTTTTTTTGCCGGGCCTTCCAGGCAATGCGTTGATGCGTTACGGCTGCGTCATCGAACGAGGCGTGCCGGGACCGCGCCGCGCAGGGCATTGGTGACGAGCAAGGCTTCGGCGGCAAGCGCGTCGGCGCGCGTGAGCACGCGCTCCTTCGCACCGAACGATGCGTCGTCGAGCAGCACGCCGCGCATCACGCCCGGCAGCACGCCCGACGCGAGCGGCGGCGTCCACCACGCACCGTCGATCTTCACGAACACGTTCGAGCGGCCGCCTTCGGTCAGCTCGCCGCGCTCGTTGAAGAACAGCATGTCGAAGGCGCCCAGCGCTTCGGCCTCGCGCCAGGCGCGATCGAATTCGGCGCGGCGCGTGGTCTTGCATAGCAGCAGCGCGTCGGCGGACGCGACAGGCGGCAAGCCGCGATCCGCTGCGAGCAGCACGTTCACCGTGTCGTGCGCGAGCGGCGCAAGCGGCGCGCTGCCGAGCGTTGCCGCACCGCTCTTGCCGAGCGCAAGGCGCAGCCGGTGTGGCGCGTCGTCGTCCGCGAACGCGGCGCAGGTTTCGTCGATGCGCGCACGCAATGCCGCTACGTCGCATGGGAAACCGAGCCACGCCGCGCTCGCCGCGAGCCGCGCGAGATGGCGTTCGACGTGGCGCACGCCTTGCGCGCGCGTTGCATACATGGTTTCGAAGCATTCGATGCCCGGATCGGCGTCGGTCAGAAAACGGGCCTTCAGTCGGCACTCCTCGTATTCGTCGGCGGCCACGCTGTCGAGCACGATGCCCGCGCCCACTCCCATCTCGCCACGGCGCGCGGAGCCGGCGGCAGACGCTTCGAGAGTGAGCGTGCGGATCACGACCGAAAGGCAGAAGTCGCCGCAAGCGTCACCATGCTCCGGGGCGTCGAGCCAGCCGATCGTCCCCGTGTAAAGCCCGCGCGGCGCATGTTCGAGCGTTTCGATCAGCTCCATCGTCCGATGCTTGGGCGCGCCCGTGATCGAGCCGCACGGAAAGAGCGCGCGCATGGCGTCGGCGAACGTCGTGCCGTCGCGCAGCGTCGCCTCGACGGTCGACGTCATCTGCCAGACCGACGCGTACGGTTCCACGCTGAAGAGCGCCGGCACGCGCACCGAGCCCGTCTGCGCCACGCGCGAGAGGTCGTTGCGCAGCAGGTCGACGATCATCACGTTCTCGGCGCGGTTCTTGGGATCGTTCGCGAGAAAATGCGCGGCGGCCGCGTCCTCGTCGGCGTTCGCCGCGCGCGCGGCCGTGCCCTTCATGGGTTTCGCGCGCAACGTTCGCCCGTGCTTCTCGACGAACAGTTCCGGCGAGCACGACAGCACCCAGCGGTCGTGGGGCAACGCAATCAGCGCGCCGTAACGCACGCGCTGACGCTCGCGCAGACGGCGGTAAAGCGCAAGCGGCGAGCCGAACGCCTCGAAGCCGAGCCGGTACGTATAGTTGATCTGATACGACTCGCCCGCGCGCAATGCGTCCTGCACGGCAGCGATGTCGCGCTCGAAGCGCTCGCGATCGACACCGATCGTCACGCCCGCCACGCCCGCTGGCGCCGGCGCCGGCGCTGCATAGTCCGCTTCACGGCCCGGTTCATTGCCCGCTTCGCAGCCCTCCTGCGCGGCGAGCCATGCATCGGCTTCTGCGCGCGAGAGCTTTTCGCAGCGTTCGAACAATAAAAAACGCAGCGCGGCGTGGCCGTGCTGCGTCTGGATGGACGAGGGCGTGTCGTGCTTCGCGAATTCGAGCACGCGTCCGAACTCGTAGTCGCCGATCACGAGTGACTCGCGGCCCGCGCGCAGTTCGGCGTTTACTTGCGCGCACACCGCGTCGAGGTCCGCCGCGCGCCCGCATGCGATCTCGCGCACGAACCCCGTATAAAGGCGGCTCGAACGGCTGGCCGCCGTCGAGTCGCCGTCGTCGAGCAGCGCGAAGACCACGCCGCCAGGATTGACTGCCATTGCGTTGACTGCCTGTTACTGCATGGTGACGCCCCAAACGCGCATCAGTCGAAGAAGCTCTTCACGCGGTCGAACCAGCTCTTGCTCTGCGGGCTGTGGCGCGAACCGCCTTCCACGAGCGACTTCTCGAACTGCTGGAGCAGTTCGCGCTGCTGATCGGTGAGCTTGACCGGCGTTTCCACCTGCACGTGCACATACAGATCGCCGGCGATGCTCGAACGCAGGCCCTTGATACCCTTGCCGCGCAGGCGGAACGTCTTGCCCGACTGCGTGCCCTCGGGCACGGTGAAGGTCGCGCGGCCCGCGAGCGTCGGCACTTCGATCTCGCCGCCGAGCGCCGCCGTGGTGAACGGAATCGGCATCTGGCAGTGGAGGTCGTCGCCATCGCGCTCGAACACCGCGTGCTGCTTGATGTGGATCTCGACGTAGAGATCGCCCGACGGTCCGCCGTTGATGCCCGGCTCGCCGTTGCCTGCCGACCGGATGCGCATGCCGTCGTCGATGCCGGCCGGAATCTTCACTTCGAGCGTCTTGGTTTCCTTCACCTTGCCCGCGCCGTGGCAGTTCGTGCAGGGCTCGGGAATCCAGGACCCCGTGCCGTGGCACTTCGGGCAGGTCTGCTGGATGCTGAAGAAGCCCTGCGACATGCGCACCGAACCGGAGCCATGGCAGGTCGGGCAGGTTTCGGGCTTGGTGCCGGGCTTCGCGCCCGAGCCGTGACAGACCTCGCAGCTGCTCCAGCCCGGCACGCGAATCTGCGTCTCGTAGCCGTGCGCCGCCTGTTCCAGCGTGATTTCCATGCTGTAGCGCAGATCGGCTCCGCGATACACCTGCGGGCCGCTGCGCGCACCGGCGCGGCCGCCCGCTGCCTGGCCGAAGATGTCGCCGAAGATGTCGCCGAAAGCATCCGCGAAACCGCCGAAGCCCTGCGCGCCGGCGCCGCCCATGTTGGGGTCGACGCCGGCGTGGCCGTACTGGTCGTAAGCCGCGCGCTTTTGCGAGTCCGACAGCATCTCGTAGGCCTCTTTGACCTCCTTGAAATGCTCTTCCGCATCCTTGTTGTCCGGATTGCGGTCGGGGTGGTACTTCATCGCCAGCTTGCGATACGCCTTCTTGATTTCGTCGTCGCTCGCGTTCTTCGCGACGCCCAGAACCTCGTAGTAATCCCGTTTCGCCATATCGGTTCAACGCCGGCTAGCGCCTCGCGGCGCGCGCCGGCTCCTCTTGAATGCTGGATCTCGTGACCCGTTTGCCGTTCCTTCGAACATCCGCACGGGCGTTGTCACGCCGCGTCGGCCCCTGAAAGAGAACGGCCTCCATAAAACAAATGTGCCCGGAGAGCCGAACGGCTCGCCAGGCGCTGCAATGCTGACACGCATCGTAACCGATGCGGCCGCTTTCGTTGCGTCACGACCGTCCGCCGATCAGGCAGAACGGTCGTGACCGCCACGAACCGACTTAGTCCTTCTTGACTTCCTTGAACTCGGCGTCGACCACGTCGTCGGCGTTGTTCTGCGCGCCCTGCTCCGCGCCTGCACCCGCGGCGCCCGCGCCGGCTGCACCCGCCGCGCCTGCCTGCTGTGCCTGCATGTCGGCGTACATCTTCTCGCCGAGCTTCTGCGAAGCGGCGGACAGCGCCTCGACCTTCGCCTCGATCTCGGCCTTGTCGGCCGACGTGCTCTTCAGCGTTTCTTCGAGGTCCTTCAGCGCGGCTTCGATCTTTTCCTTTTCGGAGGCGTCGACCTTGTCGCCGTACTCGGCCACGGCCTTCTTCGTGCTGTGAACCAGCGCGTCGCCCTGGTTGCGCGCGTCGGCCAGCTCACGCAGACGGTGATCTTCTTCCGCGTTCGCTTCGGCGTCCTTCACCATCTTCTCGATTTCGGCTTCCGAAAGACCCGAGTTCGCCTTGATGGTGATCTTGTTTTCCTTGCCGGTCGCCTTGTCCTTCGCGCCCACGTGCAGGATGCCGTTCGCGTCGATGTCGAAGGTCACTTCGATCTGCGGCGTGCCGCGCGGTGCGGGCGGGATGCCTTCGAGGTTGAACTCGCCCAGCAGCTTGTTGCCGGCCGCCATTTCGCGCTCGCCCTGGAACACCTTGATCGTCACGGCGCCCTGGTTGTCGTCGGCCGTCGAGTAGACCTGCGAGTGCTTGGTCGGGATCGTGGTGTTCTTGTTGATCATCTTCGTCATCACGCCGCCGAGCGTCTCGATGCCGAGCGACAGCGGGGTCACGTCGAGCAGCAGCACGTCCTTGCGGTCGCCCGAGAGCACCTGGCCCTGGATCGCGGCGCCCACGGCCACGGCTTCGTCCGGGTTCACGTCGCGGCGCGGGTCCTTGCCGAAGAACTCCTTGACCTTCTCCTGCACCTTCGGCATACGCGTCTGGCCGCCGACGAGAATCACGTCGTCGATGTCGCCGACCTTCACGCCCGCGTCCTTGATCGCCACGCGGCACGGCTCGATGGTGCGCTCGATCAGGTCTTCGACCAGCGCTTCCAGCTTGGCGCGCGTGATCTTGAGGTTCAAGTGCTTCGGACCCGAGGCGTCGGCCGTGATGTACGGCAGGTTGATTTCGGTCTGCTGGCCCGACGACAGTTCGATCTTGGCCTTTTCGGCGGCTTCCTTCAGGCGTTGCAGCGCGAGCACGTCCTTGCTGAGGTCGACGCCCTGCTCCTTCTTGAACTCGCCGATGATGTAATCGATGATGCGCTGGTCGAAGTCTTCGCCGCCGAGGAACGTGTCGCCGTTGGTCGAGAGCAC
Organism: Paraburkholderia lycopersici; assembly: GCF_900096975.1. GTDB lineage: Bacteria > Pseudomonadota > Gammaproteobacteria > Burkholderiales > Burkholderiaceae > Paraburkholderia > Paraburkholderia lycopersici. The sequence goes on from NZ_FMYQ01000001.1 coordinate 125,063, forward strand.
TTCGAACTGCATTTCGCCGTCCACGTCGGCGATCTCGATGATCGAGATGTCGAACGTGCCGCCGCCGAGGTCGAACACGGCGATCTTGCGGTCGCCCTTTTCGGCCTTGTCGAGGCCGAACGCGAGCGCGGCCGCCGTCGGCTCGTTGATGATGCGCTTGACTTCCAGACCGGCGATGCGGCCGGCGTCCTTGGTAGCCTGGCGCTGGCTGTCGTTGAAGTACGCGGGAACCGTGATCACGGCTTCCGTGACCGGCTCGCCGAGGTAGTCTTCAGCGGTCTTCTTCATCTTGCGCAGCACTTCGGCCGAAACCTGCGACGGCGCGAGCTTGGCGCCGTGCGCTTCGACCCACGCGTCGCCGTTGTCGTGCTTGACGATCTTGTAGGGCATCAGGCCGATGTCCTTTTGCACTTCCTTTTCGTCGAAGCGGCGACCGATCAGTCGCTTGACCGCGTACAGCGTGTTCTTCGGGTTCGTGACCGACTGGCGCTTGGCCGGCGCGCCGACCAGCACTTCGTTGTCGTCCATGTACGCGATGATCGACGGCGTCGTACGGGCGCCTTCGGAGTTCTCGATCACCTTGACCTGATTGCCTTCCATCAGCGCCACGCACGAGTTGGTGGTGCCGAGGTCGATACCGATGATTTTGCCCATTTTTGTCAAATCTCCAATTTTGATCGCTGGGTGGACGCCGCTTGCGCGTTTTACGATTCGCGCGGCTGGCGCCCACTTCAATTCGGAACTGTTGCCCAAATAAGTGCCGAGACGGCGATTTCAAGGGTTCGGGCTATGCGTTCCATCATTTTTTTCAATTGCGGGGCCGCTTTGCCCATTTCGGCCGTCGCCCTGCCTGCCTTTTGCTTACTTCGGCGCCGAAACGGTCACGAGCGCCGGACGCAGCACGCGATCGGCGATCACGTAACCCTTTTGCAGCACGCTCACAACCGTGTTCGCCTCCTGTTCGGACGGCACCATCGAAATGGCCTGGTGGCGGTGCGGGTCGAACTTCTCGCCCACGGGGTTGATGGCGACGACCTTGCCTTTCTCGAGCGCGCCGGTCAGCTGCCTGAGCGTGAGCTCGACGCCTTCGTTGACCTTCGCGAGGTCGTCCGAGCCGTGCGCGAGCGCGGCTTCGAGGCTATCCATCACGGGCAGCAGATGCTCGGCGAAGTTTTCGATCGCGAACTTGTGCGCCTTGGCGACGTCTTCCTGCGCGCGGCGGCGGACGTTCTCCGTTTCGGCCTTGGCGCGGACGAAGGCGTCCTGCAATTCGGCGACCTTCGCCTGGGCTTCGGCCAGGGCGGCTTCGGCCAGCGCGGCAGCGTTCTGGTCCACGCCGCCTTGCGTTGCCTGCCCGGCGGCCCCGGCCGCCTGGGGCTGGGCTGCCTGCTGCGACGCCTCGTCCGCGGGCGTGGGGTTCTGGCTCGTCGGGTTCTCTTGCGTGTTTTCCATGTCGCTGAAGTCGTTGGATAGTGAAAAAAGGGGAACAAAGCGCCGGCCGCGTTCCAGCATTCCTGCCTGCTGCGCCGCCGGCCGTTGTGCCGATGCGACAGACGCTTTGTATATCGCGACACCACATGGGTGCCGGATCGCTTGTTTCAAGGGGGGCGCGCGGCTTTTTATACAGCGATCCGCGCGGCGAAACCGCCCGTTACAATCATTACTGCAGTGCCGCAAAAATGAAATTGAGTACGGGGCAACCCTGACCTACACTCAGGAACAGGTGCTGCTCATGAGGCGTTTACCCTGAGTTCGGCACCGCACCGAACAGGCCCGCAGCTAGCAAATCTCCACAAACGAACACGCTAACCGGGCCGCGAAACTGGCCGTTTTGCAGCGATCCCAAGGGGAGTACCGTGAAACTGACCTTTGCCATATCGGTGGTCGCGCTGGTACTCATTGCGGGAACCACGACCATCTGCATGTCGGGCGCCGTGAACGAAAACACGACGGAGTATGGGGGCGTGCACGCCACAATGGAGGCGCTATTCAACCCTCACGCGAAAGTTTGTCGATAGTGCGGCGATCGCGCTTGGTCGGCCTGCCCTGCAGCACGGCGGCCGGCTCGCGAAAGAGTCGCCGCCGGTCCTGCTCGGCCGCGCGCCGCTCGCGGCCTGCCTCGGTTTCGGCGTAAAGCGTCTGCGCGACGCTCGCCGGTCCGCGTACCTCGCAAATCCCCAGCACCTCCACTTCCCATACCACGTGATCGATCTCGATTTCGACGAGGTCGCCCACGCGCACGTCCTTCGACGCCTTCACGGCGTCGCCGCCAATGCGCACGCGCCCCTTGCCCACGGCGTCCGAGGCGAGCGAGCGCGTCTTGAAGAAGCGCGCGGCCCACAACCACTTGTCGATGCGCAGGCGCGCGCCAGGTTCAGTCGAAATCTTGTAGTTCATCAGATGCTTTCCGGATGAGCGCCGGGTACCGGTCAGCCGGCCCCTCGACGGTCAGGCCACTGCCCCGGCGGGCGCCGCGGCCTGCACGGGCCAGCCCTGCAGGTGCTGCGCAACGATTTCGCCCAAGGCAGCGACCCACGCGGGCGCGGCGTTCAGGCACGGAATGCGGTGAAACTCCTTGCCGCCGCCATGCAGGAATTCGTCGCGCACTTCCATGCCGATTTCCTCGATCGTTTCGAGACAGTCGGCCGTGAAGCCTGGGCAGAACACGTCCGCGCGGCGCACGCCGCCCGCGCCCAACTCCCGCAGTGCAGGCGCCGTGTACGGCTGCAGCCACTGCGCGCGCCCGAAGCGCGACTGGAACGTGACCCGGCACTCCACCGGGGTGAGTTCCAGCGCGTGCATGAGGAGCGCTGCGGTTTGCTGGCACTGGTCGTGATACGGGTCGCCGAGGTCGAGCGTACGGCTCGGCACGCCATGAAAACTGAGCACGAGACGGTCCCCGGCCGCGAAGTCGGGTTTGCCGTGCGCGTGCCAGTACTGATGCACCTGCGCCGCGAGCGCCGCGATATAAGCCGGATGGTCGTGATAGCCGCGCACCGTGCGGATTTCCGGCTGGTTGCGCATGCGGCGCAACGCGGCGAATGCCGCGTCGAACGCCGTGGCCGTGGTCGACGCCGAATACTGCGGATACATCGGCATGAGCAGAATGCGTTCCGCGCCCGCCAGCTTGAGCTGGTTGAGCATCGCGGGGATGTCGGGCGTGCCGTAGCGCATCGCGTGATCGACGAGGACGGCGTAGTCGTTGATCTGCAGCAGATGGCGCAGGCCCTCGGTCTGCTTTTGCGTGTGCACGCGCAGCGGCGAGCCTTCAGGCGTCCAGACCGCGGCGTACTTCTTCGCCGACGCACGCCCGCGAAACGGCAGGATCAGCGCGCGCAGGATGACCTGCCAGATGGGGGCCGGAATCTCGACCACGCGCGGATCGGAGAGAAACTGCGCGAGATAGCGGCGCACGGCCCGCGGCGTGGGCGCGTCGGGCGTGCCGAGATTGATGAGCAGCACGGCGACGCGATGCGCCGCGGCGGACTGCGAGGGCCGCTCGAGATCGAAACGCATAGGCGGTCGGAGACGCCGCGCGAAAAGCGCAGCAACGGTTGCACGGAAGAACCATTATAGCGGGCGGACCAGGCGGGCCAACCGCGCGCCTCGACGCAGCGCAAGCGGACCGCCTGGCGTTGGCCATTTGGACGATGGCGCGCGGCGCGGCTTTCGACGATGATCCTCGGGAAGGAAAGCGCGCTCAGTTCTGGCTGAGCGTGAGCGACAGAAGGCGCGCGGTGATGTCGACGATCGGGATCACGCGGTTGTAGGCCATGCGCGTCGGCCCGATCACGCCGAGCGTGCCCACGATCTTGCCGTTTACTTCGTAGGGCGCGGTCACCACGCTCATTTCCTCGATCGGCACGAGGTTGGACTCGCCGCCAATGAAGATCTGCACGCCCTGCGCGTGGCTCGAGACGTCGAGCAGCTGCAGCAGGCTGGTTTTCTGGTCGAACACGTCGAAGAGCTTGCGCAGGCGCGCCATGTCAGACGAAAGATCGGCCACTTCGAGCAGGTTGCGCTCGCCGGAAATGAGCACGGTGTCGCTGGTCTCGGGCTCTTCCGTGCTCGCGGTCACGGCCGCGTGCATGAGCGTGGTCATGTCGCCGCGCAGCGCGTCGATTTCCTCGCGCAGGCGGCGTCGTACCTCGTCGAACGAGAGGCCCGCGAAATGCGCGTTGATGTAATTCGAGGCTTCAATGAGCTCGGAGGGCGTGAAGTCGCGCTGCGTCGCCATGATGCGGTTTTGCACGTCGCCTTCGGGCGTCACGATGATGAGCAGGATGCGCTTGTCCGAAAGGCGCATGAACTCGATCTGCTTGAACACGTGGCTGCGCCGCGGCGTGAGCACCACGCCCGCGAACTGCGAGAGGTTCGAAAGCACGCTGGCCGCCGCCGCCACCACCTTCTGCGGCTCGCCGGGGCGCAGCGTGGTCTTCACCGCGCGGGTGAGCGCGTCCTCGTCGGAGCTCGGCTCCACGGTGAGCATGGTGTCGACGAAAAGGCGGTAGCCCCGCGGCGTGGGCACGCGCCCGGCCGAGGTATGCGGGCTGGACACGAGCCCCAGCTCCTCGAGGTCCGACATGACGTTGCGGATCGTCGCCGGGCTCAACTCCAGGCCGGAATAGCGCGACAGCGTGCGCGAGCCGACCGGCTGACCTTCGGCGATGTAGCGCTCGATCAGCGTCTTGAGGAGGGTTTGTGCGCGGGGATCTAGCATGAGTGAAAATTTTAGCCTAATGGCGGGTTGGCCGCGAGTGCGCCGCCAGGCCCCGGCCGGCGGGAACGCAAGCGGCGCCGGGCGCGGCGCATTGCCGGATTCGACGGCGCATGCGCCGGACGCTCGGGGCATTCGGGGCATTCGGGCGTGCGGAGCCGGGGCGGGTTGCGCGTCGCGTCGCGTCCTGTCATCGCCGTGTCACCAGCCTCGTGCTGGAACGCGCGGCGCGCAAGGCCCGGCGGGCCGTCCGCAGCCCGCGCCAGGTTCTTTTCGCGACCTGACTATGGTGTAATGCCGGCATGCAGATCCAGAAGATCCAGAGCCAGTTCAAGACGGTTGCGCTAGTCGGGCGCAGCAACACGCCGGGCATCGCCGAGCCGCTGACCGCGCTCGCTCAAACCATTGCGAAGCGCGGCTTCGAGGTCGTGTTCGAGGCGCAGACAGCCGAGGAAATCGGCGCCAGCGGCTATCCCGCGCTTCAGCCCGCCGAGATCGGCGCGCGCGCGGACGTGGCCGTCGTGCTCGGCGGCGACGGTACGATGCTCGGCATCGGCCGCCAGCTCGCGCCCTATCGCACGCCGCTCATCGGCATCAACCACGGTCGGCTCGGCTTCATCACCGACATCGCGTTCTCCGAAATGCAGGAGGTCGTGCCGCAACTGCTCGCCGGCTCGTTCGAGCGCGAAGAGCGCTCGCTGCTCGAATCGCGCATTACCCGCGACGGCGACCCGATCTATCACGCGCTCGCCTTCAACGACGTTGTGGTGAACCGCAGCGGCTTTTCCGGCATGGCCGAGCTGCGCGTGAACGTGGACGGCCGCTTCATGTACAACCAGCGCTCGGACGGCCTGATCGTCGCCACGCCAACGGGATCGACCGCCTACGCGCTCTCGTCGCAGGGGCCGATCCTGCATCCGCAACTGCAGGGTATCGTGCTCGTGCCGATCGCTCCGCACGCGCTTTCGAACCGGCCGATCGTGCTGCCCGACGACTGCAAGGTGAGTATCCAGATCGTGGCGGGCCGCGACGTCAACGTGAACTTCGATATGCAGTCGTTCACGCAGCTCGAGCTCAACGACGTGATCGAGGTGCGCCGCTCGCGCCATACTGTGCCCTTCCTGCATCCCGTCGGCTACAGCTACTACCGCACGCTGCGCAAGAAGCTGCACTGGAACGAGCATCCCTCGTTGCAGGGCGATCCGGAGGACTGAACCCGCGCTGTCCTGTCGCGAGAATGCGCGTTTGGCACGCGCGGCGCGCCGGTCGTGCGCGTCCGTTGCCATGCAGCCAGCCGTCCCACGGCAACCACCGACAACCCAGAAAGCAGACCCCAGACGCCATGCTTCGCCACCTCTCGATTCGCGACTTCGTGATCGTCGCGGCGCTCGACCTCGAATTCGACAGCGGCTTCACCGTATTTTCCGGCGAGACGGGCGCGGGCAAGTCGATCCTGATCGACGCCCTCGCCCTCGCGCTCGGCGCGCGTGCCGACGCGAGCGTCGTGCGCACGGGCGAAGGCCGCGCCGACATCACCGCGGAATTCGACGCACCGCCGCACGTCGCCCAGTGGCTCGACGGGCACGCGCTCGCGAACGGCGACAGCGAGCACACCGTCATGATGCGCCGCGTGGTGGACAGCGGCGGACGCTCGCGCGCCTTCATCAACGGCACGCCGGCCACGCTTGCCCAGTTGCGCGAGGTGGGCGAAATGCTCGTGGACATCCACGGCCAGCATGCGCATCAATTGCTCATGCGCCCCGACGCGCAGCGCGAGCTTTTCGACACGCACGCGGGCCTGACCGACCTCGCCGCCGCCGTCACGCGTGCGTGGCGCGACGCGCGCGACGCGCGTCTGACGTTGCAGACCGCCACCTCACGCGACCGCGAGCTGCAACTGGAGCGCGAGCGCCTTGCGTGGCAACTCGCCGAGCTCGACAAGCTCGCACCGCAGCCCGGCGAGTGGGAAGAGGTGAACGCGGAGCACGTGCGGCTTTCGAATTCGGCGAACCTGATCGACGGCGTGCAGGGTGCGCTCGCGGCGCTGTCCGAATCCGACGACGCGATGATCTCGCAGTTGAACGCGATCCTCTCGACGCTGCGCGATCTCGCCGGGCTCGACGCCGGGCTCAACGACGCGCTCGCCGCACTCGAACCCGCCGCGATCCAGCTTCAGGAAGCGGCGTACTCGCTCTCGCATTACGCGCAACGCCTCGACCTCGATCCGCAGCGGCTCGCGCAGGTGGAGCAGCGCCTCGACGCGCTGCACTCGACGGCGCGCAAGTTCCGTCTGCGGGCCGAAGCGCTGCCCGAGGAGCACGCGGCGCGGCGCCAGCAGCTCGCTGCGCTCGACGCCGCGTCCGATCTCGACGGCCTGCGCGCCGCCGTCCAGAAAGCCCAGGACGCCTATCTCGCCGAGGCGCGCCGGCTCTCGAAGGCGCGCGCCAAGGCTGCGCAGGCGCTCGGCGCGGCCGTCACGCAGGGTATGCAGGAGCTGTCGATGGCGGGCGGCAGCTTCGAAGTCGCGCTCATGCCGCTCGGCAGCGGCTCGAACGGCGAACCGATCGGCGGCGCGCACGGTCTCGAGCAGATCGAATTCCGTGTGGCGGGCCACGCAGGCGTGCCGCTGCGCCCGCTCGCGAAGATCGCCTCGGGCGGCGAACTCGCGCGCATCAGCCTCGCGCTCGCGGTGATCGCGAGCGCGGCGAGCCCCACGCCCACGCTGATCTTCGACGAAGTCGATACGGGCATTGGCGGCGGCGTGGCCGAAGTGGTCGGGCGCCTGCTGCATCAACTCGGGCAAGAGCGCCAGGTGCTGTGCGTCACTCACCTGCCGCAGGTCGCGGCGCGCGGCGATCACCACTTCCAGGTGTCGAAGTCCAGCGACGGCAACGGCCGCACGGTCTCGGCCGTCACGCCGCTCGACAGGGGCGGGCGCGTGGAGGAAGTCGCGCGCATGCTGGGCGGCCTCGAGATCACCGCGACCACGCGGCGGCATGCGAAGGAGATGTTGGCGGCTTGAATGCGCATGCGCCCGGCGCACCCGCCGTCGACGCATAACACGCTCGCCCTAAGCCGCCTCCTTCGGCCCGAACACCCGCTTCCACAAAGCCAGCACCGCCTCGCGTTCGCGCGCGACGCGCGCCGGATCGACGCGCGCCTTTTCCATGCCGTCGAGCCGCAACTGGTGCTGCAGCTTGCGATAAAGCCGGTACGCCGAGCCTATGGTTTCCGCTTCTTCCGCGCTCATCAGCCCGAGGCGCGACACCTCGCGCAGGAGCGCGATATTGCCCGTGTTGCGGATCAGCTCGGGGTCCTGCGCCGCGTGCAGCAGCACCCAGTACTGCACGAGGAACTCGATGTCCACCATCCCGCCGCGGTCGTGCTTCAGGTCGAACAGCCCGGTGCGGTTCGGGTGGCCGTCTTCCACGCGCTGGCGCATTTCCACGATTTCCCCGGCGAGCGGCGCGGCGCCGCGCGGCGTGGTCAGCACCTGCGCGCGGATCGCCTCGAAGGCGCTGCCGATCGCCGCGTCGCCGGCCGAGAAGCGCGCGCGCGTGAGCGCCTGGTGCTCCCACACCCACGCCGTATTGGCCGCGTCGCCTTCGCGCAACTGGTAGCGGCGGAACGCGTCGAGGTCGGTCACGAGCAGGCCCGACTCGCCGTTCGGCCGCAGCCGCAGATCGACGTCGAACAACGTCCCCGCACCGGTCGCAGTCGTGAGCCAGGTGATGAGCCGCCGCGCGAACATCGCGTAGATTTCCGAGGCGCGCTCGTCATCGTCGTCGTAGAGAAAGATCAGGTCGAGATCCGACGCGTAGCCGAGCTCCTTGCCGCCGAGCTTCCCGTAGGCGATCGCGGCAAAGCGAGGCACCTCGCGATGGCGCCTCGCGAACTGCTGCCAGACCGTTTCGATGGTCACGTCGAGCACGGCGTCCGCCAGTTCCGAGAGCCGGTCGCTCACGTGCTCGACCGAAAGCCTGCCGGCCAGGTCGTTGAGCAGGATGCGGAACACTTCGGCCTGGTGGGCGTGGCGCAGCAGGTCCATCTGCTGCTCGACGTCGGCGGCGGCGGCGAGGCGCGCGCGCAGCAGACGCGAGAACTCGGGCCAGTCGAAGGGCGTGGCCATGGCCTCGTCGTCGAGCAGTTCGTCGAGCAGTTGCGGATGGCGGATCAGATAGCCCGCCGCCCAGCGCGACGCGCCGAGCACCTTGAGCACGCGGTTGAGCGCGTCCGGGTATTCGGTGAGCAGCGCGAGGTACGCGCCGCGCCGGATCACGGCTTCGAGCAGGTCGAACATGCGCGCGAGCGTGTCGCCGCGCCGCTCGCGCGGCTCGAGCGTGCCAGCGGCTTCGAGCGCGCGCTGCGCGACGCTGTCGAAACGCTCGCGGCTCTTCTCGGGCAGGCCCGCGTAGCGCGACGACTGCCACAGCCCGCGCAGGCGCGCGAGCAGCGGCGCGGGGTCGTCGATGCCGAGTTGCGCGAGGCGTTCGAGCAGTTCGCCTTCGGCGCTCTCTTCGGCGAGCGCGCCGCTCCAGACCCACGCCGCCGCGCCGTCCTCCGCCGCGCCGCAGCCGCTCTCCCCGCCCACCTTGTCGGAGAAGATCTGCACGAACTGGCGCTCCACCTTGTCGCGGTAGCCGTCGAGCGCCGTCATCAGCGCGGCGTAGTCGGCAAAGCCCATCGACCTCGCGAGCACGGCGCGCTCTTCCGGATCGACGGGCATGGCGTGCGTCTGCGCGTCGTCGCGGTATTGCAGGCGGTGCTCCAGTTCGCGCAGGAAGTGGTAGGCGCGCGTGAGTTCGGCGCAGACGTCGGGCGCGATCAGCCCGCGCGCGGCAGCATAGCCGAGCACGGCCAGCGTGGGGCGCACGCGAAAGCCCGCGTCCTGGCCGCCGCGAATCAGCTGGAAGACCTGGGCGCTGAACTCGATTTCGCGGATGCCGCCACGCCCGAGCTTGATGTCGTCGGCCTTGTCGGGGCGCATCATGGCGCGCCGCTGCGCTTCCTGGCGGATCTGCAGATGCAGCGAGCGAATCGCGCTGATTACGCCGAAATCCAGATAGCGCCGGTAGACGAAGGGCTTCACGAGCGAGTCGAGCTGGCGCGCAAGGCGCAGCGCGCTTTCGCTCCCGGCCTCGGAAACGAGCCGCCCCTTGATCCACGCATAGCGCTCCCATTCGCGGCCCTGCACGTAGAAGTACTCTTCGAGCATGCCGAGGCTGCACACGAGCGGCCCCGAGTCGCCGTTCGGGCGCAGCCGCATGTCGACGCGAAACACGAAGCCGTCCTCGGTCACGTCGCTCAATGCGCCGATCAGGCGCTTGCCCGCGCGCGTGAAGTAGTCCTGCGTGGCGATGGGCGCACGCTGGCCGCCCGTGGTCTCGCCGTCGTCCTCGTAGACGAAGATCAGGTCGATGTCGGACGAGACGTTCAGCTCGCGTCCGCCGAGCTTGCCCATGCCCACCACGCCGAGCGTGAGCCGCTCTCCGCCGGGGCCGCGCGGCTCGCCGTAGAGCGCCTCCAGATCGGCGCTCACGCTCGCGAGCGCGCGCTGGATCGCGACTTCGGCGAGATCGGTCATGCTGCCGGTCACCTCGGCGACATCGGCGACGCCGCCCAGGTCGCGCTCCATCACCGCGCAGATCACCTCCACGCGCAACTGGCGCAGGACCTTCTTCAAAGGCTCGTCGGTGAGCGGCGCGGCGGGTGCGGCGCTTGCTGATGCGCCTGCTGGCAGATTCGCCCCGCCGCGCTGCTGATCGCTCAACGCGTCGAGCCGGGCGACGATGCGCTCGCGCGTGAGCGGCGCGGCGGCCAGCGCCTCGACCTGGGCCGCGAGCCCGGGACGCGCGGCGTACGCACGCGCGGCATAACGGGAATAACTGGAACTGAGAAGGGGGATGTCGGTCATGAAGGGCTGCTTGCCGGAAGGCTCGCTGTTGTGTCGACGACAGTCGCTATGGTTCGATCGGCAGGAACCGTCCCGCGCGACGCTCGCACCGAACCCCGCTTGCACCGAACCCTTGTCCCACCGGAACTGGCGGCCCGCTTCGCCGTTGCATCCGGCGTCACGGGCGCTGCAGTGCGGAAAACCGTGCGTGTCACGCGCGGCACGGCCATCCCGGCTTCCCCGGATGGTCGGCCCGACGGCCCTGTGTGATACATTTCGTCGTTAGAACGCAACGCTACCATACCCCACCCGCCGCAGCATGTCCGAGCGAAACGATCACGCCGGCCCGCCCCCATCCGGACATGCCAGCCAGGCGGCCGAGCCAGGGGGGCCGCACCATCATCACCCGGTCTTGCGTCACACGCTGCGCGTGCTGGCGGCCATCGCGCTCGTCCTGTATTTCATCGTCGGCACCCTGCTGCTAGGGCTGCGCTACGTCGTGCTGCCCCGCGTGGACAGCTTCCGTCCGCGCATCGAGCAGGTCGTCTCGGAGAAGATCCGCGCCGAGTTCCGCATCGGCAGGCTGGCGCCTCACTGGTCCGGCTTCCAGCCCGGCATCGACATCAGCAATCTCACGATCCGCGACCGCCACGGCAAGATCGCGCTCGACGTGCCGCACGCCACCGCGTCGGTTTCATGGCGCTCGCTCGTGCTGCTCGAGCCGCTGCTCTCGAGCATCGTGGTCGAGCAGCCCGACGTGCAGATCGCCCGCGAGGACGACGGCACGCTCACCGTCGCGGGCGTGCCGGTACCCACCGCGCATACGGGCAACGCCACCTTCACGACCTGGCTCATGCGCCAGGAGGCCATCGTGCTGCGCGGCGGCACGCTGCGCTGGCACGACGCCACGCGCGACGCGCCCGACCTCGCGCTCTCGCACATCCGGCTCGCGATCCTCAACGACGGCTACGACCACCGCGTCGCGCTGCAGGCGCCGGCCGAGGGCACCGTGCTGCACGGCCCGCTCGACTTCCGCGCGCACTTCACGCATGCGCGCGCCTCGCAGGCCGGCAAGCCGCTCGGCTGGAGCGGCGACACCTATCTCTCGACGGGCCCCGTCGACCTGCCCACGCTCGCGCGCTACGTCAACATACCGATCGCCACCTACACCGGCCGCATCGACAACGCGATCTGGGCGCACTTCGCGAACGGACGCATTCTCTCGGCGAGCGGCGCGCTCGAAGGAGCAAACGTTTCGCTGCGCGTGCGGCCGACGCAGCCGCTGCTCGACGTGCCCGTGGCGAACTTCCACTGGCGCGTGGGCATCGAGCCCGGCGACTACACGCTCAGGCTGCGCGACTTCCATGCGGAGCTCGGCCAGCCGCCGCTCGACGACGGCACGCCGCTCGCGCGCTCGCTCGCGCTCACGACGCTCGACGCGCGCTTTCGCCAGCAGTCGGTGCAGCACGGCCAGCTGATGACCGTGCGCGGCGACCGCATCGACCTCGGCATCCTCGCCGAGTTCATGCGCGCGCTGCCGTTGCCGGGGCGCGTACTCAATACGCTCGTGCGCTTCAATCCGCGCGGGCTCGTCGCGAACTACGAACTGGGCCTCGAGCGCGCGAAACCCGAGGCCGGCGAAGCGGCCACCGAGCAGCGCGCCACGGGCGTCGAGCCCATCACCCACTATCGCTTCAAGGGCGACCTGCAGGGCATCAGCGTGAACGCGCAGGAGCCGGGGCCGGGCCTCACGCCGCGCGGCCACCCGCGCGCGGGCCTGCCCGGCTTCGAGAACCTCTGGGGGCGCATCGACTCCGACGAATCGCACGGCACCATCGACCTCGACACGGCCAACGCCGCCGTCACGCTGCCCGGCGTGTTCGACAACCCGCGCCTCACGTTCGACCGGCTCTACGGCGCGGCCAAATGGACCGTTGCCGCCGAGCGCGAGCCCGGCAACCGGCTGAAGGCCTTCACCGTCGACGTCGCCGATTTCGGCGTGGAAAACGCCGACGCGCGCGCGAAGATGACCGCGCACTACACGAACCCCGGCAAGGGGCGCGGCTCGCTCGACCTCGTCGCGCACTTCGAGCGCGCGCAGGTCAACGCCATCCCGCGCTATCTGCCCACCAGCCTCATGGAGAAAACGCGCATCTATCTCGGCCACGGTCTGCAGGCGGGCGTGTCGAGGGGCGCGACGATCGAGATCCACGGCGATCTGACCCAATTCCCCTACTCGCGCGCGCCCGATGCGGGCCAGTTCCGCATCGTCGCGCCGTTCACGGGCGGGCGCTTCGACCCGTCGCCGTTCCCGCCGCGCAAGATGCGCAACGGCGCGCCGAACATCTGGCCGGCGTTCGACGGCATCGACGGCGTGTTCAGGCTGCATGAGAACAAGCTGCGCTTCGACGTCGATCGCGGCCACTACCGCCGCTTCGTGCTGCGCGACGTGAGCGGGCGCATCGACGAGCTGGGCATCAAGGGCTCCGACCTCGTGATCGAGGGCACCGGACGCGGACCGCTCGCGGACCTGCTCGACTACGCGGACAACAGCTCGCTCGGCGTGATGTCGAAGCACCTCGCCGCGAAGGTGCGGGCGCAAGGGCAGTCCACGCTTTCGCTCAAGCTCACGATCCCGCGCAAGCCGATGCCGAATGTGCTGCTCGCGGGCGCGATCGGCTTCGAGAACAACACGCTCACCGCGAGCAACGTGCCGCCGGTCTCGAACCTCACGGGCCGCGTGCGCTTCACCAACCACAGCGCCAATTTCGACCGGCTCACGGCGCGCTTTCTCGGCGGCGACCTGCGCGCGAGCGGCGGCCTGCGCGAAGACGGACGCTATGCGGTGAACGTCGCGGGCGACGTAGCCGTCGATGCGGCGCGCGGGCTGAATCTGCACGGCATGGCGGCGGCGGCGCTGGGGCGTCTTTCGGGCGCGGCGCCCTACTCGCTTTCGGTGGCGGGCGAGCGCGGACATCTACCCGACGTGAAGGCCGACGCCGACCTCACCGGCCTCGCGCTCGACCTGCCCGCGCCGTTCGGCAAGGCGGCCGGCACGCCGATGCCGTTGAGCTTCGATCTGCAGCCGGGCACGGGCGACTTCGCCGGACCCGGCGCCAGTGCCGACACTGCCGACAGTGCCGCGTACCAGCACGCCGAGCTCACGCTCGGGCCGCTCGCCGCGCGCTACGTGCTGCGCCGCCATCCGGGCCGCGTGCCCGAAGTGATGCGCGGCGCGATCGGCATGAACCGGCCTGCGGACCTGCCCGCCCAAGGCGTGACGGCAGCCATCGACCTCCCGGCCTTCGACGCCGACGCGTGGCGCGCCGTGGTGCAGCAGTTGCGCGGAGCGGCAGGGCCGGCGCAGGCGCAATCGCCAACACAAACTCAGGGCGCGACGCCGGCTCGCAGGCCTGCCGCACCCGCTATCGCGCGTGCCGCGAGCGACGCCGGGGCTCCGCTCTCCGCACCGCGAAGCGCGGCAAGAACCGCGACGCAAGACGCGGGCGCGCCCCAATCCGCCGCAACCGGCGCGGCGCAAAGCCCGGCACCGGCACCGGCCTCCGCTGAAGCCACGGCCGCCTCGTCCCCGCTCGCCGCGGACGGTGCGGTCGGGCAGTTCCTGCCCTCGCGCTTCGCGGTCCACGTCGGCACGCTCACGCTGCTCAAGCGCCACTGGGAGAACGTCGTGGTCGGCGCGTCGCGCACCGGCGAGCGCGGCAACGAATGGCAGGCGAACGTCGCCTCCAACCAGGTCTCGGGCCACGTCTCCTGGAAGCCCGGCGACGTGCCGGGCGCGCCGGGCACGCTCGAAGCGCGGCTTGCGAGCCTCACCGTGCCCGCCGCCACGGAGAACGACCTGCTCGGCCAGGCGATGTCGCAGCCCGCGCAGAACATGCCGTCGATCGATCTCGTCGTGAACCGGCTCATCGTGCGCGGGCGCGATCTCGGCCGCCTTCAGGTGAACGCGCACAACTTCGACGACAACGGCGTGCCGGTCTGGCAGCTGGACCGGCTCGACATCAGCAACCCGGACGCGCACCTCACGGCCACCGAAAACTGGCGCGCCGTGGACGACACCGGCGCGAGCGACGACTCGGCCGCCGCCGGCATGCAGACGCCGCGCCGCACCGCGCTCGACTTCCACCTCGACATCGCGGACGCCGGCGCGCTGCTCGAACGCGCGGGCAAGCCACGTGTGCTCAGGCGCGGCTCGGGCGTGCTCTCGGGCAACCTGGTGTGGCGCGGCGGCCCGACGCGCATCGACTTTCCGTCGCTCAACGGCAATCTCACGCTCGAGCTGCGCCACGGCCAGATCCTCAAGGTCGATCCTGGCGTGGCGAGGCTGCTCGGCGTGCTGAGCCTGCAAAGCCTCGCGCGCTTCACGCAAATGGACTTCCGCGACGTGATCGGCGAGGGCCTGCCCTTCACGAGCGCGACGGCCACCGCGCAGATCCAGAACGGCATCGGCAGCACCAACGACTTCCGGCTCGTCACCGCGCCGGGACGCGCGACGATGACGGGCAGCGTCGACCTCGCGCACGAAACCCAGGACCTGCGCGTGCGCGTGGTGCCGACGGTCAGCGCAGGCGCCGGCGTGGTCGCCGCGGCCGTCATCAATCCGCTCTTCGGCCTCGGCGCGCTGATCGGCGACATCGTGCTCTCGCACACGGTCGAGCACGCCTTCGCGACGGATTTCGCGATCACCGGCCCATGGTCGAAACCGCACGTCGAGCGGCTGCACGGCGATCAAGGTAAGATGGACGCGCTGGCGCCGGGCGCTACGCACTGACCCCGCCCCGGCGCAAACGGGCACGCAGTATGCGTGCCACGCTTTCCCGAACCCCATTCAAGATCTGTCGATGAGCGCTCCCCCCCTCGAGCCGTTTCGCGTCGCCGCGCTGCAAATGGTCAGCACGCCCGATCGCGAACGCAACCTGGCCGAAGCCGAAAAGCTGATCGCCGAAGCCGCTGCCGCAGGCGCGCGCCTCGCGTTGCTGCCCGAATATTTCTGCTTCATGGGCCACAAGGACAGCGACAAGCTCGCGATTCGTGAACCGCACGGCGACGGCCCGATCCAGCGCTTTCTCGCCGACGCGGCAAAGCGCCATGGCGTGTGGCTCATCGGCGGCACGCTGCCGCTGGAAGCGCCCGAGCACACGCGCGTGCTCAACACCACGCTCGTGTTCGATCCGAGCGGCGAGGAGCGCGCGCGCTACGACAAGATCCATCTGTTCAATTTCGAAAGAGGCGCCGAATCGTTCGACGAAGCGCGCACGATCCGGCCCGGCGACGAAGTGCGCACGTTCGAGGCGCCGTTCGGCCGCGTCGGACTGTCGGTCTGCTACGATCTGCGCTTTCCCGAGCTGTACCGCCGCATGGGCGACTGCGCGCTGATGGTCGTGCCCTCCGCGTTCACGTACACCACCGGCCGCGCGCACTGGCAGGTGCTGCTGCGCGCCCGCGCGATCGAGAACCAGTGCTACGTGCTGGCGGCCGCCCAGGGCGGCCACCACGAGAACGGCCGGCGCACCTGGGGCCACACCATGCTGATCGACCCGTGGGGCGAGATCGTCGCCGTGCGCGACGAAGGCGCCGGCGTGGTGGCCGGCGACATCGATCTGGAACGCATCGCCGCCGTGCGTGCGAGCTTGCCCGCGTGGCGGCACCGCGTGCTCGACTGCGGCTGAATATCCCCCGGCCTGACTACCCCGCGAACCCATACCACCACGATCGGGACGCTTGATTTCGCAGCACCGCGCCCGAATCTCCATTGACAGACTCATCGACTGATCCCTCTGAGCGCATGAACATCATCGAACCCGGCATCCGCAATCTGGCGACCGCGAAGGACCTGCTCCTCACGCCCTACGGCCTCGACGAGGCAGTGCTCACGCGCACGCTCGGCGAGATCTTCACGCACCGCGTCGACTACGCCGACCTTTACTTCCAGACCACGCGCAGCGAGGCCTGGAGCCTCGAAGAGGGCATCGTCAAGTCGGGCAGCTTCAGCATCGACCAGGGCGTGGGCGTGCGCGCCGTGTCCGGCGAGCGCACCGCTTTCGCCTATTCCGACGACCTCTCGCCCGAAGCGATCCGCCAGGCGGCCGTCGCCACACGCTCGATCGCGAGAGCCGGCGGCGGCAAGCAGAAAATCCAGGTAGCGAGGTCGCTCACGGGCATCGCGGGCCGCGATCTGTACCTGCCCTCCGACCCGCTGTCCTCGCTCGACGCCACCGAAAAAGTGAAGCTGCTCGAGCGCGTCGAGAAAATGGCGCGCGGCCGCGACCCGCGCATCACGCAGGTCATGGCCGCGCTCGCCGGCGAGTACGACGTCGTGCTCGTCGCGCGCAGCGACGGCGCGCTCGCGGCCGACATCCGCCCGCTCGTGCGCGTGTCCGTCACGGTGATCGCCGAGCAGAACGGCCGCCGCGAAATCGGCAACGGCGGCGGCGGCGGACGCTTCGACTACGCCTACTTCACCGACGAGATCCTCTCGAAGTACGTGGACGACGCCGTGCACGCCGCGCTCGTGAACCTCGAAGCGCGCCCGGCGCCGGCCGGCGCGATGACCGTCGTGCTCGGGCCGGGCTGGCCCGGCGTGCTGCTGCACGAGGCGATCGGCCATGGGCTCGAAGGCGACTTCAATCGCAAGGGCTCGTCGGCATTTGCGGGGCGTATCGGCGAGCAGGTCGCCGCCAAGGGCGTGACCGTGGTCGACGACGGCACGCTGCCCAACCGCCGCGGCTCGTTGAACATCGACGACGAAGGCAACGCCACGCAGTGCACGACGCTGATCGAGGACGGCATTCTCAAGGGCTACATTCAGGACTCGCTCAACGCGCGCCTCATGAAAATGCCCGTCACCGGCAACGCGCGCCGCGAGTCGTACGCCGCCCTGCCCATGCCGCGCATGACCAACACGTATATGCTCAACGGCGACAAGGACCCGCAGGAAATCATCGCCTCGGTGAAGAATGGCCTCTATGCCGTGAACTTCGGCGGCGGCCAGGTGGACATCACGAACGGCAAGTTCGTATTCTCGGCCTCCGAGGCGTACATGATCGAGGACGGCAAGATCACCTACCCCGTGAAGGGCGCGACGCTGATCGGCAGCGGCCCGGAGTCGCTCAAGTACGTGAGCATGATCGGCAACGACATGCGCCTCGACTCGGGCGTGGGCGTGTGCGGCAAGGAGGGCCAGAGCGTGCCCGTGGGCGTGGGCCAGCCGACGCTGCGCATCGACCGCATGACGGTGGGCGGCACGGTTTAAGCACCCTCCCTGCAAACTCCATGCACGGGGATGCGGAAAATCCGCACCTCCGTGCGGATTTCCTGCATGCACCTCATTTTTTCTGCGGCCCTTCCGCTTTTTTTGCCAACCCGACTTGCCAGCCACGAGAAGCCCGGGTTATAAAGGCAATCACCCTTTTCGACATCACGAACGCGAAGTCTTCACGACGCTTTCATTCAGCACTCGCACCGCCATGTTCGCCACGAAGTTTTACTTTTACTTCTTTTGGTATCTCAGACCGCTGGCGGATCGAGAGGGTTGATAGTACGCGCAGGACCCCGAACACACGAGAAACCGCCAGCCAAGCCTGGCGGTTTTTTTTTGCCCTTCGCCTCAAGAGCCGCACTTTCATCTAACCGGATTTGAAGCACCGTCCAAGCGACGCACGCTACGCACACAGGATCAGGAGAAACGACCATGCCCCCGCACAACACCGACGATGTCCGCATCCGCGAACTCAAGGAACTCACGCCGCCCGCTCACCTGATCCGCGAATTCCCGTGCTCGGAAGCCGCTTCCACGCTGATCTTCGAGTCGCGCCGCGCAATGCACCGCATTCTGCACGGCATGGACGACCGCCTGATCGTCATCATCGGGCCGTGCTCGATCCACGACACCAAGGCCGCCATCGACTACGCGAAGAAGCTCGTCGAAGAGCGCAAGCGCTTTAAAAACGAACTCGAAATCGTGATGCGCGTGTACTTCGAAAAGCCGCGCACGACGGTGGGCTGGAAGGGCCTCATCAACGACCCGTACCTCGACAACAGCTTCAAGATCAACGACGGCCTGCGTACCGCGCGCGAACTGCTCGTCGAGATCAACGAACTCGGCTTGCCCGCCGGCACCGAATACCTCGACATGATCAGCCCGCAGTACATTGCCGACCTGGTATCGTGGGGCGCGATCGGTGCGCGCACAACGGAATCGCAGGTGCACCGCGAGCTGGCTTCGGGGCTCTCCTGCCCGGTCGGCTTCAAGAACGGCACGGACGGCAACGTGAAGATCGCCGTCGATGCGATCAAGGCCGCCTCGCAGCCTCACCATTTTCTCTCGGTGACGAAGGGCGGTCATTCGGCCATCGTCTCGACGGCCGGCAATGAGGACTGCCACGTGATTCTGCGCGGCGGCAAGACGCCGAATTACGACGCGCAAAGCGTGGACGCCGCGTGCAGCGACATCGGCAAGGCGGGCCTCGCCGCGCGCCTCATGATCGACGCGAGCCACGCGAACAGTTCGAAGAAGCACGAGAACCAGATTCCCGTGTGCGCCGACATCGGCCGCCAGGTGGGCGGGGGCGACGAGCGCATCGTGGGCGTGATGGTCGAGTCGCACCTCGTGGCGGGCCGCCAGGACCTGAAGGAAGGCTGCGAGCTGACCTATGGCCAGAGCATCACCGACGCGTGCATCGGCTGGGACGAGAGCGTGGGCGTGCTCGAAGTGCTTGCGCAAGCCGTCAAGCAGCGCCGCATCGCGCGCGGCTCGGGCAACTGATCGCAATCGGCCATCGGGACATGCGCAGCGCTGGGATCCGGGGCCGCGCGGCACGGTGATCCGGGGTCGCGCGGCATGAATACCTGGAGTCGCGCGGTGCGATAGCTCAGAGCCGCGCTGCGCGGTAACCCAGAGCCGCGCTGCGCGATAACCCAGAGTCGCGCTGTGCGATAACCCAGAGTCGCGCTGCGCCGTAACCCAGAGTCGCGCTGCGCGGTAGTTCAGAGTCGCGCTGCGCGCTCCGGCCGCACAGCACCGATGCACAGGTCGGCGATGCCGATCATGTTGCCGATCAAGCGTCCGCGCCGGTCGAGATGCGCCTCCGGGCGCACCGACTTCACGCAGTTCATACTCAGCGCGCGCAGGATGTTGCTCGTCGCTTCCTTGCGCGACATCACGCCCTTGTTGCACAGATACATGGCGTTGACGACCTGCGAATAGCCAAAGCGCCGGCCGGAAACGCGCCCGCCTCGCAGCCCGAGATGGACGCCCAGCAGATAGTCGCAATACACGAGCCGGCCGCGCCGCGCGAGGCGCCGCGAGAAGTCTTTGTCCTCCAGCCAGCCATAGAGCACGAGGCGCTCGTCGAAGCGCAGATCGGCGATGGCCTGCGCGCGGCACGCCATGTTGCAGCCGTATAGCTCCGCGCAGGGCCGCAGCGGCGGACGCCGCAACATTTCGGCTTGCGCGCCGTCCACGAGCGCGACCGCCTCTTCCCACGAGATCGGCTGCGTGTTCGCGCCGTCGCGCAGCGTTCGGCCCGAAAAACCCACCAACGCCGGATCGCTCTCGAACAGTTGCATGCAGAGTTCGATCCAGTGGCGCTCGGGCGCGAAATCGTCGTCGAGGAAAATCACCGCGTCGACGTCCGGCGCGAGCGCGTCGAGCGCGCGGTTGCGCTGCACGCTCGACCCCGCGGTGCCGATGATTTCGTTCACGCGCAGACCGTTGGCGTCATACGGTCCGATGTCGTCCGTGCTGCTCGCCGAAAGAATGACCTGGGCGGGCCGCACGGTTTGCCGCGCGAGCAGACGCACGGCCCATGCCGTCGCCGAAGGCCGCCCCTTCGTCGCGATGACGACCGCCACGCGCAAGCGCGCCGTCGCACCGCCTGGGGCCGCCATGGAAGACGGAAGATCATCGGTTGCGAGCGTTGTCATCGGTTTCTCCGCATTCCGGCGGTCATTTCGACTCGAATCGAGGTTAGCACGACGCCCAAGGGCTTCCAGGCGACCCCGATTCAAGTTGTCCGAAACAATCTATTCAACGACTGATTCCAACGGTTTGCGAACGACATCGCACTCGCCGGAAAACACCGCCATCGAATTTACGGGATTTTACGGCGCTTTTTTTTCGTGAATTAATCACCCATTTATTGCGCCTTTCCGGTGCATTTATCGATTGCGCATCGCCCATAGCGTGGCGCCCCCGGCCGCATTTTTTCAATAGTAATTTTCGGATTCCTCTTTTTCCAAGGCTCGCCTAAAACTGCTATAGATTCGCGCAAATATGACCGAATAGCCGCCCACCGGAAGATTCTTCCCATATGACCGCATCGACGCGCCGGAGCCAGGCTGTGGACCACGAGATCGTCGCTTCCGGTACACCGGTTTGCGAAGCCGGAGTCGGCGCGCAAGCGGGGCGGCCCGTCGTCTTTTACGTGCAACCGTTGATTGCGCGTTATCGCATCGAAGTCATCGAATCGCTGAACCGTCTTTTCTCGGTCAAGGTGTTCGCGTGCTCGGAAGGCGTGGAAGCCAACGGCTTTTCGCGCGAACGTCCCGAATGCGACGAGTTCATCGAAACGCGCATCGCGGGCCTGCCCTCGCGGCGCATCCGCATGCAAAGCCGCGTGCTGAGCCGCATCGTTCTCGAACGTCCCGACGCAGTCCTGATCTTCGCGGACGTTCGCTATCTGTCGCTCTGGCTCGCGCTGCTCGCCGGGCGCGTGATGCGCGTGCCCGTGCTGATTCACGGCCAGGGGCTCTACCGGCACAAATCGGCGGGCGTCATGCGCACGGTGTGCTACCGGCTCGCGGTCGCGCTCGCCGTGCGCTACGTCTGCTATACGGAGGCTTCGCGGCGCTCGCTCGGGGACATCGGCTGCCCGCTCGCGAAACTCGTCGTCGCGAACAATTCGCTGACCGTCTCGTGCGGCGTGGAGCCCGCCGACAAGACCGGCGCCGAGAACGGCATTCTGTTCATCGGCCGGCTGCGTGAAGGCTCGGAGATCGAACCGCTGATCGACGTGGTCGGCCAGCTCCACGGCGAAGGCCACGACATCACGCTGCACGTGATCGGCGACGGCGAGCAGGGCGAGCACCTCAAGCGCAAGTACGGCGAGCGCGGCGACGTGATCTGGTACGGCGCGGTGTTCGACGACAACGCGATCGCGACGATCAGCCGGCGCTGCCGCGTGGGCTGCTATCCGGGCTCGGCGGGCCTGAGCGTGGTGCACATGTTCGCGTTGAGCCTGCCGCCCATCGTGCATGACCGGCTGCCGCTGCACATGGGCCCGGAGCCCGGTTATGTCGAAGACGGCCGCACGGGCTTTTTCTTCGGCCGCGACGGCGGCGCGCACGCGCTCGCCGCCACGCTGCGGCGCATCTGGGCCATGCCGCCCGAGGCCATGCGCGCGACGGCCGCCGCCGCGCACGCCGTGTACTGCCAGCTCAATTCGCCCACGCTCGGGCATCAGCTCGCCGAGATCGTGGAAGCGGCCTTGCGCGAGTGAGCGCCTGAGCGCCGAACGCGTCCGCTACTTCTGACGCGATACGCGGCACAGCATCCATCCGGCGCCTGAAGCCAGCCCGAACGTCATCGACCAGGCCACGCCGGTCACGCCCCACAGATGCAACGCGGGCGGCACCGACAGCACGAGCGCGGCGACCTGCAGCAGCGACGCGACGGTCACCGCGCGCGCATCGCCGACGGCGCGCAGGTACGAAGCCAGCACCGAGTTGAGCGCGCTGATCGCCATGTTGATGACGAAGATGCGAAAGAGCGGCACGGCCGGCAGCCACGCGGCGCCGAGCACGAGCGAGAAGAGCGGCTCGGCGGCGAAGCGCAGCACGATGACGACGCACGCGAGCCCCCCCGCGGCCACCGTGAGATAGAACCGGAAGAGGCGCGCGGCCGACTGCGGGCCGCCGCGATGATGCGCGGCGAAAGTGGGGAACAGGTACTGCGACATGGCGATCGCGGCGTCGGCCAGCAGCATTTGCGCGAGCTTCGAGGACATCTGCCATGCGCCTAGTTGGGTCGGTCCGAGCAGCTTGCCGACCACCACCTTGTCGAACTGGTTGGTGAGGAGAATGATGACGCTGCTCGCCCAGATCCAGCGGCTGAAGCCCACGTAATGCCCGATGCCCGACCAGCGCAGCCGCACAGGCGGACGCGGCGACAGCGCCACCCACGTGACGATGCTCTTGCAGGCCTCGCCGACCATCATGCCGAGCAGCAGCGAGTACGGTCCCGCGCCCGCGAGCGCGAGCGCGATGCCGAGACCGCAGTCGATACACGACGACGAAATCTCGATCGCCGCGATGTGCTGAAAGTGCCGGTCGCGCTGCGCAATGAAGTAGGCGGGCGAAGCGAGTCCGCGCAACAGCGGCAGCAGCGCGGCGAGCTGCACGAGCCCGATGGCGCCGCCGAGGTGAAACTGCGCGTCCATGAGCGGCGCGCTCGCGACGAGCAGCAGCGCGATCAGGAGGCCGCGCGTGGCGAGCGTGGTCCAGACGGCGCCGGCCTCGGCGCGCGTCGGCGGCGCCTGGCCCTGGATGACGGCCTGCGCGAGCCCCGTGTCGGAGAGCGCTTCGGCAATCGCGACCGCGAGCAGCGCCACGCTCGCAAGGCCGATCGCCGAAGGTCCGAGAATGCGCCCGATCACGAGGAACTTGACCGCCACGAGGCCGCGCACGACGACCTGTTGCAGCAGCACCCAGGTCGCCGCGCCAGGACCGAAACCCGCCTTCACCGGCCATGCCGGCAGCCGCATCGCGCGCAAAGTATGCTCTCCTGTATGGTGTCCGCGCGGCCCGCATGTTTGGGAACGCGTCCGGGTCCCGCGTTCTGGACCTTACCGCGCCGCCGTTGGCGCGACGCGCCATCAGCCAGGCGGATTCGGACGGGCCGCGGGCGGCGTCCGTGCCGCTCGAACCATGCGGCATATGCCAGGCATTTTCGGCCAGTGCGATCCTCAATCTGGCGCATATCGCGTGCGCCGCGCTGCTATCGTGTTCGCAGGAACATTCATCGGGCCTCCCACATGGACAACGTGTCGATCGCCAGATACCGCAATGCCCCCGCCGCCCCCCGGGACGTCGCCTCGCTGCCCGATGCCGACACTGACGCCGGTACGGCCGGGAGTTCCGCGCTTCCCGACACCCGCGCATCGACGGGCGACGACTGGATCACGATCATCGAGCCTAACTTCACCGGCCACCGCTGGCGTTACGTCGACTGGATCGCACAGGCATGCGTCGAAGCCGGACATCGCTGTCTCGTGGTGACCGATACCGAATACGCGAGCCATCCGCTCGCGCAGCGCATCGTGCACGAAGCGCGGCCCGATCTTCGCCTTGTGCTGCTCGATCTGCATACCGTTCCGCTCGGGCCGCACTTCGCCATGAGCGTGTACATGCGCTTTCGCAACTTCTATGCGCGCGCGCTCAGGCAGGTTAGCCAGACGACGCGCGTGCGTCTCGTCGTGGCGCCTTACGCCGACTATTTCTTCTACACACTCGGCGGGCTCAATTCGCCGTTCGGCAAGACGCCGTGGATCGCGATCGTCATGGGCATGACCTTCCACCATGCGGGCATCGGCCTGCGCACGCCGCGCCGTCCGCTCGTCGATATGGCCAAGTCGGCGCTGTTCCGGCGCGCCATGCGCGCGCGCGGGCTGCGCACCCTCTTCACGATCGACCCGACGCTGCCCGGCTGGTTCGCAGGCACGAGGCCCAAGCGCGCCGCGCCGCTGAACTACGTCGCCGACCCGTTTCCGGAGACCCATGCCGCCGATCCGCAGCTCGCGCGCGCGCGTCTGCAACTCGACGCGCACGCGCGCCACCTGCTCGTCTACGGCGCGATCGGCGAACGCAAAGGCATCTGCGAACTGATGCTCGCGCTCGCGCACAGGCGCGATGTGCCGCGCCTCGTGATCGCCGGCCAGCAGGACGACGAAACGCGCGCGTTCATCGACGCGCATGCGCCGCAGCTCACGCCCGCGCCGGCGATCTTCGACCAGTTCGTGCCCGAGGAGATGGAACGCGATCTCTTTTCCGCGTGCGACGCCGTGTGGCTCGGCTACAAGCAGCACTACGGCATGAGCGGCGTGCTCGTGCAGGCCTACCGCTTCGGCAAGCCGGTCGTGGCGAGCGCTGACGGCCTGATCGGCTGGTATTGCCGCGACGGTGCGCTCGGACCGCTGCTCGACGATCTCGAACCGGCCACGATCGCGCGCGCGCTCGACGCGCTCGCCGTGCGCTGGCGCGGCGACGCCGTGGCGGCGCAGCCCGCCGGCGAAAGTCTGCTCTCGCAAAATACGCTCGACCAGTTCAAGCGCACACTGCAGGCCGCGATGATCTGATCCACGCGTAGCCACGCAACCCACAATAATTTGCATACCGAAATACTTGGCCGACCGGCAACGAAGCCCCGCCCGCGGCGCTCAGGCAACGCCTTCGATCTTGCCTTCCACGGGCGGCGTCTCGCGGCGCGCGGGAGAAACGGGAGAAACGACCCCGCGCAGGTCCGGGAACAGGGCGTCGCGCACGCGCAGGAACGGAAACTCGACGGCGCGCGTGGTCAGGTAGCCCAGCGCGGAAGCAATGGCGAACTGCGCGACGATCACGACCGGCCAGGCGGCGAGCGGCGGCACGCCGAGCGCGCTCGCCTTGTGGATCAGATAGTCGCCGGGCGCGAGCGCGAGCGAATGCCACAGGTAGATGCCGTACGAGTACACGCCGAGCCACGCCAGTCCGCGATACAGCCACGTCGTGCGCAAGCGGCCCGAGTGCTCGAGCACGAGCATGATGAGCGCGCAATAGCCCACGGCCTGGATCGTATAACCGACGCTCTCGTCGAGCGCGACGTGGGGCGTCGCGAACACGAGCCACGCGAGAAGCAGCGCCACCACGCCGAAGAGCCAGCGCTTCTTCGCAACGAGGCTGCGCCAGACTTCGGGCTTCATCCAGTAAATGGCCGCGAGCATGACGCCGACGAGCAGGCTGTCCATGCGGTACTGCGTGTAGTTGAACGCGCCGTCGAGGTCGCCGTTCGCCACGGCGAAGCACCGCGCGCCGAATACGGCCGCGCACAGCACGGCCATCACCGCGATGAGCGCATTGGCGCGCAGCCGGAAGTGCGCGAGAACCATCAGAAGCGCCGGCAGAAACAGATAGAAGTGCTCCTCGACGGCAAGGCTCCACGTCTGCGCAATGGAGGTGCCGAAGTAGTTCTGCATGTGCGTGAGGTTCTGCCAGAGGAACGTATCGCGCGGATGGCGGCCAGAGATCAGGTGGAACAGGATCAGCGCATAGTACGCAGGCCAGATCTTGAAGATCCGGCGCACGATGAAGCGGCGCGCGCCGATCTGGCCCGTCTGCGCGTAGTGGCGCAACAGGAGGCCGCCCACGAGGAAGCCGCTCAGCGTAAAGAACAGATTCACGCCCTCGTGGCCGAAGTGTTTCAGCGGGTACTCGATGATGCTCACCCACGCATGGCCGGTGCGCACCGTATGGAAGTGATAGCCCATCACGACGAAGATGGCGATGCCGCGCACGAAGTCGAGTTCGACGGACCGCCCAGTCGCCGACAATCTCACGCCGTGCAATAGCTTCATGACGGTTTCCTCGCTCAGTGCCGCCGAATACCTCTGCCAAATCCTCGTAGCGCAAGCGGTGAAAAACTTACTGCTGCCGACCCCATCATGGGCATAGCCGCCCTGCAGCGTTCGCCAACTTCCCGGCGTTCTCGGCCAGGCGTGACCGGGTCCGCCGGTGCCGGATCAGAATTTTTTTCCTGCCGCCACAACCCAGCCGCTTCCCGCCACGCGCGTGCGCAAGCCACTTGTGCCGTTTTATATTGAGTCGAGCCCTCGCATGCGGCGCGCTCAAGCCGTGCGGCCGTCATGCGACCCGTATGCAAACTTGTGCACCGCACCGGGAGAACCGCCGATGCGAAACAAACATGCCGTCCTGTGGATCTGGGTGTGTCTCGTGCCGCTTGCTTTCGACTACAAGGCACCGGACTCCCAGTTCGGCCACAGCGCGCAATGGCTGGCCGTGTTTCCGGCCGTGGCCGGGGCCGCCATCCTCGCGATGATCGGTCCGCGCTTCGCCCGTCCGTCGCGGCTGCGCTCGTTCGTGACGGGCGCGCTGGTGCTGAGCCTCGTCGGCAGCGTCATCGCGCAGTTGCTGCAGCACAACCCGATGGGCCAGTATCTGCGCGTAATCCTGCCGTTTCTGCTGTTCGCGCTCGGTTATATGGCGATGTGCCGCCCATGGCATCCGATACGCGTCGCGCAGATGCAACGCGCGCTCTACTACGCGAACGTGCTCGGCCTCATTTTCACGTTCCTGTTCGGGTTGTTCGCGGTAGGCGGTCCGCTCGCCGACATCCGCTTTCGCATCGTCTCGCCGACGATGCTCGCGCTCCAGGCCATGCTGCTCCATCAGTTCATCGTCGCGCGGCGCTTCAGCGTGAGCATGATTGCCGTCTTCATCGCCACGCTCGTCGTCGAATTGCTGAGCGTCACGCGCAGCCTGCTGATCGCCACCGTGCTGCTCGCGATGTTCGCCGCGTGGCTCGCCTCGCCATCGTTCGGCCACCTGATCAAGTCGTTTTTCCGTACCGGCGTGGCGCTGTCGTTCGTCGTGGCGCTCGGCGTGGGCACCGCGTGGCTCTTCCCGTCGATCACGAACCACTGGACACAGCGCGTCACCGCCGCGCAGAACTCCGAATCGGACCGCGATCCGACCACGGTCACGCGTATCGCCGAAATGCGCGACCAGTACGACCAGGCCACCGAGTCGGCGCAATCGCTGCTGTTCGGCAAGGGCTATGGCCACATCTACCGCTACTCGCCGATCTATTTTCAGTACGTGAACCAGACGTTCAGCAAGTCCGACTACTTCAACACCAGCGACTGGGTGGCGGGCCACAACTTCTGGGTGTACCAGCTATACGCGGAAGGCATCCTGTTCGGGGCCTGCATGCCGCTCGCGGTGATCGTCGCGCTCGTCGTCGCGGGCTGCGCGTTCAGGCGCTGGCGGCGCATCGCGCCGCGCCACCCGCTGCTCATGCCCCTGAGCATGGCGATCCTCGTGCTCGCGGCACTGCCGGGCGCGTCGATCGGCGGCAATCCGCTCGGCACGCGTTTTTCGGGGCTTGTCTACGGCCTCGCGCTCGGGCTCATCGTCGCGCTGTACTCGCAGCTTCATTACCGGATCGACCTCGTACGCAGACGCCAGCGCTTCTCTCCCGCCTATCCGCAGGAACCAGCCTTCAGACCAACGGCGCCCGTGGCGGCGCCGGTGCCGCTCACCACTTATGCGACCCCGGAGCCCCGATGAAAATCCTGCATCTCGTTTCCACCGTCGATCCGCGCTCGGGCGGACCCATAGAAGGCGTGCGCCAGAGCGGCCTCGCGATGACGGCGCTCGGCCATCAGATCGAGGTGGCGTCGCTCGATCCGATCGACGCGCCCTATGTGCGCGACTTCCCGCTGCCGCTCCACGCGCTGGGGCCTGGCCGCGGACACTACGGCTACTGCGCCGGCTACGTGCCGTGGCTGCACGCGAACGCCGGGCGCTTCGACGCGGCGATCGTGCACGGGCTCTGGCAATACCACGGCTTCGGCGCATGGCGCGCCCTGCGACATGCGCAGGTGCCGTACTACGTGTACACGCACGGCATGCTCGACCCGTGGTTCCGGGATACCTATCCCGTCAAGCATTTGAAGAAGTGGACGTACTGGCCGTGGGGCGAGTTTCGCGTACTGCGCGACGCCGCCGCCGTGGTCTTCACGACCGACGAGGAACGCCTGCTCGCGCGCCAGTCGTTCTGGCTGTACCGCGCGAACGAACGCGTCGTGCCGTTCGGCACGAATGCGCCTCGCGAAGACCCGCAGACGTTGCGCGAAGCGTTCCTGCGCGAGTCGCCGCACCTGCAGAACAAACGCATCGTGCTATTTCTCGGACGTCTGCACCCGAAGAAGGGCTGCGACATGCTGGTCCACGCGTTCGCCGGGCACGCGCACGAAACGCCCGATGCGCATCTGCTGATCGCGGGCCCCGACAAGGGCAACTGGCAACCGGCGCTGCAGGCCATGGCGCAGTCGCACGGCATCGCGCATCGCATCAGCTGGCCGGGCATGCTGCAGGGCAACCTCAAGTGGGGCGCCTTTTATGCGAGCGACGTGTTCGTGCTGCCCTCGCACCAGGAGAACTTCGGCGTGTCGGTGGCCGAAGCGCTGGCGTGCGGTCTGCCCGTGCTGGTCTCGGACAAGGTGGGCGTATGGCGCGAGGTCGAAGCGGATCGCGCGGGCTTCGTCGCACCGGACACGGTCGCCGGCACGCAGCGGCTCTTCGCGTCGTGGCGCGCACTGGACGAACGCGCGCGCGACGCAATGCGCCTGCAGGCCCGCCGCACGTTCGACGCGCGCTTCGCGATGGACGGCATGGTGCGCTCGCTGCTCGGCCTGCTGAAGGAGCATCCGTCGCACGCCGCCGCGCGGTCGCGCGCGGGGCGCCCGATGAGCGCCATGGCGCGCGTCGAACCGGCGGAACAGGCAAAACAGACGGCGTCGGCGCAAAACTGAACGCCCGCGGGCGTAGCGGACGGGGTGGCCACGGGCGGCCCTTGGGCAGCCGGGCCGGACAGCGGATGAGTAGGGATTGGCAGGGGTGACGAGGCAACGCAGCCGAAGCGTCCAAAACGAATCGAACGACGAGCGAGCGTTGCACTTTCGTGGCGATGTGCGAATCCTGTGAGTGAGGGGGCAAGGCTATGTTACACAACACACCTGTTTGTTCTGGCGGGGAGGCCGCTCAATCCACCGCGACGCAGCGCGCGCACGAGGACGTCTCGTGGCCCGCCGCATGCAGCCCCGCGGGCGGCCGGCGCAGGGTGTCGGCGGGCCGGGCGTGGGTGGCCATGGCGGCGATCGCGGCAATCGCGGCCCTGATGTCGGGCTGCGCCATGTCGCCGGGCATGTCCGCGCCTTCGAGCGTCACGCAGGCGAAGGCCGCCACCGAAGCCGCGCACACGGGCGGCAACGGCGACCAACCGCCGGCGGGCGCGCTCGTCGAGATCAATAACGAACTGGTCGCGAAGGAAACGGCGGGAAAAACGACGACCATCCCGACCGACGTCGAGACGCTGTTCGGCACGCCCAAGCCCTATACGCTCGGGCCCGGCGACGTGCTCAGCATCGTCGTGTGGGACCACCCCGAGATGAACTTGCCGACGTCCTCGACGAGCAGCGCCGGCCAGGCCGACCAGAGCGCGAGCCAGGTGCAGTCGGGCTACACGGTGGACTCGACGGGCGCGATCCAGGTGGCCTACGTCGGGCCGATCCACGTGGCGGGGCTCACCGAAATGGAAGCGCGCAACCTCGTGGCGAGCAAGCTCGCCTACTACCTGAACAAGCCCCAGGTGACGCTGCGCATCGAGTCGTACCGCAGCCGCCGCGTGTACGTGGACGGCGAGGTGCGCACGCCCGGCCTCATGGTGCTCAACGACATGACGATGTCGCTGCCCGAGGCGATCAACCGCGCGGGAGGCTTCACGGCGGCAGGCGACCGTTCGCGGGTTAGCGTGACGCGCGGCAAGAAGACGATCATGGTGAACATTCCGGACATGATCAAGAAGGGCGTGAACCCGGACAACATCCTGCTGCAGAACGGCGACCTCGTGCGCGTCTATTCGGCGAACGAGAGCCGCGTGTACGTGCTGGGTGAAGTCGGGCACCCCGGCCCGCTGCCGTTCGACAACGGCCACCTCTCGCTGAACGACGCGCTGGGCAACGCCGGCGGCATCAGCCAGGGCTCGGGCGACGCCTCGCAGGTGTATGTGGTGCGCGGACAGAAAGAAGGCCACCGCACGGTCTTCCACCTCGACGCGTCGACGCCCGAAGCCATGGCCACGGCCGACGAGTTCGACCTGAAACCGAACGACGTCGTGTTCGTGGATGCGTCGGCGCTCGTGAAGTGGAGCCGCGTCATCAACCTGATCCTGCCGAGCACGCAGGCAGCGTCGGCGGGCCGGTACGTCGGTGCCGGGTACTAGCCAGGCGGGTACGGGCGGCTGGTGGTGCCCTGCGGGGCGGCGGGTGGTGGCCTGCGTGAGCGGGCCCGGCGGCCGCTCACGTCAGCCTCGCGCCGATCAGCGTTCCTCGAAGCGCCAGCGGATAAAGCGGCACGGATTGCCGCCATACACCCCGCCCGCCTCGAGCGACCGGTGCACGACCGACAGCGGCGTGACGACGGCCGAGCGCCCGATCGTCACGCCCATCTGCACGACGCATTTCGACGAGATCCAGGCGCCGTCCTCGATCACGATCGGCGCGACGTGGAGGTCCATGTTCGTGCGCATGTCGTGCGAGCCGGCGCTCAGGAACGCGCCCTGCGAAAGGCAGACGTTCGAGCCGATGCGGATCGGCGCCTGGTTGTAGATCCAGACGTCGACGCCGATCCAGCAGTTGTCGCCCAGTTCGAGATTCCACGGCGCCTTCACGCGCATGGGGTGCACGAGCCTGCAATGCGCGCCGACCTTCGCGCCGAACAGCCGCAGCAAACCCGCACGCAGCCCCGAGAGCGGCAGCAGACGGTTGTCGAGCACGCAGGTCTCGGCGACATACCACAGGGCCTGCACGAGCTTGCCGCGGCCCGCGACATAGTTGCCCTTGCCCGCGCGGCTCAGGTCGAGCACGCGGATTTCCTCGCGCGCGGGCGGCGGTGCCTGCGGCGGCGCGATCTCTGCCTGCCGCGCTTCGCCGGCCTCATCGCCCGCCAAGCCCGTCACGCCCGTCACGCCCGCGCCGATGGGCATAACTCCTTCGACCGCTTCCGTCATGAACGCTCCTTGCCCATCCGGGTCGGTTCCTGCTGGGTGCGGGCCGAAACGGCCCGCACCCCGGGTCGCATCGGGCCAGCGCTTCATTATCCGGCGCCCGCCGCTTCGCCTCGCACGCGTGGCCGACAGGGCCGGGGTTTTGGCGCAGCGGCGCGACGCGGCCCAGGCACCATGAAGGCATGACGCCGCACCGTTGGCGGCGCGCAGGATGGACGCCATGCCCCGCTTTTCTCCCCGTCTGCCCCCGCTCGGGCGCGCCGCGCCCTTCGTCCTTGCCGCCGCGCTGCAAGCGGCGTGCGCCGCGTGGCCATGCGCGGCGCTTGCGCAACGCAGCGCGACCGGCGCGTCGTCCGCCGCGGCGAGCGACCGGCAGGACGACTCACTCTCCTCCGCCGTGCGGCGCGGAAAATCCGACGAGCAGCGCCTGCTCGGCGCCCCGCGCACGTCCGGCAACCCGTACAGCGCGAACCCGTACAGCAGCGACGGCGCCTCGCCCGATGACGCACGCGACGCGCTCACGAACGAAAAGCACATGCGCATCGTCACGCCCTCGGACTATTACGCGACGAGCGGCGCGAGCGCCACGGGCGGCGGCAGAAGCGATGCTTCAGGCAACGGCCGGCGCGTCACGGGCAACAGCAGGATCGGTGCGAACGGCATCTCGCGCGCCGGCAACGCGATGACGAAGGGCAGCGGCGCGCGCGGACACCAGGCTGCGACGGCCGGATACGACTATGGCGCCAGCCAGACCTCGCCGACTGCCCAAGTGTATGGCAATCCTTACAGCAATCCCTACGGGTCGCCTGAGGAGACGAACGCGGAGCTCTACAAATCGCCGTGGTGAATCCGGGCTCGCACCGCCGGGCCGCCGCTCGCGGTCCAGGGCGCCATCGTCACGCACGCATGGGCACCGCTCAGACATCGGACTGCTCGACCTCCGGCCGCGCCGCCTTCCGCGCGGCGTTTTGCGCCGAGGGCGCACCGCCTGCGGCGGGCCGGGAACCAGCCGTCGTGTCGGCTCCCTCGTCAGCGAGCGCGGCGAGCCTCGCTTCCAGCGCGCCGAAAATGGATTGCGGCGAGAGCATGCGCTTCGCGTAGCCGCGCGCGGCGCGGCCCAACGTTGCACGGCGCGCGGGGTCGCCCGCGAGCGTGACGATCGCCGCCGCGAGCGCCTCGCCGTCCTCGGGCGGTACCACGATGCCGTGGTCCGCGACCACGTCGGCGAGACTCGTGCCGGGCCGCGCCATGGCCACGACCGCGCGGCCGCTCGCGAGCATGCCGGTGAGCTTCGACGGCATCACGAGGTCGGCGGCGTCGTTGCGCTGCGGCAGCACGTGGATGTCGGCCACGTTGAGCAAATCGTTGAGCATCGACGCCGGCTGCAGCGGCAGCACGTGACAGTTCGGCAGCGGCTCGCAGCGCGCCATCAGCTCGCGCCTCGCCGCGCCTTCTCCGCAGAACACGAAGCTGATGTCGGGCCGCGCGGCGAGCGCCGTCGCGACGTCGGCGAGAATCTCGATGCCCTGCTTCGCGCCCATGTTGCCCGAGTACAGAACGACGGTGTTCTCCGGCGCAATGCCGAGCCGCCGCCGGAAGGGGCTCGGATACGGCAGCGGAAAGATCGCGTTGGTGTCGACCCAGTTCGGCAGGCATACGGCGCGCGCCGCATCCACGCCCTTGTCGATCGCGCGCTCGACCATGCGCGGCGAAATCGACGACACGACGCTGAAGCGGCGCAGCAGCGCGCGCTCGCGGGCGCGCGCGAAACGCGACGCACGGCCACCCTGCAGAAGACCGAGGTCGAACGCCGCATCGACTTCGAAGTCCTGAATATGCAGCCAGCTCCTTGCGCCCACGGCGCGCGCGAGCATGAGGGCGCCCGGCGCGCACAGCAGCGTCGGCGCGATCAGCATGACGATCTGCGGCCGCCACGCCGCAAGCCGCGCGAGCAGCGGCAGCGAGAACAGCGCGAAGCTCGCCAGATGCACGATGCGCTCGAGCCCGCCCGGCTGCGACGGCACCCATAGCGGCGCGCGCCACACGCTCACGCCGCGCAGCGTTTCGCGCCGGTAGCGCCACGCGCGATAGCCGTCGTGCACGCGCCATTGCGGGTAGTAAGGCGGCGCGCACGCCACGCGCACCTCATGGCCGCGCGCCGCCAGCCATTCCGCCATTTCGGCTGTGTATTTGCCGACGCCCGTCACTTCGGGCGCGTAGTTCAGTCCGTAGATCAGGATTCTCATTGCGTGTCTTTCGTCCTTTGGCTTTCCGCGGCTGCCTGTCCGCCGCCTCGTTTCGTCTCGCGCGCCGGACAAAAAAAGCGGGCGTCGTGCATCCGGTCCGCGCACGACGCCCACCACCAACCAGACGCCCCCGTTCGGCCGTTCAGGCAAGTCAAGCCCGCATGCCTGCCTCGTATGCCGGCGCGGCATGCGTTTGAAGAAAGTCGTCGTAGGTGCGGGCGAGCCCCTCTTCGAGGCCGATATGCGCGTGCCAGCCGAGACCGCCCAGGCGCGACACGTCGAGCAGCTTGCGCGGCGTGCCGTCGGGTTTGGTCGAGTCGAACACGAGTTCTCCATCGAAGCCCACCACGTCGCACACGCGCCGCGCGAGGTCGCGGATCGACAGGTCCTCGCCCACGCCGACGTTGTACACGCCGTCGCCGGTATCGTGCTCCAGCACGAAGAGCGTCGCATCGGCGAGATCGTCGACATGCAGGAACTCGCGGCGCGGCGTGCCGGACCCCCAGACTGTCAGCGTGGGCTGGCCGGCCCGGCGCGCCTCGTGCGCCTTGCGGATCAGCGCTGGCAGCACGTGGCTGCTGCCGAGGTCGTAGTTGTCGTTGGGGCCGTACAGATTGGTCGGCATCAGCGAGACGAAATGCGTGCCGTACTGCCGGTTGTACGCTTCGCATAGCTTAAGGCCGGCGATCTTCGCGATCGCGTAGGCTTCGTTGGTCGGTTCGAGCGGCGCGGTGAGCAGATAGGTCTCGCGGATCGGCTGCGGGCATTCGCGCGGATAAATGCACGACGAGCCGAAAAACACCAGCCGCTCCACCCCGGCGTTGTACGACGCGCGAATCACGTTGGTCTCGATCGCCAGGTTGTCCCAGGCAAACTGCGCGGGCTGCGTCGAATTCGCGAGAATGCCGCCCACGCGCGCGGCCGCGAGCAGCACCGCATCGATGTTCTCGCCTTCGAAGAACGCATCGACCGCGGCCTGGTCCGTGAGATCCAGTTCGGCGTGCGTGCGCGTGACGAGGTTCCAGTAGCCGTGCGCCTGCAGCGCGCGCACGAGCGCCGAGCCTACCATGCCGCGATGCCCTGCCACGAAGATTCGGGAGTGCTTGTTCATGGGCGTTCACTCGTGATGTTCCAGCGCCCGGAAGCCAGCCAGCGTGACGAGAGCGTCGCGCCGGGCGATCTGGTAGTCGGCCCGCACCATTTCCTTGACGAGCGAATGGAACGAAGTGGCCGGTTTCCAGCCCAGCTTTTCCTGGGCCTTCGAAGCGTCGCCGAGCAGCGTTTCGACCTCGGTCGGGCGGAAGTAGCGCGGGTCCACGCGCACGATCACGTCGCCCGGCTCGACCCGCATGTCGCGCGCGTCCACGTGATCGACAACGCCGACCTCGTCCACGCCGCTGCCCTCAAAGCGCACGGCGATGCCGAGCTCCTCGGCCGCCGCGCGCACGAAGTCGCGCACGCTGTACTGCACGCCCGTCGCGATCACGAAGTCCTCGGGCTCCTG
Organism: Paraburkholderia lycopersici; assembly: GCF_900096975.1. Lineage (GTDB taxonomy): Bacteria > Pseudomonadota > Gammaproteobacteria > Burkholderiales > Burkholderiaceae > Paraburkholderia > Paraburkholderia lycopersici. The sequence continues at coordinate 160,280 of NZ_FMYQ01000001.1, forward strand.
CTGCTGGAGCATGCGCCACTGCATGTCGACGTAATCGCGCGCGTGGCCCCAGTCGCGCATGGCGGAGAGGTTGCCGAGATACAGCACCTTCTGCAGTCCGACCGCAATGCGGGCGACGGCGCGCGTGATCTTGCGCGTGACGAAGGTCTCGCCGCGCTGCGGCGACTCGTGATTGAAGAGGATGCCGTTGCACGCGTAGATGCCGTGCGCCTCGCGGTAATTGACCGTGGTCCAGTACGCGAACAGCTTCGCGACCGCATAGGGGCTGCGCGGATAGAACGGCGTGGTCTCGCGCTGCGGCACTTCCTGAACGAGCCCGTACAGCTCGGAGGTCGAGGCCTGGTAGAAGCGCGTCTTCTGCGCGAGTCCGAGAATGCGGATCGCCTCCAGAATGCGCAGCGTACCGAGGCCGTCGGCGTTCGCCGTGTACTCGGGCTCCTCGAACGACACCGCCACATGACTTTGCGCGGCGAGGTTGTAGATTTCGTCGGGGGCGACGCGCTGGATCACGCGCAACAGGGCCGTGGAGTCGGTCAGCTCGCCGTGATGCAGCTGGATGCCCGGTTCCGGGTCATGCACGTCGCGATACAGGTGATCGATGCGGTCCGTGTTGAAGAGCGACGAACGCCGCTTGATGCCATGCACCTCGTAGCCTTTGTTCAATAGCAGTTCTGCCAGATACGAACCGTCCTGACCGGTGATACCGGTGATCAACGCAACCTTGCGAGCCATCGCCATCGTTCTCTCCTCGCCGTGAGCGAAATGGGATTCGGTGGTTCCACTTTCCGCGGCGGCTCCCAGCCGGCCGCGGACCTGCTGCCAACCTGCTGCTACCCTGCAATGCTTTCATAACCGTAGTAACCGCCGCGATAGCCGCCGCCGATGAACGCGCCGGTCTTCGGCACGTCGGTGAGCAGCACGCCGCGCAGATTGACGCCGCCGATGCGCAGGCGCTTGACCGTCTCCTCGAGTTCCGAGATCGGATGGCGGCCATGGCGGATCGCGAGCAGCGTCGTGCCGGCGTAGCGCCCGATCACCGTGGAGTCGGTCACGGCGAGCACCGGCGGCGTATCGACGATCACGAGGTCGTATTTCGCCTTCAGTTCCTCGAGCAGCGACTCGAAACGCGGACTCATCAACAGCTCGGACGGGTGCGAGTGCAACGATCCCTTCGCGAGCACGTCGAGGCCCGGCAGCACTTCGTGCTGGATGGCCCCGTTCAGGTCCGCGCCGAGCAGCACGTCAGAGAGCCCGGGCTGGTGCGCAATGCCGAAGTGCGAATGCACGTCGCCGCGGCGCATGTCGCCGTCGACGATCAGCACGCGCTTGTTCACCGAAGCGACCAGCGCCGCGAGATTGACCGAGAGGAACGACTTGCCGATGTCGGGCCGCGAGCCCGTCAACATCACGATGTTGTTGCGCGCGTCGTTGAGCGTGAGCTGCAGCGACGTGCGCAGGCTGCGCACGCCCTCCACCGCGACGTCCTGCGGGTTCTGCTGCGCGAGCACGTGCAGCCCGCGGCGGCGCAACGTCACGTGATGCTGCAGCCGCAACTGCTGCGGGCTGCGCGGCACCACGGCGAACACCGGCACGCCGAGCGCCGCTTCGAGCTCGTCGGGACGCTCCACGCCGCCGTACAGCGACTTGCGCACGAACGCGACCAGCACGCCCAGCACGAGCCCCGCGCCGATGGCGAGCACGATCACGAGCAGGCGCTTCGGCCGCACGGGGTCATCGGGCGCTTCGGCGAAATCGACCACGCGCACGTCGCCGACCTGGCCCGCCCGCGCCACGCGCAATTGCTGCGCGCTGTTCAGCAAGCTCGTGTAAAGCTCCGTGCTCACGTTCACGTCGCGCAGGAGCCGCACCGCGTTCTGCTCGGTGTCGGGCAGTTGCGCCACGTTGCGCGTGAGCGCCGACTGCGCGGCCTGCAGCGTGCCGATCTGCGCGTCGAGCGCCTGCACGGCCGGGTGATGCTCGGTGAAACGCTGCGCGAGTTCCGCGCGCTGCTGCCGCAGGTCTTCGAGGCGAGTCTTGTTGTCGCTCACCTGCTGCAGCAGCAGCCGGCTTTCCTCGCCGAGATCGACGGTGCCGTGCTCGTTGCGGAATTTGTTGTACCGCTGCTCGGCCGCATCGACCTGCGCGCGCAACTGCGGCAGCTGATCGTCGAGAAACGCGAGCATGTGCTCGGCTTCCGCAGAGCGGCTCGCGATGTCCTGCTTGATGAACTCGCGCGCCACGTTGTTGAGGATCGAGGCCGTCAGCTTGCTGTTGTGGCCTTCGAGACTCGCGCGGATCACGCCGGACTGCAGCCCGACTTCCTGAATCTCGAGCGAGCGCTCCAGCCGGTCGACGGTGGTGAGCGTCGAAGCGCGGGTGAGCAGGAAAGGCGTGCCGGGCGGCCCGCTCAGGCTGTCCACATGGAGCGAGATCGGCCCGACCGACGTGTTGGCCGTCACGTCCTCGCCCACGCGACCTTGCAGGAGCGGGATGCCGTCGGGGTCGCGCAGCAGGAACGTGCCGGGCTCGTCGCCCGCGACGAGCGTGAAATCGCGTTCATAGAGCGCTTCGGGCGTATCGAAGCGCGACACCTTGATGTCGCCGCCGCCCCAGGCATAGCCGGACGGACGCAGGAGCGAAGGCAGCCGCTGCGCCCACTCGGAGCCCATGATGCCGGAAAGCATGCCGCCGATGACCGGCATTTCGCGCGGTCGCGCCGAAATGTCGAGATGCAGGCGCCGCACCGTTTCCTCGGTCACGTTGCGCGACTTCAGCATCTCGATCACGCCATTGGCCGACGACTTCTCGTCGAACATGCCCGTGAGCGGCGGCAGGCTGCTGTCCTTCTTCGCGCCGTCGCCCTTGTCGACCAGATGGAACAGCACGTCGGCGCGATAGGTCGGCGTGGCGAGGAACGCGTACGCGGCCCCCAGCAGCGTGACGGCGAGCGTCACGACCGCGATCGCCCGCCAGTTCGCGACCATCGTCCGCAGGTAATCGCCAAGGTATCGCTCGTCGGCGCCTGCCGCGCCATAGTAAGCGCCGTCATAGTTCATCGCCATCTTGCTTCTCCCGAAACCTGGTGTTGCTCGCCTGAATGCGCCCCCATCGGCGCCTGCCGCAGCGCTCAGTACGCGTTGCGGCCAACCAGCCCATGAATGATCGTGGCCGCGATGATGCGCATGTCGAGCCAGAACGACCAGTGGCCGAGGTAATAGAGATCGTGCGCGACGCGCATTTCCATCTTTTCGAGGCGATCGGTCTCGCCGCGAAACCCGTTGACCTGCGCCCAGCCGGTGATGCCGGGCTTGATGCGATAGCGGTGGATGTAGCCTGTCACCACGCGCTGGTAGAGATCGTCGTGCTCGAGCGCATGCGGACGCGGACCGACCACCGACATGTCGCCGCGCAAGACGTTGTAGAACTGCGGCAACTCATCGAGACTCGTGCGGCGCAGGAACGCGCCGAGACGCGTCACGCGCGGGTCGTGGCGCGTGGCCTGGCTCACGGTGCCGGGCGCTTCCTTGTGCACGCGCATCGTGCGGAACTTGTAGATCGTGAACACGCGGCCGTCGGCGCCCTTGCGCCGCTGCCTGAACAACACCGGCCCCGGCGAAGAGACCTTCACCGCAATCGCGATGCCAGTCAGAACCGGCATGAGGCTCACGAGCGCGAGGCTCGCGAACACGCGATCGAACATCGCCTTCTTGAACTGCGCGCTCGCGGGCAGCGGCGAGGCGACGAGATTGATGGCGGGCACGCCGAGCAGCTCGATCACGCTGCTGGTGTCGAACAGCGCGAGCGAGCGCACGTCGGGAATGAAGCGGATGTTCACGAGGTCGTTGCGAAACTCGGAGACGAGGCGCACGACGGTGCGCTCCTCCGCAAGCGAAAGCGCGAGCCACAACTCGTGCACGTCGTGCTCGCGGATGTACCGCGCGAACGCCTCGATCGTGTCGCACATCGTGGCCTCGCGCGCGCTCGCGGGCGTCGCCGCCTGCGGCATCGTGTTGTAGAGCGCGCCCGCGCGAAAGCCCGAGCCGGGCTCCGCATCGATGCGCCGCACGATCTCGTCGCACTGCGAAGCGGAACCGGCAATGGCGACCTGATGGAGGTTCATGCCGGCGCGCCGCACGTGCGCGAGCACGCCGTGCGCCGCGAAGCGCCACGCGATGAGCAGCCCCCCCGCCACAGCCGTCCAGTATGCGAACCACAGGCGCGAGACGACGTCTACGTGATGCATTGTCGAATACATGGAAATGAACGCGCATGCCTGCACCACGAGCCATGCGAGCGACACCTGCCCCGCGAGCACCGCCTTGGAGCGGCCGCGCCATGACTGGTAAAGCTCGAACGCCGGAAAGATCACCAGCGCAAAGGCGGCGGCGAGCAGCACGAAGGCCTCGTTCACGCCGCGCGGCGCGACATCGTCGAAGCGAATCTCCGATGCCACGCTCGCGCCGATCATCACGGCAGACACGTCGAGCACTCTTGCCATCAGATTCTGAAGCTCGCGCATGTTTTCTCCCTATCGCCGGCACCCGCCCGCTCAACCGCAGCGGCCGTACGTATCGTCGATGCGGACGATGTCGTCCTCTCCCAGATACGCGCCCGACTGCACCTCGATGATCTCGAGCGGCACCTTGCCGGGGTTTTCGAGCCGGTGGCGCACGCCAAGCGGAATGTAGGTCGATTCGTTCTCGGTCAACAGGAAGGATTCCTCACCACGCGTGACGAGCGCGGTGCCGCGCACCACGGTCCAATGCTCGGCGCGATGGTGATGCAATTGCAGCGACAGCCGCGCGCCGGGCGTGACGACGATGCGCTTGACCTGGAAGCGTTCGCCCTGGTCGATCGAATCGTAGAAGCCCCATGGGCGCTGCACCTTGCGGTGCGAATCGGCCTCGGGCGCGTGCTGCGCCTTGATACGCGCGACGAGCCCCTTCACGTCCTGCACCTTCGAGCGGTCGGCGACGAGCACCGCATCGGCCGTCTCGACGACCACGAGGTTCGAGGTGCCCACGCAGGCCACGAGCCGTCCGTCGGAGTGCGCATAGGTTGCGACCGCGCCTTCGAATACCACGCGGCCGCGCCCCACGTTGCCCGCTTCGTCCTTTTCCATGGCGGCCCACACGGCGTCCCACGAGCCGAGGTCGGACCAGCCTGCGTCGAGCGCGACGACCACGCCTTCGGGCGCCCAGCCGTTGCTCGCGCTAAGCCGTTCCATCACCGCGTAATCGATCGAGTCGGCGGGCGTGCCCTTGAAGGCTTCCACGGCGGGACGGAACACCGCGCCGTCATGCTGGCCGTCCACGAAGGCCGCGAGACACGCCTCGTGCATGTCGGGCTGCAGCACGCGCAGCGCGTCGAGCCAGACGCTCGCGCGCATCACGAAGATGCCGCTGTTCCACCAGTAGCCGCCCTGGGTGACGTACTGCGTGGCGAGCTCGGGCGCGGGCTTCTCGACGAAGCCGTCGATGCGATGCGCGCCATCGGCGAGCGCCTCGCCGATGCGGATGTAACCAAACCCCGTTTCGGGCGAGCGCGGCGGCACGCCGAGCGTCACGATCGCGCCGCGCTGCGCGTGCCGCGCGGCGCATTCGAGCGCGCGCTGCAGCGCGCTCACGTCGGCGATCGCATGGTCCGAGGGCATCACGACGAGGATCGCGTCATCGCCATTGGCGCACGCGAGCGCCGCACCGAGCGTGAGAGCGGGCGCGGTGTCGCGTCGTGCGGGCTCGACCACGAGGCGTGCGTCCATCCCGCACGCGCGCAGTTGCTCGACGATCACGAAGCGATGTTCTTCGCCACATACGACAATTGGCGCGCTCGCGACCTGCCATTCCGGCGCAAAGCCGTCGAGCCGGTGCACGGTCGCCTGCAGCAGCGTATCGCTGCCCACCACGCCGATTAGCTGCTTGGGGAAATGCTCGCGCGACATCGGCCACAAGCGGGTGCCCGAGCCGCCCGCCAGCACGACGGGGACGATGCGCGTGCAGGCCGCCGCCTCTTCGTCCGGCGTGCCGGGTCCGCTTTCGACGCGAACCGCGCTCTGGCCCTGCTGAATCAATGACCTTTCGTTCATATTCGGACTCCTGCATATCGGGCGGGATCGCGTCGTCTTTCGACGTGCGAATCCCGTACAGCGATGTGCGACCGTATTTACCGCTTGTTACAGCATTTACACGCCGGCTTCGCGGCGGCTTTGTTCGCGGTATTCGGTAGGCGAAATCATCATGCGCTTGCGAAAGATCTTGGCGAGGCGATCGCCGTTGCCCATGCCGGTGCGGCGCGCGATCTTGTCGACCGGCAATTCCGAATCGGTGAGCAGGCTGCAGGTGATCGCGAGGCGCGCATGCAAAAGGTAATCAGACGGCGTGATGCCCATCTCCAGCTTGAAGCGGCGCAGGAAGTTGCGCTCGCTCATCGCGGCGACCTGGGCTGCGTCCGCGATCGAAATGGCACGCTGACAGTTTTCCTGCAGCCAGCGAGCGGCCGCCCGCACCTTGTCGGCCGGCGCGCTGCCGAGCGCATCACCGAGAAATGGCATGAGGTTGCCGCCCGAATCGGGCATGAGGCGCTCGGTCACCGCGCGCGCAACGTCCACGCCGAGGTCGCGCTTGACGAGCGTGAGCGCGCTCTTCATCGACTCGAGCCGGTCGCCGGCGTCGCCGGCTGCTTCCTCGCGGCCGTTCTGCATCGCATACGAACCGAACTCGTGCTGGGTGCGCTGGCTGCACAGACTCGCCGCCTCCAGCAGCGAACGGCCTTCACCGATCGGACGAATGGTGCCCGTGTTCGCGTGCACGTGACGCAGCCATGCGATCAGACGCTCGTCGTTGGCGGCCGCATAAGCGCCCTTGCCGCCCGCCACGAAGAGCGCGTCGAAGCCGACGTAGTGGCGCGCATCGAGTCCGTCTGTCCAGACCCGCACCGACGACGAACAGGTGACGTTGCCGCCGTCGGCTGAAAGGATGCTTACATCGTAGGGTGAACTGCGAGTGCTGTCGGTGGAGAGTTCGTTAGCGACATGAAACACTTCCGCCACGATCCCCGCGCCGAGCAACGAGCAACCGTCAAAAAGCAGTATCGCGACGTGACGCACCTCGCGACTGACGCCCGCGGTAACAAGGTGCGGACGACTGAACGACGGCAATTCCAGACTTGCATACGCCATGCTTTTCCCCTAAACAATCCCCCGTCCCAAGTGAAAAGTCGCGGTAATAGCATTTCGATAGCATTCCGTGTGCAGTGCATCATATGCAGATAAAAATTCCCGCAACGACGACTGACCGAAACTGGCGAGACATTGGCGCATTTAGTCCGGTCGCGGACCGATTTGAAGCCATGCGCACTACGGCTGGAGACAAAAACGCAAACTACCCGAAAGCGAATTCGTTCGATTACATCGATCAGGCAAAATTGGCGGCTAGCCGCAACTGGCCGGTATTTTCGCCTTTGTTACTACCAATCATTCGATGCCTTCCGATCGATGCATACGCATGGGATGGAAGCGAAGCGGGCAATTAAGGAGCGCGTGCCTATTCGTCTGATTAAATGACATTAACAATGCTTTCAGCACTGTTTCGAGGCACGCGGAACGCATTTTAAACCCATTAAAACTTGTTTGCGCCGCACAATAAAAAAATTCACGGAGAGCGGATTTATATGAATGGGCTATGCGAGCACTGCACAAGTCGAGCGCGACGCCGGCCGGCAGATTTGCGAAAAAAGCCTGGACGCTGGCGGCAAATGACGTCTGCAAGCAACTAGTCTTAGCCTTTCATGCTGCGAGGAACCCGCCGATGACATTGCGCCCAGCCGTTTCGTCCGCACTCTTGAAGTCGTCTGCCGCGCGCCGCACGTGCGCTTCATTGGCGCCGGCCGCAGCGCTTGCGCTCGGGTTCCTGGTCGCTTCGGGCGCATGCCGCGCCGCCGATGCACCGGTGTGCCGCAACGCCGACAGCCGCGCAGCGCCGGGCGCGGGCGACGATCCCATTTCGGCGGACACGCCCGGCAGCGACGGCACGCGCCTCTTTCCTCGCGGCAAGAGCGTGCGTATCGACGTTATTACGCGCGCCACGCGCGACGACAAGGTGCAATGGCAGATCTCCGACACCTGGAGCCGCACGCAGGCAAGCGGCGCCTTCCAGGTGGACGCGGGCCCGCGCGTCACGTCGATCGCCTGCACGATGCCGCGGGCGGGCTACTTCGCGTTCTCGGCCTCGCTCGCTTCGCAGCCTTCCGCGGGGTTGCCCCAGCGCGGCACGCGGCCGGCAGGCATCGCCACCTTCGGCGTGCTGCCCGACGTCGGCGCAGCACTTCCCGCGCCCAGCTTCGCACGCCAGGACCTGCACCGCTTCGGCGGACAAGGTTCCGCATACATAGCGCCCGGCCAGCACTGCTGCGGCGGCGACGGCTTGCGTCCCATGTACACGGACCTCGGTCTCGCATGGGCGAACGACAAGCGCGGCTGGTACGTCATGGAGCCGAAGGGCCCCAACACGTTCGACCCGGCCGCGTCCCAGCTCGATCTCTCGTTCAAGCCCGGCGACATCATGCGGCTGATCCAGCTCGACGGCATTCCCGCATGGGCAAGCCCGGACGGCAAGGAGACGCACAGCTACGCGCCGGCCTCGGCGGCTGCGCTGCGCGATTACATGGCGCGCGTTGGCGCCGAATCGGCACGCGTGCGCAAGCAGATCTTTCCGCGCCAGGCGCACAACTACTATCAGGTCACATGGGAACCCGACGCGGACGGCGGCCTGCCCTGGAAAGACACGGACGCGCATTTCGTCGAGCTCTACAAGACGATCTACGAAGGCATACACGCGAGCGACCCTTCGGCGATCGTCATGGGACCGACCTACGCGGGCGTGCAGGGCAACACGAAGTGGCTGAAGCAATTCGCACCACTTGGCATTGCCAGGTATCTCGACGGCGTGACGATCCATGGCTACTACGACTTCGGGACGAGCCCCTCGCATCCGCCCGAACGGCTCTATGGCACGCCCGAAAAAGGCACGCTCTCGCTGCCCGAGGCCATGCGCGAACTGCGCGCGACGATGCGCGACGTGCTCAAGCCCGGCGCGCCGCTCTTCGTGACCGAGACCGGCATCAGCTACGACATCGGCACGAACTACGCCGCCGACTATCCCGATGCGCAAACGCTCTACGCGCAGGCCGCGGTCGTCGCGCGCGCGCATTTGATCCTGCTCGGCGAAGGTGCCGACACCACGTTCGTGTTCTATGGCGCGGACATGCCGGAGACCACGCCGGGCTATGGCGTGTTCTTCGAGCTCGACCACCCGAAGGGCATGTATGGCGCGTCGAACATCAGTCCGAAGCCGGCCGCGCTCGCGGTCGCGGCCATGACGCGCCTCATCGACGGCACCTATACGCTCGGGCCCCTGCGCGGCACGCCCGCGGGCGTCTACGCCTACGCGTTCGCACGCCCCGATGACGGCAAGGGCAAAGGCGGCGGCAAGGTCGTCACGGCGCTATGGAGCCACGACAACGCGCGCTGGAGCGCGAAGACCGGCTTCGACGCGACGCGCGCGACGAACTACGCGCTGCAGGTGGACGCGCGCGGCCGCTCGGGCCAGGTAAGCGTGCTCGACATGATGGGCAACGCGACCACGATGACCTACAACGACGGCATGCTCCCGCTGCGGCTGACCGAATCGCCCGTGTATGTCGTGTCGAATAACGCGGACATCGTCAAGTCGAACGCCGTCACGCCCGCGGGATACGTCGCGCAGAAGCCCTGAGCGCGCGCCGCCCGCAGCCGATGCGCGGCGCAAAGCCGCGCGCTGGCCGTGTCGCGACGGCGCCTGCGGGCGGCGGCATATTGGCCCACGATAGCGAGACTTAGGCGGCTCTGGACAGTGCAACACAATATCGACCCGCCTAGACTGCTGATGAACACGCCGCGTGCGCGGCGGCTGCGCCTCGGACCATCTCGTCCACACGACCGACACCCCACGGATACGCACATCCATGCTGTCGCCTACCGAATTCCTGGAGGTGGTGCGACTCGCACCGCTCGTCGCGATCGACCTGATCGTCGCCGATGCCGACGGCCGCGTGCTCGTGGGCCAACGGCGCAATCGTCCGGCGCGCGGCACGTGGTTCGTGCCGGGAGGGCGCATCCGCAAGGACGAGCGGCTCGACGCGGCGTTCACGCGCATCGTGCAGACAGAGCTGGGCATTGCGAGCATGCAGCGCTCGTCGGCGCGCTTCGTAGGCGTGTACGAGCATCTATATCCGGACAACTTCGCGGCAGAGAACGGCATCGGCACGCACTACGTCGTGCTCGCCTACGCGTTCATGCTGGACAGCACGGTGCCGGTCGGGCGCTTCGATCAGCACAGCCAGTACGCGTGGCTGTGGCCCGAAGAACTGCTCCTGCGCGACGACGTGCACAAGAACACGAAGGAATATTTCCGCTAGCCAGAGGCGCCGCGCGAGGCGTCTCGCGCCTCAGTCGCGGTGCTCGTCGCGCGCGCACGAACGGCGCGCCCGCGCGATAAATGACGCGCTCAGCTTATTGCCGCCGCTGGGGCGAGCGTCGCGCGTTCGTCGTCATCCTCCGCGCTCGCGAAGCAAGCAGGCATCCCCTCCTGCTCGCACGGCGCCTCGCGCCGTTCACGCGCGCGCAGCCACGCGCCAAACGCCTCGCGCACCTCGGGGTGGCGCAGCGCATAGTCGACCGTCGCCTGCAAATAGCCGAGCTTGCTGCCGCAATCGAAGCGGTGCCCGCTATAGCGGTACGCGAGCACCTGCTCGTCGGCGAGCATCGACTGGATCGCGTCGCTCAGTTGCCACTCCTCACCCGGAGCGGGACGCAAGCGGCGCAAATGATCGAAGACGCCGGGCATCAGCACGTAGCGGCCCACGACGCCAAGCGTGGAGGGCGCGTTGGCGGGCTCGGGCTTTTCGACGATGCGCGACACGCGAAACACATGCTCGTCCCAAGGCCGGCCCATCACGACGCCGTACGAGCGCGAGTGCTCGCGCTCGATCTCCTCGACGGCCACGAGCGAGCAGTGGTAGTGATCGAAGCGTGCGAGCATCTGCGTGAGCACGGGCGGGTCGGCGGCGATGAGGTCGTCGGCGAGCAGCACGGCAAACGGCTCGTCGCCGATGATCTTCTGCGCGCACAACACCGCGTGGCCCAAGCCGAGCGGCTCGGGCTGGCGCACGAATATGCATTCCACGTGGGCGGGCTTGATGCCCTGCACGGTTTCGAGCAGCGCCGCCTTGCCGCGCGCCTGCAGTTCGCGCTCGATCTCGTAGGACTTGTCGAAGTGGTCTTCGATGGCCCGCTTGCCGCGCCCCGTCACGAAGATCAGCTCGGTGATGCCGGCCGCCACCGCCTCTTCGACCGCATACTGGATGAGCGGCTTGTCCACGACAGGCAGCATTTCCTTGGGGCTGGCCTTCGTGGCCGGCAGGAAACGCGTGCCGAGACCCGCAACCGGAAAAACAGCCTTGCGCACTTTTATCATGGTCGCCTCGTTGTCTCGCAGGGTTTCGGTGGTTCGTCCGGACAGCGCGGATTTCACGTCAACAGGCGCCGGTATGGCGATGATGGACGCGCAGTCAGCTTAACCAGCGCATACCGAGCCATTCTGCCAACTTCTCGGCATTTTCAGACTGCGCCGTGCGGCGGCGGCTCACCGGCCTATGATGAATCCCGAGAGCGTGATGTGACCGCGAATCCCTGCTACACGGGGGCGCGCGACGCAAAAACGCAACGTACTCCTGCGAATCCTTTCTGCGCGAGGAACCGGCCATGCACATCGATCGGGTGGTCTGCCGGCTAGCCGCCTTCCAGCCGCGCGGCGCTCACTTCAAGTTCGGACACGTGGCCAAACGCATCGGCATACTGGTTTTCGAGGGCTTCCCGCTCGGGGACGTGACCTTGCTCGCCGACGTGTTTCGTCTTGCGAACGATGCCTGCGCCGACACCCTCCCCGCCTATTCGCTCGTCATGCTCTCGGAGCCCGGCGGCAACGTGGCGAGCGGCTGCGGCCTGCGGATATGGTCGGAAAGTCTGCACGGGCCGCTGCGCAGCGGCTTCGACACGCTTTTCATCGCGGGCGGCCCGGGCGCGGCCCTGGCGCGCGACAACGCGCGGCTCATCGCACGGCTGCAGACGCTCGCGCCCAAGGTGCGCATCATCCGCGCGCTCGGCGAAGGGCGCGCCGTGCTCGCCGCCGCCGACGTGCCCTTCCTGCGCGCCGGCGGCAACTCGGCAACCTCGGCGCAGCGGCTGCGCCGCGCGCTCGAGGCGCGCAACGCCGGCGCTTCGGTCATCGCGCCTTCGGAGGCGCTGGTCGCGGCGCTCAAGGTCGTCAAGCGCAATCATGGCGTGGCGCTTGCACAGCGCGTTTCCGAGGACTCGATGCCGGGTTCGTGGGAACGCCTCGGCCCGATGCTCGACGACGGCGAAACGGACAGCGCGAACGGCAAGATCAGTTCGGCCGCACACTGGCTGCGCGAGAACTATCACCAGCCGATCTCGGTCGCCGACGCGGCGCGCGTCGCGCAGATGAGCATGCGCAACTTCCTGCGCCACTTCAAGACACAAACGGGGCTCACGCCGTCCGAATATCTGCTGCGCACGCGGCTCGATGCCAGTTGCCTGCTGCTTTCGCAAACCAATCTGCCGATCGACGAAATCGCACAACGTTGCGGCGTGCCGCGCGGCGAGCGCCTTGCAAGAATCTTCCGGCGACGGCTTTCGATTTCGCCCTCGGGGTATCGCGCGGTGAACCGGCGGGCGTCGGGCGAGTGACGCTGGCTCGCGAAGTGCCGCGGTAAACGCAGGACGCCGCGCTCCCGCGCGGCGCCGTCGTCATCGGGCCCGAACGGCTTCGTCGGTTACAGCATGCCGGAGCCGAAGATTTCGGTATGGATGCGCGAGGCGTCGATGCCACGCGCGAGCAGCGCTTCGCGCTGCTCGCGCATGAACGCGACCGGTCCGCAGAGGTAGTAATCGGCTTCGGGCAGCAGCACGTCCTGCTCGATGCGGCCGATATCGATGCGGCCTTCGAAGTCGTAGTCCACACCCTGGCGGTCGTTCGCGCCCACTTCTTCGTAAAACACCGCGCGCTTGACGTTCGGATGGCCGGCGACGGCGTTGCCCAGGAATTCGCGGAACGCGTGCACTTTCGTGTTGCGGCAGGCGTGCACGAACGTCACCTTGCGCTCGCTGCGCTCGGCGAGCAGCGTGGCGAGCATCGACTTCATCGGCGTGATGCCGACGCCGCCGCTCATCAGCACGACCGGCGTCGACTTCTTGCGATCGAGCGTGAATTCGCCCATCGGCGCGCTCACGTGCACGACCGCGCCTTCTTCCACGCCGTCGTGCATGATGTTCGAGACGTGGCCCGGCTGCGCGTCGCCGCGGCCCGGCTCGCGCTTCACCGAGATGCGCAGCCACTTGCCGTGGGGCGCGTTGGAGAGGCTGTACTGGCGGGGCTGGTCCACGCCGAGCGTGTCGACGAAGCGCGTCACGCTCACGTACTGGCCCGGCTCGAAACCGCCGGCCGACGCGCCGTCGGCCGGCGCGAGATAGAACGACGTGATCTCGTCGCTTTCGACTTGCTTGCGCACGACCTTGAACGGACGGAAGCCGCTCCACGACGCAGCCTCGTAAAGCTTCGCTTCGGTGCCGATCATGATGTTCGCGAGCTGCTCGTACGCCACGGTCCAGGCTTCGAGCGTGGGTTGGTCCACGGCGTCGCCGAGCACGTCGACGACTGCGCCAAGCAGATGGCGGCCGACGATCGGATAGTGCTCCGGACGGATGTTCAGGCTTGCGTGCTTGTGCGCGATGTGCGTGACCGCGCCGCCGAGCGCCCCCAGGTTGTCGATGTTCGCCGCGTAGGCGTAGACCGCACGCGCGAGGGTTTCGGGCTGGCTGCCGCTTTGCTGGTGCGTCTGGTTGAAGATGTTCTTGAGCTCGGGATGAGCAGCGAACATCCGCTTATAGAAATGCTTGGTGATCGTGGCGCCGTGCTCGGCGAAAACGGGCGCGGTGGCCTTGACGCGGGCCATCTGGTCGGCGGTGAGCGCAGTCATTTGTGGCTTCTCCTTGGTAAAGATGCGCAAAAGATACATCTTTAAAGAGACAGCCCGACCCAGGCATTTTGTCGCACCCCAGCATTTTCCCGGTGGCGGCGCCCACGAGCCATTGGCCGTGGGTCCCTTCACAGGCCCGCGCGGATTTTTTGCGTTGCAGGAAACAGACTATTTCGTGGCGATACGGCTCCCCGACGTTAGCGCCGGGCAGACGGCAGATGCGTCGCCACCTCCTTTTTATGCGCCCTGGCCTCCGCTTTTGCCTGCGCCGCGGTCGTGCCGCCAAAGCACGTCGCTGCCTCCCGCCGCCCGGTTCAACACGCGGGCGAGTACGAAGAGCAGATCGGAGAGACGGTTCACGTAACGGCGCGGCGCATCGGCGAGCGGCGCTCCGGAATCCGGCGCGCCGAGCGCGACGACCACCCGCTCTGCGCGCCGGCACACCGTACGGCAAACATGGGCCAGCGCCGCCGCGCGCGACCCTCCCGGCAAGATGAATTCCTTGAGTGGCGGCAGCGTGGCGTTGTAGTGCGCGAGCCAGGCATCGAGCCGCGCGAGGTGCTCATCAGCGACGAGCGTGTGACCCGGTATGCACAGTTCGCCGCCGAGATCGAACAAATCGTGCTGGATCGCGACGAGCACGTCGCGCACGTCGTCGGGAAGCGACTCGCACAACAGCACGCCGATCTGCGAGTTCAGTTCGTCGACGTCGCCGATCGCGGCAATGCGCGCGTCGTCCTTGCGCACGCGGCTGCCGTCGCCGAGGCCCGTCGTGCCGTCGTCCCCGGTGCGTGTTGCGATCTTGCTCAGGCGATTGCCCATGATGTGCCCCTCCGAGGCTGTGAATCCGCACAAGCCGTGCATTGCGAGCGCCCATCGGCTGTGCGTGTCGCGGACGCGGCGGCCATTATAGGTTTCGTGCACCGCAGCATGCGGGACGCACCTCTGCCGCGCGAACGTTCAGCGTAAAATGATCCGAGCCAGAACACATCCATACGAAGGAGACCCCGCGTGAATCATCCCGCGCCGCCGGCGCTCGCTCGCCGCCCGTTCCCCGCCGAACTCCTCGATCAACTGCGCAGCGCCTTCGGCGAACGCCTCTCCGTGTCCGAAGCCGTGCGCGCCCATCATGGCCGCGACGAGTCGCCTTTCGACCCGCAATTGCCCGACGCCGTCGTTTTCGCACACAGCACCGCGGAAGTCCAGACTATCGTCAAGCTGTGCGCCCGTCATGGCGTGCCGATCATTCCTTACGGCAACGGCTCGTCACTCGAAGGTCACTTGCTGGCCGTGCAGGGCGGCGTCTCGATCGATCTCTCGCAGATGAACCGCGTGCTCTCGATCAACGCCGAAGACCTCACCGTAACGGTGGAGCCGGGCATTTCCCGCAAGCAGCTCAACGAAGCGCTGCGCGACACGGGCCTTTTCTTTCCGATCGACCCGGGCGCCGACGCGAGCATTGGCGGCATGACGGCCACCCGCGCCTCCGGCACGAATGCCGTGCGCTACGGCACGATGCGCGAGAACGTGCTCAGTCTGACCGCCGTGCTGGCCGATGGCCGCGTCGTCAAAACCGGCACGCGGGCGCGCAAGTCGTCGGCCGGCTACGACCTCACGCGTCTTTTCGTGGGCTCGGAAGGCACGCTGGGCGTGATCACCGAGATCACGGTACGGCTCTACCCGCAGCCCGAGGCCGTCTCCGCGGCGGTGTGCGCGTTTCCCTCGATGGCCGACGCCGTGCGCACGGTCATCGAAACGATCCAGATCGGCGTGCCGATTGCGCGCGTGGAATTCATCGACTCGCTCGCCGTGCGCGCAATCAACAAGCATTCGAACCTCACGCTGCGCGAAAAGCACACGCTCTTCTTCGAATTCCATGGCACCGCGGCCGGTGTCGAGGAGCAGGCACAGCTCGTACAGGAGCTTGCCGCGCAGCACGGCGGAGAAGGCTTTGAATGGGCCACGCGCGCCGAGGACCGCAGCCGCCTGTGGAACGCGCGCCACAGCGCGTACTTCGCGATGCTGCAGCTAAAGCCGGGCTGCCGCGCCGTGACGACCGACGTGTGCGTGCCGATCTCGCGCCTCGCCGAATGCGTGGTGGAGACCGAAAACGATCTCAAGGCCTCGCCGCTGCCTTGCCCGATCGTCGGCCACGTAGGTGACGGCAACTTCCACGTGGCGATCCTGATCGACCCGGACAAGCCCGAGGAAATCGATGAAGCCGAGCGCCTGAACCACCGCATCGTGCAACGCGCGATCGCAATGGACGGCACCTGCACGGGCGAACACGGCGTGGGCCTGCACAAGATGGATTTCCTCGTGGAAGAGCACGGCGCAGACACCATCGATACGATGCGCGCCCTCAAGCGTGCACTCGATCCGCAGAACCTGATGAACCCGGGCAAGATCTTCAACTGGGCGGCGTAGCGGCCTGCGCGTTCGCGCCACGGCGCGCCCGCCGGGCGCGCCCGATGCGGCCTGCGGCATAACCGGCGAGCGCAGACACAAGCGCAGACATGCGCACGAAAGCAGGAGGAGAGATGAACGCACCCGAGATGAAGTTGCCAGACCTGAGCCCGGAAGCGCTCGAGCAACGCCAGCGCGAAGTTGTCCAGGCGTTGATGGCCGTGCTGCCAGCGCATTGCCTGCTGCATCGCGAGGAGGACACCGTTGCCTACGAGTGTGACGGACTCGCGGCCTACCGGCGGCTGCCGCTCGCCGTGGCGCTCCCGGAAACCGAGTCGCAGGTGCAGCGCATCGTGCAGATCTGCCTGCGCCTCGACGTGCCGATCGTCCCCCGAGGCGCAGGCACCGGGCTCTCGGGCGGAGCCATGCCGATCCGCCACGGCATTGTGCTTTCGCTCGCGCGCTTCAAGCGCATTCTCGAAGTCGATCCCTATGCGCGCACGGCCACCGTGCAGCCCGGCGTGCGCAATCTCGCCGTTTCCGAGGCAGCGGCGCCCTTCGGCCTTTACTACGCGCCCGATCCTTCCTCGCAGATCGCCTGCACGATAGGCGGCAACGTTTCGGAGAATTCGGGCGGCGTACATTGCCTCAAATACGGCCTCACCGTGCATAACGTGCTGCGCGTGCGCGCGGTGACGATGGATGGCGAGATCGTCGAGTTCGGCTCGCTCGCACCCGACGCACCGGGCCTCGATCTGCTCGCCGTGATGATCGGCAGCGAAGGCATGTTCGCCATCGTGACCGAAGTCACCGTCAAGCTGATTCCGCGACCGCAAACGGCGCAGGTCATCATGGCGAGCTTCGACGACGTCGTGAAAGGTGGCGACGCGGTGGCGGGCATCATCGCCTCGGGCATCATTCCGGCCGGCCTCGAGATGATGGACAAGCCGGCCACGCGCGCCGTGGAGGAGTTCGTGAACGCAGGCTACGACCTCGACGCCGCCGCGATCCTGCTGTGCGAAGCCGACGGCACGCCCGAAGAAGTCGCCGACGAGATCGGGCGCACGACCGCCGTGCTGCGTGAGCATGGCGCCACGCGCATTCAGATCTCGCGCACGGAAGAGGAGCGCCTGCGCTTCTGGTCGGGTCGCAAGAACGCATTTCCCGCGGCAGGCCGCATCTCGCCCGACTACTACTGCATGGACGGCACGGTGCCACGCCGCGCGATCGGCCCGCTGCTCGCGCGCATCCACGAAATGGAAAAGCAGTACGGGCTGCGCTGCATCAATGTGTTCCACGCCGGCGACGGCAACATGCATCCGCTTATCCTCTTCAACGGCAACGACCTCGACGAATGGCACCGCGCCGAGGCCTTCGGTTCGGACATTCTCGAAACCTGCGTCGAACTGGGCGGAACCGTGACGGGCGAGCACGGCGTGGGCATCGAGAAGATCAACTCGATGTGCGTGCAGTTTTCGCCTGAAGAGCGCGATGCGTTTCACGCCGTGAAGCACGCGTTCGATCCGGCCGGGCTGCTCAACCCTGACAAGGGCATTCCCACGCGCGCGCGCTGCGCCGAGTACGGCCGCATGCACGTGCGCGGGAATTTGCTGCCGCACCCGGAGTTGCCGCGCTTCTGACGTTCGTCCATGCATTGCGTGTGACCCGCATGCGGGTCCGCTCCGGGTTGTCAGAAGAGGTTCGCCCAGTACAATCGAACGAACCACATAGCGAACGAACGCGACCATCACGACATGGAAGAGGACGACATCGTCTCGGACTGGTCCGAGCGCATCCGCGCGGCGAGCGCCGATGGCCGGGCGCTGCGCATCCGCGGCGGGGGCACCAAGGACTGGTACGGCCAGTCGCTCGAAGGCGAGATTCTCGACACGCGCGCGCATCGCGGCATCATTTCGTATGACCCGGCAGAGCTCGTGATCACGGCGCGCGCCGGCACGCCGCTCGCGGAAATCGAGGCGGCGCTCGCCGCGCACGGGCAGATGCTCGCGTTCGAGCCGCCGCACTTCGGCGCGCAGGCGACGCTGGGCGGCTGCATCGCGGCGGGCATCGCGGGGCCGCGGCGCGCGAGCGCAGGCGCGCCGCGCGACTTCGTCCTGGGCGCCGTGCTCATGAATGGCCGCGGCGAGGTGTTGCATTTCGGCGGCCAGGTCGTGAAGAACGTGGCGGGTTACGATGTCTCGCGCCTCATGGCGGGATCGCTCGGCACGCTCGGCCTGATGCTGGAACTTTCCGTGAAAGTGCTGCCCGCGCCGCAGGCCGAAACCACGCTGAGGTTCGACATGAACGGCACCGACGCCGTGCGCAAGCTCAACGAATGGGGCGGCCGCCCGCTGCCGATGACGGCGAGCGCCTGGCGCAACGGCACGCTCGCGGTACGCCTTGCGGGCGCGGAAGCGGCCGTGAAGACGGCGCGCGCGAGCCTGGGGGGCGAGGTGGTGGACGCCGTGGAAGCCGAGCGCTTCTGGGCTGGCCTTCGGGAACAGACCGATCCGTTCTTCGCGTCGATCATGCCCAGCACGGCGCTCTGGCGCCTCTCGCTGCCCTCGATCGCGGAACCCTTGCAACTGCCCGGCGCGCAACTCATGGAATGGGGCGGCGCGCAACGATGGTGGATCACCGAAACCGACGCTCAAACGGTCCGCATCAGCGCGAAGCAGGCGGGCGGCCATGCCACGATGTTCCGCACCGGTCGCGACTATGACCGCAGCGCGGGCGTATTCACGCCCTTGCCCGTGCCGCTCATGAAGATCCATCGCGGCCTGAAGGCCGCCTTCGATCCGGCCCGCATCTTCAATCGCGGCCGGCTGTACTCCGACTTTTGACGACACCCATACGCGGCGATGCAGACGAACCTCGCGGACTTCATTCGCAACACTCCCGACGGCGAAGAAGCCGACGCGATCCTGCGCAAGTGCGTGCATTGCGGCTTCTGCACCGCGACCTGCCCGACCTATCAACTGCTCGGCGACGAACTGGACGGGCCGCGCGGGCGCATCTATCTCATGAAGCAGATGGCGGAAGGCGCGCCGGTCACGAAGAGCACGCTCACGCACCTCGACCGCTGCCTCACCTGCCGCAGTTGCGAAACCACCTGCCCCTCGGGCGTGCAGTACGGGCGCCTCGTTGAAGTAGGCCGCAAGCATGCCGAACAGATGGTGCGGCGGCCGCTGCGCCAGCGCCTCATGCGCCGCCTGCTGGCAGGGCTGCTGCCGCGCCGCGCGCTCTTCACGCCGGCCATGCGCCTCGGCCAGCAGGTGCGGCCACTCTTGCCCAGGCGGCTGCGCGACAAGGTGCCGGTGCGCCAGCGGCCGCTTGCGTGGCCCACCGCGAAGCACGCCCGCAAGATGCTGATGCTGCAAGGCTGCGTGCAGCCTTCGATGATGCCCAACATCAACATCGCCACCGCGCGCGTGCTGGACGCGCTCGGCATCGAAACGATCGTGGCATCGCAATCGGGCTGCTGCGGCGCGATCCGCCTCCATATGGGCTATGCCGACGACGCGCTCGGCGACGTGCGCGCGAACATCGACGCCTGGTGGCCGTACATCGAGCAGGGCGTGGAAGCGATCGTGATGAATGCCTCCGGCTGCGGCGCGACGGTGAAGGAATATGCACATCTGCTGCGCGACGATCCGGCTTATGTGGAGAAAGCGCGCCGCGTGGTCGAACTCACGCGCGATCTTTCCGAACTGCTCCCGGCCTTCGAAGAGCAACTCGTGGCGGCCACGCGGCGGCGCGGGATCAAGACGGTCGCCTGGCATCCGCCCTGCACATTGCAGCACGGCCAGCAATTGCGCGGCGGCGTGGAAAAGCTGCTCACGGCGCTCGGGCTCGACGTGCGCCTGCCCGCCGACAGCCATCTTTGCTGCGGCTCGGCCGGTACCTACTCGATCGTGCAGCCGCGCCTTTCGTACACGCTGCGCAACCAGAAGGTGGACCGGCTGCAGGCGCTCGAGCCGCAACTGATCGTCTCGGCCAACATAGGCTGCATCACGCACCTGCAAAGCGGCACGGCAATTCCGGTCACGCACTGGATTGAGCTGGTCGAACATATGCTGGCGGCGAACTGATGTCGGGAACGGAGCCAGCGTAACGAAACGCCAGGCGCGCAAACAGTCGGCCATTCGGCATAGGCTTTCCGGCCAGTGTTTTCGCCTCGTGCGCAGTCCGTATAATGGCCGTCGTTCTGATTCGTTTTGGACCCAAAGGCGGCGCGGGCAAATTCGCACGCCCGCTCAAGCACGATGACCGATCTCTCCCACAATCTCGAAGCTGTCCGCGAGCGCATCGCGGCCGCCGCCCGCAATGCCGGCCGCGACCCGCAAAGCGTGGAGCTGCTCGCGGTTTCCAAAACGTTTCCCGCGCAGGACGTGCGCGCCGCTTACGCCGCCGGCCAGCGCGCGTTCGGCGAAAACTACGTGCAGGAAGCCGTGGACAAGATCGAAGCGCTCGCCGACCTGCGCGCGAATCTCGAATGGCATTTCATCGGGCCGCTCCAGTCGAACAAGACGCGCCCCGTCGCCGAGCGTTTCGACTGGGTCCATTCGGTCGACCGTCTGAAGATTGCCGAGCGCCTTTCGGCGCAGCGTCCGGCCGGCATGGCGCCGCTCAACGTCTGCCTGCAGGTCAACGTCAGCGGCGAGGCCAGCAAGAGCGGCGTCGCCCCGCAAGAAGCGCGGCAGGTCGCGGGGCAGATCGCCGCCCTGCCCAATCTGCGGCTGCGCGGGCTCATGTCGATCCCGGAACCGGAATCCACGCTCGAGGCGCAGCGCGCGCCGCACCGGCAATTACGCGAGCTGTTCGACGCGCTTCGCGCGCAAGGCCTCGCGCTCGACACGCTCTCCATGGGCATGTCGGCCGACCTCGAAGCCGCGGTGCTCGAAGGCGCGACGATCGTGCGCGTCGGCACCGCGATTTTCGGCGCGCGCAACTACTCTCACTGATCCACGAACTCTTCCCAGCACCATGAAAATCGCATTCATCGGCGGCGGCAACATGGCCGCCGCACTCATCGGCGGCCTGATCCGCAAGGGCGTTCCCGCCGATAACCTCTACGCAATCGATCCGAACGAGGACGCCCGCAAGCGCAGCGCCGAGCAGTTCGGCGTGTGCACCGGCGCCGCCGCGGACGGCGCGCTCGCGTCGTACGACGCGGTGCTGATCGCGGTGAAACCGCAAATCGCCAAGGCTGTCGCCGAAGGCATCGCGCCACATCTCGGCGTCCATCAGGTCGTCATCAGCATCATGGCCGGCATTCGCATCGACGACCTGTCGCGCTGGCTGAACGGTCACGCACGCATCGTGCGCACGATGCCGAACACGCCTGCGCTGATCGGCATGGGCGCGACCGGTCTCGTCGCGAGCGGCGGCGTGGACGCGGCGGGTCGCCAGCTCGCGTCCGACGTGCTCGGCGCCGTGGGTCAAACGGTCTGGTTCGACGACGAAGCGAAGATCGACGCCGTCACGGGCATCTCGGGCAGCGGGCCAGCCTATGTGTTCTACTTCATCGAAGCGCTCGAAGAAGCCGCGCGCCAGCTCGGCATGGACGAGCAGCAAGGCCGCGCGCTAGCCATCGCCACGTTCGCGGGCGCGGCGCAGCTAGCGTTGCAATCGGACGAGCCGCCCGCCGTGCTGCGCGAGCGCGTGACCTCGAAGGGTGGCACGACGGCCGCGGCGCTGGCGTCGTTCGACGCCTCGGGCGTGAAGGCCGCCATTGTCAAGGGCGCACTGGCGGCAGATGCACGCGCGAAGGAAATGGGCGAAGAGTTCGGCAAGCAGTAAGGCGGCTTATGCGCGGCGGCTCGTTCGTCGCCGCGAGCGCCAGCCAGCCATGAAAAAAACGCCGGGTACGTTATGCAGCCGGCGTTTTTTCATCTCGGGCCTCGAAGAAGAAGCGCGAATGCCCTTAGAGGCCCGATACGGCGTAGTGCGCCGCGATCCCCACGAAGAGCACGCCGCCCAGCCAGTTGTTATGGCGGAAAGCCGCGAAACATGGCATGCGCTCGCGGCCCTTGATAAGCGTGTAGTGGTAAATCGCGCAGCCCGCCGCGGCCGCCCAGCCGAGCCAGTAAAGCCAGCCGAAACCTAGCGTCACGCCCACCCACACATAGATGCCGAGCGTAGCCGCATAGCAGAGCATGATCGCGAGTACGTCGTAGCGGCCGAAGGTGAGCGCCGAGGTTCGAATGCCGATCTTGATGTCGTCGTCGCGATCGACCATCGCGTACTCGGTGTCGTACGCCACCGACCAGAACACGTTAGCGACCAGCATGACCCACGCGAGCAGCGGCACGTGGTCCTGCACGGCGGCGAACGCCATCGGAATGCCGAAACCGAATGCGATGCCCAGGTAGGCCTGAGGAATCGCAAAAAAGCGCTTCGTGAACGGGTACGAAGCCGCTACGAACAGCGCCACGACCGAGAGCTGCTTCGTGAGCGTGTTGAGCGGCAGGATCAAGAGAAACGAGACGAGCGCGAGACCGGCAGCGATCGCAACCGCTTCCCAGGCGCGGATGCGACCCGAGGTGATGGGACGCTCGGCCGTGCGCTTCACGTGGCGGTCGAAGTCGCGGTCGGCGTAGTCGTTGATGGCGCAGCCCGCTGAGCGCATCAGCACCGTGCCGATGGTGAAGATGACCAGCAGCGAGACCGGCGGATGGCCGTCCGAGGCGATCCACAGCGCGTTGAGCGTCGGCCAGAGCAGCAGCAGGCTGCCGATCGGCTTGTCCATGCGGACTAGCCGCAGATAGAGCGGGAGACGGGCGAACATGATCGGTGCAGGAAAAACGATGCCGCTATTGTAGGCCAGGGCGCCGCCTCGCCGCCTCCGGCCGCGCCCGCATATCCGTCCCCGCGAGCAGCACGGCGCACGCCGTAAAGACGAAGGCCCGCCGGACACCGGCGGGCCTTTCATCGCGTTCATCGCGCTCGCGGCAAGGCGCAGGCGCGCCGCGTTCGTATCAAGCCAGCAGCGAGCGCAGCATCCACGCGGTCTTTTCGTGCGTCTGCATGCGTTGCGTGAGCAGGTCGGCGGTCGGCTCGTCGTTGGCCGCTTCCGTCGCAGGGAAGATCGCGCGCGCCGTGCGCACCACCGCTTCCTGACCTTCCACCAGCTGGCGGATCATGTCTTCCGCGGCTGGCACGCCGTCGGCTTCGGGAATCGACGAGAGCTTCGCGAATTCCTTGTAGCTGCCCGGCGCGTGGACGCCCAGCGCGCGGATGCGTTCGGCGATCGCGTCGACGGCCAGCGCGAGTTCGTTGTATTGCCCCTCGAACATCAGATGGAGCGTGTTGAACATCGGCCCCGTGACGTTCCAGTGGAAGTTGTGCGTCTTCAGATACAGCGTGTAGGTGTCCGCGAGCAGGCGCGAGAGCCCTTCTGCGATCTTCTTGCGATCCTTGTCGCTGATGCCGATATTCACGTGCTGTACGGTTGCTTTTTTGGCCATGACGACTCCTTTTCTAGCAGTGAGACTACGCGTGCGTAACGATCCGGCTTGCGCCGCGCGCGCCGTTCGGCGCCCGTGCGCGAACGCTCGATCGTCTGTCAGTGTAGCCTGGAAATCCCGACAAGCCGGCTCATCCGGCCCTACTGCGCCGCCCGCTTTCAGTGTCCCGCGAAATGCGCGAGGCCTTGCACGGCGAGCGCCACCAAACCGCTCGCCACGACCGCGAATCCCACCGCGCGCCGAACGAGCTGCGTGCCTTGCGCGCGCGTGCGAACCATGGCGGCGGCTTCGCCACGCGCCTCGCCTGCGCCCATGGTCTTGAGGGTCATCGTCATCGTTCGGGTCATGATCGTGCTCCTGGCGTCACCTTTGGTCCTGCTTCGGGCGCGGACCGCCATCCGGGCGCGTTGTGACAACACGCCGCGCCCACGTCCTTACTTCGCCTGCTCCGCGAGCTTCGCGATCGCGTCGCTCACGCCTTGCGCATACGCCGGATCGGCGCGGCGGAAGTGCCCGATCTGGCGCTCCACGATTTCCGCGGGCACGCCCGCGATATGCCGCGCGATGTTCGCGAAGAGCCGCTCGCGCTGGCCCGCGTTGAACAACCGGAACAACGCGCCCGGCTGGCTGTAGTAATCGTCGTCCTCGCGGTGATCGTAGTGATCGACCGCGCCGGCCGCGAGCGGCGGCTCGCCGGCCTGCCGACGCTGCGCGAAGTCGCCGAAGCGGCTCGGCTCGTAGTTCGCGTTGCCGCCGAGGTTGCCGTCGGTGCGCATCGCGCCGTCGCGATGGAACGAATGGAACGGGCAGCGCGGCGCGTTCACCGGAATCTGGTGATGGTTGACGCCCAGGCGATAGCGCTGCGTATCGCCATACGAGAACAGGCGCCCCTGCAACAGACGATCCGGCGAGAAACCGATGCCCGGCACCACGTTCGCAGGCGAGAAAGCGGCCTGCTCGACATCGGCGAAATAGTTCTCCGGATTGCGATTCAACTCGATCGTGCCCACGTCGATCAACGGGTAATCCTTGTGCGGCCAGACCTTCGTGATGTCGAAGGGGTTGTACGGCACCTTGGCGGCATCGGCCTCGGGCATCACCTGAATGCGGAAATGCCACTTCGGGAAATTGCCCTTCTCGATCTCGTCATACAGATCGCGCTGCGCCGATTCGCGGTCCTGAGCGATCACCTGCGCCGCGTCGGCGTCGCTGTAGTTCTCCACGCCCTGGGCGGACTTGAAGTGGAACTTCACGTAGAAGCGCTCGCCGTTCGCGTTGATGAACGAGAACGTGTGCGAACCGAAGCCGTGCTGCTGGCGATAGTTCTTCGGAATGCCGCGATCGCTCATGAGGATCGTCACCTGATGAAGCGATTCCGGATGGCGCGACCAGAAGTCCCACGCCGCCACGTTGCTGCGCATGTTCGTGCGCGGATCGCGCTTTTGCGTGTGGATGAAGTCGGGGAACTTGAGCGGATCGCGAATGAAGAACACCGGCGTGTTGTTGCCCACGACGTCCCAGTTGCCCTCTTCCGTGTAGAACTTGATCGAAAAGCCGCGCACGTCGCGCTCGGCGTCGGCGGCGCCACGTTCGCCCGCCACGGTCGAGAAGCGGATGAAGAGCGGCGTTCGCTTGCCGACCTCGCCGAACACCTTGGCCTTCGTGAACCGCGAAATGTCGTGCGTGACCTCGAGCGTGCCGAACGCGCCCGAGCCCTTCGCGTGCACGCGGCGCTCGGGAATCACTTCGCGGTCGAAGTGCGCGAGCTTTTCGAGGAGCCACACGTCCTGCAGCATCACGGGGCCGCGCGGGCCGGCGGTGAGCGAGTTCTGGTTATCGACGACGGGCGCGCCGGCTGCCGAAGTGAGAGTGCGGTCGGTCATGCTGGATTCCTTGTGTGCTGGTGAATTCGGAAATGCGGTGAACCTTGCGGCGAGACGGCTGGCCGTCAGGCAGACAGCGCGCGATCGACGAGCAGCGAAAACGCCACACTGCGAAGACCCGAAACGGCGCGGGCAGGTGCGGTGGGCGCGGGGGTGGTCGGGACGTTGGTTTGCATCGCTTCCTCCAGGGGTTTCCGGTTGGGTACGGTTGGAAGAAACTTTATCATTGACTATTGATATAGATAATTTGATTTATTTAATCTATCAAATAGGCGCAGATTATTGGGGACGCAATCTAAATTGAAAACAGGCAAGCGCAGGCGAACGCCGGGCGAAGGGAGATGCGCGCCGCGCGTACTCACCACGCGCGACGCGAGGCACGGCGCAATACGTCAGGCCGCCTCGGCAGGCGCCTCGATCTTCTTCACGCCGGGCAGATCGCAGGCGTGAATCGCATCGACGATCGCCTCGATCGCGGGCATGCGCGTGAAGCTCTTGCGCCACGCGAGCACCACGCGGCGATCGGGCACCGGCTCGTCGAACGGCACGTACGAAAGCAGCCCCGAATCGACGCCGCCCGCGTGCGGCTTCACCTCGGTCACCGACATGCGCGGCAGCACGGTGATGCCCACGCCGCTCGCGACCATATGGCGGATGGTCTCCAGCGACGACCCTTCGAAGGTTTTCTGGATGCCGTCGGCGTTCTGCGAGAAGCGCATGAGTTCCGGGCACACGCCCAGCACATGGTCGCGGAAGCAATGGCCACTGCCCAGCAGCAGCATGGTTTCCTGCTTGAGGTCGTCCGGGTCGATCTTTGCGCGCTTCTCCCACGCGTGGCCCGAGGGCAGCGCCACGACGAACGGCTCATCATAGAGCGGCCGCATCGTGAGGCCGGTTTCCGGGAACGGCAACGCCATGATCGCCACGTCGATCTCGCCTTGCTTGAGCAGCTCGATCAGCTTGAGCGTGTAGTTCTCCTGCAGCATGAGCGGCATTTGCGGCACGCGCTTGATCATCTGCTTGACGAGCGTGGGCAGCAAATACGGCCCGATCGTGTAGATCACGCCGAGGCGCAGCGGCCCCACGAGCGGGTCCTTGCCCTGCTTGGCGATTTCCTTGATGGCGAGCGTCTGCTCGAGCACGCGCTGCGCCTGCGTCACGATCTGCTCACCGATGGGCGTCACGCTCACCTCGCTCGTGCCGCGCTCGAAAATCTGCACGTTCAGTTCGTCTTCGAGCTTCTTGATCGCGACCGAAAGCGTGGGCTGGCTCACGAAGCAGGCTTCCGCGGCCCTTCCGAAGTGGCGCTCGCGGGCGACTGCGACAATGTATTTCAATTCAGTGAGCGTCATTGGGGGACCAATCAAGAAAGGTGAATCAATAGTTTGTACTTATACACCTATGGCGGCGATTCGCCAATAATCAACGCCCCTATGCGGGGCGGGATCACGAAAGAGTCGGACGGCGCGGGCGCGCGCAGGTTCCCCGAACTGGTCGGCTTACGCCTTCAGATACTGCTCGCGGGCGCCGAGCCAGCGATTCAGATGCTGCGCGACGACGTGCGGAAACTCGTGCAGCAGGCGCTCGGCTGCGCCCCGCGCAGGCTCGATCAGCCATTCGTCGTTTTCGAGGCTCGCGAAGCGCAGCATCGCCGCGCCAGATTGACGCGCCCCGAGAAACTCGCCGGGACCGCGGATTTCGAGGTCCCGGCGCGCGATCTCGAAGCCGTCGGTGGTCTCGCGCATGGTTTGCAGGCGCGCGCGGCCGGTTTGCGACAGCGGCCCCGTGTAGAGCAGCACGCACACCGAGGCCGCGCTGCCCCGCCCCACGCGCCCGCGCAACTGGTGAAGCTGCGCGAGGCCGAAACGCTCCGCGTGCTCGATCACCATCAGCGAGGCGTTGGGCACGTCCACGCCCACTTCGATCACCGTTGTCGCTACCAGCAACTGCACTTCGTTGCGCGAGAACGCGTCCATCACCGCAGCCTTGTCCGCCGATGCAAGGCGGCCATGCACGAGTCCCACGGCGAGCTCGGGCAGCGCGGCAACGAGCGTTTCGTAGGTCTCGACAGCCGTTTGCAATTGCAGCGTCTCGCTTTCCTCGATGAGCGGACATACCCAGTACACCTGACGACCCGTGAGCGCCGCCGCACGCACGCGCGCGATCACTTCCTCGCGCCGCGCGTCGGAAACGAGCTTGGTGAGGATCGGCGTGCGGCCGGGCGGCAGTTCGTCGATGGTGGAGACGTCGAGGTCCGCGTAATACGTCATGGCGAGCGTGCGCGGGATCGGTGTGGCCGACATCATCAGTTGATGCGGCTGGAACTCGCGCGCCGCGGCGTCGGGCGACTGCGCCGGCGAACGCGCGTTCTGCGCCTTGGCGCGCAGCGCGAGCCGCTGCTCGACGCCGAAGCGATGCTGTTCGTCGACGATCACGAGGCCGAGGCGGGCGAATTCCACGGCGTCCTGAATGATCGCGTGCGTGCCGATCACGAGCTGCGCCGTGCCGAGCGCCGCCGCTTCGAGCGCCGCGCGCTTTTCCTTCGCCTTGAGGCTGCCCGCAAGCCACGCGACCTGCACGCCGAGCGGTTCGAGCCAGCCGCGCAGCTTGCGCGCATGCTGTTCCGCGAGAATTTCGGTGGGCGCCATGAGCGCCGCCTGGTAGCCGGCGTCGATGGCCTGCGCGGCGGCGAGCGCCGCCACCACGGTCTTGCCGCTGCCGACGTCGCCTTGCAGGAGGCGCTGCATCGGGTGCGGCTGTTCGAGGTCGTGAGCGATTTCGCCGATCACGCGCTCCTGCGCGCCTGTCAGCGTGAACGGGAGCGCGCCGCGCAGGCGCGCGAGCAGCGTCTCGTCGCTCTTGCGGCCCGCGACGTGGCGCGCCATCGCGGGCGCCGCGCGCGTGCGCCGCTCCTCATGTGCGCGCTTGAGGGACAGTTGTTGCGCGAGCAGCTCCTCGAACTTGATGCGCGTCCAGGCGGGATGCGTGCCGTCGATGAGTTCGTGCTCGTCGGCATTCACTGGCGGATGGTGCAGCGTCTTCACCGCGTCCATCAGCGGCGGCAAATCGAGCGGCGCCATGAACTTGCGCGCCACGGCTTCCGGCAGCAACTCGGGCAGCGAGGCGCGGGCCAGCGCGTTGTCGATCGCCTTGCGCAGATACGCCTGGCTCACGCCCGCCGTGGACGGATAGACCGGCGTGAGCGCCTGCGGCAGCGGCGCGCCGCCTTCCACGACCTTCACCGCCGGGTGCACCATCTCCAGGCCAAAGAAGCCACCGCGCACGTCGCCGCGCACGCGCAGACGCTTGCCGATCGCCATCTGCGCGACCTGCGAGCCGTAGAAGTTCAGGAAGCGCAGGTGCAGTTCGCCGCCGCCCGCCTGATCCGGGTCGCGCAGCTTCACCACCAGTTGACGACGCGGCCGGTACGCGACCTCGTTGTCGAACACCACGCCTTCGGTTTGGGCGACGCCGCCTGGCAGCAATTCGCCGATGGGCGTGAGCGTGGTTTCGTCCTCGTAGCGCATCGGCAGGTGCAGCACGAGGTCGATGTCGCGCGTGAGGCCGAGCTTGGCGAGGCGGTCGGCGGTCCTGGCGAGTTTGGGCTTCTCCCTGGCCGTCGATTGATCGGCAGCCTTGTCCGCGGACTTCCTGCTCGCGCGCTTGCGCGCCGGCGACGCGGCCTGTGCAGCCGCCTCCGGCTGCCGCGCTCCGGCGCCGGCCTCGGGCGTGCCCGCATCGTCGCGCGCTTCGCTCGCGGAATCGGGTTCGGGCATCAATCGGCTAACGGAAGGGGGCATGGGCAGCTTCGCAAGTACAATATCGGCTTTCCGGCATGGCGCGGCGCATAGGGCGCGACTGCGTCCGCCGTCGGGCATGCCGCGCGCATCGCCAACGTGCATGTCCCGCAATCATAGCTTGCCCGCCATGCGCGGGCGGGCATCGCAGCCGCTTTTGGGGTGCAACCGTTCCACGGTCCGGCTCCACGAAGCCGCCGCGCGCCGGGCCTCCGGCGCATTTCCATTTCATCAGGCCGCATGTTCAAGCTTTCCGATTTCGATTTCGACCTCCCCGAGGAACTGATCGCCCAGACCGCCCTGCCCGAGCGCAGCGCGAGCCGTCTGCTGGAGGTCGACGGTACGGCGCAGCCCGCGCGCCTCGTCGACCGCCGCTTCTCCGAGCTGCCCGCGCGCGTGGCGCCCGGCGACCTGCTCGTCTTCAACGATACCAAGGTGCTGAAGGCGCGCTTCTTCGGCCAGAAGGCCAGCGGCGGCAAGATCGAGGTGCTTGTCGAGCGCCTGACCGGCGCGCGCACGGCGCTCGCGCAGATCCGCGCGAGCAAGAGCCCCGGCGCAGGCACCGTGCTGCGCCTCGCCGACGCGTTCGACGTCACCGTGGGCGAGCGCGTCGAGCCGTTCTACACGCTGCATTTCCCCGACGACTGCCTCACGCTCATCGAGCGGCACGGCCGTCTGCCGCTGCCGCCCTACATCACGCACGACGCCGACGCGAGCGACGAAACGCGCTATCAAACCGTGTTCGCGCAGAACCCGGGCGCGGTGGCCGCGCCCACGGCGGGCCTGCATTTCGACGACGCCCTGCTCGCGCGACTCGACGCGCAGGGCGTCGAGCGCGCGACGCTCACGCTGCACGTCGGCGCGGGCACGTTCCAGCCGGTGCGCGTGGAGAACATCGCCGAGCACAAGATGCATAGCGAGTGGTATCAACTGCCGCAGTCGCTCGTCGACAAGATCGCGGCCACGCGCGCGCGCGGCGGGCGCGTGATCGCGGTGGGCACGACCTCGATGCGTGCGCTCGAAGCCGCCGCGCGCGACGCCGAACGCGCGGGCCGCCCGCTCGCGGCCACCCAGGCGGAAACCGACATCTTCATCACGCCGGGCTACCGGTTCCGCGTGGTCGACCGGCTAGTCACGAACTTCCACCTGCCGAAGTCGACGCTTTTGATGCTCGTCTCGGCGTTCGCGGGCATCGAGACGATTCGCGCCGCGTATCGCCACGCGATTGCCGAGCGGTATCGCTTCTTCAGCTACGGCGACGCGATGCTGCTGACGCGGACCGGCGACGCGCCCGACGCGTAAGAAGCACCCACACACGTTTTCCCTCCATCCCCATCATCATCTGCGCCGGACTGTCTTCCGGTGGCACAGGAGCCTACGCATGACCGACGGTCATCAAACCAACGCACGCGCCGAACACGGCGCCTATCTGGGCGAGCGCCCGCAAAATGGCCTGAAATTCGAGCTGCTCGGCACCGACGGCCTCGCGCGGCGCGGGCGCGTCACGCTCAACCACGGCGTGGTCGAAACGCCGATCTTCATGCCCGTGGGCACCTACGGCACCGTGAAGGCCACGCAGCCGCGCGAACTCGAAGAGATGCACGCGCAGATCATCCTCGGCAACACGTTCCACCTGTGGCTGCGCCCGGGGCTCGAAACGATCGAGGCGCACGGCGGGCTGCACCGCTTCATGGGCTGGAACCGGCCGATCCTCACCGACTCGGGCGGCTTCCAGGTGTTCTCGCTCGGCGACCTGCGCAAGATTTCGGAGGACGGCGTGCGCTTCGCCTCGCCCGTGAACGGTGACAAGCTGTTCCTCTCGCCCGAAGTGTCGATGCAGATCCAGAAGGTGCTCGATTCCGACATCGTCATGCAGTTCGACGAGTGCACGCCCTACGCCACCAACGGCGTGCCGACGACGCACAAGGAAGCCGCCGACTCCATGCGCATGTCGATGCGCTGGGCGCAGCGCTCGATCGACGAATTCAACGCCTTGAGCAATCCGAACGCGCTGTTCGGCATCGTACAGGGCGGCATGTTCGAGGACCTGCGCGACGAGTCGCTCGCGGGCCTTTCGCAGATGCCGTTCCACGGCTACGCGATCGGCGGGCTTTCGGTGGGCGAGCCGAAGGAAGACATGATGCGCGTGCTCGAACACATCGCGCCGAAGCTGCCCGCCGACAAGCCGCATTACCTGATGGGCGTCGGCACGCCCGAGGATCTCGTGGCGGGCGTGGCCGCGGGCGTGGACATGTTCGACTGCGTGATGCCGACGCGCAACGCGCGCAACGGCTGGATCTTCACGCGCTTCGGCGACATCAAGATCCGCAACGCCGTGCACCGCAACTCGCTGCGCCCGCTCGACGAACAGTGCGGCTGCTACACCTGCCGCAACTTCACGCGTGGCTACCTGCATCACCTGCACCGCGTGGGCGAGATCCTCGGCGCGCAGCTCAACACGATCCACAACCTGCACTACTACCTCGAGCTGATGAGCGAGATCCGCGCGGCCATCGAGACGAAGACGTTCGCGGCATTCCGCCAGCGATTCGCCGGGCAGCGCGCACGCGGCGTCGACTGAAGCCGCCCGCGAGACTTTACAATCGCCTTTCGCGACGACGGTGCAAACCTGGCGCACCTTCCGCGCAGCGTCCCGTCGAGCCGCCCCCGGTTTTCGCGCGCGCACGCCGCGCGGGGCGCGATTCGACATAAGCGCTTGATAGGAAAGCCTATTTTGCGTCATCGTCGCGGAGAATGCCGGTGGTAGAATAACCGGCTCGCTTTTTGATCGTATAACCCGGAGAGACCAACGTGTCGTTCATTTCCAATGCCTTCGCGCAAGGCGGTGCAGCAGGCGGTGCCGAATCGAGCCTCATGAGCTTCCTGCCGCTCATCCTGATGTTCGCCGTGCTTTACTTCATCATGATCCGCCCGCAGATGAAGCGTCAGAAGGAACATCGCAACATGCTCGCGGCCATGGCCAAGGGCGACGAAGTGATCACGAGCGGCGGCATCGTCGGCAAGGTGACGAAGGTCAGCGAAGCCTACGTGGGCGTCGAAATCGCCGATGGCACGGAAATCACCGTGCAGAAGTCGTCGGTCTCGACCATCCTGCCGAAGGGCACGATCAAGTCGCTGTAAGGCTTCGCCAAGCGAACCCTCCAGGCCGTTGCCTCCGAACGAACGGCCTCGCGCATCCGGCCCGCCCTCGCCAGCCCCTGACCAAAGAGCGTCAATGCAGGAACGTCACGCAGGCCCGGCCGGACGCGCGCGCATCGCGGAGGCCATTCCCCTCCCCCGTTGGGTCAACCAATGAACCGTTATCCCCTCTGGAAATATGTCGTGATGCTGGTGGCGCTCGTCATCGGCCTCGTGTACACATTGCCCAATTTCTTCGGCGAAGCGCCCGCGGTCCAGGTGTCGAGCGGCAAAGCCACCGTCAGGCTCGATTCGGGCACGCTCGCGCAGGTCGAAGCCGCGCTGGCGGCGGCCGGCATCAAGGCGACCGACGTCACGTTCGACAACTCGTCGATGAACGCGAACATCCGCGTGCGCGTCGCCGACACGGACACGCAGCTGCGCCTGAAAGACGCGCTCAACAAGGCGCTGAACGCCGACCTGAACGATCCGCAGTACATCGTCGCGCTGAACCTGCAGAGCGCCTCGCCGCGCTGGCTCACGTCGCTGCACGCGCTGCCGATGTACCTCGGCCTCGACCTGCGCGGCGGCGTGCACTTCCTGCTTCAGGTCGACATGAACGGCGCGCTCAACAAGAAGCTCGACTCCGACGCGTCCGACGTGCGCACGCTCCTGCGCGACAAGAACATCCGCGACGGCGGCGTGAACCGCGTCGACCAGTCGGTGGTCGTCAACTTCGCCGACGCCGGCGTGGCCGAGCAGGCGCGCAAGGTCCTCGCGGGCTCGGGCGGCATCACCGA
Organism: Paraburkholderia lycopersici; assembly: GCF_900096975.1. Lineage (GTDB taxonomy): Bacteria > Pseudomonadota > Gammaproteobacteria > Burkholderiales > Burkholderiaceae > Paraburkholderia > Paraburkholderia lycopersici. Next base: position 193,864 of record NZ_FMYQ01000001.1, read on the forward strand.
GCTGCAGTGGGCCACGCAAAACAATCCTGAAGGCGGCGTGCAGCTCGTCGGCACGTTTGCGCCGGCCGTGAAAACGGCGGTGCAGCAAGCCGCGCTCAAGCAGAACATCCAGACGCTGCACAATCGCGTGAACGAGCTCGGCGTGGCCGAGCCCGTGATCCAGCAGCAAGGCGACGACCGCATCGTGGTCGAGCTGCCGGGCGTGCAGGACACCGCGAAGGCGAAGGACATCATCGGCCGCACGGCGACGCTCGAAGCGCGCCTCGCCGACCCGATGGGTCTGCATCCGGACCCGAACGCGCCGGTGCCGCCGGGCGACGAGCTCTTCACGCAAGGCAACGCCGCGCCGGTGCTGCTGCGCAAGCAGGTGATCTTCACGGGCGACCGCATCATCGACGCCTCGGCGGGCTTCGACGAGCATCAGCGTCCGTCGGTCAACATCCGTCTCGATTCGGCGGGCGGCCGCGCGGTGCGCGCCGTCTCGCGCGACAACATCGGCAAGCCGATGGCGATGGTGCTGTTCGAGAAGGGCAAGGGCGAAGTGCTGACGGTGGCGACCATCCAGTCGGAACTCGGCGACCGCTTCCAGATCACGGGCCAGCCCACGCCGCAGGCCGCCGCCGACCTCGCGCTGCTGCTGCGCGCGGGCTCGCTCGCCGCGCCGATGGAGATCATCGAGGAACGCACGGTCGGCCCGAGCCTTGGCGCGGACAACATCCGCAAGGGTTTCGACTCGGTGATCTACGGTTTCGCCGCGATCGCCGTGTTCATGATCGCGTACTACATGCTGTTCGGCATGATCTCGATGATCGGCCTCTCGGTGAACCTGCTGCTGCTCGTGGCGGTGCTCTCGATGCTGCAGGCCACGCTCACGCTGCCCGGCATCGCGGCCATCGCGCTGGCGCTCGGCATGGCGATCGACGCGAACGTGCTCATCAACGAGCGCGTGCGCGAAGAGCTGCGCCACGGCGCGCCGCCCCAACTGGCCATCCAGAACGGCTATGCGCACGCCTGGGCGACCATTCTCGACTCGAACGTGACCACGCTCATCGCCGGTCTCGCGCTGCTCGCGTTCGGCTCGGGCCCGGTGCGCGGCTTCGCGATCGTGCACTGTATCGGCATTCTCACGTCGATGTTCTCGGCCGTCTTCTTCTCGCGCGGTCTCGTGAACCTCTGGTACGGCGGCAAGAAGAAGCTCAAGTCGCTCGCGGTGGGCCAGGTGTGGCGTCCGGAGCCGGAAACGGGCGCGCCCGCCCTTGCCGGCGCCGACGCGGGCACCGACACAGGCCGCGCCGTCGCCGGCGCGTCGAAGCGCGAACCGGCGAAGGCCGGCGCCAAGGGCGCCGCGCGCGCCAAGCCGGTCGTGCGCCGACGCAACGCCTCGAACGGCTCCGGCAACAACACCGGCTCGTCCCGCTGATACGGAGTCAAGAAAATGGAATTTTTCCGCATCCGCAAAGACATCCCCTTCATGAAGCACGCGTTGATCTTCAACGCGATCTCGTTCATCACCTTCGTGGCGGCGGTGTTCTTTCTCTTTCACCGTGGCTTGCATCTGTCGATCGAGTTCACGGGCGGCACGGTCATCGAAGTGCAGTATCCGCAGGCGGTGCCGCTCGAACCGGTCCGCGACTCGCTCGCGAAGATGGGCTACGGCGACGCCCAGGTGCAGAACTTCGGCACCTCGCGCGACGTGCTGATCCGCCTGCCGCTCAAAACCGGCCTCTCCTCGGCGCAGCAAAGCGACCAGGTGATGTCCACGCTCAAGACGGCCAACCCGCAGGTGCAGTTGCAGCGCGTGGAGTTCGTCGGCCCGCAGGTCGGCAAGGAACTCGCCACCGACGGCCTGCTCGCGCTCGCCTGCGTGGTGGCGGGCATCGTCATCTATCTGTCGTTCCGCTTCGAATGGAAGTACGCGGTGGCCGGCGTGATCGCGAACCTGCACGACGTCGTGATCATCCTCGGCTTCTTCGCGTTCTTCCAGTGGGAGTTCTCGCTTTCGGTGCTGGCGGCGGTGCTCGCCGTGCTCGGCTACTCGGTGAACGAATCCGTGGTTATCTTCGACCGGATCCGCGAGACCTTCCGCCGCGAGCGCAAGATGAGCGTCACCGAAGTCATCAACCACGCGATCACGAGCACCATGTCGCGGACCATCATTACCCACGGCTGCACGCAAATGATGGTGCTTTCGATGTTCGTCTTCGGCGGCCCGACGCTGCACTACTTCGCGCTGGCGCTGACGGTGGGTATCCTCTTCGGCATCTATTCGTCGGTGTTCGTCGCGGCGGCGCTCGCGATGTGGCTCGGCGTGAAGCGCGAGGATCTCGTGAAGGACAAGAAGGAAAAGTTCGATCCGAACGATCCGAACGCGGGCGCGCAGGTGTAAGCGCCTTCTCGAACAAAAAAAGCCGGTTCTCGCGAACCGGCTTTTTTTTGCGCGCGCAACGGCTTTCGCCGCGCCGTCGCTACTGCTTGATGCCTTCGGCCTGAATGTGCAGCGTGGTCTTCATCTTGAAGCCGTACTTCTTGCCCATGTCCATGCCGAAGTCGTCGCGGTTGAATTCGGCCTCGGCTTCCACGCCGCACACCTCGCGCTTGAGCATCGGGTGCTGCATGCATCTGAACGACTCGATCTCGAGCTTGAGCGGCCGCGTCACGCCGCGCAGCGTGAAGTCGCCGATGACCTCTTTGGGCGTGTCGCCGTCGAAGACGATGCGCGTGCCCTTGTAGGCGGCCGTGGGGTATTTCGCGACGTCGAAGAACTCGTCGCCGAGAAGATGCTTGTCGAGCTGCGGATTGCCGGTCTGCACGGAGGCCGGGTCGATCGTCACGTCCACCTTGCCGGTCTTCGCCGCCCGGTCGAGCGTGACCGTGCCCGTGGTCTTCGTGAACTTGCCGCGCCACGTGGAAAGGCCGCCGAAATGGTCGGCCTCGAAGCTCGGAAAGGTGTGGTTCGGATCGAGCTGGTAAGTATCGGCGGCATGCGCCAGATGGACGGCCAACGACACCGCGACGGATCCTGCGGCCATCAACACGAACTTGTTCAAGGGCGTCTCCTGAAAGCCGTCGATCTACTTGTGCGCGACGACGATGTGAAATTTGATCAGCACTTCGTCGGCCACGATCGAGGTGTCCTTCCATTCGCCGGTGCCGATATTGAAGACGAGGCGGTGAATGGGGAGCGTGCCGTCGAAGGTCTGCGTCGCGCCCTGCTGCGTGAGCACGACAGGCACCGCCACGCTCTCGGTATGCCCCTTGATCGTCAGGTTGCCGTTCACGCGGTACTGGTTCGGCGCGGTCGGCACGATCGAGGTCGAGGCGAAGGCCGCCTGGGGAAACGCCTTCGCATCGAACCACTCGGGCCCGCGCACCGAGTCATTGTAGGTTGCGTCGCCCAGATCGTAGCTCGTCGTGTCGACCGTGATCCGCGCGCTGCCGGCCGCCGGCTTCGCCGGATCGAAGTCGATCTGCGCGCCGAACTTCGTGAAGCTGCCCTGCACCGGCACGTTCATCTGGCGGGAAATGGCGACGATCGTGCTCTTCGCCGCGTCGAGCTGCGCGTGGGCGGCGCCGCCCGCCAGCAGCGCCGCGGCCCCGGCAGTCCAGAGAGCCGCAGCCCCGACGGCCGCGCGCCGTCGATAAAAACGGACCCGCACCGACAATGCTTTCATGATCGTCTCGCTCTGGTTTCGTAGTTCGTCGCTGCGCAGATTCGCCGCGGCCGCGTTTCACGGCCCTCCGGCTCCCATGCCCCGAAAGATAATCCAAAACGGGCGACAGCAAACATCCGGCGGCAAGGGCCGGGCCGCTGCCGCGCTCGCATTCACGATTTGCGCAAACGTGGCACACTCGCAGCCCGTTCGTCGTGCGACGCGCGCGCCCTCGCGGCGCCTCCTGGCCCGTTCCGTCACGCCGCCGGGCCGTTTGGTAACATGGCGCAAGGCGCAGCCCCGCATCTTGCGGCAGGCGCGCCAGCGCCGCACGTTTTCCGTTCACGTCGTTTTGCGTCATCTGCCCGCATGGCCCAGGACAAACTGATCGCGTGTCACGATTGCGACGCGCTCTACCGCAAACCGCGGCTGCTCGGCCGCCAGACGGCGCGCTGCTCGCGCTGCGGCGCGACGCTCTACAGCAGCGCCGCGTCCCAGCTCGACCGCATCTGCGCCATCACGGTCGCCGCGCTCTTCACGTTCATCATCGCCCAGTCGTTTCCGATCATCGAGCTCGACGCGAACGGCATCACCACGGAATCGAGCCTGTTCGGCGCGCTCGTCGTGCTGTGGTACGAAGACATGGAGATCGTCGCGGTGATGGTGTTCTGCGCGACCATCCTCTTTCCGCTCACGGAGATGGTGGCGCTGCTCTACGTGCTGCTGCCGGTGCGGCGCGGCTTCATTCCGCCGGGGTTCGACCTCGTGCTGCGTGCCATCCAGTTCGTGCGGCCCTGGGGCATGCTCGAAGTGTTCATGCTGGGCGTGCTCATCACGATCGTGAAGATGGTGAGCCTCGCGCGCGTGATTCCCGAAACCGCGCTCTTCGCCTTCGGCGCGCTCACGCTGATGTTCACCGTCGTCGTCACCTTCGATGCGCGCACGCTCTGGGACATCGCCGACGGCCTGCGCGACGCCGCGCGCGCGGCCCGCGAAGGCGGCGCCGGCCAGGATGGCGCAGGGGGGGATTCCGGCGGCCCGAAATCGCCACAATCGCCGCAATCGCCGCAATCGCCGCAATCGCCGGGCTCGCCGTCGCCGGTATCGGCTCACCCGCTGGCCGGGTCCGAAATCCGCGACGCGGGCGCGAACGCGCAAGACCCGGCAACGCCGCGCGGCAACCCGCTCCTCAAGGCGCCCCGATGAAATACCAGACCGCCGCCGACGCCGGCTATATCGCCTGTCACGCCTGCGGACACGTGCAGCCGCACGTGCGTCCGCGCACGGGCCTGCACCCGCGCTGCGGGCGCTGCGGCTCGCCCATGCACGAGCGCAACCCCGACAGCATCATGCGCACGTGGGCGCTCCTCATCGCCGCGGCGCTGCTCTACATCCCCGCCAATCTGCTGCCCGTCATGCACACGGCCTCGCTCGTCGGCGACGAGGACGACACCATCATGAGCGGCGTGGTCTACTTCTGGACCTCGGGCGACTGGCCGCTCGCCGTCATCGTCTTCATCGCGAGCATTCTCGTGCCGATGCTCAAGCTCTCGGTGCTCGCGCTGCTCGCGTTCACCTCGCAGCGCCGCTCGACATGGCGCCCCGTCGAACGCACGAAGCTCTTCCGGCTCGTCGAATTCATCGGGCGCTGGTCGATGCTGGACGTGTTCGTCGTCACGCTAACCGTCGCGCTGGTACGCTTCCAGTCGCTTGCGGTCATCACGGCGGGCCCCGGCGCGATCGCGTTCGGCTCGGTCGTGATCCTGACGATGATCGCCTCGATGCAGTTCGATCCGCGCCTCATCTGGGACCCGGTGGACGAAGACAGACACAAACCTGCGCAACACTCTCAGGATCACGCTCATGAATAGTCCGGAAGGACCGACCCCGCCCAATCTGCCCGAGCCGGAGATCGTCAAGCCGAGGCGCTGGCTGCCTTCGCTCGTGTGGATCGTGCCGATCGTCGCCGCGCTGATCGGCGTGGCGCTCGTCGTGAAGTCGGTCGCCATGCGCGGCCCGACCATCACGATCAGCTTCTCGAGCGCCGAGGGCCTCGAGCCGGGCAAGACCAAGGTCAAGTACAAGGACGTCGACATCGGCTCGGTGCGCGCGATCAAGCTCTCGCCCAACCTTTCGCACGTGATCGTCACGGTCGAGCTCACCAAGGACGGCGAACGATTCGCCGTGAAGGACAGCCGCTTCTGGGTCGTGCGCCCGCGCGTGGGCGCAAGCGGCGTTTCGGGGCTCACCACGCTGCTCTCCGGTTCGTACATCGGCGCGGATGCCGGCCGCTCGCAGGAATCGGAAAGCGACTTTGTCGGGCTCGAGGCCCCGCCGGCCGTGACCATCGACGAGAAAGGCCACCGCTATACGCTGCACAGCGGGACGCTCGGCTCGCTCGACATCGGCACGCCGATTTTCTTCCGGCGCATCCAGGTGGGCCAGGTGACGGGCTACTCGCTCGACAAGGACGGCACCGGCGTGACGGTGCAGGTGTTCGTGAGCGCGCCGTTCGACCAGTACGTCGGCACCAACACGCGCTGGTGGCACGCGAGCGGCGTGAACGTGCAGCTCGACTCGAGCGGCATCAAGGTCAACACGCAGTCGCTCGCCACGATCGTCGTGGGCGGCCTCGCGTTCCAGGCCCCCGCGGGCCAGTCCATGGGCCCGCAAGCGCCCGACAACGCCACGTTCGCGCTCGCCTCCGACGAATCCGAGGCGATGCGCGAGCCGGACGGCGCGCCGCAGCGCGTGGTCATGTACTTCAATCAGTCGCTGCGCGGCCTTTCGGTGGGCGCGCCGGTCGACTTCCGCGGCATCGTGCTCGGCCAGGTGACCGACATCGGCATCGAGTACGACCCGAAGCAGCACAACTTCACGATGCCCGTGACGATCGATCTCTATCCGCTGCGCCTGTCGCGCCGCATCCGCGGAGAACCTCCCGCGCCGCATACGCCGCAAAGCCGGGAGCTGATCAAGCGGCTCGTGGCGCGCGGGCTGCGCGGCCAGTTGCGCACCGGCAACCTCATCACGGGCCAGCTTTACGTCGCGCTCGACATCTTCCCCAAGGCCGGGCCCGCGGGGATCGACCTCAACCGCGACCCGCTCGAGCTGCCCACCGTGCCGAACTCGCTGGAAGAGCTGCAGCTTCAGGTGGCGGACATCGCGAAGAAGCTCGACCAGATCCCGTTCGACAAGATCGGCAACAACCTGAACGAGTCGCTCAAGACCGCCAACCAGCTGTTCGCCCAGGTGAACGACCAGATCCTGCCGCAGATGCGCGGCACGCTCGACGAAGCGCAGAAGACCTTCAGCGCCGCGCAGTCCACGCTGCAGCAGGATTCGCCGCTGCAGTCCGACGTGCATCAGGCGATGCAGGAACTCACGCGCACGCTGCAATCGCTCAATTCGCTCTCCGACTATCTGGAGCGCCATCCCGAATCGCTGCTGCGCGGCAAATCTGGAGACAAGCCATGACGTTCCGACGCGTCCCCGCCCTTGCCACGTTCGGCGCGCTGGGCGCGCTGACGGTGGCAGCCGCGCTCGCGGGCTGCGCCTCGCCCGCCAGCCGCTTCTACACGCTCAGCCCGACCGACGACACGGCGCGCGCGACCGCCGCGCCGAGCGCGGGCAACGCCCGGTGGCTGGTCGAACTGGCGCCCGTGGATGTGCCGCCGCAGGTCGCGAAGGCGCAGCTCGTCGTGCAGACCGACGCCAACCGGGTGCGCGTGCTCGAGCAGGAGCGCTGGGCCTCGATGCCCGGCGACGAGATCCGCCGCGCGCTTTCGGGCGACCTCACGCAGCAGCTCGGCACCATCGACGTGTACGGCTCGCCGCATCCGGCCGGCGTACCCGTGTACCGCGTGAGCGTGAACGTGCAGCGCTTCGAGTCGTGGCCGGGCTCGCATGCGCTCGTCGACGCCGTATGGAGCGTGCGCTCGCTCGACACGCAAACCGTCATGACCTGCCGCAGCGTGCTCAACGAGCCCGTCGGCGACGGCTACGACGCGCTCGTGGTCGGCCACCGCCGCGCGATCGAGGCGCTCTCGCAGTCGATCGCGAGCGGCGTGCGCGCGCTCGCGGCCGCACCGCGCGCGAGCACGCCGGCGAGCGGCAAGAAGTCCGCCGCCATCGCACAGCCGGTGGCGAGCATCGCCTGCCCGCAAATGGCGCCCGCCGCGGCCGCCGGCCCGGGCTCCGCCACCGCGCCGCAATCCGCCGGCGGCTGAGCCGCCCACACCCCCTTGCGCGACCGGCAACGTCGCATCGCCGGGCCGCGCCAAGGCCAGACCGGGGCAGCACGTGCCGTCCCGGGCCGCCGTCCTGACCCACGCTTATGTTCCGCTCTCTCAAGACACTCTGGAAAAAATGGCGCGCGTCGCGCAACGCCGGGCACCAGCTCGACGCGCTGCTCGCGCTCGCCGACGCCGACGCCCCCTACGCGGAGCGCAGCGAATGGCTGATCGAGCTCGCGCACTGGATCCATCGCCGCGGCCATCTCGACAGCGCCGAAGGCGGGACGTCCCGCGCCGCAGCCGCCGGCGCCCCGCCGCACCGCGCGCCGCCCGAGCACGCGCGCGTGCGCTACCTGCTGCACGTGCTCGAGCGCAACCCCGCCTGGAAGGACAACGTCGGCGCGATGCTGCGCAAGCTGCTGCGCGAGAGCGACGGCATCTCGCTGCTCTGCGACGCCGGCATGCCGGTGCATTCGGGCCTCCTCGGCGCACTCGTGGGCCGCCTGCAGGCGCTGATGATCCCGCCGGCGCCCAACCGGCGCGATCTCGCGGCGCTCGTCACGCTGATGTTCCCCGCGACGCACGATCCCGAATGGATCGCCACGCTGCCCCCCGATCTGCTTGCGCGGCTGCGGGCGCTGATCGCCGGAGCGGACGCGGCGGCCTCGCCGGGGCAGGGGCTAGGGCCGCACCCCGGCGAGTTCTCGCTCGACTTGCTGACCGCGCTGCACAACCTCACCTGCCAGATCAGCTCGACGGGCCTCTCGCCGACCGTGCGAAGCCGCCTCTCGAGCGACGACGCGCACGTGGCCGTCGAACGGCTGCCGTTCTATCGCCTCACGCGCGCGATGCTCGCGGTCGAGAACGCGCGCGACACGGGCGACGCGGCGCGCCTGCTGCCCGAGGTGACATGGCTGCGCCTGCTGCTCGACGACTGCCGCAAAGCCACCGACGACGTGTTCGCTCACCTCTACCGCAACGGCGTGCGCGTGGACACGGTGTTCCAGGTCGAGCGCATGCGCATGCGCATCGTGCGCGCGGAGCGTCTGCTCGACGCCTGGATGGCCGCCGGCGACGCCCCGATGCAGGCGCGCCTCGTCGCGGACCTCGTCGAAGCGAACCAGCAGAGCCAGAGCATCGCGCACCTGCTGCGCAGCAACTTCGCGCTGCTCTCGCGCAAGGTGGTCGAGCTTTCCGCCGACACGGGCGAACACTACATCGCGCGCGACCGCGCCGAGTACCTCACGATGCTGCGCATGGCCGCGGGCGGCGGCCTCGTGACGGCGGTGACGGTGTACGTGAAGTTCGGCATCACGGGCGCGCACCTGCCGTCGATGATCGAGGGGGTCTTCGCGGGGATCAACTATGCGCTGAGCTTCCTCGTCATGCACTTCTGCCACCTCTCGCTCGCGACCAAGCAGCCCGCGATGACCGCGCCCACGCTCGCGCGCGAACTCGACGGCGCGACCGAGGCGCCGGGACGCGCGCGCTTCGCCTCGACCGTGGTGGCGCTCATGCGCACCCAGGCGGCGGCGGTAGCGGGCAACGTGCTGCTCGTGTTTCCGGCGTGTCTGGCCGTGCAACTGCTGTGCGGGTGGGTCTTTCACGCGAACCTGATCTCGCCCTTCAAGGCGCACGCGACGCTGCAATCGTTCTCGCTCGCCGGGCCCACGCCGTTCTACGCGGCGCTCACCGGCGTGCTGCTGTGGCTTTCCAGCCTCGTCGCCGGCTGGGCCGACAACTGGTTCGTGCTGCACCGCGTGGAAGACGCGCTCGCCTGGAACCGGCGGCTGCGCATGACGCTCGGCGTCGCGGGCGCGGCTCGGCTCGCGCACTTTTGCCGGACGAACGCGGCGGGCGTGTGGGGCAACATCGTGCTCGGCATGATGCTGGGCGTCGTGCCCGCCCTGGTTTCGGCGATCACGTTCCATTTCGAGGTGCGCCACGTGACGCTCTCGGCCGGTTCGATCGGCGTGGCGCTCGGCGTGCTCGGCGCTGACACGCTGCGCTCGGGCGAACTCTGGTGGGCGGTGGCGGGCGTCGCCAGCATGGCCGTGCTCAACGTCGCGGTGAGCTTCGCGCTCGCGCTGCAGATGGCGCTGCGCTCGCGCGACCTGCGGCGCAAGGACGTGCAGCCGCTCATGCGCGTGGTCTGGCGGCGCATCGTGCGCCGGCCGATCGATCTGGTGTGGCCGATGCGCAAGGGACAGACGGCGACAGAAGCAGAAAGCAGCCACTGACGCGCCGCCGAGGAGCGCCCGGCAGCGCCGCCCAGCGCGCTCGTCCTGGGCGCCCGCGCAACCCGCGTACAATAGCGCCTTCCCCGCAGCGTCCCATCCTCCTTCATGTCTTTCGATTTCTTTGCCCCCTGCCCGCGCGGCCTCGAAGCCGCGCTCGCCGCCGAACTGGCCGAAACCGCGCAACGGCGCCTGCCGCCCGGCGCGCTCCAGGTCGGCGCCGAGGTGCCCGGCGGCGTGCATTTCCGCGGCAACTGGGCCGGCGGCATGGCCGCGAACCTGCATTCGCGCATTGCGAGCCGCGTGCTCCTGAAGATCGCCCAGCGCCCGTACCGCAGCGAACAGGATATCTACGCGCTCGCGCGCGAGCAGCGCTGGGACCAGTGGTTCACGCCGAACGAGACGCTGCGCGTCGACATTACCGCGATCAAGTCGCCGTTGCGCAGCCTCGAATTCGCCACGCTGCGCGTGAAGGATGCGATCTGCGACCGCATGCGCGACAAGGCGGGCGCGCGCCCGAGCATCGACACCGCATATCCGGACGTGCGCGTCTTCGCCTTCCTCACCGCGAACGAGTGCACGCTCTATCTCGACACCTCCGGCGAGCCGCTCTTCAAGCGCGGCTGGCGTCTGGACAAGGGCGCGGCCCCGCTGCGCGAGAATCTCGCCGCAGGCATCCTGCGCCTCACGGGCTGGACTGCCGGCACGCCGCTCTACGATCCGATGTGCGGCAGCGGCACGTTCCTCGCGGAAGCGGCTCAGGTCGCGCTCGACATCGCGCCGGGGCTCGATCGCCGGTTCGGCTTCGAGTCGCTCAAGCAAGCCGACATGGCCGCCTGGCGGTACCTGAAGAGCGAGGCCAACACGGCGCGCAACACCGCGCAGGGCGGCTCGCGCGACCTTCTGATCTTCGGCAGCGACATCTCCGACGTCATGCTCGAGAAGGCGCGCGCGAACTTCAAGCGCGCGGGCTTCGGCAACGTGCCGCTCAAGCAGCTCGACGCGCGCAACATGACGCCGCCCTCGGACGCGCCGGGCATTCTCGTGGCGAACCCGCCGTATGGCGAGCGTATCGAGGTACGCGGGCGCAACGCGCGCGGCGAGGCGCGCCCCACGGCGCGCGAACTGCGCGGCGATGACGACGAGGGCTTCCGCCGCGCCAAAGACGACGCACCCGATGCCGAGTTCTTCCAGGCGCTCGGCGACGCGCTCAAACAGCGCTTCACGGGCTGGCGCGCTTTCTTCCTCACCTCCGACCGCAAGCTGCCGGGCCAGTTGCGCCTGCGCGAAGCGGCCAAGACACCGCTCTACAATGGCGCGCTCGAATGCCGTCTGTTCCGCTTCGACCTGATCGCGGGCAGCGTGCGGCAGCGTCCGGCCGGCGGCGGTGCGAACACCCCCGAGCGCGGAGCCGACGCGAACTGACGTTCGCATGACAACGCCGCGGGCGGCGCGCGCGCCGCCCGCGGCTATCCACCGTAGTGGATAGTCCTCGTCCTCTGCGGTCCCCCCGCTTCTTGCCCGTCGGCGCGCGACGTCTGCCCACGCGCGCTCCCGCCAAAAAATTCGAACCGCCCAGCGGGCTCCCCCAGGATCGGCGCGCCAAGGCTACTGACAGCACGCTGTCAGCAGCCCCCCGGCACACTGCCTCTACGCCATCCGGCGAGGCGGCAGCCGCCCGGCTGCCGCCATTCACCGTCCGCCGTTGCCTTCGAGGAGCGCATTGTGTCTACCGATCTGTCCCGTGTGATCTCGTGGTTCGAAATTCCCGCGCACGACCTGGAGCGCGCCGCCCGCTTTTACGAAACAGCCCTCGATACCTCGCTGCAGCGCGAGGTGGTCGGCGGCGTGCCGATGGCGCTCTTCGCGCACACCGAAACCGAAACCGGCGGCTGCATCGTGTTCAATCCGCACGACGCCAAGCCCGACCCGAAAGGCGTGCTCGTCTATCTGAACGCGCAGCCTTCGGTCACGGCCGTGCTCGACCGCGTGGAAAAGGCGGGCGGCAGGCAACAGGGGCCGGCGGTCGAGCTGCCGAACCACTATGGCTACATCGGCTTTTTCATCGACACCGAGGGCAACCGCGTCGGCCTGCACGCGCCCAAGCTCGGCTAGGCGGGGGGGCGGCATGCGGGCGGCGCTATCATCCGTGGTTATCCTCATCATCGCGCCCGCCCTCCCATGACCCGCCGCGCCGACCGCCTCTTTCGCATCGCCGAACTGCTGCGCGGCCGGCGTCTCACCACGGCGCAGCAACTGGCCGACTGGCTCGAAGTCTCCCCGCGCACGGTCTATCGCGACGTGCGCGACCTGCAGCTTTCGGGCGTGCCGATCGAAGGCGAAGCGGGCATCGGCTACCGGCTCGCGCGCACGGCGAGCCTGCCGCCGCTCACCTTCAGCGCCGACGAGCTCACCGCGCTCGCCGTGGGCGCGCGCATGGCCGAATCGTGGGGCGGCGCCGCGCTGGCGAGCGGCGCGCGCGGGGCGCTCGCGAAGATCGCCGCGGCCTTGCCCGCGGAAAAGCGCGCGGTGATGGAGCGGCTCGCCGTGTTCGCGCCCGCGTATCACATGGATCACACGTTTTCGGACAAGCTCGACGCGCTGCACCGCGCCGTCGATACGCGGCTCGTCGTGCGCTTTGCGTACTGCGACCGCATCGGCGCCCATACGCAGCGGCGCATCTGGCCGCTCGGGCTCGTCTACTGGGGCGCGCAATGGACCGTGGGCGCCTGGTGCGAAATGCGCGAGGACTTCCGCAATTTCAACATCGCGCGCATGGAGAACGTGGAGGTGCTCGAGCCGTTTCCCGACGTGAGCGGGCGGCGTCTCGCCGACTACCTGCGTCGCGTGAATGCGCCTTCGCCATGAGCGCCAAAAGCGCTCGCCCAAAAAAAGCGCGCATCGCTGCGCGCCTTTTGCGTGTATCTCTCGCGCTTCGCGCTCAATCCACGGCCTTCACCATCTCCTCGATCACCTTCTTCGCGTCGCCGAACACCATCATCGTCTTGTCCATGTAGAAGAGCTCGTTGTCGAGGCCCGCGTAACCGGCCGCCATCGAGCGCTTGTTCACGATGATCGTGCGCGCCTTGTACGCCTCGATGATCGGCATGCCCGCGATCGGCGACTTCGGATCGTTCTTCGCCGCCGGGTTCACCACGTCGTTCGCGCCGAGCACGAGCACCACGTCGGTCCGGCCGAACTCGTTGTTGATGTCCTCCATCTCGAACACGAGGTCGTAGGGCACTTCGGCTTCGGCGAGCAGCACGTTCATGTGGCCCGGCATGCGGCCCGCCACCGGATGGATCGCGTAGCGCACGTCCACGCCCTTTTCGACGAGCTTGTCGGTGAGCTCCTTCAGCGCATGCTGCGCGCGCGCCACGGCGAGGCCGTAGCCCGGCACGATCACCACGCTTTCCGCATTGCCGAGCATGAACGCCGCGTCGTCGGCGGAACCCGACTTCACCGGACGCTGCTCCTGCGCGCCGCCCGCCGCCGCCCCACCCGCCTCGCCGCCGAAGCCGCCCAGCAGCACGTTGAAGAACGAGCGGTTCATCGCGTGGCACATGATGTACGAGAGGATCGCGCCCGACGAGCCCACGAGCGAGCCCGCGATGATGAGCATGGCGTTGTTCAGCGAGAAGCCGATGCCGGCCGCCGCCCAGCCCGAGTACGAGTTCAGCATCGAGACAACCACGGGCATGTCCGCGCCGCCGATCGGGATGATGATGAGCACGCCCAGCGCGAACGCGATCAGCGTCATGATGATGAACGGCAGCCACGACTGCGTGAGGAAGAACAGGATGCCGAAGCCGATCATGCCGAGCGCAAGCATCAGGTTGATGAGATGCTGGCCCGGATAAACGACGGGCGCGCCCTGGAACAGCCTGAACCTGTACTTGCCGGAGAGCTTGCCGAAAGCGATCACCGACCCCGAAAACGTGATCGCGCCGACGAACGTGCCGATGAAAAGCTCGATGCGGTTGCCGTACGGCAGGAAGCCCGGATACGGCGCATCTTCGGCCACGAGCCCGAACGCGGCAGGCTCCGACACGACCGCATAGGCGATGCACACCGCCGCGAGACCGATCAGCGAGTGCATGGCCGCGACGAGCTCGGGCATCTTCGTCATCTCGACGCGCGCCGCGACATACGCGCCGAGCCCCCCGCCCACCACGAGCGCCGCGAACAGCAGCGCAAGCCCGAGCCCGAGATTCGAGCCGAACTGTGCCGACTCCTTCACGATCAACGCGAGGGTGGTGAGAATGGCGATGGCCATGCCGACCATGCCGAACACGTTGCCGGCGCGCGCGCTCTTCGGATTCGACAAGCCCTTGAGCGCCTGGATGAAGCAGACCGACGCCACCAGATAAAGCAGCGTAACGACGTTCATGCTCATTTATGCGCCCTCCTTGCTGCCGGACGCAGGGAGTTTCTTCGGTTCCTTCTTGCGGAACATCTCCAGCATTCGCCGCGTGACGAGAAACCCGCCGAACACGTTCACGGCCGCGAGCAGCACGGCGAAGGTGCCGAAGAACTTGCCCGCGCCGCCCACGGTCAGGCCCGTGGCGAGCATCGCGCCGACGATCACGATCGCCGAGATCGCATTGGTCACGGCCATGAGCGGCGTGTGCAGCGCGGGCGTGACGTTCCAGACCACGTGATAGCCCACATACACGGCCAGCACGAAGATGATCAGGTTGATGACGGTATGGTTGATGACTTCCATTGCGGGTCTCCTCCTCGTCAGGCCTTGCGCGTGACCTGGCCGTCGCGGGCCAGCAGCGTGGCCGCGACGATGTCGTCCGCGAGATCGATGTTGAGCGTGCCTTCCTTCGTGACGATGAGCTTCAGGAAGTCGAGCAGGTTGCGCGCGTAGAGCGCGGAGGCGTCGGCGGCGACCATCGAGGCCAGGTTCGTGTATCCGCAGATCTGCACGCCGTGGTGCGTCACGACCTTGTCGGCTTCGGTGAGCGGGCAGTTGCCGCCGCGCCGGCCCGTGGCCTGATCGGCGACGGGACCGCGTCCCGCCGCGAGGTCGATCACCACGGAGCCCGGCTTCATCGCCTGCACCGTTTCCGAGGGCAGCAGCGTGGGCGCATCGCGGCCCGGAATCAGCGCGGTCGAGATGACGATGTCGGCCTGCCTCGCGCGCTCGTGAACCAGCGCCGCCTGGCGCGCGAGCCACGAAGGCGGCATCGGCCGCGCATAGCCGCCCACGCCGACGGCCGCTTCGCGCTCCTCATCGGTTTCGTAGGGCACTTCGAGGAATTTGCCGCCGAGCGACTCGATCTGCTCCTTGACGGCCGGGCGTACGTCCGACGCTTCGATCACCGCGCCGAGTCGCCGCGCCGTGGCGATGGCCTGCAGGCCCGCCACGCCCGCGCCCAGCACGAGCACGCGCGCGGCCTTCACCGTGCCGGCGGCGGTCATCAGCATCGGCATGAAGCGGGGATAGAGGTTCGAGGCCACGAGCACCGCCTTGTACCCGGCGATGTTGGCCTGGGAGGAAAGTACGTCGAGGCTCTGCGCGCGCGTGGCGCGCGGCGCGGCTTCGAGCGCGAAGGCCGTCACGCCCGCTTCGGCCAGCTTCGCGGCGTTCTCCGCATTAAAGGGATCGAGCATGCCGACGAGCACCGCGCCGCGCTTCATGAACGGCAGCTCGCTCACCGTGGGCGACTGGACCTTGAGCACGAGGTCCGCGCCGAAGGCGGAAGCCGCGTCGGCGACCTGCGCGCCTACGGCCGCGTATGCCTCGTCGGGATAGCTCGCGCCGGCGCCCGCGCCGGCCTGGATCGTCACCGTGTGGCCCTGGGCGACGTACTTCCTGACTGTCTCCGGCGTCGCGGCCACGCGGGTTTCGTTCGCCCGCGTCTCTGCAGGCACTCCGATATGCATCGTTGTTTCCTCCTCGACCAACTTGTTCTAGCTGTTCTGGCTCGAATCGAGCGGAGGGACGCCGGCATGTGACCTGGACATGCGCTTTTGAAGCGCATTTTTAAAACGCCGGCATCCAGTGCAACGGCAAAAACGACGCACCACTTTAACCGAAAGCGGCGGCAGCTTTGTAGCAGGAATTGCCCGCTTTTGTGCGATGCACACAACACGCCGCGCCGTCCGACCGGACGGTCTGGAGTATCAGGCGACCCGGTCTTGCGCTCCGCATGGCCCGCCTGGCCGCCGATCCGGCCCCGGGCAGCCTTCGCGGCGTCCCGGTAAAATACCGCCCCATGAACGAGGAAACCTGGGCACCCCACGTGACCGTGGCCGCGATCGTCGAGCGCGACGGGCGTTTTCTGCTCGTCGAGGAGCATACGGCGGCGGGCCTGCGTCTGAACCAGCCCGCCGGGCATCTGGAAGCGGGCGAGACACTGCACGAGGCCGTGGTGCGCGAAACGCTGGAGGAAACCGCGCACGCGTTCACGCCCGAAGCGCTGGTCGGCGTGTACATGACGCATTTCGGCGGGCCGGGCGAGAGCGGCGCGACGTATCTGCGCTTCACGTACTGCGGCAGCGTCGCGAGCGAGCCGGAAAGCCGCGCGCTCGATCCGGACATCGTCCGCACGCTCTGGATGAGCGCGGACGAGCTGCGCGCGGCGAGCGAGCGCCATCGCACGCCGCTCGTGATGCGGTGCGTCGACGATTACCTCGCGGGCAAGCGCGTGCCGCTGGACTTCGTCCAGACGCATGCGACGGCCCCCCGATCCGGGACAAACGCGGCGCCCAGGCGTTGAACGAAGCAGGCTGAACAAGGCAGCAAAGCAATGAGCAAACGCAAGGTCGTGGTGGGCATGTCGGGCGGCGTCGATTCGTCGGTCACCGCATGGCTGCTCAAGGAACAGGGATTCGACGTCGTCGGTCTCTTCATGAAGAACTGGGAAGACGACGACGACGGCGAGTACTGCTCGACGCGCCAGGACTGGATCGACGTGGTGTCGGTCGCCGACCTGATCGGCATCGACGTCGAGGCCGTGAACTTCGCCGCCGAGTACAAGGACCGCGTGTTCGCGGAGTTCCTGCGCGAGTATTCCGCGGGCCGCACGCCGAACCCGGACGTGCTCTGCAACGCCGAGATCAAGTTCAAGGCCTTCCTCGACCACGCCATGTCGCTGGGCGCAGAAACGATCGCCACGGGCCACTACGCACGCGTGCGCGAGCGCGAGGGACGCTTCGAACTTCTCAAGGCGTTCGACCACACGAAAGATCAGTCGTACTTCCTGCATCGCCTGAACCAGGCGCAGCTTTCGAAAACGATGTTCCCGCTCGGCGAAATACCCAAGACGAAGGTGCGCGAGATCGCCGAAAAAATCGGCCTGCCGAACGCGAAAAAGAAGGATTCCACAGGAATCTGCTTCATCGGCGAGCGGCCGTTCCGCGACTTCCTCAACCGTTATCTGCCGACGAAACCCGGCCCGATGATGACGCCCGACGGCAAGGTCGTGGGCGAGCACATCGGCCTCGCGTTCTACACGTTCGGGCAACGCAAGGGCATCGGCCTTGGCGGCAGCAAGGACGGCAGCGGCGATCCGTGGTTCGTCGCGGGCAAGGATATGGCGTCGAACACGCTCTACGTCGTGCAGGGCCACGATCATCCGTGGCTGCTCGCGCACGAGCTGCGCGCGGGCAACGTGAGCTGGGTCGCGGGCGAGCCGCCCGCCGAAGATCACGCGTGCGGCGCGAAAACGCGCTATCGCCAGGCTGACGCGCCCTGCTCGTTCCATGCGGCCGACGCGTTCGGCGCGGGTCAGTTCACGCTGCGTTTTCCCGACGCGCAATGGGCCGTGACGCCGGGCCAGTCGGCGGTGCTCTATGACGGCGACGTGTGCCTTGGCGGCGGCATCATCGAAGCGGTGACGACGCTCGCGCCGCACGTGCCGGCGGTGCCGCCGCCCGAAGCGCCGAAGAAACGGAAACGCGTGCCGCGCAAGAAGCCTTCGCCAGTCACCGCGGCATAAAGGCGGCGACGGCAGGGCAAACGTAAGGAGAGAGAACGCGGCGCGTACGGCGCCGTTTTTTTTTATCGCATGCCGCCGGTCCGCTTGTCCGCTTCCCGGCCGGATTCACGAACTTGCGGCATCATTCCGGCAGCCGCGCCGGACAAGGGCGCGGCCGACGCGCGCCGCCCGCTCGACGAGAGCGGAGCAGGCGCGCGCATCAAGTCAAGTTCGAGGAGTTCCCCCCAATGTTTTCCCGACGTTATCTCGCCATGTGGGGCGCCGTGCTGCTGCTCGCGGCCTGCGTCGCCGCCGCGGCGCTCCAGCATTTGTCGTGGTATTGCGTGATCGTGCCCGCGCTGCTCGTCGCGCTCGGCATCTACGACATGGTGCAGCAGCGCCACGCGATCCTGCGCAACTACCCGATCTGGGGCCATCTGCGCTTTCTGTTCGAGTTCGTGCGGCCCGAGATCCGCCAGTATTTCGTCGAGGACGACACCGACGAAAAGCCGTTCTCGCTCGCCCAGCGCAGCCTCGTCTACCAGCGCGCGAAGAACGCCGTCGACAGCCGCCCGTACGGCACCGAACTCGACGTGAAGGCCGTGGGCCACGAATGGATTAGCCATTCGCTCGCGCCCACGAAGCTCGAAGGCAGCGACTTCCGCGTGCTCGTGGGCGCGAATCGCGCGCAGCCGTATTCGATGTCGATCTTCAACGTTTCCGCGATGAGCTTCGGCGCGCTTTCCGCGAACGCCATCCGCGCGCTCAACATGGGCGCGAAAAAAGGCGGTTTCGCGCACGACACGGGCGAAGGCTCGCTCTCGAAGTATCACCGCGAGAACGGCGGCGACATCATCTGGGAAATCGCTTCGGGCTACTTCGGCTGCCGCAACGAAGACGGCACCTTCAGCGCCGAAAAATTCCGGCGCCTCGCGAACGAGCCGCAGGTGAAGATGATCGAAGTGAAGCTCTCGCAAGGTGCGAAGCCCGGCCACGGCGGCATGCTGCTCGCGGCGAAGGTCACGCCCGAGATCGCCGAGACGCGCGGCATTCCGATCGGCAAGGATTGCGTTTCGCCGGCGCGCCACTCGGAATTCTCCACGCCGCGCGGCCTGCTCGAATTCATCGAGCGCCTGCGCAAGCTCTCGGGTGGCAAGCCCACGGGCTTCAAGCTGTGCATCGGCCATCCGTGGGAATTCTTCGGCATTGCCAAGGCGATGCTCGAAACGGGCATCCTGCCGGACTTCATCGTCGTGGACGGCGCCGAAGGCGGCACGGGCGCGGCGCCGCTCGAATTCACCGATCACATCGGCACGCCGCTGCAGGAGGGGCTGCTGCTCGTGCACAACACGCTCGTGGGCATCGGCTTGCGCGAGAAGATCAAGGTCGGCGCGAGCGGCAAGATCATCACCGCGTTCGACATCGCGCGCACGCTCGCGATCGGCGCGGACTGGGTCAACTCGGCGCGCGGCTTCATGTTCGCCGTCGGCTGCATCCAGGCGCAGAAGTGCCACTCGGACCGCTGCCCGACCGGCGTCGCCACGCAAGACCCCGTGCGCCAGCGCGCGCTGAACGTGCCCGACAAGGGCGAGCGCGTCTACAACTTCCACCACAACACGCTGCACGCGCTGCAGGAACTGATCCAGGCCGCCGGTCTCTCGAGCCCCTCGGATCTGCGCGCGCATCACATCGTGCGGCGCGTATCGTCGTACGAAGTGAAGCTGATGTCGGAACTGCTCCGGTATCTGAAGCCCGGCGACCTGCTCGAAGGGCGCTATCGCTATCAGCTTTACGAGAAGTGGTGGCCGGCCGCGCGCAGCGATTCGTTCGCGCCGGCCGAGGAAAAGATCGTCTGAACAATGGCAAAACGCGCCGCACACACGATGTGCGGCGGCGGCGCCGGACGCGCCTCGCGCGCGCCCGGCGGGAAACGCATCAAATGCGCGTCAGCCTTGCGGCACCGTGTCGATGAACGACTGGCGCTGCGAGAGCTTTTCGAAGTGACGCGCGAGATTCGGATGCGCCTCGCGCCAGTTCAGCTCCGGCATGCGGAAGTCGAGATAGCCGAGCGCGCAGCCCACGGCGATGTCCGCGAGCGTGTAGCGGTTGCCCGCGCACCACGGGTTGCCGTCGAGGCCCTTCGCCATCGCGTCGAGGCCTGCGTGGATCTTGCGCTCCTGGCGCTGCACCCACGCCTCGTTGCGCTGCTCTGGCGTGCGCTGCGTGCCTTCGAGGCGGATCAGCACGGTGGCGTCGAGCATGCCGTCGGCGAGCGCTTCCCAGCAACGCACTTCAATGCGCTCGCGGCCGGCGGGCGGAATGAGCTTGGCCACTGGCGAGAGCATGTCGACGTACTCGCAGATCACACGCGAGTCGAACACGGCCTCGCCGTCGTCCATCACGAGGCACGGGACCTTGCCGAGGGGGTTGAAATCGTGGATCGCCGTCTCGGCGCCCCACACGTTTTCGAGCACCAGCTTGTAGTCGATTTTCTTTTCGGCGAGCGTGATCCGCGCTTTGCGGACATACGGGCTGCCGAGCGAACCGATAAGTTTCATCGCACCTGCCTTTTCTGGAATCCGGCCGAAGTATACGTTGGATTCGCGCTTTTCTGACGCACCTCCTGTTGCGCTGCGGGATTTTTCCTACGCGTAATGTAGGCGAAAGACAACAGCCTCCGGCATCGGGGCGCCCTGGCGGCAACGGGCGGCGGGCGCGCCCGCTGCCAGGCCGCTAGTAGTTAGTAGTCAGGCGCTACAATCTCAAGATGGACTCGACCATCAAGCAAAGCGCCCAGGCCGCCTCGCGCGAAGCCCAACCCGCCGCCGACGCGCCCGAGTTGCCCGTCGCGCAATACGGTCCCGACGGCGGCGCGGCCCTCTATCGCGCGCGCCGCGAGCGTGTGCTCGCCGCGCTGCGCGCACAAGGCGGCGGTGTCGCGCTCGTGCCGACCGCGCCCGAGGCGCTGCGCAATCGCGACGCCGACTACCCATATCGGCACGACAGCTACTTTTACTACCTCACCGGCTTCACGGAGCCCGAGGCGCTGCTCGTGCTCGACGCGAACGCCGGCGAGAACCAGCCCGCCGCGGTCCTGTTCTGCCGCGCGAAGAACGTCGAGCGCGAAACGTGGGAAGGCTTTCGCTTCGGTCCCGACGCCGCGCGCGAGGCGTTCGGCTTCGACGCCGCCTTTCCCGTCGACGAACTCGACACGCGCGTTCCCCAGATCATCGCGAACCGCCCCGCGCTGCACTATGCACTCGCAGGCTCCGGGCGCTTCGACGCCCAGGTGAAGCGCTGGATAGACGCAGTGCGCGCGCAGGCGCGCAGCGGCGTCACCGCGCCGGCCGCCGCATACGACCTGCTGCCGCTGCTCGACGACATGCGCATCGTCAAGGACGCGCACGAACTGGACACGATGCGCCGCGCCGCGAAAATCTCGGCGCTCGCGCACGTGCGCGCGATGCAGACGTGCCGCCCCGGCATGCGCGAGTACGAAATCGAGGCCGAGCTGCTCTACACCTTCCGCAAGCACGGCGCGCAGGCGCCGGCCTATGGCTCCATCGTCGCGGCGGGCGCGAACGCCTGTGTGCTGCACTATCCGGCGGGCAACGCCGTGGCGCGCGAAGGCGACCTCATTCTCATCGACGCCGCGTGCGAGCTGAACGGCTATGCCTCGGACATCACGCGCACCTTTCCGGCCAGCGGCCGCTTCACGAGCGCGCAGCGCGAGCTTTACGACATCGTGCTCGCCGCGCAGCAGGCCGCCATCGACGCCACGCGCGCCGGCGTGAACTTCGAGGCACCGCACGAAGCCGCCGTGCGCGTGCTCGCGCAGGGTCTCCTCGATACCGGCGTCATCGACCGGCAGCGCTTCGCGCGCGTCGACGACGTGATCGCCGAGCGCGCCTACGCGCGTTTTTACATGCATCGCACCGGGCACTGGCTCGGCATGGACGTGCACGACGCGGGCGATTACCGCGAGCGCGGCGGAGAAAAAAGCGCGGGGAAGGCCGACGCGGCGCCGCCCTGGCGCACGCTGCGCCCAGGCATGACGCTCACGGTCGAGCCGGGCCTCTACATCCGCGCGGCCGCAGACGTGCCGGAGCGCTACTGGGACATCGGCATCCGCATCGAGGACGACGCGATCGTCACCGAAACCGGCTGCGAGCTCATCACGCGCGACGTGCCCGTGGCGGCCGACGAAATCGAAGCGCTGATGCAGGACGCCCAGCGCCGCGCCTGATGCGCGCAACGACTCCAGACGAAACGAAGCAAACCACATGAACGCAGTTTCCGGCAGCGCGAACGAAGCCTCCACGGGCGCAGATCCGCACGCCCATTTCGATTACGACGTGACGATCGTCGGCGCGGGACCGGTCGGCCTCGCGCTCGCGGGCTGGCTCGCGCGGCGCAGCGCCACGCAAGGGCTCTCGATTGCGCTCATCGATGCGCGCGAGCCCGATGACAGCGCCGGCGACCCGCGCGCGATCGCCGTCTCGCAGGGCAGCCGCACGCTGCTCGAAACGCTCGCATGGCCGAACGACGCGACGCCCATCGAGCGCATTCACGTTTCGCAGCGCGGCCATTTCGGGCGCACGCTGATCGACCGGCGCGATTACGGGCTGCCGGCGCTCGGCTATGTCGCGCGCTACGGCGCGATCGTGCAGGCGCTCGCGCAGGCCGTGCGCGGCACGCGCGTGCACTGGCTGCATCATACGCAGGCGCATGATCCGGTCGTCGAACATGGCGGCGTCACGCTGCCGGTGATGAGCGCGGGCGTCGAGCGCCGCTTGCGCACGCGTATCCTCGTGAACGCCGAAGGCGGCCTTTATCGCGCGCCGCCGCGCAGCGCGCAAGACGAATCCGAAGAAGCCGGAACGCAGGCCGTTCACCCGCGCCACGAAGCCAAACGTACGCGCGACTATGGACAGACCGCGCTGGTCGGCGTGGTGACGCTCTCCGCGCCGCGGCCTCACGTGGCGTGGGAGCGCTTCACGAACGAAGGCCCGATCGCCCTGCTGCCGATGGGCGGCGTGCGCGGCGCGGATTACGCGCTGGTGTGGTGCTGCGCCCCTGCCGAAGCCGGGCGCCGCGCACAACTCGACGATGCGGATTTCCTCGCCGAACTCGGCATGGCGTTCGGCGCGCGCATGGGCCGCTTCACGCAGATTCACGCTCGCGCCGCGTTCCCGCTGGGCCTGAACGCGCTCGACGCACTCGTCTGCGGCCACGGCCGCATCGCGGCGGTGGGCAACGCGGCGCAGACGCTGCACCCCGTGGCGGGCCAGGGCCTCAATCTCGGCCTGCGCGACGCCCATGCCCTCGCCGACTCCTTCGCGCAGCACGGCGCCACCCCGCGCGCGCTCGCCGAATTCGCGGGACGCCGCGCGTTCGACCGGCGCATGACGATCGGCGCGACCGATACGCTCGCGCGCCTGTTCACCATCGATTTCGGACCGCTCGCCGCGCTGCGCGGGCTCGCGCTCACCGCGCTCGAATTCGCGCCGCCCGTGAAGACGGCGCTGGCCCGGCAGATGATGTTTGGGCAGCGCAGTTGAGTTGTCGATCGCGGGGTCGAATCGCATTTCGCCAGGACGCTGCCGTGCGCCGCGCATTCGGCCGTGAAACAGATCCCAGGGTCCGTGCGCCGCGACCTCGCACCCCGCTTACGCTAAAATAGTCGTTTCCCCCTTTTTTCACCTTCACGCCGCCCGCCGCGCCAGCCGGAATCGCCATCCGGGTCGCGGCACCGGCTTCGCCCGCGCGTCATGTTCACAATCGGCCGTCACATCCTGCGTAACAACCTGTTCGTCGCTCCCATGGCGGGCGTGACGGACCGGCCGTTCCGCCAGTTGTGCAAGCGGCTCGGCGCAGGCTATGCGGTGTCCGAAATGGTCGCGTCCAACGCGCAGCTCTGGAAGAGCGAAAAGACCATGCGCCGCGCCAATCACGCGGGCGAAGTCGAGCCCATTTCCGTGCAGATCGCCGGCGCCGACCCGGCCATGATGGCCGAAGCCGCTCGCTACAACGTCGCCAACGGCGCGCAGATCATCGACATCAACATGGGCTGCCCGGCCAAGAAGGTCTGCAACGTCGCTGCCGGCTCGGCGCTTTTGCAAAACGAACCGCTCGTCGCGCGCATCGTGAAAGCCGTGGTCGACGCCGTGGGCACGGGGCCCGACGCCGTGCCCGTCACGCTCAAGATCCGCACGGGCTGGGACCGCGACAACCGCAACGCGCTCGCCATCGCGCGCATTGCCGAGGACTGCGGCATCGCCATGCTCACCGTGCACGGCCGCACGCGCGCCGACCTCTATCACGGTGAAGCGGAGTACGAAACGATTGCCGCGGTGAAGGCCGCCGCGCGCATTCCGGTGGTCGCGAACGGCGACATCGCGTCGCCGCGAAAGGCGCGCGAGGTGCTGGCCGTCACGGGTGCCGACGCCATCATGATCGGCCGCGCGGCGCAGGGGCGCCCGTGGCTCTTTCGCGAAATCGGGCATTTCCTCGCGACGGGCGAACTGCTGCCGCCGCCGCGCGTGGACGAAATCCAGTCGATCATGAACGAGCATCTGGAGGACCACTACGCGTTTTATGGGGAATTTACCGGCGTGCGTACTGCGCGCAAGCATATCGGCTGGTACACTCGCGGCCTTTGCGGCGCCAATACGTTCCGGCATCGCATGAATACGCTGGACACCACGCGCGAACAGCTCGTCGCCGTCAACCAGTTCTTCGACGAGCAGAAGGCGCGTTCCGAGCGTCTCGTCTACGTCGACGAGAGCAACGGCAGCGATGAAGGCAACGACGGCGGCGAATCAACCGATCGACTGGCAGCATGAGCAAGCACAACATCGAACAATCCGTCCGCGAGAGCCTGGGCATTTATTTCCAGGACCTCGACGGCAGCAATCCGCACGACGTCTACGAAATGGTGATGGCGTGCGTCGAAAAACCGATGCTCGAGGTGGTGCTCGAGCAGGCAGGCGGCAATCAGTCGCTGGCCGCCGAGTATCTCGGCATCAACCGCAACACGCTGCGCAAGAAGCTCCAGCAGCACGGCCTGCTGTAACGCCGCTGCGTTTCCCTGGGCTTTCGGCGCGGACTCCTCGATCTCTCGGCAATCTATCTCGTTATCCATCATGATCAGGCAAGCGCTCATCTCCGTTTCCGATAAGGCCGGCATCGTCGACTTCGCGAAATCGCTGTCGGACCTCGGCGTCAAGATCCTCTCGACCGGCGGCACCGCGAAACTGCTCGCGGACGCGGGCCTTCCCGTCACCGAAGTGGCCGACTACACCGGCTTCCCGGAAATGCTCGATGGGCGCGTGAAAACGCTGCACCCGAAGGTGCACGGCGGCATCCTCGCGCGCCGCGACCTGCCCGAGCACATGGCCGCGCTCGAAAAGCACGACATCCCGACGATCGACCTGCTCGTCGTGAACCTTTATCCGTTCGTCCAGACCGTCGCGAAGGAAGAGTGCACGCTCGAAGACGCGATCGAGAACATCGACATCGGCGGCCCGACCATGCTGCGCTCGGCGGCGAAGAACCATCGCGACGTGACCGTGGTGGTCGATCCGGCCGATTACGCCAAGGTGCTCGAGGAAATGCGCGCGAACGGCAACAGCGTGAGCTACGCCACGAACTTCCGCCTCGCGACCAAGGTGTTCGCGCACACGGCGCAGTACGACGGCGCGATCACGAACTACCTCACGAGCCTGACCGAAGCGCTCGATCACAAGTCGCGCAACACTTACCCGGCCGTGCTGAACCTCGCGTTCGACAAGGTCCAGGACCTGCGCTACGGCGAGAACCCGCACCAGAGCGCCGCGTTCTACCGCGACCTTTCGACGCCGGCCGGCGCGCTCGCGAACTACCGGCAGCTGCAGGGCAAGGAACTCTCGTACAACAACATCGCCGACTCGGACGCCGCGTGGGAATGCGTGAAGACGTTCGACGCGCCCGCCTGCGTAATCATCAAGCACGCGAATCCGTGCGGCGTGGCGATCGGCGCGAACGCGCACGAAGCGTACTCGAAGGCGTTCCAGACCGACCCGACTTCGGCGTTCGGCGGCATCATCGCGTTCAACCGCGAGGTGGACGAAGCGGCGGCCCAGGCCGTGAGCAAGCAGTTCGTCGAAGTGCTGATCGCGCCGTCGTTCTCGGAAGCCGCGAAAGCCGTGTTCGCCGCGAAGCAGAACGTGCGTCTGCTCGAAATCGCGCTCGGCGACGGCCATAACGCGTTCGACCTCAAGCGCGTGGGCGGCGGGCTGCTCGTGCAGTCGCTCGACGCGAAGAACGTGCAGCCGCACGAGCTGCGCGTGGTGACGAAGCGCCACCCGACGCCGAAGGAAATGGACGATCTGCTGTTCGCGTGGCGCGTCGCCAAGTTCGTGAAGTCGAACGCCATCGTGTTCTGCGCGAACGGCATGACGATGGGCGTGGGCGCGGGCCAGATGAGCCGCGTGGATTCGGCGCGCATCGCCAGCATCAAGGCCGAAAACGCGGGCCTCAAGCTCGCGGGCACGGCGGTCGCCTCGGACGCGTTCTTCCCGTTCCGCGACGGCCTCGACGTGGTGGTCGACGCGGGCGCGACCTGCGTGATCCAGCCGGGCGGCTCGATGCGCGACAACGAAGTGATCGCCGCCGCCGACGAGCACAACATCGCCATGGTGATGACGGGCGTCCGCCACTTCCGTCACTGATCCTCGCGCGCGGCGCGCGACCTGCACGTGACGCGCCGCTTGTGCACAGCCCGCCGGACGCCTGTCCCGCGGGCTTTTTCTTTGTGCCGCGCGCGGCGTTTCCGGTCGCCGGCAAGGCTCGCGGTGCCCATGCCGTTCGTTGTACCATCGCAGGCACACTCCCTGGCACATCGGTTTTTCCCGCATTTCATGAGAATTCTCGGCATCGACCCCGGCTTGCGCGTCACCGGCTTCGGCGTGATCGAGCGTCACGGTCATCAGCTCACGTATGTCGCAAGCGGCGTCATCCGCACCGCCGATGCCGATCTCCCCGCGCGTCTCGGCACGATTTTCGAGGGCGTCTCCACGCTCATCCGCCAGCACGCGCCCGACCAGGCCGCAATCGAAAAAGTCTTCGTCAACGTCAATCCGCAGTCGACGCTCTTGCTCGGCCAGGCGCGCGGCGCGGCCATTTGCGGGCTCGTCTCGGGCGGCGTACCGGTAGCCGAGTACACCGCGCTGCAGCTCAAACAAGCCGTGGTGGGTTACGGCCGCGCGACCAAGGAACAGATGCAGCAGATGGTCGTGCGCCTGCTCGCCCTCACGGGCACGCCCGGCACCGACGCCGCCGACGCTCTCGGCATGGCCATTTGCCATGCCCACGGCGGCGATGCGCTGGCCACGCTGGGCGGCCTCGCGCCCGCGCTCGCGAAGAAGGGCATGCGCGTGCGGCGCGGCCGCTTGATCGGCTGATGTGCCTGGCCGAACGGCCAACCTTCCGGCCGCATGCGGCGCGCTACCCTCCCGTCGGCTACACTCTGCGCTTTCCCTCGTTACAGAAACCGCCATGATCGGTCGCATTGCCGGCGTATTGCTGGAAAAGAACCCGCCGCACCTGCTCATCGACTGCAACGGCGTCGGCTATGAAGTCGACGTGCCGATGAGCACGTTCTACAACCTGCCCGGCGCAGGCGAAAAAGTCGTGCTGCTCACGCAGATGATCGTGCGCGAAGACGCACATCTGCTCTATGGCTTCGGCACACAACAGGAACGCGCGACATTTCGCGAACTGCTCAAGATCAGCGGCATCGGCGCGCGCATGGCGCTCGCCGTGCTCTCGGGCATGAGCGTGCACGATCTCTCGCAGGCGGTCACGCTGCAGGATTCGGCGCGCCTCACGCGCGTGCCCGGCATCGGCAAGAAAACGGCCGAGCGTCTTCTGCTCGAACTCAAGGGCAAGCTCGGCGCGGACCTCGGCGCGATGGCGGCCGCCGCTTCGCCGTCGGACCACGCGAACGACATCCTCAACGCGCTGCTCGCACTCGGCTATTCGGAGAAGGAAGCGCTCGCCGCGATCAAGAGCGTGCCCGCCGGCACCGGCGTATCCGAGGGCATCAAGCTCGCGCTCAAGACGCTTTCGAAGGGCTGATCGCCATCGTGCGGGAGCGCGAAGTCGGCGTGAACTCGGCGGTTAGTTGCGCTACCAACGCGGCACCGGAGGCAGCCCCGCCGGCGCATAACGCGCGCGGTACAATCGCTGGATGATCGAAACCGACAAACTCGCCGCCAACCACGCGGGCGCCGGCCGCGTGATCGCCTCCACGCCAGCCTCGACTCACGAGGAAGCCTTCGAGCGCGCGCTGCGCCCGCGCCAGCTCGACGAATATGTCGGCCAGGAAAAAGTGCGCGGCCAGCTCGAAATTTTCATCGAGGCCGCGAAGCGCCGCTCCGAACCGCTCGACCACGTGCTGCTATTCGGACCGCCGGGCCTCGGCAAGACCACGCTCGCGCACATCATCGCGCGCGAAATGGGGGTCAATCTGCGGCAGACGTCGGGGCCCGTGCTCGAGCGCGCAGGCGATCTCGCGGCGCTGCTCACCAATCTCGAAGCCAACGACGTGCTCTTCATCGACGAGATCCACCGGCTCTCGCCGGTCGTCGAGGAAATCCTGTATCCGGCGCTCGAGGACTATCAGATCGACATCATGATCGGCGAAGGGCCGGCCGCGCGCAGCGTGAAGCTCGACCTCCAGCCGTTCACGCTCGTCGGCGCGACCACGCGCGCGGGCATGCTGACCAACCCGCTGCGCGACCGCTTCGGCATCGTCTCGCGCCTCGAGTTCTATAACGCGAGCGAGCTTTCGCGCATCGTGCAGCGCTCGGCTTCGCTGCTCGGCGCGCAGATCCATCCTGACGGCGCGCTCGAAATCGCGCGCCGTTCGCGCGGCACGCCGCGTATCGCGAACCGCCTGCTGCGCCGCGTGCGCGACTATGCCGAGGTGAAGGCCGACGGCGCGATCACGGCCGGCGTGGCCGACGCCGCGCTGCGCATGCTCGACGTCGATCCCGTGGGCTTCGACCTGATGGACCGCAAGCTGCTTGAAGCCATTCTGCACAAGTTCGACGGCGGCCCGGTGGGCGTCGACAATCTCGCCGCCGCGATCGGCGAGGAGCGCGACACGATCGAGGACGTGCTCGAACCGTATCTGATCCAGCAGGGCTATCTGCAACGCACGCCGCGCGGCCGCGTCGCCACGCAGTTGAGCTACCGTCACTTCGGCCTGACGATGCCCGACGACGCAGCGCCAGCCGGCGAGTGGAACCCGGACGCGTCGTAAGGCGCGGCAAACCCGAACGCAGCGCGAGCGAGAGCACGATGTCCGATCACGCCGGCCGGCCTCACGACGCTCCCGAACCGACGGGCCTCGCTGGTCAGATCGCGCTGCGTCTGCGCATGGCGCTCGCGGAAAGCGTCACGCATCTCACCACGGGCAGCGGCCCTAAGCTCGATTACTCGTCGCCGCCGGGCGACCCGGGCCTCTTCGGTCCCGACGCCGTTTGCTGGAAAGTCCACGCCGATTTCGCCGCGATGATGGCGGGCGGCATCAGCGCGCTCCTGCTGCAGGCGCTGCATCCGCTCGCGCTCGCGGGTGTCTGGGACCACTCCACGTTCCGCACCGACATACTCGGGCGGCTGCGCCGCACAGCGACCTTCATTGCGGGCACGACCTACGGCAGCCGCGCCGATGCGCTCGCGCTCATCGAGCGCGTCAGGACGATCCATCTCGCCGTGACCGGTACCGCGCCGGACGGCCGCCCCTATCGTGCAAGCGATCCCGTCTTGCTCACGTGGGTGCACGTAGCCGAAGTCTCGAGTTTTCTCGCCGCGTATTTGCGCTACGTGAACCCCGCGTTGCCGGGCGATGCGCAGGACCAGTACTACGCCGAAGTCGCCCGCATTGCCGAACTGCTCGGCGCGACGAACGTACCCCGGTCGCGCGCCGAAGTCGCCGCCTGGCTACGGTCGATGCAACCCGAGCTCGTGGCCAGCGACCGCACGTTCGAGGTCGTGCGCGTGCTCATGGCCGCACCCGCGCCACGCCCGGCGATGCGGCCGGCCGGCGCGCTGATCCGCCACGCGGGCATCGACCTCTTGCCGCCGTTCGCCCAGCAGATGCTCGGATTCGACACATTCGCCTTCGCGCGCCGCGCGATGGTGCGGCCGGGCATGCGCACGGTTGCGCCGGTGCTGCGCTGGGCGCTCGTCAACGGCGTGTCCAAACGCGCGCGCAGGCGCGCGGCGGCAAAGCCCTCGCAATAAGCGCGACGCCATAAAAAAGGCCAACCTGAACTGACATCGCGCAGGTTGGCCGTTTCGTTTCGGCGCGTTGACGCGCTTCGGTGCTTACATCTTCACGACGTCGAGAAGCGTCTTCTTGCCCGACTTGTAGTTGTACAGCGAGATCACACCATGCTTGAGGTCGCCCTTCGAATCGAAGGCCGTCTCGCCGATCACGCCCTTGTAGTCCGTGCTCGGGATCTGCGCGAGGATCTTCGCGTGGTCGGTGGAATTCGCGCGTTTCATCGCGTCGACGACGATGTACACCGCGTCATACGTGAACGGCGCGTCGAATTCGATCGGATGACCGAAGCGCTTCTCGTACTTCGCGGCGAACGCCGCGCCGCCGTTCATGCGCTCGACCGCCATGCCGGCCTGCGAGCAGACGACGTTGTCCGTCGCCGCGCCCGCGAGCTGCGCGAGGCTTTCCGTACAGACGCCGTCGCCCGCGAGCACCTTCGCGCGCAGGCCGAGCTGCCTCGCCTGCTTCGCGAACGGGCCGCCGGTGGCGTCCATGCCGCCGTACATGATCGCGTCGGGGTTTTCGCCCTTGATCTTCGTGAGAATGGCGCGGAAATCGACGGCCTTGTCGTTCGTCGCATCGTGCGAGAGCACCTTGATGCCGAGCGACTTCGCCGTCTTCTCGAACTCGTTCGCAAGACCCTGACCATACGCAGTCGAATCGTCGACCACGGCCACGGTCTTCACGTTCAGGCTCTTCGCCGCGTAGTCGGCGAGCGCGGGGCCTTGCTGGGCGTCGGTCGCGACCACGCGGTAGGTGGTCTTGAAGCCCTGTAGCGTGTACGACGGATTGGTCGACGACGGCGAGATCTGCACGATGCCCGCGTCGCTGTAGATCTTCGAAGCCGGGATCGATGCCCCCGAATTCAGGTGGCCGATGACCGCCACGACCTTGTCGTCGACGAGCTTCTGCGCGACCTGGGTCGCCTGGCGCGGGTCGGCGGCGTCATCCTGCGCGTCGAGCGCGAGCGTGACCTTCTGGCCGCCGATCGTGAGGCCCTTCGCGTTGATTTCCTCGACGGCGAGACGTGCGCCGTTTTCGTTGTCCTTGCCCAGGTGAGCCGAGCCGCCCGTAAGCGGGCCGACATGGCCGATCTTGACGACCTGATCGGCCGCCGCGTTGCCCGACAGCGCCGCGAACGCCACGACTGCTGCGCTCACCGGCAGCAGCTTGTGAAGCTTGAACGTCATTGAACTTTCTCCTGCGATCTTTTCTGGGAACTACCTGTTCGTATGCAACCCTGGGCTCGCCGCCTCATGCTTGCGATGCGCGCGTCCCTCGTCAACGCGGGCCGGACAAATGGCCCGGCGGCCGACGCGCCCATGGCCGCCCCATGTTAGCAGGCCGCTTAATTTCGTGGTTGGGCTCTGGAAAGAGGCTGCAAGCCGCAGGAAAGAAAAGGGATGGGCCGCAGCGAGCGCGCGGACCGGATACCGGAGAAAGGCACAGCGGAGGGGCAAGACGCACGGCAGAGCGCCGTGCGTCTTGCCGAGGGGGCTTATGACCGCGGCTGGGGCGTACGCCTGAAACCGTCGTCGGCGCTGACGCCGCCCAGATGCGCCACGTCGCCCCATGCGACGACGCGCGCCTGCGTCACATAGTCGTCGCGTTCGAAATCGACGACGTTCACGCTCGTGTTAAGAAGCGGCCAGGCGCGCGGCTCGTCGAGCGCGAGGCCATTCGCGAAACGGTACACGCAGTCGAGCACGCCGCCGTGCGCGACGCACGCAATGCGGCCGCCCGGATGCATCGCCAGAATCGGCTCCAGCGCATGCAGCACCCGATGATAGAACTCGCGCTGCGACTCGCCCTCGGGCGGCGTGAAACCGGGGTCGCGCGTTTGCCAGTGCGCGTACTCGTCGGGAAAGCGCCCGGAAATCTCGTCGCTGTCGTGGCCCTGGAACGCGCCGTAGTTGCGCTCGCGCAGGCCTTCGGCCAGTTGCACCGGCAAGCCGAGCGCCGCGGCGACGGGTTGTGCGGTCTGTTGCGCGCGCACCAGGTCGCTCGACCAGATCGCGTCGAGCCGCGCACCGGCCTGCGCTTCCTGCGCGAGCCGGGCGCCGAGCTGCTGCGCCTGGGCCATGCCGCTTTCGGCGAGCGGAATGTCGATATGCCCCTGAATGCGCTTGATGCGGTTCCAGGCCGTTTCGCCGTGGCGGATGAAGAGGATCTGCGTGTTCATGATTCAGTTGCGCACCTGGAGCCAGAACGTCACGGGCCCGTCGTTGACGAGCGACACCTGCATGTCCGCGCCGAACTCGCCCGTCTCGACCACGGGATGCTTCGCGCGCGCGGCGGCGACGAAGTAGTCGAACAGACGCCGCCCTTCGTCGGGCGGCGCGGCCGGCGTGAAACTGGGGCGCAGGCCGCTGTTGGTGTCCGCCGCCAGCGTGAACTGCGAGACGAGCAGCAGGCCGCCGGCCTTGCCGTTGCCGTCGATGTTCTGCACGCTCAGATTCATCTTGCCCGCCGCGTCGCTGAACACGCGATAGCCGAGCAGCTTCGCGAGCAGCTTGTCGGCCTGGGCTTCGGTGTCGCCGCGCTCCGCGCAGACGAGCGCGAGCAACCCCTGGCCGATCGCGCCGGTCACGCGCTCGCCGTCGCCGTCCGCCACGCGCACGTCGGCGCGGCGCACGCGCTGGATCAGCGCGATCATGCGGTGAGCGTGACGCGCGCGAAGCGGCGCTTGCCGACCTGCACGACGAATTCGCCCGCCTCGACCTTCAGGCCCTTGTTGGACACGGTGGCGCCGTCGATCTTCACGCCGCCCTGCTCGATGTTGCGCAGCGCCTCGCTCGTGGACGGCACGAGGCCCGCCTGCTTGAGCAACTGGCCGATGGCGAGCGGCGCGCCCGCGAGCGTCACCGACGCGATGTCGTCGGGCACGCCGCCCTTCGCGCGATGGTTGAAGTCTTCGAGCGCGCGTTCGGCGTCGGCCTGCGAGTGAAAGCGCGCGACGATCTCCTGCGCGAGCAGCACCTTGAAATCGCGCGGATTGCGGCCCGCCTCGATTTCGCGCCTGAAGCCCTCGATTTCCGCCATCGGACGGAACGAGAGCAGCGTGAAGTAACGCCACATCAGCACGTCGGAAATGGACATGAGCTTGCCGAACATGTCGTTCGGCTTTTCGCTGATGCCGACGTAGTTGTTCTTCGACTTCGACATCTTCTCGACGCCGTCCAGGCCTTCGAGCAGCGGCATCGTCAGAATGCACTGCTGCTCCTGCCCGTACTGCTTCTGCAGCTCGCGGCCCACCAGCAGGTTGAACTTCTGGTCCGTGCCGCCGAGTTCGAGATCGGCGTTCAGCGCGACCGAGTCGTAGCCCTGCATGAGCGGGTAGAGGAATTCGTGGATCGAGATCGGCACGCCGCTCTGGAAACGCTTCGTGAAGTCCTCGCGCTCCAGGATGCGCGCGACCGTGTAGCGCGACGCGAGCTTGATCATGCCGTCGGCGCCGAGCGGCATCGACCATTCGCTGTTGTAGCGGATCTCGGTCTTTTCGCGGTCGAGCACGAGCGCGGCCTGCTCGAAATACGTTTTCGCGTTCGATTCGATCTGCTCGCGCGTGAGCGGCGGGCGCGTGGCGTTGCGGCCCGACGGGTCGCCGATCAGCGAAGTGAAGTCGCCGATCAGGAAGATCACGGTGTGGCCGAGATCCTGCAACTGGCGCATCTTGTTGAGCACGACCGTGTGGCCGATGTGGATGTCGGGCGCGGTCGGATCGAGGCCGAGCTTGATGCGCAGCGGCGTGCCGGTGGCCGCGCTGCGGGCGAGCTTCTGCTCGAATTCTGCTTCGATCAGCAATTCGTCGACGCCGCGCTTCGTGACGGCAAGCGCGTGACGGACTTCGTCGGTGACCGGAAAGGCGTCTTTTGCGCCGCTGTTGGGAGTGGACTCGGTGCTCATGCTCGATCGATTCTGTCGTTAAGTCGGAGGCTAGAACGCAATTTTACGTGATTCGACTCGCCTGGCCGACGTTTGCCGGTCTCGCGCGCGGCGCTCGCATCGCCCCGCTTCGCGAACCGCCGCGCCACGGGTCCCGGCAAGGCGCGCAACCGTCCGCCTTTCGGCTTACGCTTGAAGGGCATTGCCCCGATAATCTCCGGCAGGGCACGGAATCCGAATTCGAGAGAGGAGCACAACGTGGCGCCACGCGACGCACGAAACGAGAGCGCACACGCCGCCGACGGCGTGTATTTGGGCCTGATGTCGGGCACCAGCATGGACGGCGTGGACGGCGTCGCCGTGCGCTTCGAGACGGGCCAGCGGCCGGTGGTGCTGGCCGAGGCGTTCGTCGGGTTCGCGCAGGGGCTGCGCGAGGCGCTGTTTTCGCTGCAGCAGCCGGGCGAGAACGAAATCGAACGCGAAGCGCTCGCCGGCAATGCGCTGGCGGCGCGCTACGCGGTGTGCTGTCACGAGTTGCTGCGCGCGGGCAACCTTTCCGTCAACGGCGTGCGGGCGATCGGCGCGCACGGCCAGACCGTGCGGCATCGGCCCGAAAAGGGCTACACGGTGCAGATCCAGAATCCGGCGCTGCTCGCGGAGCTCACGCATATCGACGTCATCGCCGACTTCCGCAGCCGCGACGTCGCCTCGGGCGGCCAGGGCGCGCCGCTCGTGCCCGCGTTTCACGCAACCGTCTTCGGCTCGCGCCAGGAAACGCGCGTGGTCTGCAACCTGGGCGGCATCAGCAACATCACGGTGCTTTCGGCGACGGGCGCCGTGCGCGGCTTCGACTGCGGCCCGGCCAACGCGCTGCTCGACCTCTGGGCCGAACGGCATCTGGGCAAGCCCTACGACGAGAACGGCAGGTTCGCGGCGAGCGGCAATCTGCATCAGCCGCTTCTGAATGTCCTGCTCGACGAGCCGTTTTTCGAGCAGCAGCCGCCCAAGAGCACGGGCCGCGATCTCTTCAACGGGCAGTGGCTCGACGAAAAGCTCAGGGGCTTCAAAGCGCTCTCGCCTGCGGATGTGCAGGCCACGCTCGTCGGGCTGACCGCGGTAAGCGTGGTGCGCGAGATCGAGCGCCATGCGAGCGATTGCCGCGCCGCCTACGTGTGCGGAGGCGGCGCGCGCAATCCTGTGTTGATGGCAGCGCTGCAGAAGGCGCTCGAAACGGGTGGCGTGGCGGGCGTGCCGGTCGCGACGACCGAGGTGCTTGGCGTGCCGCCGCATCAGGTGGAGCCGCTCGCCTTCGCGTGGCTCGCGATGCGCTGCCTGGCTCGCGAGCCAGGCAACCTCGCGGCCGTGACGGGCGCGGCGGGCGAGCGCGTGCTGGGAGCGATGTATCCGCGTTGAGCGCCCGCTCGCCGCACCCATGAAAAACGGGGCCGAAGCCCCGTTTTTCATTGCAGCCAACTCGCCCGATCAGACCGAGAACGACGAACCGCAACCACAGGTGGTGCTCGCGTTCGGGTTCTTGATGACGAACTGCGCGCCGTTCAGATCGTCCTTGTAGTCGATCTCGGCGCCGACGAGATATTGATAGCTCATCGAGTCGATCAAGAGCTGGACGCCGTTGCGGTTCATCACGGTGTCGTCTTCGTTGATCGTCTCGTCAAACGTGAATCCATACTGGAAGCCCGAACAGCCGCCGCCCTGCACGAATACGCGCAGCTTCAGTTCCGGGTTGCCTTCCTCGTCGATCAGTTGCTTGACCTTGTCAGCCGCTGCTTCGGTGAAAACGAAGGGATCGGGCATTTCGGTCGCGATAGTTTCGGTGACAGCGCTCATTCGAACTCTCCAAAAAAGCTTCTAGCCGTTATTGTAGGGCTCTTCCTGATATCGTGCTTAAGCCCACAAAATCAAGGGTTTCTCCAGACTGCCGCAGCGTGCGCAGCATGCCCGGAATACGCCGACAAAACGAAAAAGCCGCCCGGCGCAGGAAAGCGCGGACGGCTTTTGCAACGGCACCGCACTCCGCGAGGAGCACGGGCCAAAGCGCCAACGTGAAATTAACGCTTCGAGAACTGCTTGCGGCGGCGTGCCTTGTGGAAACCGACCTTCTTACGTTCCACTTCACGTGCGTCGCGGGTGACGAAGCCAGCGTTCGACAGTGCCGGCTTGAGCGTCGCGTCGTAGTCGATCAGCGCGCGCGTGATGCCGTGGCGAACCGCGCCGGCCTGGCCCGTTTCGCCGCCGCCCGTCACGTTCACCTTGATGTCGAACGTCGTGCCGTGGCTCGTGAGCTCCAGCGGCTGACGCACGATCATGAGCGACGTTTCGCGCGAGAAGTAGTCGGCGATGGGCTTGCCGTTGACGACGATATCGCCCTTGCCCGACTTGATGAAGACACGAGCGACGGCGCTCTTGCGGCGGCCCGTACCGTAATTCCAGTTACCGATCATGTGGGCTCCCCTTAGATCTCGAGCGCCTTCGGCTGTTGCGCCGAGTGCGGATGCGTTGCGTCTGCGTAGACCTTCAGCTTCTTGATCATCGCGTAGCCGAGCGGGCCTTTCGGCAGCATGCCCTTCACGGCCTTCTCGAGCGCGCGGCCCGGGAAGCGTTCCTGCATCTTGCCGAACGTCGTTTCGTAGATACCGCCCGGGTAGCCCGAGTGACGGTAGTACTTCTTGTCGGTCGTCTTGTTGCCCGTGACCTTCAGCTTGCCGGCGTTGATGATGATGATGAAATCACCCGTGTCGACGTGCGGGGTGAACTCAGGCTTGTGCTTGCCGCGAAGACGGCGTGCCACTTCGCTGGCGACACGGCCGAGAACCTTATCCGTCGCGTCAATCACGTACCATTCGCGCTGCACTTCATGTGCCTTGGCGGAAAAAGTCTTCATGATCGATCCAAAAAATATGCTGTGCCCTGTTTCGTCCTGCTTGTAAGGTGACGCTCGTTGGCGCCGGCGCAGGCTCTCCCTGTTCCGGGTTACCCCGGCCTTCCCGCGGGCATGGATGCGGGAAACCTTGGATTATAAAGGGAAAATTGGCCACGCGTCAAAATTTGCGCTAGACGGGCCGAAACGACGACGCTGGACGAAAAAAAGCCCGAACGCGTTTGTTCGGGCTTAATCCACCTTTTGGAGGAGGGTGGAGGAGACATGCTGAGGTGTCGTGAAGCACGACAACCAATGTGAAAAATTATACGGATCGATCTTGTGCGACGCAAGGACATTTGCATTGCGAAATCGAAAACCACAATACGAAACGCCAAAACGTCATCGAATGCGCAATAAAGTCCTTAATAATCACTGACATAGAAATTTGCTCACGTGAATCATGCGTTTCGACTAGAGCAAAATCCCTAATTTCGCAGCGAGATCGGCCGCGCACGACAGGTGCCGCACCGCACCATTCAACCGTAATGTGTCGGGCGCGCGTCGCCATGTCCTCCCCGGACATACCAGTAAGTCGCGGGCTACAATGCCGTCTGAATCAAGAAACTGCGCGGGGGCACACGCATGGAATGCAAAGTTAGCTGGATGGGCCACGACGGCATGGCGTTCGCAGCCGAAACAGGCAGCGGCCACCTCGTCAACATGGACGGCGCCCCGGAAGGCGGCGGCCACAACCTTGCGCCGCGGCCCATGGAAATGGTGCTGCTCGGCACGGGCGGCTGCACGGCCTACGATGTGGTGCTGATCCTCAAGAAAAGCCGCCAGGAAGTGAGCGGCTGCAGCGTGACGCTGAAGGCCGAGCGCGCGAGCGAAGATCCGAAGGTCTTCACGAAGATCCACTTTCATTTCACCGTGACCGGCAAGAACCTGAATCCGACCACCGTCGAACGCGCGATCAACCTGTCGCACGACAAGTACTGCTCGGCGTCGATCATGATCGGCAAGACCGCCGAGATCACGCATACGTTCGAGATCGTCGCGGCCTGACGAGAATGAAAAAAGCCGGCGCGGTTCGATGAACCGCGCCGGCTTTTTATCGTCTGTGCAACATGAATGGAGCGGCAAAGCAGGCCGATAAGCCGGATTCTGTGCACGCGCCGCGTCCGAAAACGCGCCGCGCGTGGCAGCCATTCCTCTAGGCGCGCCATTGCTGACGCGCTCAAGCTTCCTACCCGCAGACGAGACGGGGGCCCCGTCCTGCATCCGTAGATGCGCGCCTGCCTACTTGGAATTGCTCCGGGTGGAGGTTGCCGTGCCGTCTGCGTCGCCGCAGACGCGGTGCGCTCTTACCGCACCGTTTCACCCTTGCCTGATCCCGACCGAAATCGGGCCATCGGCGGTCTGTTCTCTGTTGCCCTGTTCCGCGTGTCGCCACGGATGGCCGTTAGCCATCACCCTGCCCTGTGGAGTCCGGACTTTCCTCGCCCCCTTTGGCCGAAACCTCGGGGCCGCGACTGCCTGGCCTGCTTTGCGAGGCGCGATCTTAGCACGACGAGGCGCGCCGCGGCCGGAGCCGGATCGATCACGGCCGCGCTTTCAGCGGGCGCGTCGGCCGCCGCGAAAGACCGTGACGTCGTCGTAAAACGCCGGGTCCTCGTTCTGCGCCCACCAGCCCGGAATACCCAGGACCGGCAACGGCGCGAAGCTGCGTCCGTTGAGCACGGCATCGGCGGCGAGCGTCGCGCTCACGATCTCGTCGAGGTAGGCGTTGCGCAGCGCGCGCGGCCAGGTGAAATACGCGTCGGGCACCTCGACGACCCATGCATGCGCCGTGCACGCCGTATAGGGCGCGATCAGCTTTTCAAGCAATGCATGCCCGATCACGCGGACTTCGCAGCGCGCCTCGCCGATCGTTTCCTCGAAGGCCGCTTCCCAGCCGCTGCGCCCCGTCACGAACAGCGCGCGCCAGTCGAAGTCGCGCAGCGCCGCGACGAGCCCCGCGTCCGACGACGCGTACAACACCGCGTTCTCGTCGAACAGCGTGAGCGCGTCGCGCACGCCGCCGCGCGTCGGGCCGACGCCCAGCACGTCGAGCGCCGCGGCCTGGCGCGCGTTCAGCGTCGACTTGATGCGCGGAAACGCGAACCAGGCCAGCGCGTTGAAGAAGTCGTGAAGGTTGTGGCGCGTCGGCACGCAGCCCGTCGCGGCGATATGCGCCTCGTAGGCCGTGCCTTCGGGCAGGTCGTCCTGCGCGATGAAGCGAAGCGGCTCGCCGCAGCCCGTGCTTTGGGCGGCGGCGCGCGCATCGGCGTTCAGCTCGCCGAGCCAGGCCGCATATCCTGCCAGCGCGGCCTGCTGCCAGCGGCGGCCGCGCGCCTCGTGCTGCGCGAACCACGGCCGCGCCCAGTCGATGTCGGCGAAACTGCCCGACGAGGTCCGGCGAGCGGCGCGCGCCGATGCGGTCGCAACGACCGGCGCCCCCGTTGCGCCCGCAGCCATCCCCCGCCCCGCCACGCTCAGACGAGCTTCCAGGCGATCGACTCGCCCCCGCGCAGCGGCACGACGGGCGTGTCGCCCGCAACGACCTCGGCGGGCAGCGTCCACGTCTCGCGGCGCAGCGTGACCGTTTCGGTCGCGCGCGGCAGGCCGTAGAAGTCCGCGCCGTAGAAGCTCGCGAAGCCCTCGAGCTTGTCGAGCGCGCCCGCGTTGTCGAAGGCTTCGGCGTAGAGCTCGAGCGCGTGCAGCGCCGTGTAGCAGCCCGCGCAGCCGCACGCGTGCTCCTTCAGCCCCTTCGGGTGCGGCGCGCTGTCGGTGCCGAGGAAGAACCGATGATCGCCCGAGGTCGCCGCCTCCACGAGCGCCACGCGATGCGTCTCGCGCTTGAGCACGGGCAGACAGTAATAGTGCGGACGGATGCCGCCCTGGAAAATCGCGTTGCGGTTGTAGAGCAGGTGATGCGCCGTGATCGTCGCGCCGAGCAGGCCCGGCGCGGCGTGATCGGCGCGGATGTAGTCGACGGCGTCTTTCGTCGTGATGTGCTCGAACACCACCTTGAGCGCCGGAAAGTCGCGGCGCGCCGGAATCATCACGCGGTCGATGAAGACCTTCTCGCGGTCGAACAGGTCGATGTCGGCGCTCGTCACTTCACCGTGAACGAGGAGCGGCATGCCCACTTCCTGCATCGCCTCGAGCGTTTTCGCGCACTTCCGGATATCGGTCACGCCGGCGTCCGAGTTCGTGGTCGCGCCCGCCGGATACAGCTTCACGCCGTGCACGAAACCGCTGGCCTTCGCGCGGCGGATTTCCTCGGGCGGCGTGTTGTCGGTGAGATAGAGCGTCATCAGCGGCTCGAACGTCGAGCCCGCCGGCAGCGCCGCAAGAATGCGCTCGCGATAGGCCGCGGCCTGCTCCGTCGTCGTGACGGGCGGCTTGAGGTTCGGCATGATGATCGCGCGGCCGAACTGGCGCGCCGTATGCGGCAGCACCGCGGAGAGCATCGCGCCGTCGCGCACGTGCAGATGCCAGTCGTCGGGGCGGGCGAGCGTGAGAGTCGTGGGGGAAGAAGCGTTCATGGCAGGAATCTGGCGCGGCTAGAAAATGGACGGCGGAACGGACGGCGGCGCGCTCGCGCGAAAGCAGCCGGGCATTCCGGGCATATCACGCGAAAAGCGCCGCCCCGGCCGATGCGAAATGGCGCAAGCGCTGAGCGCACCGTCGCGTGCGCACGACAATTCGCGACGGCAGCGAGCCCTTCGATACAGGCCTGCAATGCATCCGACAAATTTCGTATTGGCGCCCCGCAGGCCGGTGATATGCTTGGGAAATCATTATTGTACCGGGTCGACGGCCGGTCACGTCTGCCGCCTCAGCCGCATCACGCACCATCAGCACCATGTGCCAACTACTCGGAATGAACTGCGCCGCGCCAACGGACGTCACGTTCTCCTTCACAGGATTCGCGGCGCGCGGCGGCGCCACCGATCACCACGCCGACGGCTGGGGCATCGCGTTCTTCGAGGACAAGGCCTGCCGCCTCTTCATCGACAACGAAGCTTCGGCGCGCTCGCCCATCGCCGAGATGGTCAAGCACTATCCGATCAAGTCGCGCAATACCATCGCGCACATCCGCAAGGCCACGCAAGGCAACTGCGCGCTCGAGAATAGTCATCCGTTCCAGCGCGAGCTGTGGGGCCGGCACTGGATTTTCGCGCACAACGGCGACCTGCAGGACTTCAACCCGGTGATATCGGGCGTGTATCAGCCCGTCGGTACGACCGATAGCGAACGCGCGTTCTGCATGCTGCTGCAGGGCCTGCGCAAGGCGTTCCCCGGCGCGCAGCCCCCGCTCGACGAGTTGTTCGCCGCGCTTGAGTCGCTCACGCGCGAAATCACGCAGTTCGGCGTGTTCAATTTCCTGATGTCGAACGGCCAGGCGCTGTTCGCGCACTGCTCGACGCACCTCTACTATCTCGTGCGCCGCTGGCCGTTCTCGACCGCGCATCTCGTCGACGCCGACGTTTCCATCGACTTCGCCAAGTACACGACGCCCGAGGACCGCGTGGCCGTTATCGCCACCGCGCCGCTCACCGACAACGAAGTCTGGACGCGCTTCGCGCCCGGCGACCTGCTGATGTTCCAGCACGGCGAAGTGATTGCGCAGACAAGCGTGCCGGTGCCGCAGAAGGTGCTCGACAAGCTCGCCAATCCTTCGCTCGACGCTTCCGCAAGCGCGGCGCGTGGGGCGGCGCGACCAGGCGAGGTGGACGCGGAGGCCGTGGCGGCCTTGCAAACCTGGGGCGAATGAAGGCGAGCGAAGGACGAGTGGAACGCGCGCGTTATCGCGCACGTCGCCGGCCGAAACGAAAAAGCCGCGCATCGGGCGCGGCTTTTTTGCATCTGCGTTGCATGCGGCGCCGCAACCTCAGTGCAAGATCTTCGCGAGAAAGTCCTTCGCGCGATCGGACTTCGGACTGGCGAAGAAGGCTTCCTTTCTGTCGTCCTCGACGATGACGCCCTGGTCCATGAAGATCACGCGATGCGCGACCTTCTTCGCGAAGCCCATTTCGTGCGTCACGCACATCATGGTCATGCCTTCCTGGGCGAGTTCCACCATCACGTCGAGCACCTCGTTGATCATCTCGGGGTCGAGCGCCGAGGTCGGCTCGTCGAACAGCATCGCGATCGGATCCATCGACAACGCGCGCGCGATCGCCACGCGCTGCTGCTGGCCGCCCGAAAGCTGCCCCGGAAACTTGTCCGCGTGCGCGCGCAGGCCCACGCGGTCGAGCAGCTTCAAGCCCTTTTGCGTCGCCTCGTCCTTGCCGCGGCCGAGCACCTTGATCTGCGCGAGCGTGAGAT
Organism: Paraburkholderia lycopersici; assembly: GCF_900096975.1. GTDB lineage: Bacteria > Pseudomonadota > Gammaproteobacteria > Burkholderiales > Burkholderiaceae > Paraburkholderia > Paraburkholderia lycopersici. The sequence goes on from NZ_FMYQ01000001.1 coordinate 236,390, forward strand.
TTTCGGTGATCGACAGATGCGGGAACAGCTCGAAGTGCTGGAACACCATGCCGACCTTCGAGCGCAGCTTCGAGAGATTGGTGCGCTTGTCGCCCACCGACTCGCCGTTCACGAGGATTTCGCCCTGCTGGAACGGTTCGAGCCCGTTGACGGTCTTGATGAGCGTGGATTTGCCCGAGCCCGAGGGCCCGCACACCACCACGACCTCGCCCTTCTTCACTTCCGTCGTGCAGTCGGTCAGCACCTGGAACTGGCCGTACCACTTCGAAACGTTCTTGATTGAAATCATCTTGCGACCTTTTTCTGAAGACCTTTTACAAGGCTCGACGCGACCACGCAAATCACGAAATAACACGCGCCCGCGAACAGTACCATCTCGACCATCGTTCCGTCACGGTCGCCGATATTGGTGGCCGTGCGGAAGAAGTCCGCGAGGCTGATCACGTACACGAGCGAGGTGTCCTGAAAGAGCACGATGGCCTGCGTGAGCAGCAGCGGCACCATTGCGCGGAATGCCTGCGGCAGCACCACATAGCGCATGGCCTGGCCGTAGCGCATGCCGAGCGCGAACGAAGCGTTCACCTGCCCGCGCGGCACCGCCTGAATGCCCGCGCGAATGATCTCCGAATAATACGCGGCCTCGAAGAGCGAGAACGCAACCATTGCGGAGGCCAGGCGAATGTCGATGTCAGGCGAGAGGCCGAGCAGATTCTGCAGCACCTGCGGCACGATCAGGAAGAACCACAGCAGGACCATGACGAGCGGGATCGAACGGAAAACCGTGACGTAGCCCTTCGCGAACCATTCGAGCGGCTTCACGTTCGAGAGCCGCATGAGGGCGAGCAACGTGCCCCAGAGAATGCCGATCACGATCGCGCACAACGTGATCTTGAAGGTGACGATCGCGCCCGTCCACAGCGTCGGCAGCGCGCCCGGAATGCCGCTCCAGTCGAAGTGATGCATCACTTGCCTCCGATGTAGCCGGGCAGACGCGACTTCGCCTCGACCCAGCGCATGAGCGTCATGACGACGAGATTGATCAGCACGTAAGCGAGCGTGACCGCGATGAACGACTCATAGGTCTGCGCCGTGTAGTCGACGAGCTGGCGCGCCTGGGCGGACAGATCGAGCAAGCCGATCGTCGAGGCGACCGCCGAGTTCTTGAAGATGTTGAGGAACTCGGACGTGAGCGGCGGCACGATGATCCGGTACGCGACGGGCAGCAGCACGTAGCGGTACGTCTGCCACTGCGTGAAGCCCATCGCGAGCCCGGCGGCGCGCTGGCCACGCGGCAGCGCGTTGATGCCCGAGCGCACCTGCTCGCACACGCGCGCCGCGGTAAAGAGCCCGAGACACACGACCGACGCCGAGAAGAACTGCACGCCGGGCGGCAACTGCTTGAACGCCGTGCCGAGCGACTGCGGCACGATTTCCGGCAGCACGAAGTACCAGATGAAGAACTGCGCGATGAGTGGAATATTGCGGAAGATCGCCACGTAAACCGTGCCGGCGCCCGCGAGAAATTTGTTCGGCATCGTGCGCAGCACGCCGAAGAACGACCCGACGACGAGCGCGATCACCCACGCGCACAGCGACACCGAGACGGTCACCCAGAGGCCCGAGAGGAGCCAGCCGAGATACGTGGTGGGTTCGCCCGTCGAGACCGGGCTGAGCAAGATGCCCCAGTTCCAGTGGTAGGACATGAAGAGACTCCAACAAAAAGAACGGAAGAAGCAGCGCTTCTTCCGTTCCGTGCTAAACGCTAGCCGACCGGCGAGGCCGTTTTAGTCGATGGCCTTGTCGTTCGGGTTCTTGAACAGCGCCTTCATGTCGTCGCTCATCGGGAAGTTCAGGTTGAGGCCCTTCGGCGGAATCGGCGACTCGAACCACTTCTTGTAGATCGCCGTCGCCTCGCTCGAGGTCTGCACTTTGGCGATGGCGTCGTCGGCGACCTTCTTGAACTCGGGGTCGTTCTTGCGCATCATGCAGCCGTATGCCTCGCGCGACTGCGGCTGGCCCACGATCACGAAGTCGCCCGGATTGTTCGACTTGGCGCGCTCGCCCGCGAGTAGCGCGTCGTCCATCATGAACGCCACCGCGCGGCCCGTGGAGAGCGTCATGAACGACTCGCCATGGTCCTTCGCGCTGATGATGTTCATGCCCATGTTCTTGTCCTGGTTCATCTTGCGCAGGAGGCGCTCGGACGTCGTGCCCGCCGTCGTCACGACGGTCTTGCCCTTCAGGTCGGCGAAGTCCTTGACGCCCGAATCCTTCTTCGTCATGAGGCGCGTGCCGATCACGAAAATCGTGTTCGAGAAGGCGGCCTGCTGCTGACGCTCGGCGTTGTTCGTGGTCGAGCCGCATTCGATGTCGACCGTGCCGTTCTGCACGAGAGGAATGCGGTTCTGCGACGTGATGGGAACGAGCTTGACCTTCAGGTTGGGCATGTTCAGCTTCTGCTTGACTGCCTCGACGATCTTCTCTGCGTAGTCCTGCGAATAACCGATCACGTTCTGCTTGTCGTCATAGTACGAAAAGGGAATCGACGACTCGCGGTGGCCGAGCGAGATGACGCCCGTGTCCTTGATCTTCTTGAGCGTGCCCGAGTCCTGCGCGAAAGCGCCGGTGGCAACGAAACCGAAGAGTGCGAGAGCGGCGGCGGTCTTTTTGATTGGCATTTTTATCTCCATGGCTAGAACCGCGGCCAGTGTAGCAAAGTAATTATTCTGAAAGAATGAAGAGTGACCCTGGCACAACGCTTTTTCGCGCCGCCGCTGGTCGCGCGGGAGCCGCTTTTTCCCGGGCCCGAACGTGCGAAGGCGGACGCCCCCTCGTGGAGGACGTCCGCCTTCGCTGCGCCTTGGTGTGCGGCGCAAAAACTGCCGCTATTTCGTCATTGCATTGCGCGCCTCACCCGCTCGCGCGCGACGCGATCACGTTTGCAATCAGGGGTACAGGCCGCGCATTTCGCGCGCCATCAGAATGCGCTTACATGCAACGATGAACGCCGCGGTACGCATCGAGACCTTCTGCTCGCTCGAGACCTGCCACACCGCAGTGAACGCTTCGCGCATCACGCGCTCGAGACGTTCGTTAATCTCGTTCTCGGTCCAGAAGAAGCTCGAGAAGTCCTGCACCCACTCGAAGTACGAAACGGTCACGCCGCCCGCATTCGCCACCACGTCGGGGATCACGAGAATGCCCTTGTCGTGCAGGATGTCGTCGGCTGCCGTCGTGGTCGGGCCGTTCGCGCCTTCCACGATGATCTTCGTGCGGATCTTGCCCGCGTTCTTTTCGGTGATCTGGTTTTCCAGCGCGGCCGGAACCAGGATGTCGGTTTCGACGCTCCAGAACTCGTCGTTCGCCATCACTTCGGCGCCCGCGAAGCCCGCCACGCCGCCCGTCTTCGCGACGTGCTCGAGCAGCGCCCCGGCGTTGATGCCACCCGACTTGTAGAGCGAGCCCGTATGGTCCTGCACGGCGACGACCTTCGCACCCGCTTCCTGGAACAGGCGCGCGGCGATGCCGCCCACGTTGCCGAAGCCCTGCACGGCCACGCGTGCGCCTTCGATCGAAAGGCCGGTGCGGCGCGCCGCTTCGCAGCCGACGACGAACACGCCGCGGCCCGTCGCTTCGCGGCGGCCGAGCGAACCGCCGAGCGTGATGGGCTTGCCCGTCACGACGCCCGTGGCCGTCTGGCCCTGGTTCATCGAGTAGGTGTCCATCATCCACGCCATGATCTGCTCGTTCGTGTTGACGTCCGGCGCGGGAATGTCGGTATTCGGTCCGATGATGATGCCGATTTCGCTCGTGTAGCGGCGCGTCACGCGCTCGAGCTCGCCGCGCGAAAGCGCGCGCGGATCGACGCGGATGCCGCCCTTCGCGCCGCCGTACGGCACGTTCACCGCAGCGTTCTTCACCGACATCCACGCGGAGAGCGCCATTACTTCGGAGAGCGTAACGTCCTGGTGATAACGCACGCCGCCCTTGCCGGGACCACGCGAAACGTTGTGCTGGACACGATAGCCTTCGAAGTGTGCGACGGTGCCGTTGTCGAGCTCGATGGGCACGTCGACGATCAGGATGCGCTTCGGACGCTTGAGCGTTTCGAGCCAGCGCGAAAGCGAGCCGAGATACGGCGCGACGCGATCGACCTGACGAAGATAGTTGCCCCAGGGGCCGAGGTCGTCAGCGTGGAGATAGGAGGGAACCGACTGCGGTTGGGATGACATGAACGCTCCGATGGAACAAGTGGTGCCATTGTCAGAAAACGCCCACGTGAAATCCAATGCCGTTTGTTCATCCCGTTATGCTTTTCGTGCATAACGTCTTTGAAATCGAAAAAACGTGTCGCGGGCTCGTGTTTCAGCGTTGCCGGCCGCAGCGACCTGAGTGCGATGTCATCGTCGCTGCGCGCGAAATACGACCGGGCGATGTCGATGCGACAGCAACGGCCATGCCGCGCACGGCATGGCCAGCGCGGTCGACGGATATTCGATGGATGCCGCTTCCTGAGTTCGTCGGCCAGGCCGGCTGCCCTTGCGCCGCTGCGCTCTAGCGCTGCGCGAGCTCGGCGCTCACGGCATCCCACAGCTCGCGCAGGAGCGCCTGGCGCGCATCGTCGCCTTGCGTCGCGAGCTTGTCGCGGTAGAGGCGGATTTCCATGTCGAGCGTGAACTGGCCTTCCGGCACGCCGCGCGTGCCGCGGTCCAGGCGAATCAGTTCGCCCTGGGCGACGGCGTCTTCGACGGCGCTGTGCGGCAGGAACGCGATGCCGTGACCGGCCAGCGTCATCGCCTTGAGGCCTTCGGCCATATCGGTCTCGTAGACACGGTCCAGATAGAGCCGCGCCGGCGCATTGGCGACGATCACCTCGGTCATGCGACCCAGGTACGCATTCGGCGTATAGGACAGATAGGGCGCGGGCGCGTCGGGCGTACCGGGCAGCGTGTAGCGCGCACGTCCCGCGCGCTGCGGCGCGGAGTACGGGCTGATCGACTCGATGCCCAGCGTGAGCGTGTCGTAGCGCGCGGGGTCGAGCGTCACGGGGTGGCTCGGGTGGTGATAACCCATCACGAGATCGCAGCCGCCCTCCACGAGCGAGAGCACCGCGTCGTGGACGTTCAGCGCGCGCAGGCGCGTGTGGATGCGGCCGAGCTTCGCCTCGATGCGCTGCAGCCAGCGCGGAAACAAGGTGAGCGAGAGCGTGTGCGGCACCGCGAATTCGATGGTCGCGGCGGGCGTGGCGGTATGACCGCGCAATAGCGTGCGCGCCTCGTGGAACTGCGAGAGCATGGCGAGCGCCTGCTCGTAGAAGACCTGGCCTGCCGCCGTGAGGCGGGTCGGATAGACCGATCGATCGATCAGCTCCGTGCCGAGCCACGCCTCGAGCGCCTGGATGCGGCGCGAGAACGCGGGCTGCGTCACATGGCGCAGTTCGGCCGAGCGGCTGAAACTATGCGTCTCCGCAAGCGAAACGAAATCTTCGAGCCATTTGAGTTCCATGCGAAGCCAGGAAGCGGATGAGAAGTCCGCATTCTAGGCCCGCGCAAGCCGGGGCGGGCGGCTGCGGCGGGATTTTCCCCCGCTTGCGCGCGGTCCCGCAAGGAAGCCGTGGCCAGCGCGGTTTCGGGTGCCGACCGCCACGACGCCCCGGTCGCCGGGGCGGACCGCGGAAAGCCTGCGCCGCGCCACGCACGACGGAATCGCGACGGAGCACCGCACGGCGCCCCTCGCGCCGACACAGGCAGGCTCGCCGTGGGCGGCTGTCGGCGAGGTGATAAAATCTTGCGTTTCCGCCGTCTCCTGGCTGACCGCAACCGACTGCCAACCGAGCGTAACGTCCGGCGTTACGTCCCCATCATGTCCGACACTCGTCCCGATACCCTCTTCGCGCTCACCGCGCTCTCTCCGCTCGACGGCCGCTACGCCTCGAAAACCGAAGCCCTGCGCGACTGGCTCTCGGAAGCCGCGTTCATGCGCCACCGCGTAACCGTGGAAATCCACTGGCTGATCGCGCTCTCGCAGGCCGGTTTCGCGGAAGTGCCGCGCTTCTCGGAAGCCTCGGAGCAGTTCCTGCTCAAGCTCGCCGAGAACTTCACGGCGCACGACGCCGCGCGCATCAAGGACATCGAGCGCGTGACGAACCACGACGTGAAGGCCGTCGAATACTGGCTCAAGGAGTCGGTGAAGGGCCAGCCGGAACTGGAGCGCGCGAGCGAGTTCATCCATTTCGCGTGTACGTCGGAAGACATCAACAACACGTCGCACGGCCTGATGCTCGCGGGCGCGCGCGAGCACGTGATCCTGCCGGCGCTGCGCTCGGTGCATCAACGGCTCGTCAAGCTCGCGCACGCGCAGGCCGACCAGCCCATGCTCTCGCGCACGCACGGCCAGCCCGCGAGCCCGACCACGCTCGGCAAGGAAATCGCCAACGTCGCGGCGCGCCTCGCGCGCGCGATCGAGCGCATCGAGAAGGTCGAACTGCTCGGCAAGATGAACGGCGCGGTCGGCAACTTCAACGCGCACCTCTCGGCGTATCCGGAATTCGACTGGGAAGCGTTCTCGAAGAACGTCGTCGAACAGCGCCTGAAGCTCACGTTCAACCCGTACACGATCCAGATCGAGCCGCACGACTACATGGCCGAACTGTTCGACGCCGTCGCGCGCGCGAACACGATCCTGCTCGACCTCGACCGCGACGTCTGGGGCTACATCTCGCTCGGCTACTTCAAACAGAAGACGAAGGCCGGCGAGATCGGTTCGTCGACGATGCCGCACAAGGTCAACCCGATCGACTTCGAGAACTCGGAAGGCAATCTCGGCCTCGCGAACGCCACGCTGCGCCACCTCGCCGAGAAGCTGCCGGTCTCGCGCTGGCAGCGCGACCTGACCGACTCGACGGTACTGCGCAACATCGGCGTCGCGTTCGGCTATTCGCTGCTCGCCTACGACGCGCTGATCCGCGGCCTCGACAAGCTCGAAGTGAACCCGCAGCGCCTGAACGAAGACCTCGACGCCACGTGGGAAGTGCTGGCCGAGCCGGTGCAGACCGTCATGCGCCGCTACGGCATCGAGAATCCGTACGAACAACTGAAGGAACTCACGCGCGGCAAGGGCATCACGCGCGAGGCGCTGCAGACGTTCGTGAGCGGCCTCGCGATTCCCGACGACGCGAAACGGCGCCTGCTCGACATGACGCCCGCGTCGTACGTCGGCAAGGCGGCGGAACTGGCGAAGCGGATTTCGTAGTCGCCGCCGCAACGCCATAAAAAAAGCGCCCGATTCAATCGGGCGCTTTTTCGTTTACGGCCGCCGCGTTCGCGGCAGCAAAACACGAAGAACGCGCAATCACGGCGCCGGATTGCGGCGCGCCTCCATCTGCCTCATCACCTCGTCGACGATCTGCCCGGGCGTGAGTTCGATACTCACCACGATCGCTTCGTCGGCGCCCGGCTCTTCGAGCGTCTCGAGCTGGCTCTGCAACAGCGACGGGTCGAAGAAGTGGCCCGTGCGCGTGGCGAGCCGCTCGCGCAGCACCTCGAACGTGCCGCGCAGATAGACGAAGCACACGTCGCGGTCAGTGCCGCGCAGGACGTCGCGATACGAGCGCTTGAGCGACGAGCACGTGAACACGGCCGTCTCGTGCGCGCGCTGCTTTTCCTCGATCGCCGCGCGGATCGTGCGCAGCCACGGCCAGCGGTCGTCGTCGGTGAGGGGGATGCCGTCGTGCATCTTCTTCTTGTTGGCTTCGCTGTGGAAGGCGTCGCCGTCGGTGAAGGCGCAGTGCAGGCGCTCGGCCAGCATCTCGCCGATGCGCGTCTTGCCCGCGCCCGACACGCCCATTGCAATCAGAATCATCTACGGCTCCAGTATCACACCACCACTGCGAGGGCGAACGTGAGGCCCAGCCCGAGCAGCGAAATAATCGTTTCCAGCAGCGACCAGGTCTTGAACGTCTGACCCACGGTCATGCCGAAATACTCCTTGATCAGCCAGAATCCGCCGTCGTTGACGTGCGAGAAGATCAGCGAGCCCGAACCCGTGGCGAGCACGAGCAGTTCCGGCTTCACGGTCATGGCGCTGGCGGACGCGATCGGCGCGACGATGCCGCAGGCCGTCGTCATGGCGACCGTCGCCGAGCCGGTTGCGAGACGAATGAGCGCGGCGACGAGCCAGCCCAGCAGCAGCGGCGACAGATGTTCGTTCTGCGCCAGTTCGACGATCTGCTTCGACACGCCGCTGTCCATCAGCACACGGCCGAAGCCGCCGCCCGCGCCGACGATCAGCGTGATGCCCGCGATGGGCGCGAGGCAGTCGCCGCAGAACTTCTGGATCTGCTCGCGCGTGAAACCGCGTTGCGCGCCGAAGGTCCAGAAGCTTACCAGCACGGCGATCAGCAGCGCGACGTCGGAGGTGCCGACAAAGTGCAACAGATTGTTCGGCAGCGTCTTGGGCGCGAACACGAGATCGGCCCAACTGCCGACCAGCATCAGGATCACGGGCAGCAGGATCGTGAACAACGTGATGCCGAAGCCCGGCAGCTCGCTATCGGGTTTGGGGTCGGCCTGGCTCACGAACTGGTCCGACAGCGGATTGCTCTCCGGCAGCTTGACATGGCGGTGGATGAACAACGCGAACAGCGGCCCGGCGATGATCGCCGTGGGCACGCCCACGATCAGGCCGTACGCGATGGTCTTGCCGATGTCGGCGTGATACGCCTGCACGGCGAGCAGCGCAGCAGGGTGCGGCGGAATCAGCCCGTGCACGACCGAGAGGCCGGCCACCATCGGCAAACCGATCAGCAGCAGCGACTTGCCCGTGCGCTTGGCAACGTTGAACGCAATCGGGATGAGCAGCACGAAACCGACTTCGAAGAACACCGGCAGACCGACGATGATCGCAACGAACATCATCGCCCAGTGAATGTTCTTTTCGCCGAACCAGCGGATGAGCGTCGTGGCGATGCGCTCGGCGCCGCCCGATTCGGCCATCATCTTGCCGAGCATCGTGCCGAGGCCCACCACGATAGCGATGTGGCCGAGCGTGTTGCCATTGCCGGTTTCGAACGACTTGACGATCTGATCCATCGGCATGCCGACGGCGAGGCCGAGCAGCAGCGAAACGATGATGAGGACGAGAAACGGATAAACCTTGAAGCGCGTGATCAGCAGGATCAGCGCGGCAATCGCGACGAGCGCGTAAATCAGCAGCATGCTGCCGTGGGCCACTCCCATGAGGCTCATCTCCAGGTAGTTGTTTATGTCCTTTCGCCCTATGCGGCGACGCGTGTTGGCGCGCGGCGGCCGCGACATGCGTGGAAAACGCGCGGAACGAAAGGGCCGGCCGCCGACGGGCCGGGGTTGTAGAACTTATAACGACTTTTGGTGCGGCGTGCTCGAAAGACGAGCGAGCCGCGCAAGGCGCGCGCCCGGCTGTGCGGAGCGCGGCGTATCGGTCATCGTTGCGCCGCAGCATGCGGCGCGGGGATCGACATCAACGAGGGGCGATCAGCGTACCGGGCGCGACAGCTCGCTCGCGGCGCGGGCGAGGCGCGTGACTTCGTCCCAGTTCTGCGAGGCGAGCGCCGCCTTCGGCGTGAGCCACGAACCGCCCACGCACACCACGTTGGACAGCGCGAGGAAAGTCGGGGCCGATTCCGCGGTGATGCCGCCCGTCGGGCAGAACTTGAGCGTCGGGAACGGACCCTGGAACGCGTGCAGCATCGCCATGCCGCCCGCCGGCACAGCCGGGAAGAACTTGACGATCTCGTAGCCGAGCTCCATCGCGACGATGATGTCGGTCGGCGTCATCACGCCCGGCAGCAGCGGCAGGCCCGCGTCGAGCGAAGCCTGGTGAATCTCGCGCGTGAGGCCGGGCGAAACGCCGAACTGCGCGCCGGCCTTCTTCGCGAGCGCGCAGTGCTCGGGCTTCGTGATCGTGCCCACGCCAACGACGATGTCCGGCGCGATCTTCGCGGCACGCTCGATCGCTTCGAGGCCGGCCGCCGTGCGCAGCGTGATCTCCAGCACTTTCACGCCGCCCGCGTGGAGCGCGCGGGAAACGTGCTCGCCCTGCTCCGGCGTGTCGAATGCGAGTACCGGAATGACGGGACCCAGGTGGACGATATCGGCGACGGTGCTCTTTGCCATGTTCAGGCTCCTTGATGATGAATTCAGTTCGAGGCGCGGGCTGCTGCGCGATTGCCGGTTGCGGCAGTTACGGCCGGCGCGGCGGATGCGGGCGCGCCCTGCTCGCCCACCAGCGGGCCGAAGACCGTGGCGCCCAGTTCCGCCGGCGCGGCGGCGGCGCGGAACACGCCGAACAGCTCGCGGCCGAAGCCCACTTCGTTGAGTTCCTGATGAACCGGCTGCGCGACCGGGCGCGCCTCCCACTCGCCGGCGTCGACCTCGACGTCGAGCACGCCTTCCGCCGCGTCGATCACGATCGTATCGCCATTGCGCACCTTGCCGAGCGGGCCGTGCAGCAACGTTTCCGGCGACACGTGAATGACCGCGGGCACCTTGCCCGACGCGCCCGACATCCGCCCGTCGGTGACGAGCGCCACGTGAAAGCCCTTGTCCTGCAACACGCCGAGCAGCGGCGTGAGACGGTGCAGTTCCGGCATGCCGTTGGCGCGCGCGCCCTGGAAGCGCACGACGGCCACGAAATCGCGCTCGAGCTCGCCGCGATCGAACGCTTCCTGCACCGCTTCCTGCGAATCGAACACGATGGCGGGCGCGCGCACCTTGCGTCGCTCCGGCGCCACGGCGGAAACCTTGATTACGCCGCGCCCCAGACGCCCCTGCATCAGTCGCAGGCCGCCGTCGGGCTGGAACGGCTCGGCGAGCGCGCGCAGCACGGCGGTGTCCGCGCTCTTCTCGACGGCCGGCACCCACGTGAGCTTGCCGTCGATGAGCTTGGGCTCTTCGGTGTAGTGGCGCAGCCCGCGACCCGCGACGGTATTCACGTCTTCGTGCAGCAGACCGCCGTCGAGCAGTTCGCGCACGAGAAACGCGATGCCGCCCGCCGCGTGGAAGTGGTTCACGTCGGCCTTGCCGTTCGGATAGACGCGCGCGAGCAGCGGCACGGCGTCCGAGAGCGCGTCGAAGTCGTTCCAGTCGACGATGATGCCCGCCGCCCGCGCCATCGCGACGAGGTGCAGCGTGTGATTGGTCGAGCCGCCCGTCGCCATCAGCGCGACGATGCCGTTGATCACCGCTTTTTCGTCGACGACATGGCCGATCGGCGTGTAGTTGCCGCGCTCCGCGGTCAGTTCGAGCACGCGGCGCGCCGCCGCGGCGGTGAGTTCGTCGCGCAGCGGCGTGTGCGGGTGAATGAAGGCCGAGCCGGGCAGATGCAGGCCCATGACCTCCATCAGCATCTGGTTGCTGTTGGCCGTGCCGTAGAACGTGCAGGTGCCGTGCCCGTGGTAGGCGGCCGCTTCCGATTCGAGCAACGCCGCGCGATCGCACTGGCCGGTGGCGAACTGCTGGCGCACCTTGGCCTTGTCGTCGTTCGAAATGCCGCTCGTCATCGGGCCGGCCGGCACGAAAACCGTCGGCAGATGGCCGAACTGGAGTGCGCCGATCAGCAGGCCCGGCACGATCTTGTCGCAAACGCCAAGGCACAGCGCCGCGTCGAACATGTTGTGCGTGAGCGCCACGGCCGTGCTCATCGCGATCACTTCGCGCGAGAAGAGCGACAGCTCCATGCCGGCATTGCCCTGCGTGACGCCGTCGCACATCGCCGGCACGCCGCCCGCGAACTGCGCGACGCCGCCGCCTTCGCGGGCCGCCTTTTTGATGATGTCGGGGAAATCCTTGTAGGGGGCGTGCGCCGAGAGCATCTCGTTATACGCCGAGACGATGCCGATGTTCGGCTCGCGGATCGTCTTGATCGAGATCTTGTCGCGGCCTTCGAGGCCGGCGAAGCCGTGCGCGAGATTCGCACACGAGAGCGCGCCGCGCGCGGGGAACCGGTCCTGAGCCGCCGCGATGCGCGCGAGATAGGCCTCGCGGGTCGGCTTGCTGCGCTCGATCACGCGCTGCGTGACCTTCATCAACTGGGAATGCGGGGAAACCATCGAATCTCCTTCCTTCTTGTCTCGGCGGCATGCTCGGGGCCAGATCACAGGCGCCCTGCGGCGCGCCGGTCAGCGATGCGGCGATGTTAGTAGAAAAACTACATACCGACAATCCCGGCAAGACCCCTGGGAGCGCCGCATTAAACGAACGCACGGTCTTATTATTCATGGGCTCCCGAGAAATCATGCGCCTAGACGGGGTAGTAGCAGCCGCGGTCCTGTAGTTTTTGTACATTATGCCGGATCAGCTATAGTCCACGGATCTTTCAGCATAGTGCGAGTTTCCTGATGCTGCTGTCCCAGATGAAAGCCATGCGCGAGCAATTGCGCCCTTCGGAGCGCAAGCTCGCCGATTACGTGATCGAGGCGCCCCGCGAGGTGCTCGATCTTTCGATGACCGAGGTCGCCGAACGCGCGGGCGTGAGCCAGCCGACGATCGCGCGCTTCTGCCACGCGCTGGGCTTCTCGGGATTCAGGGAGTTCAAGATTCGTCTCGCGCAGGCCGTCGCCGCCGATTTGCCCACCGAGCATCCGGCCGTCTACCGCGACGTGAGCCCCGACGAGCCGGTGTCCGGCGTCGCCGCCAAGGTGCTCGAGCGCACCATCGGCGCACTCGTGCAGGTGCGCAACAACCTCTCGACCGACGCGCTCGCGGCCGCGATCACGCTGCTCGCGCGCGCCGCGCGCATCGAGTTCTATGGCGCGGGCGGGTCGGGCATCGCCGCTCAGGACATGCAGCACAAGTTCTTCCGGCTCGGCATGCCGAGCGTCGCGTATTCCGATCCGCACACGTTCCTCATGTCGGCGGCGCTGCTCGGGCCCGGCGACGTGGTCGTGGCCATCTCGAATACGGGGCGAACGCGCGACATCGTGGATGCGGCGCAAACGGCGCTCGACCGGGGCGCAAAGGTCATTGCGATTACGCACGGCACCTCGCCGCTCGCGCGCCTGGCGAGCGTGGGTCTGCATGCGAACGTCGACGAAGACACCGACGTTTTCTCGCCGATGACGTCGCGAACCTCGCATCTCGCCATTGGCGACATCCTCGCCGTGGGCGTGGCGCTGCAACGCGGCCCCGCCCTGGCGGAAAAGCTCGCCGACGCAAAGGACATCATCGCGCGGCGCAGGCTCGACGCCAACGGCTGAACCGCCTGGCGCCGCGCTGCGTGCAGCACATTCAAAAAAAGCGGACGCCCGAAGGCGTCCGCTTTGCATTTCGGCCGCTACGTCGCGGCCCGGCAAGCACCATGACCCGCGCGCAACGGAAGAACCGCACGCTGCCGGGCGGCGGCAGGACTTGCGCGCGCAGCGTCAGAACGGCTTGATGACCACGAGCGCGACCGCCGCGAGCATGCCCAGCACCGGCAGTTCGTTGAACATGCGATACCACTTGTCCGAGCGGCGGTTCTCGCCGCGCTCGAAGGTTTTGAGCAAACGCCCGCAATACGCGTGATAGACGATGAGCAGCACGACCACGCCCACCTTCGCGTGGATCCATCCCTGGCCGCGCCCGATGCCCACCACGAGCCACAGCCACAGCCCGCACAGCAGCGCGGGCACGGCGATCATCGTCATGAAGCGGTAGAGCTTGCGCGCCATGATGAGCAGGCGCTTGACGGCGGCGGGCTCGGTTTCCATCGCGAGATTCACGAAAATGCGCGGCAGGTAGAACAGGCCCGCGAACCACGAGGCGATCAGTACGATGTGAAACGTCTTGACCCAGAGCATCGACATCCTTTTTTCTTGTTCGTGAGCGATTGAGCGGCGAGGCGGCGCACCGCAGCGCGCGCCGTCACCGCCGACGCGCGATCATTGACGGCCTTCGCCGTGGCCGAGCACCACGTACTTCAGCGAGGTCAGGCCTTCCAGCCCGACCGGGCCGCGCGCATGCAGCTTGTCGTTCGAAATGCCGATCTCCGCGCCGAGGCCGAATTCGAAGCCGTCCGCGAACCGCGTCGAGGCGTTCACCATCACGCTCGCCGAATCCACTTCGCGCAAAAAGCGCATGGCGCGGTCGTAGTCTTCGGTGACGATCGCGTCGGTATGGTGCGAGCCGTAGTGGTTGATATGGTCGATCGCATCGTCGAGCGTATCGACCACCTTCACCGCCAGCACGGGGGCGAGGTACTCGGTACGCCAGTCTTCCCCGGTGGCGTCCACGAGCGGGCCGACGCCTGCGTCCGCGAGGATCGTGCGCGCCGCGCCGTCCACGCGCAGCTCCACGTTCTTCTCGCGATAGAGACGGCCAAGCGGCGGCAGCACGTCCTGCGCGATGCCGCGCGCGACGAGCAGCGTCTCCATCGTGTTGCAGGTGCCGTAGCGATGCGTCTTGGCGTTGTCGCACACCGTGAGCGCCTTCGCGAGGTCGGCGCGGTCGTCCACGTACACGTGGCAGATGCCGTCCAGGTGCTTGATCATCGGCACGCGCGCTTCGGCCATCAGACGCTCGATCAGACTCTTGCCGCCGCGCGGCACGATCACGTCCACGTGCTCCGTCATCGTGACGAGCTTGCCCACCGCCGCGCGGTCCGCGGTTTCGACCACCTGCACCGCGTCCCGCGGCAAGCCCGCCTGCGCGAGCCCCTCGCCGATCAGCCTGGCGAGCGCGGTGTTGCATTCGAGCGCTTCGGAGCCGCCGCGCAGAATCGTGGCGTTGCCCGACTTCAGGCACAGCGCCGCCGCGTCGATCGTCACGTTCGGCCGCGACTCGTAGATGATGCCGATCACGCCGAGCGGCACGCGCATCTGCCCCACCTGGATGCCGGTCGGGCGGAACTTGAGGTTGCTGATCTCGCCGATCGGGTCCGGCAGCGCCGCGACCTGGCGCAGGCCCTCGACCATCGTCCCGAGCGCCTTGTCCGAAAGCGTGAGGCGGTCGATGAAGGCCGCGTCGTAGCCCTTGTCCTTTGCGCGCGCGAGGTCGTGTGCGTTCGCCTCCTTGAGCTGCTGCGCGTCGCGCTCGATGGCTTTCGCCACCGCATCGAGCGCCGCGTTCTTCGCGGCGGTCGAAGCCCGTGCCATCGCGCGCGAAGCCTTGCGGGCGCGCCGGCCGAGGTCGGTCATGTACTGGTCGATATCCATGGTGTTAGTCGTGATGCGGCGCGCAAGCCACGGTCGGTGCAAGACACCGGACGCAAGCGCGCGGTTCGATTCAAGGCGGCTCAGGCCGATTTTAAGGCCTGCGGCCCGGGTTTGCCGGTCGCGCGAATGCGGCTGCGCGATCCCGGAAAAAACGCGTATGGGCGCAACAGGTGACGCGCCAACGTGCTGGAAGCAGGTGCCGACAGCCGGTTCGGGCGAACGAGGAACGCTTCAGCCCGGCCGGCGCGACGGCCCTGCGGTGCGCGGTCGGCCTGCTGCAGTGGCCGCCGCCGCCGCGGCTGGGCCGCGCCCGCCCGCCGGCAACGCAGCGCCGCGCGCACCGGCGACGCGCGCTGGCGTTCCGCCATCGCGGGGCGCGGCAACCGTCATCGCCAGTTCGAACAGGCCGTCCCAGGCATCGGGCGGCAGCGCGTTGCGCCAGTCGGCGCGCGATTGTCCGGAAAGCCCCTTCACCTGCCGGTCGAGCCGCGCCGCGAGCGCGAGGCCGCGCTCGAGCGTCGCTTCGCTCAAGCGCGAAAGCGCTGGGCCCACAAGCCGCTCGCGCGGCCCCCACACGCGGTTCTCGCGCAACAGCATGGCGAGCGGCTTGCCGGCCGCCGTGCCGCGCTTGATGCGCAACAACGTGCGAATTTCCTCGACGACGGCCCACAGCACGAGCACCGAAGCCTCGCCCTCGCCGCGCAACCCGTCGAGCATGCGCGCGAGACGGCCGACGTCGCCCGTCAGCATCGCTTCGTTGAGCTTGAAAACGTCGTAGCGCGCGACGTTGAGCACGGCGTCGTGAATCTGCTCGAAGCTCAGCACGCCTTGCGGATACAGCAGCCCAAGCTTCTGGATTTCCTGATGCGCCGCGAGCAGGTTGCCTTCCACGCGCTCCGCGACGAATTGCAGCGCCCGCCGGCCGTCCTCGCCGGGCGCGACGCGCTGGCCTTGCAGCGCGAGACGCTGGCCGATCCAGTTCGGCAGCGCCGCGCGCTCGACGGGATCGACCTTCAGCGCAACGCCGCCTTCGGCCAACGCCGTGAACCAGGCCGACTTCTGCGTGGCCGCGTCGAGCCGCGGCAGCGTGACGAGCATGAGCACATCGGGATTCGCCGATGCGGCCAGCGTCTTGAGCGCGTCCGCGCCCTCCTTGCCGGGCTTGCCCGAAGGAATGCGCAACTCCACCAGCTGGCGATCGCCGAAGAGCGACATCGACTGGCTCGCGCCGAGCAGCGAACTCCAGTCGAAGCCGCGCTCGACCGTGAACACCGAACGGTCGGTGAAGCCCGCCGCGCGCGCGGCCGCGCGAATGCGGTCGCACGCCTCCTGGGCCAGCAGGTGCTCGTCGCCGTAGACGACGTACAGGCCGGCCAGCCCTTTCGCGAGGTGCGGTTCGAGTGCGTCGGGTCGCAGTTGCATGGCGCTCGGTCGAAGGTCGCTCAGTAGGGAAAAGCCGCGCGCATCACAGCGGCGGCGGCGGCAGCGGCGCGCGCGGCGCCACGCCCGGCACGACCTGGTCGGGCGTCGGATGCAGCGTTCGCAACACCGCGAGGCGCCGCATGAGCTGGTCGACGGCGTCGTTTTGCATGTCGGTGAACAGCAGCTCGGCTTCCTGCGTCTTGGCGGTCGAGAACTGGTCGCTGTAAGTCATCGCGCGGTTCAGCGAGATCGCGCTCGGCTGGATCAGCACGGTGCCGTCCGCGCTCACCAACGTGTAGTTGAGCGAATAGTTGACCTGATATTCCTCGACCGAGCCGAACGAGTTCAGCGTGAGCGTGCTGAAGCCGCGCGATTCGGAAACGTGCAGCACGGCGTCGGCATTGGCCACCGAATCGACCACCACCGAATCGCTGCCGCCTTCCACCATGCGCGTGAGGCGACCGGTGAACGGCGGCGGCGCGCCGACGACGGCGAGACGCTTGAACGCGAAGTCCTGCTGGCCGCGCAGCTGGAAGCCGCACGCCGAGAGGACCAGCGCGCTGCCGGCCAGCGGCAGGAACAACTTGAGGAACGATCTGCGAATCACATGGACTCCCTGGGTTCGCGACAGAGTCGCCAGTGTCGGCTTGGGCGGCGCAGCGTTACGCGGCCGCCCGGCATGGCCTTTGTTTGCCCCGGTTGCCTCAGACGACGACGTTCACGAGACGGCCCGGCACGACGACGATCTTCTTCGGCGCGCGGCCCTCGGCGAACTTCACGAACATTTCGTGGGCGAGCGCCGCGGCTTCGATGGCGTCCTTCGGTGCATCCTTCGCGACCGTCACCGCGCCGCGCACCTTGCCGTTCACCTGCAGCACGAGTTCGATCTCGGCCTGCTCCAGCGCCTTTTCGTCGACCTTCGGCCAAGGCGCGTCGAGCAGCGTGCCGTATTCGTCGGCGTAGCCGAGTTCCTGCCAGAGGCGGAACGTGAGGTGCGGCACGACCGGATACAGCACGCGCAGCAGCACGCCGAAGGTTTCGCGCTGCACGCCGGCGCCGGCGCCCTTCGCACCTTCGATGGCGTTGAGCATCTTCATCGCCGCCGACACGACGGTGTTGTACTGCAGGCGCTGGTAGTCGAAGTCGGCCTGCTTCAGCACGCCGTACACGTCGCGGCGCAGCGTCTTTTCGACGTCCGCGAGCGTCGCCGCGTCGAACGGCGCGCGCGACCGGATCGCTCCGGCGTTCGCGTAGCCGAACGACCATACGCGGCGCAGGAAGCGGCTCGCGCCTTCCACGCCCGCGCCCGACCATTCGAGCTGCTGCTCGGGCGGCGCCGCGAACATCGTGAAGAGACGCGCCGTATCGGCGCCGTACTGGTCGATCAGCACCTGCGGATCGACGCCGTTGTTCTTCGACTTCGACATCTTCTCGACGCCGCCCAGCACCACAGCCTGGCCATCCGTGTTCAGCGTCGCGCCGGTCGGGCGGCCCTTGTCGTCGTGTACGACGGTCACGTCGGCCGGGTTGTACCAGGTCTTCTTGCCCGTCGCGTCCTCGCGATAGAACGTCTCGTTGAGCACCATGCCCTGCGTGAGCAGGTTCTTCGCGGGCTCGCCGAACTTCACGAGGCCGAGGTCGCGCGAGACCTTCGCCCAGAAGCGCGAATACAACAGGTGAAGAATGGCGTGCTCGATGCCGCCGATGTACTGGTCCATCGGCATCCAGTAGTCGGTGCGCTCGTCGACCATGTGCTTGGCGTCGGGCGCGGCGTAGCGGTAGAAGTACCACGACGAGTCGACGAAGGTGTCCATCGTGTCGGTTTCGCGCTTCGCGTCGGCGCCGCACTTCGGGCACTTGCAGTTCAGGAACGCCTCGGACTTCGCGAGCGGGTTGCCCGTGCCGTCCGGCACGAGGTCTTCCGGCAGCACGACGGGCAGGTCCGCCTCGGGCACCGGCACGTCGCCGCAGCTCGGGCAGTGGATGATCGGGATCGGCGTGCCCCAGTAGCGCTGGCGCGAGATGCCCCAGTCGCGCAGACGCCACGTGACCCGCTTGTCGCCGAGGTCGAGCGCCTTGAGGTCGGCCGCCACGGCGTCCACGGCCGCCGCGTACGCGAGGCCGTCGTACTTGCCGCTGTTCACGCAGACGGCGCGTTCCTTGTCGCCGTACCACTCCTGCCAGCCGTCGAGCGAGTACGTTTCGCCTTCCACCGCGATCACCTGTCTGATCGGCAGATCGTACTTCTGCGCGAACGCGAAATCGCGCTCGTCGTGGCCCGGCACGCCCATCACGGCGCCTTCGCCATAGCTCATCAGCACGTAGTTGCCGATCCACACCGGCACTTCCTCGTGCGTGAGCGGGTGCGTGACGGTGAAGCCCGTGGCGACGCCCTTCTTTTCCATGGTCGCGACGTCGGCCTCGGCCACGCCGCCGCGCTTGCATTCGTCGATGAACGCCTGCAGTTCCGGCTTGCCCTGCGCGAGACGCGTGGCGAGCGGATGCTCGGCCGCGATCGCCGCAAAGGTCACGCCCATGATCGTGTCGGCGCGCGTGGTGAACACGCGCAGGAGCTTCTTCTCGCCGTCGAGTTCGTACGGGAAGCCGAAGTTCACGCCGAAGCTCTTGCCGATCCAGTTCTGCTGCATGATCTTCACGCGCTCGGGCCAGCCGAGGCCGTCGAGGTCGTTCAGCAGTTCGTCGGCGTACTGCGTGATGCGCAGGTAGTACATCGGGATTTCGCGCTTTTCGACGAGCGCGCCCGAGCGCCAGCCGCGCCCGTCGATCACCTGTTCGTTGGCGAGCACGGTCTGGTCGACCGGGTCCCAGTTCACCGTGCCGGTCTTCTTGTAGGCGATGCCCTTCTCGAGCATCTTCAGGAAGAACCACTGGTTCCACTTGTAGTAGTCGGGCTTGCAGGTGGCGATTTCGCGCGACCAGTCGATCGCGAGGCCCATCGACTGCATCTGGCCCTTCATGTACGCGATGTTGTCGTAGGTCCACTTCGCGGGCGGCACGCCGTTGGCCATCGCGGCGTTTTCGGCGGGCATACCGAACGCGTCCCAGCCCATCGGCATCAGCGTGTTGTAGCCGTTCATGCGCAGATAGCGGTACATCACGTCGTTGATCGTATAGTTCCGCACGTGGCCCATGTGCAGCTTGCCCGACGGATACGGCAGCATCGAAACGCAGTAGAACTTGGGCTTGCCGGTCTTCTCGGCCGTCCGGTAGGCGTCGCTGGCGCGCCAATCGCCTTGCGCGGCGGATTCGACGTCGGAGGGAACGTATTTTTCGAGCATGGTGTGGATGGTGAACGCTGGAAACGGGCGGATTGGGTGCCGGATGCACCGGGCCGGCCGTTCGCGATACCGGCAGGTTGCGGCGGTTTCGCTGGGCCCGTCTTAAAGGGAAACGTTGATTATACCGTTGACTGGCGCGTGCTCAGCGAGCGCCGGCGGGCGGGTCCGTCACGAAGCCGAGGCGCGAGAGCCCGGCCTGCTGCGCGGCGCCCATGACCTGAGCGATCACGTCGTAGCGCGTTTCGCGCGCGGCGCGCAGCTGCAGTTCGGGCTGCTGCGCTTCGGGCTCTTTGCCAGCCGCCGCGAAACGCGCGCGCAGCTCGTCGAGCGTGACGGGCTCGGCATTCCAGTAGAGCTTGCCGGCGGCGTCGATGGAGAGCGTGACGGTCTGCGCCGTCTGCCGCGCGGGTTCGGCGGCGACCTTCGGCAAATCGAGCCGGATCGCATGCGTGAAGAGCGGCGCGGTGATGATGAAGATGACGAGCAGCACGAGCATGACGTCGATGAGCGGCGTCATGTTGATGTCCGACATCGGCGCCGCATCGCGTTTCTTTTCGAGTCCGCCGAAAGCCATTTGCGTTGCCTCCTACGACGCCGCGCGCGCGCCCGCGGGTTCGCGCAGCGCACCCGCGCCCTGCGCGCCTTCGCGGCGCGGCGGCGCGCCTTCGGGCGCGCAGGCATACGCATGCAGATCGTGTGCGAAGCCGTCGAGATCGTCGCAAAGCTGGCGCACGAGGCGGCCGAGCACGTTATAGGCGAGCACCGCCGGAATCGCGACGACAAGGCCGAAAGCCGTCATGATAAGCGCCTCGCCCACCGGGCCGGCCACGTTTTCGATCATCGCCTGGCCGCTCGCGGCGATGCTGCCGAGCGCATGATAGATGCCCCAGACGGTGCCGAGCAGCCCCACGAACGGCGCCGTGCTGCCCACCGACGCGAGCAGCACCTGACCGAACTCGAGCCGCCGCTGCGACGCCTGCAGCGCGCCGCGCAGCGCCCGCAGCACGCGCTCGCCCCGGTCCACGCGCGCGAGCATCATGCCGGGCGCGTCGGCTTCCTCGGCGGCGAGCGCGGCCTGCGCGAGCGGCAGGAACACGCGCTCGCGATCGACGCCGCGCATGGCGGCCACGCCGTCCGCGAGGCCGCGCGCCTGCCAGAAGCGCGCGATGGCGCGCGGCCCCTGGCGCTTCGCGCGCAGGAGCACCCAGCTCTTCACGATGAGAAAGCACCAGCTCGCGACCGACATGGCGAGCAGCACCCACGCCACCGCGTGGGTCACCGCGTCGCCGGTCTGCAGATAGTGAATGACTCCGGAACTCGCCGCCATCGGACCTCGCTCACTGTCTGTCCGGCGGCGCGTGAGCTGGGCCGGACGGTGGAAAAACAGAAACAGCGGCTCAGCGCAGACCGAGCACGTCCTGCATATCGTACAGGCCGTTGGCCTTGTCCTGCAGAAAGCGCGCGGCGCGCACGCTGCCCTGCGCATACGAGAGGCGGCTCGAGGATTTGTGCGTGATCTCGATGCGCTCGCCGATACCCGCGAACAGCACCGTATGATCGCCGACGATGTCGCCGCCGCGAATCGCCGAAAACCCGATCGTCGACGGATCGCGCTCGCCCGTCACGCCTTCGCGGCCGTACACGGCGCATTCGTCGAGATTGCGGCCGAGCACGCGCGCCACCGCCTCGCCCATCGCAAGCGCGGTGCCCGAGGGCGCGTCGACCTTGTGGCGATGATGCGCCTCGATGATCTCGATGTCGTAGCCGGTTTCGAAAAAGCGCGCCGCGTATTCGAGCAGCTTGAGCGTGACGTTCACGCCCACGCTCATGTTCGCCGCAAATACGATGCCGACGTTTTGCGCGGCCGCGCCGAGCTGCGCCTTTTGCCGCGCGTCGAAGCCGGTCGTGCCGATCACCATCTTCACGCCGTGGCGCTGCGCCGCCTCGAGGTGCGCGAGCGTGCCTTCGGGGCGCGTGAAGTCGATCAGGCAGTCGCTTTGCGCGAAGACCTGCTCGATGTCGTCGGTGATGCGCACGCCGGTTTCCTTGCCGAGGAACGCGCCGGCGTCCTGACCAATGGCGGCCGAGCCTTTGCGCGCGAGCGCGCCCGAGAGCGTGACCTCGGGCGAATTCAGGACGGTTTCGATGAGCATGCGGCCCATGCGGCCCGATGCACCGGCGATTGCGATTTTCATGAGTCTTCCTGCCTATGTGTCGCTGGCGGGGCGCGAGGCGTCACTGCCCGCGGCCACCAAAAAAACGCGGCGGCCCGAAGCCGCCGGCTCGACGCGTGGCGCGCCCTGCGCGCCACGCCCTGGTTGTACAGCGGCGGCGGTGCGCCCGATCCGTCGGTCGCCGGTTTATCGTCGGCTTGCCGCTTGTTTGCCGCTTGTTTGCCGCTTGTTTTCCGCCTGTTGCCGCCGATTTGCCGCTCAGTTGCTCGGGGTCGAGGCACCCGAAGCCGGCACCGCGGGCGGCGCCGTGAGCGACGAATCGCGTGCGGGCGGCGGGGGCGGCGTATTCGTGTCGCCGGTGCCTTGCGCGCCCGCGGTCGGGCCGACCGGATTGCTCGGCGGCACGCCCTGGATTTGCGGCGGCGGCTGACGATGCAGTTGGACCTGCGACGGCATCGTGCCGACGTTCTGCGGCAGCGCCGACGACTGCGGGTTGCCCGCGCGCACCGAAGGCGTGAGACCCGACGGCGTTTGCACGGCTTCCGTGGCGCGGTTCGCGGCGGCGGCGGCCTGTGCGTTGGCGTCCTGCGGCAACGCATTGGTGGCCGCGCCGAGTTCCGACGACGGCGTGCGCACCGTGTCGCCGACGGTCGGGCCCGTCGCGCTCGAAGCCTGCGTAGCCGCGGCCGCCGAAGCGCCCGAAGCCGGCGCGGCAGCAACGGCCTTCGCCTTCTTGCCCGATTTGTCGCCGTCGATTTCGGCGAGCAGTTCGAGGTTCGAGGGCAGGTCTTCGCCGCCCGACCAGCTCGCGACGCGATCGCCTTCGAAATTCACGATGAAGTCACGCTGCTGGACCACGGCGGTCGAGCCGCGCTTGAAGTAGAAGATGTAGTCCCACCGGTTCACATGGAACATGTCGGTGAGAAGCGGCGTGCCGAGCAGCTGCTTGACCTCGGCGCGCGACATGCCGACCCGCATTTGCGCGGCGGCTTCCGCCGAGACAAAGTTGCCCTGCACGATGGTAATGCGGTAAGGCGTGATGCTCTGGGCGACGCGCTGTGTCAGGCTGTCGTAAGTGGAACAACCGGCGAGCGCCGCGAACGCGGCCGCAGCCAGCAGGGTGCACGCCAGGCGGCCGCCGTTCATGCGTCGGCCGATCGTTGTGAATTCTGGAATCATTTCCCTCACCGTGCGGGCTTTTTCGCGAAGCCGCGCGTGTTCTGTAGAAGTTCGTTCGAAGTTCTGCCGAAAATGCCCGGGACGGCAAAAACGCATTAACATAAGAACCTAGCATTGTACTCCAGGGACTTATCGTCATGACCAATCCAACCGATCTCAAGAACATCGGCCTCAAGGCGACACTGCCTCGCCTCAAGATCCTGGAGATTTTTCAGCACAGCCCGGTGCGTCACCTTACCGCCGAAGACGTCTATCGCAACCTGCTGAACGAGGAGCTCGACATCGGCCTCGCCACGGTTTACCGGGTCCTCACGCAATTCGAGCAGGCGGGGCTGCTCACGCGCAGCAACTTCGAATCGGGCAAGGCCGTGTTCGAGCTCAACGAAGGTAGCCACCATGACCATCTCGTGTGCCTCGACTGCGGCATCGTCGAAGAATTCTTCGACCCCGAGATCGAAAAACGCCAGCAGATGATCGCCACCGAACGCGGCTTCAAGCTTCAGGAGCACGCGCTCGCGCTGTACGGCGTCTGCACGAAGGACAACTGTCCGCACCGCAAGCACTGAGCGGCCGGACAGCGCGGAGCGGGTCGCGCATCAAAAACGCCACGGCAGCGCTGCCGTGGCGTTTTTGTTTGCCGGGCCGATTCGCGAAGAACCGGCACGAACGGCATTCAGGCGAGCGCGGCCGGCGCGTCGGCCGCGTGCGCGAGCCGCCAGGGCACATCGAGCACCATCTCGTCGCAGTTCGGCTGCCCACCGCCGCGGTCGATCACCACGAAGTCGCTCACGCGCTCGAAGACGAGCAGCGGATGATGCCAGACGCCTTTGGCGTAGTTGACGCCCTGCCCTCGCCCGGCCCGGAACGCCCGCATCCGCGTCGGGTCGAATTCGCCCGTGGGCGCCACGACCACCGCGTACCACGCATCGCCGAGCGGCACGAACGCCTGGCTGCCGAGCGGGTGCCGCTCCATCATCGCGATCTCGAACGGCCACGCGCGCGGCTGCGCGCGAAACACGCTGACGATCGGCCGGCCGCCCGCCTCGTTCACGTCGATTCCGGCGAGGTCGTGAAAACGCTCAGTCGTGCCGCCGTTGATCGGAAAGTGGCGCGCGCCTTCGATTTCGATGACGTCGCCGAACGGCGCGAACGCCTCGCGCGTCAAGGGTTCCATGCGCAGGATCTGCATTGCGGCTCCTCGTTCAGGCAGGCTCGCCCCACAGGCGCAGACGCGACACGCCGCCGTCGGGAAAGATATTGAAGCGCACGTGCGTGACGAGGCCTGGTGCGGCCAGGCCTTGCTCGAACATGTGCTGCCGGTCCATTTCGAGCTTCCGCTCGCCGAGCAGCTCCGGCCAGAACATCGCCTGCGTGACGAGCGAGTCGTCGGTGCCGCCCGCCACGCTGGCCGCCTGAAGCGAGCAGCGGTCCGGATAGTTGCCCTTGAAGTGCGCCGTATCGACTTCGATCTTCCTGATGATGCCGGGCCGCGCGAGCGCCACGATCGCCCAGTCGTTGCCGGGCTCGCGGCGGCGGCGCGTTTCCCAGCCGTCGCCCATGTTCACGCCGCGTCCCGGCATGAGCAGCGTCGAGGCGAGCCCGAAGTGCTGGTTGTTGGCCGCGACGAGCCAGGCGCCGTTCTCGATCGCCGCGAGGTCGACGAGACTGCCGCGCTCGAGCGTGCTCCAGTCGCGCCGCGGCTGGCCATACACGCGCAGGCGCGCGAGGCCGCCGTCGGGATAGAGGTTCACGCGCAAATGCGTGAACGCGCGCGCGTCGCCCACTTCGACGTAGTGGTGCTGGTTGCCCTGCAGCGTCGTCGCGGGGACGATGGTTTGCCAGTCCGCGTCGTCTCCCGGGGCTTCGTCGTCGCCGGTCTGCACGTGACACGCCTCGATCGACGCCGCCGGCGGAAAGTTGCCCGTGAAATGGCTCGTGTCGAGATCCACGCCGTGGATCACACCCGGGCGCGCGAGGCGCACCACGCAGAAGTCGTGGCCCGTCGTGCGCTTGCGGCGCGTTTCCCAGCCGTCCATCCATTTGCCGTGGTCGTCGTATTTGCCGGGGATGAAGACCGCCGGCTGCGGTTCGAGCATGCGCTCCTTCGGCGCGAAGAACTCGTCGCTCGCATGGAGCGCGCGAGCGCCGAGGCGCGGATCGGCGAGGTTCATGTAGCGGCGCGTGAAGGCGGGCGCGTTCGGGTCGAGAGTCGGAATGGCCATGGTGATGTCGTTCGCTGGAGTGGGTCGGTTGATCGAAAGAAAGCAGCGCGCAGCGAGGCGGCGCGGGAAGCGCCCCGGTTCAGGCGTGCGCGGGCTTGCCGCCGAGCGCGTCGTCTTCGCCGGGCGCGCGGTCTGCGTCGTCCGCGCCGGCGGGCACGTAGAGAAAGCCTTCGTCGAGATTGAGCACGCGCCTCGCGCGCGCCTTGTCGATGTCGCGCTCCCACACTGCGACCACCACCGTCGCCACGCAGTTGCCGATCAGGTTCGTGAGCGCGCGGGCGATGCCGACGAACCAGTCCACCGGCAGGATCAGCACGAGGCCGAGCACGGGAATCGCGGGAATGGCGGAAAGCGTCGCGGCGAGAATCACGATCGCCGAACCGGGAATGCCGTGCGCGCCCTTCGAGGTGACGAGCGACACCAGCACGACCACGATCAGATCGTGCATCGAGAGCGGCGTGTTGGTGGCCTGGGCGATGAAGATCACGGCAAGCGTGAGGTAGATCGAGAAGCCGTCGAGGTTGAACGAGTAGCCGGTCGGGATCACGAGGCCGACGGTGGAATCCTTCACGCCCATCCATTCGAGCTTGCGCATGATTTGCGGCAGCACGGCGTCCGACGACGCGGTGCCGAGCACGATCGAAAGCTCTTCGCGCAGATAGCGGATCAGCTTGAACACGCTGAAGCCCGCGAGCCGCATCACGACGCCGAGCACGACGGCCACGAACACGATGCAGCTCGCGTAGAACACGATCACGAGCAGGCCGAGCTGCTTGAGCGAAGCGACGCCGTAGGTGCCGGTCGTGAACGCGATCGCGCCGAGCACGCCGAGCGGCGCGAGCTTGATGATGAAGCCCATCACGCGGAAGAACACCTGCGCGAGCTCGTCGATGAGGCTGTTCACGCGCTGCGCCTTCGGGCCGAGCAGCGAGAGCGCGCTGCCGAACAGCACCGAGAACACGAGGATCTGCAGGATGTCACCCTTCGCGAACGCGTCGAAGGCGGTGTCGGGAATGATCTTGAGCAGGAAGGCGGCGGTGTCCTTCAGGCTCCTGGCGTGCTCGGTGTAAGTCGCGAGCGAGGCGGCGTCGAGCGAATGCAGATCGACGTTCATGCCCGCGCCGGGACGCGTGACATACGCGAGCACCGCGCCGATCACTAGCGCGACGGTCGTCATCGCCTCGAAGTAGATCACCGATTTCAGACCGACGCGGCCCACCTTCTTCAGATCGCCCGCGTGCGCCATGCCGCTCACGACCACGCAGAAGACGATCGGCCCGATCACCATCTTGATGAGCTTGAGAAATCCGTCGCCGAGGGGCCGCAGCGACTGCGCGAAATGCGGAAATACCGCGCCCACGACAATGCCCGCCACGAGGGCAATCACGACGCGGCCAAACAGCGAATTGAAGAACTTCGTCACGACTTTCTCCTTTGTCGGCCAGAGCGGGCGCTTTGGCGCCTTGCTCCGGCCCCGTCCGGGTTGATTCGATAAGCAGGGGCGCTGATAACTGTTCTGACTGGTCTGACCAGACTTGTTATGGCGGATAGTAGAAAGCCGATATACCGGAGTCAAGGTCGGCAAACGGGGTGTTTACCCTTGTGCGGTCTGACCAGTTTGCGGGCCGGAACGGCAGGCCGGATGGCACGGTGCTTCAGGCATTGCCGCGGCGCACCATGCGAGTGCGCGCAGCGGGACTACAATACCGGTCAGACCTCGCGAACCGCCCGCGCCCGCCATGAAGAACGTTCCGCACACCGTCACCGACGCCGCCATCGCCACGATTCGCGAACGGATCGAGGGTGGCCTGTATCCGGTCGGCAGCCTGCTGCCTGCGCAGCGGCAGCTCTCCGAGGAGCTGGCGATCAGCCGCGCGTCGCTGCGAGAGGCGCTTTCGACGCTCGAAGCGCTCGGCATGCTGTCGATCCGCGCGGGCAAGGGCGTCTACGTGACGAGCGCCGAGGCCGCGAGCGCGCATCCGTGGCGCTTCGCCGATCAGTCGTCGCTGCCCGACACCTACCAGATGCGCTACGCGCTCGAAGGCTTCGCCGCGCGCATGGCGGCGCTCGCGATCGGCGACGCCGACGTCGCGTGGCTCGAAGCGAACACCGAGGCGCTGCACGGCGCTCTCGCCTGCGACGAGCTCGACGAAGCCGCACAGCTCGACTTCGACTTCCACATGCGCATCGTGAATCTCGCGGGCAATGCGGCGATCGAGTCGATTCTGCGCAGCAGCGCCGACATCATGAAAGAGAGCCAGCGCATGCCGTTCTATCGCCGCGAACGCGTACTTTCTACGCATCGCGAGCACGGCCTGATCGTGGCGGCGCTCAAGGCGCGCGACCCGGCGGCGGCCGGCGAGGCGATCGAGCAGCACATCGCCAATGCCGCGCAGCGCGCCGGCGTGTATTTCCCGACGCCGCCGGCGTTCGCCGCCACGCCCCGGAGCGCGATCGAAAAGTGAGGACGAAAAAAAACCGCCCCGAAGGGCGGTTTTTCATGCGGCGAGGCGCGCGTGCTTACTTCGCGTTCGCGAACGCCACAGCCGTGTCCAGCATGCGGTTCGAGAAGCCCCACTCGTTGTCGTACCAGCTCGACACCTTCACGAGACGGCCCGAGACCTTCGTGAGCGTGGCGTCGAACGTCGACGAAGCCGGGTTGTGGTTGAAGTCGACCGACACCAGCGGCGCCTCGTTGTAGCCGAGGATGCCCTTGAGCGCGCCTTCCGACGCTTCCTTCATGATCGCATTGACTTCTTCGACCGTCGTGTCGCGCTTGGCGATGAACGACAGGTCGACGATCGACACGTTGATGGTCGGCACGCGAATGGCGTAGCCGTCGAGCTTGCCGTTCAGTTCCGGCAGCACGAGGCCGACGGCCGAGGCGGCGCCCGTCTTCGTCGGGATCTGGCTGTGCGTGGCCGAACGCGCGCGGCGCAGGTCTTCGTGGTAAACGTCGGTCAGGACCTGGTCGTTCGTATACGCGTGGATCGTGGTCATCAGGCCGGTTTCGAGGCCGATCTTGTCGTTCAGCGGCTTGACGAGCGGCGCGAGGCAGTTGGTCGTGCACGAGGCGTTCGAGATGACCGTGTGCTCGGCCTTCAGCACGTTGTGGTTCACGCCGTAGACGACGGTCGCGTCGACGTCCTTGCCGCCCGGCGCCGAGATGATGACCTTCTTCGCGCCGCCCTTCAGGTGGGCGCTCGCCTTTTCCTTGGTCGTGAAGAAGCCCGTGCACTCCATCACGACGTCGACGCCGAGCTCGCCCCACGGCAGTTCGGCCGGGTTGCGGTTGGCCAGCACGCGGATCTTGTCGCCGTTCACGACGAGGTAGTCGCCGTCCACCGAGACTTCGCCCGGGAACTTGCCGTGCGCCGTGTCGTATTGCGTCAGATGCGCGTTGGTCTTCGCGTCACCGAGGTCGTTGATCGCAACGATCTGGATGTCGTGCTTCTTGCCGTTCTCGTAGAACGCGCGGAGCGTGTTACGGCCGATGCGGCCATAGCCGTTGATAGCGACGCGGATGGTCATGGTTTATCTCCTGATGGCTGAAAAATTCCGAAACCCGTGCTGCGCTGGCGTCTTGCCGGCTGGGGCGGCGCGGCGGCACGCTCAGGCAGCGGGCCCGCCAGATCTTGCCGGCCGGGCGGGCCCGTAACGCATGCTTAGTTGTCGAGCGCGGCCCTGGCCGTCGCGACGACGTTTTCGACCGTGAAGCCGAAGTGCTTGAACAGCACGCCAGCCGGAGCCGATTCGCCGAACGTGTCGATGCCGACCACGCCGCCTTCGAGGCCCACGTACTTGCGCCAGAAGTCGGTCACACCGGCTTCGATCGCGACGCGGCGCACGCCCTTGGGCAGCACGCGCTCCTTGTATTCGGCGTCCTGCTGGTCGAACACGTTGGTCGCGGGCATGGACACCACGCGGGCGCCGATGCCTTGGCGCTGCAGCGCTTCGACGGCCTTCACCGCCAGTTCGACTTCCGAGCCCGTGGCGATCAGGATGATCTTGCGGCTCGGGATGTCGTCGTTCCAGTCCTTGAGCACGTAACCGCCCTTGGCGATGTTCGCGATCTGCGCGTCGGTGCGGTCGTTGAACGCCAGGTTCTGGCGGCTGAACACGAGACACGAGGGACCGTGATGCTCGACGGCGTGGGTCCACGCCACCGCGGTTTCCACGGTGTCGGCGGGACGCCAGAGCGTCATGTTCGGGATCAGGCGCAGGCTCGCGACCTGCTCGATCGACTGGTGCGTCGGGCCGTCTTCGCCAAGGCCGATCGAGTCGTGCGTGAACACGAAAATCGACGGACACTTCATCAGCGCGGCCACGCGCAGCGCGTTGCGGCTGTAGTCCGAGAATGTGAGGAACGTGCCGCCGAACGCCTTGTAGCCGCCGTGCAGCGTGATGCCGTTGAGCGCCGCGCTCATGCCGAATTCGCGCACGCCGTAGTTGACGTGATTGCCCCAGTGGATGCCGCTCTCGCCTTCGCCAGCGGCGCGCACGGGCTTCGAAGCCTTCCAGTTGGTGAGGTTCGAGCCGGTCAGGTCGGCCGAGCCGCCGAGCAGCTCGGGCAGCGCCGCGGCGAGGCCTTCGATGGCCTGCTGCGAAGCCTTGCGCGTCGCAACCGTTTCCTTGCGCGAATCGGCGCCCGCGACGATCGCCGCAGCCTTCTGCGCCCAGTCGGCGGGCAGCTTGCCGGCCATGCGGCGCTCGAATTCCGCGGCTTCGGCCGGGTACTTCGACCGGTAGGCCGCGAACTGCTCGTTCCAGGCGGCTTCGAACTTCGCGCCCGCTTCCTTCGCGTCCCAGTCCGCGTAGACTTCCTGCGGCAGCACGAACGGCTCCCACTTCCAGCCCACCGCGTCGCGCCACTTCGCGATTTCCTCGGCGCCGAGCGGCGCGCCGTGCACGTCGTGGCCGCCAGCCTTGGTCGGCGCGCCGTGGCCGATCTGCGTCTTGCAGCAGATGAGCGTGGGCTTGTTCGACGCCTTGGCCTGCTTGATGGCGGCGTCGACGGCGTCGACGTCGTGGCCGTTCACGTGCGGGATCACGTTCCAGCCGTACGCTTCGAAGCGCTTGGGCGTGTCGTCGTGGAACCAGTTGACCACGTCGCCGTCGATCGAGATGCCGTTGTCGTCGTAGAGCGCGATCAGCTTGTTCAGCTTGAGCGTGCCGGCGAGCGAGCAGGCTTCGTGCGAAATGCCTTCCATCAGGCAGCCGTCGCCGAGGAACACGTACGTGTGGTGATCGACGATCTTCGCGTCGGCCTTGTTGAACTCGGCCGCGAGCAGCGCCTCGGCCAGCGCCATGCCGACCGCGTTCGCGAGACCCTGGCCGAGCGGGCCCGTGGTCGTCTCGACGCCCGGCGTGATGCCGTATTCGGGGTGGCCCGGCGTCTTCGAGTGCAGTTGACGGAAGTTCTTGAGCTCCGCGAGCGGCAGGTCGTAGCCGGTCAGATGCAGCAGCGAATACAGCAGCATCGAGCCGTGGCCGTTCGACAGCACGAAGCGGTCGCGGTCGCTCCAGTGCGGGTTCGTCGGGTTATGGCGCAGATGGCGCGACCACAGCGCGACGGCGATCTCGGCCATGCCCATGGGCATGCCGGGGTGACCGGAATTCGCCTGCTGAACGGCGTCCATGGCGAGCGCACGAATGGCGTTGGCCATCAGCTGGGTGGTAGCGGGGGAGGCGGAGGACGAGGTCGTCATGTCGAGTCCGGAAGTGTGCAAAAAGCGGCGTGGGCGGCCGGGGTAAACGGCGGGCGCACACAGCAGCGCGGAGGTCCGGAAGCTCGGCAAATCGCCCGCTCAGGCGCACATGCGGCGCCAGGAGACGCGAAACGGCCAGAGCATACGGAAAGGGCTGCAAAGCGCAATATTCTAGCAGATCGCCGGACGTATCCCGGGCTCCGGGGCGCGGGGAATGCGGCGTGCGCCGCGTCCGGCCTGCTGCGGCCGCTGCGGTCCCTCGGCCCCCTATAATGCCGCCGTTGCCCCCCTTTTTAATGCGCTTTCGTGCGCCCAGGCGCGCGGGCCGCGCCTCAGGACGCATCAGGACCTCCGTGACCGATTCGCTCCTTTTTCATCCCGCGCCCGACGCGCTATACGGCTTTCCGGGCGCACGCCGCCTCGCCGCCGCCGACACGGCGTGGCAGCGCATCGAGGTGTGGGATACGCCGCAGCTCGGCTGCCTCTTCACGCTGGACGGCCGCCCGATGACCGCCGCCGGCGACGAGTTCGTCTACCACGAGTGCATGACGCACCCGGCCGCGCTCACGCACCCTGCGCCACGCGCGGCGCTCGTGCTGGGCGGCGGCGACGGCGGCGCGGCGCGCCAGTTGCTGCGCCATCCGGACATCGGACGCATCGTCGTGGCGGAGCTGGACCCCGACGTGGTACGCCTGACGGGCAACTATCTTCCCGAAGTGCGCGGCGACGCCTTCGAAGACCCGCGAGTGGAGCTCGTGATCGGCGACGCGGCGGCGTTCGTCGCCTCGGCGCAGGAGCGTTTCGACCTCGTGGTGTTCGACCTCACCCCGCCGGATTCGCCGGCCGCCGGACTCTACACGCCGGCGTTCTACGCCGCGCTCAAGCGCGTGATGAGCGCCGACGCGCTCGTCACGCTGCACCTCGGCTCGCCGTTTCATCACCCGCAACGCGTCGGGGCGCTGCTCGCCGGGCTGCGCAAGGCCTTCGTCGTGGTGCGGCCGCTTGCCGCCTACGTGCCGCTCTACGGCTCGCTCTGGCTCATGGCGATCGCAAGCGACGCGCTCGACCCCGCCGCTGCCGATCCGGCCACGCTGCAGGCGCGCGCGGCCGAACGCGAACTGGAAGGTTTGCGCTATTACGACGCGCAGTTGCACGCGGCGCTCTTAAAAGCGCCATACGCCGCCCGCGATAAACTAGGCGAATTCCTGCAGCTTTAAGGGTCCTGTGCGCGAACAACGGCAGGACCCGAATGCTTTCTTCGCGCCCACGCCCCGAGCGGCCCCCGGCGCCTCATCCGAACCGCGAATCTGGAGAGACTCGATGACCCCACCCCGCCCCGCCGGCGTGCCGTGGCTGACACCGTATCTGACGGTGCGCGATGCGCGCGCCGCGCTGGCCTTTTACGAGGCGGCCTTCGGCTTCGCGGTGCGCGATAGCGTGGAGGACGACGGAGCGCTCATGCACGTGGAGATGACCTACCACGATCAGTTGATCGTCATGTTCGCGCCGGAGGGCGCTTTCGGTTCGACGGCGCGCACGCCCAAAAGCGCCCAGACCATCGCGCCGCAATCGTTTTATCTGTACGTCGACGATGTCGATGCGGTTCATGCGCGGGCGATCGAAGCTGGCGCCAAATCGCTGAGCGAGCCGCAGGATCAGTTCTGGGGAGACCGTTTCGCGCAGGTCGAAGACCTCGACGGTTACCGCTGGGCGCTTGCGCGCCACCTGTCCTGAATCAATGAGAAAGAGTCCCATGCCCCGTTTTTTCGTCGGCAGTTCACTGCAATCCGACGAGGTCGTCACCCTTCCCGAAGAGGTCACGCGCCATATCCAGGTGCTGCGCCTGCAGCGCGGCGACAGCATCGCGCTGTTCAACGGCCTTGGCGGCGAATACGGCGCCGAGATACTCGAAATGGAGCGCCGCGACACGCGGGTGCGCGTAGGCCAGCACCGCGACACCGAGGCCGAACCGCCTTACCGGCTCACCCTGGCGCAAGGTATTGCGGGCAGCGACAAGATGGACTGGCTGATCGAAAAGGCCGTCGAGCTGGGCGCGACGAAATTCGCGCCGCTCACCACGTCGCGCAGCGTCGTGCGCCTCTCGGGCGACCGTGCCGTGCGCCGCCAGGCGCACTGGCAGCGCATCGTGCAGGCCGCATGCGAACAGTGCGGGCGCAACCGCCTGCCCGAAGTCGCGCCCTCACGCGAAATTGTCGCCTGGCTCGGCTCCCTGCCCAGGCGCCCCGGCGAAGGCGAATTGCGCTTGCTGCTCTCGCCGCGCGCAAATGTCCCGTTCTCGACACTTCCGGCCGAGCCGCCCACGGGAGAAGTGACCGTGCTGATCGGGCCGGAAGGCGGGCTCTCGCCGTCCGAAGAAGCCGCTGCGCTCGACCAGGGCTTCATCGCCGTGGGGCTTGGGCCGCGTGTGCTGCGCACCGAAACGGCGGGCATCGCCGTGCTGGCGGCGCTCGCCGCGCGCTGGGGTGGCTGGTGAGCGTAGCGGAAGCAGCGGGTAAAAGTGACAAAGCCCGCCGGAAGGCGGGCTTGCGGTTTTCTGTCGCATACGCGCGACGCGGTGCCGGCAAACGTCAGGCGAACGAATAAAAAACCCGGAACGGCACCTTGCGTTCGGCCCAGTATTCCGACGCTTCGCGGAACACGTCGAGCAGCGTCTCGCGGCCGTCCTTGTCGAACTTCTGTGCGATCGGCAGTCCCTCGAGCACGATCACGAAACCCGGCTGCTCGCCGGCCTTCTGCACGAGATCGGTCAGACAGTCGTACAAACCATCGTAGTTCTTGCCGAAATGCTTCGGAAACAGAAACGATGTGGCAATAGTTTCGAGCACTTCCTGCCTGGTTTGCGCATTCGCGCAAAACGCGTAGAGGAAATGCTGCTGCAGCCGCTGGGCTTCGTCCGCGAGATCCTGAACGCGAAACGCCCGGATCGACTGGACAATATTCGGCCGCACGGTCGAAAACAGGCTCATGGCCCCCTCGTTCGATGAAAGCGCCGCCTCGCTCTGGCGCGCCTCGCTGTCTTGCTTCAACTGCATGACGCGCTGGAACAGGTTGCCCTCCCCGGACGCGAACAGATCGCTCGCGACCCGCGGGTCGTGCGCGTAAACGTTATCGCTCATACCGCTCATCCCGGTGTCAATCAATAATTCGCCTGAAACTGGCGTAGTGGTCGTCGGAGTAGTAACAATTGTCGGTCTGCTTGCGTGGGCCGCCGCATACGATGCGTTTCGCGCCGCGGTTGTGCGCGCCTCGCGTTGGCACGGTGTACTCGTGATAGTAGCCCCGCCGGTGCGGCGGCAATATCCGCTCGAAATTACCGAATACGACGCCGTCCTTCTCGTAAGGGAACGGGCCGCCCGCCGCGATCAGGCTCAACGTGTTGACCGCCTCGCGCGGCAATTCGTTGACCGAAATGCTGCCGACCGAAGTACCCGCCCCTTCCGGCAGGCTCGTACGCGCCTGCCCGCTGCCTGCCGCAAGTGCGACGATTGCGACGATTGCGACGAGCGCCACCGCCGCGGCGCGCCGCAAGCCCGACAAACTGCCGCCGAAACAATGGGTTAGACGAGGCGCCATCAACTGGTTCCCGCTTCTCGGGTTACGCGTTCGACGACCATGAAAGGTGTAAGGGTATCGCTAATGATGCCTGGAAGCAACGCTCACCAGGCGATGGCGATTTGGATTCAACCTCGGATGACGGTCAAGCGGGTAAATTTTACAACCCCGTTTTGCCGCCTAAAAACCGAACCGAAGGCCGACCTGAATGAAAAACGGCGCGCTCGCCAGGGAGCGCGCCGTTTTTCGGGTGAACGTCACACCGGCATTGCGGCGCGCTGCACGAGTCCGCTCAACGCGACGCGTTGACATCGGCGACGAGCAGCGCCGTCATGTTGACGATGCGGCGCACCGTGGCAGAAGCCGTCAGCACGTGCACGGGCCTGGCCGCGCCCAGCAGGATCGGCCCGATAGCGATATTGTTGCCGGCCGCAGTCTTGAGCAGATTGTACGAAATATTTGCCGCGTCGATGTTCGGCATGACGAGCAGATTCGCCTCGCCTTCGAGCGTCGACTCGGGCAAGACTTCCTTGCGCAGGTTCGCGTCGATTGCCACGTCGCCGTGCATTTCACCGTCCACGTCGAGGTCCGGCGCGCGCTCCTTGAGAATCTCGAGCAAATCGCGCATTTTCTGCGCGGAAGGCGCGTTGCTCGAACCGAAGTTCGAGTGCGAACAGAGCGCGATCTTCGGCTCGATACCGAAGCGGCGCACTTCCTCCGCGGCCATGATCGTGATTTCGGCGAGCTGCTCGGGCGTCGGGTCGACGTTCACGTGCGTGTCGACCACGAAAATCTGGCGATTCGGCAGCACAAGCGCGTTCATCGCCGCGTAGACGTTACAGCCTGGCTTCTTGCCGATCACCTGGTCGATGAAGTGCAGATGGCGGTGCGTCGTGCTGACGGTACCGCAGATCATGCCGTCGGCCTCGCCCTTCTCCACGAGCATCGAGCCGATCAGCGTGGTGCGGCGGCGCATTTCGAGCTTCGCCATCTGAGCCGTGATGCCCTTGCGCGCCATCAGCTTGGCGTAGCTCTGCCAGAATTCGCGGTAGCGCGGATCGTGGTCCGTATTGACGACCGAGTAGTCCTGGCCCGCGATGAGACGCAGGCCATAGCGCGCGATGCGCTGCTCGATCACCGCCGGACGGCCGATCAGGATCGGCTTGGCGAGCTTTTCGTCGACCGCGATCTGCACCGCGCGCAGGATGCGCTCCTCCTCGCCCTCGGCGAACACGATGCGCTTTTTCTCCGGCTCCACGGCGCGCGCGAGCTGGAAGATCGGCTTCATGGTCGTGCCGCTGTGATAGACGAACTGCTGGAGATGCTGCTCGTAGGCGTCCATGTCCTCGATCGGACGGGTCGCGACGCCCGAGTCCACGGCCGCCTGGGCCACGGCCGGCGCGATCTTCACGATCAGGCGCGGGTCGAAGGGCTTCGGAATCAGGTATTCAGCCCCGAATTGCAGATCCTGGATGCCGTAGGCCGCGGCCACGACATCGCTCTGCTCCTGGCGCGCCAGTTCCGCAATCGCGTTCACAGCCGCGATTTCCATCTCGCGCGTGATGGTGGTCGCGCCCACGTCGAGCGCGCCGCGGAAAATAAACGGGAAGCAGAGGACGTTGTTCACCTGGTTCGGGTAGTCCGTGCGGCCCGTGGCGAGCACGGCGTCCGGACGCACTTCGAGCGCGAGTTCCGGCAGGATTTCCGGCGTGGGGTTCGCGAGCGCGAGAATGAGCGGCTTCGCGGCCATTTGCCTGACCATGTCCTGCTTGAGCACGCCGCCCGCGGAAAGGCCGAGGAAAATGTCCGCGCCTTCGATCACCTCGCCGAGCGTACGCGCGTTGGTTTCGCGCGCGAAACGCTCCTTGACCGGGTCCATCAGCTCGACGCGGCCCTTGTAGACCACGCCCGCGAGGTCGGTCACGACGATGTTTTCGAGCGGCAGCCCAAGATCGACGAGCAGGTCCAGACACGCGAGCGCGGCCGCGCCGGCGCCCGAGGCGACGAGCTTCACGTCCTTGATGTCCTTGCCCACGACCTTCAGACCGTTCGTGAACGCGGCCGCCACCACGATGGCCGTGCCGTGCTGGTCGTCGTGGAAGACCGGAATTTTCATGCGCTTGCGCGC
Organism: Paraburkholderia lycopersici; assembly: GCF_900096975.1. Taxonomy (GTDB): domain Bacteria; phylum Pseudomonadota; class Gammaproteobacteria; order Burkholderiales; family Burkholderiaceae; genus Paraburkholderia; species Paraburkholderia lycopersici. The sequence goes on from NZ_FMYQ01000001.1 coordinate 273,261, forward strand.
TTCGCGCTCGACAATGAAGCACTCCGGCGCCTTGATGTCTTCGAGATTGATGCCGCCGAAGGTCGGCTCGAGCGCGGCGATCACCTCGACGAGCTTGTGCGGGTCCGTTTCGTTGAGCTCGATGTCGAACACGTCGATGCCCGCGAACTTCTTGAAGAGCACCGCCTTGCCTTCCATCACGGGCTTCGAGGCGAGCGGCCCGATGTTGCCGAGGCCAAGTACCGCCGTGCCGTTCGACACGACGCCCACGAGGTTGCTGCGCGCCGTGAAGCGCGCGGCGTTGAGCGGATTCTCGACGATCGCCTCGCATGCGAACGCCACGCCCGGCGAGTACGCGAGCGAGAGATCGCGCTGGTTGATCATCTGCTTGGTCGGCGCAATCGCGATCTTTCCCGGCGTGGGGAACTCGTGATAATCGAGGGCGGCTTCGCGAAGCTTGGTCGTGGCGGGATTCGTCATGAGAGGCGGGGCGTTGGTGCAGATTAGAATAACAACTCGAACGCTGATTCGAAGGCATTGTAGCGCCAATCGTCGACGGCACTCCTCGCAATGCGGACGCGGCTGCCGCGACCGCAACGAGGGGAATGCCGCGCCTGCGCGCTCTTCGCCGCATCGGCTACGCCAATCGTCATAGACCTTACGTCATGCTTTCCGAGTTCTCCCTGATCGACCGATATTTCGCACGGCGCGCGCGCGCGAACACGCGCCGCGCCGCGCTCGGCATCGGCGACGACTGCGCGCTCATCGCGCCCGCCGCCGGCGAAATGCTGGCCGTTTCCACGGACATGCTGGTGGAAGGCCGCCACTTTTTCCCCGATATCGATCCGCATGCGCTCGGCCACAAGGCGCTCGCCGTCAATCTGTCGGACCTCGCCGCGATGGGCGCCCAGCCGCTGGGCTTCACGCTTGCGTTCGCGCTTCCCAGGCCCGAAGAGGACTGGCTCGCCGCCTTCAGCGCGGGCCTCTTCGAGCTGGCCGACCGCTTCGGCTGCGAGCTGATCGGCGGCGACACGACCGCCGGCCCCCTCAACCTGTGCCTGACGATATTCGGTTCGGTACCTCCAGGCGCGGCACTTCGGCGCGACGCCGCGCAGGCCGGCGACGACATCTGGATCTCTGGCACGCCCGGCGATGCGCGCGCGGGCCTCGGCATGATGCGCGGCGACTGGCCGATCAGGCAGATGACGCAGATGAGCGGGGAGGACGCCGCGCACTTGCGCCGCGCGCTCGAATACCCGGAGCCGCGCGTGGCGCTCGGGCTCGCGCTGCGCGGCGTCGCGCACGCGGCGCTCGACGTCTCGGACGGCCTTGCCGGCGACTTGCGCCACATTCTGCAGCGCTCGAACCTCGCAGCGACGATCGACGTGGACGCGCTGCCGCGCTCGCCCGCGCTCGCGCGCCTGCCGCGCGACGTGCAACTGCAATGCGCGCTCGCCGGCGGCGACGACTACGAGCTGTGCTTCACCGCGGCGCCGGCTCGACGCCAGGCGGTCGAGGCGGCGGCGCAACAGGCCGGCGCGCGCGTCACGCGCATCGGTACAATGAATTCCCTCACTTCGCCGCGAGCGGCCCCCGAGATCGCCTGGCGCGACGCCGCGGGCACGCCGCTCACCCTGACGTTGCAAGGTTTCGATCACTTCCATGCAGACTGACCGCACGCCCTCGCCCGCCGACAATCTCGCGCCGGCCGGGCACCCGGCAAGCCCGGCGCCCGGTCCGGCCGCGCCGGGCGGCCCGCGCCGCGCCGACGCGCCGTTCATGCTCACGCACCCGCTGCACGTCGTTTCGCTCGGCTTCGGCTCGGGCCTCTCGCGTCTCGCGCCCGGCACGGCCGGCACGCTGTTCGCGTGGGCCGCGTTCGAAGTCCTCAACCGCCACCTCACCGTGACCGAGTGGGGGCTGCTCATCGTCGTGGGCTTTTTTGCCGGTATCGGTATCACCGGGTTCACGGCGAGAAAGCTGCGCGTGGAAGACCCGTCGGCCATCGTCTGGGACGAGATCGTCGCGTTCTGGCTCGTGCTGCTCATGATCACGCCCGTCGATTTCGAAGGCCGGCTGTGGGCCTTCGTCATTTTCCGGTTCTTCGACATGGTGAAGCCGCCGCCCATCCGCTATTTCGACCGGCGCTTCAAAAGCGGCCTCGGCATCATGCTCGACGACATGGTCGCCGCGTTTTTCACGCTGCTCGTCATCGCACTCTGGCGCATGTCGGTTTAACCTCAACTGGCCGCCAGTTCGCCACTTCAACGGATTGTCCGCAATGCCTACCGATTCCGTCGTCCACCAACTCGCCATCCGCGTCGGCAACAAGCTGCGCGACGGGCGGCTCATGCTCGCCACCGCCGAGTCCTGCACCGGCGGCATGGTCGCCACCGCCATCACCGACATTTCGGGCAGCAGCGGCTGGTTCGAGCGCGGCTTCGTCACGTATTCGAATCAGGCGAAGTCCGAGATGATCGGCGTGCCGCCCGAGCTCATCGAAAAGCATGGCGCGGTGAGCGAGCCCGTCGCGCGCGCGATGGCCGAAGGCGCGCTGCGCAACAGCCGGGCACAAGTTTCGCTGGCCATCACCGGCGTTGCCGGTCCGGGCGGCGGCACGCCGGAGAAACCGGTCGGCATGGTGTCGTTCGGCTGGAGCAACCGGCTGCATACAAGCGTCGAGACGCTCGTCTTCAAGGGCGACCGCGAGCAGATCCGCGTGCAGGCCGCCGCGCACGCGCTGCGCGGGTTGCTTGCGCTCATCGACGAACAGGAACGCTAAAACTGGCCCTCGCCCCGTTCGAGCGCCGGACGGGACCGGCCGAAACCAGTACGGAGGCGCACGCCATGGCAACCGCGAACACCGCAGTCGAAGAGCTGATCCGCCGATTCGGGCTCGAACCGCACCCCGAAGGCGGCTACTACAGCGAGACCTATCGCGCCGACAAGCTGGTGCGCCGCGACGGCGCCGCGGATACCGAGGGCACGCGCGCGGCCTCGACGGCCATCTATTTCCTGCTCGCCGACGGCGCCTATTCGGCATGGCACCGCATTCGCTCCGACGAGCTCTGGCACTTCTACGCGGGTTCGCCCATCGAGATCCATTCGATCGACGAGCGCGGCGTGCTGTCCACGCGCAAGCTAGGCCATGCGCTGGATCATCCGGGCACGGTGTTCCAGGCCGTGGTGCCGGCTGGCCACTGGTTCGCGGCGCGCTGCTGCGATCCGTCCACCTATGCGCTGGTGGGCTGCACGGTCGCGCCGGGCTTCGAGTTCAGCGAGTTCGAGATCGCCGACGTCGAGGCGCTCGCGCAAAAGTATCCGCTGCATCGCTCGATCATCGAGCTGCTGCGCAAGCCGGCTTCGGTGGCGGCCGCCAAAAAGGATTGAGCCGCGCCGCCACGACGACAGGCGGCGGCAGCGCCGGCCGCCGGAACGACGCGTCGCCCGGTCAGCGATAGAGGTTGATGCGCTCGCGCGTTTCCCTGGCGGCCGTTGCGGCCGCCTGCGCGTAATCCTCGCCCTTGCTCGCGTAGATGATCGCGCGCGAGGAGTTGATGAGCATGCCCGTGCCGTTCGCGGTGCGGCCCGCCTTCACGGTGGCTTCGACGTCGCCGCCCTGCGCACCGATGCCCGGGATCAGCAGCGGCATGTCGCCCACGATCGCCCGGACGCTGGCGATTTCGTTCGGAAACGTCGCGCCCACGACGAGGCCGAGTTCGCCGCTCGCATTCCACTTTTGCGCCGCAAGCGAGGCCACGATCTGGTAGAGCGGCTTGCCGTCGACCGTCAGGAACTGCAGGTCCGAACCGCCGGGGTTCGACGTGCGGCACAGCACGATCACGCCCTTGCCCGCGTGCGCGAGCCACGGCTCGATAGAATCGAAGCCCATGTACGGATTGACCGTCACCGCGTCGGCCTTGAAGCGTTCGAACGCTTCGCGCGCGTACTGTTCGGCGGTGCTGCCGATGTCGCCGCGCTTGGCGTCGAGGATCACGGGCAGGCCCGGGTGCTTTTCGTGGATGTGCGCGATGAGCGCTTCGAGCTGGTCTTCCGCGCGCTGGGCCGCGAAGTAGGCGATCTGCGGCTTGTACGAGCATGCGTAGGGCGCGGTCGCGTCGACGATGTCGCGGCAGAACTCGAAAATCGCGTCGCTGCGGCCAGCCAGCGCGGCGGGAAATTTCGTCGGCTCGGGGTCGAGGCCCACGCACAGCAGCGAGCCGGTGCGCTGCCAGGCGGCGCCGAGGGTCTGGGTGAAGGAAGTCATGGTGGAGACTCGCGGTGAGCCGGTGTGGGAAACGGCGCGTATTTTACCCGGCCCGGGATACGGTCGCGGGATACGGTCGGGCCGCGCAGGTCGGGCCGCGCGAGTCGGGCCGCGATTACGGCAGCACGAGGTGCGCCCCCCGCCTGGCGGCGCCCCCGGAATCGGCCGGCGGATGAAACCGGCGCGAAGCGCCGGCGCGCCCTACGCCCGCGCGCGAGCGCCCTTGCCGCCGCGCGCGCCTGCCCGCCCGCGCGCTCCGGCGCGATGCGGGCTCGCCGCCGCGCGCATGTCCATGCGCTCGACGGTGAACGAGAAACGCCGCACGAGCCGCTCGCCGCGCGCGAGGACGGTCATGCCGTTCGCGTCGCCGCCGCCGCGCAGGTTGACCGCGTTGATCGGATGATCGACAGGCTCGAAGCAGAAGAAGTCCGCGCCGGGCGGCGTGTAGAGCACGTAGTAGTCGGTGTTGGCGCAGATCGAGAGCGAGAGGCGGCGGCGCTCCCACACCACGGCGGCGCGCCCGCTCCAGCCGCTGAATGCGTGGTTCACGAGCTGTTCGGGCAGCGGATACGCCACACCGAACTGCCAGGCGGGCGGCGCGGGCACGTGGCGCACGGGCAGCCAGTCCTCGCCCGAGAGCCATAGCCCGCTTGCGGGCGCGGAAAGCTCGGTGCTCGCGTCGCGCGCGAGGAACGGGTGCACGCCCAGTCCGAACGGCAGCGCATCGCGGCCCGTGTTCTCCACTTCGAGCGCGATCGCGAGCGTCGCGCCGTCCAGCGAATAAGTGAGCGCCGCGCGGTACGAATAGGGATCGCCGTCGCTGTGGTCGAATACGAGGCGCACGTTTTCGCGATCGGCGTTTTCGATGCTCCACGGCGCGAGCCAGCCGTCGCCGTGAATCGGCAACGGTTCGCTCGCGCGGTTACGCGGCACTTCGATATCGCGTCCGGCGAAGTGGAAACGGCCCGCGCCGATGCGATTCGAGTACGGCAGCAACGGGTAGCACGCGAGTTCGTTCGGGTCCATGCGTGCGCTCACGCGCTCGCAACGTCGGAACACGGGTTCGAGCGCGCCCTCGCTGCGCCAGTCGAAGCGCGTGATGCCGCCGCCAAGTTGCGGCGCGACGTCGAGCCTCAGATACGCGTTCGCGAGCGTCACGCAGGCCACGTCGCCGGTGCCCGCCGCGCCGATCGCAACAGCCGACGTGCTCGGCCCCGGCAGCACCGGATGCGTGGCGGCTTCGAGCCGCGCGCGCCGCGCGGCAGCGGGGGAGCCCGGCGATGCGGACGAAGCGGCGGCGCCCGGCAGCGAAGCCGCCACGCCGGGAGAGACGGTGGAACGGGTGGGTCGACGCACAGCGGAATTCGCGACGCTCATAAGATGCTCCTCGAGAGGCATGTTTGATTGCCGCCGCCCAAAGATCAAAGCACGGCGGCTCACCGGTGGCCTGCCGACGCCATGCGCTCGCTCGTCCGCCAGCTCGTGCATGGGCCTTCGGCCGCTTCTTGTGTTCGCCCTTCTATGGGTACTGGCAAAGCCGACTGCACACTATCGATCGACTGCATCTGTTGCCGAACTGCAACGGCTGTCCGTCCGTTTGGGCTGCGCGCTGCCTGCTGAAGATGGCGCGACAACCGCAAAGGCTCGCCGCGTCAACCGTCGGACGAATTTGCGCCGGTGCCATTCGAACAGCGGTCAATACAGCGGACTCCTGCATATTCAAGCGCGCCGGCGCCCCTGAAACCGCGGCTCTTCAAGGCCCCGGCGGCCGATTCGAACCGAGAACACGCCGCCCGCATGCGGCTCGCGCGCCAAGGCCTCCTCCTCCATGTCCTCGCGCGCGCTCGTGACATAAAGCGTGTCCAGCAGCGCACCGCCGAGCGTAACGCAGCTTGGCTGCGCTGTGGGAATTCTTACGCGCTCGGTTTCCACGCCATCGGCGCCATAGCGCACCACGCGCTCGCCGCCCCACTGGGCGTTCCAGAGGCCGCCTTCGGCATCGACGGTCGAGCCGTCCGGCACGCCGGTATCGTCGGCGAGCGCCGCGAACGTGCGCTCGTTTGCAATCGTTCCGTCCGCGCCGTAGTCGCACGCGCGAATCTCGCGCGTGGGCGAGTCGCAGTAATACATCGTCGATCCGTCCGGGCTGAACGCAATGCTGTTCGAGATCGCGGGCGCGGGCAGCGGCAGGCGTTCGAGCGTGAGATCGTGATTGAGCCGATAGAAGCCGCCGATCGCCTGCCTCGGTGTCGCCTCGTACTTCGTGCCGAACACGAACCGGCCCTGGCGGTCGCAACGTCCGTCGTTCAGTCGTGTCGGCACGCCTTGCTCGACTTCGACGATCGTTTCGATCGCGCCCGTCTCCAGGTCGAAGAATGCGAGCCGCGAGGCGAGGCCCAGCAGCAGCGTGCGCTCGTCCTCGCACAGCGCGAAACACGCAACGCGCTCGGGCAGCGCCCAGGTCATGGGCTTGCCGTCGCGCGCGTCATAGCGCGCGAGGCGCTGGTTCGAAATATCGACCCAGTAGAGCCGGCCGCTGCGCGCGCACCACGTTGCGCCTTCGCCCAGCGCGCATTTCGAGTGCACGAGCAGCTCGGCCACGGCTTCGTTCGAAGCGCCTTCGTTCGCGCTCATGCCCAGCCTCCGTCCACGACGATGTCCTGCGAAGTGATCATGCGGCTGTCGTCGGCCGCGAGAAAGAGCGCCATGCGCGCGAGATCCTCGGGCAGCAGCTCTGCGTCGATGCACTGGCCGCGCTTGATGCTTTCGCGTCCTTCGTCGGTGAGCCAGAGGCGGCGCTGCTTGTCGGTCATCACCCAGCCCGGCACGAGCGAATTCACGCGGATACCGTATGGCCCGAGGTCTTTCGCGAGCCCGCGCGTCAAGCCCTGCACGGCCGACTTGCTCATTACGTACACCGGATAGTCCGCGTTCTTGAGCATCCAGCTGATCGAGCCGAGGTTGATGATCGAGCCCGCGCGGGCCTTCTTCATGTCCTCGACCACGGCTTGAGCGGCGAACAGCTGGTGCCGCACGTTCACGGCGATGCCCGCGTCGAACGACGCCGGCGTGACTTCCGCCAGCGTGTGACGTCGGTCGTTCGCGGCGTTGTTCACGAGCACTTCGATCGGGCCGAGCGCCGCCTTCACGTCGGCGATGGCGGCGCGCAGGGCGTCGATATCGGTGAGATCGACGTCGGCGAAAAGCGGCTTGTGGCGCGAATCGCCGAGTTCGTCGGCGAGCGCCTGGCCCGCGCTCGCGTCGATGTCGAAGAACGCCACGCGCGCGCCCTGCGCGGCGAAGTGCTCGACGAACGACGCGCCGATGCCGGTCGCGCCGCCGGTGATCAGCACCACGCAGTCGACAAGGCTCGGATAGCGCGCGTAGTTTTCGTGCGCGTGGCGCGCGACGGCATTAGCGGGAGACGACATCGTATTGGGCTCCTGAAGAAACGTCCGGTTTCGTTCTCAATCGCGCGCGCCGCGATTCTTCAACTGGTCGAGCAGCACAGCCGCGAGCAGGATCGCGCCGCGCACGAGATATTGGTAGAACGCGTCGATGTTGAGCAGGTTCATGACGTTCTCGACCGTGCCCATGATGAGCACGCCGATCACCACGCCCGAGATCGTCGCGCGGCCGCCCAGCAGCGAGACGCCGCCCAGCACGCACGCCGAAATCACGTTCAGCTCGAAGCCTTCGGCCGCGTTCGGCTGGCCCGACGTGATGCGCGAGGCGAGAATCACGCCCGCGAGCGCCGTGACCGCGCCCTGGATCAGGAAGATCCACACGCGCGTGCGCTCGACCTTGATGCCGGCGAGGCGCGACGCCTCCGGATTGCCGCCGATGGCGAGCGTGTTGCGCCCGTACACCGTCTGGTTGAGCATCACGCCGAACACGATGAAGCACACGAGCGTGACCCAGATCGGCAGCTGCACGCCGAAGAACGAGGCCGTGCCCATGGCGATGAACGTATCCGACGACACGCCCACGGCCTGCCCATGCGAAACGATGAAGCCGAGGCCGCGCACGATCTCCATCGTGGCGAGCGTGGTAATCAGCGCGTTGATGCGCAGATAGGCGATCACCGCGCCGTTCACGAAACCGATGACGGCGCCCGCCGCCACGGCCGCGACGATGGCGACGAACGTGTTGTTCGTGGCGTTGAGCACCATCGCGCAGAGCACGCCCGCGAACGCGACCGTCGAGCCCACCGAGAGATCGAAGTCGCGCGAGGCGAGGCAGAACATCATCGTGCAGGCCACCATGCCGATCTGCGAAACCGACAGCGCGAGGCCGAGCATGTTCTCGATCGAGAAGAAGTGGTCGACGGTGAGCGACATCACGATGAACATGACCGCGAAGATCACGATCAGGCTGTACTCGGTGATCTGTTGCCACCACTTCTGCTTGTCGGTGGGACTCGGAATCAGGGCGTCGGCGACGCTCTTCGCCGCGCTGTTGGCGGCTTCCGCCGCCAGGTTTTCTCTTGCTTGCATTTCAGTCACTCCTCCCCGTCCACTCATGCGGCCCTGGCTTGCGCGCCCTGCGGCAGCGCGAGGTCGAGCACCGCGTGTTCGCTCGCCGCGCTGCGCGGCAACTCGCCCGAAATACGCCCTTCGCGCATCACCACGATGCGATCCGACACGCCGAGCACTTCCGGCAATTCCGACGACACCATCACGATCGCACAGCCGCGCGCGGCGAGCTGGTAGATCACGTTGTAGATTTCGTGCTTCGCCCCGACGTCGATGCCGCGCGTCGGCTCGTCGAGAATCACGACCTTCAGGTCGGGCTCCGCAAGCCAGCGCGAAAGAATCGCTTTCTGCTGATTGCCGCCCGAGAGGAAGCGGATTTTCTGGCGCCGGCTCGGCGTCTTGATCTTCAGGAGCTTGATGAAGCGATCGGCCGTTTCGGCTTCCTTCCTGCGGTCGAGGAACATGCCCGCGCGCAGGAAGTGCCGCCGGCAACTGATGTTGATGTTTTCCGAGACCGTTGCCATCGCGATGATGCCCTGTTCCTTGCGGTCCTCGGGGCACAGCACGATGCCATGGCGAATCGCGTCGCTCGCGCTCTTCACGCGGATCGTCTTGCCGTCCAGCTCGATCTCGCCCGCGCGCCGCTTGTGCGTGCCGTAGACGAGTTGCATGAGCTCGCTGCGCCCCGCGCCCACGAGCCCGAAGAAGCCGACGATCTCGCCCGCCTTCACCTCGAAGCTGGCCGCTTCGTTGAGCGGATGCCCCTCGACGCCGCGCGCCGCGAAGCGCACGCCGCCGTGCTCGCGCGGCGAATAGTTGTAGATGTCGCTGATCTCGCGGCCCACCATTTCGGCCACGAGCGTTTCACGCTTCACCGTTTCGAGCTTCTCGTGCGAGGCGACCTTGCGGCCGTCGCGAAAGATCGTGCAGGCGTTGCAGAGCTCGTAGATCTCGTCCATGCGGTGCGAGATATAGATGAGCGCGCGATTGTCGGCGCGCAGTTCGCGCACGAGCTTGAACAGCACCTCGGTCTCGCGGTGCGAAAGCGAGCTGGTGGGCTCGTCGAGCGCAATCACGCGCGCGTTGCGCAGGAGCGCCTTGCAGATTTCCACCATCTGGCGCTGTGCGATGGAGAGCTTGCGCAGCTTCGCGGCGGGATCGAGATCCACGCCCATGGCGGCAAGGCGCTCGCGCACGAACTTGCGCGCTTCGCCGCGCTTCACCCAGCCGAACGTATTGGGCAGCGCGCCGAGCAGCAGGTTTTCGGCCACGGTGAGATCGGGCACGTATTGCAGTTCCTGATGAATGACCGCGATGCCCGCGCCGATCGAAGCCGCCGCATCGGAGAAGTGCACCTCGTCGCCGTCCACCAGGATGCGGCCCGAGTCGGGCTGATACTCGCCGCCGAGTATCTTCAGGAGCGTGGACTTGCCCGCTCCGTTCTCGCCCATCAGGCCATGCACCTCGCCCGCATGCACGTCGAACGACACGCCGTCGAGCGCGCGCACGCCTGGGAACACCTTGCCGATATTGTCAAAACGCAGTGTCGCTGACACTTCGGTTTCCTCTCGTTCGATACGCCGCGAGCGGCCGTCGACACCTTCGGCCTTGTTGCCGCCCGCGGCGGGAAACACCTCAAACCACCTCTATCCAGCGCTTACTTCGAAGCGAGACCCATCTGCTGACGCACGTTCTCCACGTTGTCGCGCGTGGCCAGCATGCCCGTCGTGAGCGTGAGCTTCGGCGGCTCCTTGCCTTGCGTGATCCACGTGTACATCAGTTCCGAGGTTTCTTCGCCGTGACGCTTCGGGCTGATGATGACGGTGCCGTAGAAGCCGGTCGGCTGCGGCTTCTTGAATTCGTTCAGCGCCGAGTCCGAGCCGCCGATGCCGATGCCGATCATGTTGTCCGCCTTGAAGCCGCGGCCTTCCGCTGCGCGCACGGCGCCGAGCACGGCTTCGTCGTTCAGGCCGTAAGCCACCCAGTGCTTGAACTGCGGGTTCTTCGTGAGCGCGATATTGGCGGCGTTGAAGGCGTTTTCCGTGTCGGTCTTCGCCTGCGGCGCGGCGATGACGTTCGCTTTCGGGAAGCCCGCGGCCACGAGCGCGTCGGTCGCGCCGCTCGTGCGGTCATGCGCCGTCGGTAGCTGCTCGTAGGTCACGTCGATCGCGCCGACGTCCTTCATGTCCCAGCCGCGCTTCTTGATCTCGGCGGCAATGCCGTCGCCGACCTGCTTGCCGATGTTGTACGCCGAGATGCCCATGTGCGGCACCGCCTCGATCGGCTTGCCCGCGCCGTCGACGAGGCGGTCGTCCACCGTCATCATCTTGAGGTTGTCGGCCTTGGCCTTCGCAACGATGCCCGGTCCGAGCTTCACGTCGGGCGTGCAGATGATGAAGCCCTGCGCCTTTTGCGCCGCGAGGTTGTCGATCGCGCTCATCACCTTCTCGCCCGAGGGCGCGCCGATCTTCACGAGCGTGAAGCCCTTTTCCTTCGCGGCCATTTCCGCGAACTTCCATTCGTCCTGGAACCACGGCTCTTCGGGCTGCTTCACAAGGAAGCCGATCTTCACCTGGTCGGCGGCTTGCGTCACCGGCGCGTGGCACAGCACGGCGGTGGTGGCGGCGGCCAACAGCGTCATAAAGATGCGTCGTTGCATTTTGGTCAGTCTCCTGTCTTCTTCAGTCACGGGAAGTGTGTCGGCCGCCTCTTCTTTTGCCCGTCGAAAACGCGCGGCCAGCGCTTCGGCGGATTCCTGCGTAGTCTCGTCACCACCTCATTCGTGATGCAGCGCCGTGCGGCCTCCGTCGATCGTGATGCAGCTCGCGTTGATGAACGGCGCCTCGTCCGAGGCGAGGAACACCGCCGTCATCGCGACTTCCTCGGGGCGCCCGATGCGCTTCATCGGCGGCAAGTCGAGCGTGGCCTTGCGCGCGGCTTGCGGGTCGGGCTGCGCGTTCCACCAGTCGTGGGTGAGCTGCGTTTCGATATAGCCAGGCGCGATGGCGTTCACGCGCACGTTGTTCGGCGCGTACTCGATGCCGAGCGCGCGCGTGAGCCCGATCACGCCGTGTTTCGCCACCGGATACGGGAAGCAGCCCGGAATGATCTGGAACGCGTGCGTCGAAGCGATGTTGATGATGCTGCCCGCGCGTCGCTGGACCATGTCCGGCAGCACGGCGCGGCAGCCGTTCCACACGCCGTCCAGGTCGACGGCGAAGCAGCGGCGCCAGTCGTCGTCGGTCATCGTGAGCGGGTCCGCAAACACGTTGATGCCGGCGTTGTTCACGAGCACGCCGACGGGCCCGAACGCGCGTTGCGCCGCTTCCACGGCCGCGCGCACCGAGGCGGGCTGAGTCACGTCGGTTTGCACGGCGAGCGTTTGCGCGCCGCGCACGCCGTTCGCAATCTCGCGCGCCGTGGCCTCGGCGGCCGCACCGTCGAGCTCGGCGAGCACGACGGCCGCGCCCTCGGCGGCGAACGCCCGCGCGATCGCCGCGCCGATGCCGCGTCCGGCGCCGGTCACGAGGGCGACCTTGCCCGTCAGACGGTTCACTTTTGCGCTCCGGCCGTGGCTTTCCAGCCTTCGATGAAGGCGAGCGCGTTCGCGCGCGTGGCGGTCGCGTCCTGACCGGGCTTGTAGAGCGCGGAACCGAGGCCGAAGCCGCTTGCGCCCGCCGCCAGTTGCGGCCCCATGTTGTCGGGCTTCACGCCGCCCACGGGCAGGAGCGGCACCACCGGCGGAATCACGGCGCGCCATGCCTTCGTCACGGCCGGGCCTAGCTGCTCGGCAGGGAACATCTTGAGGGCGTCGGCGCCGTGCTCGAGCGCCGCGAACGCCTCGGTCGGCGTGGCGACGCCGGGCACGCACGCGAGTCCCTGCAGCTTCGCGGCGACGATCACGTCGATGTCGGCGTGCGGCATCACGATCAGCTCGCCGCCCGCGTTCCTCACGTCGCGCACGCGCCCGGGCGTGAGCACGGTGCCCGCGCCGATCATCGCGTCCTCGGGCAGCGCCTCGCGCAGCGCCGCGATGCTGTCGAGCGGCTGCGGCGAATTGAGCGGCACTTCGATGATCCGGAAACCCGCCTCATAAAGCGCGCGGCCATGCTCGGCGGCCTCGGCGGGCTTGATGCCGCGCACGATCGCGATCATGCGGCACTCGCCGAACGCAGTGACGAAGCCTTCATGCGGCATGTACGGGGCGGGCAGGTTCAGTTCGGGTTCCATATCTATCGGCTTCCTGTTGCTTCCTGTTGCTTCGTGTCGGTTCCATTCGGCGACGGTGGCGATCAGGCCTGCCGGGTGTCCTGGCGCGGCACGACGAGCCCGGCCTGCACGGCGATGCGCCACAGCCCTTGTTCCGTCGCGTGCAGCACGGGCCGCGCGTTGCCGCAGCCGAACGCGCGAAGCGCGAGACGGTAACGCTCGCACAGCGCTTCGGCGCCGATCAGTTGCGGCGCGCAGCCGGCGAGCGCCACGTCGCGCCGCGCGAGCGCCGCCTCGAGGCCCGCCAGCTCATGCCCGATCACGAGGCCCGACAGATAGTCGGGCTGCTCCTCGGCGGCAAGCTGGCCTGTGAGGCCGAGCGTGCGCGTGCTGAACGCCGTGGCGAGCAGGCCCACACAACCCTGCTCGCGCGCCACGCTTACGCCGCGCAGGAACGCGGCCGTATCGGGCTCGGCGGGATGCTTCATCGTGCGCCCGAGGATCGTATGCGCGCACAGCGCCGCGTAGACCTCGCCGGTCATGAAGGTGTAGAAGCGCGCGATGCGCTCGCCCTCCACGACCACCCACTTCGCATGCGTGCCCGGCAAGCCGATGAGCGACGTCTGCGGCGCGGCCTCGTCACGCGCTGCGCCCAACGCGCCGAAGATCTGCGTTTCCTCGCCGCGCATCACGTTCGGCAGCGCGCCGGGTTCGAGCACGCCGGGCACGACGGCCACGTCGGCGCCGCTTGCCGCGCGCACCCGAACGATGCCGGCCACCAGCGCCTGCGCGCTGGCAGGCGTTTCGACGTAGGGCGCCTGCACCCAGCCCTGGGCGCTGCCCACCATGCCCGCGGCGAGCACCGGGAGCGAAGGCGCTTCGCCGAGCCACAGGCCGCACGCTTCGTCGAAGGCGACGTCGAAGCCGCCCTCTTCGGCCGGCACCGGCAGGTTCATGATTCCCGCCGTCGAGACGCGCGTGTCGAGCACCTTGCCCGCCGCATCGAACAGGTACGCGCGCAGCGAGGTCGTGCCCCAGTCGAGCGCGATCAGCGCGGCTGCGCCGTCGCCGGGCGCGCCGGTTGCATCCTTCTCGCGCGGGGTCATCGGCGAATCCTGCGCGCGGCGGGCTGCGGCGCGCGCCAGCCGAGTTCCTGCGAAATCGCCCGCGCCTCGCGCTGCACGACCGGAATCAGTTCGTCCATGCGTTCGAGCGGCATGTAGGGGATCGTGCTCGCCACCGAAAGCGCCGCCACGATCGCGCCCGAGGCGTCGCGCACCGGCGCCGCCACGCAGCGGATCGAAATTTCGTTCTCCTCCAGATCGAACGTGTACCCGCCCGCGGAGTAAGTCGCCATGCGCTTGAGGAAGGTATCGGGTTCGAGACTGTGATCGGGCCGGAAGCTCACGCCCGCGAGCGTGCGGCGCGACGCGTCGAACAGCTCGCGCCATGTTTGCGGCGCGAGGTCGAGCATCATGGCCTTGCCGATACCCGTGGAAGCGAGCGGCATGCGGTGCCCGACGCGCGAACGCATTTCGAGCCCGCGCTGGCCCGGAATCTTGTCGATGTAGAGCACGTCGTCGCCGTCGCGCACGCCAAGGTGAATCGTGTCGAGCGTTTCGTCGGCGAGCGCCTGCAGATGCGCGCGGGCGACGGCCGTGAGCGGCATCTGTTCGAGCGCGATGGTGCCGAGTTCGATGAGCTTCGGCCCGAGCAGATAGCCGCCTTGCACCTGACGAAGGTAGCGCGCCTGCACGAGGCTCGAAACGAGCCGGTGCGTGGTGCTGCGCGTCGTGCCGAGCACGGCGCCGAACGAGCGCAGATCGCGCACGCCGGCGGCGGCCGCTTCGAGAATCGCGAGGCCGCGCAGGAGCGTCTGGGTGCCCGCCTGCTGCATGGAGCCGTCGAGCAGCGTGCTCGCGAGGCCGATTTCATCGGCGGCGGCGCGGGTTTTGGGCTGCGCCTGCGCGGAGGCCGCGGGCGCGACGGCCTCGTCGGGGAGGTTCGCGGCGAGGGTCGATGACATCGCTTTGTTCATGGCGAGTGCGATGAAGGAGACGGTCGGAGGCGCGTGCCGTCAAACGGCGCGCAAGCCCTGCTTCGGGAGACGGTCCGGGGCCGGGACGGCGAGCGCCGGTTGGACGTGTTGCGGCGGGCGGCGCGTGGCCGCGCAATGCGCAGGCTGAAGCATGGCGGACGTCTCCTTTGCGGTCCGGTTCGCTCCGCGTCTTGCGCGTGCGCCGGATTTATCTGGGTCTGCCGACGGTGTTTGCCGCACATGTGTGAGCGGCGGCCTGTCGGATGGAGTGGATTTTAGGCAGGTTTTTTCGAGTTTTCCAATATGTGATTGGGTCGCTCATATATTGGGAAATCAGGCGAAACGACGTGACCGGGCCAAATGCCTAAAGGGACGGAACCAGAGGCGCCGCACAAAAAGAAACGGCTGCCGATGACTTCGGCAGCCGCTTTCATCGACGCCTCATGAGACGTCGGCCCTGCTTGCGGCGCTCCCTTACTTCCCGGCCGGCGCCTTGTAAGCCACACAGTCGATCTCGACCTTGCAGTCCACCACCATGCTCGACTGCACGCAGGCCCGCGCGGGCGGATGCTCGCCGAAATACTCGCGAAACACCTTGTTGAACGACGTGAAGTCGCGCGCGTCGTCGAGCCACACGCCGCAGCGCACCACGTGTTCCGCGCCATAGCCCGCTTCTTTCAGGATCGCGAAAAGATTCTGGATGGCCTTGTGCGACTGCTCGACAATGCCGCCGTTGATCACCTCGCCGCCTTCCATCGGCGTCTGGCCCGAGACGTACAGCCAGCCGTCGGCTTGCACGGCGCGCGCGAACGGCAGATGCTGTCCGCCCTGGCCCTTGCCGCCTTCCGCTCCAATTCGTTTCATCGTTTGCTCCTTGAGATCGTGCGGCGCGCGTGGCTTTCGCAGCCATGCGCGCCGGGGGTCGAAATTGCGTGGATTCCGTCGAGGGTGACTGCCTGGGAGCCTGTTCACACCAATAACAGGCACGTTCCCAAATTAAAAAAATTCATTCCACGGGCTGGCCCGTTGTTGGCGCGAACAGGCCCTAGAAGGCGCTCGCCCCGGCCTGCGCCTCGCGCTTGCCGCGGGCGACGAAGCGGCCCGCGCGCTCGCCCGTGGGCTGGCCGCCGCGATACGAGAGCACGCCGTTCACCCACACCGCGTCGATACCTTCGGCCACCTGCTGCGGCTTGTCGAAGGTCGCCGCGTCGCGCACTTTGGCGGGGTCGAACAGCACGAGGTCGGCGTACCAGCCCACATGCACCTCGCCGCGCTGCGAAAGGCCGAAGCGCCGCGCGGAAAGCCCCGTCATCTTGCGCACCGCCTCTTCGAGCGGCAGCAAGGCGGCGTCGCGCGCGTAGTGGCCGAGCACGCGCGGGAATGCGCCCCACAGGCGCGGATGCGGCAGGGGATCGTTCGGCAAGCCGTCCGAGCCGACCATCGTGGCCGGGTGCGAAAGAATGCGCCGCACGTCGTCTTCGGACATGTTGTGGTACACCGCGCCCGCCGGCTGCAGGCGCTTGCCCGCCTCCTGCTGCGAGACGCCCCATTCGGCCGCGATGTCCTTGATGAGCTTGCCTGCCTGCTCCGGGTGCGGCGTGGACCACGTGATCGTGATGTCGATATCGCCCGTCACCTGCTTGAGGTCCAGCGTCGAGGAACTGCGGCTGTACGGATAGCAGTCGCAGCCCACCGGCTGATACTTGCGCGCGCTGTCGAGCGATGCGAGCACCTCCGCGCTGCGCCCCCAGTTCGACGGACCCGCGCATTTCAGATGCGAGATCACCACCGGCACGCGCGCATGCTTGCCGATGTGGTACGCCTCGTTCATCGCTTCGAGAATCGCGTCGAACTCGGTGCGCATGTGCGTCGTGTAGAGCGCGCCCGCGGCAGCGAGCGGCTCCGCGAGCGAGGCGACCTCTTCGGTCGAAGCCTCGAATGCCGAACCGTACGCGAGCCCCGTGGAAAGGCCGAGCGCGCCGTGCGCGAGCGCGTCTTCGAGCTGCGCGCGCATGGCCGCGATCTCGTCGCCGGTGGCGGCGCGCCTGAGGTCGTCCATGTGATTGTTGCGCAGCGCCGTATGGCCGATCAGCGCGCCCACGTTCACGGCAGGCCGAGCCGCGTTCACGGCGTCCACATAGGCGGAAAAGGTCGGATAGCCGAACGCGTCGCGCGCGCCGAGCAGGTTCATCGGATCGGGCGGATCGCCCTTGAGCGTGACCGGCGACGCGCTGATCCCGCAGTTGCCGACCACCACCGTCGTCACGCCCTGGCTGATCTTGGGCAGCATCTGCGGCGCGCGGATCACATGGGTGTCGTCGTGCGTGTGGACGTCGATGAAACCCGGCGCAAGCGCGCGCCCGTTGGCCTCGATCACCTGTTCCGCGAGCCAGTTCGACAGATTGCCGATCGCGGCGATGCGAGCATCGCGCAGCGCCACGTCGCGTTCGACGGGCGGCGCACCGGTGCCGTCGTAAAGCATGGCGCCGACGATCAGCGTGTCAGCGGCTTCGGGATGCGAATGCATGCGCGTTCTCCTCAGTGTGACGCTCAATCGCCGAGCGGCTGGCGTTCGCCGCCGCCGCGATGCGTGTCCAGCGTGTGCTTCATGCGGCGCAGCAGCTCGCGGCTTTCCTCGGGTTGCGCGAGCGCCAGTTCGGTCACGAGCACGTCGAGCGCCATCATCATCGCGTAACGCGACGACGATGGCTTGTAGATGAAATCGGTCTCGCTCGCGACGATCGGCACGAGCCAGTCGGCGAGCGCCGCAAGCGGCGACGCGGGCGCGGTGAGCGCGACGAGCTTCGCGCCGTAATCGCGTGCGATGCGGCATGCGTCGAGCAGTTCGGGCACGCGCCCTGTTACGGAAAGCGCGACGACCACGCAATCGGGCGAAAGCGTGCTCGCCACCATGCGCTGCAACAGGCTATCCTGGTAAGACGCCACCGGACGGCCGAGGCGCACGAGGCGAAAGCGCATTTCGTCGGCGAGCGCGCTCGAGCCGCCGCCCATGCCGAACACGTAGATCATGCGCGCCGCTCCGAGCACCGCGGCGGCCTGGGCAAACGGCGCCTGGCGCAGCAACTCGTGATTGCGCGCGAGCGCGGCGTGAATTTCGTCGTAGACGCGCGTGGCGAGCGGCTCGGGCGCTTCGGAGCGCATCTTGCCGTCGCCTTCGCCGGCGCCAGCGGCGGCGACGCGCAGAAAGCGCTCGCCCACGGCCGCGGCCTGCGCGAGCCGCAGCTTGAGTTCGCGCACGTCGTGGCAGCCCACCGCCTTCGCGAAGCGCGTGACCGACGCGATGCTCACGCCCGCGCGCTGCGCGAGCTCGCCGATGCTCGCGCGCGCCGCGGCGGCGAGATCGTCGAGAATCAGCGCGGCGACATCGCGCTCGGCCGGACGCAGGTCCGGTACGCATTGCGCGATGCGCGCGACGATGTCGAAGCGGGCCGGGTCGGCGGCGGTATTCATCGCAGAGGGCCTGTTAATAAATAACAATTCACGAAGCGATGTTACTTTGTGTACTATCTCCGAGTCAACGCTGGTCCCACGAGGAACGGCCGGATCGGCGCAACGCAGTGTATGGAGCGAAGGGAAATGAGAGTTACAAACTATCAGAGTGCAACGATCGACCCGGACAGCAAGGGCCTCGGCAACGTGCCCGGCTCAAGCGTGCCGCTCGGGGAGGCCGGACGCCTCGAATGGAATCTGCTCGAAGAAGATGTGAGCTTGCCCGCGGCGGTGCTCTATGCGGACCGGGTCGAACACAACCTCAAGTGGATGCAGGAATTCGTCACGCGTTACGGCGTGAAGCTCGCGCCGCACGGCAAGACGACGATGGCGCCGCAGCTTTTTCGCCGCCAGATCGAAACGGGCGCGTGGGGCATCACGCTCGCCACGGCGCACCAGACGCGCGCCGCCTACCGCGGCGGAATCTCGCGCGTGCTGATGGCAAACCAGCTCGTCGGCCGCCGCAACATGGCGATCATCGCGGAACTGCTCAGCGACGCGACCTTCGACTTCTTCTGCCTCGTCGATTCGGTGGACGGCGTGGAGCAGCTCGGCGAGTTCTTCCGCGCGTCGGGCCGCACGCTGCAGGTGCTGCTGGAACTGGGCGTGCCGCGCGGCCGCACGGGCGTGCGCGACGCCGACACGCGCAACGCCGTGCTCGCGGCCATCGCGCGCTATCCCGACTCGCTCAAGCTCGCGGGCGTGGAAATCTACGAGGGCATCCTCAAGGAGGAAAGCGAAGTGCGCACCTTCTTGCGCGACGCGCTGAACGTCACGCAGGAGCTCGCCGAGGCGGGCCGCTTCGCGCGCACGCCCGCGCTGCTCTCGGGCGCCGGCTCGGCCTGGTACGACGTCGTCGCGCAAGAGTTCGCGCCGGCCACGCAGGCGGGCACGATCGACGTGGTGCTGCGCCCGGGCTGCTACGTGACGCACGACGTGGGCGTCTACAAGCAGGCTCAGTCGCAGATTCTCACGCGCAATCCGGTGGCGCGCGAGATGGGCGTGGCGCTCCTGCCCGCGCTGCAGCTATGGGCCTATGTGCAGTCGATTCCGGAGCCTGGCCGCGCCATCGTCGGCTTCGGCAAGCGCGACGCCGCATTCGACGCAGGCTTTCCGGAGCCCTCGCGCCACTATCGTCCCGCGAACGGCGGCACGCCGCGCGACGTGGCTTCCGGCGAAGGCTGGGAAGTGTTCCAGATGATGGATCAGCACGCCTACCTGAAGATTCCGGCGGGCGCGGACATCAAGGTCGGCGACATGATCGCGTTCGACATCTCGCACCCCTGCCTCACGTTCGACAAGTGGCGCCAGGTGCTGATGGTCGATGCGAAATATCGCGTGACGGAAGTGATCGAGACGTTCTTCTGATCGCGGCGTCCGTCGTTCCCGAACGAGGCGCGGCGGCGGCGCCGCGCGCATCGAGCGGCTTCAGCCCGCTTCGGGCGCTGTCTCCTGCGCCTGCGCGACCTGCGCCGCCGTCGCCGCCTCGCCGATGCGCGCCTCCATCATCCCCAGCGCGCCCGAAAGCGCCGCAAGTGCGTCGTCGGGCAACGACATCGTCGAGTTCAGGAACGCGTTGCGGCGCGGCAGTCCTTCTTCGACGACGCCTCGGCCCGCTTCGGTGAGCGTCACGTTGGTGATGCGGTTGTCGCGCTCGTCGGCGCGGCGCGCGATCCAGCCAAGCGCTTCCAACGCCTTCAACTGTCGCGTGAGCGCGCCCGGATCCACGCGCAGCCGCTCGACGAGCCGCTTTTGCGACGACTCGCCGTTCTGCTCATAAAGCGCGAGCAGAATGCGCCAGCGCGGCAGCGGATGGCCGACCTGCGCCTCGAACGCCGACATGAACGCGCGGTAGGTCCGACCGAACTGCTGGACGATGGCGATGCGATCCTGAATTTCCATGCTTGATTTTCCTGCCGGCGCATTCGCCGAGGTATTGTCCGCGCGCGGGCGCGCTCAATCCGCGTGAATCACGGGCTCCACTTTGCGCTGCAGCTTGACCGGCGGCACGCGCCGCGTCTGCCAGATCGACACCGCCGCGATCACCGCCGCCACCGCAATGCCGAGGTGAATCGCGCCCACGAGCGCCTCGCGCGCGGCTTCGAGCAGCAGCGCGCCATTGTGCCCGGCATGCGCGAGGTCGGCGATGAGCGAAGCCTGCGCGTCCTGGTTGATGAGGATTTGCGGGTCGGCGAGTTGCGGCAGCCAGTGCATGGCGCGATCGGCGTCGAGCGCGCGTTGCACGCCGCTCGAATAGTGCTGCGTGACCATCGTGCCGGTGAGCGCCGTGCCGATCATGCCGCCGATCATGCGCAGCGACTGCAGCAACGCCGTGGCGATGCCCAGATGCTCGCGCCCGGCGGTCTGCTGCGCGAACACGGTGAGGTTGGGCATCACGAAGCCGAGACCGACGCCCGCCACGATCATGAGCGCCATGAGCAGACCGCGCGGCGTGCCGCGCGTCGCGAGCGACACCGCGAAACACGCCGCCGCGATCATCGCGAAGCCGATATAGAGCATCAGGTTCGGATTGCTGATGCGCGAAACGATGCGCCCGTTCGCAATGCTGCCGATGGTGATGAACACCACGAGCGGCGTGATGACGACGCCCGCTTCCTTCGGCGTCATGCCGAAGCCGCCCTGGAACAGCAGCGGCGCGTAGAACAGCAGCGAAAACATCGTGAAGCCGCCCAGCACGGCGAGCGTGAAAAGCGCATTGAGGCTCGTGTTGCGGAACATGTCGACAGGCAAAATCGCCTGCGGGCAGCGCCGCTCCCACTGCCACAGCGCCCAGCCGGCGGCGAGCGAGAGCGCGAGCAGGCCGATGGCCGAGGCAGTAAGGCCGTGCCCCGGCAGGCGCTCCACGAAAAGCTGCAGGCTGCCGAGCGCGAGCGCGATGAGCAGGGCGCCGGGCCAGTCGAGCCGCATGCGCGCTTCGTGCGCCACATGGCGCAGATGCGGCAGATAACGCCAGACGAAAAAGAGCGAAAGCAGGCCCACGGGCAAGTTCACATAGAACACCGAGCGCCAGCCGCAGTACTGCGTGAGAAAGCCGCCTAGCGACGGCCCGATCGCGTTGGCGATGCCGAACGCGGAACTCATCAGCACCTGCCAGCGCAGGCGCACGACGGAGTCGGGAAAGAGATCGGGAATGCAGGCGAACGCCGTGCCCACGAGCATGCCCCCGCCAATCCCCTGCAGCCCGCGCGCGATCACGAGGAACAGCATGCTGTTGGCCGCGCCGCACAGCACGGAAGCGCCGGTAAAGACGACGATCGACGCGATCACGAACGGCTTGCGCCCGTAATAGTCGCCGAGCCGTCCGAAAATGGGGACGGTGATGACCGAGGTGAGGAGATAGGACGTGGCGACCCAGGCGTAAAGCTCGAAGCCGCGCAATTCGGCGACGATGGTGGGCAGCGCGGTGCCCACGACGGTCTGGTCGAGCGCGACCAGCATCGTCACGAAGGAAACGCCGAGCATCGCGAGCAGCGACTCCCGGAACGGCAGGACCTGCCCGCTCGAATGGTGGGCGGCGGTATGAACGGCCATTTTTGATCCAGCAACGGTTGACTCGTCAAAGATTTGGCATCATAGCATGGCTCGATCCACTACACTGGGGCATCGAGCGGCCAATTCCGGGAGTGTCATGGAACCAGTTTCAGCGTCTGCGTCCCGCGAGGGCGCTGCCGCGGCCTTTTCCGAGGCCGATTTGGACGCGCTGCGGCGCGCGAGGCACCAGCTCGAAACGCCGCCGCTCGGCATGAAGCTCGCGGCACTCGTGGGCTCGCCGGTGGAGAAGCTGATCGCGCGGTTGCCCGGCGTCGCAAACGAGAAGGTGACCGACGCGACGCAAACGGCACTGCGCCAGTGCCTGCGACTCGCGCTGAAGACGCTCGGCAAGCCGGGCCCGCGCGCGAGCGCAAAGCCGGGCAATCTGCTGCACAAGTTCGCCGTGGCGACCACTGGCGCGGCGGGCGGGGCGTTCGGCCTTTTCGCGCTGCCGGTCGAGCTGCCCGTCACGACCACGCTGATGTTTCGCTCGATCTGCGACATCGCGCGCAGCGAAGGCGAAGATCTGGCGAGCGCCGGCACCCAGTTGCAATGCCTGACGGTGTTCGGCATGGGGGGACGCTCGACTGACGACGACGAAGCCGACTTCGGCTATTTCATCGTGCGGGGGGCGCTCGCGAACGCGGTGTCGAAGGCATCGTCCGAGATGGCGGCGAAGGGCTTCGCCGCACACGGCTCCGCGGCGCTCCTCAAGCTCGTGCAGACGGTGGCCGCGCGGTTCTCCGTGCAGGTGAGCGAGCAGGTCGCGGCAAAGTCGATTCCGGCCATCGGCGCGGTGCTCGGCGCGATGGTCAACACCGTCTTCATCGATCATTTCCAGCAGGTGGCCCACGGCCATTTCACGGTGCGCCGCCTCGAGCGCCGCTACGGCGAAGCCGCCGTGCATGAGGCCTACGACGCGATCGACGTCTCGCTCGACTGAGACGGGCCGGATCGCGCGCCGCTAGGCGCATCCGCGGCGGTCACGCGGCGCACGAAGCGCGCGGCGGCGTCGAGCGTGCGGCGCGCTTCGGGCATGAAGGGCGCGTAGATCGGCCAGATGTGCGGCAGACCGCGCGCAATCTCGCACTCCACCGCCACGCCGGCGGCGCTCGCGCGCTCGGCTACACGACGCGTGTCGTCGAGCAGCATTTCGGTGCTGCCCACGAAGAGGCTCAACGGCGGCAGGCCGCGAAAGTCGGCATAAAGCGGCGACGCATAGGGATCGGTCGCGCTTGCCGTGCCGAGGTAGAGCGGCGCGATGCGCGCGAAGACCTCGCCGCTGAACATGGGGTCGCGCCCGTCGTTTTCGCGCATCGATGCGCCCGTGGCCGCGAGATCGGTCCACGGAGAAAACAGGACCGCGCCGGCGGGCAGCGGATCGCCCGCGTCGCGCAGCGCGACGAGCGTTGCGAGCGCGAGCCCGCCGCCCGCGGAATCGCCGCCGAACACGATGGCGTCGGCGCGCGTGCCGCTCGCCAGCAAGTGCCGATAGGCGGCCAGCGCATCGTCGAGCGCCGCGGGAAACGGATGTTCGGGCGCGAGGCGATAGTCGAGCGAGAAAACATCGGCGCCCGCACGCTCGCCGAGACCAAACGAAATCGCGCGCTGCGAGCGCGGCGAGCAAAAGTAATAGCCGCCGCCATGCAGGTAAAGGACCGTGCACCTGGCGGGCGAGCGCTCGTGTATGAGCCACTCGCCGCGCAACGGCGCATCGGATGCATCGTACTGTTCGCGCAGCCGCCAGCCGCCCGGCACGCCTGGCGTCCAGATGCGCCTTGCCGTCAGCATGCGCACGCGCGCGACATCGATCGACTTGCGCGTTTGTGGCAAGAAAGTGCGGCGCAAGAACCCGCAGATCAGCCTGCTTTGCCAGCTCATCGGCTCAGCCCTCCGCGGCGATCGACCGGGGATCAATCGATACCGTCCCGCAACCGGACCGCGATTGCCGGAACGAGCGACGCGCGCAGAACACCCCGAGAGGCGAAACGCCGTGCGCCGGTTAGTTGGTCAGTTGGCGGGCAGCACCTGGCCGCGAATCTCGCCTGACGGGTTCTGCGCCGTATGAACGTTGAAATACCACTGCCCGCCCATTAGCTGGGTGACCTGCTGCTCGTTGAGCGTGGCGGAACCCTTGATCGGGCTCGCCAACTGGCCCTTCGGAATCGGCACCTGCACGTTCGCGTTCTGGCCGACCGGCGCCGGGCCGTGGAAGTGAGCGGCCGTCGCCGGGCCCGACAGACCCTCGTAGGTGATGGTCCAGTTCAGCGACTTCGTGGAGGTGTCGAACGTGGCGTTGAGCAGGCCGTGGCCCTGACTCACGCGCGGCGGCACTTCGCTGGACGGTTCGAGATCGGCCTTCAGTGCGACGGTATCGGCGAATGCGGCGCTGGCGGCAAAGACACACACGGCGAGAGCGAGCTGCAGCGGAAGAAGCGCTTTCATGCAATTTCTCCTGTTGTTGTGGCGCGCTGCACCGGAAGGCGCGCAGCCGCGCTACCACATGCTAGAGCAAATCGGCCGGGGGCGTCCGATACGCCGGTGTCAGCGCGACGTAAGACGCGCGCCATAAAAAAAAAGGCGCCGCAAGCGGCGCCCTTCAACCCGGGTACTACCTTCTTACCTTCCGGTGCTACGCATTCCCGCTCGCGACGCTGGCGAGGTTTGCCACCATCCCGCCCGGAACCGCGACGCCCGGAATTCCTAGAAGCGGTGACGGATACCCGTCGTGACAATCCCCTGGTTCTTGCTCGACGAGAAGTTCGCGTTGCCCCGGAAGCCCACCTGCGTGATGCCCACTGCGTTCTCGCCCGCGCCCCACATGCCGACGCCTTCGAGGTACACGTCGGTACGCTTCGAGAGCGCATAGTCGGCTTGCAGCCCGAACTGGTGCCAGTGCGCCGAGTTGCTGCCGTTCGCGTAGAGCACCGAGTTCGAGCCGTTCACGTTCGTGTAGGTGTACATCGCGCCAATGCCGAGGGCCGGCGTCAGGTTGTAGCGGAAGTTGCCTTCGATGTTGTTGTAGCGCACCGAATTGCCGGCCGGGTCGTCGAGGCGCGACTGCGTGAATACGACGCCGCCGATCATCGGACCGTAGGCATAACTTGCGCCCGCACCCCAGTTGCGCTGACGGTTACTCGTGCCGAATGCGCCGAACGTGTTCGCAAACGGCGAACCCTGGACGGCGCCGCCGCCGTTGCCGTTCACGCCATTGATCTGCGTGTAGGCGGCGCCCAGACGCAGCCCCGCATACGCGTAGCTCATACCGGCGCTATACGCGCGGTTGACGGCGAAGCCGCCGGCCTGGTTCGAGAATGCGTAGAGGCCGCCGAACTGGAAGCCGGCGAGATTCGGGCTCGCGTACTTGACCGCGTTGTTGAGCGAGAACGTGCCGTTCAGGTCGTCGTTGTCGACGATGTGCGCCATGTAGGTGCCGCCCCAGGTACCGACGGCGGTGAGCGGGCCGACATAATCGAACATGGAGTCGAACTGGCGGCCGAACGTGAGCGTGCCGTATTGCTCTTGCGTCAGGCCGACGTACGACTGACGATTGAACAGGCCGCCGTTTTGCTGGCCATTCATGACGTCAAAGCCGCTTTCGAGGGTAAAAATCGTCTTCAGGCCGCCGCCGAGATCCTCGACGCCGCGCAAGCCCCAACGGCTCGCCTGAATGTTGCCGCTCGTCAGAGCATAATTGGCGTTGTCGTTCACGTTCGTGGTGTACGTGAAACCGGCATCGACGATACCGTAGAGCGTGACGCTGCTTTGCGCGTACGACGCCGATGCAAAAGTCGCGGCGACTGCCGCCGCGATAGCCAGGTTCTTTTTCATATGCTTCCTTCGATGCAAGGCCTTTCGGCAAAAGTGGATGCCGTCGCCGGCCTCACGCCGGCATAGCGATTCCGTGGCGCGGTGAGCGCATCACCGCATTGATTTGAATTGCGAAGTTTATGGGCGCGGCTTTTGGACGAGCCATCCTTGAGCTCCGCAAAAGCCTTTTCGAATTAATCGAATTCCCCCGCAGCTCACCTTCAAACGCTTGTTCCTCAACGCTCGCGGCCTATCTCGCTTTTTCTCGCACAGATTCAATTAGTTCGGCATCCAAATAAAGCGTTGCCATGAAACAACGGAATAAATTCTGGATAGCGTCTCGATTCGGACGATTCCCATTCCGCTTGCCCGACACGCGTCGGTACTATCCGTCACGGCTAGCGCCAGCGCGCCTCATCAGCTTCTTCCCCTTTTCTTTACCCTCCTTTTCATCGCAGCCCTCGTCCGTCCCGTGTCCCCCCCAAAAAACATGAACCAGCTTCAGGCCATGCGCGTGTTCGTGAGCGTCGCCGAGCTTGGCTCGTTCGGCCGCGCGGCGACGAGCCTGAACATGTCGAACGCCGTGGTCACGCGCTACGTGGCATTGCTCGAAGCACATCTCGAAACGCGGCTCATCAACCGCAACACGCGCACCGCGTCGCTCACCGAGGCAGGCGCTGCCTATGCGGAAGGCTGCCGCCGGCTTCTCGACGATCTGCAACGCATCGAAACGCATATCGCACAAGGCGTTTCCGTGCCGTCGGGCACGCTGCGCGTCGTCGCGCACGCGTCGTTTTCGCTGCATGACCTCACGCCGATGCTCAAGCAGTATCTCGCCGCGTTTCCGAAAGTCCGGCTCTCGCTCACGCTGCTGCACCGCGCCGTCGACCTGATCGAAGAAGGTTTCGACGCGGGCATCGTCGCGTCGCGCCAGGTGAGCGGCGGCACGCTCATTCGGCGTCCGCTCGTGAGCGTCGCACCCGTCGCCGTCGCCTCGCCCGCCTATCTCGCGCGCCAGGCGGCGCCCCAACGCCCGGCCGATCTCGTCCGGCACGCGCTGCTCGCGCCTTCCGCCGACGTTCACCGCAACGAATGGCATTTCGCGCGCCCCGACGGCGCGCGCGAGCCGGTGTCGATCGAGCCCGCCTATGCGGTGAACAATTCGGCGATGCTGCGCCAGGCCGCGATCGCGGGCATGGGCATCACGATCCTGCCCGCAAACGAGGTGGACGCCGATCTCGCAAAAGGCTCGCTCTTGCGCGTGCTCGCCGGCTGGGACATCCGCGATGCGGACAAGGAACTCTCGCTCGTGTACCCCGGCCGCCGTCACGTGCCGGCAAAAACGCGATCGTTCGTGGACTTCACCGTCGAATGGTTTCGCGAGCGCGCCATGTCGTGCGCATCGGCGAGCGCTATTACGGGCACTTCTTGTAATAGTTAATTGCCCGGATTTATCTCGATTTCTCGTCGCGTGCCGACTAAGCTGGAAACCGCGAGAAGTGACTCTTCATCGAAGGGTCTCCAACCTTGAACGCGGCTTCGGCCGCGTTTTTTTTGCCTGCTTTTCGCTGTGCGCCCCTTTCTTGATGTGCGCCATTCACGCGAGCAGCGCTGCCTGTTGCTCGATGGCCCCCAGCATCGCCTGGCAGGTGCGAATGAGCGCATAGCCCTCCACGCGCAACTGCTCCGCCGTGTGACCGTTCATGTGACGGCGAAATGTCTCGAGTTCGGCAAGCAGCGCAGGATATTGCAGCACCCCCACGGCACCCACGAGCCGGTGATGCCATCCGCGCAGCCGCTCGACGTCCGCCTGCTCGAGGAGCGGCGGCAAGGCGTCGAGGTCGTCGCGCATCGCCGAAACGAACGAGTCGAGCAACGTCTTCACCGTCGCCTCGCCGCCCCAGACCTGGATCATGTGCGCGAGATCCAGCGGCTCGAACGCGCGTGCGTGCGCCGGCTTGTCGGCGGAAGTCCCGGAACCGGCATCCGCCACGGAACCCTTGCCTGGCTCCGCTTGCCCGGCACTCGCGCCTGGTCCCGCGCCCGGTCCCGCAGTTTCGTCCAGCACGGCGCGCCGCACGACTGCCGTGCCGACCCAGCGCGCGAGGTGCTCGCGCAGCGTGGCCACACGCGTCGGCTTGATGAGGCAGTCATCCATGCCGGCCTCGCGGCATCGCGTGAGGTTCTCGGGCGCCGTATTGGCGGTGATCCCGATAATCGGCAAACGGAGGCCGCCGCCAGCGGCCTGTTCCGTTTCGCGCACGCGCCGCGCGAGATCGTAGCCCGAGACGTTCGGCATATGACAATCGGTAATGAGACAGCCGTATTCGCGCTCGGCCAGCGCTTCGAGCGCCTGAGCGCCGTCGTCGACGACGTCGCATGCGAATCCGATCAACGCGAGCTGATGGCGGATCAGCTCCTGGTTCACCGGATGGTCTTCCGCCACGAGCACGAGGCGGCCGGCAGCCAGTTCCTGCCCGCGCTCCGAAGCGGCGAACGGGCTCTCCCCATTGACGGCCGCACGCGCCGGCCCGGCTGCCGTGACGGGCAGACCGGCCAACGCCATCGCGCAGGCGGCGCTCAGGCCGCGCCAGGACAGCGGGTTGACGCTCACGCGCACACCGCTCTGCGCGACGCGATAGCCGGTCGGTTTCGGATTCTCCGTCAGGCAGAGGACAGGCATCGGCAGCTTGCCGGGATCGCCGGCAAGCGCTTGCGACGCGAACACTATGTCGGCGTCGCCCACGCTCGCCGTGCGCGCGAGATCGGCGGGTGCGACACGGCGCATCTTCATGCCGAGCGCGGCGCCAAAATGCATCACCGCGGCGGCGACGTTCGCGTCCTCATACGCGACGAGTGCGCGCTTGCCTCGCAGGCCGTCGGCCGCGCCGCTGCGCACTTCCACCGGCAACTCGAAGTGCAGCGTCAGGCGGGTCCCACGGTCGAGTTCGCTTTGCAGTTCGAGCCCGCCGCCCATCAGCGCCGCGAGCTTGCGCGAGATCGTGAGGCCCAGCCCCGTGCCGCCGAAGCGCCGCGTGGTCGATGTCTCGGCCTGAACGAAGGGCTCGAAGAGTTGCGCCTGCGCCTCGGGCGCGATACCGATGCCGGTGTCGGACACCGAAACGGAAAGCCGCTGGCGCACCGGCGCATCGGCGCGGCCGTCGAGGTCGCTGGCGCGAACGTGCACGCTCACCTCGCCCTCCAGCGTGAACTTGATGGCGTTGCTGAGCAGGTTGAAGAGGATCTGCCGCAGCCGCACGCTGTCGCCGCGCAGGACGGCCGCCACATCCGGCTCCACGTTCACGCGCACCTTCAGCCCCTTCTCGTGCGCGCGCGCGGCGAGCAGCCCAACGGCGTTGTCCACGAGTTGACGCACGTCGAACGGTTGCGATTCGATCACCAGATGGCCAGCCTGGATCTTCGAGTAGTCGAGCAGGTCGTCGAGGATCTGCAGCAGCGCGCCCGCCGATTCGTGCACCATGCCGACCATCTGCGCCTGGTCCGGATTGAGCGGCGTGCGCTCGAGCACCTCGACGAGGCCGAGCACGCCGTTCATCGGCGTGCGGATCTCATGGCTCATCATTGCGAGAAAGTCGTCCTTCGCACGGGAGGCCGCCTCGGCCATGTCGCGCGCGTGCTCGAGCTCCTGGGCGCGCGCATGCTCGACATTGGCGTCCACCGCGTAGCCGGTCCAGACGATCCCACCGTCCTCGGCGCGGCGCGGCGCGAATTCCGCTCGCACCCAGACGAGGCCCGCCGCGCCGTGAAAACGGAATTCGGCGTGCACCGGCAAGAAGCGGCGCGCCGAACGTTCGAGCCGCGCCGCGAGCCGCGCGCGGTCGTGCCGCCACACTCGCGAAAGATCGACCGGGCTGGCGTGCCGCAGCGCCTCGACGGCACCGCCGAGCAGCCGCGCCGTGTCGCCGCCGATGTACGGAAACGAGTAACGGCCGTCGGGCGCGCGGTGCAACTGAAAGGCGATCGCCGGCAGGGAACCGGTGACCTCCGAGAGCAGCCGCTCCGACTCGCGTGCGCGCAGTTCGGCGTGGCGAATGTCGGTGACGTCGATCATCGTGCCGAGCACGCAGAACGGCGCGCCCTGCGGGTCGCGGCACAGGCGCGTCCAGAAAATGCCGTGACGGACGCCGCCGTCGGCATTCTCGAAGCGCAATTCGACTCGCTGGCTCTCGCCTTCGACGATCGTGAGCTGGTAGAGCTCGTCCATGCGTCGGCTGTCGCCGGGGCCCCATGCCGTGACGGCGGAGCCCGTATGCCCGAGCAACTGGGCGCGCGACCGGCCGGTTGCCTCCTCATAGGCGCGATTGACCGCCAGGTAGCGGTCCTCGAGATTCCGCGCGCCGAGCGGATACGGGATCATCTCCATCATCGTGTCCTGCAGCTCCACCTGGCGCGCGAGCACCTGCTCGGCGCGCCGCCGCCGCTTCATCTCGCGCTGCAGCAGCACATAGGCGCGCATCGTGACGAGCAGCAGCACGCCAAACACGATGAGAAGCGGCAGGAGCCGCAGCGCGTTGACGCTCCAGCCGCCGTCGCGGGTGGAAACGGCCGCGGTCCAGCGGTTGCGGATCTGCTGCTGTTCGACGGGGGACATCGCGCCGAGCGCGCGATCGATGAGCTGCGCGAGCGGCGCGAGGTCGCAGCGCACGGCGAAGGCCGCCGATTCGTCGACGCCCGCCGCGCCGAGCACCTTCAGCGTGTCGAGATAGGCGCCGCTGAGCGGTGCGTCCAGGGCGGCTGCGTTGCCCACCAGCACGTCGGCTTCATTGCGCGCGACCATCGCGAGCCCCGCATCGAGGCTGACGGCGCGCACGACCTGCGCAGCGATCTCGCCGCCGTCGCGCGCGCCGAGCAATTTCCGCAGTTCCGGAACGTGCGGCGCCAGCACGATGCGGCGGCCCGCGAAGTCGGCGAGCGAGCGCGCCATCGGTGCGTCGCGACGCCCTACCATCACGAGCGGATAGTGCTCGAACGCCTCCGTATAGAGCACGTCGGGGCCGAGCACGCCGTCGTTCACCGAGGTCGCGGCGAGCGCTATCTCGCCACTGCGCAGTGCGTCCCCGACGCGCGTCCACGGGGAAATCGGCACGCGTTCGAACGTGATGCCAAGCGTGCGGCCCAGATAGTCGAGATAGTCACTGGCCATGCCCGACGCCTCGCGCGCCCCGTTCGTGTAGCTGAACGGAAACCATCCGGCGTCGTAGCCCACTTTCACGGGCGACAGGGCGCGCAGCCACGCGCGCTCGTCGGCGCTCAGAACGAACGCAGACGACGACGCGTCCTGGCGCTCGCCGCCGTCGAGCCAGCGCGCCCTCACGGCCGCAGCCGCGGCAGGCCGCACGCCGGCAAGAAGAAGGTCGAGCCGGTCGCGCAGTTCCGGCTTCGAAACCGGCACGGCATAACGCAACTCGCGCATGCGGCCGCGCTCCTCGAAGGCAACGCGCAGATCGCGAAATCCTGCGAGCGTCATCTGATAGCGCGTCACCGGCGCAAAGCCCGCGTAGACGTCGGCCGCGCCCTGGGCGACAGCGCGCAAGGCGGCGTCCGTGCTCGGGAAAGTATCGATTCGCGCCGAGGGAAAGCGCGCACGCAATGCGGATTCGAGGGCATAGCCGCGTTCGACCGCGAACGTCGCGTGTGCGAGACGCGAGGGCTGCGTGGCAAGCGGCTCGTAGCCGGCGCGCGTGACGAATGCCGTGGTGCCCGTCAGATAAGGCACGGTGAAGGCGAAACAGCGCTCGCGCGACGGCGTGCGCGCGAGGCTCATCACGACATCGATATCGCCCGCGCAAGCCGCCGCGAGCAAGGCCGGCATGTCCGGAAAAACGCGCGGCTGAAGCTCGACGCCCGCGCCAGCGAGCAGGCGCAGATAGTCCGCGCTGAAGCCAGTGAGCGTGGCGCCGTCGAAGACTTCGAGCGGCGCCCACCCCCCTGCCACGACGCCCACGACGAGCTTGGGCGGTAACGCCGTGGCGATCTCCCGGGAATATTCCGTGCCCTCGCTGAGCGGTTCACACGAAGGCGGGGCGCTAGCCACCACTTCGGAACGTGCGAGCGCGAAGATCACGGCGAGCGCGAGCACGCTCGGCCGCCACCCTGCTGCGCGGCGCACCCACGCACCGAAGATGCGGAGAATCGACCTCATCGGCAAGCGCCATATGGCATATGGGGTTCAGATGCCATCGCGCAGTTGCGCGGATAAGGCCTGCGAATGCTGGCGGCTCACGAGGCGGTACACGATGCCGGCCGCGGCGCCCCCGAGGATCGGCGCCGCCCAGAAGAGCCAGAGCTGGTCGAGCGCCCACTCGCCGACGAACAGCGCGGGACCGGTCGAACGCGCCGGGTTCGCGCCGCCGTTGCTCACCGGGATGGCAATGAGATAGATGGCGGCAAGACACGCCCCTACGGCGAGCGGCGCCGCCTTGCGCCGCGCCGCCGTGCTCGACATCAGCAAATGCACGTAGACGAATGCGAATGACATGGCGAGTTCGAGCATGAATACGGCGGACACCGCGTATTCGGTCGGCGAATGATCGTCGTAGCCGTTGCTGCCGAAATCGGAAACCGCGACAGAGAAGCCGGGACGTCCGCTCGCCACGCGCACCAGCAACGCCGCACCGAGAATGGCACCGAGGGTTTGCGCCACGATGTACGGTCCGACGTCGCGCACGGGAAAGCGCCGCGACACCGCGTAGCCGATCGTGACGGCCGGATTGAAGTGCGCGCTCGCCGCACGGTCGGCCGCATAGTTCGCCACCGTGAGTGCGAAGCCGAACGCCACAGCCATTTCGAGCATGTTGCAGCCCTGCGCGGGAAGACTCGCGCTCAGCGCCGTCGCTGCGCAACCGGCGAACACGAGCCACGCCGTGCCTGCGCCCTCGACCGCCAAACGCTTACCGAGCTTCATCGTTCTGCCTCCGTGTCCGCCAGGAATTCGCACAAAAGCCGTCGGACTGGCGGACAGCCTCCTGGACCTTTTCCGACGTGGCCGCTCAACGATCGCATTGCCGAGGCGGCAATATCTGACGGACCACGCGTCGAGCTTGGAATTATGAGGAGGCGATCCCGACAATCAGATAGGACAACTCCGAAAATGCACGCGGCGTTGCGCCAGACAAGGCAAGGGAAATTCCGACAGACATAGGAAAAAGATCGAGAGGCCCGCGTCCCGAAGTGAATCAGGTGAGCCCCACCTGCGTGGCGAAGTCGACGACATCGCGCTCGGTGACAAGCCCCAGCTTGCGCATGGTGCTGCGCTTCTGGGCGCTGATCGTTTTGTTGCTGCGCTGAAACCGATGGGCGATCTGACGGACCGACATGCCCTGTACGTAAAGCTGGAAGACTTCCCATTCGCGCGCGCTCGGCACGCCCGCGCAGGGCGCGCAGGCGGCGCCGGCCCGTTCGAGTGAGTCGCGCGCGTGACCTGACAGATATGGCGCGCGTGCGTGCGCGGCGGCAACGGCGAGCAGGAGATCGTGCACCACGTCGCGCTTGTCGACGAGCACGTCGAGGCCCTGATGCAGCAAGCCCGTGAGGACTTGCGGCGTCGACACCATGGTCAGGACGACGACCGCCGGCTCGCCCTGGGCCCGCACGAGGCGCCGCAGCAGGGCGAGCGAACTGAATTCGCCGTCCAGGCCCGGCATGCAGAGATCGGAGACGACGACGTCGCAGGCCGTCGTGTCGAGTTGCTTCGCGAGCGCGAGCGCGTCGCCGGCCTCGCCTACGACGACGGCGCGCGCCGTGGCGTGCAACAGGTTCGCCACGCCAAGCCGGACGCACGCGTGGTCGTCGGCGACGATCACGCGCAGCGGCTTGTCCGCGCGAGGAAGCTTGTCTCGGACGGCACGGATATCTTGCATGTGAGACCTTGCGTGCGCAGGCGCACTCAGGCTTGTCCGCTCTACGTCACGCCGCATTCGACTGCGATGCGATAGAGCTCGATGTCGTTGTTGAGCGCGAGCTTTTTCATGGCCGCGCATTTCTGCGCGCTGATCGTCTTGACGCTGCGCCCGAGGAGGCCCGCGATTTCCGTCACGCCGAGTCCCGCAGCATAGTGCGTGATCACCTCGAATTCACGCCGCGTTAGCACGCGATGGACCTCTTCGCGCCGTTCCGCGCGCGCCGCTTCGGCCAGCAAATCGCGCACGACCGGCCCGACATAATGCTCGCGCGCCATCGCAGACACGATTGCAAGCGGGATCAGGTCGATGCGGTCACGCTTGCTGAGCACCGCGTCCACCTCGAGCTCGATGGCCTTGCGCAACACCGAGGCTTCGCATTCCATGGTGAGCACGACCACAGCCTTGTGCGGGAACTTGCCGCGAAAGGCGCGGATCGCCTCGGGGCCGTCCAGTTCGCCGGGCAGCGACATGTACAGGTCCATCAAGACGAGATCGAAGGCGTGCTGCGCCGCGACTTCGAACAGTTCAGCCACGCTCTGCGCGCGCGCGACGATATGCAGGTTGGGACAGTTCGCGAGAAGGCTTTCCAGCGCATGGAGCACGAGCGGATGATCGTCGGCGACGATCACGCGCACTGGCGCCGCGACATCGGCCACATCGGGCGTACCGGGGGCCGCCGCCACGGCCGTGCCGCCCAGGGCGACGCGCGGCTCGTCGTGCTTGCCCAGCGCATATGGCAACAGCGATGGCAAAGGCGTTGCTGTGGCGGCGCAACGCGCCGGCGGGAGAGAAGGCCGATTCATAGCAGTCCGTGCGCCCTGACAAAGGCGAAGAGTCCCGCGTCGTTGCTCACGCCGAGCTTCGCCATGGCCTCGCGCTTCTGGCTGCTCACCGTGCGCACGTCGCGGCCGAGCGCGCGTGCGATTTCCGTAACCGAACTGCCGCCGGCCAACTTGCGGATCACCTCCGATTCGCGCGGCGTCAAGCGCGGCACGTGCAGTTCGGAACCGCTATCGGCGGCCGCGAGTTCACGCTCGATAGCCGGGCTGACATGGGCAAGCCCCCGTGCGGCGCCTCGCACGATGGCGGCGAGATCGTCCATGGGCTCGCTCTTGCGCAGCATGGCGGTCACGCCGGCGTGCGCCACTGCGCGCAGAACCGCGCCGTTCGCAACGCTCGTCAGCACGACCACGCGGACGCCTGGCCACTCGCGGCGCAACCGCCGCACGAGACGCAAACCGTCTCCGGCTTCACCGGAGACCGCCGGCATGGTGAGGTCGGTTACCACGACGTCGCACGTCACCATTTCGAGCACTTCGAACAATTCGCTCGCGCCACAGGCTTCGCCGACGACCTCGATGTCGCCTCCAGCGGCGAGCATGGCGCGAACGCCAAGCAGAACGAACGGATGATCGTCCGCCAGAACGACACGTAGCTTCACACTGGATCTCCTTCGAGGTGGCTTTGCGAGGGCGCGGCGTGCCGGGTGGGCGCGCCGGCAAGCGGCGATGCAGCAGAGTCATTTATCTGACCATTGAAAACCTGTGGTCGAAATCGGAGATTTCCGAAACGATATGTCTCTTTATTCGCGTTTGCATGTGCTTTATGCGCAATCAGCGAGCATTTGAAGAAACATTTCGTACCATCGCGTACCTCGTTGAGATGAATCTGAGGCGCGACGCAATCAGGCTGCGGCGCGCGACCGGGGCCGTTCACGGCCGTCGCCGGGTTGTCCGGCGCAGTTGCGCGCCCGGGGGATCGCGAAAGCGGGCCACGCCAGCGCCGCGCAACACGCCGCTGCCGTCCAGACGGCCGGCCATGCAAACCACGACAACAGCAGCGGAATCACCGAAGGCGCGACGAAGAAAGCGAGAAATGCGCCGGTGTTTCCCATCGCGAGCGCGGTTCCGACGCGGCCGGGGCCCGCGAGCGTCGCGAGTTCGGTGAACGCCACGCCGTGCCAGGCCGAAGCGGCGATGCCGCCCAGCCCGAGCAACGCGGCGAGCAGCACGATGAGCGCGCCGCTTGCGCCATGCGCCGGCGACGCGAAGGCGGTCAACACGGCGAGCCCAGCGAAAAGCGCGACGGTCAGCGCGGCGCAGCCACGCAGCCAGGTGCGCCGTTCGCCGTGCCGATCGGTCCAGCGCCCGCCGTAGATGCGCATGAAGGCCGCGCCGCCCTGCACTGCGGTAAGCGTCGCACTGACAGCCGCAGTGCCCGCATGCCCGATGTCGTGCAGGAAAATGCCGGCGAACGAAAGCACCGCCACCTGGGGAACGCACAGCACGCCGATGCCCATCACCATGCGCCAGACGCTCGGGCTGCCCAGCGGCGAGGCCGCGCGCGCCTCCTGCGCGCCCATCTGCTGCGCAGCATGCGGTGCGTGCGCGGCTTCGTTCTCGTGCACGGGCTCGCGCAGCCAGGCGATTGTGAGCACGGCGCAGACGAGGCACATCGAGGCCAGCACGCCGAACACGGCCGCGAATCCCACATGCTCGGCGAGCGCGGGCAGCACGAGCGCGCCGAGCCCGCCGCCGGCCGGCACGGCGGTTTGCCGGATGCTCATCGCGAGGCCGCGCTCGTGGACGTCAAACCAGGCCATCACCGCGCGCCCGCTGGACCCGTTCACGCTGCCGCCAAGCAAGCCGAGCGCGAGCAAGCCCGCCGCGAGCGTCGTCGGACCGGGGACGTGCGTGCCCGTGGGCGCGCCCCATAGCGACATCGCGAGAAGCGCGAGCGCCGTCGTGACGAGACCCGTGAGCAGCACGCGCCGGTCGCCCCAGCGATCCGTCAGGAGTCCCCATGGAAGCTCGCTCAGCACGATGCCGAGCCCGAGCATGCCCAGCACGACGCCTAGCGCGCCGGTGCCGATGTGGTAGTCCGAGCGCATCAGCACCCCGGTGGCGGGAATGCCGCCGAGCGCGGCGGCAAAACTCGCGTTCGCCGCCACGCCCACCCCCAGCACTTTCCAGCGATGCGCCGCACCGCCGCGCGTTGTCCTGCGTCCCATGATGGCCTCCGAAAAAGCGGTTGACTGAGGGCATCGTAGAGGCGCACCATCTATCGGAAAAGCGGGAAATTCCAATGTTGATATTCGGAATTTCCGAACCATGAAAGACCCGGACCGAATGGATCATGAACGCACGCGGTTTCGATCTCGCGCAGTTGCGCATGTTTATCGCCGTCACGGAAGCGGGCAGCGTCTCGGCTGGGGCGGAACGCGTGTTCCTCTCGCAGTCGTCGGTGAGCGAGCAGCTCAAGAAGCTCGAAGCGCGCATCGGCCAGCCGCTTTTCGTGCGCAGCAAGCAGGGCATGGCCGCCACGCCCGCAGGCGCGAAGCTGCTCGAGCACGCGCGCCGCATCGTCGCGCTTTGTGACGCCGCGTTCGACGACATGCTCGGCCGCACGCTCGACGGCGAGGTGCGCATCGCGATCACGGACTATTACCGCCCGCACGACGTCGCCGAAATCCTCCGGCGCTTCGCGAGCCAGCATCCGCGGCTGCGCCTGCACGTCACCGTGCTGCCGAGCGCCGTCATCGACAGCGGCGCCGACGAGAATGCTTTCGACATCGGCTTGTCGCTGCGTCTCGTGGAAGAAAGCCGGAGCACGCGCAAAAGCACCGCAAGCGCGGCGATCCGGCGTGAAAAGCTGGTCTGGGTAGGGGCGACGCAAACGCTGCGCGAGCGGCCCGCGCTCACGCCGCCCTGGCCGCTCGTGCTGCTGCCCTCGACCTGCCAGTTGCAGCGCCGGGTGGTGAGGCTGCTCGACGAAGCGTGCATGCCGTATCTGATATCGCATTCGGCGTCGGGCGTGGCCGGGCTGCAACTCGCGCTAAAGGCGGGCCTCGGGATTTCGTGCCTGAACGAATCGGCGATCGGCGAAGGGCTGATGCCCTGCCCCGCCTCATTCGGCTTACCGGCCTTGCCGTCGGCCGAATTTCATCTGCTGCCGGGTCGGCCCGGCGAAGCGGAGCACGTGACGAACGCACGTGCGGCGCTCGCCGAATTGCTCGGCTGAATGCACCCGTGCCGGGCGCTTCTCAGCCCGCTGCCTGAACGAGTTCCGCGAAGCGCAGCAGGTCGACGTTGCCGCCCGAAATGAGCACGCCCACGCGCTTGCCGCGCACGTTCACCTTGCCGTGCAGTACCGCAGCGGCCGCGAGACAGCCCGTAGGCTCGACCACGAGCTTCATGCGGCTCGCGAAGAACTTCATCGTGTCGACGAGTTCTGCATCGCTCACCGTGACGATCTCGCCCACGCGCTCGCGGATCACCTCGAAAGTGAAATTGCCGAGATGCTGGGTTTGCGCGCCGTCCGCGAGCGTTTTCGGCGTGTCGATGTGGACGATCTTGCCGGTCTGCAGGCTGCGCTGGCCGTCGTTGCCGGCCTCGGGCTCGACGCCTGTCACCGCGCAGGCGGGCGCGAGCGCATGCGCGGCCGTCGCGCAGCCCGAGAGCAGGCCGCCACCGCCGAGCGGCGTGAGCAGCGTGTCGAGTTCGCCCGCTTCTTCGAACAGTTCCTTCGCGGCGGTGCCTTGGCCCGCCATCACGTGCGGATGGTCGTAAGGCGGAATCAGCGTGAGGCCGCGCTCGGCCGCGAGCCGCTTGCCGAGCGCCTCGCGGTCCTCGGTGTAGCGGTCGTAGAAGATGACTTCGCCGCCATAGCCGCGCGTTGCCTCCACCTTCACGGCGGGCGCGTCGTGCGGCATCACGATCACGGCCTTCACACCGAGCAGACGCGCCGACAGCGCGATCGCCTGCGCATGGTTGCCCGACGAAAACGTGATCACGCCGGCCGCCTTCTGGTCCGGCGTGAACTGGGCGATCGCGTTGTACGCGCCGCGGAACTTGAATGCGCCCATGCGCTGCAGGTTCTCGCATTTGAAAAACACCTGCGCGCCCGTGCGTTCGTTCACGGTGCGCGAAGTCAGCACCGGCGTGCGATGGGCGACGCCGCGCAGGCGTTCGTGGGCGGCGGCGACGTCTTCGAAGGTAATAGGCAGGGTGCTCATGGTCGGTCTTCGGGTGGCAGGTAGGTGTACACGGTGGAGCGCGCGACGCCGAGCGTGGCGGCCACGTCGGCGAGCGCATGACGCAGGTTCAGATGGCCGCTCGCCGCAAGTTCGCGCACGGCCTCGCGGCGCTGCGCGAGCGTCATGCCGATGGGCGTGGTGTTGCGCGTGGCGGCGAAGCGTTCGAGCGCCTCGCGCACGCAGCCGACCGCGCTCGGCACGAGCGATTCGGCCACGGGCGCAGCCGTGCCGGTCTGGATCAACTGGCCGAGCCCCGCCGTCACCGCGCCGAGCAGCGACACGTCCATGTTCAGGCACAGTGCCGCGACATATTCGCCGGCGCTGTTCTTCAGCCCGATCGATGTGCTTTTGGCTGGACGCCCGTCTGGAAAGCGGTTCGGATAGTTGGCCACGACCTCGGGAAAGCCGCGGTCGGTGATGCGCGCGAGCCCCATCTCGGTGGCCGGGTCGCCGATCTGCCGCCCCGACAGGTTGTTCGCGATCGCCACGACCGAGTGCCCGGGCCGCGTGAGGTCGTGCAGCACCACCTCCACGAGCGGCGCGAGTGTCTGGCCGAGCGCCGCGACGATCTTCTCCCCCTCGCGCAGGAGCAATTCGTTTTCGCCGGCGGGTTGGCTGGAACAGGCTTCTCGGGTTGGCTTCATAATATTGGACATTTTGACAGTTAATGACTGAATGTCAATCGCTTCGGGATCGCTTGCCTGGCTGCCCGATGCGCGAAAAAAAACCTCGCCCGAAGGCGAGGTCAACAGACACGGGGAAAAATCGACAAGGTGAAACGCCTTCGCTCAGGCCGCGAAGCGCTCGCTGACGAACTGCGCCGACGGCACGCCCGCCCGCGCGGCCGCCGCCTGCGCGGCGCTCACCATGGCGGGCGGACCGCACACGTAGATATCGGGCGCCGCGCCGCCGGCCGCGAGCGCGGCGGCGAGCGCGTCGACCGGCGTGCTATGCGAGCCTGGCCAGCCGTCGGCGGCTTCGCGCACGCAAAGCTCGACCCGCAATTGCGGCAGCGCCGCCCGCAGGTCGGCCAGCTCGTCGAGCATGAAAAACTCGCTCTCGCGATTCACGCCGTAGAAGAGCCGCGCCTCGTTCATCTCCTGAAACTCGCCCATGCGCCGCAGCATCGAGAGCACGGGAGCGAGGCCCGTGCCGCCCGCCACGAACCAGCGCGGGCGCAGGCTGTCGGCGATCAACCCGAAGCCGCCTTGCGGACCGTGCACGGTGAGCACGTCGCCTGGCTGCGCGCGCTCGCGCAGATACGCCGAAAACTCGCCTTGCGGCCGCAGCCGGATCAGGAACTCGAGGCGCCCTTCCCAGTTGCTCGTGTTGGCGAGCGAGAACGGCCGCCGCACGCCACCCTCGGGCAACTCCAGCTCGGCGAACTGGCCGGCTTCGAACTCGGCGGCGCTGCCGTTGGCATCGTCGGGTTCGAGTTGCAGTTCGAGGCGGCGCGTGTCGTCGGCGATCGTCTCCAGCGCGGCGATGCGCGCCGTGCGCACAGGCACCGGCTGGAGCAGCACCTTCGTATGGTCGTAAGGCGCGGCGACACGCAAGTCGGCCGACGGCGTCGTGCGGCACAGCAGAACCGCCCGCGGGTCGCCGGGCGGAAGCGCATCCGCGCTGTGCTCGCCGAGTGTGTACGCGCCTTCGGTCACGCTCGCGTGGCACGCGCCGCAACTGCCGCGCCGGCACTGCGACGGCAGCGTGATGTCCGCCGCCTGCGCCGCGCTCAGCACGTCCTGCCCCGGCTCGCACGCGAAGCCGAACGCCTGGCCGTCGCGCGTGGTGAGCTCGATTCGATAACTCATGGCATTTTCACCGGCGCTCATGCTGCCTTGCGCGCGAGTGCCGCGTCGAGGTCGGCCTGCGCCTCGCCGATCGGCTGGATGCCGAACTGCTTGACGAGGATGTCGAGGACGTTCGGCGTAAGGAAGGCCGGCAGCGTCGGTCCGAGATGGATGTTGCGGATGCCGAGCGCGAGCAGCGTGAGCAGCACTGCGGCGGCCTTCTGCTCGAACCACGAAACCACGAGCGTGAGCGGCAGGTCGTTCACGCCGCAATCGAAGGCCTTCGAGAGCGCGATGGCGATCTGGATCGCCGAGTAGCTGTCGTTGCACTGGCCGAGATCGAGCAGGCGCGGAATGCCGCCGATGTCGCCGAACGTATGACGGTTGAAGCGGTACTTGTTGCAGCCGAGCGTCATGACGACGGTGTCGTCGGGCGCGGCCTGGGCGAACTCGGTGTAGTAGTTGCGGCCGGGCGCCGCGCCGTCGCAGCCGCCGATCAGGAAGAAGTGGCGGATCTGGCCGGCCTTCACGGCGTCGATCACCTTGTCGGCCACGCCGAGCACCGTGTTGCGCGCGAAGCCGATCGTGATGGTTTCCTCGGGCGCCGTTTCGCGGAAGCCCGGCAGCGCGAGCGCGGCCTGCACGACCGGCGCGAACGCGTGATGTTCGAGATGGCGCACGCCGGCCCAGCCCACCGGTCCCGTCGTGAAAATGCGCTGACGATACTGCGGCAGCGGCTCGATCAGGCAGTTGGACGTCATCAGGATCGGGCCGGGGAAATTCGCGAAATCGGCTTGCTGGTCCTGCCACGCGCCGCCGTAATTGCCAGCCAGATGCGGATACGCCTTGAGCTTCGGATACGCATGGGCGGGCAGCATTTCGCCGTGCGTGTAGATCTGCACGCCAGTGCCCTGGGTCGCTTCGAGCAGCGCCTCGAGATCGCCGAGATCGTGGCCCGAAACGAGAATCGCCTTGCCTGCGGCCGGCGTCACGCGCACGGGGGTGGGCTCGGGCGTGCCGAAGCGGCCTGTGTTGGCCGCGTCGAGCAGCTCCATCACCTTCAGATTCAGGTTGCCGAGCGCAAGGGCGTGCTCGAGCAGGTCGCCGGCCTGTGAGGGCTCGCTCGCGAGGAACACGAGCGCGGCCTCCACGCCCGCGTAGACCTCTTCGCTCTCGTAGCCGAGCACGCGCGCATGATGCGCATACGCGCACACGCCCTTCAGACCGTAGAGCACGAGCGCGCGCAGGCCCACGATGTCTTCGCCCACCTCCTGAAGTCCGGCCTTGATGCCGACGAGCGCGGCCTGCGCCTGCATTTCGGCGATGTCGTTGCCCGGACGCAAGCGCGCGGGACCGGCCGGCTCCACAGCGGCGACGCCTTGAGCAAGCGCGAGCGCCTCGCAGGCCGACTTCAGGCGGTCGCGATGCTGCGCGGCTTCGCGCAGCATCGCCACGAAGCGGCTCGCGTTGAAGTTGACGTTGGTGAGCGTCGTGAACATTCCGTAGAGCATGAAGCGGTCGGCCTCGCGATCGGGGCTGCCGAAGCTGCGCGCGAGCGCGCCGTACTGCGCGATGCCCTTGACCGCGTGGATCAGCAGATCCTGCAGATCCGCGGTCGTGGCGTCCTTGCCGCAGTTGCCCTTGGCCGAGGCACACCCCGGTGTGGCCTGGGTGCGGTCAGTCTGTTCACATTGATAGCAAAACACGGCTTACTCCTTTTCCTTGTGGGTGACGGCGATGGCGCAATGCGGAGGGGCTTCGCCGGCCTGCAACGTCGTCAGACCGGCTCGAGCATCTCTTGTAAGATGCAAAATTTATGCATCTTTTTTAATGTTGGCGCGCGGAGGGGAGTTTTGCCGTGACAAAAATCAGGAAAAATGCCGTTTCGAGCGGGAGAAGGGACGGCGTGCGCGAAAAGGCCGCAGGGAACGCAGCACGCCGCAGAGGCAAATAAAAAGCCCGCGCTCCATGGGAGGGCGGGCTACTACCAACAAAAAACTGCGTTAGTCGGAATTAGAACGGAATATCGTCATCCATTTCGTCGAAGCCGCCGCCAGCCGGCGCGTTCGAACGGCTGCCGCCAGTGCCCCCGCTCGAACGCGGCGCGCCGCCGCCAGCCCCGCCACCCGAGGCACGACCGCCGCCGCGCGGCGCGGCCGGTTCACGGCTGTAGCCGCCGTCGTCGCCCATGTCGCCGCCCATCGAGGCGCCGCCGCTGCGGCCACCCAGCATTTGCATCTGGTCCGCGACGATTTCCGTCGAGTAACGGTCGGTGCCGTCCTGCGCCTGCCACTTGCGCGTGCGGATGCGGCCCTCGATATACACCGACGAGCCCTTCTTCAGGTACTCCGAGACGATCTCGGCCAGGCGGCCGAAGAACGCCACGCGGTGCCATTCGGTCATTTCCTTGAACTCGCCGGACGCCTTGTCCTTGTAGCGGTCGGTCGTCGCGAGGCGAATGTTCGCCACGGCGTCGCCGCTCGGCAGATAGCGCACTTCAGGATCGGCGCCGAGGTTGCCGACGAGGATCACCTTGTTCACGGATGCCATGAATTTCTCCTGTTTGATTCCGTTGCGAGGAGCGGCCGCGCGGTGCGCGCCGGCGAGCGCTTCCTGCGCCTTCGCCAGCGGACCGCCTCCGCGAATTGCATTGCTGTGAACCCTTGGTTCGAACTCAGGCGCGCCTGGGCGGCGCCTTCATATTGGCCGCGATTATAAGCCAGCACAGGACGAGCCCCGAGCACGCGTAAAACACGGCGCTCGCGCCGTCGTGCTTCAGCAGCCAGCCGCCCACCACGCCGCCGAGCGCGAGCCCGATCGACTGCGTGGTGTTGTACACGCCCGTGGCCGCACCCTTGCGGTTGCCCGGCGCGAGCTTCGAAACGAGCGAAGGCTGCGACGCTTCCAGAATATTGAAGCCGAGGAAGTACACGAACAGCACGGCCGACACAATGACGAGTGTATGCGCGAGCGAGCCGAGCAGCAGCTGTCCGATCAGGATAAGACCTATCGCGGAAACGACGACGGCCTTCATCTTGCCCCGCTTCTCCGCGGCGATGATCGCCGGGACCATCATGACGAACGCGAGACCCATGACCGGCAGGTAGATCTTCCAGTGCGACGCGACCGGCAGGCCCGCGTCGACGAGCAGCCGCGGCACGACAAGAAAGAGCGCCGTTTGCGTGGCGTGCAGCACGAGCACGCCGAAGTTCAGGCGCAGCAGCTCGACGTTGTGCAGCACCTCGGCGAACGGCGCACGCACGTGCACGGGCTTGCTGGGCGCATCGGGCACGACCCAGAGCACCACGCCCACCGCGAGAATCGAGAACACGCCGACGAGCGCGAACAGCCCGTTCATGCCGACCCAGTGGAACACGATCGGCGCGCCCACGATCGCCACGGCGAACGACATGCCGATCGAGCCGCCCACCATCGCCATCGCCTTGGTGCGGTGCTCCTCGGCGGTCAGGTCGGCGATGAACGCGAGCACGGCCGAAGACACCGCGCCCATGCCCTGAATCACGCGGCCGACGATGATCCACACCATGTCGTGCGCGCCCGCCGCGACGAAGCTGCCGATCGCGAAAATGACGAGGCCGGTGGCGATGACGGGCTTGCGGCCCACCATGTCGGAGACCCAGCCGTAGAAGATATACAGGAGCGACTGCGTGACGCCGTACGCGCCGAGCGCGATGCCGACCAGCAGCAGGTTGTCGCCGCCGGGAATGGTTTTCGCGTAGACCGAAAACACCGGCATGATCATGAAGAGGCCAAGCATGCGCAGCGCGAAGATCGCGGCGAGCGAGACGGTCGCGCGCAGTTCGGGCGCGCTCATGCGGGAGGAAGTAGCGGGTGAATTGGAGGACATCGGGGCGTTGTGTGTTTGGGTTGCAGCGCTGGGCCGCAACTACCCGCACGTTGGTAGCCGGACGCTCCCTGACGCGCCTCTTTCGAGGCCCTTGCACTTGCCGCTCCGGGCCCTTTCGAAGACCGTCAGC
This sequence comes from Paraburkholderia lycopersici, assembly GCF_900096975.1. Classification (GTDB taxonomy): domain Bacteria; phylum Pseudomonadota; class Gammaproteobacteria; order Burkholderiales; family Burkholderiaceae; genus Paraburkholderia; species Paraburkholderia lycopersici. Next base: position 317,846 of record NZ_FMYQ01000001.1, read on the forward strand.
AAGCCGTAACGGTGGTCTGGAAAAGTCGTTATAGTAGCAGGTTTGGTTTCCCTTTCTCGCGCAGGTTCATGGAACAGATCCGTATCCGTGGGGCCCGAACCCACAACCTGAAAAACGTCAATCTGGACCTGCCGCGCCACAAGCTCGTGGTGATCACCGGGCTTTCGGGCTCCGGCAAGTCTTCACTGGCGTTCGACACGCTCTACGCGGAAGGTCAGCGCCGCTATGTGGAGAGCCTCTCGGCCTACGCGCGCCAGTTCCTGCAGCTGATGGAGAAGCCCGACGTCGACCTGATCGAGGGTCTGTCGCCGGCCATTTCGATCGAGCAGAAGGCCACCTCACACAACCCGCGCTCGACGGTCGGCACCGTCACCGAAATCCACGACTACCTGCGGCTGCTTTACGCCCGCGTGGGTACGCCGTACTGCCCGGACCACGAAATCCCGCTGGAGGCGCAAAGCGTCTCGCAAATGGTGGATGCCGCGCTCGCCCTGCCCGAAGAAACGAAGCTCATGATCCTCGCGCCCGTGGTCGTCGACCGCAAGGGCGAGCACGCCGAGCTCTTCGACGACATGCAGGCGCAGGGCTTCGTGCGCTTTCGCGTGCGCTCGGGCGGCGGCACCGCCAACGAGGGCGAAGCGAAGATCTACGAGGTCGAGTCGCTGCCGAAGCTCAAGAAGAGCGAGCGCCACAGCATCGACGTGGTGGTGGACCGCCTGAAGGTGCGCCCAGACATGAAGCAGCGCCTCGCGGAGTCGTTCGAAACCGCGCTGCGCCTTGCCGACGGCCGCGCCATCGCGCTCGAAATGGACACCAACCGCGAGCACCTCTTCAGCTCGAAGTTCGCCTGCCCGATCTGCTCGTACTCGCTGCCCGAACTGGAGCCGCGCCTCTTCTCGTTCAACAATCCGATGGGCGCGTGCCCCGAGTGCGACGGCCTCGGCCAGATCACGTTCTTCGATCCGAAGCGCGTGGTCGCGCATCCGTCGCTTTCGCTCGCGGCGGGCGCGGTGAAGGGCTGGGACCGGCGCAACCAGTTCTACTTCCAGATGCTGCAAAGTCTCGCGGCGTTCTACGACTTCGACATCGACACCGCGTTCGACGACCTGCCCGACAAGGTGCGCAAGATCCTGCTCTACGGCTCGGGCAAGCAGGAAATCCCGTTCTCGTACATCAACGAGCGCGGCCGCACGTCGGTGCGCGAGCACGTCTTCGAGGGCATCATCCCGAACCTGGAGCGCCGCTACCGCGAGACCGATTCCGCCGCGGTGCGCGAAGAACTGGCGAAATATCAGAACAATCAGGCTTGCCCGCACTGCGAAGGCACGCGTCTGCGCCGCGAAGCGCGCTTCGTGCGCATCGGCACGGGCGAGGACGCGCGCGCCATCTACGAAGTGAGCGGCTGGCCGCTGCGCGACACGCTCGGCTATTTCCAGACGCTGCGCCTCGAAGGCGCGAAGCGCGAAATCGCCGACAAGGTGGTCAAGGAGATCGTCGCGCGCCTCATGTTCCTCAACAACGTCGGGCTCGACTATCTCTCGCTCGAGCGCAGCGCCGAAACGCTTTCGGGCGGCGAGGCGCAGCGCATCCGCCTCGCCTCGCAGATCGGCTCGGGCCTCACGGGCGTGATGTACGTGCTCGACGAGCCGTCCATCGGCCTGCACCAGCGCGACAACGACCGCCTCATCGCCACGCTCAAGCACCTGCGCGACCTCGGCAACTCGGTGATCGTGGTCGAGCACGACGAGGACATGATCCGCATGGCCGACTACGTGGTCGACATGGGGCCGGGCGCGGGCGAGCACGGCGGCATGGTGATTTCGCAGGGCACGCCGCAGGAAGTCGAGCACGATCCGGCCTCGATGACCGGGCAGTATCTCTCGGGCGTGCGCCGCATCGACTACCCTGACGAGCGCATCGAGCCCGGCGAGCGGCGCCTGCGCATCGTCGAGGCCTACGGCAACAATCTCAAGCGCGTGACGCTCGACCTGCCGGTGGGGCTGCTGACCTGCGTGACGGGCGTCTCCGGCTCGGGCAAGTCCACGCTCATCAACGACACGCTCTACCACGCGGTCGCGCAGCATTTGTACGGCTCGTCGGCGGAACCGGCGCCGTTCGAAGCGATCGAGGGGCTCGAGCACTTCGACAAGGTCATCAACGTCGACCAGTCGCCGATCGGCCGCACGCCGCGCTCGAACCCGGCCACCTATACGGGCCTTTTCACGCCGATCCGCGAACTGTTCGCCGGCGTCCCGGCCGCCAAGGAGCGCGGCTACGATCCGGGCCGCTTTTCGTTCAACGTGAAGGGCGGCCGCTGCGAAAGCTGCCAGGGCGACGGCGTGCTGAAGGTGGAAATGCACTTCCTGCCGGACGTCTACGTGCCCTGCGACGTCTGCCACGGCAAGCGCTACAACCGCGAGACGCTGGAGGTGCAGTACAAGGGCCGGAACATCAGCGAAGTGCTCGACATGACCGTCGAAACCGCCCACGAATTCTTCAAGGCGGTGCCGGTGGTGGCGCGCAAGCTCAAGACGCTGCTCGACGTCGGCCTCGGCTACATCCGCCTCGGCCAGTCGGCCACCACGCTCTCGGGCGGCGAGGCGCAGCGCGTGAAGCTCTCGCTGGAGCTTTCCAAGCGCGACACGGGCCGCACGCTGTATATACTCGACGAGCCGACCACGGGTCTGCACTTCCACGACATCGCGCTCTTGCTCGAAGTGATCCACCGGCTTCGCGATCAGGGCAACACCGTGGTCATCATCGAGCATAATCTCGATGTCATCAAAACCGCCGACTGGATCGTGGACATGGGCCCCGAAGGCGGCGCGGGCGGCGGCCAGATCGTGGCCCAGGGGACGCCCGAACAGGTGGCGAAATCGAAGTCGAGTTTCACGGGCCGCTATCTCGCGCCGCTGCTCAAACGCCAGATTGCCGCGCTCGACACGGCCTCGGGAAAGTAAGCAGTAGAAAAAGCTGTAGCAACAACGGGTTGGGGGCGCGCTTGCGTCCCCGAGGTCTGGAGACGGAATACACCGAACATGGTCAAGCGCAACGAAGCGACCGAAGATAAACAGGTGCGCGACCTGCGGCCGCGGCCGGTCAGGCTCACGAGCGACATGAGCCTGCCGAGGCTTTCGGCGGTGGAGATCGGCAGCTATCTGGCCGCGCTCGCCGGTTTGTGGGCGGTGCTGCACCTGAACCTGCTCGGCGCGCTGCTCGCGGGGATGCTCGTCTTTCAGCTCGTTCACACCATCTCGCCGCTCATCGAACGGCGCATGTCGAGCAGCCGCGCACGCTGGCTTTCGGTGGTGCTGGTTTCCATCGTGATCGTGGGCGTGCTCACAGGCCTCACGGTGGGCGTCATCGAGCAGTTCGAAAACGACGTGCCGAGCGTGCAGAAAGTGATGGCGCAGATGATGACGTTCGTCGACCAGGCGCGCGGGCGCATTCCCGAGTCCATCGCCGCCTATCTGCCCGTGGACGTCGCGCAGATGAAGCTAAAGGCGATCGCGCTCATGCACGAGCACGCCAACCAGCTCGGCCAGGGCGGCAAGAACGCCGCGCGCATTTTCGGGCATATCGTGATCGGCATGATCATCGGCGCGATCATCGCCATCGGCGCGCAGAAGAACGCCACGCGGCTGCCGCTGTCCACGGCGTTCGTCACGCGCGTGACGCGCTTCGCCGACGCGTTCCGCCGCATCGTGTTCGCGCAGGTGAAGATTTCGGCCATCAACACGGTCTTCACCGGCCTGTTCCTGCTGCTCGTGCTGCCGGTCTTTCACGCGCCGCTGCCGCTCGCGAAGATGCTGGTCGTGGTGACCTTCGTGGTGGGTCTCCTGCCCGTGATCGGCAACCTCATCTCGAATACGTTGATCGTCGCCATCGCGCTCACCGTGAGCCTGCCTGCGGCGGTCACGGCGCTCGCGTTCCTGATCCTCATCCACAAGCTCGAATACTTCCTGAACGCACGCATCGTGGGCGGGCAGATCGAGGCGCGCACCTGGGAACTGCTCGTCGCGATGCTCGTGATGGAGGCCGCGTTCGGCGTCCAGGGCGTCGTCGCCGCGCCCATTTTCTACGCGTACATCAAGCGCGAGCTCATCTATCTGCGGCTCGTCTGAGCCGCGGTCATGCGGCGAGCGAGCCGCGGCCTCAGCGGCCGCGCTCGCCGGCGCCGTCCGCCATGCCTTCGTGCTCCATCGCGTAGATCGCCACCTGCACGCGGCTCGTCAGATTGAGCTTGCGCAGGATGTTGCGCACGTGGATCTTCACCGTGCTTTCGGCCAGGTCGAGCGCTCGCGCGATCTCCTTGTTGCTCGCGCCGCGCGCCAGCTCGCGCACGATGTCGCGCTCGCGCGCCGTGAGCGTCTCGGCGCTCGCGCGCGCGGCGCCGGGCGCGCTCGCCGGCTGCGCGGGCTTGCGCATCTGCTCGACGAGCTTCGCCGTCATATGCTCGGTGATGACCGGCTGGCCGCTCGCGGCCTTGCGGATCGCCGCGACGAGCGCCTCCGCGTCGATGCTCTTGAGCAGGAAGCCGCGCGCCCCCGCGCGCATCGCGGCCGTGAGCTCGTCGGCGTCTTCGGACACGGTGAGCATCAAGATCGCCGTGTCCGGCAGGTCCTCCACCAGCAGCTGCAGCGTTTCGAGCCCCGACAGGCCCGGCATGTTCAGGTCGAGCAGGATGACGTCGGGCAGATGCTGCTTCGCGCGCTTGATGCCTTCCACGCCGTCCGACGCCTCCCCTACCACTTCGAGGTCGGGCTGGCGCTGCAGGAGCGCGCTCACGCCCGAGCGAAAGAGCGTGTGATCGTCGATGAGCAGAATGCGTAGGGTCATGGGAGCGTTACGTTGCCGCGAAGTCCGTTGATCTGATCGTCATGTCGCCGGCCCCGTTCATGCGGCCATGCGGCTCGCGGCCGGCAGCACGAGCTCGACGCGCGCGCCGCGGCCCGGCGCGCTGTCGAGCGTGAGCACGGCGGCGAGGCGTCTCGCCCGCTCGAGCATGATGTGAAAGCCCACGTGCGATTCGCCGCGCGACGCGATCTCGACGGGATCGTAGCCCGAGCCGTCGTCCTCGACCGCCAGACGGAAGTCGCGCCCGTTCACGACGCTCACATGCACGTGCAGCGCCTCGGCGTGCTTGCGCGTGTTCGAGAGCGCCTCCTGCAGCACGAAGAGTACCTGCAACTGCTGGTCGGGCGGCAGCGGCGGCCCGTCTTCGTCGCGATAGTCGAGCGTCAGTTCGGCGTCCGACTGGCGCCTGAAGCGCGCCACCGTATCTTCCACGGCGAGGCGCAGCTTGCCCGGGCCGAGCTTCGTGCGGAAGTTCAGCAGCAGTTCGCGCACGTCGTCGTAGCTTTCCTCCACGCCGCCCGCGAGGAGCGGCACGATTTCGCGAACCTCGTCGAGGTCGCCGCGGGCCGCCGCGCCATCGAGCAGATGCACCTGCATCTTCAGGAAGCTCAGGCCCTGCGCGATGCTGTCGTGCAGCCCCTGGGCGACGAGATTGCGCTCCTCGGAAACGGCGAGCTGGCGCCCGAGCGCCACGAGCCGCCGGTTCATCAGCGCCACGCCGAGGTGGCGGCCGAGCGTCTGGAGCAACTGGACGCCGGACGGCGGAATCTCGCGCTCGCGCCGGAAGTGCAGCGAGAACGTGCCGAATGTCTCGTTTTGCGCGACGATGGCCGAAACCACCACGCTCACGAAGCCCGCCTTGCGGCAGCGCTGCGCGAGGGTGGCGTCGTCCTGGCGCGCCCCGCGCAGCGCGAACACGACCGGCTCCTCCGCCGAAGCGCCGCCACAAGTGCAGTCCGCCGCCGGCATGCATTGCTCGGCGCGCGTGATCGCATCGGGCATGCCTTCCGACACCAGCAGGTGCAGATTGCCGTCCTCCGGCGAGACGACGCGCACGGTGCCGCCATCGGCGTCGAATTCGCGCATCACCCGGGTCAGGAAATCGCGGCACACGCTTTCCGTCGCGCCCGGCGTGTTGAGGAACGCCGCCATCTCGTAGAGCGTGGCGAGTTCGCGGTTTTGCGCCGCCAGCTGCGCAGTCTTGGCGTCCACGCGTGCGGCGAGGTCCTGATAAAGCGCCTGCAATTCGGCGACCATGCGGTTGAAACCCTGCGCGAGATGGCCGAACTCGTCGTAGGTGTCGACGGGCAGACGCGTGTCGAATTCCCGGGCCTCGATGCGCGCGAGCCCGTCCTGAAGACGCTGCACGGGCGCCACGAACCACTGGTAGAGCAGATAGACGATCGCCATGGTGCCCACGCACGAAACCGCCGCGAGCGCGACCTGCGAGATGCGCAGCCACGCGGTCTTGCGCGCGTTCTCGCGCTCGATCAGGCTGACGAGCCGGTTGGCCTCGTCGACGAAACCCGGCAGCAGCGCCATATATGACGACGGCTCGCCCGTGCCGGCGGCGAGGTCGTGCAGCGCCGCCGGCTTGAGCGCCCCGGTCCATGCCGCCGAGACCCGCTCGAACTGGGCGTGGATGCCGGCGTCGGCGGGAAGGAAGAGCGGCCGCGCCGGGTCGCCGTCGCGCAGTTCGCCCAATGTTTCGTCGAGCTGGCGCACCTCGGCGTCGACCTGCGCGGGCATGCCGGTGCGCGCCTCCCACAGCGCGATCGCCACCGCGTTCGCGCGCATGCGCAGGCTGCCTGCGTCGTTGATGGCCGCGCCCCCGCCTTCGAGCTGCCACGAGAGCCAGAGCGTGCCGCTGATCATCGCGAGGACGAGTGCGAGCGCAACCGTCGAAAGCACGACGATGCGCGTGGAGAGGCGGCGCTGGAACGGCGCGACGGGGGCGCCGCTGGGCGGGTCGGCAGGCGGGTCGGCAGGCAGGCTGACGGCGGGGCTGGCCGTTGCGGCTGCCTGCGCACCCGCGCTTCCGGCGGTACCTGCGGCAGAGTCGGGAGACGGAGTCATGGCCGGTAGCGGGAACCTGCTGCGCCGGAACGGCGGAGCCTGAATACGACATTATCTGACGGAGTGCCGGGAACGGCGCGAAATGCCGCTGTATCGACAAACCACTGTGACACTATGCACCAGTTCGCCCGCCGCTCGGGCGGCCGGCATGGCGTTGCGCCCCGGGAGGCGCCTGCCCCAAAAAAAGCGGGGAGTTCGAGCGCGGCTCGCTCCCCGTGAAGAACGACCGATCCCCACGCGGCCGTCCGGAGGCAAAGTTTGAGGCTAGCGGCTGCGAACGAGCTGCCAGGCCCGCGAGAGATAGGTGACCGAGGCGAATCCGCTCCACACATGCACGAGCCGCGTGAACGGGAAGATCACGAAGAGCGTCATGCCCATGAAGAGGTGCATGCGGAAAATGAGCGGCGCGCTGGCCACGTAGCTCGCGGCGTCGCCGCGGAACGTGACGATGTGCTGCGCCCACGTCATGAGCCGCACCATCATGGCGCCGTCCATGTGACTGGCCGATTCGCCGATCGTCGTGAGCCCGAGCAGCAGCGTGACGAGCAGCCAGCCCAGCAGGACCTTGTCGCCCACGCGCGTCACGGCCGAGACGCGCGCGTTCGAGAGCCGCCTGTGCAGCAGGATCGCGAGCCCGACGAGGCACATCGACCCCATCACGCCGCCCGCCACCATGGCCACAAGTTGCTTCACCGCGTGCGGCACGCCCAGCCAGTCCCACACCGCGACCGGCGTGAGCAGGCCGAACAGGTGGCCGAAGAAAAGCCCGAGAACGCCGACGTGAAAGAGGATGTTGCCGAGCCGCAAATGCCCGCGGTAGAGCAACTGCGAGCTGTCCGCCTTCCACGTGTACTGCTCGCGCTCGAAGCGCGCGAGGCTGCCGAACAGAAAGATGGCGGCGGCGATGTAGGGATAGATGCCGAACAGAAACTGGTTGAACGTGTTCATGGCGATTCCTTTGCGCAGGCGGCCGAAGGGGTCGCGGCGGCCGCGGCATGCGCCGCTCGCGGGTGGAAATGGACGACCTGCGGCGCGTTGCTCGCGGCGAACGAATGCACGAGCGGCTCGACGCCGTCCGCGCCGGTGCCGAAGCGCTCGAGCGCCTCGTCCATGTCGCGCACGGGCGCGCCCACGAGCGGCAGCGGCTCGACGTCGCTCAGCTCGCACAACACCGAAAAAATGCCCGCGTAGGGGCTTTCGTCCCGCGCCAGCTGGTTGCCGAGCGCCGCCAGCACGTGAATCGCCTCGCCGAGCAGCGCGCTCGCGTCGTCCTCGCCGATCAGGCCGAGCACTTCGAGAAAAAGCGGCACGTAGTCGGGCAGTTCGTTGGTCGCGACGTCGAGGCCGTGGCTGCGATATTCGGCGAGCAGATCGACCATCGCCTGGCCGCGTGCGCGGCTTTCGCCGTGCACGTGCTCGAACAGATGCAGCGAATGGCGCCGGTTGCGGTCGAAGGTCGCCACGTAGGTTTCCTGCGACTCGACGAGCGAGCGCTCGCGCAACGCGCCGAGGAGCGGCGCGAGTTCGCGCGTGGCGAATGCGCCGCCCGGCGCCGCCTCGATCGCGGCCTCGATGTCCTCGAGCGCGTCGAGCAAGGGCTGCCCTGGATAGTCCAGCAGCGCGGAAAGGACCGGATAGATCGACATGGTGAAGTCCTCCCGCTCAAGCTTCCGAAGGCGTCTTGCGGCGCGACTTCGGCATATCGACGTACACCACGCTGCCCGCGATCTTCGAGCCGAACAGCGAGCCGTCCGACACGCCGCCCGAGCAGCCGTTGCCGAACGAGAAGCCGCAACTGCCCTTCTCGTTGAAGCTGTCCTCGACCATCTCCTTGTGCGACGAAGGCACGACGAAGCGATCCTCGTAGCTCGCGAGCGCCATGATGCGGTACATGTCCTCGACCTGCCCCTCGGTGAGTCCCGCGCGCTTCAGGAGCGCGTTGTCGTTCACGCCGTCCACGGTCTGGGCGCGCTTGTACGCGCGCATCGTCAGCATGCGGTTGAGCGCGGAAATCACGGGCTTTTCGTCGCCGGCGGTGAGCAGGTTGGCGAGATAGCGCATGGGAATGCGCAGGCTCGCCACGTCCGGAATCACGCCGTCCATGCCGATATGGCCCGCGTCCGCGGCCGACTGGATCGGCGAGAGCGGCGGCACGTACCAGACCATCGGCAGCGTACGGTATTCGGGATGCAGCGGGAACGCGATCTTCCACTCGCACGCCATGCGGTACACGGGCGAGCGCACGGCTGCGTCGAGCCAGCTTTGCGGCACGCCCTGGCGGAGCGCCTCGGCCTGGATGGCCGGATCGTGCGGATCGAGGAACACGTCGAGCTGCGACTGGTACAGGTCCTGCGTCGACTCGACCGACGCCGCTTCGCTGATGCGATCCGCGTCGTAGAGCATCACGCCCAGATAGCGGATGCGGCCCACGCACGTTTCCGAGCACACGGTAGGCTGCCCCGCCTCGATGCGCGGAAAGCAGAAGATGCACTTTTCGGCCTTGCCGCTCTTCCAGTTGAAGTACATCTTCTTGTACGGACAACCGGAAATGCACATGCGCCAGCCGCGGCACTTGTCCTGATCGACGAGCACGATGCCGTCGTCTTCGCGCTTGTACACCGAGCCCGACGGGCACGACGCCACGCACGCCGGATTCAGGCAGTGCTCGCACAGGCGCGGCAGGTACATCATGAAGGTGTTCTCGAAGGTCGAGTACATCTCCTTCTGCACGTTCTCGAACAGCTTGTCGCGGCTGCGCGAGGCGAACTCGCCGCCCAGGTCGTCTTCCCAGTTAGGACCCCAATGGATCTTGTCCATCTTCTTGCCGGTGATGACCGACACGGGGCGCGCGGTGGGCGGCGTCTGCGACAGCCGCGCCTTCTGCAGATTCTCGTAATCGTAGGTGAACGGCTCGTAGTAGTCGTCGATGCCGGGCAGGTTCGGGTTCGCGAACAGGTTCGCCAGCACCTTGAGCTTCGGGCCCTGGCGCGGCTCGATCTTGCCGTTGGGGTTGCGCACCCAGCCGCCGTTCCACTTCTCCTGGTTCTCCCATTCCTTCGGATAGCCGATGCCGGGCTTCGTCTCGACGTTGTTGAACCATGCGTACTCGACGCCGTCGCGCGAAGTCCACACGTTCTTGCACGTGACCGAGCACGTATGGCAGCCGATGCACTTGTCGAGGTTCAGGACCATCGCCACCTGGGCGCGGATTTTCATGATGCCGCTCCTTTGCCGACCGGAATCGCCGCTTCGGCTCGCACTCCGGTCCCTTGTAGAACACGCGCGGAGTCCGCTCGTTCGTCGAGCGGTCCTTCGAGCCACTCGACCTTCTTCATCTTGCGCACGATCACGAACTCGTCGCGATTGCTGCCGACCGTGCCGTAGTAGTTGAAGCCATAGGCGAGTTGCGCATAGCCGCCGATCATGTGCGTCGGCTTGAGCACCGTGCGCGTGACCGAGTTGTGAATGCCGCCGCGCATGCCGCTCGTTTCCGCGCCGGGCACGTTCACGATCTTTTCCTGGGCGTGGTACATGAGGCACATGCCGCGCGGCACGCGCTGGCTCACCACGACGCGCGCGGTGAGCGTGCCGTTCACGTTGAACACCTCGACCCAGTCGTTGTCGACTAACCCGGCCTCCTTCGCCTCGGCTTCCGAGACCCACACGTGCGGGCCGCCGCGCGAGAGCGTGAGCATGCGCAGGTTGTCCGAGTACGTGGAGTGAATGCCCCACTTCTGGTGCGGCGTGATCCAGTTCAACACGAGCTCGTGCTCGCCGTTGGGCTTCGCGCCGAGCATCGGCAATGTCGTCTTCGTGTCGATGGCGGGCTTGTAGTTGCAGAAGCCCTCGCCGAAGTCGAGCATCCAGCGGTGATCCTGGTAGAACTGCTGGCGGCCCGTGAGCGTGCGCCATGGAATCAGCTCGTGCACGTTCGTGTAGCCGGCGTTGTAGCTCACCTCCTCCGATTCGAGGCCCGACCACGTGGGCGCCGAAATGATCTTGCGGGGCTGCGCCTGCACGTCGCGAAAGCGGATCTTGTCGTGCTCGCGGCCCTCGGCCAGATGCGCGTGGTCGCGGCCCGTGATCTTCGAGAGCGCGTCCCAGGCCTTCACGGCCACGTGGCCGTTGGTTTCCGGCGCGAAGGTGAGGATCATCTCCGCGGCGTCGATCGCGGTCTCCAGACGCGGGCGCCCTTCGGCCGCGCCGCGGTTCTGCTGGATGCCCGTGAGCTGCGCGAACTCGCCCACCTCGTGCACCGTGTTCCAGTTGATGCCCTTGCCGCCGTTGCCGAGCTTGTCGAGCAGCGGCCCGACCGAGGTGAACTTGTTGTAAATCTCGCGATAGTCGCGCTCCACGAGCGTCATCGACGGCGCCGTCTTGCCCGGAACGAGATCGCATTCGCCAAGCCGCCAGTCCTTTGGCTCGAACGCCTGGCCGAGCTCGCCCGGCGTGTCGTGCATGAGCGGCGTGCAGACGAGGTCCGTGCGCTTGCCGAGGTGCGCCCCGCCGATCTCCGAGAACGTCTTCGCGATCGCCTTGTAGATCTCCCAGTCCGTCTTGCTCTCCCACAGCGGCTGCACGGCCTCGGAGAGCGGATGGATGAACGGGTGCATGTCCGACGTGTTGAGGTCGTCCTTCTCGTAGAACGTGGCCGTGGGCAGCACGATGTCGCCGTACAGACAGGTGGTGCTCATGCGGAAGTCGAGCACCGCGAGCAGGTCGAGCTTGCCTTCGGCCGCTTCGCGCACGTGCACTTCCGACGGCTTGATCGCGTCGGCTTCGTCGCCGAACAGCGCGTTCTGCGTGCCGAGCAGGTACTTGAGGAAGTACTCGTGGCCCTTGCCCGAGCTGCCGAGGATGTTCGAGCGCCACACGAACATGTTGCGCGGGAAGTTCGCGGGATTGTCCGGGTCGTCGCAGGCGAAGTTCAGCGCCCCCGACTTCAGTTGATCGACCGCGTACTGCACCGGCGGCACCCCCGCGCGCTGCGCGGCGTCCACCACGTCGAGCGGATTCGCGCCCAGTTGCGGCGCGGACGGCAGCCAGCCCATGCGCTCGGACTTCGCGTTGAGGTCGAGCATGGAAAGGCCCTCGTAGCGCGCGCGATCGGCGCCCGGCCCGAGGATTTCGCCGACGCTCACCTTCTCGTGGCGCCACTGGCTCGTATGGTTGTAGAAGAACGACGTGCCGTTCATCTGGCGCGGCGGGCGCGACCAGTCGAGCGCGAACGCGAGCGGCGCCCAGCCGAACTGCGGACGCAGCTTTTCCTGGCCCACGTAGTGCGCCCAGCCGCCGCCGCTCTGGCCGATACAGCCGCACATCATCAACAGGTTGATGATGCCGCGGTAGATCATGTCGTTGTGATACCAGTGATTGAGCGCCGCGCCGAGGATCACCATGCTCTTGCCGCGCGTGCGGTCGGCGTTGTCGGCGAACTCGCGCGCCACCTGGATCACGAGCTTGCGCGGCACCGTGGTGTGCTTCTCCTGCCAGGCGGGCGTGCAGGGCACGTCGTCGTCATGCGAGGACGCGACGTTCGGGCCGCCCAGGCCCTGATCGACGCCGTAGTTGGCCATCTGCAGGTCGTAGACGGTCGCGACGAGCACGCTCGCGCCATCGGCGAGCGTCACGCGCTTCGCGGGCACGCGCCGCGCGAGCAGCGCGCCATGTTCGCCGCCGAAGTACGGGAAGCTCACCTCGACCACTTCGTCATGCCGGTCGACGAGCGAGAGGCGCGGATCGATCTTGCGGCCGCTGCCGCCGTCCTTCATCTCGAGGTTCCAGCGCCCCACCTTCTTGCCGCCGTCGTGTTCGCCCTCGCCCCAGCGAAAGCCGATCGAGCCGTTGGGCGCGACGATGTCGCCCGTGGCCGCGTCGATGGCGAGCGTCTTCCATTGCGGGTTGTTCGACTCGTCGAGATTCGCGGCGAGCTGCGAGGCGCGCAGAAACTGGTCCGGCACGAGCGCGCCGTCGCGCCTCGCGAGCGTGACGAGCATCGGCATGTCGGTGTACTGCTTCACGTAGTCGCGGAAATACGCCGATTTGCCGTTCGCGTGAAACTCCTTGAGCACGACGTGGCCCATGGCGAGCGCGAGCGCCGCGTCGGTGCCCTGCTTCGGCGCGAGCCAGATGTCGCCGAACTTCACCATCTCGCCGAAGTCGGACGACACCGCCACGGTCTTCGTGCCCTTGTAGCGGACCTCGGTGTAGAAGTGAGCGTCGGGCGTGCGCGTCTGCGGCACGTTCGAGCCCCACACCATCAAGTACGTGGAGTTGTACCAGTCGGCCGATTCGGGCACGTCGGTCTGCTCGCCCCACACCTGCGGCGAGGACGGCGGCAGGTCGCAATACCAGTCGTAGAACGACAGGCACGCCCCGCCGATCAGGCTCAGATAACGCGCGCCCGCGGCATACGACACCATCGACATCGCCGGAATGGGCGAGAAGCCCACCACGCGGTCGGGGCCGTACTTGCCGATGGTGTAGGCGTTCGCCGCCGCGATGATCTCGGTGGCCGTGCCCCAGTCGGCGCGCACGAAACCGCCCTGGCCGCGCGCGCGCTTGTAGTGCGCGGCCTTCCGCGGATCCTCGACGATGGAGGCCCACGCCGCGACCGGGCCGAGCGTCTTGCGCGCCTCGCGCCACATCTCGATCAGGCGGCCGCGGATCATCGGATATTTCACGCGTTGCGCCGAGTACACGTACCAGCTATACGACGCGCCGCGCGGACAGCCGCGCGGTTCGTGGTTGGGCAAGTCGGCGCGCGTGCGCGGGTAGTCGGTTTGCTGCGTTTCCCACGTAATCAGGCCGTTCTTCACGTAGACCTTCCACGAGCACGAGCCCGTGCAGTTCACGCCGTGGGTCGAGCGCACGATCTTGTCGTGCTGCCAGCGGCTGCGATAGCCGTCTTCCCACTTGCGGTCCTCGTTCACCACCGCGCCGTGACCATTCGAAAAGGTCGACTTCACGCGCGACATGAACTTCAACCGGTCCAGAAAATGACTCATCAGGTTCTCCGGGACTGCTGCTGGATTCGATCGATCCCGCCCGTCGCCGCCCGCATGCGTTGCCCGCGTGGCGCCTGGCGCTCGTATCGTTCCGAGTATGGCGGGCAGGCGCTTGCCTGCCCATTCATCAAGGGGAGCGTTCGCGTGGCGCATCGGGATGAGCCCGGATGCGCTGCGCTACGCCGAAAGGACTAGTCCGGCGCGTTTCCGCCCGCTGCATTTCGCGCGCTTCAGCAAGGCATGGACGCGTTGCGGCGGGCGTAGAAGAACCACGTGACGAACGCGCACACCACGTAGAAACCGATGAAGCAAACGAGCGCCGGGACGGGCGAGCCGGTGATGTCGAGCGAGGTGCCGAAGCTCTTCGGAATGAAAAATCCGCCGTAGGCTCCCATGGCGCCCGCGAAGCCGAGCACCGCCGCCGATTCCTTGCCCGCTTCGGCGAGCGCGCTTCGCTGAGCGTCGCCGCCCTTGCCCTGCGCCGCGCGCTGGTGTTGCGTGAGGAAGATCACCGGAATCATGCGGAAGGTCGAGCCGTTGCCGATGCCGGTGAGCGCGAACAGCACGACGAACATCGCGAGGAAGCCCGCGAAACCGCCCTGGGCCCCGCCCAGGGCGCCGCCCGGCAGGAAGGCGATCACGCCCGCCACGGCCGCGATCATCGCGAGGAAGGTCCAGAGCGTGACGCGCGCGCCGCCGAGCTTGTCCGAGATCCAGCCGCCGACGGGGCGCGTGAGTGCGCCGGCGAGCGGCCCGAGGAAAGCCCATGCGGTCGGGTTGATGGCAGGAAACTCGGCCTTGGTGAGCAGCGCGAGACCCGCCGAGAACCCGATGAACGAACCGAACGTGCCGACATAGAGGAAGCACATGATCCAGTTGTGCGCGCGGCGGAAGATCACGGCTTGCTCGCGGAACGACGCCTTCGCATCGGCGATGTCGTTCATGCCGAACCACGCCGCGAACGACGCGACGACAATGAGCGGCACCCAGACGAACCCCGCGTTCTGCAGCCAGATGCTGTGCTCGACGCCGTTCTTCGCGTAAGTCTGGCCATCGCCGAGAAGCCCCGCGAACACGGCCGTCGAGATCACGATCGGCGTGACGAACTGCACGACCGAGACGCCGAGGTTGCCGATGCCCGCGTTGAGGCCGGTCGCGAAGCCTTTGCGCGCCTTCGGAAAGAGGAAGCTGATGTTCGCCATCGACGAGCTGAAGTTCGCGCCGCCGAGGCCGCAGAGCAGCGCGAGCACGAGCAGCGTCGTATAGGAGGTGGACGGGTCGCGCAGCGCGAAGCCCATGCCGAGCGCCGGGACCAGCAGGCTCGCCGTGGAGATGGCGGTAAAGCGGCGGCCGCCGAAAATCGGCACGAGGAACGAATAGAAGATGCGCAGCGTGGCGCCCGAGAGCGCGGGCAGCGCCGTGAGCCAGAACAGTTCGTTCTTCGTGAAGTGGAAGCCGCCCTTGTCGAGATTGACGACCGTGACGCTCCACAGCGACCACACCACGAACGCCAGCATCAGCGCGGGAATCGAGATCCACAGGTTGCGGGTGGCGATCTGCTCGCCGGAAGCCTGCCAGAACCTGGCGTTTTCAGGCTCCCACTGGGTCAGGAGATATTTGGACATGATTGGGCTCGTACAGTAGGCGCCGCCTGCGCGGCGCAAAGTTGAATCATTCGGACAGACAAATCGTCAGGGTTGCGAAGTTTTGCCCACCAGCGCGCCGATCTCGTGCGCCTTGCGCGCGAGTTTCGCGCTGCCGCGCGCGAACGCTTCGGAACGGAACGAGAAGTGCATGAACAACAGGCTCACGACGGTGGCGCCGAACATCAGCACGAAACAGGTAGTGCGTACGCCGGCCGCGTCCACGAACAGGCCGGGCACGAGGAATTGCCACCGTTGCGTCGCGTCCGAGACGAGACGAGCCAGACCGGCGCGATCGTCGCGAGCATGGTGACGAAGAAGACGAGGCGGCCGCCGAAGCGGTCGGTCCAGATGCCGAGCGGCACGCGCGCGAGCGAGCCCGTGAGCACCGGCATCGCGGCGACGAGGCCGAATCCGGTATCGGAGAGATGGAGTTGTTTCTTGAGCGGAATGCCGAGGATCGCGAACATCATCCAGACGGCAAAGCAGATCGTGAATGCGAACGTGCTCGAACCGGGCGCGCGCCAGGCACGGCCATCGGCCAGGACTTGCGCCTGGGCGGGATGCGACGGCTTTCATGAATTTCCCTCTTGTCGTTTCGTTGACGTGACAAGCGTAGGAAAGACGAAAGGTCCGGACTATTCTCCGCAGGGAGTGGGCGACGATGCGCCGCTAGATCTTAAGGAGTAATACGGGGAGAACGAGGCGGCACGGAAGGAAAACCGCATGCATGCACACGGCGCCGCTGAACAACGAAGCGCGACAGGAATATGGCGAAAGGCCGCAGCGTGTCGTGCAACACGCTACGGCGCGATGCCGCATGCCGCAGGCGGATTAGCGGAAGACCACGGTCTTGTGTCCGTTGAGCACGATGCGATGCTCGACGTGCCACTTCACCGCGCGCGCGAGCGTGACGCATTCCACGTCGCGGCCGATGGCCGTGAGTTGCTCCGGCGTCATGTTGTGGTCCACGCGCTCGACTTCCTGCTCGATGATCGGGCCTTCGTCGAGATCGGACGTCACATAGTGCGCCGTTGCGCCGATTAGCTTCACGCCGCGGTCGAACGCCTGGTAGTAAGGCTTCGCGCCCTTGAAGCTCGGCAGGAAGGAATGGTGAATGTTGATCGCGCGGCCTTCGAGCGCGTTGCACAACTGCGGCGAGAGGATCTGCATGTAGCGCGCGAGCACCACGAGATCGGCGCCCTCGCGGTTCACCACTTCGAGCACGCGCGCTTCCTGCGCGGCCTTGTCCGCGTCCGTGCCGCCGAGCAGCGGGAAGTGATGGAACGGAATGTTGTAGCCCGCGGCGAGCTGATAGAAGTCCTTGTGATTCGAGATGATCGCGGGAATCTCGATAGGCAGTTGCCCGGTGCGATAGCGGAACAACAGGTCGTTCAGGCAGTGGCCGATCTTCGACACCATGATGACCACGCGCGGCTTCACGTTCGCATCATGCAGCTCCCAGCGCATGCCGAACTCCTGCGCGAGCGGCTCGAATGCGCTGCGCAGACCGTCGAGGCCCGGGTCGCCGCCCACCTGCTGGAAGTGCACGCGCATGAAGAACTCGCCCGTGTGGCTGTCGCCGAACTGGGCCGAGTCGAGAATATTGCTGCCGCGCTCGAACAGAAAGCCCGACACGGCATGCACGATGCCCGGCCGGTCGGCGCACGACAGTTTGAGGATGAAGCTGTGATCGGTCGACATGACCTTGATAACTCCCGTCAATACTTTGGTGTTGCTAAAAGGGCCTGGGTTTGGGCTGGAAAAAACCGGCGCCCTTTCACAGCGTCGGCGGCTCGAAGATCGCGGCAATGCCCTCGCACGCGTCTTCGTCTATCCATTGGCGGCGTAGCAGGCAGTCGAGCGTCGCGAGGCTCGCGTCCACCGTCATCGCGCCTTCCTCGATCCAGCGCGCGGCTTCGTCGATGCGCGCGAGGCGGTGCTCGCCGACTTCGCCGTCCTGGTTGTGCGGTACGAAGTCGGCAGGCAGCACGAGATCGTAGACGAAGATCTGCTCGGCCTGCGTGCCTTCCGGCAGCGACTGCAGCACGTGGACGGTACGGCCCGCGCGCGCCTCGCGCGCCAGTTCCTCGGCGATGCCCGCCTCTTCCCAGCATTCCTTCACGAGCGTGGCCTCGATGCCGAAGCCCCAGCCGATGCCGCCCGCCACGACGTTGTCGAGCATGCCCGGGTCGGTGGCCTTGGTGTCGCTGCGCCGCGCGATCCACAGTTGCGGCGCGCGATCGTCGTATTCTACGACGCCGTTCAGATGCACCGCGTAGGTCATCGTGCCGAAAAAACGCGAGGCCGCACGCTCGATATAGGCGAGCGGCGGCGCGTCGAACGCGTTGCGGATCGCGTAGGTTTCGTTGCGCCAGCCCGGAACGCGGCCTTCTGCCGCCAGCGCGCCGATCACCGAGCCGAGCGCCGCGCTGCGCGCCGTGACGTTGTCGAAGTGCGGGGCGAGCGTTACGCGCGCGCTCTGGGCGTCGCCGTCGATCTCGAACACGTCGGGCCAGCGCGCGAGCAGCGCGACGTCGTCCTCGCGTATCCAGCCCACACGCTCGTCGCCGATATGAAACGGCAGATGCGCGCCGGCATCGAAACGCCGCGCGTCGGTAATACAAGGCAAGGTCATCGGTCAGGACTCCATAGATCAGTCACGCAGCGCAACGCGAATGCCGATGGCGATGAACGTGAGGCCGGCCAGGCGGTCGAGCCACGCGCCCGCGCGCGGCCGACGCTTCAGCCAGCCGCCGATCGTGCCCGCACATAGCCCGAACGCCGAGAACACCACGACCGTTTGCGCCATGAACACGAGGCCGAGCTCGAGCATCTGCAGCGTGACGCTCTGCGCGCCGTGCGCATCCACGAACTGCGGCAGGAACACGACGAAGAAGAGCGTCACCTTCGGATTCATGATGTTGCCGAGCACGCTCTGGCGAAAAATCGCGGAGAGCGGCTGGCGCGGCCGGTCGCCGGCGGTGGCGAGCCCCTGGCTGCGCAACGCCTTCACGCCGATCCACACGAGATACGCCGCGCCCGCGAGCTTGAGGATCTGGAACGCGAGCGGCGACGAACGCAGCACGGCCGCCACGCCGAGCGCGGCGAGCGTGGTGTGGAACGTCACGCCCGCTGCGAAGCCCAGCGCGGCGACGAGGCCGGCGGCGCGGCCCTGCGAGATGCCGCGCGCGAGCACCTGGAGATTGTCGGGGCCGGGCGCGAAGGTGATGGCGATGGAGGTGGCGAGAAAGAGCGCGAAATTCGGCATGAGGGGTCGCTCGCGTGGCGTGGGTCGTGTCGTGGGCGTTCAGTGACCGCCGAAAGCGGTCACGGTGAAGAGCGGCAGGCCCGCATCGGTGAGCAGCTTCGAGCCGCCGAGGTCCGGCAGGTCGATGATCGCCGCGCCCTCCACCACGCTCGCGCCGAGGTGTTCGAGCAGCAGCTTGCCCGCCATCATGGTGCCGCCCGTCGCGATCAGGTCGTCGACGATCACCACGCGGTCGCCCTGGCCGCAGGCGTCCTCGTGGATCTCGACGGTCGCTTCGCCGTATTCGAGCTTGTAGGTCTCGGAAACGGTCCTGTACGGCAGCTTGCCGATCTTGCGGATCGGAATGAAGCCCACGTTCAGTTCATAGGCGACGATCGGCCCGATGATGAAACCGCGCGCGTCGAGGCCCGCCACGTAATCGAGCTTCGCGTCCACGTAGCGCTCGACGAAGAGGTCGATCAGCACGCGCAGCCCTTTGGGGTGGCCGATGAGCGGGGTGATGTCGCGAAACTGCACTCCCGGCTGAGGCCAGTCGGGCACCGTGCGGATCAGGCTGTTCACGAACTGGGCGGCTTCGGCGCTCGGGTTCGCCGGTGCGTTGGACATGATTTCTCCGGGTATTGACGGGATACGGAATAGCGGACAGCAGGATGCCTAAACGGGGGCACGACCCGCAAGCCTGGTCTGGCGATTCTGCGCTGCGCACATTTCAGGCCGCTGCCGCGCCCGCGCCGGCGGTGCCCGGCTTGCGGTGCCGCGAGAGCCGCTCCTCGGCCTGCGCGAGCTGCTCGGGCAAGCCGCGCAGCACGACGATGTCGGCCTGGCGCAGTTTGGTCGACGGGTCCGGCTCCACGCCGCGAATGCCGTGGCGGCGGATTGCCGTCACCTCGACGCCCAGGTCGTAGAGACCCAGTTCCGCGAGCGTGCGGCCCACGGCGTCGGCGCGCTCGTCGACCGGTACGGATTGTAGCCGCACCTGCTCGTGACCGTCCTCGCCCGCATCGTCGGTGCCGTGGAAATAGCCGCGCAGCAGGCTGTAGCGCTCGTCGCGCAGCTCTTCCACGCGGCGCACGACGCGGCGCATCGGCACGCCCATCACCACCAGCATGTGCGAGGCGAGCATCAGGCTGCCTTCCACGATCTCCGGAATCACCTCGGTCGCGCCGGCGGCGAGCAGGCGTTCGAGATCGGCGTCGTCCACCGTGCGCACGATCACCGGCAATGTCGGCTCCAGTTCGTGGATGTGATGGAGCACGCGAAACGCCGACTGCGTATTCGCATAGGTGATCGCCACCGCCGCCGCCCGGTGGATGCCCGCCGCGACGAGCGACTCGCGCCGCGCCGCATCGCCGAACACCACCGACTCGCCCGCGGCGGCCGCGGCCGCCACGCGGTCCGGGTCGAGGTCGAGCGCGACATAGGAGAGGCCCTCGTATTCGAGCATGCGCGCGAGGTTCTGCCCCGCCCGGCCATAGCCGCACACGATCACGTGGCCGCTCTGCTTGATGCTTTGCGTGGCGATGCGCGTCATCATCAGCGACTGCTGCATCCATTCCGTCGAAGAAAGGCGCAGCACGATGCGGTCGGCGTTCTGGATCAGGAACGGCGCGGCCAGCATCGAGAGCAGCATCGAGGCGAGGATGACCTGGAGCAGCGTCGGATCGACGAGATGCTTGTCGAGAATGAGATTGAGCAGCACGAAGCCGAACTCGCCCGCCTGCGCGAGCCCGAGGCCCGAGCGCATCGCCACGCCCGGCGACGCGCCGAACAGGCGCGCGAGCGCCGTGATCATCACGGCCTTGAGCACGATCGGCCCGACGAGGAACGCCGCCACGAGCAGCGGATGCTGCCAGATCACGTGCGGGTTGAGCAGCATGCCCGTGGTCACGAAGAAGAGGCCGAGCAGCACGTCGCGAAACGGCTTGATGTCCTCTTCCACCTGATGCCGGTACGGCGTTTCGGCGATCAGCATGCCCGCGATGAACGCGCCGAGCGCGAGCGAGAGGCCGAATTTGTCGGTGATGAACGCGGCGCCGAGCGTGACGAGCAGCACGTTGAGCACGAACAGCTCCTGCGAGCGGCGCCGCGCGACCACGTTGAACCAGCGCGTCATGAACTTCTGCCCGACGATGAGCAGGATGCCGAGCGCGAGCACGATCTTCACGGCGGCCGTGCCGAGCGACTCGACGAGCGACGCCGACGAGCCGCCGAACGCCGCGATCACGATGAGGAGCGGCACCACGGCCAGATCCTGGAACAGCAGCACGCCGAGGATATTGCGACCGTGTTCGGACTCGATCTCGAGCCGCTCCGAAAGCATCTTGCTGACGATGGCCGTGGACGACATGGCGAGCGCGCCGCCCAGCGCCACGCACGCCTGCCACGTGATATGCACCCACGGCTCCAGCACGAGCCCGAGCAGGAGCGCCACGACGATCGTGCCCAGCACCTGCGAGAGCCCGAGACCGAATACGGCGTGGCGCATGGCGCGCAGCTTGGAGAGCGAAAACTCGAGGCCGATGGAGAACATCAGGAACACGACGCCGAACTCGGCCAGGTTCTGCGCGCCGTGCGTGTCCGGCACGATGCCGAGCGCGCGCGGCCCCACGAGAATGCCGACCGTGAGGTAGCCGAGCATCGGCGGCAGATTGAGAAAACGGAACAGCACGACGCCAACCACCGAGGCGAGCAGCAGGAACAACGTCATTTCCAGCGGGGAGATCATCGTGTGAAGCGTCCTCGTTCGTCAGCGTTACCGGCGATGCAAATTCTGCCCGGCGCCGGGTTAATGATCGACGCAAAGGCGGCCACATGGGAAGTACCACAGAGAACAGCAGGGGGACTGCGGGGTCGAGCCAGGCGGCTCGCGCACGAGGTTTTCGCGCTGGGGGCGTCGGCGCGGCGCGCAGACGCCTTTGCTATACTCCGCGGATGATAGCGAAAATCAATGGCGACCGGGCGCTGAAGCTCGCTCGCGACGTGCTCGACATCGAAGCCGACGCCGTGCGCGGGCTTCGCGACCGGCTCGACGACAACTTCGTCGCGGCCGTCGATCTCATCCTCAGTTGCCGCGGGCGCGTGGTCGTTTCCGGCATCGGCAAATCGGGTCACATTGCCCGCAAGCTCGCCGCCACGCTGGCCTCCACCGGCACGCCGGCGTTCTTCGTGCATCCGGCCGAAGCGAGCCACGGCGACCTCGGCATGGTCACCGCCGACGACGTCTTCATCGGCCTTTCCAACTCCGGCGAGTCCGAAGAACTCGTGGCGATCCTGCCGCTCGTCAAGCGCATCGGCGCGAAGCTCATCGGCATAACGGGCAATCGCCCGCAATCGACACTCGGCAAGCTCTCGGACGTGCATCTGGACGCGGGCGTCAAAAAAGAAGCCTGCCCGCTGAATCTCGCGCCCACCGCGAGCACCACGGCGGCGCTCGCCCTCTCCGACGCGCTCGCGGTCGCGGTGCTCGACGCGCGCGGCTTCGGCGTCGACGACTTCGCGCGCTCGCATCCGGGCGGCGCGCTCGGCCGGCGCCTGCTGACCTACGTGCGCGACGTAATGCGCACCGGCAGCGAAATCCCGAAGGTGCGTCACGGCGCCACAGTGCGCGACGCGCTCTTCCAGCTCACGGCCAAGCGCATGGGCATGACGGCGATCGTCGACGAGAACGACCGCGCGGAAGGCATCTTCACCGACGGCGACCTGCGCCGCGTGCTGGAGCGCGTCGGCGATTTCCGCGACCTGCCGATCGAGCGGGTCATGACGAAGGGCCCGCGCACCATCGGCCCGGACCAGCTCGCGGTCGAAGCTGTGGAACTGATGGAGCGCCATCGCATCAACCAGATGCTGGTCGTCGATGCCGAAGGCACGCTGGTCGGCGCGCTCAACATGCACGACCTGTTCTCCAAGAAGGTGATCTGATGGCTCTCCCACTCGACGCAACCGCGCGCGCCGCACGCGTGCGGCTCATGATCTTCGACGTCGACGGCGTGCTCACCGACGGCGGCCTGATGTTCACCGACGCGGGCGACACGATGAAGGCGTTCAGCTCGCTCGACGGCCATGGCGCGAAACTCCTGCGCGAAGCCGGCATCGATACGGCCATCATCACCGGGCGCCGCTCGGGGATCGTCGCCGTGCGCGCGAAGGAGCTCAGGATCACGCATTTGTGGCAAGGCGTCGAGGACAAGCGCGTGGCGTTCGCCGAGCTGCTCTCGCAGACGGGCGTCGCGCCCGAAGCATGCGGCTACATGGGCGACGACTGGCCCGACCTCGGCGTGATGCTTCAGTGCGGCTTCGCGGCCGCGCCCGCGAACGCCCACCCGGATGTGCTCTCGCGCGCCCACTGGGTGTCCGACAAGGTGGGCGGCCACGGTGCCGTGCGCGAAGTGACCGACCTCATCCTGCGCGCGCAAAATCGTTACGAAGCCCTGCTCGCCCAAGCCTGCGCACCGCTGGCCGGGATGCCGCGATGAACCAGAAGTTCCGCCTCACCTCGCTCGTGCCGCTCGTGTGCGTAGCCGCGCTCGCCGGCTTCACGTGGTGGTTGCTGCAAGCCGTCCAGCCGCGCGAGAAGGAAGAGGCGCCGCGTCCGCTCACGCATACGCCCGACTATTTCGCCGACAACTTCTCGGTGTCGGAGCTCGACCAGTCGGGCGCCACGCAGTACCGCCTCACGGCCACGCACATGGTTCACTACGAGGACGACGAGAACAGCGACCTCGCGAACCCCGCAGTGCGCGCCTTCCAGCCCGGCAAGCCGATCGTCACGGCCACGGGCGAGCGCGGCACGGTCAACGCCGACGCCTCGATCGTCAATCTGTACGACAACGCGCGCATCCTGCGTGCGGCCGGCGCCGGCGATCCGGACATGCAGGCCGACTCCGAACATTTCAAAGTGCTCGTGAACGACGATGTGATCCAGACCGAAAAGCCGGTTAAACTTCGTCGCGGCCAGTCGGTCATGACGGCCACCAGCGGCATGAACTACAACAACGTCACCCGGGTCATCCAGCTCTTCGGCAACGTCCGGGGCGCGATCGCCCCGGCTGACTCCGGCGGCTCGTCCTGAACGCCGGGCCGTCCACGCAAGGCATGATTGCATGAACGATTCGCTTCCCCGTCCCCTGAACGGCCGTTCGCCCGATGTCCGCCGCGCCCTCTTCGCGGCGCTGACGGCGCTCGCCGCCGCGCTGCTGCTCGCCGGCCTCGCGCCCGAGGCCCACGCCGAGCGCGCCGACAAGGACAAGCCGCTCAACATCGAAGCGGACAACATGACCTATGACGATCTGAAGCAGCAGACCGTCTTCACCGGCCACGTGGTCGCCACCAAGGGTACGATCCTCATCAAGGCCGACAAGCTCGTCGTCACGCAGGACCCGCAGGGCTATCAGTTCGCGACCGGCACCGTCGCGCCGGGCACGCCCGCCGACAAGCTCGCCTATTTCCGCCAGAAGCGCGAAGGCCTCGACGAATACGTCGACGGCACGGCAGAGCGCATCGACTACGACGGCAAGCAGGACCTCACCACGCTCACCACGCGCGCCACGGTGCGCCGCCTGCAGGGTCTCTCGACCGTGATGGATCAGGTTCACGGCAGCGTCGTCACCTACGACGGCCAGAACGACTTCTACACGGCAAGGTCGGGCAAGGACGTCGCCGGTCCCGGCAACCCCGGGGGCCGCGTGCGCGCCATGCTCTCGCCGCGCAACAGCGGCGCGCAGCCGCTCACCGGCAATCCGGCCGCGCTTGCCCCGTCCACCACGCTGCAGGGAGCGCCGCAACCGTGAACACCGTCACCGCCCCCCAAAGCCACGGCCGCCAGCTGGCCGGCAAGACGAGTTCGCTCGTCGTGCGCAACCTGAAGAAGCGCTACGGCTCGCGCACGGTCGTCAAGGATGTTTCGCTCGACGTGAAGAGCGGCGAAGTGGTCGGCCTGCTCGGGCCCAATGGCGCCGGCAAGACCACCTCGTTCTACATGATCGTGGGACTCGTGCCGCTCGACGCCGGCGAGATCGACCTCGACGGCCAGTCCATCAGCCTGCTGCCCATCCACAAGCGCGCGGCGCTCGGCCTTTCGTATCTGCCGCAGGAAGCTTCGGTGTTCCGCAAGCTCACCGTCGAGGAAAACATCCGCGCGGTGCTCGAACTGCAGGTGGACGGCAACGGCAAACGTCTGTCGAAAAACGTGATAACCGAGCGTGCCGAGGCGCTGCTCGACGAACTGCAGATCGCGCATTTGCGCGAGAATCCGGCACTTTCGCTTTCGGGCGGCGAGCGCCGGCGCGTCGAAATCGCGCGCGCGCTCGCCACCGACCCGAGCTTCATCCTGCTCGACGAGCCGTTCGCGGGTGTCGACCCGATCGCCGTGCTCGAAATCCAGAAGATCGTGAAGTTCCTCAAGCAGCGCAACATCGGCGTGCTGATCACCGATCACAACGTGCGCGAAACGCTCGGCATCTGCGATCACGCGTACATCATCAGCGACGGCTCCGTGCTCGCGGCCGGCGCGCCCGGCGACATCATCGAGAACGAAAGCGTGCGCCGCGTGTATCTCGGCGAGCACTTCCGCATGTAAGTCCAGGGCGCGCCTCGCGCCCTCTTCCTCATGGCCGCCTGCGGCGCCCACGTTTCGCGAGCGATCCGCAGCGCGTTTTCCGGCGTTTTCCCGCGTAGTCACCGCTGTATCGGCCTGGCCCCCGAACGGTGCACGGCGGCGCGAGCGGCGCCCCTGTTTGCGCACCAAATTCCGGGCATGCGGCGGCGCGGCATCCGCGCGTTTTTGCGAATGTCCCGTGGTTTCGCCCGCGTGGCAAACTCTTTACAATGATTCGCACATCGCCATGAAAGCCAGTCTCCAACTCCGCCTCTCGCAGCATCTTGCGCTGACTCCACAACTGCAACAGTCCATCCGGCTGCTGCAGCTGTCGACGCTCGAACTGCAGCAGGAGGTCGCCACGGCGATCGCGCAGAACCCGCTGCTCGAGAACGAGGACGACTGGATCGCGAGCCCGCTGCGCGTGGCCGCCGACGGCTCGCTCATCGCACAGCCGCCCGCGTCTTCCGGCGCCGAGCCGATGCAGGGCGCGAACACGTCTGCCTCGCAATCCAACGGCAGCGGCGAGAGCAACGAGAGCGAGCCGCAAGGCGTGGACGAATACGACGGACTTGGCGGCGACGCGAACGGCGACACGAGCCAATGGAATCTGGACGACTACGGCCGCTCGGGCAACGCCTCCGACGACGACGATTTGCCCCCGCTGCAGATCCACGAATCGACCACTACGCTGCGCGACCACCTGATGGCGCAACTGCGTGAAACGAACGCGAGCCCGCGCGACCGCGCGCTCATCACGTTCCTCATCGAATCGCTCGACGAAGACGGCTATCTGAGCGCGACCTGCGAGGAAATTCTCGCGGACATCCCCGAAGAGCTCGGTGTCGACAGCGACGAACTGAACGCGGCGCTCGCTTTGCTGCACAGCTTCGACCCCGCGGGGGTCGGCGCGCGCTCGGCATCCGAATGCCTCAAGCTGCAATTGCTGCGCGTCAATTCGTCGCCCACTCGCACGCTCGCGCTCGAGATCGTGTCGAATCACCTCGAACTGCTCGCCGCGCGCGACTTCACACGGTTGCGCAAGCAACTGAAGACCGGCGACGACGAACTGCGCGATGCGCATGCGTTGATCCGCTCGCTGGAGCCGTTTCCGGGCGCATCGTATGGCAAGGCCGAAGCCGATTACGTGGTGCCGGACATCATCGTGAAAAAGATCGGCCAGAACTGGCATGCGGAGCTCAACCCGGAAGTGGTGCCCAAGCTGCGCATCAACCATCTGTACGCGAATATTCTGCGCAACAACCGCGGCGATCCGGGCAGCGGGTCGCTGCGCCAGCAGCTTCAGGAAGCGCGCTGGCTCATCAAGAATATCCAGCAGCGTTTCGAGACGATCCTGCGTGTCGCACAGGCTATCGTCGAGCGTCAGAAGAACTTTTTCGTGCACGGCGAAATCGCCATGCGCCCCTTGGTTTTGAGGGAAATTGCTGATACGCTGGGCCTACACGAATCAACTGTCTCGCGTGTGACAACCGGTAAATACATGCTGACTCCATTCGGGACACTTGAATTTAAGTACTTCTTCGGATCGCATGTATCGACGGACACCGGTGGCGCTGCATCGTCTACCGCAATCCGCGCCCTCATCAAGCAACTGATAGGAGCCGAGAACGCCAAATCCCCTCTTTCGGACAGCCGCATAGCCGAACTGCTGGCGGAACAAGGCTTCGTGGTCGCGCGGCGCACCGTCGCGAAGTATCGCGAGGCACTGAAGATTCCAGCGGTCAATCTGCGCAAGTCTCTTTAGCCTGTTCCGGCCTTTGCGGAGCAGGCACTTTCCGGCCGCCGCGCCCGTTGGCGGACATGGCCGGCCGAGCTAGCCCGTCGTCGCAGGCCTTTCGGGGAGCCGCGCACAGGCAGACAGTCGACCGGCATTGCCGCCCTCACGCGTCACGCGGCCATTAGCCTGGAGAAGCACGATGAATCTGAAGATCAGTGGACACCATCTCGAAGTAACGCCAGCGTTGCGAGAATACGTGATCACCAAACTGGACAGGGTGCTAAGGCATTTCGATCAGGTAATCGATGGCAATGTGGTCCTCTCGGTCGACAACCATAAGGAAAAGGATAAGAGACAGAAGGTCGAAGTGAACCTTCATCTGAAAGGCAAGGATATTTTTGTGGAGAGCTGCAATGGCGACATGTACGCCGCCATCGATCTCGTGGTCGACAAGCTGGACCGCCAGGTCGTGCGTCACAAGGACCGCGTGCAGGGGCATCAGCATGAGGCGATCAAGCATCAGCCCGCGCCCGTGAACGAAACCCCACCGCAGGGATCCGCCTGACAATGCGCACCATGCGCCGGGGCTGGAGTCGACAGGCTCATCCTCCGCCCCCCGAAACGAAGCCGCCCCGACGGGCGGCTTTTTCGTGAGCGCGTGCAACGCCGGTGTTCGTCAACGCGGGTTACCCATGGGTGCAACCGGACACCAAGGGTTGCGCTTATGCGCGGCGCATCGCACCATCGGTGTGGACGCTTGTTCTATAATGGTCCAGTCGTATACGGGGTGTGACGCCCCACGGTCCCGGCACCGGGCTTCGTCGCCAGATCCAAAGCTTCCCGCCAAGGCGGACAGCTGTCGGGGTGAGGAGCATTCAGGCCACGTTTTCGCCTGCCAACATGAATCGTTTAGCCAAAATACTTCCCATCGAGAACGTCGTCGTCGGTCTGTCCGTTACCAGCAAGAAACGCGTCTTCGAACAGGCGGGCCTGATCTTCGAAAACCAGAACGGCATCGCCCGCAGCACGGTTACCGACAATCTTTTCGCTCGCGAGCGCCTCGGCTCCACGGGGCTTGGAGAAGGCGTAGCGATTCCGCACGGCCGCATCAAGGGCCTGAAGCAGCCGCAGGCAGCTTTCGTGCGCCTCGCCGAGCCGATCGCCTTCGAAGCGCCAGATGGTCAGCCCGTCTCGCTCCTCATCTTCCTGCTCGTGCCGGAACAGGCCACGCAGCAGCATCTTGAAATTTTGTCCGAGATCGCACAACTGTTGTCAGATCGCGAAACACGTGAGCGGCTTCATACGGAAGAAGACCGCGAAACGTTGCATCGCCTGCTCACACAGTGGCAACCTTGATGTGACTGGCGGCATGTCGTTGCTCGTTGCGGGTGGGCCGCCGCGTTTCGCGCGGCGCAGGCACGCGCCAGCCGGCATCCGTCAGGCAAGGTTCGCGCGGGTCACGCAGGCCATCATTTAGCCAGCAGTTAAGCGAGCCATCTCGCGGAGTCACCGACTCATGGACACTTCCAGCATCAACGCCCAAAGCATCTTCGACGACAACGCCACCACGCTGAAGCTCAGCTGGCTGACGGGGCACGAAGGCTGGGAGCGCGGCTTTTCGACGGAAACGGTCGCCACGGCCACGGCGAGCGCCGACCTCGTGGGCCACCTGAACCTCATCCACCCGAACCGCATCCAGGTGCTCGGCGACGCCGAGATCCACTACTACCAGCGCCAGACCGACGAAGACCGCTCGCGCCACATGGCCGAGCTGATCGCGCTGGAGCCGCCGTTCCTCGTCGTCGCCGACGGCATGACCGCGCCGCCCGAGCTGGTCCTGCGCTGTACGCGCTCGTCCACGCCGCTCTTCACCACGCCAATGTCGGCGGCCACCGTCATCGACAGCCTGCGCCTCTACATGTCGCGTATCCTGGCGCCGCGCGCGACGCTGCACGGCGTGTTCCTCGACATCCTCGGCATGGGCGTGCTGCTCACGGGCGACTCCGGCCTCGGCAAGAGCGAACTGGGCCTCGAACTCATCAGCCGCGGCCACGGCCTCGTGGCCGACGACGCCGTGGACTTCGTGCGCCTCGGCCCCGATTTCGTCGAAGGCCGCTGCCCGCCGCTTCTGCAGAACCTGCTCGAAGTGCGCGGCCTCGGCCTGCTCGACATCAAGACGATCTTCGGCGAAACGGCCGTGCGCCGGAAGATGAAGCTCAAGCTCATCGTCCAGCTCGTGCGCCGCCCCGACGGCGAATTCCAGCGCCTGCCGCTGGAAAGCCAGACCGTCGACGTACTCGGCCTGCCGATCAGCAAGGTCACGATCCAGGTGGCCGCGGGCCGCAACCTCGCCGTGCTGGTCGAAGCCGCCGTGCGCAACACGATTCTGCAATTGCGCGGCATCGACACGCTGCGCGACTTCATGGACCGCCAGCGCCTCGCCATGCAGGACCCCGACAGCCAGTTCCCCGGCAAGCTGATCTGACGCCCGGCGAGGCGCGCCGGTCACGCCGCGCGCGCCTTCCACGCCAGTTCCCGCGGCCCGGAGAGCCCGTACGGGTGCGCGGATCGGATGCTATGATGACCCAATCGGGCCAATCGACTTTCCCATGCGTATCATCCTGATCACCGGCATTTCGGGTTCCGGCAAGTCAGTAGCGCTCAACGCGCTCGAAGACGTCGGCTATTTTTGCGTCGACAATCTGCCGCCGCGCTTTCTGCCGCAGCTCGCGCAATATCTCAGCGACGACGGCTACGAGCGCCTCGCGGTGGCGATCGACGCGCGCTCGAGCGCCTCGTTCGACGACATGCCGGAGATGATCCGCGACCTCGCGCATCGCCACGACGTGCGCGTGCTGTTCCTCAACGCGAGCACGCAGTCGCTCATTCAACGCTTTTCGGAAACGCGGCGCCGCCATCCGCTCTCGGGCTCCGCCGCGCACGACGCAAACGTCGGCATGCTCAAGTCGCTGGAAGAGGCGATCGAGCACGAGCGCGAACTCGTCTCGAACCTCGCCGAATTCGGCCATCAGGTCGACACGAGCAATCTGAGTTCGAACGCGCTTCGCCAGTGGGTGAAGGTGTTCGTCGAGGGCGAACGCGGCTCGCTCATGCTCACGTTCGAATCGTTCGGCTTCAAGCGCGGCGTGCCGCTCGACGCCGACCTCGTGTTCGACGTGCGCACGCTGCCCAATCCGCATTATGACGCCCGCCTGCGGCCGCTCACCGGGCTCGATCAGCCCGTGATCGACTTCCTGAATGCGCAGCCGGCCGTCCACGAAATGATCGACGATGTGTACGCGTTCGTCGCCAAATGGCTGCCGCATTTTCGCGCCGACAACCGCAGCTATCTGACCATCGCGATTGGCTGCACCGGCGGCCAGCATCGCTCGGTGTACATCGCCCAGACGCTCGCCACGCGCTTTGCCGGCGAGTCGAACGTTATCGTGCGTCACCGCGATGCGCCTCTCGATGTCGGAGAATCGTCGCGGCTGGTCGCCTAACCGGCCGCGCATCGCGCGGCCCTTAACCGAAAGCGTTGCGCCATGTCCTCGTCTCCTGCCGTGCTTGCCGATTTGCCGCTGTTCCCGCTGCATACGGTGCTCTTCCCCGGCGGCCTGCTGCCGCTCAAGATATTCGAAGCGAGATACCTGGACATGGCGAGCGAATGCCTGCGCGAGCACACGCCTTTCGGCGTGTGCCTGCTCAAGAGCGGCGCGGAAGTCGCGCAACCCGACGAGCCCGCGGTGCCCGAGTCCGTCGGCTGCCTCGCCGTCATCGAGCAATGCGACGTCGAAACCGTCGGCATGCTGCACATCCGGGCACACGGCACGCAGCGCTTTCATCTGCTCTCGCATCGCGTGCAAGCCGACGGCCTGCTGGTGGGCGTGGCCGAACTGATCCCCGAAGACATTCCGCTCGAAGGCAGCAAGCATCTCGCGAAGTTCGGCGCGTGCGCCGAAGTGCTCGAACGGATCATCGCGACGATTCGCGAACGCGACCCGTCGAGCCTGCCGTTCGCGGAGCCGTTCCGCTTCGACGATCCCTCGTGGGTCTCGAACCGTCTCGCCGAAGTGCTGCCTGTCGCGCTACGCGCGCGCCAGAAGCTCATGGAGCTGAACGACGCAGGTGCGCGCATCGACGTCGTGCATCACTACATGCAGCAGCATCAGCTGCTTTGACGATCGCGCGCACGCGGGGCTAGATCAGCGGCCCGCGCAATCCGTCGAGCAGCTTGCGCACCGGCGCCGGCACGCCATACGCGTCGATCTCGCGCAGCGGCACCCACGCGGTTTGTCCGTCGCTTGCTTCGAGCGGCGCGGCGGCACGCGGCATCTCGACGACGCGCGGTTCGATGTCGAGCTTGAAATGCGTGAACGTATGCGTGAGCGACGCGAGCGCGGAACGCGCCGCCGTGCGCTCGCGGCTCGCCCCGAATGCCTGCGCGCGCCCGGCGAGCGCCGCTTCGTCGGCGGCTTCGGGCAAGCTCCACAGGCCGCCCCAGATGCCCGAAGGCGGACGCTTCTCGAGCATGACTGCGTCGCCGTCGAGCAGCACGAGCATCCAGGTGCGCCGCGTGGGCACCGTCTTCTTCGGCCGCGCGGCGGGCAGTTGGCGCTGGCGCCCCGTGGTCCTGGCCACGCAGTCGGCCGCGAACGGACAGCGCTCGCAGTCGGGCTTGCCGCGCCCGCACAGCGTCGCGCCGAGATCCATCAAGCCCTGCGTGTAGGCGCTCACGTCGGCGTCGCTTGCCGATGAGGCCGGCACGAGCGACCCGGCAAGCGTCCACATGACGTTTTCCACGCGCTTTTCGCCCGGAAAGCCTTCCACGCCGAACACGCGCGCGAGCACGCGCTTCACGTTGCCGTCGAGAATCGTCGCGCGCGCACCGAATGCGAACGATGCGATCGCCGCCGCCGTCGAGCGTCCGATGCCGGGCAGTTCAGCCAGCGCCTCGACCGTCGACGGAAACTTGCCGCCGTGGGCTTCGGCGACGACCTGCGCGCAGCGATGCAGGTTGCGCGCGCGCGAGTAGTAGCCGAGGCCGGCCCACAGCGCCATCACGTCGTCGTCGGGCGCGGCGGCGAGGGCCTCGACCGTGGGAAAGCGCTCGAGAAAGCGCGCGTAGTACGGAATCACGGTCGAGACCTGGGTCTGCTGCAGCATGATTTCCGAGAGCCAGATGCGGTACGGGTCGCGCGTGTTCTGCCACGGCAGGTCATGCCGGCCATGCTCGCGCTGCCACGCGATCAGGCGCGGCGCGAAGTTCGTGAGCAGCTCGGCGGGATACGCGTCGACGGGAAGCGGCGCGGAAGTGGAAGACGTTCGGTACATGTCGAAGCTTGCTGGTCAGCGCTGGCAGCGCGGACAGAAATAAGTGGAGCGCTGGCCCTGCACGATCTGTTTGATCGGCGTGCCGCACACGCGGCACGGTTGGCCCGCGCGGTCATAAACGAAATATTCGAGCTGAAAGTAGCCGCTTTCGCCGTTGCTGCCGACGAAATCGCGCAACGTACTGCCGCCCTTCTCGATGGCCGAGGCGAGCACGGCGCGCACGGCGTCCGCGAGGAGTTCGTATCGCGCGAGCGAAATGCGCCCCGCGGGGGTCGTCGGCCGGATGCCCGCGCGAAAAAGACTTTCCGACGCGTAGATATTGCCAACGCCCACCACGATGTCGCCCGCGAGCAGCGCCTGCTTGACGGCGACCTTGCGGCCGCGCGTTTCGCGAAAGAGCAGCGCGCCGTCGAACGCCGGCGCGAACGGTTCGATGCCGAGCCCCGCCAGCAGCGGGTGGCCGAGCACGTCGCCGGCCTCGCGCGGATGCCAGAGCACGGCGCCGAAACGGCGCGGGTCGCGAAAGCGCAGCGTAAAGTCGTCGAAGAACCAGTCGACATGATCGTGCTTTTCCGCCGCGGGCGGCTTCGGCAGATTGCGCAGCACGCGCAGCGTGCCCGTCATGCCCAGATGCACGATGAACCAGCCTTCGTCGACTTCGAACAGCAGATATTTGCCGCGGCGCCCGACGGAACGAACCGTGCGGCCGCGCAGCGTGCGCGCGAGCGTGGCGGGCACGGGCCAGCGCAATGCGGGGTTGCGCACCTCCACACGCTCGACGCGGCGGCCCGCGACCCACGGTTCGATCCCCCTTCGGGTAACCTCAACTTCTGGCAACTCTGGCATGTCTCGCGGCCTGATCGGAATGCTGATTCGGGTTGGTCTGCAACTTGCATAAACGTGTGTGCGCGTTGTGCGCGTATTGTAGCCAGCGCGTTACAATCGACCGAAACATTCGACGGAATTCCATGGAACTGTCTTTCGTTAAGCTGTACGCGAAGCGTCCCGCGACGCCCCGTGCGCCTGCCGCTTTCGCGCGCCGCATCGTTGGCGCCGCCGTTTTCGCGGCCTGGGCGTTGACCACGTCGAGCGTGTATGCGCAGGATCCGTCCCCCGACACGGACGACACGTCCGTCACCATGCCGGACGCTTTCGGCCCGGCCTCTCCCGACGAAAAGAAGGACCTGCCGGGCGTCCCGCTGTCGAGCCAGATCGTCTTCCAGGTGCTCGCTGCCGAAATCGCGCTGCAGCGCGACCAGCCTGCGCCCGCCTTTCAAACGTATCTCGCGCTGACGCGCGACACGCACGACCCGCGCATGGCGCAGCGCGCGACCGAAATCGCGCTCGCGGCGCAAAGCCCGACCGACGCGCTGACGGCCGTGCAGCTCTGGCAGCAGTACGCGCCCGACTCGGAGCGCGCGGCGCAGCTCGACGCGTCGCTGCTCGTGCTCGCCGGCAAGCCCGACGACGCCCAGCCGCTGCTCGCGCGCGAACTGGCGCGCGTGCCGGCCGACAGCCGGGGCCAGGCGCTCCTCTCGCTGCAGTTGCTGCTTTCGCGCGGCCCCAACCGCGTGGGCGGGCTGAACGTGCTCAAGGCGCTGCTCAAGGACGACATGAACCGTCCCGAGGCGCAGCTCGCAATTGGCCGGCAGCAACTGCT
Organism: Paraburkholderia lycopersici; assembly: GCF_900096975.1. Classification (GTDB taxonomy): domain Bacteria; phylum Pseudomonadota; class Gammaproteobacteria; order Burkholderiales; family Burkholderiaceae; genus Paraburkholderia; species Paraburkholderia lycopersici. The sequence continues at coordinate 352,024 of NZ_FMYQ01000001.1, forward strand.
CGCCGACGATGTGCCCGGCGCGCGCAAGTCGTTCGAACAGGCGCTCGCGATCAAGGCCGACTATCTGCCCGCCGCGCTCATGCTGGCGCAGATGGGACCGGAAGAGCGCGCCGAAGGCATCGCGTCGATCGAGAAGTACGTGCAGCAAAATCCGAAGTCGCGCGAAGGCCGTCTTGCGCTCGCGCAGACCTATCTCGCCGCCGACCGGCTCGACGACGCGCAAAAGCAGTTCGAGATCCTGCACAAGGACAACGCGAACGACCTGATGCCGCTCATGGCGCTCGCGCTCATCAGCGTGCAGCAGAAAAAGTTCGACGCGGCGCAGAAGTATCTGACGCAATACGCGCAGATCGCCGAAAAGAATCCGGCCGCCGATCCCGGCCAGGCCTACATCTACCTGGCGCAGCTGGCGGTCGAGCAGAAGGACGACGCCGGCGCGCAGAAGTGGCTCGACAAGATCCAGCCGAACAGCCAGCAGTACGTGCCGGCGCAGATCACGCGCGCCCAGATCCTCGACAAGGAAGGCAAGACCGACGACGCGCGCCGCCAGCTCGCGAGCATCCAGGCCGACGACCCGCGCGACCAGGCGCTGATCGCGCGCACCGACGCCGCTATCCTGTTCGACGCGAAGCGCTACCCGGAGGCCGAGGCACGGCTTGCGAAGGCGACGACCGACTTCCCGGACGACCCCGATCTCACCTATGACTACGCGATGGCCGCCGAAAAGACCGGCCATTACGACGTCATGGAAGCGCAACTGCGCAAGCTGATCAAGACGCAGCCCGACAATCCGCAGGCCTACAATGCGCTCGGCTACTCGCTTGCCGACCGCAACCAGCGCCTGCAGGAAGCCGACAAGCTCGTCGAAAAAGCCTCGGCGCTCGCACCGGACGACGCGTTCATCATGGACAGCGTGGGCTGGGTGAAATACCGCTTGGGCGACAACGCCGACGCGATCAAGCTGCTACGCAGGGCCTACAGCATGCAGCCGAACGCGGAAATCGGCGCGCACCTGGGCGAAGTGCTCTGGAAGAACGGCGACCAGGACGGCGCACGCGCTGCCTGGCGCGAAGCGCGCAAGCTCGAACCCGACAACGACACGCTCCTGAAGACGCTCAAGCGCCTCCAGGTCAACGATCTCTGATGGCAGATTTTTTCACTGTAGCTTCCCCCAAGGCTCTTCCCGTCACGCGCGCCGCCGGATTTGCACGGCGTGCGGCGCTCGGTGCGGCGGCCGCCGCGCTCGTCGTGCTCACTGGCTGCGCGACCCAGCAGCCGCCGCGCCAGCCGTCCACCTCGAACGCCACGACGTCGCTCAGCGCGCAGACGAACCGCGCATATCATGGCCGCTTCGCCGTGCAGTACGTCGATCAGACCGGCCAGCAGCGCAACGCATACGGCAACTTCGACTGGCACGAAACCGACTCGACGGTGACGCTGCAACTGCTCAATCCCCTCGGGCAAACGCTCGCGCTCGTGACCTCGTCGCCTGCGCAGGCCACGCTCGAACTGCCCAACCGCCAGCCGCTCACGGCCGACAACGTCAGCACGCTCATGCAGCAGGCGCTCGGCTTCGCGCTGCCCGTGGAAGGACTGCGCTACTGGCTGCAGCCTTCGGTTGCGCCCACGTCGCATGCGCGCACCACGGCCGATCCGCAGAATCCGCAGCGGCTTTCGCAGATCGAACAGGACGGTTGGACCGTCGACTACGCCGCTTATGCGGACGCGCCCGCCACGGGCGTGAAGCGCATCAATCTCACGCGCGAAGAACCGCCGCTGCAGATCAAGCTCGTGCTCGACCAGTAAGCGGACCGGCTTCGGTCCGTCACCCGACCATTACCAGCATGACCGGCGGGCACGCGCCACCCGGATCAAGGCATCATTCCAGGCATCATGATCGAAACCCAGGACTCGCTGCGCGACTGCCTCGCGCCCGCGAAACTCAATCTCTTCCTGCACATCACGGGACGCCGCCCCAATGGCTACCACGATCTGCAGACCGTGTTCCAGTTGCTCGACTGGGGCGATACGCTGCATTTCACGCGTCGTCGCGACGGGCGCATCACGCGCACCGTCGAAGTCGAAGGCGTTCCCGCCGAACACGACCTCACGGTCCGCGCCGCGACGCTGCTCAAAGCGCACACGGGCACGAACGAGGGCGTCGAGATCGACATCGAAAAGCGTCTGCCGATGGGCGCAGGCCTCGGCGGCGGCAGCTCGGACGCGGCCACGACGCTGCTCGCGCTCAACCGCCTCTGGAAACTCAATTTGCCGCGCGAGGAATTGCAGGCGCTCGCACTCAAGCTGGGCGCGGATGTGCCCTTTTTCGTGTTCGGGAAAAATGCGTTCGCGGAGGGTGTCGGAGAAGCATTGGAGGCGGTACAATTGCCCCCGCGTCATTTTTTGGTAGTGACGCCGCGGGTTCATGTTCCTACCGCCGAGATTTTTTCGGAAAAATCGTTGACAAGGGACACAAAGCCTTGCACAATAGCAGTCTTTCTTGCACAGCACCTTGCAGGTAACGCTGATAATAATCAGCAGGGATGGCCAGACAGTTTCGGCCGGAACGACATGCAAGCAGTTGTCGCGGGAAAATACGCGGAAGTAGCGCAGGTGCTTGAATGGTTTGACAGCATCGCACCAGCGCGGATGACCGGATCGGGTGCCAGCGTTTTTGCAGCATTCGCCAGCCGGCCCGAGGCAGAAGCGGCGAAAGTCCGGCTCCTCGCGGAACATCCGGACTGGAGAAGCGCTGTAGCCTCGAGTCTGGATACGCATCCACTCTTCGCTTTCGCGGCATAGTTTTGTCTGATTGATCGGTCCTACCCGGTCAATCAGGCTCAAAGTTGAGTGTAGGGGAGTCGCCAAGTTGGTTAAGGCACCGGATTTTGATTCCGGCATGCGAGGGTTCGAGTCCTTCCTCCCCTGCCAATAATTTCAGGCAGTTCGCCCTAGCAGGCAATTCGCCTTAGTAGTTCCTCTCGTCCCCCAAGTCCGCAGCAGGTGCATGATGAGCAGCCATGACGGCCTGATGGTTTTTACTGGCAACGCAAATCCCGCGCTTGCACAGGAAGTCGTCAAGATCCTCGGTATTCCCCTCGGCAAGGCTATGGTTAGCCGCTTCTCCGACGGTGAAATCCAGGTCGAAATCCAGGAAAACGTGCGCGGCAAGGACGTCTTCGTCCTGCAGTCGACCTGCGCGCCGACCAACGACAACCTGATGGAACTGATGATCATGGTCGATGCGCTCAAGCGCGCATCCGCCGGCCGGATCACCGCCGCCATCCCCTACTTCGGCTATGCCCGTCAAGACCGCCGCCCCCGTTCGGCGCGCGTCGCCATTTCGGCGAAGGTCGTGGCGAACATGCTGGAAATCGCCGGTGTCGAGCGGATCATCACGATGGATCTGCACGCCGACCAGATTCAGGGCTTCTTCGATATTCCCGTCGACAACATCTACGCAACGCCCGTGCTGCTCGGCGATCTGCGCAAGCAGAACTACGAGAACCTGCTGGTCGTTTCGCCGGACGTCGGCGGCGTGGTGCGCGCCCGTGCGCTCGCCAAGCAGCTCAACTGCGATCTCGCGATCATCGACAAGCGTCGTCCGAAGGCGAACGTCGCCGAAGTGATGAACATCATCGGTGAAGTCGAAGGCCGCAACTGCGTGATCATGGACGACATGGTCGACACGGCCGGCACGCTCTGCAAGGCAGCGCAGGTGCTGAAGGAACGCGGCGCGAAGCGGGTGTTCGCTTACGCCACGCACCCGGTTCTCTCGGGTGGCGCAGGCGAGCGCATCGCCGCTTCGGCGCTCGACGAACTGGTCGTCACCGACACGATTCCGCTGGGCGCCGAAGCGCGTTCGTGCCCGAAGATCCGTTCGCTCACGAGCGCCGGACTTCTCGCCGAAACGTTCTCGCGTATCCGCCGCGGTGACTCGGTGATGTCGCTTTTCGCAGATAGCTGACAAGAATTGACGCGCAAGGCGCGGCGTTCGCAAGGATGCCGCGCTTTTGCACGTAATCGGCGCGAACGGACGAAGGTTCGCGCTGCATTGCCGGGGGCCTCGAAGGCAGCAGTTCGCCAAACGGGCCCCGTTTTACTGCCTGGTCGCGGGCAGTGCATTGGAGAATCAAATGAAAGTCATCGCTTTCGAGCGTAACCTGCAAGGTACGGGTGCGAGCCGCCGCCTGCGCAATGCTGGCAAGACCCCTGGCATCGTTTACGGTGTCGGCGCCGAGCCGCAACTGATCGAAGTCGATCACAACGCGCTGTGGCACGCCCTGAAGAAGGAAGCCTTCCACTCGTCGATCCTCGACCTCGAAGTGGCCGGCAAGTCGCAACAAGTCCTGCTGCGCGACGTGCAATACCACCCGTTCCGTCAGCTCGTGCTGCACGTGGACTTCCAGCGCGTGGATCCGAACAAGAAGATCCACACGAAGGTGCCCCTGCACTTCATGAACCAGGAAACCAACCCGGCCGTGAAGCTGGGTGGCGCAATCATCTCGCACGTCCTCGCCGAAATCGAAGTGGTGTGCCTGCCTGGCGCGCTGCCGGAATTCCTCGAAGTCGACCTCGCCAAGATCGAAGCCGGCCAGTCGCTGCACGCCAAGGACATCACGCTGCCGAACGGCGTGACGCTGGTCCCGCACGTGGAAGCGGAAAACCCGGTCGTCGCGTCGGCACCTGTGCCGGCTGGCGCCCAGGCGGCTGCTGAAGGCGAAGAAGCGCCGGCTGCGGAGTAAGCGCAGCGGCGAAGAGCCGATCCTCTCGATCCGTTTCCCTGAAACGGACGACGTGACCCGCCGCGGTTCGCCCCGGCGGGTTTTTTTTCGCACTTTTTCGTACACTTGCGGATCACGCTCCGGCCGCTCGGCCGCCGGGCGATTCCATGATTTCCGCACGCGGAACACCACCATGATCAGGTTGATCGTCGGGCTCGGCAATCCGGGCGCCGAATACACGGCGACGCGCCACAACGCGGGCTTCTGGCTCGTGGACCAGCTCGCGCGCGAAGCCGGCACGACGCTTCGCGACGAGCGGCGCTTTCACGGCCACTATGCGAAGGCGCGTCTCTACGGCGAGGAAGTCCATCTGCTCGAACCGCAGACCTACATGAACCGCTCCGGCCAGTCGGTCGTCGCGCTCGCGAACTTCTTCAAGATCCTGCCCGACGAGATCCTCGTCGCGCACGACGAACTCGACCTGCCGCCAGGCACCGTCAAGCTCAAGCTCGGCGGCGGCAGTGGCGGCCACAACGGCCTGAAGGACATTTCCGCGCATCTGTCGACGCAGCAATACTGGCGGCTGCGCATCGGCATCGGCCATCCGCGCGACCTGATTCCCGAAGGCGCGCGCGCGGGCGCGAAGCCCGACGTCGCAAACTTCGTGCTCAAGCCGCCGCGCCGCGAAGAGCAGGACGTGATCGACGCGTCGATCGAACGCGCGCTCACCGTCATGCCGACGTTCGTGAAGGGCGAGACCGAACGCGCGATGATGCAGCTGCATCGCAACGGCTGATTACCGCGCGGCAGCGGCCGCAATGCAGGTCATATCGATTGTTTGAAGGAGAGCGTCTTGAGTCGTTTCTGGAGTGACATCGTCCACCGTCTCGTGCCCTACGTGCCCGGAGAGCAGCCCGCGCTCGCGCACCCGGTGAAGCTCAATACCAACGAGAACCCGTATCCCCCCTCGCCGCGCGTGCTCGAAGCGATCCGCGCGGAGCTCGGCGAGCAAGGCGAGTCGCTGCGCCGCTATCCCGACCCGATCGCGAAGCGTCTGCGCGCCGCGGTGGCAGCACATCACGGCATTCGCGCGGACCAGGTGTTCGTCGGCAACGGCTCGGACGAGGTGCTCGCGCACGCGTTCCAGGCGCTCCTCAAGCACGACAAGCCGATCTTCTTTCCCGACATCACCTACAGCTTCTATCCGACCTACGCGCGGCTCTACGAGGTCGAGTACCGCACGGTGCCGCTCGACGAGCAGTTCGCGATTCGCATCGACGATTATCTTCCGCAGGAGGGCAACCCGCATGGCGGCGTGATTTTCCCGAATCCGAATGCGCCCACGGGCCACGCATTGCCGCTCGCAGAGATCGAACGGCTCGTCGCGGCGAACGCGGAGTCGGTGGTGGTGATCGACGAGGCGTACGTGGACTTCGGCGCCGAATCGGCGGTCGCGCTGATCGACCGCTATCCGAACCTGCTCGTCGTGCATACGACCTCGAAGTCGCGTTCGCTCGCGGGCATGCGCGTGGGCTTCGCGTTCGGGCACGCCGATCTGATCGATGCGCTCAACCGCGTGAAGGACAGCTTCAATTCGTACCCGCTCGACCGCCTCGCGCAAGCCGCTGCGACGGCCGCCTACGAAGACGCGGAGTGGCTGAAAACGATGAGCGCCCGTGTGATCGCGAGCCGCGAGCGCCTCACGGCCGCACTCGCCGCGCTGGGCTTCGACGTGGTGCCTTCGGCGGCGAACTTCGTGTTCGCCAGGCATCCCGCACACGGCGCCGCCGAAATTTCCGCCAGATTGCGGGAAAAGGAGATCTTCGTGCGCCATTTCAACGCGCCCCGCGTGAACGAGCATCTGCGCATCTCGATCGGCACCGACGCCGAGTGCGATACGCTCGTCGATGCGCTCAGGAGCATCCTGAGCTAAGGTGCCGACGCACAAAGAAAAAACGCGCCCATATGGCGCGTTTTTTTTGCCGGCTCCGTTCCGGAGACCCGTGAATCAGGCGTCGTGCTTCGCCGCCATCAGCGCATGGTACTTCTGCATCAGCTGCTCATGCGACTCGACGCGCTCCGGATTCTTCGGAATGCACTCCACCGGACACACCTGGATACATTGCGGCTCGTCGAAATGGCCGACGCACTCGGTGCATTTGTCCGGGTCGATCACGTAGATTTCCGGGCCCATCGAAATGGCGTCGTTCGGACACTCGGGCTCGCAGACGTCGCAATTGATGCATTCGTCGGTAATCATCAGGGCCATGCTTTTCTCACTTCCTGCCGGCGCGGGGGCCGGCTTTCACGTTGCTTAGCCCATTAGTTTACGCTGCTTTGCCCGCGCGTTCACGCCTTAGCAATCGGGCTGCCTAACGACGCCACCTTGTCCTGCAAGCGTTTTTCCACGGAAGGGAATACAAACTTGCTGACATCTCCGCCCAACTGGGCGATTTCCCGCACGATCGTGCCCGAGATGAACTGATATTGATCCGACGGCGTCATGAACATCGTTTCGACGTCGGGCAGCAGATAGCGGTTCATGCCTGCCATCTGAAACTCGTACTCGAAATCCGAGACCGCGCGCAGGCCGCGTACGATCACCCGTGCATTGTTGGTGCGCACGAAGTCCTTCAGGAGGCCCTTGAAGCTCATGACCTGGACGTTCGGATAGTGGCCGAGCACCTCGTGGGCGATCTCGAGCCGCTCGTCGAGCGAGAAGAACGGCTTCTTGTTGCGGCTGTCCGCAACGCCGACCACCAGCGTGTCGAAAATGCTCGACGCGCGCCGCACGAGATCTTCGTGACCGCGCGTAAGCGGGTCGAAGGTACCGGGGTACACGGCGACTACCATGAGGCTTCTCCTCTCAACAGAAATGGGGTGCATACGACGCCGCAGCGGCGCATGCACGCGTGCGCGCGTGACGGCCAAGCCGTCCGGCGCTTCTTATCGAACGCGCATTATTCCTCATTTTCGCGCTGCAGCAAATGATAGTGGACCGCACCTGCCTTGCCTTCGCGCACCACGGTCCAGCCGGCCAGCGCGGGCCGCGTGGCAGGGTCGATCTGCACACCCGACTCCACATAGAGCCAGCCATCCGCAGTAACAAGCGGCGCGGCCAGTTCGAGCGAGCGGTCGAGCAGCGCGGCGTCACCGAACGGCGGATCGAGAAAGACGACGTCGAACGAGCCCGGCGCGAGATTCGCGGCAAGACGCAGCGCGTCCGCTTCGGCGATTTCGATCATGCGCGCGCCAAGACGGGCCTGATTGGCCCGGAGTTGCGCGGCGGCCCGCGGGCTGCGCTCCACCATCACGACACGCGCGGCGCCCCGCGAAGCCGCCTCGAAGCCGAGGCCGCCGCTCCCCGCGAAGAGGTCGAGACAGCGCAAACCATCGAGCCGCTGGCCGAGCCAGTTGAAGAGCGTCTCGCGCACGCGGTCGGGGGTCGGGCGCAGCCCGTCCAGATCGAGCACCGGCAGCGGCGTGCGCTTCCAGTCGCCGCCAATGATGCGGATCGTGTGTACGCCGCCGCTCCCGCCTCCACGCGCACGCGGATCCGGTTGATGGGTGCGGGCGCCTTGCCCACGCGAAGAAGAGGAACGGGTCATGCGTCTGGTGGTACGGCTGCGTTTGACGGCAGGCGACGAAGCCGCCTGCGCAAGTTGAGTACGGGCTGTCGGGCGCAACGCGCTTTCGCATTGCACTTCGCATCGCGCCCTCCAATGCGCGCACGTTACCACAGGGGCACGCGCGTGCCGCGTGGGCGCCGCAACGACGCGGCGTAAGCCGCCTGATAAAATGCCATGTTTTCCGCGCGTTACCTTCCTCCAACGACGTCGCCGACCTCCCCGGTCCGACCTCCACGCGCCTGACCCACGCCAGATCATGTTCAGTTTCTTCAAACGATTCCGCGGCTCGAAGGACGCCGAGAACGCGCAGGCCGAAGCCGCCGAAGCGCCGCCCGCACCCTCAGCACCGTCCGTTCCGCCAGCCGTGACCGCACCGCCTGCGGTCGCTCCGGTAAAGCCGGTCGAGCCCCCGCAAGTTGCCGCCAACGAACCCGAAACAGTCGAGATCGTCCCGCCGCCCGCGCCCGAACCCGTCGCGAAGCAGTCGTGGCTCGCGCGCCTGAAGTCGGGACTTTCGAAAACGAGCTCGAACATCCAGAGCATCTTCGTCAACGCGAAAATCGACGACGATCTCTACGAAGAGCTCGAAACCGCGCTGTTGATGTCGGACGCGGGCGTCGACGCCACCGAATATCTGCTGGAAACGCTGCGCCAGAAAGTGCGCGCCGAACGCCTGACCGACGCGCAGCAGGTAAAAGCCGCCCTGCGCACGCTGCTCGTCGAGTTGCTCAAGCCGCTCGAAAAGTCTCTGGTGCTTGGGCGCGCACAGCCGCTCGTGATGATGATCGCGGGCGTGAACGGCGCGGGCAAGACCACGAGCATCGGCAAGCTCGCCAAGCATCTGCAGCGCTTCGACCAGAGCGTGCTGCTCGCGGCCGGCGACACCTTCCGCGCCGCCGCGCGCGAGCAACTCGCCATTTGGGGCGAGCGCAACAACGTGACCGTCGTGCAGCAGGAAAGCGGCGACCCGGCCGCGGTGATCTTCGACGCCGTGAGCGCCGCGCGGGCGCGCCGAATCGACGTGGTGATGGCCGACACCGCGGGCCGCCTGCCCACGCAGCTGCACCTCATGGACGAGCTGAAGAAGGTCAAGCGCGTGATCGGCAAAGCGTTCGACGGCGCACCGCACGAAGTGCTGCTCGTGATCGATGCGAACACGGGCCAGAACGCGCTCGCGCAGGTCAAGGCATTCGACGACGCGCTCGGCCTCACCGGCCTCATCGTCACCAAGCTCGACGGCACGGCCAAGGGCGGGATTCTCGCCGCAATCGCGCGCCAGCGCCCCGTGCCGGTGTATTTCATCGGCGTAGGCGAAAAGGTCGAAGACCTGCAGCCGTTCGTGGCAGAGGAATTCGCCGACGCGCTGCTTGGCGTCTGAAGCCGCGCTTTTAGCTGGATTTAGATATAAAAAAGGCGTCGTTCGCGCGAACGGCGCCTTTTTCATGCGACTGGAACGAGACTGGCGCTTATTCCGAATCTGGCTGCGCACCCGGCTCCGCGCGCGCGAACGCATCGAGCGTCAGCGCGTAGTCGTTGATACGCTGAATCGTCGGAAAACACGCCGTGTCGATCTTGAAGCGATTCGCGTTGAAAACCTGCGGCACGAGGCAAAGATCGGCGATGGTCGGCGTATCCCCGTAGCAAAGCTTGCCGGTGCGCGCATCGCCGGCGAGACGCTGTTCGAGCGTCGCGAAACCCGCCTCGATCCAGTGGCGATACCACGCGTCCTTTGTCGCGTCGTCCGCACCGACCGTGTGCTTGAGGTACTTCAACACGCGCAGGTTGTTCACCGGATGAATCTCGCACGCGACTTGCAGCGCAAGCGAGCGCACGTGCGCGCGATCGGCGGGCGACTTCGGCAAAAGCGGCGGCTCGGGGTGCGTTTCTTCCAGATACTCGATGATCGCGAGCGACTGGTGGATCGTGTGCCCTTCGTCGTCGACGAACGCCGGCACGATCGCATCGGGGTTCACCTGGCGATAGGCGGGCTTGAGCTGCTCGCCGCCGTCGCGCACGAGGTGGACCGGCACATATTCGTATGACAGGTTCTTCAGGTTCAGCGCGACACGCACGCGATACGACGCCGAACTGCGGAAATAGCTGTAAAGCTTCATGCTCCTCTCTTGCTCCTCTTCGAATCGTGACGCAGTTCAGGCGACGCGCACGGCGAACTCGCCGATTCCCTCCACGCCACCCGTCATCAGATCGCCCTTGGCCACGGCGCCCACGCCTTCGGGCGTCCCCGTGAAGATCAGGTCGCCGGCCTTCAGCTCAAAAAGCGTCGAAAGGAACGCGATCGTGTCGGCAACCGGCCAGATCATCTGCGAAATGTCCGAGCGCTGTTTTTGCTCGCCGTTCACGGCGAGCCAGATCGCGCCCTTCGCGAGCTGGCCGACCTGCGAGACCGGGTGGATCGGGCCGATGGGCGCCGAATGATCGAAGCCCTTGGCCGTATCCCACGGGCGGCCGAGCTTCTTCGCTTCGGCTTGCAAGTCGCGACGCGTCATGTCGAGGCCGAGCGCATAGCCGAAAACATGGTCGAGCGCGCTGGCGACGGGGATGTCCTTGCCCCCCTTGCCGATCGCCGCGACCAGTTCCATCTCGAAGTGCACGTTCTGCGACTGCGCCGGATACGGGAATTCAGCGGTGGTGCCAGGCGCGACGTAGAGTACGGCGTCCGCCGGCTTGGAGAAGAAGAACGGCGGCTCGCGGTTCGGATCGTGGCCCATCTCGCGCGCATGCGCCTCGTAATTGCGGCCAACGCAATAGATGCGTCGCACCGGGAAGCGCGTGTCGCTGCCCGCCACCGGCACCGATGCGAGCGGCGCCGGTTCGAATGCGTAAGTCATGAAGTTCTCCGTCTTTGTGATGGGGCGTGCGCGAGGCACGCGGGCGTATCGGCTTGTCAGGTTGCGCAGGCACGGCTTGCGCCGTCGGAACCATCGCGAGTGTAGCGCGCGACGGCTGGCGCGCGCGGCAGGGCTCTCGCGCGGTTGGGGCCGCGGCGGCGCTCATGCGATACTTTCCCTATCCCCGCTAACGAGACGAGATGGCGCGCCGCGCAGGAGAAAGCGTCATTGCCTCGCACGCCCGCGCCTCTCGCCGCCAAACGAACCCCGCTTGCCCATGACCACCGCCGACTCCACCGACACCTTTCCGTGCGCCCGCTTCATCAAGGAGATCGGCCGCGGGCCGCATGGCGCACGCGCGCTCTCGCCGGAGGACACGCACGCGCTTTACGCCGCCATGCTCGACGGTCGTGTGCGCGAGCTCGAGCTAGGCGCGGTGCTGCTGGCATACCGCCTCAAAGGCGAAACCGCGGACGAGCTTGCCGCGATGCTCGCGGCTGCACACGCTTCGTTCGCGCCGCTCAAGGTGACGCACAGCGATTATCGGCCGGTGTCGATTCCGAGCTACAACGGCGCGCGCAAGCAGCCCAATCTCGTGCCGCTGCTGGCCCTGCTGCTCGCTCGCGAAGGGGTGCCGACGCTCGTGCACGGCGTCACCGCCGATCCGGGTCGCGTGACGAGCGCCGAGATCTTCGCGGCGCTCAAGCATCCCGCAGCGCACGACCACGCTGACATCGAGGCGCTGCTGGCAACGCGCCGCGTGGCATTCGCCTCGATCGAAACGCTCGCGCCCAAGCTCGCGCGCCTGCTCTCGCTGCGCCGGCGCATGGGCGTGCGCAACTCCACGCATACGCTTGTGAAGCTGCTGCAACCGTTCGCGCCACCGGGCCTGCGGCTCGTGAACTACACGCATCCGCCGTACCGGGACAGCCTGAGCGCCCTCTTCGCGGCGCACCCCGACGCAGCCGTGGGCGGCGCGCTGCTCGCGCGCGGCACCGAGGGCGAAGCGGTCGCCGACACGCGCCGCCAGGTGCAGGTCGACTGGTTGCACGACGGCATCTGCGAAACGCTGGTCGAGCCTGGGCGCTCGACGCCCGACGCGCCCGAAGTCGCGCTCCCCGAAGGCCGCGACGCGCCCACGACTGCCGCCTGGATCGAAGCCGTGCTGCGCGGCGAAGCGCCCGTGCCCGACGCGATCACGCGTCAAGTCGAAACGATCAAGCGGATCGCGAAACGCGCTTGAGGTCGATCCGGGCTGCGGCGCGAGCCGTCTCGAGCGGCCTTCACGCGTGCGCACAAGGCCGCGTCCGAGCCGCTTACCGACCCGCTTACCGACCCGCTCGCCTGCGCCTTCGGCACGCATCTGAGCGCATTTGCTTTCTTCCACGCGCGCCGGGGCCCCCAATTCCCTGTTGACACATGCGGCCGAGGTGTCTTACATTCGACCAATGCGTTCCTTCCCGAACACCCTCCGAATTACCTTCGGCCGCCTGGCGGCCCTATCGCTACGTCTAGCGTAAGCCTGGCGTAGCGCTGCGCGACCACTTCCCCGGTCACGCAGTCCTCCCAAAGCAGTTCTCGCAGTACCCCAAACCCGCAGTTTCCTTACAACTTGTCGTCTCTATTCGTCCGTTTACCGTTCGGACGAATCGCGAGGGTCAAAATGCACGTTGCATGGGCATCGTTTTCGTTGTTTTCGTCCGCAATCGCGCTGGTCACCGCCATCGCCGCGTTCGTCACATCGGCTCGTTTTACCCGGTCGTTTGCAACCGTGCGCACCGTGCCCCGTCGTCAGCAAGCCAGCCGCCCGCTCACGACCATCCTCGCAAACGACAAAACGAACGAGGCATGCCATGTTGCGTAATCCCGCCGAGAAGTACCGCCCCTTCCCCGCCGTCCGTCTCAACGGCCGCCGCTGGCCCACCCGCACCGTCGAGCGCGCGCCCGTCTGGATGAGCACCGATCTGCGCGACGGCAACCAGTCGCTCATCGAGCCGATGAGCATCGACCAGAAGACCGAATTCTTCGAGATGCTGGTCGCGATCGGCTTCAAGGAAATCGAAGTCGGTTTTCCGTCGGCGTCGCAAACCGACTTCGATTTCGTGCGCAAGCTGATCGAGGAAAAGCGCATTCCCGACGACGTGACGATCGAAGTGCTCGTGCAGTCGCGCGAGGAACTGATCGCGCGCACCTTCGAGGCGCTCGACGGCGTGCCGCGCGCGATCGTGCATCTCTACAACGCGATCTGCCCGTCGTTCCGCAAGATCGTGTTCGGGCAGTCGAAGGACGACGTGAAGGCGCTCGCGGTGGAGGGCACGCGCCTCATCCGCCAGTACGCCGACGCGCGCCCCGGCACGCACTGGACCTACCAGTACTCGCCCGAAACGTTCAGCATGACCGAACTCGCGTTCGCGCGCGAAGTGTGCGACGCCGTTGCGCAGACCTGGCGCCCGACGCGCGACCACAAGATGATCGTGAATCTGCCGGCCACCGTCGAAGCCGCGATGCCGAACGTCTACGCCGACCAGATCGAGTGGATGGACCGCAACCTCGCGTACCGCGACAGCATCGTCCTTTCGGTACATCCGCACAACGACCGCGGCACGGCCGTCGCCGCCGCCGAAATGGCGCTGCTCGCGGGTGCGGACCGCATCGAGGGCTGCCTGTTCGGCAACGGCGAGCGCACCGGCAACGTCGACCTCGTGACGCTCGCGATGAACCTCTACACGCAGGGCATCGATCCGGGCCTCGACTTCTCCGACATCGACGCCGTGCGCCGCATGGTTGAGCGCTGCAACCAGTTGCCGGTGCATCCGCGCCACCCGTACGCGGGCGACCTCGTGTTCACGGCGTTCTCGGGCTCGCACCAGGACGCGATCCGCAAGGGCTTCGCGCAGCAACGGCCCGACGCGGTCTGGGAAGTGCCCTACCTGCCGATCGATCCCGCCGACCTCGGCCGCAGCTACGACGCGGTGATCCGCGTGAACAGCCAGTCGGGCAAGGGCGGCGCGACGTATCTGCTCGAGCGCGGCATGGGCTTCACGCCGCCGCGCCGCGTGCAGATCGAATTCAGCCACGCCGTGCAGACGGTCGCCGATGCGTCGGGCGAGGAAATCACCGGCGAGGCCGTCTGCGCGCTGTTCGCGCGCGAGTACTTCGAGATGCATGCGCCGGCCGCGCACGTCGGCGCGGGCCGCGTGCGCTGGGAGGGGCGCGAAGTCGCCATGCCGGCCGCTGCCCACATCGACGAGGCGCATGCGCAGGCCGTGGCCGACGCGATTGCGGCCGTGGCTGGGGAGCGCGTCCAAATCACGTCGTTAGAGACCGTATGCACGGCGCAAGGCGGTACAGCCGTGTTCGTCGGCGCGCGCGTGGGCGGCCAGCCGCTGCGCCACGGCGTGGGCGTAGCCGAAGACGAGGTCCATGCATGCGTCGCCGCCGTTGTGAGCGCGGTGAACCGCGCGGACTGGCCACATGTCGATCGCCGCGCGGCGGCCTGACGGCCGGCGCATCACGCCGCGCCTGGCGCTAGCAAGGCGTGGCAAAAAAGTTTGCGGTTGAGCAGGGAAGCAGGGGGCGGCGCCGTTGAGCGCCGGCGGCAAAACGGGCCGCCGGCGTGCGCCTGAAACGCCGAGGCGGCGCTTCAGCGAGGGGACCGACCAGTCGTCGTCACTCGATCGCGCAACGCGTCGCCTGCCAGGCGAGCAGCCGCCAATGCCCGCCCTCCTGCGTCTGGATTGCCGTGTACGCGATCGGAAAGAGCAGCGCGCCATTGTTCGCCTCCATCTCGATCAGCACGCGGCCGGACACCACGCAGGCCTCGTTCCCCGCGTGCAGCACGTCTTGCGACTGGATCTCGATCTGGCGGTAGCGGCGGCGGCCCGCCGTGATCGCGTCGATGAACTGCTGCTTGGTCTCGCGTTTGCCGTTCGTGTGGACGAAGGTCGCATGGTCGGACAGCAACTGGTCCAGTGACGTGCCGTCGCCGTCGACCATCGCGCGAAAGCGCTCGCGCTCCAGCCCGCGAATCGCATCGATCAGTTTTGCCGCCATCGCTCGAGCCCCTTGCGCTGGTCCGTGCGCCTCACGCAGACCCACGCCAAAGATTTACTGCATGCGCCTGGCTGAAATTTATACCAGGATTTGGCGCATGGATACTTGCGATCAAAAGCGACGTTCCCATATTGAAACAACACGCCATCCCCTGGCCGCCCGCGCCCTGATGTCGCAGTGCAGCACTTTCAGCGTTATCTGATGTCTACATTTGCTTATGGTGGTAACGGTCAGCGCCGCAACGCCGACCGGCACAGATCCAACCCCATTTCGTCGCATCGGACTGCATCCCGTTCTACGTTCTAGAGTGTTTCTTCGGCCCACCCGCGCGCGAGCCCGCGCCGGCTGGCGAGCCGCGTCCCGCCTGGCTGTCAGCGCCTCGGTGAAATCTATCGAAACAACTATTTCGATAGCATCGCCGGAACCTTGAAGTCCCTATAGGCTCTAATGATTAGCACTCGGTGATTCAGAGTGCTAACATCCACCGTGGAGTCGCTGTCTGACTTTTGCAAGATTCCTTAGGAGTTCGCTACGTGAGCAACGCAATGACCATGACCCTTCCGAATACGCTGAGCCCGTCGTCGGCCAAGGCCGGGGGTTCACTGGCGCTCGCGAATGCTTCCCTGCTGCCCGGCCAGTTGGGCAACATCGACGCCTACATCCAGGCCGTGAACCGGATCCCGATGTTGACGCCGCAAGAGGAGCGCCAGTTCGCGACCGAGTTTCGCGAGCAAAACAATCTCGAGTCCGCGCGCCGGCTGGTGCTGTCGCACCTGCGGCTCGTGGTGTCGATCGCGCGTAATTATCTCGGCTACGGCCTGCCGCATGCCGACCTGATCCAGGAAGGCAACATCGGCCTGATGAAGGCCGTGAAGCGTTTCGACCCCGAGCAGAACGTGCGCCTCGTGTCGTACGCCATGCACTGGATCAAGGCGGAAATCCACGAGTACATCCTGCGCAACTGGCGCATGGTGAAGGTCGCCACGACCAAGGCGCAGCGCAAACTGTTCTTCAACCTGCGCAGCCACAAGCAGGGTTTGCAGTCGTTCACGCCCGAGGAAATCGACGGTCTCGCGCAGGAACTGAACGTGAAGCGCGAAGAAGTCGTGGAGATGGAAACGCGTCTGTCGGGCGCCGACATCGCGCTCGAAGGCCAGACCGAAGACGGCGAGGAATCGTTCGCCCCGATCGCCTGGCTCGCCGACTCGCACAGCGAGCCGAGCGCCGTGCTGGCTGCGCGTTCGCGCGACCGTCTGCAGTCCGACGGCATCGCGAGCGCGCTGGAAGCGCTCGACGCGCGCAGCCGCCGCATCATCGAGGCGCGCTGGCTCAACGTCGCCGACGACGGCTCGGGCGGCTCGACGCTGCACGAACTGGCCGACGAGTTCGGCGTTTCGGCCGAGCGCATTCGCCAGATCGAGGCGAGCGCCATGAAGAAGATGCGTACGGCGCTCGCCGACTACGCATAAGCGCCGGCGGGCTTCCTCGCCGCATCGAAAGCCCCGTTCGCGAGACCGGGGCTTTTTCTCTTTTGCCCGCGACACGACACAAGAGCGGCGCAACCGTCCGGCCGCTGCCGCACCTTGGGCGGCAGCGTCGGCGTAGTCAGCGGCGGACGGGCGCTGCCCAAAAAACGCCGCGGCATGTGCCTCGGCGTTTTCCATGGGCTTGCAGTGAACCGATCACGCAGGCTGGAGCGTCAGCGCACGCGCATAACGCGCCGCCGCGTCGCCCACCACGATGTGCACCGTATCGGCCGAAACCCACACCACGTCGAGCGCGCCGAGCTTCGTGCGATCGACGGCCGCCGGGTCGCGCACGATCACGCGCAAGCGCGTGGCCGCTACGGCGTCGAGCGAAACGACGTTGGAGGCGCCCCCAAGCACCGCCAGCCAGCGCGACGGGTTCGGATCGAGCGGGCCTGGCGCGACGTCCATGCTCGCGGTCGCAGCGGCGGTTGCGGTGGCCTGTACCGCCTGGGCGTGAACCGCGGCTTGCGCCGCCGGCGTTGCCCTGGCGGCCGCCGTGCCGCCGCGCGCGACCTCGCCGCGGATTTCGTCGGCGATGATGTCCGCTTCCGGGCCGATGATGACCTGGACGCTTTCGCCGCCGCGCTTGAGCACGCCCCTCGCCCCAATCGCCTTCAATGCCGGTTCCGAGACATGCGCCGGATCGGCCACCGTGAGACGCAGACGCGTCGTGCAGGCATCGACCACCTTCAGGTTGGCCGCGCCGCCCAGCGCATCGATATAGCGCGCCGCGCGCGAGAGCGAGGCAGCCGGAGCGGCAACGCCCGACATCGACGAGGCGATCGCCGTGTCGCCGGCCGAACCCTCGCGGCCCGGCGTAGGCAGATTGAAGCGGCGGATGAAGAAGCGGAACAGCGCGTAGTACACGACCGCATAGGCCACGCCGAGCGGAATCGCTTCCCAGCCGTGCGTGGAGAGCCCGAAATTCAGCACGTAGTCGATAAAGCCCGCCGAAAATGTGAAGCCGAGCTTGATGCCCAGCAGCGAGCAGATTGCGAGCGAGAGCCCCGTGAGCACCGCGTGGATCGCATAGAGCACGGGAGCGAGGAACATGAACGTGAACTCGATCGGCTCGGTCACGCCCGTGAGGAACGAGGTGAGCGCCATCGAAAGCAGCAGACCAGCCACCATCGCGCGGCGCTCCTTCGGCGCCTCGTGGAGCATGGCGAGGCACGCCGCCGGCAAGCCGAACATCATCACCGGGAAGAAGCCGGCCATGAAGCTGCCGGCCGTGGGGTCGCCCGCGAAGAAGCGATGCAGGTCGCCGGTCACGGCCGCGCCGCCGCCCGCCGGCGTGAACGTGCCGAACACGAACCACACGAGCGAGTTGAGAATGTGGTGCAGACCCGTGACGAGCAGCAGGCGGTTGAGCAAGCCGTACACGAAGGTGCCGACCGCGCCCGCCGTGGTGAGCCAGTGGCCCGCGCTGTCGATGACGGCCTGGATCGGCGCCCACACGTAGCCGAACACCACGCCCAGCACCACGCATACGAGCCCGGTGACGATCGGCACGAAGCGTTTGCCGCCGAAGAACGCGAGGAACTCGGGCAGCTTGATGTCCTTGAAGCGGTTGTACAGCATGCCCGCGACGATACCGGCCACCACGCCCGACAGCACGCCCATGTTGAGCTTGTCGTTGATGTCCTTCATCACGGCGGTCTGAACCAGATAGCCGAGCGCGCCCGCGAGCGCCGCGACGCCGTTGTTGTCCTTCGCAAACCCCACGGCGATGCCGATGGCGAACAGCAACGGCAGGTTGTCGAAGATCGCGCCGCCCGCGTCGGCGACGACCTTGATGTTGAGCATGTCGGCCTGGCCGAAGCGAAGCAGGATGCCGGCGACCGGCAGCACCGCGATCGGGAGCATCAGCGCGCGGCCGAGGCTTTGTATCTTGAGAAACGGATTGCCATCCATTGAACTGCCTCCAGTCCCTGTCTCTTGCGTGACGTATGTTCGTGAGAGAGGCCGGCGCACGATCGCTGCGCGCGCCAGCGTGTTGAAATGATTGGTCGGGTGTGTTGAAGAAAGCGGTCAGTCGAGCGGCCAGGTTGCGCGGCTCGCCGCGCGCACGGCTTGCGCCGATTCGAGCGCGAGCGCGTTCTGCGCACGCTGGCGGCATTCGCCGTAGTCGAGCTTGCGCACGCGCGCCTTGATCGACGGCACGGAAACCGGGTCGACGGAAAGCTCGGTCACGCCGAGGCCGATGAGCAGCGGCACGGCAAGCGGATCGCCCGCCAGCGCGCCGCACACGCCCACCCATTTGCCGTGCCTGCTCGCGCCCTCGACCGTCGCGGCGACGAGGCGCAGCACGGCCGGATGCAGGCCGTCGGCCTGCGCCGCGAGGTCGGGCTGACAGCGGTCCATCGCGAGCGTGTACTGCGTGAGGTCGTTGGTGCCGATCGAGAGGAAATCGGCGTGGCGTGCAAGCTGGTCGGCGAGCAGCGCGGCCGACGGCACTTCGATCATCACGCCCACTTCGACCGGCACCGCGCGGCCTGCTTCGCGAGCGAACGTCTCGATGCGCTCGCGCAGACGCACGAGTTCGCCCACGTCGGTGACCATCGGCAGCAGGATGCGCACCTTGTCCGCCGGCTTCACGGCGACGAGGCCGCGCAACTGGTCGTCGAGCAGGTCGGGCC
Organism: Paraburkholderia lycopersici; assembly: GCF_900096975.1. Taxonomy (GTDB): domain Bacteria; phylum Pseudomonadota; class Gammaproteobacteria; order Burkholderiales; family Burkholderiaceae; genus Paraburkholderia; species Paraburkholderia lycopersici. Next base: position 371,447 of record NZ_FMYQ01000001.1, read on the forward strand.
GCACCTGGGCGAGGCGTATGCCGCGCAGACCGAGCGCCGGATTCGGCTCGGGCGGCAGCGTCAGATAGTCGACTTCCTTGTCGGCGCCCACGTCGAGCGTGCGAATGATCGCCGTGCGGCCCGCGAGCGCGTCCACGATTGCCTGGTAGCCCTGACGATGTTCTTCCACCGTCGGCGCGGCCTGACGATGGATGAACATCAGTTCGGTGCGCAGGAGCCCCACGGCGTCCGCGCCGTTTTCGACAGCGGTGGCGGCATCTTCCAGCGTCGCGATGTTCGCCGCGACTTCGACGGCGTGGCCATCGCGCGTGGCCGCCGCCTCGTGCGAGGTGCGGCGGTTCGCTTCGCGCACGCCCGCGAGGCGCTGCTTCTCGCTACGCGCGCGTTCGACGTCGAGCGCGCTCGGCGTGTAGGCGAAACGGCCCGCGCCTGCATCGACGATGACCTCGGTGCCCTCGGGCACCGCATGGAGCGCGTCGCCGAGCGCGACGATCGCCGGAATGCCAGCCTGGCGCGCGATGATCGCGGCGTGCGAGGTCGCGCCGCCGCGCGCCATCACGAGCGCCATGACGCGTGCGCGGTCGAGCGAGGCGAGATCGGAAGGCGTGAATTCGTCGGCGGCGAGCACGGCTTCTTCGGGCAGCGCGCGCGCGGCCGTGTTCGAAAGCCCAAGTGCGCGCAGCACGCGCTTTTCGAGGTCGCGCAGATCGGCGGCGCGCTCCGCGAGCAGCGGGTCGTCCACCTTGCCGAGCACCGCGATTTGCGCGCGGATCACTTCGCGCCATGCGTAACCCGCACTCTTGCCGAGGCTGATCGCGTCGCGCGCGGCGTCGACGAGCGTCGGGTCTTCGAGCAGCACGCGGTGCATCGTGAAAATGCCTGCCTCGCCGATCGCGCCGCGCCGGGAAGCCGTGCGAACGCTCTGGTCCAGCTCGGCGTCCACGGCCGCGATGGCCTTGTCGAGCAGGCGGCTTTCGGCCGCCGATGCGCCGCTCGCGAGTTCGGGCGGCGCGAGTTCGGCTTCGTCCCAGCGCACCAGCTTGCCGACCGCGACGCCCGGTGCCGCGCACACGCCTGCCAGCACGCCGGGCTCGGCGGACGACGCCACCGCAGCCGCGGCAGCCTGCACCACGGGCGCGGGCGACTGCTGCCGTGCCGGCGCTTCGCCGCCCTCGCCGGGCGCTTCGCGCAGGAGTTCGCTGGCTACGACGTCGACGGCGCGCTGCGCCTCGCTGCCGATGCCGACGAGCTCGATGGTCGCGCCCTCGCCCGCGCCAAGGCCGAGCAGACCCACGACGCTCTCGATGGCCGACTTGCGTTCGCCGAAACGCACCTCGACGCGCGCATCGATGCCGCGCACGGCTTCGCGCGCCCGCGCCGCAGGCCGTGCGTGCAGACCGCCCGCATGCCTGAGCGTGATGTTGCGGCGCACTTCGTTCGCGACCAGGTCGTCGGCGCGGACGATTTCCACCCCGTTGCGCGCGCGCAGCACGAGCAGCGACGTCGTGCCCGCCTCGACGTGACCCGAGCCCGCGCGCTCGATCACCTCGAAAGCGTCCGAATTCGCGATCGCCACAACCGAGACGAGGCTCGGCGCGCTGCACGCCACGACGTCGAGATCGAACTCGATGAGCGTGTCGCCCCGGCGCACGTGCGCGCCCTGCGCGACCTTCGGCGCGAAGCCTTTGCCGTTCAGCTCGACGGTGTCGATGCCGATATGCACGAGCACCTGTGCGCCTTCGGCCGTCTGCAGCGTGACCGCGTGGCCGGTGCGCGCGAGATGCATGACCATGCCGTCGCACGGCGCGACGAGCCGGCCGACGAGCGGATCGACCCCGATGCCGTCGCCGAACAGCCCTTCTGAGAACACGGGATCGGGCACCGCCGCGAGCGGCACGACCGGCCCGGTGAGCGGCGAGACCAGGACGATGCGCCCCTCGCCGATATGGCCCTCGGTGCGAGTTGACGGATCCATCAGGCTAGACTCCTCGATGCGTTCCATTCGCTTTCCAATCTAGTGGGTTTCGGTGACTTTGTTCAGGTAACGCGGCTCGTCGGGATTGCGGCCGCGGGCGGCGGCAAGACCGGCCGCCATCACGTAGAACGAAAGAATGGCCGCGATGGGATCGAGTGCCGCGTCGGCGGTCGTTGCGAGCGGCAGCGCCGCGCCGGGTACGTCGGCGGGCGCGGCGAGCAGCACGCGCGCACCACGCCGTTCCATGTCGCGGGCGAAGTCGATCAGGCCGGCCTGCTCCGGCCCGCGCGGCGCGAACACGAGCAGCGGGTAGTCGCGATCGATCAACTCCATCGGGCCGTGCCGGACTTCGGCGCTCGAAAACGCCTCGGCCTGAATACCGGAGGTCTCCTTGAGCTTGAGCGCCGCCTCCTGCGCGATGGCGAGGCCCGGACCGCGGCCGATGACGATCATCTGTTTGACGTCGCGCAGTTCGTCGACGGCTTTCGACCAGTCGAGCGTGCCCGCGCGACCGAGCGCGTCGGGCAGCGCGCGCACGGCGTCGAGGAACGCGGCGTCGCGCTGCCAGAAGCCGACGAGCTGCGCCGACATCGCCAGCATCGCGATATAGCTCTTGGTAGCCGCAACGCTCAGCTCGGGGCCGGCGAGGAGCGGCAGTTCGCGGCCGGCGGCCTCGGCGAGCGGCGAGCCCGCGACGTTGACCATCGCGGCTGTCAGCGCACCCGCCGCCCGCAGCGTCTTGATGGTCGCGACGAGATCAGGACTCCTGCCTGATTGGGAGAAAGCAAGGGCAAACTGGCCGCGTACGCGCAAGGGCGCCTGCTGAAGCGTCGCGATCGACATGGGGATCGAGGCCACGGGCACGCCGATGCGGCTCATGGTGAGCGCGGCGAAGTAGCTCGCCGCATGGTCCGAGCTGCCGCGCGCGACGGTAAGCGCGACATGGCGCGGCTCGGCCCCGAGCGCATGGGCGAGCGCCTCGACGCGCGAGGTGTCCGCGAGCTGCGCGGCGACGACGCCGGCCGATGCCAGCGCTTCCTTAAGCATATTCGACAATCGATTCTCCTTCGACATAGGTCGCGGTGAGCGCCAGTTCGCGGTCGAACACGTTGACATCGGCCCATGCGCCGCGCGCGAGGCGCCCCCGGTCTTCGATGCCGAGGTAGTCGGCGGCATAGCGCGACAGGCGCGCGGAGACGTCGGCGATCGGCAGGCCGATCGAGACGAGGTTGCGCAGCGCCTGGTCCATGGTGAGGGTGCTGCCCGCGAGCGTGCCGTCGGCAAGGCGCACGCCGCCGAGGCACTTCGTCACGTGCTGGCTGCCGAGGCGATATTCGCCGTCGGGCATGCCGGTGGCCGAGGTGCTGTCGGTCACCACGTAAAGGCGCGGAATGGCGCGCAGCGCGGCGCGGATCGCGCCGGGATGCACGTGCAGCAGATCGGGGATGATCTCCGCGTACTCGGCATGCGCAAGCGCCGCGCCGACGAGACCCGGATTGCGATGATGCAGCGGCGACATCGCGTTGAAGAGGTGCGTGAAGCCACGGGCGCCGTGTTTGAGCGCGGCCACGGCCTCGTCGTAGGTCGCGAGCGAGTGGCCGAGCTGCACGCGCACGCCGCGCGCCGCCATCTCGCCGATGATCTCGATATGGCCGGCGATCTCGGGCGCCACGGTCACCACGCGAATCGGCGCGATCGACAGGTACTTGAGCACTTCGTCGAGCGCCGCGGAGACGGCCGCGTCAGGCTGCGCGCCAAGCTTGCCCGGATTGATGTACGGGCCCTCGAGGTGCACGCCCAGCACGCGTGCGCCGCCCGGCGTGCGGTTGCGCGCCACATCGCCGAGACCCGCGACCACGCTCATCAGCTCGTCGCGCGGAGCGGTCATGGTGGTGGCGAGCAGGCTCGTCGTGCCGCAGCGCGCGTGGGTGCGCGCGATGGTTTCGATCGCGTCGCCGGCTTCCATGACGTCGGCGCCGCCGCCGCCGTGCACGTGCAGATCGATGAAGCCCGGCAGGATGTAGGGCGCGTCGTTCTTCGCCGGATCGGTGGCCTCGCCCGTGATCGCGGTGATGCGCCCGTTCTCGAACGACAGCGAGCCGTGGATCCAGCCTTCAGGGGTGAGTATGTTTCCGCTCAGCATGAGATTTTTCCGATTAGGCGCATCAAAGCGCGGGGGACCTTTCGGTGACGTGCATGAGAGAGACTGCGGCGGCGTTCCGTTCCCGCGCGCGGCGCTCACTGGCGCAACTCCGCAACGAAGTCGTAGTAGCCGTCGCGACAATAGGTGTCGGTGAGCTCGATGGCGCGCTGATCGGCGGAAAAACCCACGCGCGTGATGACGAGCAGCGCCACGCGCGGCTCGACGCCCATCAGCGCGGCGATCTCGCTCGTCGCGTTGAGCGCGCGAAAATGTTGCAAGGCGCGCACCACGGGTACGCGGCGCTGCTCCAGATACGCGTAAAGCGAGCCGTCGAGCGCTTCCGGATCCGGCACGATCGAAACTGGCAGCGCCGAGTGCTCCACCGCCATCACGGTGCCGTCGGCGCGGCGCAGGCGGCGCAGGCTCGCGACCGACGCACCGGGCGAGAGGCCGAGCTGCACGATCTCCTCCCGGCGCGCGGGGCGAACCTCGCGCTCGAGCCACACCGAGTCGGGCGTGAAGCCGCGCTGCTCCATCTTCTTCGTGAAGCCGGTGAGACGCGAAAGCGGATCTTCCACACGCGGCGTGATGAAGCTGCCCGCGCCGCGCGCGCGCCGGATCAGCCCCTGCTCGACGAGCAGCTCGATCGCCTTGCGCGCCGTGATGCGCGACACGCCGATGGCGTCCGAAAGCGTGCGCTCGGAGGGCAGCGCCTCCCCGGCCGACCACACGCCGCAGTGAATGGCCGTGGCAAGGTTGCGCGCAAGCTGCAGATACAGCGGCGTCACGTTGCGCGCATCGGGCATCAGGGCAGACCAACGGGTTTCCATGGACTTGGCGCCAGCGGTTGGACAGATCGTGGAGGGCCGGACTGGCGAACGGGCCGCATGGCGGCGCGAAGTGGTCCGGTTCAAAGGCAAGCCCATTATATAACCACAATAATACCAGTCAACAGGCGCCGATTTGGCGTGACAAAGACGAAAAATATATATATAAATCAAATGCTTACTTGAAATTACAAGCCTTCCGCCAAGGACGAACAAGCATCAGGATTTACCCTTGAGTGCGACTCATGGGCTCCTCAATGGAACCAATGTGGCCTGCAATGACCGTTCGACGCATACCAGCGTAAGACCGCCATAGGACCAGGAACCCGTCTTCGGCGGGAAGCCGCGCGGGCAATAAAAAAACGCCGTGGCTTTCGCCACGGCGTTCGGGTCCTGCTGTTGGGGGATGCCCGCGTCGATCCGACGCGGGCCGCCACGCGAATGTCGTTTAGAACGACGGGACCATCGAGCCCTTGAATTCGTTCTTGATGAACTGGCGCACGTCTTCCGACTGATAAGCGGCAACCAGCTTCTTCACCCACGGCTTGTCCTTGTCCTGGGTGCGCACGGCGATCACGTTCGCGTACGGGCTGTGAATGTCTTCCAGCGCGATCGCGTCCCTGGTCGGCTGCAGGCCGGCGGCGAGCGCATAGTTCGTATTGACGACGGCGGCGTCGACGTCGGCGAGCGAGCGCGGCAGTTGCGCGGCGTCCAGTTCGACGAACTTGATCTTCTTCGGGTTCGCGGCGACGTCGAGCGGCGTGGCGTTGCTGCCGTTCGTGCCCGCGCCCGCGCGCAGCTTGACCACACCCTTCGATTGCAGCAGCAGGAACGCGCGGTTTTCGTTCGAGGGATCGTTGGGCACCGCGACCTTGGCGCCTTGCGGCAGATCGTTCAGCGACTTGAGCTTCTTCGAGTACACGCCGATCGGCGAGATGTACGTGAGACCCACACTCTGGATCTTGTAGCCGCGCTGCTTGATCTGGCTGTCGAGGTAGGGTTGGTGCTGGAAGCTGTTGGCGTCGAGATCGCCGGCGTCGAGCGCGGCGTTCGGTTGCACGTAATCGTTGAATTCGATGACCTTGACGTTCAGGCCTTCGCGCCTGGCGACCTTCTGGACCACGGCCCAGACCTGCGCGTCCGGACCGGAGACGGTACCGACCTTGATGACCTGGTCGTCGGCGCGGACGCCGAAGCTGGCTGCGAGCGTGGTGGCGGCAACGCCGGCGAGGAGGGCTTTAATCAGATTTCTGCGCTGCATGGAGGTAATGTTCCTGCGTGGTTTTGTTGTGGCTCCGGTCAAACGGCATCGTGTGCGTCTGCTGGACGATATAAATCGTCTCATATGGCACCGGCCACGCGAAATAAAGAATTCGCATACTGGTATGCCGGCGAAACACCGGATACCAGGCAGCGGCAAAGGCCAAGGTGTCGCCTTAGTCGGAGTTCGAGCCGAGGAGAATCTTCAGATCGTGCAGCCAGGGCGTGACGCCCTGCCCGTCGCGCGCGAAGAGGCGCAGCTTGCCGGTCGTGTCGAACACGTAGCTCGCGGCAGTGTGGTCCATCGTGTAGCTGTTCGGCGAGTTGCCGGGCACCTTCGCGTAGTACACGCGGAAGTCCTTCGCCACCTGCTTGAGCTGTGCTTCATTGGCGGGACGCAGCCCGATGAAGGTCGGATTGAACGCGGTCACGTACTGGCCCAGAATCTGCGCGGTGTCGCGATCGGGATCGACGGTGACGAACAGCACCTGCACGCGCCTGGCGGCGTCGGGCCCGAGTTGCTCGAGCGCCTGCGAAAGCTCGGCCATGGTGGTCGGGCAAACGTCCGGGCAGTGCGTGTAGCCGAAGAACAGCACGACTACCTTGCCCTTGAAGTCGGCGAGCGTACGCGTCTTGCCGCTCGTGTCGGGCAGTGCGAAGTCCTTGCCGAACTGCGTGTTGCCGGTGATGTCGAGGTTGGAGAACGACGGCGGCTGCTGGCCGCAGCCCTGCAGAACCAGCGCCCCGCCAAGCGCGCCGGCAAACGCAAACGCAACGAGTGTGGCACGCGCCGCACGCGCCAACGTGGAGCTGACCATATCGTTACGCCCCGATGAGCGCATGAACGTAGTGATCGACGAGCAGCGCCACGAACAGCAACGAGAGGTAAACGATCGAATAGCGGAAAGTCTTGCGTGCGAGCGCGTCGGAGTACTCGAGATAGATCTTCCACGCATAGGCGAGGAACACGGCGCCGAGCAGCACGGCCGCAGCCAGATAGAGCAGACCGCTCATGCCCGAGATGTACGGCATCAGCGTGACCGCGAACAGGATCACGGTGTAGAGCAGGATGTGCAGCCGCGTGTACTTTTCGCCGTGCGTGTTGGGCAGCATCGGCAGGCCGGCGTTTTCGTAGTCCTTGCGGCGGTACAGCGCGAGCGACCAGAAGTGCGGCGGCGTCCACACGAAGATGATGAGCACGAGAATCCAGGCGTCGCCGGGCACGTGACCGGTGACGGCGGCCCAGCCGAGCGCCGGCGGCATAGCCCCCGAAGCGCCGCCGATCACGATGTTCTGCGGCGTAGCAGGCTTGAGCAGCAGCGTGTAGATGATCGCGTAGCCGATGAAGGTCGCGACCGTGAGCCACATGGTGAGCGGATTGGCGAACGTGTACAGCACCCACATGCCGATGCCGCCGATCGCCGCCGAGAAGATCAGGATCTGCGTGCTCGTGATCTCGCCGCGCGCCGAAGGACGCCAGGCAGTGCGACGCATGCGCGCATCCACCTTCTGTTCGACGAGACAGTTGATCGCAAAGGCCGCGCCAGCCGTGAGCCAGATGCCGACGGTGCCGCCGATCAGCTGCTTCCAGGGCACCATGCCCGGTACGGCGAGAAACATGCCGATGACCGCGCAGAACACGGCCAGTTGCGTGACGCGCGGCTTGGTAAGCGCGAGATATTGCGAAATCCGGCTACCGGGCGATTGAGGGAGCGTTGTACTTTCCATAGGGCGGGGTCACACCGCAGCGGTGTCGCGCGCAGGGAGAACGGCGCGGCCGGGGCGGCTACAAGCAATTCGAAAGTTTAGCACGACGACCAAAAGCAGCAGGATCGCCGCGCCACCGTTGTGCGCCACGGCGACAGGCAGCGGCCACTGCAGCACGATGTTGGAAAGCCCCGTCAAAAACTGGATCGCGATCACGATCAGAACCCAGTTTGCAGGGCGTCGCAGCGATGCATAGCGCCGCAACTTGAGGGCGAACCATACCAGATAAGCGATCACAATGAACGCGAACGTGCGATGCGTCCAGTGGATCGCGACGAGCGCGTCCTGCGTAATAACGTCGCCGTTGCCGTCCATGCCGAGCGCGCGCCAGAGATGAAAGCCGTGATGAAAATCCATCGGCGGAATCCAGGCTCCGTTGCAGGTCGGGAAGTCGGTGCAGGCGAGCACCGCGTAGTTCGTGCTCACCCAGCCTCCCAGCGCGATCTGCGCGACGAGTAGCACGAGCGCCGCGATCGCGGCCACGCGCCAGCGCGCCGCGTCGGGTTCGAACGCGGGCAGCGGCGTCATGCGCGTGGCAAGCCATGCCAGCGAACCGAGCAGCGTGAGGCCGAGCAAGAGGTGCGTGGTCACGATGATCGGCTGCAGCTTCATCGTCACCGTCCACGCGCCGAACACGCCCTGCACGACGATCAGTCCGAGCAGCGCCGTGGGCCACCACGGCGAGACGTGCAACGGCAGACGCTTGACGCGCGCGCGCCAGGCAATCGCCATCTGCGCAATGATCAGAACACCGATAGCCATTGCGAAATAGCGATGAATCATCTCGATCCACGCCTTCGTCATGCTCACGGGTCCGCTCGGCATGGCGAGGTGCGCTGCGGCAATCTGTACATGCGCGATGAACGGCGACGACGTGCCGTAGCAGCCCGGCCAGTCCGGGCACCCGAGGCCCGAATCGGTGAGACGCGTGAAGCCGCCGAACATCACGAGGTCGAGCGTCATGAACGTCGTGAGCCACACGAGCTTGCGAAACTTGTCGTCGTCGGCCTTGACCCACACCCACGAGAGCGGCAGCAACGCGATGCACAGGCCGATCAGGCCCAGCTCCAGGATAAACATCTCTCTTACTCTTTTCTGTCAGATTCGCGCAGCGCACCTTAACCGATGCTGGACCACTTGAGGAGTTTAGTGACGTCCTGTTTGATTTTCGACGGATCGGCATTCGCGGGGAATCGCATCATCAGATTGCCGTTCGGATCGACCATGTAGATGTGATCGGTGTCCTTCGTCGTTTCCGTGGCGGGCAGCCATGCCGCCACCGCGACGGGATCGGCACGCAGCATGCGCGTATCCGCGTAGGCGCCCTTCACCTTTTCGGGCACGCTCGCGCCGTCGGTGCGCAGCCAGACCGTGACGATGCGCTCGCGCTCCGGGCCCTGCGTCGCGCGCACCTGACGCATGAAGTAGAGCTTCGTCGCGCAGGCCTCGTCGCAGGCGCCGCCATCGACCGAGACCATCAGCCAGCGCCCCTTGAGCGAAGCGAGCGGCACGTCATGACCGTCGTCGCCCGTCACCATGAGCGCGTCGGGAACCGGCCGCTGCGGCTCGATCAGCGCGCCATAGCTCGTCGTGCCGCCCTTCGGCTTGATTACGTAGTACGTGAAGTACGAAATCGCGATAGGCGCGGCGCAGATGAGCGCGATGACGAGAAGCGTCCAGCGGCCGCGCCGCCGCGAGTCCTTCGGGACGCGGGGGGCATGCGTGGCGGCCGGCTGCGCGGCCTGGGCGGAACGGGGGGATTGCGTCGACACTCTCGTGGAACCTCACATCTGTCGCTTTCAGTTGTCCATGTACTGCGTGCGCAGCGCCAATGTCTGGATGATGTCCGGATGAAACTGATTCGTCCGATGGATCGTCAGGCATCCTTCGTACTGCCGTTGCCGGGTTCGGCCCGCTCCTGCGGCCCACCTTCTGTGCGCGCTTTTGTCGCAGCCTTGCGAGCGGCGAAAAGGCCAAACCCGAGGGCCGCGAGAGCCATGCCCCACCACTGGAGCATGTAGCCGTAGTTGCGCTCGACATCGGTATCGGGCACGGGCCAGTCGCGCACGAGCCCGTCCTTGAAGGCCGGCACGAAGCCGGTTTGCTGGATCACGAACGGCTGCAGCGGCAACCCGGTTGCCGCCGCGTAGGAAGCGACGCCGAGATTCTGCCGTATCTTCTGATGCGCTGCAGAGCCCCCGGCACCGAGTTCGAATGCGCGCGAGGCGTCCGCGCGCGCGATGCCTTCCACTTCGACCGGCCCCGATGGCGTTTCGTAGGGCGCGATCGCGGCGCGGTCGGCGATGTTGCGGGGCAGCCATCCGCGATTCACGAGCACGTAGCCGCCGCCTTCGAGTTCAAGCGGCATCACGACGTAAAAGCCCGGCTGGTCGTTATAGGGACGGTTGTCGAGATACACCACGCGCCCGGGCAGAAAAGTGCCGCGCGCGCGCACGCGATGGAACTCGACGTCCTTCAGCGCGAGCGGCGCGCCGCCCACCGGCTGCGGCGCGGACGATTCGTATTGCGTGATCTGCGCCTGGAGCGCCTCCTTCTGATGCGCACGGTCGCGCTGCCAGAAACCGAGCCGGATCGTCACCGCCATGACGATCAGGATGAGCAGTGCGGGAACGAGCCGGATTTTCATGGGGCACGTCCGATGCGCACGATACCGATGATCGAACCCCGCGCCGCGCAGCGCGGTGCGATAATGAGACAGGCGTTTTCAGACATGCCAAATTCCGTGAACTTCATGCACATACTCGTCCCCGTCGCGTTCGCGCTGATCATCGCGAGCATGATCTCCGCGCTCTACTTCATGATGCACGACCGGGGCCGCACCAAGCGGATGGTCTGGTCGCTCGCCGCTCGCGTCGGCCTTTCCATCTCGCTCTTTCTCTTCATTCTCTTCGCGCACTGGATGGGATGGATCCAGTCCACCGGGATTCCTTACGGTCGCTGACTACGGCTGAGCGCAGGGGCGCAAACTCCGTTCCGGAAAACACGAGGCGCCGCGCCGACGAAGTCGGGCGGCGCCTTCTCATTCTCCACGAATGCGCCGCGGCATGCGCGCGGCGCACCCCGCGTCATAGCCAGTACACGACGACGTAGAGGCCAAGCCAAACCACGTCGACGAAGTGCCAGTACCACGCGGCGCCTTCGAACGCGAAGTGATGGTCGGCGGTGAAGTGGCCGCGAATGAGCCGGATCATCACCACCGTGAGCATCGTGCCGCCAAGGAACACGTGGAAACCGTGGAAGCCGGTGAGCAGGAAGAACGTCGAGCCATAAACGCCCGAAGCGAGCGTGAGATTCAGTTCGTTGTATGCGTGGATGTACTCGAAGGCCTGCAGGAAGAGAAAGCACACGCCGAGCACGATCGTCGCGGCGAGCCACGCAATGGCCTTCGTGCGATGGTTGTCGCGCAGCGCGTGGTGCGAAACCGTGAGCGTCGCGCCCGACGAGAGCAGCAGCGCCGTGTTGATGGTCGGCACGGGCCACGGCGTCATCGAGCGGAAGTGCGAGACGAGTTCGGCGGGGCCGGTGTTCGGCCACACCGCCGAGAAGTCCGGCCAGATCAGCTTGTAGTCGAGGCTGCCGAGCTGATGCATGGCGATCGCGCGCGCATAGAAGAGCGCGCCGAAAAATGCACCGAAGAACATCACCTCCGAGAAGATGAACCAGCTCATGCTCCAGCGGTACGACACGTCGACGCGCTTGCCGTACATGCCGCCTTCGGACTCGGCGATGGCGTCGCCGAACCAGTGCCAGAGCGTGAAGAGCAGCCACAGCAGACCGGCGGCCACGCCGATCGGCGCCCACGACTCGCCGTTGATCCACGACGCGAGCGACGCGAGCATGACCAGAAGACCAATGGACGCGCTGATCGGATGCCGCGACGGATGCGGTATGAAGTAGTACGGGCTATCGTTTTGGCCGCTCATGCCTGTTTCTCCAATTTCCAGTTGCTCCGGACGCCGCCGGGTGCTTGTGCTCGAGACTGTCCTCGCTGTTCTTCGCTTCGCGCGCGGCACGCCGCGCGCCAGATCACCCCACCACCGCGTGCACGATCAACAGCAGCACGACGATGAACAGCACCGCGCCGATGATCCCCGCGGCAATCAACTGCGCGGGATGCAGGTTCGCGGCATCGGCTTCGAGATCGGCGCGCTTGCGCACGCCGAGGAACGACCATGCCACCGCCTTCATCAGTTGCAGGACGCCGCCCTTCTTCCTGTTCGCGGAGTCCCCGCCGCCTTCGTCGTTCATTGTCTGTCGCCTCCTGGCTTCGTCCCTGCGCTTCGCTCCGGCCGCACGGCCCTCATGCCCCGGCCGACTGCTTCGGCGGCGGCGGCACGGCCGGCTTGTTCAGCTCGAAGAACGTGTACGAAAGCGTGATCGTCTTCACGTCCTTCGGCAGCTTCGGATCGATCACGAACACCACCGGCATGCGCTTCGTCTCGTTCGCCTTCAATACCTGCTGCGTGAAGCAGAAGCACTCGATCTTGCGGAAGTATTCCGTCGCCTGCTTCGGCGCATAGCTCGGAATGGCCTGCGCGTCGATCGCGCGTCCTTCGTTGTTCGAAATGTCGTACATCACTGTCATGACTTCGCCCGGATGCACGTCGAGGCTCGTTTGCTCCGGCCTGAAGCCCAGCAGCCCGCGCGCGTTCGCGTCGAACTCGACCGATACCGTGCGCGTCATGTCCACCTGCGTATTGCGCGCCTCGCGCTCGGTGGCGTCGCGCTGCACCAGGTTGTTGATACCCGTGACCTGGCAGATCGCGCGGTATATCGGCACGAGCGCGAAGCCGAAGCCGAACATCAGCAGCGCCACGACGACGAGCTTGATGAGCATCGACCGGTTGAATGCGCGATCATTCCCAGCTTGCGTGGACATCGGACTTCCTCGAACGGTCTTCCGGCAAACGCCTTCGCGTCAGGAGCCGGGGAAATACACCTGCTTGACGACGGCGGCCGCGAAAAACACGGCTACTACGGCCAGCAAAATGAGGCCGAGCCGCAGGTTGCCCGCGCGGATTTCGGCGGGCGTGCGTCTTTTTTGCGGATCCCGGGTCATGGTTGCAGCGCGGCTGGCCGCGGCTTCTCCTTCCATCGTGATGCGCATCGTGAATCGCCTCTCGTGCGTGCGTCGATGAAGACCGCGAACTTCGTGCGCGTCCGGCGCGCTGCGTGTTTCGTTTGCGCGCGCAGCCGGGCGCGTCGTGTCGACGGCTTACTCGACCGTCGGCGGGTTCTCGAACGTGTGGAACGGCGCCGGGCTCGGCACGGTCCACTCGAGGCCCGTTGCGCCGTCCCACGGCTTGTCGCCGGCCTTCTCGAGTTCGCCGCCGCCGCGATAGGCGGGCAGCGCGACTGCGAACAGGAAGTACACCTGAGAAAGCCCGAAGCCGAATGCGCCGATCGTGATGACCTGGTTCCAGTCGGTGAACTGGGCCGGATAGTCGGCATAGCGACGCGGCATGCCGGCCAGGCCGACGAAGTGCATCGGCAGGAATGCCAGGTTGAAGAAGATGAGCGAGCACCAGAAGTGGATCTTGCCGCGCATTTCGTTGTACATCCAGCCGGTCCATTTTGGCGACCAGTAATACCACCCCGCGAACAAGGCGAACAATGACCCGGCCACCAGCACGTAATGGAAGTGCGCGACGACGAAATAGGTGCCGTGGTACTGGATGTCGAGCGGCGCCATCGCGAGCATGAGGCCCGAGAGGCCGCCGAACGTGAACACGATCAGGAAACCCACCGCGAACAGCATCGGCGTTTCGAAGCTGAGCGAGCCGCGCCACATCGTGGCGACCCAGTTGAACACCTTCACGCCGGTCGGCACGGCGATCAGCATGGTCGCGTACATGAAGAACAACTGGCCCGTGACCGGCATGCCGGTCGCGAACATGTGGTGCGCCCAGACCATGAACGAAAGGATCGCGATGGACGCGGTGGCGTACACCATCGAGCTATAGCCGAACAACGGCTTGCGCGAGAACGCCGGAATCACCTGCGAGACGATCCCGAACGCCGGCAGGATCATGATGTAGACCTCGGGGTGCCCGAAGAACCAGAAGATGTGCTGGTACATGACAGGGTCGCCGCCGCCCGCCGCGTTGAAGAAGCTCGTGCCGAAGTGGCGGTCGAACAGCAGCATCGTAATCGCGCCCGCGAGCACCGGCATCACGGCGATCAGCAGGTACGCGGTGATGAGCCACGTCCACACGAACATCGGCATCTTCATGAGCGTCATGCCCGGCGCGCGCAGGTTCAGGATGGTCACGACGATGTTGATGCCGCCCATGATCGACGACGCGCCCATGATGTGCACCGCGAAGATCGCGAAGTCCATGCCCGGCCCCATCTGCGTGGAGAGCGGCGCGTAGAGCGTCCAGCCCGCGGCGGTCGCTCCGCCCGGCACGAAGAACGAGCCGACCAGCAGGCACGCGGCGGCGGGCAGCAGCCAGAAGCTGAAGTTGTTCATGCGCGCGAACGCCATGTCCGAGGCGCCGATCTGCAGCGGCACCATCCAGTTCGCGAAGCCGACGAAGGCCGGCATGATCGCGCCGAACACCATGATGAGTCCGTGCATCGTGGTGAGCTGGTTGAAGAACTCGGGGCGCATGATCTGCATGCCCGGCTCGAACAGCTCCGCGCGGATGGCGAGGGCCATGACGCCGCCCGAAAGGAACATCACGAACGAGAAAATCAGATACAGCGTTCCGATGTCCTTATGGTTCGTCGCCAGCAACCAGCGCCGCCAGCCGTGGGGCGTGGCGTGCGCGTGGTCGCCGTGCACGTGACCGTGCCCGCCAGCTACATCGTGTCCGATGCTCGACATGACTAATCTCCTGAAGCGAATTGCCCTGCGTCTCTTGCTGCAGCGTTTGCCTGCTTGTTATGTGCTCGCGCAGCGCTCGTCCTGCGTCTCTAGCTGCTTGCCTCTTGCTGCTCGCGCCGGACCGTTCAGGCCGCCGCGCCGATCTCCACCCGGCGCGCTTCCTTCGCGTTCGCGCCGCCCGTGATCGTTTCCGGCTTCTTCAGAATGATGCGGTCCCCGGCGATGCCCGCCGCCTTCAGCGCGTCGCGTACCGCTTGCGCGCGGCGCCTGGCGAGATCGGCGTTCGCGTCGGCCTTGCCGCTCGCGTCGGTGAAGCCCGAGAGCGTGAATTTCGCGTCGGGATGCGCCTTCGCGTAGTCGGCGGCGGCCTGGATGGCGTCCTTCGCGTCGGCGGGCAGCGTGCTCTTGCCCACTTCGAAGTAGACGTTCGCCGGCAGCGCCGCCGTGTTCTGCGCCGCGCCCGATGCTTCATCTGCGCCGCTGGCGGCCGGAGCGCCGCTCGCCGCGCCGGCTTGTTCGGCACCGCTTGCTGCGGCCGCGCCGGCCGCGGCGGTATGGTCGCCGCCCTCGGGCATCTTGCCGTTGCGCGCGTCGGCCACCTGGCGCGGCTGCAGCACGTCGCCGGTATGGTTGCCCCACGAGTTGCGCTCGAACGTGATCACCGAGGCGATTTCCACGTCGTTGAGCGTGGGCGCCCACGACGGCATGGCGTTCTTGCCGTGCAGGACGATGCCCACGTGCTCGGCGACCGGACCATTGGCGATCTTGCTGCCGTCGAGCGCCGGGAACGCGCCCGCGCCCTTGCCCGTGGGCTGATGGCACACGGCGCAGTTCGACATGTAGACCTTCTCGCCGCGCTCTTTCAGTTCGGCCAGCGTGTAAGTCTTGTTCGGGTCGTCGCTGGCGGCGGCCATCTTCGCCTTTTGCGTCTGCACCCACTTCGCATAGTCGTCGTCGGAAAGCACCTCGACCACGACCGGCATGAACGCGTGCTCCTTGCCGCACAGCTCCGTGCAGAAGCCGCGGTAGGTGCCGACCTTGTCGGCCTTGAACCACGTGTCGCGCACGAAGCCGGGAATCGCGTCCTGCTTCACGCCGAACGCGGGCACATACCACGAGTGCACGACGTCGTTGGCCGTGGTGATGACGCGGATCTTCTTGTTGACCGGCACGACGAGCGGGTTGTCGACTTCCTGCAGGTAGGTGTCGGTGATCGGCACGCGGTTGTTCACCTCGGAGCGCGGCGTGCTGAGCGTGGAGAGAAAGCTGATGCCCTCGCCCGGCCCTTTCACGTAGTCGTAGCCCCATTTCCACTGATAGCCGGTGACTTTCACGGTGAGATCGGCGTTGGACGTGTCCTTCATCGCGACGACGGCCTTCGTTGCGGGCAGCGCCATCAGCACGACGATGACGAACGGCACCACCGTCCAGATGATTTCGACGGTCGTGCTCTCGTGGAAGTGGGACGCCTGATGGCCTTTCGCCTTGCGGTGGGCAAAGATCGAATAGAACATGACCCCGAACACGCCGATGAAAATCACCGTGCACAGGATCAGCATCATCGTATGGAGGCTGTAGAGCTCTTCGGCGATGCGCGTGACGGGCGGCTGGAGATTGACCTCGTTGACCGCGGGACCGCCAGGGCTGTCTCCGACCGCGAGTGCCGCGCCGGCGACGAGGAATCCGCTGCACGCCAGCACCCCATGAAGGGCTCGCTTGATTGTTTTCATAGCTTCCTTACCCATAATTTCCATTCAAACCCTCGACCCCGCAGGAAGGTTTTGCAACCAGGGCGCCCCCTGGGACGCTCACGCCGCCAGCCGGCAAACTCACGCGCCGCATCAACCCGCGCGCGCAAGCGAGGTACGCAGTTCCCGCGCGAACTGCGCACGCCGATATTGCGGCAGATGCAACCCGACAGCGACCGCCTGGCCGCGGGACACGAGACGCACCGGGTCGCGTGGGGTCGCGCCCGGCTCGACCCGGACCCAGCGGGGATTGAATTCGAACTGCGTGAGCGCGTTGGCGCTCATCTGCTCGATCACCAGCCGGTTCGGATAAAGCCTGATACGTTCGTAATCGACAGCATGGCGCGCGTAAATGACAAAAGCGCCGCCCACGACCAACAGATCGATGCCGGTAAACGGCAAAACCAGCCAGGCGCCGTGGATCAACAACAGAACGGCGATCGCGATGGAAACCAGCGCCAGCGAAACATAGAAGAACACGAATTGCCGGGGCGAAACCGAGCAGTTGCGCTTCATGGTCCAGTCCTGCAGGACCGGCTCCGGACTCGCCAGCAGTTCAGGCGCCTGCATCGTTTGCTTCCCCCACGACAACCTCCCCAGACTATCGCCGCACCGCGCCTCGCACAACTACGGGGAGATCTGGACTTGCCACAATGAATTTTGGGGACCCTTCCGTGCAGCAAACTGACGCATTATAGGCGCGATCCCCAGCCCCCACAAGGAACGCCCAATCACCTGAAAACCCAATCCAGATGGGCCTTCCAGCGATTTTTTCGCAAATTTCCGGGGGGCTTTTCGGGCGCTAATTTCAGGCATAACGAAAGCCCCCTTACCGCGTTACCGATTCCTTGCCGGACCGCGTCCGATGTCCTCGATGCGCACGATGCCATGGCCTTCGGCGGTCGTGCGCGGCACGGCTTTCCATGCGTGTCCGTAGATGATCTCGAAGGTCAGCGGAATCGTGCCCGCGTGCGGTCCGTCCGTGCAGCGGCGCGCCTCGAGCGCGGCCACGAGCGCGCGCTGCCGGCGACGCGCGCCGTGAGTCGCCGGCTCGCCGTCGGCGCGCTCGAACGGATACGCGCCCCAGCGGCGCACGTCGGCGAGCAGCTTCTCCGGCGTCTTGTAGGTGACGGTGAGCGTTTCCTGGTCCATCACCGGAATCTCGAAGCCGTTCTCGACGAGCATGTCGCCGAGATCGTGCATGTCGACGAAGTCGATGACGTGCGCGCCCGCCGGCACGCCGTGCGCGGCCTCGACCTCGGCGAAGGCGCCGCGCAGTTCCTTGAGCGTATCGGGCCCGAGCGTGCTGAACATCAGCAGACCATTGACCTTGAGCACGCGTTGCCACTCGCCGAACACGAGATCGGGGCGCGGATGCCAATGCAGCGCGAGATTGGACCACAGCAGATCGAACGCGCCATGCGAGAACGGCAGTTCCGCAAAATCGGCCTGTGCAAAACGCGGGCCGCGCGAACCGAGCGCGCGTCCCATCGATGCCGGCAGAAAGCGTCGCCAGCTCGTGTCGGGCGCGTCGTGCTCGCGCGCGCGGCGCAACATGGCGTGGGAGAGATCGGCGCCGAACACGGGCGCTTCGGGAAAACGCTCGCGCAAGCCGGGCAGGTCGTCGCCAGGGCCGCAGCCGATGTCGAGCACGGCGGCGGGGCTCACCTTGATGTACTCGAGGCGCTCGCGCATGCGTTGCGCAATTTCACGCGGCAGGAAGGCAACCTCGTCGAAAGTCGCCGCACGGCGATCGAAGATGCGCCGCAGGTGCCGGGTGTCATAGCCCGGACGGCCAGTTCTTGCGGAAGACGGGGACATGTCGGTCGTATTGGCGAAGTCTGCGAAGTATACTCGCTCACTCCTATCCTTTCAGTCACGCGAGCCCTTGCCGGGGCCGTCCTTCAATGCCGCCGCGCCTTTCACCACGCGCGTCGCGCGATGCGTCGCGCGACGCATCGCCCGCTTCGCACCACAATTCGCACCGCACCCGTCTTGCGGGCATCGTGCGCGTCTGTCGACAAGCGCGGACGGCATGGCCTCGGCTCGCTCACTTCGTCCTGCCCAATCTGTGCCCATTATGCGGCAATTTGTCGCGAGCCTCACTCTGCGTGTGCTGCGACGCCGCGTACTGGAATGAGCCGCGCCTGCGCTGCACGGTCTGCGCCATGCCGCTCGCGCACAGGCGCCGCGCCGCGGGACGCGCGCGCTATCGCTGCGAGGCCTGCTTCGACGCGCCGCCCGCGTTCGACGCCACCCTCGCGCTCGCCGACTATCGCGCGCCGCTCGACCTGCTCGCACGCAACCTGAAGTTTCGCGCACGCCTCGCGCTCGGCGAGGAATTCGCGCGGCGCCTCGCTTTGGCCGCGCAAGACGCGCTCGACACCGAAGGCATGCCCGACATCGTGGTTCCCGTGCCGCTCTCGCGCGAACGTCTCGTCGAGCGCGGCTACAACCAGGCGTGGCAGATCGCGCGGCCGCTCGCGCGAAGACTGGGCACGCGGGCCGACGCCACGCTCGTGCGACGCATCGTGCATACGGCGCCGCAATCGAAGCTCGATCGCGAGGCGCGCCGCCGCAACGTCGGCCGCGCGTTTGCGCTCGCGCGGCCGCTCGACGGCCAGCATGTGGGCGTGGTCGACGACGTGATGACCTCGGGCGCCACGCTCGACGCTCTCGCGCGCACGCTCAAGACCGCGGGCGCCCGGCGCGTGACCAACTTCGTCGCGCTGCGCACGCCGAAGGACTGACCGCCCTCACACCCCTGAAGACATCGAGAGTTTCATCGTCATGTTCAACGTCGTTCTCGTCGAACCCGAAATTCCGCCGAACACCGGCAACGTGATCCGCCTGTGCGCGAATACGGGCGCGCGGCTCCATCTGATCGAGCCGCTCGGCTTTCCGCTCGACAACGCGAAAATGCGCCGCGCGGGCCTCGATTATCACGAGTACGCGCAAATGCACGTGCATGGCAACTGGGATGCCTTCATCGCGACCGAAGCGCCCGACCCGTCGCGCATGTTCGCGTTCACGACGCGCGGCTCGGGGCGCTTTCATGCGCACGCGTTCATGCCCGGCGACTGGTTCGTGTTCGGCGCGGAGACCCGCGGCTTGCCCGACGCCGTGCTCGACCAGTTCGAGACGTCACAGCGCGTGCGTCTGCCGATGCGGCCCGGCAACCGCAGCCTGAATCTCTCGAATACGGTGGCCGTGGTGGTGTTCGAAGCGTGGCGCCAGGCGGGGTTCGAAGGCGGCGAGTGAGCCGCTACGGCGTGCTTCGCGACGCGAGTTCGCGCTCGTAGCGCGCGAGCATCGCTTCGTCGAAGCACGCGAAGATCACTCGCTCGAGCGCGGGGCATTCCGGCAACGCGCCGATCACGGCTGCGAGCGCGATCTTCACGGCATCGTCGGCGGGAAAACGGTAGACGCCGCAACTGATCGCCGGAAATGCGATGCTCGTCACGCCCGCCTCGTGCGCGCAGTCGAGCGAGCGCCGGTAGCACGACGCGAGCAGATGCGCCTCGCCATGGCCGCCGCCGTGCCACACGGGACCTACGGTATGGATCACGTGCTTCGCGGGAAGGCGATAGCCGCCGGTGATTCTGGCGTCGCCGGTCGCGCAGCCGTCAAGGGTCTCGCACTCGCGCAGCAGGTCCGGCCCGGCGGCGCGATGAATCGCGCCGTCCACGCCGCCGCCGCCGAGCAGAGAAGAATTCGCGGCATTGACGATCGCATCGACCTTAAGCCTGGTGATGTCGACGGCCTGTGCCTCGATGCTGCAGTTTCCGACGATCAGCATACGGTCCTCCTTGCGTGCTTCATGCACGGCGCAGCGGAACCGCCCGGTGCGCGGACCCGCCCTACTCCGCCTTGGCGTCGCGCCGGAGCAGCGCGCTCACGGCGTCGCGCGGCGCAACGCCGTCGAACAGCACGGCGCATACCGCCTGGGTGATCGGCATCTCGATGCCATGTTCGCGCGCAAGCGCCAGCACGGCCTGCGCGCAGCGCACGCCTTCAGCGACGTGGCCGAGCGCGCCGAGAATGTCGTCGAGCGTGCGGCCGCTCGCGAGCTGCTTGCCCACGGTGCGGTTGCGCGAGAGGTCGCCCGTGGCCGTGAGAATGAGGTCGCCGAGGCCGGTCAGGCCCGTGAAGGTTTCGGCGCGGCCGCCGAGCGTGACGCCAAGGCGCGTCATCTCCGCAAGGCCGCGCGTGATGAGCGCGGCGCGTGCGTTCAGGCCGAGTCCGAGTCCGTCCGAGATGCCGGTCGCGATCGCGAGCACGTTCTTGACCGCGCCGCCCACTTCGACGCCGACCACGTCGTCGCCGGTATAGATGCGCATGGCGCGGTGATGGAATGCGGCGAGCGCACGCTCGCGGCAAGCCGCCGAGGCGCTCGCCACCGTCAGCGCGACGGGCAGGCCCTCGCCCACTTCACGCGCGAAGCTGGGCCCCGAAAGCACGCCATTGCTTGCATGACCGGGCAGCTCGGCGAGCACCACCTGATGCGGCATGAGCTGCGTTTGCGCCTCGAAGCCCTTGCAGAGCCAGACGAAGTGCGCGGGCACGCGGCCCATGTCGCGTAGCGTGCGGAGCATGCCGCGCAGGCCCGCCACGGGGGTGGCGAGCACGACGAGATCCGCCTCGCCCGAAGCATGCCCGAGCGCGGCGGCGAGATCCGTTTCGTATTCGAGCGTCCTGGGCAGCGCGATGCCCGCGAGGTAGCGGGGATTTTCGTGCGTCTTGCGCAAGGTGTCGACGAGCGCGCCATCGCGCGCCCACAACACGGTGTGATGCGCCTGGGCGAGATGCCCCGCCAGCGCGGTGCCCCACGCTCCGGCGCCGAGAACGGCGATGTTCATTCCGATACTCCGCACCGGTAGTTCGTGGAAACGATCAATCTACGACGAGGCGCGCGATCAATGCGTCGCGTTGCTCGCGCCGTCCTGCTGGGCGAGCTGCTGCAGGCGTTGCTCGTAGAGCGCCTGGAAGTTGATCTCGGCCAGATGGATCGGCGGGAAGCCCGCGCGCGTGATCGCGTCGGCGATGTTCGAGCGCAGATACGGGAACAGGATCGTCGGGCAGGCAATGCCGACGAGCGGGTCGATCTGCTCGGCGGGAATGTTGCGGATGTCGAAGATGCCGGCTTGCTTGGCTTCGATCAGGAACGCCACCTTGTCCTTGACCTTGGCCGTGACGGTGCCGGTGACGAGGATCTCGAACACCGATTCGGCGAGGCGCTCGGCCTTGACGTCGACTTCCACTTCGACCGAAGGCATGTCCTGCTCAAGGAAGATGGCCGGCGAATTCGGCTGCTCGAGCGACATGTCCTTGAGGTAGATGCGCTGGATGTTGAAGAACGGCTGGTTGTTCTCGTCAGACATGGTGTATGGCTTCCCTGATTGAATGGATCACGGCACATTATCGCGACATTGCGAAGTCTCGAAAATGCACCGTACTACGGCAATGAACGGCAACAGGCCCGCGCAAGCCTTGCGGGCCTGCGCGGGCCGAAACCTGCGGCGCCACGCCGCCGCGTCGCGCCTGGCAATCCGGTCCGGCAACCCGGTCCGGCCGCCAGAGGCGAACCGAGGCCGCACGGCTGTCGTGCGGCTGCGGGCTGCAAACCGGCCCGGTCGCTCAGGCGGCTTCGAGCAGCGGCATCAGGCCGCCCGCACGGTCGAGCGCGGAGAGGTCATCGTAACCGCCCACGTGCGTCTCGCCGATGAAAACCTGCGGCACGGTCCGCCGGCCGGTGCGCGTCATCATTTCTTCGCGCCGCGCCGGGTCCCGGTCGATCAGCACCTTCTCGATGTGCTCGACGCCGCGCGACTTTAAAAGACGTTCGGCCATCTGGCAATACGGGCACACCTGGGTGCTGTACATGACCACTTTGCTCACTTGGAACCTCCTTGTTTCACGACCGGCATGCCGGCCTGTTGCCAGGCGTTCACGCCGCCGTCCAGCACGTGGACTTCGGCAAAACCGGCTTCCTTCACGAGGCGCAGCGCCTTGTGCGACTGCTGGCCCGTCTGGCAGACCAGCAACACCGGGTTGCTCTTGTTCTTCACGAGCTGGCCGATCTTCGCCTGCAGCTCGCCAAACTCGATCTGGCGCGCCGAAGGCAGATGGCCCTTCGCGAATTCACCCGCGGGACGCAGGTCGATCACCACCGCGTTGCGGCGGTTGATGAGCTGCGTCGCCTCGGCGGTGGAAACGCCGCCGCGGCCGCCGCGCTTGAGCGACGGCCACAGGAGCAACCCTCCTGAAATGAGGACGATCGCGATGAGTACAAGATTGATGTAGTTGGTGAAGAACGTCACGGAGGGTCCGCCGGAAAAAGGGAAAGTCGAAGAAATCGTGCGAAATCGGATTCGGGCAATCCGGGCATTATAAAATAAGCGTTTGTCGCAGGGTTGCCGCCCCCAGCCCGGGCGCGCTGCCCGCGGGACCGGCCGCCGCATCGTCTCTGCCGCCGCGCCGCCCGTCCCCGATTACCGCTTCTTCACTACCGACCGGCATCCTCATGTACAAACTCGTACTCATCCGCCACGGCGAATCGACGTGGAACAAGGAAAACCGCTTCACCGGCTGGGTGGACGTCGACCTCACCGAGCAGGGCAACCGCGAAGCGCAGCAGGCAGGCCAGCTGCTCAAGGAGTCCGGCTACACGTTCGACATCGCCTACACGTCGGTGCTCAAGCGCGCGATCCGCACACTCTGGCACGTGCAGGACCAGATGGACCAGATGTACCTGCCCGTGGTCCACTCGTGGCGCCTGAACGAGCGTCATTACGGGGCGCTTTCGGGCCTGAACAAGGCCGAAACGGCCGCGAAGTTCGGTGACGACCAGGTGCTCGTCTGGCGCCGCAGCTACGACACGCCGCCGCCCGCGCTCGAGCCGACCGACTCGCGCACGTCGTACAACGACCCGCGCTACGCGAAGGTGCCGCGCGAAGAGTTGCCGCTCACCGAGTGCCTGAAGGACACGGTCGCGCGCGTGCTGCCGGTCTGGAACGAGTCGATTGCACCGGCCATCAAGGCAGGCAGGAAGGTCTTGATCGCCGCGCACGGCAATTCGATCCGCGCGCTCGTGAAATACCTCGACAACATTTCGGACAACGACATCGTCGGCCTGAACATCCCGAACGGCGTGCCGCTCGTCTACGAGCTGGACGAGAACCTCAAGCCCATCACGCACTACTATCTGGGCGACGCCGAGGCCATCGCGAAGGCACAGGCCGCCGTTGCCAACCAGGGCAAGAAGGCCGGTTGACCTTCCCCGCGCAACCGGGCGGCGAAGTCAGCCCATTCATCGGATGGGCACTCCGGTTTGGCCGCTCCGGCGGCGCCCGAACGGCTCACGGGCGCCATTGCGCGATATCCGCTCTCGCCGAATCCCCTGGTCCGGCGAGGGCACGCGGCGGTCCCGGCAATCGGTTGCACACTCCCCTTCCTGCGCGTTCGCCTCCCGCGCGACGCAACTGGCAGAACTGCCAGCTTCCCGCCAGCGCCGCGCCAGGCGCGGGTTTGCGGCACATGTCTTGCGAACCCGGCGCCGGTCGCGCTGTCTTAGTCCCATCGTTCGCGCCATATACACAGCCGCGGCAGGTGTGCAGTTATACTTGTCCGTCGCTTTTCCATTAGACGCTGCCACGCGCCTTTTCGACCGCACGCAACAATCTCTATGCGAAAGAACCTGAAAAACATCGGCCTGATCGCCGCTGGCCTTGCGACCGGCGTATTTGCCACCCTGCAGATTTCCGCCTCGGCGCAGCAAACCCAGCAGACGGTCGTCGAGCCGCTGCCGCTCGACCAGCTGCGGCTCTTCGCCGAAGTGTTCGGTCAGATCAAGCATGAGTACGTCGTGCCGGTCGACGACAAGAAGCTGCTCACCGCCGCCATCAAGGGCATGGTGTCGAGCCTCGACCCGCACTCGTCGTATCTCGACAAGACCGACTACCAGGAGCTCCAGGAGCAGACCAAAGGTCGCTTCGCGGGTCTCGGCATCGAGATTTCGTCGGAAGACGGACTGATCAAGGTCATTTCGCCGATCGAAGACACGCCCGCGTACCGCGCCGGCATTCGTCCGGGCGACCTCATCACGCGCATCAACGACAAGCCCGTGCGCGGCATGACGCTCGACCAGGCCGTCAAGCAGATGCGCGGCGACCCGGGCACCAAGGTCACGCTCACGATCTTCCGCAAGACCGACGACCGCACCTTCCCGCTCACCATCACGCGCGCCATCATCAAGGTGCAGAGCGTGAAGTCGAAAATCCTGCAGCCGGGTTACGCGTACATCCGCATCACGAGCTTCCAGGAGCGCACGGTCCCTGACCTCGCGGCCAAGCTCCAGGACATCGCGCGCCAGGAGCCCAATCTCAAGGGCATCATCCTCGACCTGCGCAACAACGGCGGCGGGCTGCTGCAAAGCGCCGTGGGCGTGGCGGGCGCGTTCCTGCCGCCGGATTCGGTGGTGGTCTCGACGAACGGCCAGATCCCCGACTCGAAACAGGTCTACCGCGACACCTTCGAGAACTACCGTCTGCCCTCGTTCGACGGCGACCCGCTCAAGGGCGAAGCGGCCGAGTTCAAGACCGTGCCGATGGTCGTGCTGACCAACGCCTATTCGGCGTCTGCCTCCGAAATCGTGGCGGGCGCGCTGCAGGATCAGAAGCGCGCGCTCATCGTCGGCAAGACGACGTTCGGCAAGGGCTCGGTGCAGACGGTGCGCCCGATGACGGCCGACACCGCACTGCGTCTCACCACGGCGTACTACTACACGCCGAGCGGCCGCTCGATCCAGAACAAGGGCATCCGTCCTGACATCGCGGTCGACCAGTACGCCGACGGCGATCCGGACGACGCACTCGTCACACGCGAGGTCGACTATCAGAACCACCTCGCCAACACGCAGGACCCGGACGAGAAGAAGGAGCAGGACGTGCGCGAGCAGGAGCGCATGGACATGCTGCGCCAGCTCGAGGAGCAGAACGACAAGAAGACGCCGGAGCAACGCCAGAAGGATCGCGACCGCAAGCCGGTCGAGTTCGGCTCGACCGACGATTTCATGCTCCAGCAGGCCCTCAACAAGCTTCAGGGCAAGCCGGTGTCCGAATCGAAGTCGCCGATGGAGCGCCGCCTCGCGCAGCAAAAGCCGCCCACCTCGGCTTCGGCGCCGATCGCCGTGAAGCCGGGCGCCCTCATCATGGTGCCGGGCGGTTCGGCCCCCGCGCCGGCCTCGGCTCCCGCGAAGTAACGCGCCGTACCGCCTCGCGGCCCGCGCGCGTCTTGCGCGCCGGACCCGCGAGGACGCCCTCCTCCCGTCGCTGGCGTCGTTACAATAACGACACGGTATTTTCCCGGCGCGCGTTTTCCCGTTCAGAGCCATCAATCAGGGCTCTCGAGGTCCATCGCAGCGCCACGCAACGAGCGCCCCGCGATGAACGACGACCAGCTTCTCCGCTACTCCCGCCATATCCTCGTCGACGAGATCGGCATCGAGGCACAGCAGCGCTTCCTCGACGCGCACGCGATCGTCGTGGGCGCGGGCGGCCTCGGTTCGCCGGCGGCGATGTATCTCGCGGCCTCGGGCGTGGGCACGCTCACGCTCGTCGACAACGACACCGTCGACCTCACCAACCTCCAGCGGCAGATCCTGCACGAGACGGCATCGGTGGGCCGCGCGAAGGTCGAGTCGGGCCGCGACGCCCTCGCGCGGCTCAATCCCGAGGTGAAGGTGAACGCGCTGCAAACGCGCATCGACGACGCCTGGCTCGACGCGCACGTGCCGGGCGCGACCGTCGTGCTCGACTGCACCGATAACTTCGCCACGCGCCACGCCATCAACCGCGCGTGCGTCACGCACGGCGTGCCGCTCGTCTCGGGCGCGGCGCTTCGCTTCGACGGGCAGATCAGCACGTTCGACTTCCGCGACGACGCCTCGCCCTGCTACGCCTGCGTGTTTCCCGAGGACCAGCCGTTCGAGGAAGTGGCGTGCTCGACGATGGGGGTGTTCGCGCCTACGGTGGGCATCGTCGGCGCGATGCAGGCGGCCGAGGCGCTGCGCGTGATCGGCGGCATCGGAGCGCCGCTCGTCGGGCGGCTCATGATGCTCGACTCGCTGCGCATGGAGTGGAACACCATGCGCGTCGCGCGTCAGCCGGATTGCCCGGTGTGCGGCGAGCGGCATCGGCGCGGCTGAGCCTTGCCGGAAAAAGCCCCGGACAAGCCGGGGCTTCTTTGCATTCGCGCGCCGCGCGCGAGCGTACCGCGCGGAGACTCAGGCCTGCGTCACGCGCTTGAGCGCCGCCTGCAGTTCCTCCGGCTCGTAAGCCGCCAACACTTCGGACACCGGCCTTTCCAGCATCTTCAACTGCGAGCGCAGGATCTCCTGCTTCACCACGAGCAACTGGCTCGGATGCATCGAAAACTCGGTGAGGCCCATGCCGAGCAGCAAACGCGTGAACGTCGGGTCGCCCGCCATCTCCCCGCACACCGACACCGGCACACCCGCGCGCTTCGCCTCGCGCAGCGTATGCGCGATCAGTTGCAGCACGGCCGGATGCAGCGGATCGTAGAGATCGGCCACGGCGTTGTCGGCGCGGTCGATCGCGAGCGTGTACTGGATCAGGTCGTTGGTGCCGATCGAGAGGAAGTCGAGGCGCTTGAGGAACATCGGCAGCGCGAGCGCGGCTGCCGGAATCTCGATCATCGCGCCGACCTGAATGTTGGGATCGTAGGCGAGACCCGCGTCGTCGAGCTGGCGCTTCGCCTGGCGGATCAGGTCGAGCGTCTGGTCGATCTGCTGCGCGTGCGCGAGCATCGGGATCAGGACCTTGACCGAGCCGAACGCCGACGCCCGCAAGATCGCGCGCAACTGCGTGAGGAACATCTGCGGTTCGGAGAGGCTCCAGCGGATCGCGCGCAGGCCGAGCGCGGGGTTGGCGGCCGTCTCGTAACCATCGCCGCCGCCCATCGCGTCGAGCGGCTTGTCGGCACCCACGTCGATCGTGCGGATCGTCACGGGCAGCCCGTTCATGAGTTCGACCGCGCGACGATAGGCGGCGAACTGCTCCTCCTCCTCCGGCAACTGGTCCTTGTGGTTCATGAACAGGAACTCGGTGCGAAAGAGGCCCACGCCCGTCGCGCCGGAGTCGAGCGCGGCCTGGGCATCTTCGGGCAGCTCGATGTTCGCGTAGAGCTGGATCTTCGCGCCGCACAGCGTTTGCGTAGGCGAGAACTTCAGGCGCTGCAGCTTGCGCCGCTCGAGCGCCATCTCGCTTTGCCGGTACGTGTACTCCTCCAGCACGATGGGCGCGGGATCGACGATCACGACGCCATGGTCGCCGTCGACGATGATGAGATCGTCCTGGCGGATCAGCGCGCTCGCCTGCTGCACGCCCACGGCCGCGGGAATGCCGAGGCTGCGCGCGACGATCGCCGTGTGCGAGGTGCGCCCGCCCAGATCGGTGACGAAGCCCTGAAACGTTTGCCCCTTGAACTGCAGCATGTCGGCGGGCGCGATGTCGTGCGCGACGACGATCATCTCGTTGCAGCCGCCGTGCAGCGTGGCGGGCATGGTGCCCGCGAGCGCCTTCAGCACGCGCTCGACGACTTGCTCGATGTCGGCCTTGCGCTCGCGCAGGTACTCGTCTTCTACGTCGTCGAAGTGGCGCGAGAGCCGCTCGAGTTGTTCGGTAAGCGCCCACTCCACGTTGAAGCGGCGCGTACGGATGAGGTCGATGGTCTCCTGCACGAGCATCACGTCGTTCAGGATCATGAGGTGGACGCCAATGAACGCACCCATTTCGGAGGGAGCGTCGGCGGCGAGGTCGGCGCGCAGCGCGTCGAGTTCCTGCTCGACGGCAGCGAGCGCCGCGCGAAAGCGCACGATTTCGTCCTCGATCTGCGGGGGCTCGATGAGGTAATGGTCGACGTCGAGCGCCGCCGGCGCGATCAGATACGCTCGCCCGATGGCTATACCGCGTGATACGGGAATTCCATGCAGCGTGAACGGCACGCGCACCTCCTCTGGTTATTTGATGCTGCGGCAAACCGCTGCAATGCGCTCTCTCAGACCCCGGCGATGATTATAGATTCCACCGCGGCCGAATGTGGCTACACGAGCCTTGCCGGTGCTTACTGCGTCCTTGTGCAGCAGGTTGTGCAGCAGGCTCCGGGGCGCTGCGAACGAACGCGGCGCACGAACCGCGCAAACGAAAACGCCGCGGCGGGCCGCGGCGTTCCGAATGGGCGCGACGACGAGGTGCGTTTCACTGGCCTTCGCCGAACTTGTCGGCGATCAGCTTGAGCAGTGCGCTCATGGCGTCGGCCTCGTCCGGGCCTTCGGTTTCGATCAGCACCGTACTGCCGATGCCCGCCGCCAGCATCATGACCCCCATGATGCTCTTGGCGTTGATGCGGCGGCCGTTGCGGCTCATCCAGATTTCGGCCTGATAGTTGCCTGCGAGTTGCGTCAGCTTTGCCGACGCACGAGCGTGCAGGCCGAGTTTGTTCACGATGGTCGTTTCTTGTTGCAACATAGGTCGATCCGGACGCAGTGTGTGGAAGTGTGACTGTGTTCTTTCGGTGTGCGTTGTGTTCTGGCTTTCGCTGGCGCGCGCCGGACTCAGGGGGTGCCGGTCGGCCTGAGCGCGCCGGCCGGTGCGCTGTCTGCGCAGGCCGTGCTGCGCGCGGTGCAGGCCGGCGGGTTCGAGGCCTGATTTGCGGATTGCCTGGCTGCCTGGTCTGTCGCGCCGGCTACGGCCTCGGCGCATGGTGTGGGCGGGCAACCGCAATCGGTCGCGGTCGCCGCGGACGGCGTGCTCGATCCGATGATCTGGACACCCTTGCTCGCGCCGGCCAGCGCCTTTTCGACGAGCGTATCGAGCGGCGTGGCACGATAGCAAACGGCACGCACGAGCATCGGCAAGTTCACGCCGGCCAGCACGCGCACCTCGGGCACGGTGGCAAGGCGCGCCGCGATGTTCGAAGGCGTCGCGCCGAACATGTCGGTCAGCACGAGCGCGCCGTTTTCCTCACGCAGGCGCTCGATCTCCGCATTCGCCTGGGCGACCACTTCCGCGGGGTCGCTGTCGGGTAGCACGTCGAGCGCGCCGATGCGCGCCGGACAACCGCCATAGATATGCGCGATGCACTCGCGTAACGCGGTGGCGAGCGGTGCGTGCGCAATGATCAGAATCCCTGCCATGTCAGCCTGACTGCAATAAACGGCTCGGTTGATGCCCGGCGCGATCTCCTCGATCGCGTCCGGCAGCGCCGAACCCGCGGCCAGCCGTAAGCTCGCAGGGTCGGAACACGCGCCGCCCGGCAGTCCCGGCGCCTCATTGGCGACGCCGGCTTGCCTGCCCGGAGCGTGGGCTCGCGGCATTGTAGCAGGGTCATTTTCGCGCACGCGAGGCGCTTTTGCTCGCCGCGCGGCAGATGTCGCGCGCCGTTCACAAGGGACCGCGCAACCACCCTCGGCAGTGCCGGTGCGCCCGCCCTGCAAGGCGCTTCCCCACGTCCCGCAGATGCCGCCGCGCCAGGCCGGATTCAAGGGCCCAGGCCAGGCGCGCGCCTCGAAAATGCAGGCAACCGGCCCGTCGCTCTTCAGGCCGCCGCGCGCTCCAGCGCGTCGATGAACATCGCGGCCACGTCGAAGCCCGTCTGCTCCATGATTTCGCGGAAGCACGTCGGGCTCGTGACATTGACTTCGGTGAGCCAGTCGCCGATGGCATCGAGCCCCACGAGCAGCAGGCCGCGTGCCGCGAGCGTCGGGCCGAGCGCCCTGGCGATCTCCATGTCGCGCGCGGTGAGCGGCTGCGCGCGGCCCAGGCCGCCGGCGGCCAGGTTGCCGCGCACCTCATTACCCTGAGGAATACGCGCGAGCGAGTACGGCACCGGCTCGCCGCCGATCAGCAGAATGCGCTTGTCGCCGTCCTTGATCTCGGGGATGAACTTCTGCGCCATCACGCTGCGCGCGCCGTCGTGGCTCAGCATCTCGATGATCGAGCCGAGGTTCATGCCGTCCGCCTTCACGCGGAACACGCCCATGCCGCCCATGCCGTCGAGCGGCTTCAAGATCACGTCCCGGTGCTCCTCGTGGAACTTGCGCAGGCGCGCGGCGCTCCTCGTGACGAGGGTGGGCGCGACGAACTGCGCGAATTCGCCGATAGCGAGCTTTTCCGAGTGATCGCGAATCGACTGGGGCTTGTTGAAGATCTTCGCGCCTGCGCGCTCGGCGATTTCGAGCAGCCACGTGGACGTCACGTACTCCATGTCGAAGGGCGGGTCCTTGCGCATGATGACGGCGTCGAAGCCGGTCAGCGCGCGCGAATCGGCCGAGTCCCCGAACCACGTTTCGCGATGCAGGTCCGCCGTATCGCCGACGATCGCAAAGCGCCGCACGTCGGCCTCCACCCGGCCGTTCACCCATGCAAGATGCTGCGGCTCGCACGCAAAGAGCGTGTGGCCGCGCTTCGCGGCCTCGGCCATCATCGCGTAGGTCGAGTCCTTGTAGATCTTGAACCGCTCGAGCGGATCGGCGATGAAGAGAATGTCCATATCGTCCCTGGTGTCATGACGGCAACGCCCGCACGGTGGCGGGCGCTGCGTTGAATTGTCCGAATGATGACGGCGAAATGCGCGGCCTAAACGTGGATCGCCTCCGGATCGGTCTTCTCCAGCTCGACCGACGCCGCGAGCAGACCGAGCCGCGCCACCACGCCATACATGTAGAAGCGGTTCGGCGGCGCCGCGCCCGCCTTCGCGCGCGTGTCGGGCAACGCCGTGTGCTCGAAGCCGAGCGGCACGAAATGCATGCCCGGCGCGTTCAGGTTCTGATCGCGCTCGCGGCTGCCGTGCGCACGGTAGAAACCGCCCACCACGTAACGGTCGATCATGTAGACGACCGGCTCCGCCACTTCGTCGCCGATGTGCTCGAACGTATAGACGCCTTCCTGCACGATCACGTCATGCACTTCGAGCCCGTCCTTCGTGGCCGACATCTTCGCACGTTCGCGCTTGGTGAGCGCGGCGACCTCGGAGGCGTCGTGCACCGTCATCACGCCGCGGCCGTCGGTGCCGGCATCGGACTTGATGACGACGTAGGGCTTTTCGGTGATGCCGTACTCGCGGTACTTCTTCGCAATCTTCTTGAGCACGGCGTCGATGGCGGTGGCGAGCTGCTCTTCGCCGATGCGCGCCTCGAAGTCCACGCCTTCCACGTGCGCGAAGTACGGATTGATCATCCAGGGGTCGACGCCCACCATCTTCGCGAACTTCTTCGCCACGTCGTCGTAGCAGGAGAAGTGCGTGGATTTGCGGCGCACGGCCCAGCCGGCGTGCAGCGGCGGCAGCACGTACTGCTCGTGCAGGTTTTCGAGCACCGGCGGAATGCCGCCGGAAAGATCGTTGTTCAGCAGGATCGAGCAGGGATCGAAGTTCTTCAGTCCGAGGCGGCGCTGCGAACGCTCGAGCGGCTCGAGGACGATCTTCTGGCCGTCTGCGAGCGAGATCGTGACCGGCCCGGCGATGCTCTCGTCGAGCGTGCCGAAGCGCACGTTCAGACCGGCCTGGCGCATGATCGTGGCGAGCCGCGCGACATTCTCCAGATAGAACGCGTTGCGCGTGTGCATCTCGGGGATCACGAGCAGATTCTTGGCGTCGGGGCAGATCTTCTCGATCGCGGCCATGGCCGCCTGCACGGCGAGCGGCAGTACTTCCTGCGGCAGGCAGTGGAAGGCGCCGGGAAAGAGATTGGTGTCGACGGGCGCGAGCTTGAAGCCCGCGTTGCGCAGGTCGACCGAACAGTAGAACGGCGGCGTGTGCTCCTGCCATTCGAGGCGGAACCAGCGCTCGATGGCCGGCGTCGCGTCGAGGATGCGCTGCTCCAGTTCGAGGAGCGGGCCGTTCAACGCCGTAACCAGATGCGGGACCATAAGGGGTGACTCGCGGACGAAATGCTGTGATTGTAGGGAAACCGGCCCTTCATCTGGGGGCGATCGCGCCAGTTGCAAGACGGGCCTGCGTGCATGAATCCCCACGCGCGGAAGGGTCAACCGGGCCCCCGATCGGCCCCCAACCTGTCAAATCGGCCTCGATCGGCCCCAATCGCCTCCAGCCAGACCTGGCCGGCCGAGCCCGCCCGCGCGGCAATTCACGCCGGATATCCATTCTGGACCGCGCGCACAGCCCGGCGCAATTGGGCACACGGATTGAAGGGGCACTATACGAACGCGCGAGCGCTGCCCTTATTCCCCCCAAACCGCCCCTGGGCGGCGCAAACCCCGCACCTGACTCGCGCGCCACGGAATCCGGCGCGCCAAAGAAAAGGGCCCGCCGAACAGGCGGGCCCAGGTCGCTGCTGCTTGCTGCCTTGCTGCTTGCTGCCTCAAACCAGCGTCAAACGAGTTTCAGATTCGATGACGAACCGCTCGCTTACTCCACGCGCTCGCCATGCAGGATCACGTCCAGACCTTCGCGTTCCTCTTCTTCGGTCACGCGCAGGCCCATCACCATGTCGATGACCTTCAGCAAGACGAAGCTCACCACGCCGCTGTAGATGAGAGTCGTGAGCACGCCCTTGATTTGCAGGACGACGCTGCCGTCCGCGCCGCCGATGTCCTTGACCGCGAACACGCCGGTCAGGATGGCGCCGATGATGCCGCCGATGCCGTGCACGCCGAACGCGTCGAGCGAGTCGTCGTAGCCGAGCTTGCCCTTGAGCCAGGTGGCCGACCAGAAGCAGACCACGCCCGCCACCACGCCGATCACGATCGCGCCCAGCACGCCGACGAAGCCCGATGCCGGCGTCACCGCCACGAGGCCCGCCACGGCGCCCGATGCGATGCCGAGCACCGACGGCTTGCCCTTGGCGATCCACTCCGCGAACATCCAGCCGAGCGCCGCGCAGGCCGTGGCGACTTGCGTCGTGAGCATCGCGAAGCCGGCACGGCCGTCAGCCGCGACCGCCGAACCCGCGTTGAAGCCGAACCAGCCCACCCACAGCATGGCCGCGCCCACCAGCGTGAGTACGAGGTTGTGCGGCGCCATCACTTCGCGGCCATAGCCGACGCGCTTGCCGAGCACGAGGCAGCACACGAGACCGGCGATACCGGCGTTGATGTGCACCACCGTGCCGCCCGCGAAGTCGAGGATGCCGGCGCTGGCGAGCCAGCCGGTCGGCTCCCACACCATGTGCGCGATCGGCGAGTAGACGATGATCGACCACAGCGACATGAACACGAGCATCGCCGAGAACTTCATGCGGTCAGCGAACGCGCCGGTAATGAGCGCGGGCGTGATGATCGCGAAGGTCATCTGATAGACGAAGTACACCGTCTCGGGGATGGTCGGCGCGAGGTGGCTCACGGTGAGCGTCGTGGCCTTGTCGCCCTTGATGTAGTTCATGCCTTCGAGGAACACGCGCGAGAAGCCGCCGATGAACGAGCCGCCCGGCGTGAACGCGAGCGAGTAGCCCACCACCGTCCAGATCACCGTGACGACGCAGGTGATCGCGAAGCTCTGCATGAGCGTGGCGAGCACGTTCTTCTTGCGGACCATGCCGCCGTAGAACAGCGCGAGGCCCGGAATCGTCATGAAGAGGACGAGCGCGGTGGAGGTCAGCATCCAGGCGGTGTCGCCCGAGTTGATCTTCGACGAATCGACCGAGAACGGCGCGGTCGGTGCGGCGGGCGCGGCCGCGGCGGCAGCCGATGCCTCGGCGGCGGCCGGAGCGGACGCGGCGTCGGCCGCGGGCGCCGAAGCGGGCGCGGCCGCGGAGGCGTCGGGTGCCGAAGCGGTGGTGGCCGGCGCGGAGGCCGCGGCCGGTGCGGAGGCGTCGTCCGCCAGCGCGGCGCCGACGCCGCCGGCCAGCAGCGAGCCGGCCATCAGCAAGGACATCAAAAGTTTGCGCATCTCGGTTTCCTCTTGTCTCTCTATGTCGACCGGGGTTGGCGGCTCCAGCGCCGCGCCCGGGACCCGTTCAGGTCGCTTGTTTCAGGTCGCTTGTTACAGGGCGTCGGCGCCGGTCTCGCCGGTGCGGATGCGGATCACCTGCTCGATCGGCGTGACGAAAATCTTGCCGTCGCCGATCTTGCCCGTGCGGGCCGCGCGTTCGAGCGCCTCGATGGCCTGCTCGACGATGTCGTCGGCCACGGCGGCCTCGATCTTCACCTTCGGCAGGAAGTCGACGACGTACTCCGCGCCGCGGTAGAGCTCCGTGTGCCCCTTCTGGCGCCCGAAGCCCTTCACCTCCGTCACGGTGATCCCCGAAACGCCGATCGCCGAGAGGGCTTCGCGCGCCTCATCGAGCTTGAACGGCTTGATGATTGCTGTAATGAGTTTCATGTAGTCCTCGCTGTGGTTGCTTCATCCCTTTGTTTGCTTCTGCAACGGGCGCCTTGCGTGCAGCGCATGTGATCTCGCCGCGTCGCCGGCGCACCGCGAGCCAACCGTCGTTCGGTGCGCGGGGCAGTATTAGCAACACCCGTGCCAATTCGCGGTGCCTTGCCTGCGACATAAGTGCGACGGACTTCGATGCAAGGGTAGCCAAAGCCGTGGACAATGCGGTCCGCGCCTTGACGGGCGCGGCGCGCAAGGCCTTGGCCGAACGGCCAGCGTGGCGCGCGCGCGGTGGCATGGCGGGGGGAACGTTGCTAGAGTGTCCTCAGGCCTCGCTCCCGCACAGGCAGCCGCGCAGCGCCTGAAGCGCCCGCCGCGCGACGGCGCGAAGCGCGCGGCCCGGTCTTGCGCACCAGTTGCGCGCACGCATGCCGGCGGCCTGCGAATTCGCACCAAGATCGATCACGGCGCGAAGCGGGGCACAGGCGAAACGAAATTTGCACATTTTTTGTGCAACGAAGGGGAATCGAATGAAACAACCAAACGACGTTTTCAATGATCTGCAGGCACGCATGAGCGACCTGCTCAAGAACTCTCCGGCGCGCGATGTCGAGCGCAACGTACGCGCCATGTTGTCGCAAGGCTTCTCGAAGCTGGATCTCGTCACGCGCGAGGAGTTCGACGCGCAAACGCAGGTGCTCGTGCGCACGCGCCAGCGCCTTGAGGAACTGGAGCGCCGCGTGGCCGAGCTCGAACAGAAGCTGCCGGTGACTAGCCAGTCATCCTGATCATTTCGCTGCGCACCTTCATGTTCAATAACGTGCGCAGTCGAGTGCAGCAACTGCACATCGCCGCAAGCGATCCGTAGCGTGATCGCAATGGAACCGTAAAGGGGCATACGCCTCACCTGTCTGGCGCATGCGTAACGTGTAACGCGCGCTTTTTCCCGCATGCGCCCTTCCCGGAGAACGCCATGTCGCTTGCCGTGGTGCGCAGCCGCGCGCCGGCTGCCGGCCGCGCGCCCGAAGTCACCGTAGAAGTTCATCTCGCCAACGGGCTGCCGTCGTTCTCGATCGTCGGACTGCCCGACCTCGAAGTGCGGGAAAGCCGCGAGCGCGTGCGCGCCGCGCTTTCGAATTGCGGCTTCGATTTCCCCGTAAGGCGCATTACCGTCAACCTCGCGCCGGCCGATTTACCCAAAGAATCGGGCCGCTTCGATCTGCCCATTGCGCTCGGCATTCTCGCGGCGAGCGGCCAGATCCCGGCCGCGGCGCTCGCGCACCGCGAATTCGCGGGCGAGCTTTCGCTAACCGGCGCCGTGCGGCCGATGCGCGGTGCGTTCGCGATGGCATGCGGCACGGCGCGCGCGCATGCGGATCGCGAAGCGCGCGACGGCGGGATGGAAGCGTCCGTTCGCAACGCGGCGACCGGCGGCGCAATCATTCGGAATCCTGATGCTGACGAAGCAACGGCTGACAACGCGCTCGCGCTGTGCGGACGGCTCAGCGTTCCGGAGCTTTATCTGCCCGCGCAAAACGCCGCCGAAGCGGCCCTCGTGCCCGGCGTCGCGGTGTACGGCGCGGCGGACCTGCGCTCGTTGTGCGCGCACCTCGCGTGCGAGGACCCCGACGCGCGCCTCGCGCCCGTGCGTGCAAGCGCTTTCGAGGCCGCCCAGGGCGCAGCCCCACCGGACATGGCCGACGTGATCGGCCAGCGCGGCGCACGCAGGGCGCTCGAAGTCGCGGCGGCCGGCGGCCATCATCTGCTTACCTTGTGGCCAATTAAACCCCACACTCAGTCGCTTCGGTTCTCCCGTTCCTGGTCGGCTAGGTAAATTCCGTTTACCACGGCGCTTGTTAGTCCAACTGTTGCCAAAATCGGCTTTTGGCCCGATTATCGATTCATCTAACAAACGGGGCCGACATGGAGATCGCACGTGTTTTCAGCTTCCTAACCTATCCCGCGAAGAATCGGGACAACGTTCCAGAAGTCTCCGGTACTGAAATTCCTGTACGAGACGAAAAGCTGTGTCGCATGCTAAACGACATCTACTGCCAAGCAGACCGGGAGTGCAATATTCCGATCATGTTCGTCACCGACGGCCAGCAGAACAACCCTGTGCGAACGGAAATTATGCGAATCGTAAGCACACGTCGAATAGACGCGGCAAAGGCATTAGCCAACCGCTTACAAAATGCGACCGGCGGCCAGTCTGGTATGGGCTTGTTCTTCGTTTGCCTTGGCACGCCGAACGCCGAAAAGATTGTGATCGCTCGGTTTCCCGCTGACGAAGGAATCGTTGCAGAGAAAGCCGAAGATCAGCTCACCGTTCAGTTCGTAGAACAGGTGTTTTTGAAAAGCGCCCTCGCGTACAAGGCTGTCATGTACAAGGGCGGAGACGATGGTGACGACTTTTGGAGCGGGCACGCTGTGGACCGCCAGGTAAACCACGGGGCGAAATCAGTTGCTGACTATTGGATCGTAGACTTCCTTCAATCAGATTATCGTAGTACTTCGCAGCAAGGCACCAAACGCCTTGCGGTTGCTTTGCGCACCGCAATTGCCAATGCCCCAAACGCAAATGTAAGGCATGAGATTGCTATGGCAGCGCAGTTGGCCAGAAATCTGAATCGTCGACAAGTCATGACCATCGCCGAGTTCTGCGATGATCTTCATTTGAGCGAGGAATCGAAGCGTACGGTCGTCGCGGCGGTCTCTCCGCCACGGACGTTGCAAAGTCGCTTCCGCTTTGATATCGGCGAATTTACGCGACACATCTCTTACCGCTCGATTGAGCTAGACAACGGCGCGATGCTGTCGGCGGAAATTGCAAGATTCGAAGAGTGCTTCGACGAAGCCGTTTCAGAAGTAGATCCGGAATTGATCACATACTCGACGTCAGGAAGGATCGTTGACGAACGTTTGAGGAAGGTCAAGTGAGCGATGACGAGCTGAAAGCGGAGTACGCGTCACGGTATGACGAGATCCTAGCCCCATTGGCGTCTCGCATAGGTGATTTCCTGGCTAACACAGTGAAAGGTCTGCCCCGCGTAGACCGGGTTTCCGCACGCGCGAAGAGCCCTGATCGATTCATGGCGAAAGCAATGAAGGAGATAGATGGGGTTCGAAAGTACACACGGCCGCTTACACAAATACAGGACCAAGTGGGCGCACGCGTGATTACGTTTTACTTGGACGACGTAGCAGCCGCGTCCGCAAGAGTGGAAGAATATTTTCGCCCAATAGAAGCTCGCGCCGTCATTCCCGACTCCGAGAGTGAGTTTGGTTACGTCGGTAAGCACTATATTCTGGCAGTACCTGAGGATGTTTATCCGGAAGATGAAGAGAGCGTTCGGCGCATGCCAAAGTTTTTTGAACTCCAAGTGAAGACGCTGTTTCAGCATGCATGGAGTGAAGCCGGGCACGACCTAGCCTACAAGCCAGCCACGCCCCTATCAAGCTTGCAGAAGCGTCAATTGGCATTCACTGCCGCCCAAGCATGGGGAGCTGACCAGATATTCGATGCGCTGTCGCGTGAACTACTAGCTCCGCCGAATCAATAAGCCCCGTCGATCAGGCCCGGCAGGCGCAATAATTGACAGCGGCCAACTATGTTCAAAACCGCATGCTCAACCAGTCGTCGTCGTTGAATTGAGTGAAGCCATGCCGAACAAACTCGGCCCTGTCTTCCATGTACTTGGCACAGAGGACCTGAATGCCCTCCGTCGCAAGTATCGCTTTCGACTCTCTCGCGCGCTTGGCCGAGTCTGTCTGTTGAGCGACTTGGTCGATGACAGAGCGGGGAATGAGTCTACCGGTCGCGTTTCTAAATAACGCCCAAATCGCCTGTCTGCCGCTTGATGCCGTCATGATTGCATTTCTCGCGGCCTCCGGGAGGTCGAGCATGAAGTTCCGAGGCATCGCGCCTTGCGCAAGCCAAGTTATCTGGGACTTGCCGAAAGCAGACACGCTCTTCTTGCCATCCTGGTTTGCGCCGTTTGTAAGGACCTCCGGCACCATCCGAAGTATCCCCATGCCGCACCGTCCCGTATTGTCGTCGCCTGTGACTAAGAGACAGAGTTGGTTCATCGCCTCGCGCGGAATCATCCACGTGTTCCCAACGGTGAACTTGGTGTCTACCTCGTGCCCCACGATCAGATTGTCGAGAACTTCGCCGCGTCCGAGCCCCAGTTCGGTACGCAGAACAATCTCGACCTTCGTGCCGATGTATGTCTTTTCCGTTTTCTCGAGTTGCTCTACGCGATAACGCCCGGTGCGCGGGCCGTCGATGACCTCGTCGAAAGACTTGCGGATAGCACTGCCCACGACCCCGAGGAGGTCTGGCCTCGCAAGCAGGAAATTTCGCACCTCAATCAGCGCGTGGTCATAGGGAACCGGTACAACGGGGTTCTGGATGGTGCTCACAATATTCTTCTTCTGTCCAATAGGTGTATTGAAGTATCCGCTCCTCTGCATGGATACACAAGTATGGATACACATTTTTGGATACACATCTGTGTATCCACGTGATAGAGTACCAGGCATGTTGAGAAAAGATGTTGGCCTCCGTATCCGTGTCGATAGGGACCTTAGGGACGCTTTTGTGGAGGCGTGCCGGTCCCAAGACGTGGCTGCGTCCGAGATACTACGAGAGTTTATGCGCTGGTACACCTCGCAAACGAATACCCAAGGGGGCCAGCTTCCGCTCCCCTTTAACGTCAATAGCAACTACAACCAATGAAACGAACGACCGGACCAACATCCATAGAGATTTGCAGTGGTGCTGGCGGCCAAGCGCTTGGGCTCGAAATGGCAGGCTTCGGCCACGAAGCGCTCGTTGAGATTGAACCCCCTGCGTGCGCGACGCTGCGTGCAAACAGGCCTGAATGGCAAGTTTTCGAACAGGATCTTCGGGCTTTCAGCGCCCTGCATTACAAGGGTATCGACCTTCTCGCTGGGGGCGTTCCGTGCC
This sequence comes from Paraburkholderia lycopersici, assembly GCF_900096975.1. Classification (GTDB taxonomy): domain Bacteria; phylum Pseudomonadota; class Gammaproteobacteria; order Burkholderiales; family Burkholderiaceae; genus Paraburkholderia; species Paraburkholderia lycopersici. The sequence goes on from NZ_FMYQ01000001.1 coordinate 411,337, forward strand.
CCCCGTTCTCGAAGGCAGGAAAGCAACTCGGTGCCGACGATGAGCGCGACTTGTTCCCCGAGGCAATACGGTTAGTCGATGAGTGTCGGCCGCGCGCGGTAATGCTGGAGAACGTCCGAGGTCTGCTCGATGCGGTCTTCGACGACTACCGGAACAAGGTAGAGACGCAGCTCAAGAAGTTGGGATATGTTTCCGGATGGCGTCTGCTCAACGCATCCGACTTCGGCGTCTCACAACTCCGTCCGCGAGTCATCTTCGTCGGTATCCACAAGGATATCGCTGGAAAGTTCTCTTGGCCCGAGCGTCTCGAAGATGAGCCTCCAACGGTGGGCGAATTACTGCACGATCTAATGGCCGAACGCGGATGGCTCGGTGCTGAGCGCTGGAGAGAGGTAGCCAACACAATTGCCCCCACGCTCGTCGGCGGCTCAAAGAAACACGGCGGTCCAGACTTAGGCCCAACGCGTGCCAAGCGGGCTTGGGCATCTCTTGGCGTCGATGGCATGGGCATTTGGGATGCGGCGCCAGATCGCGACTTCGTAGGCATGCCCCGCTTAACAACTCGCATGGCTGCTCGCATTCAGGGCTTCCCCGATGAGTGGCAGTTCTCGGGTAAGAAGACTGCGGCATACCGCCAAATCGGCAATGCCTTCCCGCCACCTGTCGCGCGCGCCGTGGCGCAGCAAATCCGCCGCGCCATCACGAGCCGCAGGATGTTAAAGGTCGCGTGAGGCCTGAAGTGGTGGACAAGATTTCACCGTCCCGCCGAAGCGCCAACATGCGTGCGATACGGAGCTCGGACACCAAGCCTGAGCTCCTCGTCCGACGGCTCGTCCACCACTGCGGCTACCGCTTCCGGCTTCATCGCAAGGATCTGCCAGGGAAGCCCGACTTGGTCTTTCCCGGTCGAAAATCAGTTATCTTCGTCCATGGCTGCTTCTGGCACATGCACGGCTGCCCTTCGGTCCGCGTTCCAAAATCCAATGTCGGCTATTGGAACCCCAAGCTCGAACGGAATCGGGCGCGGGACCAGCAGAGTTATTCTTCCCTCGAGAAGCTCGGCTGGAAGGTATTGATTGTATGGGAATGTGAAACCAAGGATCTAGACGCGCTAGAACGCAAACTAAAGATCTTCCTGCAATAACTTCCCCCCAAACTAGCATGCCGGAACCGGCGATCAGATCGGCGCGGGCAATGGACATGCGTTAGCAAGATTCGCTTTGGCTAGATAGCAGTTCTTGGCAAGCCCGTCGGACATCATCTTCGCTTGGCAAATGGACGTCTCCGAAACTGTGCTTCGTGTCACATTCAAGAATGACATTCTTGAATGACGGAATCGCATCGGCGAGGAGGTCCGCAGACTTGATCTTCCTGCCTTCGTTACCGCCTCTCGAACGGAATTTTGGGTTCGTCACGTATAGATCGATATTTGTGTCGCCAATCCAACAATCGACTCTAAACAAAGCGTCTGCAAGGGGGTGCTGCTTTACGTCGACTCCTTCACTCCGCAGCAGCGAGATGACATATTGCTCCTTTAGAAATGAATAGTAGGCATTCCCGATCCGCCACCGTACAGCATCCTTTGCTAATTGCTCTTGACCGCAAAGCGATGCCGCCACTCGAACTTTCTCTCTAATATCATCGTACAAAGCGTCCTTGAATATCGGATGTCGGATGAAGTCGTCGAATAGAAGAAGTCCGCCAACTTTTTCGGTCACGAAATGAAATAGATGCGTAAACGCGAAGTCTGGGTGCCAGTCCCGAATGGTTGGGACTTTGCTAACCACACTATTTTTGATATTTCTGAGCGCATGTTTGGACTGGTCCGCTGCAATCTGCTCGCAAAGCTGTAAGACATCCTTCGGTCGGATATTGTCGACTGTACCAGTCACGTGATTAATTACTCGCGGAACCACCAGTCGCTTCCTTTGGTCCGTTTTCCAACGGGCTAGGCGCGTTGCAGCTGATTTTGACCTCGAAAATCTCACGATGACTTCTTGCGATCTCGTCAATTCCTGCTCCTGTGTCGAAAGACGACGTGGATTCTAAAGGATCGAGTTCATCGAAACTCGTGAGCCTCTCTGCAAACGGCCTGTGGTTGCCCGTGGAACGCGGCGAAGCAGGGGCCAACAAGTCAGTCCTTCGAAAAACCGCTGACGACCTGCCTGATGACACCCATGAGTATTTCGCGTTTTTCGAGCGTCAATCCGTCCAGCATTTCTGCAATGCGTTGCGCCTGATCGAGCTTCCGGTTAGATGCTTCGGCAATCAAGGCTTCAAGTTCACATTCAAATATCTCGGCTAGTTCGGCCAATCGCACTACGGACGGAACCGCGGCGCCGGTCTCCATACGAGAGACCGCTTCCCGGCTGATACCCAACGCCTCGGCAACGGCTTCCTGCGACAGACCCGCCTCGGCGCGCCTCGCCGCTATCGCTCGCCCCACTGCTTTCACCAAAGTGGCCTTTCTTTGCTCGTCCATGTGTGACCTTTTACGCACGGCCGTAATGGTCAGGCTAGGGCGACAGAAATCACATGAAGTGTGAGATCACACTGTGATGTTAAACGTTACAATTAGAGAATTAGCTGCTTGATCGTCGGCGATTCACCCATGACCGGGCACTCACGCTGAACGTTTATCTCTTTGATTTTTCTATAAAAATCAGTGTACGAGGCCAAAAACGCTAGATAGTATAGAACTGTCGATTTGACGAACTCATTCGGAGAAAACTATGAGCGCGAAGGCGGAAGTGAAGGGTTTGAACGCGGGCGAAGCGGTCGCAGCGCAGGTGGGCGGTGCGGACGACGCAAAAAACAATACGACGGAGGTCCAGAAAAGGGAGAACCCGGCACGGAAGACGGAGGCAACCGAGACGCCCGAGAAGTTCAAGGCGACGCTGGCGGAACTCGATGAGCAACGCACGGCTCTCGCGAAATCGGCCATCGAGCAATTGAAACCCGGTCGTCCGTTCGATCCCGTCGTGGTCCGCCAGATCAACAAGATCGAGACGAAGAAGAATCGCCTGATCGTGTCGCGATTCGCCTCGCTGCTTCGGAAGAACAATCCGGCAGTTCAGGCCATCGTCCACCAGATCATCGAAATCTGAACGCCGCCGTGCTGATGAACAACCGGGCGCATTGCGATGCGTCCGCATATCGAATTCGCGTCATGTCATCCCTGACATGACGCACCGGGGCGTTGCGTTCGCTCACATGGTCGGGAACGCAACGAAATAGCAGCAGCAATACCAACAGATAACAAGGTCAATAAATGACGTTGAACGTTGCAACAACAATCGCTATCGGGGTAAGCGCAGTCCTGATTTCGGCGTGCGGAGGCGGTGGTGGTGGTTCAGCATCGACGGCTTCCGCTCCTACCACGGCGTCGGCACCGACGACTGCTTCGGCACCCACCGCAGCAACACCCATTCCGGTTCAGGCATCGTCGTATCTGAACAAGATGGATGCTGCCGCAGCACTTGGACCTCAACCGCTTCCTTCCGAAGTCACCCAAGGCAATGCCGTTGCGTTCGGGGATTTCTTTCAGGACGGCACGTATTCGATGGTCACGGCCACTTGCGCCGACACGAATTGCGGCGGTCCCGGTGGAAACGGAACGATTCACTTTTACAAGCTGATCAGCGGACAATGGGTCGATCACACGTCCGATATCCTGTCCGACAATACCGGCTGTGATCACCCGCGAAAAGCAATCGTCGCCGACTTCAACGGCTCCGGCAAACCCGGCGTATTCTTCGCGTGCCACGGCGTGGATTCGGCACCGTTTGCAGGCGAACAACCTCGCATTCTGCTGCCGCAAGCAAACGGCAAGTACACGAACACGTTGCTCCCGTTCACCGGCTATTTCCACAGCGCTTCTGCTGCCGATTTCAACGGCAAGGGATACGCCGACATCGTGGTGGCCGATCCGAGCGTCAACAAATCGCCGTACTTTCTCGTGAATAACGGCGACGGCACGTTCACCGCCGACAAATCGGTTCGACTACCGGCCACCATGCTTCCGTATGATCCGACGACGGGTGCGGCTCAGGACAACTGCATCTCGGCTGGCTGCTCCGCCGAAATTGACACCGCCGAATTGATCGATTTCAGCGGCACCGGCAAGTTCGATCTGTTCCTTGGTGGACGCTCTCTCGATCCCGAGGGCATCGGCAACTGGATTCCGACGATCTTCCACAACCAAGGGAACAACACGTATTCGCAAAGCAACGTGACCACGCTGCCGTACAGCACGACGTATCAAACGGCGCTCGATATCGTCTACACGAACAACTCCATCTATCTGACGAACGTACAAAGCATGCCGAACGGCTCTGCATCGATTTATGGCTACAGCGACATCGAGAAGAACAGCGGCACCAACTTCCAGACGAACGCAACGCTCTGGAATGAAACGGCCCCGTTCGCGAATTCGATGACGTGGATTAACTGGATCATTCCGTATCAGGGAAAGATCGACGCGATGAACTCGACGTACAACGTCTCGGTCTCGCAGTAAACGCAAAAACGACGCCGCTGGATCGGCGGCGTCGCATCAACGATCACTCATTCATGAAAACAGCCAATTTCCTGATCGGCGTCGTGTTGCTCGCCGGATCGACTTGTGCTTCCGCTCAAGCCGATAATCCGGCGAAGCAGTGGAAACATGCCGCCAACGAAGCAAACAATGTATTTCTCGCTGGCCGCAAGGTATACGGCAGCGGGAACGCGCCGCCAACCTGTGCATCCGCACTCAAGCAACAGTTCGAACTTGGACAGAAAGTCGAAGCTGAACTCAATACCGCACTGAAAGTCGTCAATGGAATGGGCGGCATGCAGAACCCGAACGCCAAAGCGTACTTCGCGGACACGCTTCGCACCGCGAGCAGCGAAGTCGTTGCGCTCGATTCCAACACGATATCCAGTTGCGGACTGTAACGACCTATGAAGATGGCTAGCTGCCGTAGTTGCGGCAATTCGATCTGGAACACGACGAAACAATGCCCGGTATGTGGCACTAAGCAACGCGGAGCCAGAGCAAACGCCCGCAGGGAAAACCTCGATCCGAACGAGCGCGACGTGTCCGGCCTATACCTGCTTCTCTTCGGGTTCTTCTACCTGAAATACAAGGGATGGCACCGAGCTGCGCTCGCTCATTTCCTCATGTGCTTCTTCATGATGGGAACCATGTGGCTCGCCCTTCCATTCTATGCAAAGCGGTTCGTAGATTATTTCGAAGAACTTTAAACGATATGAAAAACATCACCATTGCTGCCCTGCTGTTCGCGGTATCCACCGCCGCCTTCTCGGATGGTCCCGCGTTCAACTGTGCGAAAGCATCGTCCAAGGTCGAAAAGATGATCTGCGCCGATTCGACGCTTTCTTCTGCCGATTCGGTGAACGCCGACATGTACAAGGAAGCGCTGCAAACGACTGATAACCAAAACCGCGTCAAGCAGGAACAGCGCCAGTGGCTAAAGATGAGAAATGCTTGTCAGACCGCCGATTGCATCTCGAAAGCATATGACACACGTTACAACCAGTTTCAACACGAACGCCTCGTGAATAGCGGTGCGGTCAACCTCGACGGATCGACCGGCCATTGACATCGCCGATCACAACAAGGTGGCGACACGACCGCCAGCATACAAAGCGGATCAAAGATCCGGCCAACGAACCAGGGCACCCCGCCCTGGTTTTTTTTCGCCCATCGAATCTGAATGACAACGCACCGGAGCATAACAATGTCCGACAACAACAGTCGAACCGCTTCTGAAAACAATCCGTTCGCAGGCTTCGCCGTCCCTCTGATCGAACTCGGTCGAGTCGTTGTAACTCGCGCCGTCCTCGAACACCTTGAACGAGAGGCCGCCGACATCTATCGGTACCTACGTCGTCACGAACATGGCGATTGGGGCAACGTTACGCCGAAAGATGCCGAGGCAAACCTGTTGGGAGCTATCCACGGCGGACGCACATTCTCGGCATACGAGGTCGCGGGCAAGCGCGTATGGATCATCACGGAAGGAGATCAATCCTCGACCTGTGTACTATTCCCGAGCGAATACTAAAGCGAAGACGAATGGACGCAACCCAACAAATCGAAGCCGCTGCCGAACTGATCCGAAACGCGAATGGAATCCTCATAGCGGCAGGCGCAGGTATGGGCGTCGATTCCGGCCTGCCTGACTTTCGCGGCGAAGATGGTTTCTGGCGCGCGTATCCCGCGTTGCGTGCCGATCGCATCGGCTTTCAGGACATCGCGAACAGCGAAGCATTGAAACGCGATCCGGTCCGCGCATGGGGATTCTACGGCCATCGGCTCAACCTCTATCGGGGTACCGTTCCGCACAAAGGGTTCAACATTCTGCGTCGATGGGCGTCCATGAAAGAGCACGGCGCATTCGTGTTCACCAGCAACGTCGATGGACAATTCCAGAAGGCTGGCTTTCCGGAAAATCGAATCCTCGAATGCCACGGTTCGATTCACCGTCTGCAATGTTCGAAAGACTGCTCGAACGAAGTGTGGTCGGCAAATGATTTCTACCCAGAGGTAGACGAAGATCGCTGTATCCTGACATCGTCGCTTCCGCGTTGTCCGAAGTGTGGCGGCGTGGCGCGTCCGAATATTTTCATGTTCGACGATTCGTACTGGAACGACTACCGTGTACGAGTCCGGCGCATGCGATCCGAAGCGTGGTTACTGAGCGTCAAACGAATGGTCGTTGTGGAAATCGGCGCGGGCCGAACCATTCCGATCGTCCGCAACGTTGATGAGAGAACCGGTTCGCCAGTCATTCGGATCAATCCATCCGATTACGCGATTGACCCGCAGAAAGGCATCGGTCTACCTGGTCGCGCCTTCAATGTACTACGGTTGCTTGAGGGCAGCCTCCTCTGATCGACCAGAAGTCCAGATCGTCACCATGTTCAGGTTTGAATACTTCCGCTTGTAGGCGCCTCCAGATCCGCACGTCATCTTTCGAGTACCAGCAGGCGCTCAATTTGCCTCCTGCACATCGCTTAATATTCCTGAGGCACTTACTAAAATAATTATCCTTGTACAAGTTTAACGCGTATCTATAATAATTTTGCCGCCGATCCGCCCACGCAAAAAAGGAGAATATCGATGAGCGAGCTTTCGATGCAGGACTGGAAGGTTTTCTTGAAGGCGAGAATCGAGCAAGAGCAGGGGAAAGACGAGGAAGCGCTTCATGTCTTCGATGATCTTCTTGCGAAATACCCTGGCGACCCACATCTATCAGCTTCTCGTGCATTTGCGCTTCAGCGCCTTGGTCGGACAGATGAGGCGGCGGCAGCTCATGTCGCTGCGAAGTATGCAGCTCTTGGGCGCACGCTTGTCGGTAATCAGGACAAGCCTGATCTTTGGACAAGTCAACTTAGCTCTGTCCTCACGGATGTTGATAATTTCGAAAAGAGTGGAAAGCTGGCCGCTGCGCTTGTCGCTTGGTGAGAGTAACAAATTCAAATCAAGATAGCGACGATGACAGATCGCAGACTATATGTCTGACGGATCGGCGTAGCCACCCAACTTGGAGGCCGATGGAATGCGGCTGACTGGACATTCTGTCATAAAGTTTGACTCGTTCCTGCCCCTCTACAATTGGATCTATCCAATCGGCGGCTCAGCCTCAAAACGCTTTATCGGGAAAGATGCTGCAGACGTCTTCCATCATATTCAACCGTCCCTCAGTCGAGCCCTCTATATCCACATTCCGTTTTGCGACACGATTTGTTCGTTTTGTCCGTTTGTTCGTACGGCGGGATACGACTCCCAGGAGATTGGGAAATACGTCCAGACGCTCGTACGAGAAATTGAACTGAAGGCGCGGATCCCAACACTCACGAGCACGCCCATCGGAGCAGTATTCTTCGGAGGGGGGACGCCTTCGGTCCTGTCGCCGCATCAAATCAGAACGATTGGCAACGCTCTCAGAGAAAATTTTGATCTCGGAAAATGCCGTGAATTTTCATTCGAATTCGAAGTGAAGTCCGCAACTGAGGCGCGTGTGGCGGCCGCCCTCGATATCGGTGTCACTCACGCTCGCTTCGGTGCGCAAACCTTTGTTCCTTCTTTTCGAAAGCATTTCAGGTTAAGTGCCTCAGTCGAGGTATTAAATAGGGCAGCGCAGCTACTTCAGAACGCTTTCCCTCATTCTTCCTGCGACATTCTCTACGGTATGCATGGGCAAACTGAAGAGGATTTAGAATTTGACATCGAGCAAGCTTCCAACCTCGGGCTTGCTAATCTAGACTTCTATCCACTAAACAACTTAGTTACTCAGCCGGTCCTGTCCACGAGCTTCGCCAACTCCAATTCGAAGCCAACATCTGGGCTAACGAAGCACTACATGAGCTTATACGTACGAGAGGCGCTCCGAACTCGCGGTTATTTACCGCACAATGGCCACGGATTCGTTCGCACGCAACTCGCAAAGTCTCACGATAGACCGCTAATAACACCGGAGTATTCGTTCGTTTACCATGAGCATACGCTTGGCTACCCTAGCCACGACGTGCTCGGTTTTGGTGTGAATGCTATTTCCTCATTTTCTGGCTTTGTTGTTTCTAATACAGAATCTAGAAAAATTTATGACGAAGCCATATCTGATGGTCAACTCCCCATAGTCGTTAGGGAACATTCCCGTGAAACCGATGCTTGCAGACCCTTAGCACTTGCGTTGCCATACCACGGAGAAATACCCAGGAGCTGGATTGACACAAACTTTGTGCCTCATGAGATCATGGAGCGACTCGTGCAATTGCGAGATCATGGCCTTGTGAGAGAAACTTCCGATGCATATGCCTTAACTGAGGATGGACTCGCGTGGTATGTAAATATGATGTTCTATCTCAGTCCGGAAATGGAGCGTTTTGCGCTAGCAAAGATAATACAGCAAGCACTCGGTGACAAAAGAAGGAGAATTGAAGAAAGCGGTCTCTCTGGATTTAACTTTGGCAAACAGATACCAATACATCCACAATAATGTCACTCGCTTCAATCACACCACGATTGATCGACGACCCGTCGGCATACTATGCAGCCATTCGCGAATTCGTTGGCCCGAACGGCGTAGTGTGGGATGAGACAGTAGGAGCTTGGATCGTTTCGGGATACGAGGTGTGCTCTCGATTACTGCTGTCAGAAGATCTTTGCCGCAAAAGCGTTAAGCTCCCTCGCACAAAAAATGCAGATTTGGTGACCTGCGCAGAGAATATCCTCAATCGGCAGCTTATCTTTAATGCTGGTTCTCGCTCGACGCGGAGCTATTGGTACGCGCGAGCGACAGGTCTCAGCGAGGAGCAACTCCACAACATCGCGGAAAGCGTTCTCTCTTGCGGAAATCCGGCGGATTTGTATAGCAGTGTTCTGCAGCCATTCGCATCGAAAGTCGCAGCCGAATGCATTGGACTAACTGAGACCGATCGCGTCGACCTTTACCCCCTCATTAGTGGGTGCGTTCGATTCTTTGACGGCAAGCTAAGAAGCGAATCAGATTTCGAGTCGTCGATGTTTGCCATCGTTTCCTTATACGATCGACTTGGAATGTTATTCAAGAAAGAAGTGGCTGCTAGCCCCGATCCTCAATGGCTCGCCAATTTACAGTTCACCCTTGTTGCCGCTCACGAGAGCACGGCATATTTGTTGGCTACGATTTTTCTTCAAGGGGTAAGCGTCGCGCCGGTGCCGGTTGCCAAATTAGCCGCCGAGAGTATCCGATTCGATAGCCCAGTTCAGATTATAGGCCGCATTACCGCACGAGAGATTCGCATTGGAGATACGTGGCTTCCGGCAGGTGAGCGAATATTTCTCCATGTTGGCGCGGCGAACAGAGATCGATCGGTGTTCAACGACGCCGACGAGTTTTTGCCCTATCGCATCGGAGCTAAGCCGCTGTCCTTTGGACTCGGAGACGGTCAGTGCTTGGGAAGGGGGCTGGCGATGAGATCGGCGCAAGCCTTTTTGAATGCCTTAAAGTCACGTAATGAATGGATAGCTATCAACGGCAGCACACCCCGCACCATTGGCATATCCGGAAGAGGTTTTGCAGTCCTTCCGGGGAGGATCGTGCCGATGCGAGATTTGGTCCTGACTCAGGTGGACAAAAATGCTGACCAATAGCGACGTTGTCCGCGAGGTCTGGTCTGCAATCGAACGCAGAGATTGGGATGTGCTGCGGTCGCTTTGCGATGAGCGGTGTATTTACACTCTGCCACAAAGCGGTGAAAGATATAGCCGAGACGGCTTTGTGAGGCTGAATCGCGAGTATCCAGGTGAGTGGCATGTGAACGTTCAAAGCCTTATCGGCTGTGAAACGTGGGTTGTGACCGAGGTCACCGTGTCATTCCGGGATCGCATTGATACCGGAGTATCGCTATTTCGCGTCGATTCCGGAAGAGTTGTCGAGATTCGCGAGTACTGGCCGGAGCCATTTGAAGTGCCTGCCTGGCGCAACGACTGGGCGGAGCGACTATGACGGACAATCCGTCGGATTTCGCCCCCGACTTCCGCTTGGACTCGTCAACGAAACCCTCGCTGGAGGAATACGGACGTTTCCAGCAGCATCTCGTGCTTCTTGAGGACGCTGGACGAATTGAACGGTTTCGCTCAGCAATCGATACCGTCCCTGCAGGCGATGTTGTCATTGATGTTGGCGCAGGAACTGGCGTGCTGGGTCTTTTATCGCTAATTGGAGGCTTTCAACACGCAATCCTCATCGAGCCATCCCGAAAGATGAGCGCATATGCACGACATCTGGCGGCACTGAACGGGCTTTCGGACCGAGTGACTATAGTTACGGCGCGATTGGAGGACGTAGACTTCCGCCTGCTCCCGACGTCAATTGACATGGTAATTTCCGAAACACTATCCTCAGTGATATTTGGATTCGGATCATGGGACTTCATGTCGACTCTTGTTGACCGTCTGCGCGATCCGCGCAATGTGATTCCAAGTCGGGGACGCTTACTGGTGGCGCCGACCTCCAGGCGGATGGCGACTCGCGGTCCAGATTCGGATGGGTTATCGATACTCAAAAGTGCCGGGTTGACGGTAGACCTGTTTGAACGAACGTTCCGAAGCGCTGGAAATATTTACGATAAAGCAGAAGTAGCGCTCGCGTTGGCGAATGGGACTCTTCAGGCTGCAGAACTAGCATCATTTGACTTCGGGCGAAATCCGCCAATCATGTTAGACGGTGTTAATCTGGCGCCCGCGCCGGGAGGAACTGTTGGCATTGTTCTGTTCTGGGACGTCCAACTCGCTGCGAGGGCGCCGGATGAACAGTTTACGAACTTAGATCCCCTCGTTACAAGCTGGTATCCCTACTACATCGAATTTACCCAACCCATAGAAACAACAGCGCACATACAATTGCAGCTAGTTGCGTGTGATGCACCATACACGTATGCGTTCCGCATCCTTGCTGACTGTGAGCCGGTGACAAATGTCCTTTATTGGTGATCAGCCCACGCCAGTACCGACGGCTCCCGAGTCGCCGCGCGGATTTCACCTCCTACTCGAGTTCTATCGATGTGGGCGGGATATATTGACCAGTTCCGATAGTCTCGAGGGGATCCTTCGTGAGGCAGCCTCACTTGCGAGTGTGCACGTCCTGCAGTCCTACTTCTATAGATTTGAGGGAGGTGGTGTAACCGGAGTGTTAGTGCTTGCCGAGTCTCACCTGTCGATACATACATGGCCCGAGCATCGTTATGCAGCCGTCGATTTCTTCACATGCGGAAGTGGACGACCGCAGCGGGGGCTACGGTGTCTTCGGGATGGCCTTCAGGCTCGTGAAATGAAGGCCATTACAGTGATGCGCGGATCATCGTCAGAGTTTGGTTCTCTTATCACTTTTCGGTCATGCGGGCGGCTTGATACTGAACGCGACCTAAGCCGAACTCTGCCGGATTGTTTCTTTTGAGACCAACTGCCGAAGAGTGCACTCTGCTATAACTAGCTACGTCGCCGGATCGACGTCTATTCCCAAGTCTGCAAATAACTCCTCCACCGTCATCGGACCGGACCATGGGCCATGATCTGCGTTGAGGATTGCAAGCACGGTTTCGTCGGAAAGGCCGGTATCGTTCGTCGCTGCGATTCGGTCGAGCAGTCGCCGAAAGCGACGCCTCCTTGCCTCACTGGCCCGCTTTATTCGTTTTGCAGCATTCATATGCAATCGTCGTCACAAAAAGACAGGCTAGCCCCTACCGAGCATCAGCGTTGATCGAGCTTAGTCGCATTGGATTGTTTCGGCATAGCATCGTCATAGCAACGGGCGCATGTGATCCGCATTTGCAGTAGTTTTGGTTATTCGCCGACGCTTTCCCGCCCGCCAGTCAACGCTTCAAAAACCAAGTCGGTCTGCTCTCGCGCGTTTGCTCCGAAGGTTGACTTCACGAACTCGTAGTCTTCTATCAGAGTATCGAGCAGGCTTAGCAGGCCGCCAGTCTCGCTGTTGAAGAGGAAAGTCTTCACGTCTTCGAAGATTCGATCCTCTTCCTCGTCCCACAACCAATCGATGTGTACAACCCGTTGATCGACCCATGCTTTGATAACATCACGAACCGTCTTTTCAAAAGAAACCTTCGTGGCGAGAAGCTCGTCAACCCTATCTGCCTTCTCCTTCATTTGTCTAGCTCGATATACGTTCTGGAGCGTTGAATTTCTTCTATGCCTTTCGTTCTCCAGGAACAGAGCCCGGCAATCCACCAAAATGGAATCCACCAAGAGATTCCCCGTGAACTCATCGCCAACCTTTATCGCCCTGAGTCGGCGGATTTTCTCCTTCAGCGCACCAAGCCGCTGCCCAAAGACGTTTTCGATCTTGCTTTCGATACAGGCGTAGCCTCCAGCAGCGACAAAGTCTTTGACCTCTTGCGCTGTTGCGAGCAATGGAATGAAAGGATTGTCGGGATTCCACTTTACGTTCTTCATATCTAGTTTCGAGACCATATATTTTTTCGTCAACGTGAAAGCTGCATGGTACTGCTCAGTTTCCGAGGTGGAGAAATAGCCGAATCTACTGCAACCCACTACAGGACGTCGGCGCTGATTTGCTTCAATCGTACCGGATTGTCTTCGACGTAGCGTGCCGTCATCGCAATCGACGCGTGGCCCATGAGCGTAGATACCGCTTTGATGTCTACGCCTTTCTCAATCAAGGTCGTCGCAAACGTGCGACGGCCCGAATGACTCGATGCGCCATGCATACGAGCCTTTGCGTACATGCGATGAAACAACTGTTGCAACGTGTTTGGACTGAACTGTCCGCCCTTCTGCGAACGGAACAGAGGCGCGTCGTAGTTGAACGCGATGCCATCGGCCGTACGGCGCTCATCGAGGTAATCGCGAATCGCGTCCGCGACTTTCTGGTTCGCGAGGTAGGCGTGGCGTTGTTTGCTGCCCTTCGTCATCGAGCCATCAAGGTTGATTTCGTCCAGCATTTCACCATCAAGATCGAGAACATGGCGGATTCGAAGTGCCGCCATCTCTTTCGCACGCAGCCCGAGTCCGAATGAGCAGTACAGGAGAGCAATGTTTCGTTTCGCGTGGGCTTCTTTCTTCGCTGCGTTGACGACGCGACGGAACTCCGATTCGGTCAACACCTTTGCCTGACCTTCTCGCACAGATCACCCCGAAAATGTTTATAAAGTGTTCGATTACCGACCTTTATAAACATTCTATCCAGCCCTCGGAGCCTCGTACACTGGCAGGATGGCTCAGGCGTTCGGAATGTTTACCTTTTGTATTTCCTAAACATTCCTCGGGGTCGATCGGTCAGGCATGGACGGATCGAACGCCAGCCGCCCAGGTCGCCGCGAGGGCCATTCCCTCCAACTGGCTGATAGATAGCTATGGCCAAGGCCGGTTGCCGCCCCGGCGGCGTGGCCGCGAACAACACCCCCACACATCTCTATACTGTTGTAGATCACGAGTTGTTCCCCGACCCGCACGCCCGCCCTGGCCAGTCCGAGCCTCCAAACGAAAACCGATAGAATGCCGGGACGCGACAAGTTCCAGCTCTACATCGAGCTCCCAAGCCCGCAGACATCATGACAATACGCGCCGCAAAGTCGCCCGAATCGGAAATTCCCTTCGAAGTTGCCACGCTGCCAGAGCCAGCGCTACATATGCTCCTCGTTCTGGAATGGTTGAAATGCTTTCAGCAAAACGCCGATTTCAAATCGTACTGCGACGCAAAGCGAAACGGCGACGACGAGACTTGTGCTGCACTGGAACAAGTTCACATTCGAATCGCAGAGCTGTACCACGACTGGGGCAACATTCACATCTTGCCGCCAATGAATGAGAGCAACAATTGGTGGAACTGGTTCGAACCGAGACAGCATCTGTTCGTCTTACCTGATGTCGAAATCGCAGATCCCATTGAGTGGATGGCGGAGCCTGACGGTACGACGCTCATTGCAATACCCAATGGCCTCAGAAAAGAACAACTACTGCAAGTCCTGACGCACTTCGTCTCCAACCATCCCGACATCTTGGGCGACGGTCCGAAGTATGAAATCCAGCGCGTGAAGGGAGAAAGCCTGCCCGACACGTTGAAGCGGATCTATCGAGCGCGCACCGTGTATCTGATGCAAGCAGTTCAGTACGTCGATCCGAGCACCAGCAAATCGTTCTCGAGCAGAGCAGCTGGTTCTGTCGTAAAGAGTCCGGAAGCCAATCGCCTCTTCGGCTTCGACTGGTTCATTAACGGAGAAGTGAATCAAAAATTGTTCGACGCGGGCAAGCTGCCCTCTGAGGAACTAAAGAGCTACACGAAGACCATCGACAACCTACGAAAGTCCTACCAAGCCTGCATCGACAATACGATTCTGGGTGTCTTCCCCGTCACGAGGAGCATCTAGGATCGGCCAAGGTTTGAAGTGACTCGCAAGCCCGAAGATCGGAAGGTCTTCGGGCTTTTTATTTGCCCGACGACGGCGCGTTCAGAGCCATCCGCAATCTTGCGAACAGCAGGAATTCCTGCTTTTCGCAAACAGCGACCTCGCCTCAGTTCATCATTCGTCTCGTCCACTAACCCACACAAGGAGAGACAAATGTTGAATGAAATCAACTCGATGCTGAACGAATTTACCCAAAAGCGTGCGGCACTCAAAGCCGAACTGACGGAGTTGGAACAGAAGGAAGCAGCGTCGAAGGCGAACCTGCATGCAGAAGCTGTTGCACAAGCTCAAGCACTGCTCGATGCGTTCGACATCGCGCCCGATGAGGTGACGTTCAAGGCAAAGCGCACTCTCAAGCCGAAGTATCGCGACCCCGAGACCGGCAAGACGTGGCACGGTTTTGGCAAGCGCCCGGCGTGCTTCAAGGGTATCAAGAATCTCGACGCTTATCTGATCGACGGACCGAAGACGAGTGCCACGACGACCAAAAAAAACGGCCCGAACAAGACCAATGGCGAAAAGCGCTCCACCGACCAACCCGTCGCCAGCGCAACCGCGTCCAATCCTGTAGCGGAAGCGAATGCCGTCGAATCGAACGATATTGCGTCGATGCGCGCTTCGGCACACGCCGTTTCCCATCCTCACGATCAAGCGCCGTCGCCGGATTCTGCCAGCGAAGACGGCGGCGAGTATCGCCTGGCGACGTTCTATGAGCACTCGCCTGCCTTCGGTTCGAATCGCTACGTTTGAGAAAAGCGGCGCACTTTCATCTCTACATAAGCCGAGCCAACTGACTGGCTCTTTCCCAGTATCACCGGTTGCGCATGCTCCATACAGGCTAAGGCGACCGGATTCTATGACTTAGGAGAACGTCTATGAAACTTTCGATGCCTCAATTCGCTTGCAGCGTTCGCCGAGAAGTGCCTTCGGCTGGCGTACACCTCGCCCGATGCACCGGCATGTGGGATATCGGCACGCAGAAGGGGTTCTTCGAAGGGGGCCATACCGTGGCCCGCCGTCTCATTCTGTCCTTTGAGGTAGCCGATCAATTCCATTCCCGCTGGGGAACCCCGCTTGGCATCTGGTGGCGGTACACGGCGTCGTTGCATGGCAAATCGCGCCTGCGGCGACACATCGAAGGCTGGCTCGATTGCAACCTCGAAGAGCAGCATCTTGAGTCGTTCGAACTCCCGTCGCTGCTTGGGAAGCCGTGCCAGCTTGTTATCGGACACGCGCCCAATACGGTAAATCCTCGCGCAACCGTCGAGCAGATTCTTCCCGTACCGGCAAACGTGACTCTGCCCGACGCGATGAACGATCCCTCGTACTTCAGCCTGGACAGCCCCAACATGGAAATGTTTGACAGTCTGCCGCAGGCCATCCGAACCATGATTTCTGCAAGCCCTGAGTGGCAAGAAATCAAACAGGGCCAACCTGCGAACGATCTGACTGCGGACAGTGTTGCCGCCTGATTCAGCGGCAGGGCTGCGCCCTGCCAATCGCGTCTGCCTTGACGCCCTACTGGAAAGAGGGTCCTTGGGGCGCGGGAACAACTGCCACGCTACAACAGTATAGAGATGTAGTGAGGGTGTTGTTCCCGTGGCCACATATCCACCACGCCACGTACTACCTACCACAAACGCTTTACATTTCATGGAGAAAAGTATGAATAACATTGATAGCATCACTAACGATACTAGCGTAAAAAATAATGATCAACGCGATGCGTTTGCAGACAAATTTATGAAGATGGCGAAACAGCACGGCATTTTTTATACGATGACTTACGACAAGGACAACTTCTCTATCCGCGTCGATGGAACGCACATGAAGCAAAACTGCAATCTTAATAACGTGTACGCAGAATATCGAGCGGCCTACGGGAAAGCGCGAGATGCCATTCTGAGGAACTATCTCCGTGGCGTCAAAGAAGCACTTTCGAGTGATGTAGTGCTGGGCGCGCCGTTCAACAAGATTCGCCACCGCCTGCGCCCTTTGCTCCGCAACCGGATTTTGACCGACAACGAACGCTATGAATTCAAGGGTGATGATCCCAGTGAATTTCGGCCCACCCCTCGGAAATTGTTCAGCAGCGATGCGAACATTGTTCTGGGAGTCGACTCGCACCACACCCTCATGGAGGTACGCCAAAAACACCTCGAATCGTGGGGAATTTCCTTCGATGATGCACTCGATATCGCGATGAACAATCTGGAGGCGGTATCGCCGATTCACTTTGAGGGTAGCCGGGAGGGAGTCTTTCGCGGTGGATGGTTGGACTATTACGACTCGTCTCGACTGCTCCTGCCCGATCTGTTCTCGCGATACGGTCACTTCGATGATCCCGTGATCGTGATTCCCGAAAGTGGGGTGATCTACATCACGAACAAAGCTGACAAGGCGGCACAGCTCCACATGCTCAATGCGTTGCAAAAGCATGTGAACACCACGCTGAAGATCGTTTCGACGCAGATGTATCACTTCGTTGATGGGAAGCCGACTGAGTACAAACCTGAAGACAATCAGTTGGAGTTCAAGCTCGCCGAGATCAACAAGCCGCTCTTTCAGAGTTATGCGCAGCAGCAAAAGAAGATCGTCGAAGACTATCTTATCGAGACTGGAAATTGGGCTTACTTTATGTCACCCATGGTCGTCCGCGCCAAAGAGAAAGACTCCATCGCTACTGTTTGCTGCTGGTCGAATGACATGGAGTGTATTTTTCCTGAAGCCGACATTGTTACCGTTACGCATGTCACCAGCGCTGATGAAGGCACGTTCCATGTTCACAGCGACCCCGTTCTGATGTGGTGCGATGTCATCGAGAAGTACGGCCATCTTCTTCAGAAAATGGAGGGCTTCCCGAACCTCTACCGCGCTGCACCCTTCGCGAACCATCAAGAGGCGACGGCAATGGCTGCGTAATTCGGGGGCGGGAACAACTGGCGATTCACAACAGTATAGAGATAGTAGTGATCGTGTTGTTCCCGCAGCTCCGATAAATACCAGCGAAGCAGGAACAACCTGTCTGACATCGCCGCTTCGCGTCGTTACCAGACTGCCTCAACCGGTGCAACGGGTCGTTTCCTCGCTTCAGTCGTACTGGTAACACGACTCAAATGGCGAAGCGGAATCCACGCAGAGATTCCGCATATACGAAATAAGGAATCCCATGTCACAAAAGCAGAAAGTCGCCGTAAACAGGCGCATCATCAACAAGATCGACAGACAAAATAACGAACAGAAGCGAATACTTACCAACGACTTCGAAAACATGGAACTGACGCCGCAAGAGCTGGCGTCGTTCATCAACGAAGGCAATCCCTTCTGTGCGCAGCATCAGGGCTCGCGAAAGAAAGAGCACTTTCTCTGCTCGGGTGTGCTGTCAGTCGATATCGATCATGGCCTGACACTGGACGATGCTATGCAGGATCAGTTTGTGCAGCAGTACGCGTCAATCGTCTACACCACGCCATCACATACACCTGACAAGCATCGCTTTCGGATCGTCTTCCAGCTTGATCGAACCATCATCGATCCGCAGGAAATGCGCCATGCGTATGTGGGTGTAATCCGAAAGTTTGGTGGCGACGGATCATGCAGCGACGCTTGCCGCCTGTTTTATGGCAGCAAGGGCTGCAACCCTATCGTTCTCGGTAACATTCTGCCGTCTGTCGAACTGGATCAACTGATCGCCATTGGAAGTGATGTGCGCGTCAGCGATTCGAGTGGCGACTCCGATGGCACGGCCAAGTATGCTCCGACTGGCAATCGTTCGCGGGCTTCGCTGGAGAATAATCTCACGGTTCGACTCGCAAAGGGCGGCAGTGCGAAACTGGATAGCCTGAATGCTCGTACTCCGATTCACTGCCCTGTTCATAGTCCCGATTTCAACGCAAGTGCGATGGTCGTGGTGAACGAACACGGAAAGCGCGGCGTCTATTGCAGCAAGTGTGCATGTACGTACTGGCACGACGAAGTGCGCCAGAGTCAGCACGCGCCGTATGACTTTAATCGCGTCGCTAACGCTGTCCGTCAGCTAGCACACGATGAGTTTCCGTATCATCACGATGACCTCTACAACATCGATGATGACGAAAACCTGATTCCTCCCACTGAAGAGGAAATCGCGGACTGGCAACGCACGCTTGCCGCGCGATCCAATATCGTCATGTACGATAAATTCATGCCGAAGAGGCCACTTGCACCGGGTGTGACATTCGTGAGAAGCCGCAAGGGCTCCGGAAAATCAACCCAACTCAAGAACATCTGCGACCAGTGCAAAGCAGAAGGGCTTTCCGTCCTGCTTATCGGCCACAGGCAAACGCTGTTGCGTGGGATGTCGAATGACCTTGATCTGGTCCCCTATCTCTATGAGGAAGGCGGAAAGCAGCGGAACAATAGTCCGGCGAACCGCTATGCCATCTGCGCCGACAGCATGTGGAAGTTGCTCAAGCCGCACCTGCACACATACGATGTCGTGATCATTGACGAGGCTGAACAGGTATTCGGCCACATCACATCGGCGTCTACGCTGAAGGAAAATCGCAGCCACTGCTTTCAACTGCTTTGCGCATATCTCGCAGATGCGAAGTCGATCATTTTGTGTGACGCCGATCTTGACTCTGTAAGCGTCGAGACCATCATGCAGATCGTCGATGGCGATGTGCCGTATCGCTTCTACCTGAACGACTATCGGCCCGAGGCGAAACAGTATGATTTCTACGCCGATGAGAAGCACCTTGTCGCTAATATGAATGCAGTCATTGGTAATGGTGGACGGCATTACGTCGCAACAAACTCGCAGCGAAAAGCCACTCACCTGTACGAATCGATCAAAAATGATCATCCTGAAAAGAAGGTGATTCTTGTCACCTCCCTTGAAACGAGTGATCCCGTTACACAGCGATTCATCGACAACATCAGGACGGAAATCCTGAACTATGACGTCGTAATTGCTTCGCCGACGCTCGGAACCGGAATCGATATCACGTTTGAGAACGACGCACAGGAAATCGACACGGTGTTCGGCTTCTTTGTCTCCCGCGTCAACACGCACTTCGATATGGACCAACAGCTTTCGCGTGTCCGTAACCCGAAGGCCGTGAAGGTATGGGTCACGCCCGAGCGCTTCAATTTCGAAACCGATCCTGATGCAATCGAAGCTGAACTGATTCTCTGCCGGAACCTGAACGACATGATTCGTGGCTGGACGAAGGATCGTCTGCCTATTCTCGATCAGGCGTTCCTCAAGGTCTACACGCAGGTTATCGGCAGGGATCGAGCCTCGAAAAATGCCCTTCGTCGCAACTTCGTACAACTGCGCGAACAAAACGGCTGGCGCACAAATCTGGTCGAGCGATCGGTCAGTGAGTCGAAGATGGGTGCGGCGCTGCTCAAGGAGGCAAAGGCTAAGGTAGACGCGAATTATTCCGACGCGGTGTGTCACGCTCAACCTTTGGGAGAGGAAGAGTATCGTGCACTTGATGAGATCAAGAAGACCAAGCCCCTTACTCGGTCGGACGACCATTCGATGCGGCACTACGAGCTGGCTTCGTTTTACCGTTGCCCGGTCGATCCTGCCTTGATAAAGCTGGACAACAACAAGAAATTTCGCGATTGCATTCGTCTGGCCGAGGTGTATTTCGCTCCGCTGTCCGAGACCATCGACCGCAGCCGTCGTTTCGATGACGACAGTGCTCTGGCTCCTGACGCCAACCAACTACCCCTGAAGCGCGAACTGCTGCGCGAACTGTTGGCCTCGGCTGGACTGGCCGATGACGCTCACGCCATTCGTTGCGACGTCAGCTTCACGCAGGCGAATTTGACGAAATTCATAGCAGCGTGGCAGCGCAACGCCGGAGAAATCGAAACGCTGTTCAAGCTTTCGGCACGCGGCGACTTGAACGGAAAGGCCGTGAGCAGCCTTTCGGCAATCCTCGGCCTGATCGGGCTGAAGAAGAAAATGTCCGCGAACTACAAGGTCGGCGAAAAACAGCGCGTGCGCGAATATCAGGTCGATAGCGAGTCCTTGGAGTTGGTCAAAGACATCATCCAGCGTCGCGCGGTATGCACCAAGTGAGCCTTCCTACGCGGAACAACACGTGATCTACAGCAGTATAGAGATGTGTTGAACGTGTTGTTCCTGCCGCAGAAAGTGCCCACCAATAAATATCAATAAAGCTCGAACAACGTTTCCCGAGCGCTTACTGGAGGTACCATGACCGAAGACGAACAACAGCAGAAAGCCGACGAGGCATACCATGAACGATGGATGGCACAGTATGGATTCGTGCCGCCGCCTGATCCTGAGCATCCAATCACAAAAAAATTTTGGGAGCTAGAGGCGGCATACCATGAATGGCGTGAAGCCTTCCTACTGAGGCGCTTTCAAGACTCCCAAGCAGTGTGGGATGCGATCCGCGACGAGATTCCGCACTAGACGTTCGACAGGAAACTGATCGAGATGGCAGCGGCGCGTGTGCCGCTGCCAAATCAAGGCTTTCTCGTATCAAACCGCCCTTTGTGCCTGCCTAATCCAGCGTGAACGCCCTTTGGTCGAAATCGGTCGGCTCGCTCAGGTAGTCGTCAAGCACGAGGAACGCGCTTCCCAACTCGTTGAGTTTTAAGAGCAGACAATAGCTCTCAACCTCGCCATCGGATGATATCGGCACGATCTCTTCATCCGGTGATTGATACCATTGGTCGAATGGCAGCGTGTATAGCGCGTCGCCATCAGGGTCACGACACAGATAGCACTGGTTCATCCATTCGTTCACGGCTTCCTGCCGATGCACCTCACGATCAAGGAGACATTCGGCCCACGGTAAGAGGTAAGCCAAAACATCTTGGATACCCATGCCCGGCCCGAACACCATAGGCCATGTTTCGGATTTTTCTTCGCAGGAAATCGTAAGCTGAAATCGCGGTAACGACTTGTTAACCCAATCGTCAAAACTGACGCGGACTTCGTATCCCTCATCAGCCAACTCAATCCATCGACGGTCGAGACGCAACGCATTCAGCTTTCGGACATACGGTTCGGGTTGAGTCAACGCTCCAAACGCACGTAACGTTCGCTCAACATCGGAGAAGACGTTTGACTTTGGGACGAGAATCTTCCAGTTTTTCCCCGTACACTCTACTGTGGTCTCCGAGATGTGTTGCCAATACATCAGTTTTGAACCGGGATCGTAAAGAACGATCAAGACGGGCATCGAGTGTCCCGTCCAATACACGACATGTTTGTCATCCGTTCTGAAAACGTAGTCTTGTTCCGTTTCTTCGTCAAAGAAACTCTTTCCCGACTTTATCTGAAGTGCGATTAGCTTCCCGGTCGGCCCACTCTTCTCCACAATTTCGACGTGGGCGTCTATGCCATAGTCGTGCGTCGTTTGCTCTCTAAATAGCCAGCCGTGGCTAGACCGTGTTATGAACTTCGAAGTACTGGCACTGCATGCACGAGCATAAGCATGGCAAAAACAACGAAATGAAGCCCAGCCAATGTTTCAGGTAATCGCTCATAGTCGCGCGCGAGGCGGCGAAAACGGTTGAGCCAGCCAAAGCTGCGCTCGACCACCCAGCGCCGGGGCAGCAGCACGAAGCCTTTTTTCGCTTCCTGCAGTTTGATGACCTGCAGCTCAATGCCCTCATTGCGTGCAGCCTGAGCGGCATCTTCACCTGTGTAGCCCTGATCTGCGAAGGCCACCTTGACCGTCTCTCCCGTAATGTCCTGCACCTGACGCGCGAGTTCGCCTACCTGCGCGCGCTCCTGTTCATTCGCCGGTGTCACATGTACCGCAAGCAAATGTCCCAGCGTATCGACCGCGATATGGACTTTGCTGCCACGCTTGCGTTTGTAGCCGTCATAGCCCGCGCGTGGACCACTCTCGCAAGTGGATTGCATCGTCCGCCCATCCAGAATCACGGCGCTGGGCTGGCCCTGCCGACCTTGCGCAACACGGATGATCGAGCGTAAATCGCAGACCATGTTCTCAAAACAACCTGCCTGCAGCCACCGCTGGGTCTGCTGGTACACCATCTCCCACGCAGGAAAGTTGTTGGGCATCATTCTCCACGGCGCACCGGCACGCACGATCCAGCGTAACGCGTTGAACATTTCGCGCAGTTCGTATTTGCGCTGCGGGGCCGCTTCATCCATCAATGTCAGATACGGCGCCACGAAACTCCACTCTTCGTCGGACACGTCTGTTGGGTAAGGCTTGCGCATTTCTTTTGTCATGCGCCCAGGATACCAGGTTCTACAAAAAGTTCATAACACCGTCTAGAGAAAAAATAATCGAGCGCTGCGACCCCTAGCCTGTCAGTCTGTGCTTTCATCTGGAACTCATCTGATCGTTAGGTACGGTCCATTGTTTGCTCGGGAGGCCTTTTTGCAACCTCTCTCAGTTTCTCCAGCATCGCGCCTATGGTTTCAGCATGAGCGGCCATACCTTGCCCGCCTTCAATCGGTTGGAGATGCAACAGCTCTGGATTTTCGAGGTCAGGGCGAATCATCCGGATGGCGTCACTTCGCGAAACCATCGTGAGGAAACGCTCGCTAACGTTCGGGGTCACACGTAGGTTCGCCGCAATGCGTGCGTTCGCCTCGTCCTCAGACGCACCATCGGCAATCAAGCGCGCGCGGAACTTCTCGATGAGAAACGGCTTGTCCATGTAGCCACCGGGGTATAGGGCGATTCGAACAATGAGTCGTTTTATTTGTTGGCTCAATCGCGCTCGCAAAGCGTACAAGTCATTGCCTTCGAGTTCGCTCATGCGTTGAAACAATCCGTCAATCGATGCGCGAACAGCCGATACGTCAACCGTCGCATTCGCGCGAAGATCATATTTCTGCCGCGCGTCATCCAGTTCGGCTTCGACCGACGTTCGCTCACGCTCCAACTGAACCATGCGAGCTTCAAACTGCTGGAATTTCGCACCCGATTCGATGGCGTCGAGAATGTTGGTCTGCTTTTGCTTGTTGCCTGCAAGAGACGATTCAAGCAGCGCAATATGCGCACTCAGTGCAGAAAGTTCCGATTTGACGGTATCGCGAGTCTGGAGGAAAGCATCGAAGTCTAGCCCCTTGCAGTATGTAAGGACGCTACGTTCGAACTGTGGATACTCCCACGGCACATAGTGGCATCCCTTCCCAGCTTTTGCTCGTGTACATACCAACAACCTTCCTCGCGGCCCATCATGGCCCTTGTTCACGTAAATCATCGTCCCATTGCAGTACCCGCAACGGAGAATGCCAGAGAACAGATTCGAGAAAGTCTCCCCTTTCCGACCTGCGCTGTTCGTGCGGCGCGACAATCGCGCCGCCTTCGCAAGAACGAAGTCCTCGTCTGATACGATTCGTGGAAAATAGTCTGGAGCAGGATCGCCCTCGGGAACGCGCTTGCCGTCAACAATCGTATGCGGTTGGAACTCACCGAGCACCGCGCGGTTATCGAGAATCTTTTTGATGTACGACGCGTGCCATTGGTCGGCAGAACGTGTTCCCCAATTCGGCACGTCCTGCTGGTTCAATCGGCGGGCGATGGTCTCTGAACCGATCCCATCTTTCGACCATTCAAACATGCGTTGAACAAGCTCCACACGATCCGGAACGAGATCATAGGCCGTTCTATCTTCGTTCAGCTTTAGCCATGCAGGGGCAATTTCGGTTAGCTTCGCGTCGCCAATTCTTCCGCGCTTCGCTTTCCAAGCCTCCTTCAAGCGCCGACTTTTCGTTAGCGACTCTTCGTGGGCGCGAGACATAACGACAATCGAAATGATCAGTTCGGTGAATTGCTCATTGATCTTTTCCTTGCTGTATTCCCGGCCATCAGCCAGTGTCACCAGACGAATGCCGCGATTGATGATCGACATGAAGACTTCGAGTGCATCTGTAACCTTCGCCCGCGAAAGCCGGTCGAGCGACTCTACGAGCAGATACGATCCCGGCTCGACAGCACCGGAGTCGATGGCGCGAAGAAAAGCACCGAGTTCGCCGTTCCTGATGTTCGACTTGTCGAATGCCGATACGCCAAGATCTCGATACGTCAGGTTTTCATCAAGAGTCAGCCCGTTGGCTTCGGCGTACTTTCGTGAAAGTTCGGTCTGCCGCCGATCCGAATCGCCCTTCTGTTGTTCGGGTGTCGAAAAGCGGATGTATGAATACGCCTTTGGCGTGGGGGTGGCAGGCACGGGACGGGCGGCAAAAGTAGGGACCGGGCTAATCTATCACAAGGCCAAATGCTATAGCCGCCCGGCTGGGTTCAATTGGCTCGAGGGTGGGTTTATTTGGCCTTATATCCTGATGGTGGGACCGCCGGGCGCCGGCAAGTCGATGCTTGCCGCGCGCCTGCCAGGCTTGCTGCCGCCCATGACCGACGACGAGGCGCTGGCTTCCGCGGCGCTGCTCTCGGCCAGCGCGATCGGCTTCACGCCGCAGCAGTGGAGGCAGCGGCCGTTTCGTGCGCCGCATCACTCGTCGAGCGCCGCCGCGCTGATCGGCGGGCGCAATCCGCCGCAACCGGGCGAGATCACGCTGGCGCACTTAGGGGTCCTGTTCCTCGACGAGTTGACCGAATTCGATCGGCACGTGCTCGAAACGCTGCGCGAGCCGCTCGAAGTGGGCTCGATCACGATCTCGCGCGCCGCCTGGCAAACCGACTTCCCCGCCGCGTGCCAACTCGTTGCCGCCATGAACCCGTGCCCGTGCGGCTGGCGCGGCGATCCCGCCGGGCGTTGCCGCTGCACGCCGGAAAGCGCCGCGCGCTACCTGCGCAAGCTCTCGGGACCGCTGCTGGACCGCATCGACATCCAGATCGAGATTCCGGCGCTGCCGCCCGCCGAACTGGCAGCGCGCTCCAGCATGCACGCCGAGCCGAGCGCCGCGATCGCCGAACGCGTGCAGACCGCGCGCGAGCGCCAACTGGCGCGCCAGGGCAAAACGAATCGTGAATTGAGCGGGCGCGAGACCGACGCGGTCTGCCAGCCGGACGCCGCCGCAGAAACGCTGCTGCGCGAGGCGGGCGAGCGCTTCGGCTGGTCTGCGCGCGCGCACTATCGCGTCCTCAAGGTCGCGCGCACGATTGCCGATCTCGCGGGCGCGCGCATGCCGGATGCCGCGCATGTGGCCGAGGCCGTGCAGTATCGTCGCGTATTTGCCGGGCGTTAGCCCGTATCTCCAGCGAATCTGCAGGGAAGAACCTGGCCGCGTTTCTACAAGCCGGGAATGTGGATAGCGTCAATAAATCGAAGTCAAGACTTGACTTATGCACATATTGTCTTTTTGGGCCCTGTTTCGTGCATGGTTCGCATTACGTTTTGGCTTCTTCCGTAACCCATTGATTCTTCTGGTTTTCTGGATTTGTGGAAAAACATTAAAAACTAACAGAAAGCCCACAGGACGGACGTTTGCGGCTCATGCATCGTGTTTTTCCACAAAGTTACCCACAGCACTTGTGGGTAACCCGTAAACCCTCAATCAAATCCGGCAATTAGCGCATAAACCTCCAGCGCAATCTTCGTTTCGGGGTTCAAATGCCGGCCGCTGCGCCATGCGTTCCGCGCAGTCCAGGTGTTCAGTAAAGCCTGAAAGATCCGAAGAACTGGTCGACCTGCTCGGCTGGCGGCTCGGCGCGCCCGACGATCGCCACCTGGTAGACGCGCGCGCCCTTCGCGACGAGGCGTGCGTGGATCGTGCGCGTCTCGCCATTGGCGCCGGCCTTGCCCGCCATGCGCATCTCCACGCCCTCGACCGAGCCGCCCGCGACAAGCGGCACCGCCACGGGGTGCGCCTCCGGAGCCGCGCTCACGTTGCGCGCGAGGCCCGCGCGCAGGAAGTCGAGCGCTTTTTGCTGCGTCGCGGGCTGCGCGTCCGGCAGTTCGAGCGTGCCGACCACGAACACGTCGCCGGCGACTTCGGCCGTTTGCACGCGCATGCGCATCGGCGCGCCGTTCACGTCGATGCTGCGCTCGTCCTTGTCGGGCTTGGCGGGCAGATCGACGGTATAGCCACCGTCATCGTTCGAGATCGTGCGCCAGTCGTAAGCAGGCGAACAGGCGGCCAGCGCGAACGCCGTTGCGAGCACACCCAGCGTCGGCGCGCGAACACGAACGAAGGCGCGCACAGAAGCGTTCAACCCGCTCAACGGAAGGCGGAAACGGCGAAGCTTGGCTAAGACCATGAGACGCGGATCGTCACGAGAGTGAAAGGTGCGCGTCATTATCCGTCGGCGTGCGCCCGGATGTCGTGCCGCAACCGCTATGCCGGGAAATTCGGCGCTACAATTATCCGGCTCCATACCCGCGCCCTTCGGCGCACGAGGCGAGGCTCATGACCGCAGCATCCCCGAACTCTTCAAACGCACGTTCCGGCGCGATCCGCCGCATCGGCGCGGCGGTCGTCGTGGTCGCGATCGCCATGGCCGGCTACTTCGCATTCTTCGGCAGCCAGCAGCGCGTGCCCGACGCGACCTTCACGCTGCTGTCCGGCCAGAAGGTCTCCACGAGCGATCTCAAGGGCAAGGTCTATCTCGTCAACTTCTGGGCCACGAGCTGCTCCACCTGCATGCAGGAAATGCCGCAGATGATCCAGACCTATAATCGCTTCAAGGGCGAAGGTCTCGAGTTCGTGGCCGTGGCGATGAACTACGACGCGCCGATGTATGTCGCCAACTATGCGCAAACGCGTCAGTTGCCGTTCAAGGTAGCGATGGACGACGGCTCGGCGGCGAGGCAGTTCGGCAACGTCCAGCTTACGCCGACCACGTTCGTGATCGGCCGCGACGGCAAGATCCTCAAGCGCTACGTGGGCGAGCCGCAGTTCGCGGAACTCGACCAGTTGCTGCAAAAGGCGCTTGCGACCTGACGCGCGGCTCGTAGCCAACAAAAAAAGCAGCGGAAACCCCGCTGCTTTTTTTTGCGCCTGCTTGCGCCGGCTTGTACCTTGGCGCGCCGCCGCCTCTAAGCTTCGCCGCGCGCCACGAGCCCGTAACGGCGAATCTTCTCGTACAGCGTAGCCTTCGCCATCTGCAGCCGCTCGGCGGCCTGGGCGACGGTGCCATTGCTCTGCTGCAAGGCGTCGGCGATCAGCGCGCGTTCGTACTGCTCCACGCGCTCCTTGAGCGGCAGCGCGTCGTCGGCACCGCCCGTCGCGCTCGCCGAAAGATCGTCGGGAATCCCGAGCACCCGGCGGTCCGCCGCATTGCGCAACTCGCGCACGTTGCCCGGCCAGTCACGTTGCGCGAGGCGCATGCGGTCGCGCTCGGTGAGGAGCGGCGCGGGCCGCTGGTAGCGCACCGCCGCATCGAGCAGGAAATGCTCGAAGAGCGGCACGATGTCCTCGCGGCGCTCCGCCAGCGGCGGCAGCGCGATCGTCACGACGTTCAGCCGGTAGAGCAGGTCGCGCCGGAAGGTCCCCGCTGCGACGAGCTCGCTCATGTCGCCCTTGGCCGCCGCAACCACGCGCAGATCGGCCCGCACCGGCTGGTTCGAGCCTAGCCGCTCCAGCACGCCGTCCTGCAGCACGCGCAGCAACTTCACCTGCAAGGAAAGCGGCATGCTCTCGACCTCGTCGAGAAAGAGCGTGCCGCCGCTCGCGTGCTCGAGCCTGCCGATCCGGCGTTTGGCCGCGCCCGTGAACGCGCCGGCCTCGTAGCCGAACATCTCCGACTCGAACATCGGCTCGGGCAGCGCACCGCAGTTCACGGCGACGAACGGCTTGTCATGCCGGGCAGAAAGCTCGTGCAGGCTGCGCGCGATCAGTTCCTTGCCGGCGCCGGTGTCGCCGTTGATCAGCACCGAGGCATCCGTCGGCGCGACGTTCGCAATGAGACGGCGCACCTGCTCGATCGCCGGGCTCTTGCCGATGATGCGCGGCGCGAGCGCGCTCTGCCCCGCCAGCTCGCGGCGCAGCGCAAGGTTTTCGAGCATCAGCAGGCGCCGCTCCAGCGCGCGCCGCACCGTTTCGATGAGGCGCTCGGAGGCGAACGGCTTTTCGATGAAATCGTAAGCGCCGTCGCGCATGGCCTGCACCGCCATCGAGATGTCGCCGTGGCCCGTCACGAGGATGATGGGCACGTCGGGCGCGCGCTCGTGACACTGCGCGAGCAGATCGAGGCCGCTGATGCCAGGCAGGCGGATGTCGCTCACCACGACGCCCGCGAATTCGGCGTCGATTAGCGGCAGCGCCGCTTCGGCGTTCGCGAAGCCCACGGCGTCGAAGCCGGCGAGCTGGAGGCTCTGCACGCCGGCGCGGCGCACCAGTTCGTCATCCTCTACATAAAGCACCCGGCCGGGCGTGGTGTTCACCATTCGTTCGTCATCCTGATTCATGTGCGATCACGACCCGGCAACCTGCGCCGCGCTCGCGGCGTCCGCGCGAGCGCGGCGCAACGTCAGCACGAAGCGCGCGCCGCCCTCCGGTTCGTTGCCCGCAGTGAGCGCGCCGCCGCAGTCGCGGGCGATCGACGAGGAAATCGCAAGGCCGAGGCCGAGCCCCTGCCCCATCTCCTTCGTCGTGAAGAACGGCTCGAAGAGACGCGGCAGCACGTCCTCGGGAATGCCGGGACCATTGTCGCGCACGGCGATGGCAAGCGTCGCGGCGCTCGCCTGCACGTCGATCGCGATGCATGGCGACGGCGCGCCCGCCACGGCGTCGAGCGCATTGCCGAACAGATTGATGAGCACCTGTTCGAGCCGCAGGTCGTCGCTCTGCGCAACGAGATCGGGATGCTCAGCGTGGATGTCGAGCGGCACGGGCGGCACGCCGTCCTCGGCGAGCGTGAGAGTCACGCGCACGCCGTCGAGCCGCTTGCCGAGCAACGCCAGCGAGTTGCGCAGCGCCCGCGCAACCGGGGCGCGCGCGCTCTTCGGCCGCGCGCGCCCGACGAACAGCTTGAGCTGGTTGACGATCTTGCCCATGCGCTCGGTGAGCGAGGCGATCGCCTCCAGGTTGTCGGTCGCCGCCGCGTACTGGCCGCGCTCGAGAAAGACGCGCGTGTTGTCCGAGAAGCTGCGCAGCGCCGCGAGCGGCTGGTTCAGCTCATGCGTGATGCCGGCCGCCATCTGTCCGAGCGCGGCGAGCTTGCTCGCCTGGATCAGTTCGTCCTGGGTCGCGCGCAGCACGCTTTCCGCGCGCGTGCGCTCCGCCACCTCGCGCTGCAGGCGCTCGTTCGCCTGCGAGAGGTCGGCGGTGCGCTCGGCCACGCGCTCGTTGAGCATCGCGTAGGCCTTTTGCAGCATCGCGCGGCTACGCATCACCTCCCTCACGCGCGCGCGCCGCATGCGCCAGTAGAAGCCGAACAGGCAGAGCGAAACGTAGCCGAAGCCCGTCATGATGGTCGCGTTGCGCGAGGCCACCAGCACAGGATCGATCGACGACATCGTGACGAGACGCCAGTCGGGCTCGCCCAGCGAGCGGCGCGTTTCCAGGTAGCGCGGCGCGCGGATGCCGGCGCCCATGCGCACGATGTCGGCGTCGCCCTGCAGCACGCGCTCGACGCTGGCCGGCAAAGGCGCGATCGGCTCGCTCGCGTACTGGCGCGTCGCGTCGATCGAGGCGATCACGGCCGGCGGCAGCGGGCGCACCGTGCGGTACTTCCACGCGGGCACCGAGGAAAGAAAGATCACGCCGTGGTCGTCGGTGACGAGCAGCGGCTCGGACGCATCGGTGCCCGGAAACCATTCGAGATTGAGCTTGACCACGGCCACGCCGACGATCCTGCCGTTGCGCCGCACGGGCTGCGACACGTAGTAGCCGGGGTCGTGCGAGATCGTGCCGATGCCGAAGAAGCGGCCGACGCCGCCCTTCACCGCATCGATGAAATACGGCCGGAAGCGGTAGTCCACGCCGACGAAGCTGTCGGGATCGCGCCAGTTGCTGGCCGCGACGCTCATGCCGTCGGCGCGGATGATGTAGGTCGTCGTGGCGCGCGCGTGGCGGTTCACGTCTTCGAGATAACGGTTCGCGGCGGCCACCCATTCGGGTCTCGGATCGACCAGCACGTCTTGCACGAGCGGATGCTCGCCGACGATGTAAGGCAGCGAGTCGTAACGCTCCAGCGTGCTCTTGAGCGAGGCCGCCGTGCGATCGCCGCGCACGGCGGCGTTGCGGCGCAGCGCGTCGATGCCGGTCTGCCATGTGAGCGCCCACGTGAGCGCGCAGACCGCGACGAGCCCGGCGGCGAGCGCGAAGAGGATGATGAGGCGGCGCGTCACGTGAGCGGCTTCCAGGCAGTCGATGGGAAATGAAGGAGATTGTGGCACACGCGCAGCGGGTCGCGTCCGGGGTGAACGCGGGGCATCGGGTGCGCCTGGACGGCACCCTGGCGACATCGGCGGCAGCGTCTGGACAAGCAAAAACGGGCGGCGCGGACGCAGGGGAAACGGCGCGCCGCCCACGGCCGGAGCCGCAAAACGACGAAACTGATATCGGGATCCAGGCGGGGGCATCTGCGCCCGCCGCCCGCCGCGCGGCTTACACGCGCGCGCCTTCCTTCACCTCTTCGACCTCGCCCGAGAGCACGGCGCGCAGCTTGTTGCGGTCGAGCTCTTTCTCCCACGCCGAGACCACGACCGTCGCCACGCCGTTGCCGACGATGTTCGTGAGCGCGCGGCACTCGCTCATGAAGCGGTCGATGCCGAGGATCAGCACCATGCCCGAGAGCGGGATGGTCGGCACCACCGCGAGCGTCGCCGCGAGCGTGATGAAGCCTGCGCCGGTCACGCCGCTCGCGCCCTTCGAGGTGAGCATCGTCACCGCGAGCAGCGTGAGCTGCTGCGTCCACGTGAGGTCGGTGTTGGTCGCCTGGGCGATGAAGAGCACCGCCATCGTCATATAAATGTTGGTGCCGTCGAGGTTGAACGAATAGCCGGTCGGCACCACGAGGCCCACCACCGAGCGCGAACAGCCGAGGCGTTCGAGCTTCTGCATCAGTTGCGGCAGCGCCGATTCCGACGAGCTCGTGCCGAGCACGATCAGCAGCTCTTCCTTGATGTAGGAAACGAAGCGGATGATCGAGAAGCCCGTGAAGCGCGCGATCGCGCCGAGCACGACGAGCACGAACACGATCGACGTGAGGTAGAACGTGCCGATGAGCTTGAGCATCGGAATGAGCGAGCCCACGCCGTACTTGCCGATGGTGAACGCCATCGCGCCGAACGCGCCGATGGGCGCGAGCTTCGTGACGATCTTGACGACGCCGAACAGCACGCTCGACACGCTCTCGATGAAGTCGGTCACCACGCGGCCGCGCTCGCCGATCTGCGCGAGCACCGAGCCGAACAGCAGCGCGACGAGCAGGATCTGCAGGATTTCGCCCTGCGCGAAGGCCGACGTGATCGTGTCGGGAATGATGTGCATCAGGAAGTCGACGCTGCTCTGGCCGTGCGCCTTCTCTGCGTAGCTCGCCACGGCCTTGGCGTCGAGCGTGTGCACGTCGACGTTGAAGCCCGCGCCGGGTTTCAGCACGTGCGTGGCGATGAGACCGAGCACGAGCGCGAAGGTCGAGACGATCTCGAAATAGAGCAGCGCCTTGCCGCCCACGCGGCCCACCTTCTTCATGTCCTCCATGCCGGCGATGCCGGTCACGACGGTACAGAAGATGATCGGCCCGATCACCATCTTGATGAGCTTGATGAAGGCGTCGCCGAGCGGCTTCATGTCGATGCCGATGGCGGGCCAGTAATGGCCGAGCACCACGCCGACGACGATCGCCACGATCACCTGGAAGTAAAGGACTTTGTGGAGAGGTTTCTTCACGATGGTTCCTGCGAATGAGTTAAGCCAATGGCCGGAACGAAGCGGGTTCGGGCCGCGACAGGACGAAACTGGGGATCAGCGAAACCGGAAGATGGGATCGGACATCGGCTGTCTCCTTGCTTTTTTATGTCGCGGCCGGGGGGCGGCCGCGCGTTTTCTGTTTGCAAGGTCGATGCCAGCGCGCCGGGACGCTCACACGATTGATTTATAAGGATTTTTATCAGGCGAGCGCAGGCGCGAATCTGGTTTTCCAGAATCGCGCCTCATGGGTGTTCGGATTTCCAGAAACGGCGGCGCGCCCGCCGGTCAGCCCCGCCCTTTCCACGGCACGAGCCGCCGCTCCAGCGCGCGCATGCCCAGATCGAAGCCCCAGGCGATCAGCCCGATCAGCACGATGCCCATCACCACGACGTCGGTGCGCAGGAAGCTCGACGCGTTGAGCACCATCTGACCGAGGCCCGCCGTGGCGGCGACCATCTCCGCGGCCACGAGCGTCGTCCAGCCGAAACCGATGGCGATGCGCAGCCCCGTGAGTATCTCCGGCAGCGCGGCAGGCAGCACGACGAAGCGCACGATCTGCGCGAAGCTGCCGCCGAGCGACGCCGCCGCGCGAATCTGTTCGACGCTCGCGCTCTTCGCGCCGGCGCGCGCGGCCATGGCGATGGGCGCGAAGCAGGCGAGCCAGATGACGACGATCTTGGCCGTCTCGTCGATGCCGAACCAGATCACCACGAGCGGCAGATAGGCGAGCGGCGGCAGCGGGCGGTAGAACTCCAGCGGCGGATCGAGCAGGCCCCGCGCGATGCGCGACACGCCCATCAGGATGCCGACGGGAACCGCCGTCACCACCGCGAGCAGGAATGCGCCGAACACGCGCAGCGCGCTCCACAACAGATGTTCGGAAAGCGGCAGCCCGCCCTGGATGCGGCCGTGCCAGGCGTCGGCGAAGGCTTGCCAGACGGCCTCGGGCGTCGGCAGAAAGAGCGGCGGCAGCCAGTGCAGATGCGTGGCAAGCCACCAGAGCAGCGCGAGCGCCGCCACGGAGACCGCGCTCAGCGCCGCCGTCGGCCCTTCGCCGGGCATGCGCCAGACCGCCGAGCGCTTCGTTTGCGCGTGGCCGGCCGGTATCGCACGATGCGCCTTCAACGCAACCTCTCCCAACGACTCTTGCGGCACGCTCATGCCAGCCCCTCATGTGCGGCGAGTGCGCGCTCGCCGGCGTCCGCGTGCAGCAAATCGACGAGCTGCTCGCGCCACGCGATGAACTCCGCCGACGACTTCACCGCACGCGCATCGCGCGTGGCGAGATACTGCCGCGCGAACGGCACCTCGTATTCGCGCTCGATGCGGCCAGGCCCCGGCGTCATGACCACGATGCGCGTCGCGAGAAAAAGCGCCTCCTCCACGCTGTGCGTGATGAAGAACACCGTCTTCTTCGTGCGCGCCCAGACGTCGAGCACGAGCGTCTGCACCTGTTCGCGCGTCATGGCGTCGAGCGCGCCCATCGGCTCGTCCATCAGGAGGATCCGCGGATCGCTCGCGAGCGCGCGTGCAATGCCCACGCGCTGCTGCATGCCGCCCGAAAGCGCATAGACGCGCTCGCGCGCCTGCGCCTCCAGCCCCACGAGCGCGAGCTGCTCGCGCGCAATGCGCTCGCGCTCGGCTTTCGGCACCCGCCGAAAGCGCAGGCCGAGCGCGACGTTCTCCAGCACGTCGAGCCACAGCAGCAGCGCATGCTTCTGGAACACGACGCCGCGCTCGGCGCCCGGCCCTTCGACGCGCGCGCCGTTCACGCGCACCTCGCCCTGCGCAGGCTCGATGAAGCCCGCGATGCAGTTGAGCAACGTGGTTTTGCCGCAGCCCGATGCGCCAAGCGCCACGACGAACTCGCCGCTCGCCACGTCGAGGTTCACGTTCGCGAGCGCCACGTTCGGCGGCGCACCGCGTTGTGCGCCTTCGTAAATGACGGTGAGATCGCGGATCGAGAGCGCGCTCATGCGAGACTCCTCATGCCCGGTGCGGCTCAATGCGAAGCGGCGCGCTGCACGTACTGCGGATCGACGCCCACCGAGTAATCGGGCAGCACGTTCTGGATCGTGCCCTGCTGCTTGAGGAAGGTCGCCGTCGCGAGCAGCGACTGCGCTGCGCCCGACTGCGCGCCGCCGCCCAGCCACTGTTTCGAAGCCTGCTCGGCGGGCGTCGGGAACGCATAGAGCGCGAGACTCGCGGGTACCTCGTCGGCATTCGCGCCCGACTCCTTCGCCACGGCCTGAACCTGCGCCGAGGCCGCGTTCCACGCGCTTCGATGCGCGCTGTAATCGGCGTCGGCGGCGGCGAGCACCTTCACGAACTTCGCGACGAACTCGCCGTTGTCCTTCGCGAAGCGCTTGTCGACCACGAAGCCGTCGAAGGTCGCCTTGCCCGTGGCCTTCGCCACCTGGCCCGAGGTAATCAGCACCTTGCCGTTCTTCTTCACCTGCGCGAGCACCGGGTCCCAGATGTAGGTCGCGTCGATGTTGCCGCGCTGCCAGGCCGCCGCGACCTCGGGCGGACGCAGATTGACGATCTTCACGTCGGCGGGATTCACGCCCGCGTTCTGCAGCGCGACGAGCGCGTGAAAGTGCGAGGTCGAGACGTACGGCACGCCGATCGTCTTGCCCTTGAGGCCCGCGACGCTCGTCACGCCCGAACCGTCGCGCGCGACGAGCGCCTCGGCGTCGTTGATGTTGTCGAGGATCCAGAAGAGCGAGAGGTCCACGCCCTGCGAGAGGCCCGCGGCGATCGGGCTCGAACCGGCCTCGCCGAGCTGCACCGAGCCCGAGGCCAGCGCGCGGATCACGTCGGCGCCGCTCGCGAGCTTGCGGTAGGTGACCTTGTAGCCGGTCTCCTTCTCGACTTCGCCGGTCGCCTGCGCATAACGCCACGGCACCACCATGTCTTGATACGCGATCACGACCTCACGCGTTTCGGCATGCGCGCGCGGCGCGCCGAACGCGGCGGCAAGGCAGGCGGCGGCGAATGCGACGGCGGCGATGCGCGGGCGGCGGGCGAAAGCGGGAAGAGCGCGTGGGTTCATCGAGAGACTCCGGCGGAACGACGTTCGAGTGAATGAAGGTTCCGACTATAGGGAGTCTGGCGGCGGGCGGTTCTAATTTATCCGCGATAGCTAATGACGCCGCTGAAGCATTGCTTTTCATGCAGGACCGGATGGCGAGCGATGGATCGGCGGCTCACGCCGCTCGAGGGCGGCGCAAAACGAAAAGCCCGCTTTTCAGCGGGCTTTTCGTTGCGTGCATGCGGGAAGCGCGAGGCTCAAACCACCCCGGCCCCATGCGCCTGCAGATCGGCGTGATAGCTCGAACGCACCATCGCGCCGACGGCCGCGTGCGTGAAGCCCATCTTGTACGCCTCTTCCTCGTACATCTTGAAGGTGTCGGGATGCACGTAGGCGCGCACCGGCAGATGGTGCTCCGAAGGCTGGAGGTACTGGCCGATCGTCAGCATGTCGACGTCGTGCGCGCGCAGGTCGCGCATCACCTGAAGGATTTCCTCTTCGGTTTCGCCAAGGCCCACCATCAGCCCCGACTTCGTCGCGACTTCGGGATGCAGCGCCTTGAAGTCCTTGAGCAGCTTGAGCGAGTGCGCGTAGTCCGAACCCGGGCGCGCTTCCTTGTAGAGACGCGGCACCGTTTCGAGGTTGTGGTTCATGACGTCGGGCGGCGCGGCGTTGAGGATCTGCAGCGCGCGATCGAGGCGCCCGCGGAAATCGGGCGTGAGGATCTCGATGCGGGTTTGCGGCGACTGCTCGCGCACCTGGCGGATGCACTCCACGAAGTGCCCGGCGCCGCCGTCGCGCAGGTCGTCGCGGTCCACGCTCGTAATCACGACGTACTTGAGCTTGAGCGCGCCGATGGTGCGCGCGAGATTTGCCGGCTCGTCCGCGTCGAGCGGATCGGGACGGCCGTGGCCGACGTCGCAGAACGGGCAGCGGCGCGTGCATTTGTCGCCCATGATCATGAACGTCGCGGTGCCCTTGCCGAAGCATTCGCCGATGTTCGGGCAGCTCGCTTCCTCGCAGACCGTGTGCAGGTTGTGCTCGCGCAGGATGTTCTTGATTTCGTAGAAGCGCGAATTGCCCGTGGCCGCCTTCACGCGGATCCATTCGGGCTTCTTGAGCTTCTCGATGGGAATGACCTTGATCGGAATGCGCGAGGTCTTGGCCTGCGCCTTCTGTTTTGCGGTGGCGTCGTAGGGAACGCCGTCGACGGCGCTGGTGGCCGGATTCGCGGCGGGGTTCGCAGTTGCGTCAGTCATGCTTTCGATCCAGTCAGGCCGCCGGTGCAACGCCAGCCTGCGGTTGCGGCGGTTGCCCGCCTGGGGCTGCGTGTGCAGCCGGGTCCACTGCAGCCGCTTCGGCTGAAGGGTCTGTGGCAGCCGCTTCGGCCACCGAAAGAATTGTTGCGGCGTGCGCGGCGAGATTCGCCTCGAGCCGCGCTGCCAGCGTGGCGGCCACGTCGCGCCAGCCCGCCTCTGCGCCGAGCGTCGCCATGTCGACGGTTTCGAGGCCCGCGTAGCCGCACGGGTTGATCGCGAGAAACGGGCTCAGATCCATCGACACGTTCAGACTCACGCCGTGATAGCTGCAGCCGTTGCGGATCTTCAGGCCGAGGGCGGCGACTTTCGCGCCCGCGTGCGGCGCGCTCGCGCCGGTCGCCTCTTGCGGCACGTAGATACCGGGCGCGCCGGCCTTGCGCTCGCCGGCGAGATTATACGCCGCCAGCGTTTCGATCACGGCGCTCTCGATGAGCGTGACGAGCTCGCGCACCATCAGCTTCCTGCGCCGCAAGTCGAGCAGCAGATACGCCACCACCTGCCCCGGCCCGTGATAGGTGATCTGCCCCCCGCGATCGATCTGCACAAGCGGAATGCCGCTGTCGGCCACGAGCAGATGCTCCGGTTTGCCGGCCTGGCCGAGCGTGAACACGGGCGGATGCTCGACGAGCCAGATTTCGTCGGGGGTATTGGCGTCGCGGGCGGCCGTGAACTCGCGCATGGCGTCGAAGCTCGTTTGATACGCCTCGTTACCGCGCCAGCGCACGACGACGGCAGTTGCCTCCTGGGATGCGACCTCGACTACGCCGGGGTCGGAAGGGATTTGCTGGGATGAAACCGGGGTGGCGCACATGATTTCGGGAGTTTACCGAATTCGGGACGAGCGCGCCGGGCACGCTGCGCATAATGGCGGCGGGTGTGCCTCCCGCCGCCGTTATGCGCCGTTATCGAACGCCGGCTTGCGCCGTCAAACGGTCCGCCAGCCGTCGCCGATGTGGACGCCCGCGCGCTGCGCCACGCGCGCGCCCCAATCGACCACGCGCTCGCCGAGCCGCGACGGCGCCGCGAACGCCACCCAGGCCGGCGCCCCACCTTCCGCGCCGATCCATAGCCGCTCGCCGCGCCGCAGGCGCAGCGTGTGCCCGGGCTCCAGCCAGTAATCGGCGGTGTCGTCGCTGCGCGTGACCCAGACGGTGCCGCACCGGACGGTCAGCCGCGTGCTGCGCGCCACGCGCACCGATGCGGTCTGATTGACTGCCACTTCAAACGTGATATCCGAAGAAATTTCTCTCATTTTTGCCTCCGAACGACCTGCTCTGATGGCTACAATCGTAGACACCATAAGGGATCGGGCAAAACGATCAATTTTCACGGCTATGTGAGAAAAAATACGATATGGACTTGCGTCAGCTACCCGCGCTGAATGCGCTCAAGGCCTTCGAGGCCGCCGCCCGCCACGAAAGCTTCTCGCGCGCAGCCGACGAGCTCTTCGTCACGCACGGCGCCGTGAGCCACCAGATCCGCGCGCTCGAAGCCGAGCTCGGCGTGGCGCTTTTCGCGCGCGACGGCAAGCGCGTGCGCGTGACCGACACCGGGCGCCGCTACGCCGCCCAGGTGCGCGACGCGCTCAACCAGCTTGCGCACGCCACCCAGGAAATCCGTGCTGGCGACCGCGACCGGCGCCTCGTCGTCTCGATGCTGTCGTCGTTTGC
The DNA here is from genome assembly GCF_900096975.1 of Paraburkholderia lycopersici. Classification (GTDB taxonomy): domain Bacteria; phylum Pseudomonadota; class Gammaproteobacteria; order Burkholderiales; family Burkholderiaceae; genus Paraburkholderia; species Paraburkholderia lycopersici. Next base: position 450,070 of record NZ_FMYQ01000001.1, read on the forward strand.
CGCGCGCTGGGTCACGCCGCGCATCGGCCGCTTTATCGAGGCGCATCCGCAGTGGGACGTCGAGCTGCAATCCACGAATTCGCTCACCGATTTCGCACGCGACGATGTCGACGTGGCCATCCGCTTCGGCTACGGGCACTATCCCGGCCTGCACGCCGAGTTGCTGCTCGACGAAATCTTCTTCCCCGCCTGCTCGCCCGATTTCAACGGCGGCGTGCTGCCCACCGACCCGCGCGAACTCGCGAAGCTACCGCTCCTGCGCTCCGACGACGAGCTCTGGCGCCCCTGGTTCGACGCGGCCAGTCTTCAGGATCTGCCCGAACCGAAGCGCGGCGTGCTCTACCAGGACTCGTCGAACCTGCTGCAGGCGGCCATGGACGGCCAGGGCATCGCGCTCGTGCGCCGCTCGCTCGCCATGCACGAGATCACGCTCGGCCGACTCGTGCGCCTTTTCAAGGACGTCGATGGGCCGAGCCCGTGGCGCTACTACTTCATCTGCCCGCCGCAGCGCATGCAGACCGAGCGCGTGCAGGCGTTCCGCGACTGGGTATTCGACGAGGTCGCGCGCTTTCGGCGGCTTTACGAGGACGCCTGCGAGGCGGGCCCGCTGATGACGGCCGCCGCCGCGGCGCAACGGGCGCGCGTGGGCGACATGCCCTGAAAGGCCGCCGATCGCGGATGCGGCAAGGGCCGCTCGTTGCGGCCCTTGCCGTTCGAATCGCCGTCGGCGAAACGCTAACGCTTACAGCACGATCTTCACCATCGGATGGCCGGTGAGCGCGCGGTAGATGTCGTCGAGATGCATCTGGCTCGTAGCGCGCACGGTGACGGTGAGGCCCGTGTAGTTGCCGCCGCTAGACGGACGCGACTCGATGGTCGTGGCGTCGAAGCCGCCGTCGAATTCACGCAGCACCGTGACGATGGTGTCCTGGAATTCCGGATGCGTCTTGCCCATCACCTTGATGGGGAAATCGCAGGGGAATTCGATCAGCGATGCTTTCGCTTCGGGGTTGGCCGGATTGGCGTTCTGGGTCACGTTCATTTCTCCACTTCCTGCAGGTCGGCAGCCGCCGCGCGCAATGCCTGCGCCTGCACCTGCGCTTCACGTTGCTTGGCGCGCTGGTAAGCCGCGTAAAGCGCGGCATGGACCGGGCCCGGCGAGCCGCCGCCCACCGGCTTGCCGTCGAGTGCGACGACAGCCAGCACTTCCTTCGTCGCCGAGGTCACGAGGATCTCGTCGGCTTCGCGCAGTTCGGCCTCGGCGATCTCGCGCGCCTCGAAGCGCACGCCGCATTCCCCGGCCAGCTCCTCGACAAGACCGTAGCGAATGCCTTCGAGAATCCGGTTGCTGCGCGGCGGCGCGAAGAGCGCGCCATGCTTCACGACCCACACGTTCGCCGAAGACGCCTCGGTCAGCCAGCCGTCGCGCAGCTGGATCGTCTCGAACGCGTCGTGCTCCGCCGCGTACTGCGCCATCAGCACGTTGCCGAGCAGCGAGGTCGACTTGATGTCGCAATGGAGCCAGCGCTCGTCTTGCGCCGTCACGCAACGCACGCCGTGCTCGCGCTGCGCGTCGCCGGGCAGCTTGAGCGGATTGACCATGGCGAACACGGTGGGCGTCGCCGCCGCGGGAAACGCATGGCCGCGCGGCGCAACGCCGCGCGTGACCTGCACGTAGACGTTGGCGTGACCGTCGCGGGCGAGCGCGCCCGCCGCTTCGTTCGCCCCGATCAGACGCGCGACGAGCGCGCGCCAGCCCGCTTCGTCGAACGGATTCGCAATGCCGACCTTCCCGAGCGAGCGTTCGAGACGCGCAAGATGCTGCGCGATGCGAAACGGCACACGCATGCGCGCGGCTTCCTCGCCCTCGCCCACGACGAGCGCGTACACGGGCACGACTTCGTAAATGCCGTCGCCGAAGATGAAACCGCGATCGAGCACGGGAATGCGCGCTTCGGAAAGCGGCGTGAGTTCGCCGTTGAGCCAGACGAGCGGCTCGGCGGCCTGCGCCGCCGCAGCCGGTCGACTGGCCGAAGGAGCGCCCGCCATCACTTCTTCTTGTTGACCATGAGCATGAGCGAGTCCCACACGCGGCCGACGATACCGGCTTGCGGCACCGCTTCGAGCGCGACGACCGGGAACTGCGCGAGCACCTTGCCGTCCGCGCCCACGAACTTCGCCGAACCGACCTGCTGGCCGACCGTGAGCGGCGCGATCAGCGGGCTCGTGAGTTCGATCTGCGGCTTGGCCTTGTCGGCGGCGCCCTTGGGCAGCGTCACGTACTGGTCCTTCTGCACGCCGACCTTCACGGCGTCGAGCGTGCCCTTGTAGACGCGCGGCGTCGCCACAGCCTGATTCGCCTGGTAGATGCGCGTGGTGTCGTACGCGCTATAGCCGTAGTTCAGCATCTTCAGGCTGTCCTGCACGCGGTCGTGCTCCTTCTGCTCGCCCATCATCACCGAGACGAGACGGCGGTTGCCGCCGCCCGCGAGCGGACGCTTGGCCGACGCGATCAGACAGTAGCCGGCGGCCTGCGTGTGACCGGTCTTCAGACCGTCGACGGTCGGGTCGATCCACAGCAGGCGGTTGCGGTTAGGCTGCCGGATGTTGTTGTACTTGAACTCCTTCTCCGAGAAGATGCTGTAGTACTCGGGATAATCGCGGATCAGGCGTGCGGAGAGCGTGGCGAGGTCGCCGGCCGTCGTGTAGTGCTGCGGGTCGGGCATGCCGTTCACGTCGGCGAAGTGCGTGTGCGCCATGCCGAGCTTCTGCGCCTCGGCGTTCATCATGTTGACGAAGTTCGACTCGCTGCCGCCCACGAGCTCGGCGAGCGCGATAGCCGCGTCGTTGCCCGACTGCACGATCATGCCGTACACGAGGTCGTGCACCGACACCGGCTTGTTCGCCTCGATGAACATGCGCGATTCGTCGTTCTTCACGCGGCGCACGGCTTCGCTCGGCGTGACGACCTGCTCCATCGAAATCTTCTTCGTCTGCAGCGCCTCGAACACGAGGTACGCGGTCATGAGCTTCGTGAGCGATGCGGGCTCGACGCGCTCGTCGGGGTTGCCGGAGGCGAGCACCTGGTTCGCGGTGGCGTCGACGAGCACCCATGAGCGCGCGTTCACCGCGGGCGGCGGCACCTGCGCAAACGCGCCCGCACTCGCAAGAAGCGAGGCGGGCAGCAGGGCTGCGAGCGTGGCATTGCGGACGAGGGAGGAAGGAACGAAGGAAGACGGCTGGCCGGAGGAGAGAAAACGCATAGGTTCAGGTCGGGCTGAATGGGGACGGGATGAACGTAGCGCGCCATGCGGCGCACGGTCTGTGAGAACCGGAATGCTCGCGCCGCGCCTGCGTCGATCGCAGCGCGGAACGCACAAAAATGGCGACCATTATACGCGTCGCGTCGCGGCGATTTTTCGCGATGTCACACGTTTGCGCATACCTGTCGCGCATTTCTTCACGCATTTCGTCCGCCCTGCGCCGGATGACGAATCGCCTGCATCGGGCCCCGAAACATCCAGCCGACGCGACACCGGCAACTGTGCGCGTGTCAGCGCCATGCGTCGACGATGATGCGCTTGAGGATATGCAGCTTGCGGTGCAGGAAGTGTTCTGCCCCCGGAATCACGACGATAGGCAATTCCTGCGGCCGCGCCCATTCGTACACCGAGAGAATGGGCACCGTTTCGTCGAGCTCGCCGTGGATCACGAGCGTATCGTCGCGCACGGGGGCGACTTCCCAGCGGCTCGCCGCGGTGCCGACGAACACCATGCGTTCGATTGCGCCGCCCGCTTCGAGATAGCGCTTCGCGACGTGCGAGAGCACGAAGGTGCCGAACGAGAAGCCCGCGAGCACGAGCGGCACGTCGGCCTGGCCCGGTTGCGCGCGCATATGCGCGATCAGTTCGAGCAGATCATCCTGCTCGCCGATGCCGTTGTCGTGCGTACCGCCGGTCGCGCCCACGCCGCGAAAGTTCGAGCGATAAGTCGCGTAGCCGAGCTGCACGAGCGTGCGCGCGAGCGTTTGCGCAACCTTGTTGTCCATCGTGCCGCCGAAGAGCGGGTGCGGATGCGCGACGAGCGCGATGCCGCGCTGCGTCGTGCCGGCGTCGGGCACGTCGAGCGCGCATTCGATCTTGCCGGCGGGGCCGTCGATCTGGAATTTTTGTGTCTGGGCGTTCATCGTGCGGCAGTCCTTATTGGACGTTCTGGACATTCATCCGGTCTGTTTAGCGGTCGATCTTGAGGCGTTCGACCACCTGGCCATTCTGCAGGTGCGAGACAACGATCTCGTCGATGTCGCTCTCGTCGACGTACGTGTACCAGGTGCCCTCTGGATACACGACGATGGTCGGGCCTTCCTCGCAGCGGTCGAGGCAGCCCGCCTTGTTGATGCGCACCTGGCCCGGGCCCGCGAGGCCGAGCTGCTTCACGCGCTTTTTCGCGTACTCCTGCATGGCCTGCGCGTTGCAGTTCGCGCAGCTCGGGCGGTCTGCGCCGGGCTCGCGCTGGTTCAGGCAGAAAAAGACGTGGTACTTGTAGAACGAGTCGGTCATGGCGTGGAATACCGGTGAATATCGTGCGATGGGGGGTGAGCTTCACTGAGCGCGCGGCACGTCTCGAGGCGCGTGAGGCGCGGCGTTGCGCGGGCGCGCAGCCACGTCGCGATGCGGTCGATTATAACGAGCGCGGCGCGAACGCTCAGGCACGCCACGCGCACGCACGTGCGGCGCTCGTGTTGCGGCGCTTGCGCTCGTGCGAGCCTTTGCGCCCCCCGCGCCCTTCACGCTTCACGCACCCTTGTCTGTGCGCGCCGCGGCAAGACGCGCGCGCCGCGCGAGCCAGGCGCGTTCGAGCGAGAACGCGGTCCACGCGAGCGCGGCCCACGGCCACGTCCACGCGAGCCAGCGCGCGAGCCCGTTGAAGTGCAGATAGCGGCCCTGGCGCCAGTCCGCGAGCACGACATCGAAATAGGGATTCACGGGCAGCACGTTCACGAGCACGAGGGCCACCGCGAGCGCGAGCGTCGCCGCCGCCGCTCGCGCGGCGCGCGGCAGGCGCAGCGCGAGAAGCGCCGCGAGCGTGCCCCATACCAGCCCCGCGAGCGCGCCGGGCGTCGCCCAGTCGAAGATGAGTCCGCTTTGCGACTGCAGGAAGGTCGCGCCGACCTTGACGGCGAGCGTGGTCGCGATGAGCAGCAGCACGAGCCGCGCGCGCGGCGCGCGCGTGCGCAGGGGGAGCGTCGCGAACGCCGCCGCGCCGAACAGGTTGAGCGTGGCGACGATCGCCTCCCAGCCGCTGTCGGGCAGGCGCGCGGCGAGCATGTCGGGCAGCGAGCGCAGATGCCAGGCGGCGGGCGTCCATGCGAGCACGGCGTCCTGCATCGAGGCGTCCAGACGCTGCCACAGCGCGCGCGGCCACTCGCCCATGCCGAAGAGACGCGGCGCGGGATACATCGTGGCGAACGGCCAGAGCGCGGCGAGCACCATCAGCACGGCTGCGTCGCGCTCGAACCAGCGAAAGCGCAGGCGGCGCAGGAAGCCGCGTTCGAGCAGCGCGCCGGTGGCGGGCGCCACGAGGGCCGCACCGAGCAGCGCGCCGAGCACATTCGAGGCGAGATCGAGATTGGAAGCAACGCGAGTGGGCAGCCAGGTCTGCACGGCTTCCATCAGGCCCGAGAACAGCGTGCCCGCGAGAGCCGCGAGCAGTACCGCGGGCAACCCGCGCCGGCGCGGCCACGCCGCGAGCACGACGAGCACGCCGAACGGCATGTAGCCGAGCACGTTGGTGACGATGTCGAAGACGGTCCAGTAGCGCGGCCAGGGATCGCCGAGATACGCGAAGGGACTGAGGCCGAGCGAGCGCCAGCCGGAGAACGGATACCACGAGCCGTAGACGATCAGCGCCGTATAGAGCGCGAGCGCCTGGCGCGCGAGTGTCGAGGCCTGGTGCGGCAGCGGCTCGCGTGCGGCGGCCGACGATACAGCCGACGTGACGTCCGGCCCCGCCGGCGCGGCGGCCGACGCATCGGCAGGCACGCCAGCCTCGCCGCGAGGCGCGCCGCCGTCGCCGCCGCTCTCGCCGTCATCCATACCGCGCCGTCCGCCGTGCGGGGCGCGCAGCCGGAGCCGTCCCGCTTCGATCATGCCGCTATCCCGCTCTAACCTCCGATACCGCGCCGCGCACCGCCATCAAGGCGTGCCGGCGAAGGACTGGGCGCTCAGCCACGCGCCCAGCTGATTCGCGAAATCGTCGCTGGCCGCCTGCAGCGCGCGCACGCCGCCTGCGGCATCGGGCGTGCCCGCCGGCGCGCGCGCGACGAAGGAGCGCTGCGCCAGCACCTTGCCGCCCTGGAGCAGCGTTGCACGCGCGGACAGCACGCCCGAACTCCGGGTCGAGCTCTCGAACACCTGCTCGAACTCGTACAGCTCGATCTTGAGCATCGGCGCCTGCACGGCATCGGCGCCCGAAAGCACGGTCGCCTGCGCGCCGAGAGACGTGCGCAGACGTTCCGTGAGCAGGCGAGCGGGCGACATCGTCCAGCGGCTGTTTGCGTAGCGCGCCGTGCGCTGCGAGTCGAAGTCAGTGCGGTAAAGAATACCGTCGTTATCGAGCGGCGGCGGCGCGACCACGCCCAGCACTTTCAGCGGCGGCTTGGCGCGCGACGTTTCGGGCGCGCCCTGCACAGCTTCTGCACCCTGCGCCGACTGCAGACCGAGGTCGTAGCGAATGTCGACGACCGAGGTCGGATTGCCCGCGCACGCGGCAAGGAGCGCGCCGAGCGCGAGCGCCGCCAGCAAGGCGCGGCATGGCCCGGCGAAGCCAGTCGCCGCGGCGCGTTGCATCGATCGTGGCAGGCGGGATGTGCGTGACATTGCGGTTCCTTCTTTTTTGCGCGCGGCGATCCGCGCCGCGCGGGATACATCGGACGTACTGCGGCCGGCCAGGCAAGCCGGTTCGCGCGGCTTACTTCGACCCCGCCGCGGCCGGCCAGGCGAAGCCCGGCTCGCCGGGCCCCGGCGCAGGCTGCGGCGCGCCGCCGAACAGCAGGCTGTGCGGGCTCGTGCTGAACGTGCCGGCCGCGCGATCCACGGCGCGCATGGCCGAGCGCACGTCGTCGGTCAGGGAATCGACGCGCGGCAGCGTGTCGTAGCCCACGCGCGCCGAAAGGTCCTGGATCGAGGCGTCGATCGACGTGAGCGCCGCGCCCGCTTGCGCCGCGGCCGTGCCGGCCTTGTTCAGGTTGATCTGGAACGGGCCGTCCGGGCGGTTCATGCTCGTGATGAGCGTGTTGGTCGACTGCAGCGTGCGCTGCAACTCGGTCACCGCGCCGGGCAGGCGGCTGGTGGTCGGTTCGAGCTGCCGGGCGAGCACGTTCACGCTGCTCGCGGCCTGTTGCAGGCTGTTCACGGTCGCCATCAACTGCTTGCGGTTGTCTTCGGAGAGCATGTCGTCGACGTCGCCCGCGATACGGTCGAGCTTGCGCAAGAGCGCGTCGCCGCGGCGCTGAAGCTGGTCGAGCAGGCCCGGCCGCAGGGGCAGCTCGGCCACGTGCGAATCCGACGAATGCAGCGGCGAGAGATCGCCGCCATTGTCGTCGAGCTGCACGAACGCGATGCCCGTCACGCCTTGCAGCGCGAGCGTGCCGAAGGTGGAACGCGTCATCGGCGCCCTCTCGTCGACGAGGATGCGAATGCGGATCTCGCCCGGCGTATGGGGATCGAACTTGATCGACTGCACCTTCCCGACGTCGAGACCGCGAAAGCGCACTGCCGCGTCGGGATAGAGACCCGTCACGCTCGAGCGCGAGATGAGGTCGTAAGGCACGCGCACAGCGCGGTCGGCGCTGAAAAAGGCGACGACGAGCGCGATCACGATCAGCAGGCCTATCGTGAACAAGCCCGCCCAGAACGCATGCGGTTTGTTTTCCATCGGTCAGATTCCTTCGTTGGCGGGTGTTAGCACGGCTTGAGCCCCACCGATGCCGACGCGAGCGCCGCCGCCGGCAGCTTCGCGCGCCGCTCGGGCGGCAGCGCCTGCAGCGCGCGGCGCCCGCGCATGCCGAGGAAGTACTCGCGGATGAACGGATGATCGACGCTCGCCGCCTCCTCCACGGGCGCCGCCACGAGCACCTTGCGCTCGGCGAGCACGGCCACGCGCGTGGAAAGCGCGACCATCGCGTCGAGATCGTGCGTGACCAGCACGACGGTGAGCCCGAGCGCGCGGTGCAGCGTGCTGATGAGTTCGACCACTTCGTCGGAGGAGCGCGGGTCGAGCCCGGCTGTGGGTTCGTCGAGAAAGAGCAGTTCCGGCTCCAGCACGATCGCGCGCGCGAGGCCCACGCGCTTGACCATGCCGCCGGAGAGCGCGGCCGGCATCTTCGAGGCGTGCTTGCACGGCAGGCCGACCATTTCGAGCTTGAGCATCACGATGTCGCGCAGCAGGTCGGGCGGCACCTTGCCGAGCTCGCGCACAGGCTGGGCGATGTTGTCGTAGACCGTGAGCGACGAAAAGAGCGCGCCGTGCTGAAACAGCATGCCGGTGCGCGTGCGCATCAGGCGCGCGCGCTCGGCGTCGATGGTCGAGATGTCTTCGCCGAACATCTCGATGGTGCCCGAGGTCGGCCGCTCGAGCCCGAGAATCTGGCGCACCAGCGTGGTCTTGCCCGAACCGGAGCCTCCCACGAGCGTGACGATCTCGCCGCGGCGAACCTCCAGATTCAGATGCTGATGGACGAGGTTGCGCCCGTAGCGCTTCGTGAGGTTGCGCACCTCGATCACCGGTTCGCCGATGGCGGGCAGCGGCAGATCCTGCACGACTTCCTTGAGCGGCGTGGTCAGCGTGCCGGTCGTCTTCGTCTCGGTAATCGTTCCCGTCGTGCTCATGACAACCCCACGTTCTGGAACAGGATCGCGAACACGGCGTCGGCGAGGATCACGATCGTGATCGACGTGACGACCGAAGTGGTCGTGCCTTCGCCGAGGCTCTGCGAGTTCGCCTTGATGCGAAAGCCGAAGTGACAGCCCACGATCGCCACCAGCATGCCGAACGCCACCCCCTTGCCGAGACCGATCCACAGGTTGGCGATCGGCACGACGCTGGGCAGCGAGCGGACGAACCACGAAATGTCGATGCCCAGCACGATCTTCGCCGCGATTGCGCCGCCTAGCAACGCAATGATGTCGGTCCAGATCACGAGCAGCGGCATGGCGACGCCGAGCGCGACCACGCGCGGAAAGATCAGGCGCAGCCCGTGCGAGATGCCCATCACGCTCATGGCGTCGAGTTCCTCGGTCACGCGCATCACGCCGATCTGCGCGGTGATGGCCGAGCCCGAGCGCCCCGCCACGAGAATGGCCGAGAGCACGGGCCCGAGCTCGCGGATCACCGCGAGCCCGAGGATGTTGACGATGTACTGGTTCGCGCCGAAGAGCCGCAATTGCTGCGCGGAGAGGTATGACAACACGATGCCGATCAGAAACGCGACGAGCGCCGTAATGGGCAGCGCGCGCGCGCCGGCGTTGTAAATGTTCGACGAGATCTCGATCCAGGGCGTGACCTTCGGCTTGCGCAGCACGAGCAGCAGATCGAGGATCACGCGGCCGAGCATGGAGATGCCGCCGTACAGGTGGTCGAGGAACGAGAAGATCGCGAGGCCGAGTTGCGTGACCGGATCGACGCGCACGACGCGCTCGGGCGCCTCGCGCACGGAATCGAGCAGCGCGATGCGCTCGAAGATGTCGCGCTGCGTTTGCGTGAGGTCGACGAGATCGGCCGGCAGCCTGTGGCCCCAGACGCGCCAGAGCGCCTGGCCGCCTACGTGATCCATGCGCTCCACGCGCGAGAGGTCCCATTCGCCGATGCGCTCTTCGGCGAGCGCACGCAGACGCCGCGCCGCGCCGCCCTGGTCGCGGTCGCGCGCGAGGGCGAGCGCGGTCCACTGGCCAGACAGGCGAACGGTCTTTCCGCGGCTGCCGGCCGTGACTTCAAGGCCGGGCGACGTGTCTTGATTCAAGGGTAAGCACTCGACGGGCAAGGTGAGCGGACATTGTAGCGAACGCGCCCCGTTTCGGCGGTCCGGGCGCGCAAGAGGCGCGCGGGCCGAAGGCGCGCCTGTGGACAACATTCTGGATAACATGTGGACCGCCTGTGGGCGGCCTGTGAATTGCCCAGATTTTGAGCAGATCGCGAGGAAAACGGCGCTGTGCCGGATCTGGCGAAGCCTGTGGATGATTCCGTGGATAACCTGTGGGCCGCCTGTGGGTGGCCTGTGAATTGCCCGCATTGCGGACCGAGGGCGGACGAAAAGCTGGGTCCACCGCGCGTGGCTGCGCGCTGCTGCCCGCGCCCCTGCCACTACAATATGAGACATGAATGCGACGCCCCCTCCCCCCGATACCCCGAGCGCCGGCGACTGGCGCATCGACCGCAACCGCGCGATCACGCTGTTCGGCCCGGCCGCGCACGACTGGCCCATCGAGATCGTCGAGGAAACCGGCTCCACCAATGCCGACCTGATGGCGCGTCTGAAGGCGCTGCCGCAAAAGCGCGATGCGCTCGCGCGCCCGATCGTGCGCGTGGCCTATCTGCAAACGGCGGGCCGCGGCCGGCGCGGCCGCACGTGGGTCGCGCAGCCCGGCGACGCGCTGCTGTTCTCGATCGGCTGCGTGCTGCCGCGGCCCATCGAAGGGCTCGCCGGCCTGAGCCTCGCCATCGGTTCGGCACTCGTGGACGGCCTGCGCACGCTCCCGGTGACCGCGCCCGGCCAGATCGCGCTCAAGTGGCCCAACGACGTGCTGCTCGAAGGCGACAAGCTGGTGGGCATCCTCGTGGAAACAGCCTGGAGCACGGCGGACGCCACGGCGGTCGTGATCGGCATCGGCACGAACGTGCGCGGCGAGGACGCGCTCGCCGCGAAGGTCGAAGCCCTCAACGCCGCCGGCGGGAGCGCGGCGGTCGTGCCGGGCACGACGCCTACCGCACTGTCGCGGGCCTGGCCGAACGCCAACCTCACCGACACGCTCGCCGCCGAGCTCAACGCGCTCGAAACCGCGCTGCAGCGCTTCGGCACGGCGGGCTTCGCGCCCTTCCGGGCACGCTGGAACGCCTGCCACGCCTACGCGGGCCGCGTTGTCTCCATTTACGAGCAGGGCAAGGAACTGTTGCGCGGCACGGCGGCGGGCGTGGACGAGCGCGGCCAGTTGCTCGTCGATACGCCGAACGGACGCGAGACCGTCACGGCCGGCGACGTGTCGCTGCGGCTCGCGGACGGCGGCGCATGAGCCGCGGCCCCTGCCTCCTGATCGACGCAGGCAACAGCCGGATCAAATGGGCGCTCGTGGCGCCCGACGGGTCGCGCCTGCACGCAGGGGCGATGGATCACCTGCGCGACGAAGGCGGGCAACCGGCCCCCGCCGGCCTCGCCGAATGGGCCACGCTGCCGCGACCGCGCGGCGCGTGGATCTCGAACGTCGCAGGCAGGGCGGTCGGCGAGCGGCTCGACGCGCTCGTCGAAGCGCACTGGTCCGGCCTGTCGCGCATCGTGGTGCGAGCCTGCGCGCAGCAGTGCGGCGTGACGAACAGCTATGCCACGCCCGATGCGCTCGGCAGCGACCGCTGGGCCGGCATGATCGGCGCGCACGCCGCATATCCGGATGAGCCGCTGTTGATCGCGACCTTCGGCACGGCCACCACGCTCGAAGCGCTGTGCGCGGACGGCACCTTCGTCGGCGGCATGATTGCGCCGGGCTTCGCGCTCATGACGCGCTCGCTCGGCGAGCACACGGCGCAACTGCCCGTGGTCGAAGGCGGCATGGCCGATGCGCCGCGCCCGGGCATCGCCTTCGCCACCGACACGCGGCGCTCGATTTCAGCGGGCTGCGCGCTCGCGCAGGCGGCGCTCGTCGAGCGCGCGTGGTTCGATTTGCAGGATGCCTGGAAAGTACCGGTGCGGCTCGTGGTGAGCGGCGGCGCGGCGGCCGAAGTGACAGCGGCGCTCAAGGTGCCGCATACTCGCCACGACGCGCTGGTGCTGTCGGGCCTGGCGCTCATCGCGGCGCAGTCCTGACAGGCGCGCCGTCTTTGGCCCGAACGAACGATATCGAAGGAGCTTCACACGATGCTGCGCTGGCTGATCGCCATCCTGATTCTCGCCAACGGGCTGGCCTTTGCGGCCATTGGCGGCGTGTTCGGCCCGACGCCCTCGTCGGGCTCGCGCGAAACCCAGCACCTGAGCCGGCAGATTCACCCCGAAAGGCTCGTGGTGAAACCGATCCGCCCTTCCGAATCGGCGGACATGCCTCGCGTTGGCGGCCCGGTGGCCGAACCGGCCGTGCAGGCGTCCGCGCTCACGCAATAAGCGGCGCACGATGCGCTTCAAATGCAACCGGCCGGAGGCCGGGCTCGCCCTTGCCTCGGGCGGCCCGGCCTCCGGCCGGCTTGTCCTGCGAATGCGTGCCGAACCTTACTCCGGGCCTTACTTCGGGCCTTCCTGCGCGCGCACCTTCTGCAGCAGCTTCGTGGTGGAGCGGTCGTGCTCGAAGGCAATCGCGAGCGCGCGGCCGCCCCAACCGCGCACGAGCGCCGACTCGGGCAGCGTATCCATGTCGTAGTCGCCGCCCTTCACGAGAATGTCGGGACGCACGGCCTCGATCAGCTCGACCGGCGTGCGCTCGCCGAACTGCACCACCCAGTCCACGCTCTCCAGCGCCGCCAGCAGCGCCATGCGGTCGTTTTCGTTGTTGATGGGGCGGTCGTCGCCCTTGTCGAGCATCTTCACCGACGCGTCGCTGTTCACGCCGACGATCAACGTGGCGCCGAGCGCCTTTGCATCGGCGAGATAGGTGACGTGCCCGCGGTGCAGGATGTCGAAGACGCCGTTGGTGAACACCACGGGGCCGGGCAGCGAGGCACGCAGTTGGGCGAGCGCCTCGCGGGTCGTGATCTTGCGTTCGAAGGAAGCGGGCATGGGATTGAGACTCGCAGAAGAAAAAAAGGGCGCTGAATCGCGGCAAGGCAGCACGCCAATGAAAACGGCCCGTCACGCGAGAAGCGCTTCGGGCCGTTCCGATCGCGGCGCGCCACGAGGGCGGCGCACCGGAAATGTTCCGGCGCGTCAGGCCGGCTGTTGCGTGCCCTGCTCGGCCTGCAGGCGCTGCACCACTTCCTTGCGATAGCGGTTCAGTTCCTGGGCCGTGGTGAACGTGCGCTCGAACAGGATCGAAAGGTTGTGCAGGATGCGCTCGATCACCTTCTTCTCCCAGCCGTCGTCGAAGCGGATCTGCTCGTCCAGCCAGCGCTCGAGCCATTCCGGATCGGGCAGGCGCGACTGCACGGTGTCGCGCGGGAACAGCGACTGGTTCACGTGCAGGTTGGTGGGGTGCAGCGGCTTTTCGGTGCGGCGCGCCGAAGCCATCAGCACGCCGATCTTCGCGAACGCCGCGCGCGCGACGTCGCCGCAGTTGTTGAGCGCCTTCTTCATGTAGCGCAGATACGCGCCGCCGTGGCGCGCTTCATCGCGCGAGATGGTCTCGTAGATCGCCTTGATGACCGGCTCCGTGTGCCATTCGGCGGCGCGGCGATACCAGTGGTTCAGGCGGATTTCGCCGCAGAAGTGCAGCATGAGCGTTTCGAGCGGCGGCGCCGGATCGAATTCGAAGCGCACGGCGTGCAGTTCTTCTTCGGTCGGCACGAGTTCCGGCTTGAAGCGGCGCAGGTATTCCATGAGCACGAGCGAATGCTTCTGCTCCTCGAAGAACCACACGCTCATGAACGCCGAGAAGTCGCTGTCGTGGTGGTTGTCGCGCAGGAACATTTCCGTGGCCGGCAGCGCCGACCATTCGGTGATCGCGTTCATCTTGATGGTCGCGGCCTGCTCGTCGGTGAGGAGCGACGCGTCGAACTTGTCCCAGGGAATGTCCTTTTCCATGTCCCAACGGACCGATTCGAGCGATTTGTAAAGTTCCGGATAAAGCATCGTATTCATAGTCCCGCCCCTGATCTGCGCAAAACGAGCGCATGACGAATTTATAGCGTGCCGCGTGCGGCGCGTATGACGCGGCGCGCAGGCAAAAGCATTTAATTTTACGCGGTATCCGGCCCCCTGGACGCAGTCGCGCGACCGGGCAACGCTTCAGGTTGCCCCACGACAATCCAGCCAACCGGAATGAAAGGCGCCGTCGTGGATTCTGGGTAGCTGCTCCGTGCCTCGAATCCGGCCGCCTGATACCGCTGATCACTGCCGATAACCGCGTCTCTTGCCAGCCCTCTGCCGCGCGTCTCGCGCAGCGCGACCGGCGAAACCCGGCAAAGCCTGCGGGCCCTCGCGAAGACTGTGCGACACAATGCCGCACCTGCTCGCCATACGCCCGTTGCCTTTACGCCGCACCTTGCCCACTGATTCCCAGTGCGCAAACACCGCGCCTGTAAAGGCTGTGGAGCCTGTGCGGCGAAGCCTCGCGACGCCGCCGCATCTCCCAAAAACTGCCAGAAAAACCTTACACAATAATAGCATGCCGGTCTTTCACTTCCGGCGCGCCCCCCATTCCGCCGTTGCGGCGTCTGCCGGAGTTTTGAGCCAGGTCAAAAGCACTTCGCGCCGAGCTAGCGTATCCCGGTAACCCAGATCAAGCAGCTCGCAGGTAAATTCGCGCTCGAACAGCAAATAGCTCGCAAACGCCGCGCCAGACGCCCGATTGCCGCCCAGCGCGCCGAGCAGCATGCGCACCGAGCGCGGCAATTGCCGCAGATGGCGCGCCGCGATCAGCTCGATGCGCTCGCTCGGCGCGATCGCGAGCACCTCCACATGCCGCCAGCCGCTTTCCGGCTCGACCGTGTGCGGCAGCTGCAGCACCATGCGGTTCACGTGCTCGATGCGCTCGATATCGGCGCCGAGCGAGTCGAGGAATACGCTGGCAAGCACCTGCTGGCCGATTTGCGCGAGCGTCGGATAGGTGTCGATGTCGGGGCGCGCCGCCGGCACTTCAGGCGTGGGCGCCGCCGCGCCGAGCACGACGATGCGCTGCGCGCCGAAGTGGATGGCGGGCGAGAGCGGCGCGATCTGCCGGATCGAGCCGTCGCCGAAATACTCGTGGCGGCCGTCGAGTTCGAGACGCACGGCCGGGAACACGAACGGAATCGCCGCCGAAGCGAGCAGATGCGCAGGCGTGAGCGCGACCATGCGGGCGGTGCGCTGCGCGCGCCGCCATGCGGTGATCGGCTCTCCGGCCTGGTAGAACGTGACGTGCCGCCCCGACGAGTAGCTGAGCGCCGTGACAGCGAGCGCATGGAGCCGCCGCTCGTCGAGCATCTGTTCGATGCGGTGGAAATTGAGCGCATGCGGGAGCATCTGCGCGAGCGGCGTGCTGTCGAACAGCGTGCGCGGCGAGGTGGGTACGCCCACGCTGGAGGCCGCCCAGCCGAATGCGAGCGCGGCCAGCCAGCGCGCGCCCGCCGCAGCGACGCCGGGCCAGTCGGTGCGATAGACCTGGCTCGCGCGCATGTTCGACCAGACATCGACGAGGCGTGCCGCACCGTGCGCGAACTGGTCAGCGTGGCTCGCGATCGAGGTCGCGTTGATCGCGCCCGCCGAGGTGCCGCAGATCACCGTGAAGGGCATGGCGCGACGCGCGGGGTCGGCCTGCGCGGCCAGTTCCGCGAGCGCGCGCAAGGCGCCGGCCTGGTAGGCCGCACGCGCGCCGCCGCCCATCATCACGAGCGCAAGCCGCATGATGCCGACGCTCCCCGTGTTGCGTCCCGCAGGACGGTTCTTCGTAACGCGGCGCGCCTTATTCCGACTGCGCCGGCGCCTTCTTCGCGCCGCGCGGCGCGCTGCGGCCCGCGCCGCTGCTGCCGCTGCCGCTGTTGCCACCGCCGCTGCCGCCGCTGTTGCCACCGCTGTTGGCATTATTGGCGTTGCCGCCGCCGCTGCGTTTGGCGCTGCTGCGCTTTGCCGTGGCGGCCCCGGTTTGGGTTTGCGCCTCGCTCATCGCGTTGGCGGCTGCCTGCGCGGCGGCGGCGGGCTGCGCCATCGCGAACTGCGCGAGCTGGTTGAACTGCGCTTGCACGAGATTCCACCACGAAGCCGCGTCGAAGCCGGGCGGCGCGGCAGCGGGAGCTTCGGGGGCTTCGCCCGCGTCCGCGGCCCCCGGTTCGGCGGCCCGCTCGCGCGCGGCGCCCGCTGCCGCCGATCCGGTGTCGGCCGAAGACGGGCTCATCTGCGCCTGCGCGAACGCGCCGAACGCTCGCAGCGTGGAAAGCGTGGCGCGCTGCACTTCGAGCGCCTGGGTGGCGGACTGCAGCATGCCGAGATTGAGTTTGAGCCATTGTTCGACGGCGCGCAGATCGGTAATGCGCTTGTCGAGCTCTTCGATGTTGGTGAGCGGCGTCATCATGTCGGACATCATCGACAGCGACGGCCCGAAGCCCTGCGCGATGCCCGGTTCGCTACCCGGAAATGCGCTGCCGAAAGGCGTGAGGCGCATCATCCCCCACATGCGGTCGAGCATTTCGGCGGGCGGAAAGCCGGGAAAGCCCGGGAACGGCGGCATGGAGCCTGCTGGGTCGGTCATGCGGATCTCCCTCGCAAAGATCAGGTGGTCGGTGCGCGTCTGCGTGCGGTTTCACTGGATTTCCGGCCAATGAGCGGCACGCGCGTTTCTCGCGCAATCGGTGCAGTCGATCTCTTCGATGATAGCGCGCGCTTGGGGCCGCAGGGCGCGCAGCGTATGAACGTCGTGCGCCGCAGCCATGCGCGCGGAACGGACAAAAGCGCGGCTCAGAACGAATCGCCGCCCGGGAACTGCGGCGGGCGCCGCTCGCGCAGCGACTGCACGCCCTCGCGCACGTCGGGCCCGGCGAAGCCCATGAATTCGAGCGCGAGCGACGTGTCGAAGGTCGGCCCCGCCATGCGCAGCCAGTTGTTGAGCGCATACTTGGTCCAGCGCACGGCGGTTTGCGAGCCGTTCGCAAGGCGCTTCGCCACTTCGAACGCCTTCGGCACCAAGTCGTTTTCGTCCACGGCGAGCGAGACGAGGCCGATGCGCTCCGCCTCCTCGCCGCTCACCGGCTCGCACAGCAGCAGGTAGTACTTCGCCTTGGCCATGCCGCACAGAAGCGGCCACACGATCGCCGCATGGTCGCCCGCCGCGACGCCGAGGCGCGTATGGCCGTCGATGATGCGCGCCGTTTTCGCGGCGATCGAAATGTCGGCGAGCAGGCCCGCCACGAGTCCCGCGCCCACGGCGGGACCATGCATGGCGGACACGATGGGCTTGCCGCAGTTAATGACGTTGTAGACGAGGTCGCGCGCCTCTCGCCACACGCGCGCGCGCACGTCGAAATGCGTGGCCATGTCCTCGACGAGCTGCAGATCGCCGCCCGCCGAAAAGCCCTTGCCTTCGCCGCGAATCACGGCGACGCGCGCGCCGGGATCGCGGTCCACGTCGCGCCAGATTTCGGCGAGTTCGCGGTGCATGTTGGCGTCGGCGGTCGCGAGGCCGCTCTTGTTCGCGCCCTCGCCGCTCATCACGATCTCGACGATGCCGTGCTCGTGCCGCTGCACGCGCAGCGCGTGATAGGCGGCGTAAAAAGGATCGTTCATGGGCAGGCCTCCTTTGTTTCGGATCGCTGAATATGTGAATGCGGCCGCGGTGCGGCCGTTCAATGCGGCTGATAAACCCACTTGCCGTCGCGGATCTCGACCATCATGCGCGCGTGCGCATCGAGGCCGAGGTGGTCGGTGGCGCTCATGTTGACGACGCCATTGGTGTCCTGCAGCCCGCGCGTCGCTTCGAGCGCGTCGCGCAGCGCATGGCGAAACGCGGGCGTGCCGGGCGCGGCCGACTTGAGCGCGACGGGAATCGCGCTCTGGAGCAAGAGGCCCGCGTCCCACGTGTACGCCCCGAACGCCGAGACCGTGCCCGCGCCGTTCCGTCCTTCGTAGCGCGAAATATAGTCGAGCGCGAGGCGCCGGCCGGCCCGGTCTTCCGGCAGCTGCGCGGCCACGAGCACCTGGCTCGCCGGCAGGAACGTGCCGTTGCAGTCCGCGCCGCATACGCGCAGGAAGTCCCGGTTGCCCACGCCGTGATTGTGATAGATGAGCCCTTTGTAGCCGCGCTCCTTGAGCGTCCGCGGCGGCAGCGCGGCGGGCGTGCCGGCCGCGCCCACCACGACGGCGTCGGGATGCGCCGCCACGATCTTGAGCACCTGGCCCGTCACGCCCGGATCGGTGCGGTTGAAACGCTCGTTCTCGACGATCCTGATGCCGCGCTGCTGAGCGGCCTTCGCGACCTCGGCGTAGAACGTTTCGCCGAGCGCGTCGGCCTGGCCGATATAGGCGAGCGTCTTCACGTTGTGCGCGGCCGCGTGCTCCATGATCGCGCCGGCCATCATCGCGTCGGTTTGCGGCGTCTTGAACATCCAGTGCCGCTTGTCGTCGACGGGCTCAATGATCTTCGCCGACGACGCGAGCGAGATCGTGGGCGTTTCGCCCTGCGCGATCACGTCGAGCATCGCGAGCGAGTTGGGCGTGATCGACGAGCCGATGATCGCGTCGACGTGCTGCTCGTCGATCAGCTTCTTCGTGTCCTGCACGGCCTGGGTCGTGTCCGAGGCGTCGTCGAGCACGATGTACTGGACTTTCTGGCCGGCGATCTCTGCGGGGAACATCGCGGCGGTGTCGCGCGCGGGAATGCCGAGCGAGGCGGCCGGGCCCGTGAGCGACAGCACGAGGCCGACCTTGACCTGCGCGAGGGCAAGCGCGGGCGCGAGCGTGACGAGGCTGGAAAACAAGGCGAAACGTGCGGCAAGACGGCTGGGGCGAGAAGCGTTCATGAGGTCTCCTGTCGGCCGGAGTTGGCGCGCTGGCGCCTTGCCCCGGTCCCATGCGAAGCTCTTGCGAGCGTTTTTTTGTACGGCTTCGGATGCGGCTTGCTTCTACGGATGGTGCTTCTGCCGATCTCTTCGGCTGCCTCGAAGAAAAAGGGTGTTCGCCAGTGTAGCCGCACGCGCGGCGCGCGGCATCCGGCGAAACCCTTCAGGCTCCGGCCTGGCTGCGCTCACTGCGCGCCCGCGAGCGGCGCCACGGCCTGGTCGATTGCGCCGAAGATCGACTTGCCCGCTTCGTCGAGCATTTCGATCTTCACGCTGTCGCCGAACTTCATGAACGCCGTGCTCGCCTGCCCGTGCTCGATCATCTCGAGGCAGCGCTTCTCGGCGATGCAGCAGTAGCCTCGCTTCGCGTCCTTGTTCGAGACCGTGCCCGAACCGACGATCGCGCCCGCGCGCAGATTGCGCGTCTTCGCGGCATGGGCGATCAGCTGGCCGAAGTGGAACACCATGTCGGTGCCCGCGTCGGGCTGGCCGACCTTCCTGCCGTTCCAGTGCACGACGAGCGGCAGATGCACGCGCCCTTCGCGCCAATGCTCGCCGAGCTCGTCGGGCGTGACCGCAACGGGCGTGAACGCGCTGGCCGGCTTGCTCTGGAAAAAGCCGAAGCCCTTCGCGAGCTCGGCAGGAATCAGATTGCGCAACGACACGTCGTTGACGAGCGTGACGAGCCGCACGGCCTTGAGCGCTTCGTCGGGGCTCGCGCCCATCGCCACGTCGCCGGTCACGACGGCCACCTCGGCCTCGAAGTCGATGCCGAACGCCTCGGACGCGCACACGATGTCATCGCACGGACCGATGAAGTCGTCGCTGCCGCCCTGGTACATGAGCGGGTCGGTCCAGAATTCGGCGGGCATCTCGGCGCCTCGCGCGCGGCGCACGAGTTCGACGTGGTTCACGTAGGACGAACCGTCGGCCCACTGGTACGCACGCGGCAGCGGCGCCATGCAGTCGCGCGCGTCGAAACTGAACGCGTTGCGCGCGCGGCCGTGGTTGAGCGCGTCGTAGAGTTCGGCGAGCTGCGGCGCGTAGAAGCGCCAGTCGTCGAGCACGCGCTGCAGCGTGGGCGCGATCGCATCGGCAATGGCGGCGCTGCGCAGGTCGCGGGAAACGACGATCAACTGCCCGTCGCGAGTGCCGTCCTTCAGCGTGGCAAGTTTCATGGAATGAGACGTGAGTGACGATAAGGGAAATGTATTCTACGATGGTGAATCGGCGCGACCCAAGCAGGCGCGCCGCTCGCCGCATTCCCTACACCACGACGCATCCATGCCGCCTACCGCCCGCCTCGCCTCGCCGCGCACGAACGCCACGAACGCCAATGACCTCGCCAGCTTCGCCGAGGCCGACGCCGACACCGGCGCCGCGGAATCCGCCGAAACGGCCGAAGCCGGCGAAGAAAAGCTGCGCTCCGGCATCCAGTCGATCGAGGTCGGCTTTCGCCTGCTCGACGTGCTGGCGAGCGAGCCGCGCGCGATGATGCTGCGCGACCTCGCGCAGCGCGCGGGCATGAGCCCGGCGAAGGCGCACCGCTATCTCGTGAGCTTCCTGCGCCTCGGCATGGTTGCGCAGGACCCGCTTTCGGGGCGCTACGAACTGGGCGGCTTCGCGCTTCAGCTCGGTCTCGCGCGTCTGGCGCGCGTGGATGGCGTGAAGCTCGCGCGCATCGCGCTCGCCGAATTGCGCGACGCGCTCGACATCACCGTGGGCATCGCCGTGTGGGGCAACCAGGGGCCGACCGTCGTCCACTGGCTGGAGTCGAGCCATCCCGCCAAGGCGGCGCTCAAGCTCGGCGACGTGATGCCGATGCTCAGTTCCGCTACGGGCCTGCTGTTCGCCGCCTATCTGCCGCGCAGCAAGACCGGCACGATGATCGAGCGCGAGCTCGCGGGCGCGCAGCACTACTCGTACGGCGAGACGCCGCGCACGGCCGAAGCGCTCGAACGCGCGCTCGAGCAGGTCCGCGAGCACGGCGCGGCGCGCGTCGAGGGCATGCTGCTGCCGACCATCCACGCATTCTGCACACCTGTGTTCGACGCGAGCGGCGAACTCGCGCTCGGACTCATCGCGCTCGGTCACGAAGGCGCGTTCGACATCGAGTGGAACGGCGCCGTCGATACCGCGCTGCGCGCCTGCGCGCAAAAGCTGTCGTACGAATTGGGGTACAGTCCGGCACCGCGTTGAAGGCGAAGGCGGCATGCGAGCCAGCGGGCATGCGCGTTGCCCTGACGCGCATGGGCACATGCGGCGCCGGTTAGCGAGCGCGCCGCTTTTCGCGCACGCCCGGCGCGTTGTGTCACATTAACGTACCCGCTAACGCCCCTCGCAAGCACGACGAACCGCCCGATGTCCACTCCCGCCACCTCGCGCGAGGCACGCCGCCTCGACCGCCGCGTTGACCGCGACTCACGTGCGCCGCGTCGCATGCGCGCGTGGCGCTGGGTCGGCGTGTTCGTCGCCGTGACGGCGCTCCACTGGCTCGCGGCCGAATGGTTCGAGCGGCATCACGGCGCGCCGCCGCCCGTCACGCACGTGCGCGTGCCGGTGCAGGTCGCGCTGCTCAAGCCCGAGCGCATCGAGCGCGAAGCCCGGCCCGCGAGCCCCGCGCCCTCGCGTGCCGCGCCCAAACCCGCGCCGAAGCCTGCGCAACCGCACACGCTGCACGCATTGACGCCGCCCAGACCGCATCCGAAGCAGGCTGCCGCGCCCCCGGCGGCGCAGCCTGACACGCAGGCGGCTTCCGCGCCCGAAACCGCATCATCTGCAGCTTCGGCAGAAAGCGCGAGCGGCGGCGCAAGCGCCGCGGCGAGTACGGCGCCCGGCAACGGCAAGCAGCCGTCGGCGCAAGCCGCGCAGGCTTCGCATGGCCTGAAGTTCTCGGTCCCGCCATCGGGCGATCTGCAGTACGACACGTTCTACAACGGCGTGCGCAATCAACCCGGCACGATCCACTGGTCGAGCGACGGGCAGCGCTACGAGATGGTCGTTTCCGTGCCCCTGCCCTTCGTCGGCAATTTCAGCTGGACGAGCAAGGGCCGCGTGGACGCCTTCGGCCTCGCGCCCGATCAGTACATCGAAAAGCGCGGCCATCGTCCTTCCGACGTGACGGTCTTCAATCGCACCGACAAGCAGATCGTGTTCACGCGCACGCCCAACTCGCTCGCGCTGCCCGACGGCGCGCAGGACCGCTTCAGCATGGTGATGCAGCTCGCGAGCCTCGTGCGCGGCGACCCCGACGCGTACAAGCCAGGCGTCACGCGGGAGTTCTACGTCGCGGACAACGACAGCGGCGAAACGTGGCCCATCACCACGATCGGCGACGAAGCCGTGAACACGGACCGCGGTTTCGTCGCCGCGCGCCACTTCATGCGCCTGCCGCGCCGCGAGGGCGACAAGCGGCGCATCGACGTGTGGCTCGCACCCTCGCTCGGCTGGTTGCCGGTGCGTCTCGTGCAGACCGAGCCGAACGGCAATCAGTTCGAGCTGGTGTGGCGCGGCGCGCTCGCCGTGCCCACCGCGCCAGCGACGAGCGAGTCTGCGCCAACGCCAGACGAAGCTGCGAGCGAAACGACCAGCGAGACGCCCGGCGCGCTACCCGCCGCAGCGCCCGACGCGACGTCCGACACAACATCGGCGCCATCCGCAACGCCCGCTGTGCCGCAACCCCAGCCACAACCGCAGCGTCCAGCGACGCCCGCGAACACGCAGACAGAACTCCCGCCGCCGACGCCTGCGGATAACGCGCGGCCCTCGCCCTCGTCGCCCGGCCCGGTGCCCGAGCATCCCTAAGCGCGCGAGCGCACACACCGCATGATCGGCGCCGGCCCGCTCCCCGGCAGAAAATCATGAAATGGCGCATACTGAAATCGAGCTTTGCGACTGGAATCGGACCGGAATCGCAACGCGTCGCGCGCCATGAAGGCCACGAAAACAAGCAGACGAAAGGGGAGCACGACTTCCGCGCGCGATCGCAAACGAACACATGCAACGCTGCAAAAGACCTATAAAAGCAGCGCGTACGCAACAGACAACGCAGCAAACAGGGACGCGACCGCACAACACAACGAATATCGCAACGCGCATCATCCGCGATCCGCGCGCTCCGGGCGCGCGGCTTGCTGCACCGGCATCGCGTGCACGCAGTACTTCGCAAACGGCTTGACTCCCAGCCTGGAAGGCGAAGGAGGAACCCATGCAAGTGACTGTCAACGGCATCGATACGCACTATGTCTTCGACGACAGGAGCGGCGGACCCGCGCTCGCGTTCATTCATCAACTGGGCGGCGATCATTCGGTGTGGGACACGCTCGCCGGGCATTTCCGTCATCGCCACAGCGTGTTGCGCTATGACGTGCGCGGCCACGGCGCAAGCGCGGTAGCGGGCGAACCCTTCGGCTTCGCGCAGCTCGCCGCCGACCTCGCCGCACTCCTCGACGCAAACGACATCGAGCATGTGCATCTCGTCGGCATGTCGATGGGCGGCATGATTGCGCAGCAGTTCGCGCTCGATTATCCGCAGCGCGTCGTCACGCTCGCGCTTTGCGACACGGCGAGCCATACGCCGCCCGAGGCGCGTGCGATCTGGAACGAGCGCGCCGCCACCGTACGCCGCGACGGTCTCGCGGCCCTCGCGGACGCAACGATGGCGCGCTGGTTCTCCGGCGATTTCCGTCACGCGCACGCGCAAACCGTTTCGCAGATTCGTGACGTTTTATTACGGACCCCTTCGGAAGGCTATGCGATGGCCTGCGAAGCGCTGCGCGATTTCGACGTGCAAGCGCGGCTCGCGCAGCTACGCGTGCCCGCGCTCGCGGTGGCGGGCCGCTACGACAACGGTACGCCCCCCACGGCGACGCAGGCACTGGCGAAGTCCATCGAAGGGTCTCATTTCGTAGTGCTGGATGCAGCGCATCTGGCCCCGGTAGAGGAGTCGCACCGTTTCACGGCGCTGCTCGAAACGTTTCTCAAGCAGTTGGTCTAACCTGTTCGAACCAAGGCGGTATGACAGCGGCAGTAGACGCGGTTGGCGTAGCAGTTGCGGTAGAAGCGAAAAGGGAGAGCAGTCCACATAAGAGGTGATGCGGGACCCACCCCTTGAATTCCAGAACGAACGCTCCAAGTATTGACCCAGAAGGTCAGGGAGCACAGGAAAAAGGAGTGTCGCCATGCAAATGATCTACAACAGTCCCAACTATTGCGTCGTCGAGTTTCCTCCGCAGGACGGCCACAGCGCCATGCGCGCGGGCGGCTATGAAATCGTCGACAAGAACGCGCGCCGCGAGATTTTCATCGACGGCGCGATGGCGGCACGTTTTCGCGAAGACGTGCAAAAGCTGATGGAAGAAGACCAGTCGCTCGATGAAGTCGACGAATTCCTCGGACAGTTCGACAGCCTCATGCAGCAACCCGTCGTGCTTCACTGACGCTAGCGCACCCAGCGGCACTCAACGCGCGGCGCCCTTCACACGAAACCCCGTCCGGCTTGCCGGGCGGGGTTTTCTTTTGGGCCCTCGCCGCGCCCGCCGCCAGCGGGCCGCCCCGGCTGCGGCTACAATATTGGGTTTCCCAGTTCGACCGGCGCCAAGCCCGCCCGCGATCCATGAACCAGCCTGCCGCACAAGCCTCGCATGCCACGCGCCCCGCCGGGGACGCCAACTACACGCGCGGCGCCGCCCTGCCCGCGCTGCTCGCCTCGCGCATCCTGATCCTCGACGGTGCGATGGGCACGATGATCCAGCGCTACAAGCTCGACGAAGCGGCCTATCGCGGCAAAGGCAACGGCGAGCGCTTCAAGGACTTCCCGCGCGACGTCAAGGGCAACAACGAGCTGCTCTCGATCACGCAGCCGCAGATCATCAGCGAGATTCACGAGCAGTACCTCGCGGCCGGCGCGGAC
The DNA here is from genome assembly GCF_900096975.1 of Paraburkholderia lycopersici. Taxonomy (GTDB): domain Bacteria; phylum Pseudomonadota; class Gammaproteobacteria; order Burkholderiales; family Burkholderiaceae; genus Paraburkholderia; species Paraburkholderia lycopersici. The sequence continues at coordinate 474,854 of NZ_FMYQ01000001.1, forward strand.
ATCATCGAGACCAACACGTTCGGCGCCACGACCGTCGCCCAGGCCGACTACGGCATGGAAGATCTCGTCGTCGAGATGAACCTCGAATCGGCGAAACTCGCGCGCGCCGCGTGCGACAAATATTCGACGCCGGACAAGCCGCGCTTCGTCGCGGGCGCGATCGGGCCGACGCCGAAAACGGCCAGCATCTCGCCCGACGTGAACGATCCGGGCGCGCGCAACGTCACGTTCGAAGAGCTGCGCCGCGCGTACTACGAGCAGGCCAAAGCGCTCATGGACGGCGGCTGCGACCTGTTCCTCGTCGAGACGATCTTCGACACGCTCAACGCGAAAGCCGCGCTGTTCGCGCTCGACCAATTGTTCGAGGACACCGGCGAGAATCTGCCGATCATGATCTCGGGCACCGTCACCGACGCCTCGGGCCGCATTCTCTCGGGCCAGACCGTCGAGGCGTTCTGGAATTCGCTGCGCCACGCGAAGCCGCTCACGTTCGGCCTGAACTGCGCGCTCGGCGCGGCGCTCATGCGTCCGTACATCGCCGAGCTGGCGAAGCTCTGCGATACGTATGTCTCGTGCTATCCGAACGCGGGCCTGCCGAACCCGATGAGCGACACCGGTTTCGACGAAACGCCCGCCGACACCTCGGGACTGCTCAAGGAATTTGCGAGCGCCGGTCTCGTGAACGTCGCGGGCGGCTGCTGCGGCACGACGCCCGAGCACATCGCCGCGATCGCGAAGGCGCTGGCCGAAGTGAAGCCGCGCCGCTGGCCCGGCCAGTACCGCGACGCGGCCTGACAGCCCGACACTCGCCCGGACGCCGCATCGCGCGCCGCGCCCACCGACAACCTACGATCCGGTCCCCCGCCATGACTGACCATACCCTGCGCCTTTCCGGCCTCGAGCCCTTCAACGTGACCGAAGGCACGCTGTTCATCAACGTGGGCGAGCGCACCAACGTGACCGGCTCGAAGGCCTTCGCGCGGATGATCCTCAACGGCCAGTTCGACGAGGCGCTCGCGGTCGCGCGCCAGCAGGTCGAGAACGGCGCGCAGGTCATCGACGTCAACATGGACGAGGCCATGCTCGACTCGAAGGCGGCGATGGTGCGCTTCATGAACCTGATCGCCTCCGAGCCCGACATCGCGCGCGTGCCGGTCATGATCGACTCGTCGAAGTGGGATGTGATCGAGGCGGGCCTGCAGTGCGTGCAGGGCAAGGCCATCGTCAACTCGATCTCGCTCAAGGAGGGCAAGGACGCGTTCGTCCATCACGCGAAGCTGATTCGCCGCTACGGCGCGGCCAGCGTGGTGATGGCCTTCGACGAGCAGGGCCAGGCCGACACCTTCGAGCGCAAGACCACGATCTGCCAGCGCTCCTACGACATCCTCGTGAACGAAGTGGGCTTCGCGCCCGAGGACATCATCTTCGACCCGAACATCTTCGCGGTCGCGACGGGCATCGAGGAGCACAACAACTACGCCGTGGACTTCATCGAGGCCACGCGCTGGATCAAGCAGCACCTGCCCTACGCGAAGGTGAGCGGCGGCGTGTCGAACGTGTCGTTCTCGTTCCGCGGCAACGACCCGGTGCGCGAGGCGATCCACACCGTGTTCCTCTACCACGCCATCCAGGCGGGCATGGACATGGGCATCGTGAACGCGGGCCAGCTCGGCGTGTATGCCGAGCTCGACCCCGAACTGCGCGAGCGCGTGGAGGACGTGGTGCTCAACCGCCGCCCCGACGCGACCGACCGCCTGCTCGAAATCGCCGACAAGTTCAAGACCGGCGCCGCGAAGAAGGAAGAGAACCTCGAATGGCGCAACCAGGACGTCGAAAAGCGTCTTGCCCATGCGCTCGTGCACGGCATCACGAACTTCATCGTCGAGGACACCGAAGAAGCGCGCGTGAAGATCATGGGCGGCGGCGGCCGCCCGATCAACGTGATCGAAGGCCCGCTCATGGACGGCATGAACGTCGTCGGCGACCTGTTCGGCCAGGGCAAGATGTTCCTGCCGCAGGTGGTGAAGTCGGCGCGCGTGATGAAGCAGGCCGTGGCGCACCTCATTCCGTTCATCGAGGAAGAAAAGCGCAGGCTCGCCGAAGCGGGCGGCGACGTGCGCGCGAAGGGCAAGATCGTCATCGCGACCGTGAAGGGCGACGTGCACGACATCGGCAAGAACATCGTGTCGGTGGTGCTCCAGTGCAACAACTTCGAAGTGGTCAACATGGGCGTGATGGTCCCGTGCAACGAGATTCTCGCGAAGGCGAAGATCGAGGGCGCGGACATCGTGGGCCTTTCGGGACTCATTACGCCGTCGCTCGAAGAGATGGCTTACGTCGCGAGCGAAATGCAGCGCGACGACTACTTCCGCGTGAAGAAGATTCCGCTGCTGATCGGCGGCGCCACGACCTCGCGCGTGCACACGGCCGTGAAGATCGCGCCGCACTACGAAGGACCGGTCGTGTACGTGCCCGATGCGTCGCGCTCGGTTTCCGTGGCGTCGAGCCTGCTTTCGGACGAAGGCGCGGCGAAGTACATCGACGAACTCAAGGGTGACTACGAGCGCATCCGCGACCAGCACGCGAACAGGAAGGCGACGCCCCTCGTCACGCTCGCCGAGGCGCGCGCCAACAAGACGAAGATCGACTGGGCGAATTTCAGGCCCGCGAAACCGAAGTTCATCGGCCGCCGCGTGTTCAGGAACTTCGATCTCAACGAGCTCGCGAACTACATCGACTGGGGTCCGTTCTTTCAGACGTGGGATCTCGCCGGCCCGTATCCGCAGATTCTCAACGACGAAATCGTGGGCGAATCGGCGCGCAAGGTGTTCTCCGACGCGAAGTCGATGCTCGCGCGGCTGATCCAGGGCCGCTGGCTCACGGCGAACGGCGTGATCGCACTCTTGCCCGCGAACACCGTGAACGACGACGACATCGAGATCTACACCGACGAATCGCGCAGCGAAATCGCGCTCACGTGGCGCAACCTGCGCCAGCAGTCGGTGCGCCCCGTGGTGGACGGCGTGATGCGCCCGAACCGGTCGCTGGCCGACTTCATCGCGCCGAAGGACTCGGGCGTGGCCGACTACATCGGCATGTTCGCGGTCACGGCCGGCATCGGCGTGGACGTGAAGGAGGCGCAGTTCGAGAAGGACCACGACGACTACAGCGCGATCATGCTCAAGGCGCTCGCCGACCGCTTCGCAGAAGCGTTCGCCGAGGCGATGCACGCGCGCGTGCGCCGCGACCTGTGGGGCTACGCGGCCGACGAGACGCTCGGCAACGACGCGCTGATCGCCGAGAAGTACGTGGGCATCCGTCCGGCGCCGGGCTATCCGGCGTGCCCCGATCACCTCGTGAAGCGCGACATGTTCGAGTACCTGCAGGCGGACGAGATCGGCATGAGCGTGACGGAATCGCTGGCCATGCTGCCGGCCGCGAGCGTTTCGGGCTTCTACCTCGCGCATCCGGACAGCACGTACTTCTCGGTGGGCAAGATCGGCCAGGACCAGCTCGCCGACTACGCGCGCCGGATGGCGCTCTCCGAAGAGGATGCCCGCCGCGCGCTCGCGCCGCAGCTCTAAACGTGCTCGAGGCCGCGCACGCTGAACGCGTGCGCGCGCCAGCCGCGCTTTCTTCCCGCAGGCCCCCTGTTGTCGCCGGCCGACATATGGCGTCCAGCAAGGTGAAGATTACGCGCGCGCAATTTTTCGGCTTTGTAAGATGGCTCCGCAAGACCCGCATGACACTGGCCACACGCGGCGACACCCAGGCTGCGCCGCCGCGCGGGCTCGATCATCAGCAAATCCTTAAAAGCAACTCGACGGAGAAAATCGTATGAAAAAGCTGATGTTGATGTTGACCGCCTTCGGCGTCGCCGCGCTCGCGCAGCCGTCGTTCGCCCAGCCGGCCGCACCGCAGCAGGCGAGCCCGGTATCGTCGTACTCGTCCCCCACCGAGCAACACGTGAAGAAGCCGAAGAAAAAGAAGGTGAAGAAGTCGGCTGCGTCGGCGGCCGAGCCGGCGGCCGCCAGCGAATGAGGTGAGCCGGGCGCGAGCCGCGCTGCTCAAAAGCAAAGAGCCCGCACATGCGGGCTCTTTGCTTAAGGAATGTCGAACCGGTTGGTATCATGGGCTTGCCGGTGCGCCAATTGGCCGCAGCACAGCAACGCCTCCCACCGGGGCGATTCGCCGCCGAAGGGACCTCAAATGCCCCATACGATGTCGTTCTGTTCCTTCTTCGCGGCACGCAGCATATCGAGGAAAGGAAACGCGCGTTGTGCGAGACCGACCGGCAGTTCGTGGTGATCGCGGCCTTCCTCGCCTTCATGGAAGTGACCTTCGTGCTCGGAGCGCTCTTTTTTGTCCGTGGCGATAGCCGCTTCAAGCTTGGTGATGGCGGCGTCGAGTTCGTCGTGAGTAATCACGCCGCGCGGGCCGAGCCGCTTGCCGATGATGCCGAGCAGGTACTGTGCGAGATTTTCGAGCATCGTGACGTCGGGCGACGCATGACATTTAAAAGTAACCAGCATGTCTGTTCCCTTTATGATTTTTCGGATCTGCGCTTGAGGCTCCGGCCTGCGAAGCCAGGCGGGCCAAGGCGGCCCATGTCGCGCGACCTCATTTCACATATTAGCACCTGCTAAAATCCGTCAGGACGGAATTACCCGCAGGGCGCGGCGCCCGGGCGTCCCCCCACGCCGCCTGCCGCAACGAGGCCGCCCGCATCGGGCGGTCCGCCGCGATGAGCGCGCCCTCACCCGTATTCGGCGGCAAGCGCCGGCAAGCCAGGGCCCGGACAAGCCCCGCAGCCAGCCGGCCCCGCATCCCATTACCCGCACAGGACCTGCAACCAGCATGCTGCCCGCACAGAAACACACCCTGGAGACCCTGCTCGCGCAAGCTGTCGCCCAGGTGGCGAAGACCACCGAAGGCGCGAGCGAAGCCGCATTCGTCGTGCCCGCGATCGCGCTCGAGCGCCCGAAAGTCGCGGCTCACGGCGACGTCGCCTGCAACGTCGCGATGCAGCTCGCCAAGCCCATGCGCGCGAACCCGCGCCAGCTCGCGCAGCAGATCGTCGACGCCGCGCTCGCGCACCCCGAGGCCGCAGGCCTCGTCGAAGCGGCCGAAGTGGCCGGCCCGGGCTTCATCAATATTCGACTTTCCGCGAACGCCAAGCGCGCCGTGATCGGCGCCGTGTTCGAGCAGGGCGAGGCATTCGGCCGCTCGGCGCGCGAAGCCGGCAAGCGCGTGCTCGTGGAATTCGTCTCGGCGAATCCCACGGGGCCGCTGCACGTGGGCCACGGCCGCCAGGCCGCCCTCGGCGACGCCATCTCGAACGTCCTCGCCTCGCAGGGGTACGACGTGCACCGCGAGTTCTACTACAACGACGCGGGCGTGCAGATCCACAACCTCGCCGTCTCCACCCAGGCGCGCGCGCGCGGCTTCAAGCCCGGCGACGCCGAATGGCCCGAGGCCGCGTACAACGGCGAGTACATCGCCGACATCGCCCGCGACTATCTCGCGGGCGCGACGGTGGCGGCCAAGGACGGCGAGCCCGTGAAGGGCGCGCAGGACCCGGAGAACCTGGAGGCGATCCGCCGCTTCGCCGTGGCCTATCTGCGCCACGAGCAGGATCTCGACTTGCAGGCGTTCGGCGTGAAGTTCGACCGTTATTACCTCGAATCGTCGCTGTACACGGAAGGGCGCGTGGAGAAGACCGTCGAGGCGCTCGTCGCCTCGGGCGAGACCTACGAGCAGGACGGCGCGCTGTGGCTCAGGACCACCGACTACGGCGACGACAAGGACCGCGTGATGCGCAAGTCCGACGGCACCTACACTTACTTCCTGCCCGACGTCGCCTACCACGTCACCAAGTGGGAACGCGGTTTCACGAAGGTCATCAACGTGCAGGGCTCCGACCACCACGGCACCATCGCGCGCGTGCGCGCGGGCCTGCAGGCGCTCGGCATCGGCATTCCGAAGGGCTATCCCGACTACGTGCTGCACAAGATGGTCACCGTAATGCGCGACGGTCAGGAAGTGAAGATCTCCAAGCGCGCGGGCAGCTACGTGACGGTGCGCGACCTGATCGAATGGTCGGGCGGCGCGAACCCCGGCAATGAAGTCTCGCCCGATCTGCTCGACGAGGCCACCATCCGCCGCGGCCGCGACGCCGTGCGCTTTTTCCTCATCTCGCGCAAGGCCGACACCGAATTCGTGTTCGACATCGACCTCGCGCTGAAGGAAAACGACGAAAACCCGGTGTACTACGTGCAGTACGCGCACGCGCGCATCTCGTCGATCCTCGGCGACTGGCAAGGCAAGTTCGGCGGCAACCTGGCCGCGCTGCCCAAGGTCGATCTCGCGCCGCTTTCGAGCGAGCGCGCGCTCGCGCTCATCGCGAAGCTCGGCGAATTCCCCGACATGCTCACGCATGCGGCGAGCGAGCTGGCGCCGCACGCCGTAGCGTTCTACCTGCGCGAACTCGCCGCTGAGTTTCACTCGTTCTACAATGCCGAACGCGTTCTCGTCGACGACGCCGCCGAGCGCGACGCCCGCGTCGCCCTGCTCGCGGCCACGCGCCAGGTGCTCGCCAACGGGCTGGCCGTGATCGGCGTGTCCGCGCCCGAGCGCATGTAACGAGCCACACGAGGCACGCGCGCAGCGCACGAAGCAACATGTTTGGGGCCGCCGCCACGCGCGGACGGCCATTCCGGATTCTCTTGTTTGCAGGTGATTCAGACGATGGCAAAACCGCGCCGCACTACAAAACAGCAGTCGAAGCAGTCCGGGGGAACCTTTCTCGGCATCGTGCTGGGCCTGATCGTCGGCCTTGCGATCGCGGTGGTGGTGGCGCTCTACATCACGCGCGCGCCCACGCCGTTCGTCTCGAAGGTCGCGCCGCCGGCCGCTTCCGACGTCGGCCAGAACAACGAGCAGGTCGACCCGAACCGCGTGCTGCAGGGCAAGTCGCCGGGCCAGCCGGTGCCGCAGGCCGCGCAAAGCACGCCGCCGAACACGGCGCCGGGCCAGACCACGAACCAGTCGCAATCCTCGGGCATGCTCGAAGAACCGCAGATCGTGGAAGTGCCGCCTTCGGGCTCGAACAACAATGCCGCAAATAGCGGCAACGGCAACGGCGTGGCCGTCGCTCCGCAACCGTCGACGGGCGACACCGTCACGGGCGGCACGGCCATCGCGAAAAAGCCGCAGTCAACCAGCAATCCGGCGCAGATCCTCGCGAACAACCAGCCGCAGAAGCCCGCCAACGCCGTGCCCACGCCGCCGGCCGCGAAGCCCGCGCCGGGCAACGCCGCGCCCGCGCCGGGCGACGCCAACACCGGCTACTTCCTGCAGGTGGGCGCGTACAAGACCTCGTCCGACGCTGAGCAGCAGCGCGCGCGCCTCGCGTTCCAGGGGTTCGAATCGAAGGTGACGCAGCGCGACGCCGGCGGCGTCACGTACTATCGAGTCCGCATCGGTCCGTTCACGAAGTTCGACGACATGAACTCGACGCGTCAGCGCCTGTCCGACGCCGGTATCGATACGGCCGTCATCCGTTTCACGAAGCAGTAATCGCCGTCCGCGCCGCGCACACCGCGCCCCGCCCGCCGAAGCCGCCGCTGCCAGGCGACTTTGCGTGAGGCCGGGCCGGAACACGCGGCGCGAGCCCATCAATACGCAATATGCAGCACCCGCGCGCGCCAGGCTCCGGCCAGCGCCGGCAACGCGCCACGATGCGCGCCGCGTGCTCGCAGTGCGGCAAACAACCGGCCGCGGCCGGCCCAGGAACTGTGGATTCCAACGCCATGAAACGACTTCTCAGTACGCTTTTGCTCTCGCTCTCACTGATCGCCGGCGTGGCCCACGCCTCGGCCGCCGCGCCCGTGGCCGGCAAGGACTACACGGTCCTGAAGACGCCGCAGGCGCTAGACGTGCCCGCGGGCAAGATCGAAGTGATCGAGTTCTTCTGGTACGGCTGCCCGCACTGCAACGCGTTCGACCCGTACCTCGAAGCGTGGGTCAAGAAGCAGGGCCCGGACGTCGTGTTCAGGCGCGTGCCCGTGGCCTTCCGCGACGATTTCATCCCGCACTCGAAGATGTACTACGCGCTCGACGCACTGGGCCTCGCGCAGAAGCTCACGCCGGTCGTCTTCCACGAAATCCACGTGAACAAGAACTATCTGCTCACGCCGGAAGATCAGACGAAGTTCCTCGCAAGCCAAGGCGTCGATCCGAAGAAGTACATGGAAGCGTACAACTCGTTCTCGACGCAGAGCGCGTTGCAGCGTGACAAGGCCCTGCTCGACGCCTACAAGATCGACGGCGTGCCGACCATCGCCATCCAGGGCAAGTACGAAACCGGCCCGGCCATGGTCCAGGGCCCCGAGAACACGGCGCTGCCGGGCACGACCCAGGTGATGGACTTCATCATCTCGCAGATCCGCGCGAAGAAAATGTAATGTCCGACGCGAAGCGCAATGCCATGCGAGGCGCGCCGCTGAAGGTCTTCGTCACCGGCGCGTCGAGCGGCATCGGCGCCGCGCTCGCCGCCGAGTACGCGCGGCGCGGCGCTGTCCTCGGGCTCGTCGCGCGCCGCGGCGAGGCCCTCGCCGCCTTCCGGCAGTCCCATCCCGACAGCGCCATCTCCATCTACCCGGCCGACGTGCGCGACGCCGATGCGCTGGCCGCCGCCGCGCGCGATTTCATCGCGCAGCATGGCCTGCCCGACATCGTGATCGCCAACGCGGGCGTGAGCCGCGGCGTGCTCACGGGCGAAGGCGACCTCGCCACGTTCCGCGACGTGATGGACACCAACTACTTCGGCATGGTCGCCACCTTCGAGCCGTTCGCCTCGGCGATGGCGCAGGCGCGGCACGGCACGCTCGTGGGCATCGCGAGCGTGGCCGGCGTGCGCGGACTGCCGGGCTCGGGCGCGTACAGCGCCTCGAAGGCCGCCGCGCTCGCCTATCTCGAAGCGCTGCGCGTGGAGATGCGCGCGTTCAGCGTGCCCGTGGTCACCATCGCGCCGGGCTACATCCGCACGCCGATGACGGCGAAGAACCCCTACCGCATGCCCTTCCTGATGAACGCCGACCGCTTCGCCGCGAAGGCGGCCGACGCCATTGCGCGCGGCACGTCGTTTGCGGTATTCCCCTGGCCGATGCGCGTGGCCGCCGCGCTGCTGCGCGCGCTGCCGCGCTGGGTCTACGACCGCGTGTTCGAGAAGGCGCCGCGCAAGCCACGCACGGCGAGCCGCTGAGGCGGCCGAGGGTTGCGCGCCGGCCGTCTCCGAGCCTGCGCGCGGCGCCCGCATGCCATATGGGTATGTGGATTAAGTTGTTGTCTCGGCAATTTCCCTTCGATAAGCTTGGCTCGTCCGGGCGCCCTTCCTGGCCTTCCCGCCTCTCCCGAATCGAACAAAACGGGGCGCCGCCCGCCACCGAAGAACCACGGAGATTCCATGCGCTTCACCTCGCCCACCGCGCCCGCCCTCGTGCTCGCCACCGCACTTGGCGCCGCGTGCGCATTCGCGGCCACGCCCGCGCTCGCGAAACCGCTGACGGTCTGCACCGAGTCGAGCCCCGACGGCTTCGACGTCGTGCAGTTCAACTCGCTCGTCACGACCAACGCGTCCGCCGACGTCATCTTCAATTCGCTCGTGGCCTACGACGAAGCGCAAAAGAAAGTCGTGCCCGCGCTCGCGGACAAATGGGAGGTAAGCGCCGACGGCCTCGCGTACACGTTCCATCTGCGGCGCAACGTGCCGTTCCAGACGACCGGGTGGTTCAAGCCCACGCGCACGCTCACCGCCGACGACGTGGTCTTCACGTTCGAGCGCATGCTCGACGCGAACAACCCGTGGCACAAGGTGGCGGGGCCGGGCGGCTTTCCGCACGCGCAGTCGATGGGTCTCGTGAAGCTCGTGAAGTCGGTGACGAAGGTCGATCCGGACACGGTGAAGTTCGAGCTCAACGAGCCGAACGCCACCTTCCTGTCGATCCTCACGATGGGCTTCGCGTCCATCTACTCGTCCGAATACGCCGACCAGTTGCTCAAGGCCGGCAAACAGGTCGACCTCAACGCGAAGCCGGTGGGCACGGGCCCGTTCGTGCTGAAGAGCTACACGAAGGACGCGCTGATCCGCTACGACGCGAACCCCACCTACTGGGGGCCGAAGCCGGAGGCGGACCGCCTGATCTACGCGATCACGCCCGACGCGGCCGTGCGCGCGCAGAAGGTGAAGGCCGGCGAATGCCAGATCGCGCTTTCGCCGAAGCCCCAGGACGTAGCCGCCGCGAAAGAGGACAAGTCGCTCAAGGTCGTGGAAACGCCCGCGTTCATGACGGCGTTCGTCGCGCTCAACACGCAGAAGAAGCCGCTCGACAACCAGAAGGTACGCCAGGCGCTGAACATGGCGTTCGACCGCACGACCTACCTCAAGGCGATTTTCGACAACACGGCGACGCCCGCGACGAACCCCTGGCCGCCCATCACCTGGGGCTACGACAAGTCGATCCAGCCGTATCCGTATGACCCGGCGAAGGCAAAGCAACTGCTCGCCGACGCGGGCTACGCCAACGGCTTTTCGACGACGATCTGGGTGCGCCCGAACGGCAGCGTGCTCAATCCGAACCCGCGCGCGGGCGCCGAGTTGCTGCAGGCCGACTTCGCGAAGATCGGCGTGAAGGCCGAGATCAAGGTGGTCGAATGGGGCGAACTCATCAAGGAAGCGAAGCAGGGCCAGCACGACACGCTCTTCATGGGCTGGGCCGGCGACAACGGCGACCCCGACAACTACCTCTCGCCGCTCTTCAGCTGCAACGCGGTGCAGTCGGGCATCAACTTCGCGCGCTTTTGCGCCCCGCAGCTCGACAAGCTGATCGCCGACGGCAAGGCCACCGCCGATCAGGCGAAGCGCGTGAAGCTCTATGAAGCCGCGCAGAAGATCATCCACGACGAGGCGCTGTGGATTCCGCTCGGCTACCCGACCGCGGCCGCGATCACGCGCGCGAACGTGAGCGGTTATCAGGTGAGCCCGTTCGGACGCCAGAACTTCGCGAGCGTCGCTGTGCAGTAACGGCATGCCGGGCGTTCGCGCCCGGCATGCATCGATTACAGATCTCCCGCCGACCATCTCGATTTGCAACACGGCGCCCCGCCCCAGGCGCGCTCGAAGCCCGCCCCACGCGGGCCAGCGCCATTCCGATACATTACTGCCGGTAAGATTCGCGAGCAGATTGTTGCAGTCTGGTAACTCAAGCGGGCGAGCGCTTCGCTACATTGAAGCCATCCATTCCTCAACACCGAAGGGGGCTCAAATGAAAACCAAACTCTTTGCCGCGCTGGGTGCCGGAGCGCTCGTCCTCGCCGCCTCGCAAACCGCCATGGCCGGCGTGGCCGTCGGCCTGAATATCGGCGTGCCCGCTCCGGTGTACGTTGCACCCGCACCGGTCTATGTCGCGCCGCGCCCCGTGTATGTGGCGCCGCCCGTGCGCGTGGCCTACGCGCCGGCCGTGGTGATCGGCTGGCACGGCGACCGCTACTGGGACGGCCACCGCTGGTATGGCCGCCGCGAGTGGTACGGCCACCGCGGCTGGTACTAAGCCCGCGCACGCCGGAACGGCTCCGGCTTGATGCCCGAAAAAGCAAAGCGCCTCGCAGTTCGCGAGGCGCTTTTTCCTGCGCGATCGTGTCGTCGCGCTACTTGCGGTCGGTAACGATCTGGTCGAACGTCCCGCCATCGGCGAAATGCGCAGCCTGCGCCTTCTGCCAGCTGCCGAACACCTGCTCGACCGTGAAGGTCTTGATCGGCTTGAATTCGTTCGCGTGCTTCGCAAGCACGCCCGCATCGCGCGGACGCAGATGGTGCTCCGCGATGATTTCCTGCGCGGCGGGCGAATACAGATAGTCGAGATACGCCTGCGCGACCTTGCGCGTGCCGCGCTTGTCCACGACCTTGTCGACGATGGTCACGGGCGGCTCCGCCAGCAGGCTCACCGACGGATAAACGGCTTCGAAGTCCTTCGCGCCCACACCTGTGTCGATGAGCGCCACTTCGTTCTCGAAGGTCACGAGCACGTCGCCGATACCGCGTTGCGTGAACGTCGTCGTCGCGCCCCGGCCGCCCGCGTCGAGCACCGGCACGTTCTTGAGCAGCGCGCGCTCGAAGTCGAGCGCCTGCGCGTCGCTCGCGCCCTGCTGCTTGCGGTAGCCCCAGGCGGCCAGGTACGCGTAGCGGCCGTTGCCCGAAGTCTTCGGATTGGCGATCACGACCTGCACGCCCGGCTTCGCCAGATCGTCCCAGTCCTTGATGTGCTTCGGATTGCCCTTGCGCACGAGGAACACCATCGTCGTGGTGTAGGGCGCGCTCGCATCGGGCAGACGCGTGCGCCAGTTCGCGGGCACGAGATGACCTTGCTGCGCGAGCAGGTCGATGTCGTTGGGCTGGTTCATCGTCACGACGTCGGCCTGCAGGCCTTGCAGCACCGAAAGCGCCTGTGCGCTCGACGCGCCGTGCGACTGCCTGATCGACACGGTCTCGCCGCTCTTCTTCTGATAGTCCGCGATGAAGCTCGCGTTGATGTCCTTGTACAGTTCGCGCGTCACGTCGTACGAGACGTTGAGCAGCGAGGTCTCGGCGTGCGCCGCCGCCGCGCTCAATGCGATGATGCCCGCGCCGAGCCAGCGCGCCGTGCGTCCCAAACCTGCCATGGTGGTCCCCGTCTGTCGTTGAAAGGCGTCGGCCTGCTTGCATGACTTTCGTAAGCAAGCCGAACGCACGATTCTAGCGAGCCGGGGCACGCTGCTTATACCGATGCGAGCTTTGCTTTTCGGCTTTCGTGCTAAGCGCGTTTCCTCACGCCATGACGTGCGCGCCGCCGTCGATGTACACCGTATTGCCGCTCATGCGGCGCGCGTAGCGCGTGGCCAGATAGGCGGTCGCATAGCCCACGTCCATGATGTCGACGAGCTCGCCGAGCGGCGCGCGATCCACGGACTCGGCGAGCATGCGGTCGAAGTCGGGCAGGCCCGAGGCCGCGCGTGTCTTGAGCGGTCCCGGCGAGATGGCGTGCACGCGGATGCCGAGCGGCCCGAGCTCGTAGGCGAGGTAACGGCACGACGCTTCGAGCGCCGCCTTCACCGGGCCCATCAGGCTGTAATTGGGCACGACGCGGTTCGCGCCGTCGTAGCTCATCGCGAAGAGCGTGCCGCCGCGCGGCATGAGCGGCGCGGCGCGCTTCGCCATGCGAATGAACGAGTGGCACGACACGTCCATCGCATGCGCGAAGCCCTGCGCCGACGATTCGAGCAGGCCGCCCTGCAGATCTTCCTTCGGCGCATGAGCGATGGAATGGAGCACGATGTCGAGCGCGCCCCAGGTTTCGCGCACGGCGTCGAACACGGCATCGAGCTGCGCGTCGTCTTCCACGTTCAGCGGCAGCAGCAACTGCGCGCCCAGCTCGCCGGCCAGCGGTTCGACGTAGGGCCTGGCCTTGTCGTTGAGATAGGTGAGCGCGATCTGCGCGCCGAGATCGGCGAACGCGCGCGCGCAGCCGTAAGCGATCGATTCGGCGTTCGCCACGCCGGTCACGAGCGCGCGCATGCCGGCAAGCGGCTGGTCGGGAGGGGTAGGCATGGCTGACCTCGCAGGTAATGGCGGCCGTTCATGGCCGCGAATGCGGTTGCCGATCATTTTGCGGCTAGCGGGTGCTCGATACAGAAAAGCGCGGAGGGAACCTCCGCGCTCTACGTGCTGCGTGCGCACTGCATGGGCTGCGCGCGCCCTTCGTGCTTACTCCCCCGCGCTGCGCGTCGCGCGCCGGCGCGCGGCCGTCGTGCCCGCCGCGCGCGTGGACGTGGGCGTGGACGCAGCGCGCGAGCGGCGCGCGGCCGTTTTTGCGGCGGCTGGCGCCTTCTTCGCATCGACAGGTTCGGCAGCCTTCGTCTTCGCTCCCGCGCGCGCCGCGCGCAGGGGCCGGGCAGGCGCAGCGGGTTCGCTCGCGGTATCGGCCTTCGCGCCGGCGGCCTTGACCGGAGCCGCGGCGGCTTCGGGCTCCGCCGCCTGTGCCGCCGCCTTGACGCCGTGCGCGGCCACACCGCCGTCGCCTGCGATGCTGCCGCCTGCGCCCGCACCGCCAGCCGAAGGCTCACCCTCCGACGACGGACCGCTATCGAGCGTCGGCGGCCCCGACTTCTCGCTGCCCGGCTCGATGCCCAGCGCGCGCTGGACATCGCGATAGCGCTCGCGACGCTCGCCTTCGAGCGGCCCCGACACGGTCACGATGCGGTAGACGGCCGCGAGCAGCGCCCGGCGTGTCTTCATGTCCGGCACGATTTCGGGCAAGACCTCGATCGCGGCCTGCGGATCGAGCTGCACGACCGCGCCCTGGCGGCGCGCCGCCTCCTTCAGCTCGGCAATGCTCGGTTGGCCATCGCCGAGATATTCGCGCGCAAGCTCGCGCATGCGCTGGAACGGCCGGTACTCCACCGTATGCATTTCGTCGACGATGTACGCGGCAATGCGCATGAACGCGTCGACGAGCGAGCCCTTCATGAGATGCGCGCGCGCCGCGCGCAACCGGTATTGCGCAAGTTCCTTGCGCAGCGCCATGAGCGGCGGCGCGATCGGATCGAGCGGCTGGTTGGGCGTCACGCCCACCAGGGCCTGCACCCACGGCGCACCGTAGATGCTGTAGAACGTGCTCTCGATCCAGGCGTCGCGCGCGTCGCGGTACGCGTCCCACGAGGCCTCGATGCTCGCCGACGCCTGCTTTTCGACCTGCGCGAACGGATTGTCGGGCGCGACCGGCTTGCGGTGCTCGCGCACCGCCTCGGCCATGGCGGGCAGCACGCCCAACGTCGGGTTCGCGTCGCTCATCACGCTGCGCTCCACGCGCGACGGATGCGCCTCGCGCAGCACGTGCGCGCTGAGCGCATTCGTCGACGCGCGCACGAACGGCGAGACGAACAGGTCATACAGCCGCTGGTTGTTCTCCGCGAAACGGCGCACCACTTCGAAGGGCTGCTCGTCGGCGCGGCCGTCGTCGAGCGCGAGGATATCGTCGATGGTGCGGCGCTCGAAGCGGATCTCGTAGCGCCCTTCGAGCGCTTCGAGGCGACCCGCTTCCGGCGTCGAGTCGGTGATCTTCGCCTCGTAGAGGCCAGGCGGCAGCACGTCGATCAGATCGAGCGCCGAAAACAGTTCGGTGTGCTCCTTATTCGCCACGCTCGCCGACACGAAGATTCCGAGGTGCCCGACCTTGTCATGCAGGCAGTACACGATCACCTGCTCGTTCGCGACGATCTCGTCGACGCTCGCGTAAAGATCGGGAATCCAGTTGAGCGCCTGCTGCGGCGGCGTGATGTTGTCGCCCCAGGAGGCGAGCACGATGATCGGCGTGCGGATGTTGCGCAGGTCCATCGGCGCGCGCGCGTTCTTCGGGTACACCTCGTTGCGCGTAAGGTGATTGCCGACGAAGAGGTTCTGCACGATCCAGTCGATTTCGGCGCGATTTAGCTGGAAATGGCCGCCCCACCAGCGCTCGAATTCGAGAAAGCGCTCGCGCTCCGTATCGACCTTCGAGTAGAGGTTGTAGAGCTTGCCCCAGTACGTGTTGGCCGGGTTGAGGTACTCGAAGTTCTGCACGAGATAAGCGCCGTCGAAACGGCCGTCGCCGAGGTCGGCGGCGAGCGAGGACATCCACGTGCCGCCCAGCATGCCGCCCGAATAGCGCATGGGGTTCTTGCCGCGCACGCCGGCCCAGTACGAAAGCGGCGAGCCCGCGAGCATGAGCGGGCCGACGAGGGCGGGCGCGGAGGCCGCGAGCAGCGCCGCGGCCCAGCCGCCCTGGCAGTTGCCGATGATGAACGGCAGGCCGTCCGAGTCGGGGTGCAGTTCGCGCACGCGTTGCACGAACACGGCCTCGGCCTGCGCGACGGACTGGATGGTCTGCGTTTCGCAGGGCACCGGGAAGAAGGTCACGAAATAGCACGGGTGCCCCTTGCGCAGCGCGATGCCCACCTCGCTGTCCATCTTGAACCCGGCGATGCCGGGGCCGTGGCCCGCGCGCGGATCGATCACGACGAAGGGGCGCATGCGCGGATCGGTCGGCGCGCCGGCCTCGGGCTTGATGCGCAGGAGCGCGTAGTTGCACGGGTCGTCGAGCTCGCGGCCGTCGACGATCACTTCGTAGTCGAACGCGAGCACCGGCGGCATGCCGGCCTGCTCGTGCACGTACGTCTGGTTGCCGCGCTCGCGCAGCACGTCGAGGAACAGCACGCTGCGCTGCCAGGCGTCGTGGAGGTAGTCGTAGAGCGGCTGCGCGACCGTCGTCGCGAGCGGCGCGGATTCGATCGCCTGGTTCACCGCCTGGTTCACCGCCGAAGACACCGACGAGGCCGCCGTGGCAAGCGGTGCGGCGTGCGATGACGCCTCGTCGGACGAGGCCGCGAAAGGCCAGAACGGCGCAAAAGGCCAGAAAGACGCGCCCTGCGGGAGCGTGGGCAGGAACGACAAAGGCGACGCAAGCGACGTGGACGTCGGCGAGGATGTGGAAACTGCCACGAGACCAATCTCCTTAAAGGGGAGCGCACACCCGCCTCGCGGCAAGCATGCGCCAGGCCGGCGCGGACCGCGGCGGGCGCACGCTCTCGCGACGACGAACATGCGCGGGAGCCGACACCGCCCGCGACCGCCTCATGCGGGCGGAGCCTCAGCAACGGGGCCGGCAAATAAGGTTCGCGGCCGCCAGCGCGCTTCCTGCGCCTCGCGGCCGCGACGTGAAAAGAGCCAGATCATGCTGCACTGCGGCATCTAAAAAGTTAGGCCGATGCCCCGCGAAAGTCAAGGCTCGCCATGGTTCCAGAGGCTTGGCCCATGATCGCAACGCCCTGTGAACGAAGCGTGACAGGCCCGCCGACCGGGACTTCGCCCGATGCGTCAGGATGCCGCGGCGGCCTGGCGCGCATCTTTCCGACTGGCGCTTTCGCACTGGTCTACACTAATACGGCTTTGCGCGCCGCAGCATGACCACACCACGCATCCTTGGCCCGGCATGCCCTGCATGGGCCGGAACAAGGCAAAGCGCCAACTCCGCTCGACAGGAGAGACCGTCGTGACTTCCTCGACCGACAAGTATTCGGCTTTGCTCGCCCGTTGCGGCGGCCTGGCGCCGGTGCCCACCGCCGTGGCGCATCCCTGCGACGTGTCCTCGCTGACCGGCGCGCTCGACGCCGCGAACCTCGGCTTGATCGTGCCGATCCTCGTCGGCCCGGAGGCGAAGATCCGCGCCGTGGCCGAGGAAGCCGACCTGCGCCTCGACGGCGTCACGATCATCGACGCGCCGCACAGCCACGCCGCCGCCGAGCGCGCGGTGCTCGCCGTGCGCCAGGGAGAGGCCGAGCTGCTCATGAAGGGCAGTCTGCACAGCGACGAACTGCTCCACGAAGTCACGCTCAGCACGAGCGGCCTGCGCACCGAACGGCGCCTCTCGCACGTATTCGCGATGGACGTGCCCTCGTACCACAAGCCGCTCTTCATCACCGACGCGGCCGTCAACATCTTCCCGAAGCTCGCCGACAAGGCCGACATCGTGCGCAACGCCATCGAGCTCCTGCAGGCGCTCGGCATCCCCACGCCGAAGGTCGCGATCCTCGGCGCGGTGGAAACGGTGTCCGACAAGATGCCGTCCACCATCGACGCCGCCGCGCTCTGCAAGATGGCCGACCGCGGCCAGATCACGGGCGGCCTGCTCGACGGCCCGCTCGCGTTCGACAACGCGATCAGCGCCGAAGCCGCGCGCATCAAGGGCATCCGCTCGCCCGTGGCCGGCGACCCCGACATTCTGCTCGTGCCCGACCTCGAAGCGGGCAACATGCTCGCCAAGCAGCTCACCTTCCTCGCCGGCGCAGAAGCGGCCGGCATCGTCCTCGGCGCACGCGTGCCGATCATCCTCACGAGCCGCGCCGACAGCGTGCGCTCGCGCATCGGCAGTTGCGCGATCGCCGTGCTCGTCGCGCATGCGCGGCGCGCGCGCAAAACAACGGAGATTCTGTGAGCCAGGTCCAACAGGCCCATGCCCAGACGGCCGCTGAAGGCCATGTCGTGCTCGTCGTGAACGCGGGTTCGTCGAGCATCAAGTGTTCGGTGTATCGCGTGATCGAGGACGATCGCGTGGAAGGCGGCGCACGGGCGCTGCACGGCGCGGGCGGCCAGATCGAGGGCATCGGCGTCGCGCCGCGCGTGGTCGCGCACATGGCGGACGGGCGCCTCATCGTCGACGAGGAGTTTCCGGTCGCCCAGGTCGCCGATCACGACGCCGCGTTTCGCCTCCTGCGCCTCGTCCTCGCCGTGGGCCTGCGCGATACGCCGCCCGCCGCGATCGGCCATCGCGTGGTGCACGGCGGCGCGCACCACGCCGACGCCGTGCTCATCGACGACGAGGTAATCGAGGAACTCGACGCGCTCACGCCGCTCGCGCCCTTGCATCAGCCGCACAATCTCGCGGCCATTCGCGCCGTGCGCAAGGTCGCGCCCGAGCTGCCCCAGGTGGCGTGCTTCGACACGGCGTTCCACGCGTGCAACGACATCATGGCGCAACTCTTCGCGCTGCCGTACAGCTATTACGGAGAGGGCGTGCGCCGCTACGGGTTTCACGGCCTCTCGTACGAGTACATCGCGAAGCACCTGCATCAGGTCGCGCCGGACATCGCGCGCGGGCGGGTCATCGTCGCGCACCTCGGCAACGGCGCGAGCCTGTGCGCGATGAAGGACGGCAAGAGCGTCGAGACGACCATGGGCCTCACCGCGCTGGACGGCCTGCCGATGGGCACGCGCTGCGGCGCGCTCGACGCGGGTGCGGTGCTCTGGATGATGGCGCGCGGCATGGATTACCACGCGATCGAAAAGCTGCTGTATCACGAGTCGGGCTTGAAGGGGCTGTCGGGCTTGAGCAGCGACATGCGCGAACTGCTCGCGAGCAGCAGCGATCAGGCGAGGCTCGCGATCGACTTCTATACCTATCGCATCGCGCAGGACGTGGGCAAGCTCGCGGTGGTGCTCGGCGGGCTCGACGGGCTCGTGTTCACGGGCGGCATAGGCGAGCATGCCGCGCCGATCCGTGCGCAGGTATGCGGGCGGCTCGCGCCGGTATTCGGCATCGCGCTCGACGCCGAGGCCAACGAAGCCGGCAGCAGTGAAGGCAAGGAGCGCGTGAGCACGCGCGAAAGCCGCGTGCCCGTGTTCGCGATCCGCACCGACGAAGAAGGGATGATCGCCTTGCATACGGCAAGGCTGTTGCGGGCGGCGCTGCGGAGCTAGCGTTTCGCGCGTTTGTCGGGCGGTACTGCGTCTACTGATGTTGGCGAAATCCGTTGGCGAAATCCGTTGGCGAAATCGGTTGGCACAATCGACGGACTGCTCGCCAGGGCACGGCGAGCAGGGCAAAACGTTCACGCCAGCGCGGCCCCGCCCCCATCGAACGCCTCATCGCGCAGTCGCCCCGGCGCCGCGCCATGCACGAGCGTATCGACGAAATACTTCGCGCGCGGCCACGGACCGAAACCGGCCGCCGTGTTGATATGCCCCGCATCGCCGAGATTCACGAACGCGCTGCCCAGTTGCTGCGCGAGCGCGCGGGCGCCTTCCAGCGGCATCCACGGATCGGTTTCGCTGCCGATGAGAATCGACGCCACGGGAAGCCGGCGCGCCTCGAAGGCCCCGGCAAAGCGGAACTTCTGGGGGCTCGCGGGCGCGACGAACAGCACGCCCGCGACATCGGCGCCGAGCATGCCGGTTTGCAGCGCATGCGCCGCCACGAGACAGCCGAAACTGTGCGCGGCCAGCAGGAAAGGTCCGCGCTCGCCGGCTAGCCGCCTCGCAAGCGCCGCGCCCCAGACCGCGAGATCGGGCGCGTCCCAGTCGTCCTGCTCGGCGCGCAGCGAGCGCGCGAACTGGCGTTCGAGCCAGCTTTGCCAATGGGCGCCGTCGCTGCCGTGCAGGCCGGGCACGGTGACGAGGCGGGGCGGCCAACGCATTTGCGCGCACGAAAGCATGATTTTTTCCTCGCTGGAACACGGCGTGGATCGATTGTGGCTCGCGAGCGGCCCGCGCCGAACCAATTTTTTTTGCTTTGCTTTTCGGTGCCTTCCGCGCGGCCCGGCGCACCTCGCCGCGCAGGCCGCCGCGCCACGAATTGCGCGGCGAGCGCGGGCCTGAAAACGTAGAATGGTGCCAGTGCACCCAGCCCCCCCGGTAAAGGAACTACAGCAGGAGCCACAGGAATCCCCATGTCGCAGGCCACGAGCATCAGGCAGCCTTTGCTGCAGCCGTTTCATTTCGTTCCCGTCACGGGTCCCGATAGCACGCGCGCGTTCGGGGCGTCCGCCCGCTTCGAGGGACAGGTCGGCGAATCATGAAAATCGTTTTCTGGTTCCCGCAAACCGACGCTTCGGCGTGGCTTCACGGCCTCGCGCGCGCCCTGCCCGACGCCGAACTGCGCGAATGGCGGCCAGGCGACACCGCTCCGGCCGACTACGCGGTCGTCTGGCATCCGCCACGCGAACTCTTCGCCGTGCCCGGCCTGCGCGCGATCTTCAATCTGGGCGCGGGCGTCGACGCGATCCTCGCCCACGAACGCGAGCAGCCCGGCACGCTGCCCGAACACGCCATGCTCGTGCGCCTCGAAGACTCGGGCATGGGCCAGCAGATGAGCGAGTACGTGCAGCACGCCGTGCTGCGCTACCTGCGCCGCTTCGACGAATACGCGCTCGCGCAGGCGCGCCGCGAATGGCACGTGCTCGCGCCGCATCCGCGCGAAACCTTCACGGTCGGCGTGCTCGGCCTTGGCGTGCTGGGCGCACAGGTCGCCCATGCGGTGGCGGCGCTCGGCGTGCCGGTGCGCGGCTTTTCGCGCAGCGCGAAGACAATCGCGGGCATCGAGACGTTTTCGGGCGAGCTGCACGGCCCGCAATTCGACGCGTTTCTCGACGGGTCGAAGGTGCTCGTGAACCTGCTGCCCGCTACGCCCGACACCGAAAGCGTGCTCAACACACGCACCTTCGGCAAGCTCTCACGCGGCGCGTATCTCGTGAACGTGGCGCGCGGCACGCACCTGGCCGAGCAGGATCTGCTCGATGCGCTCGCGAACGGCACGCTCGCGGCCGCCACGCTCGACGTATTCCGCAACGAGCCGCTGCCGCCCGATCACCTGTTCTGGCGCGAGCCGCGCATCACGATCACGCCGCACAGTTCGGCGCTCACCTTGCGCGACGAAGCGATTTCACAGGTCGCCGACAAGATCGGCGCGCTCGCGCGCGGCGAGACCGTGAGCGGCGTCGTGCACGTCGGACGCGGTTACTGAGTATAACGAACCAATCCGACCATATTCCGGAGACAGCCATGCCATTGCCCACCGCAGTGAAGATCGTCGAAGTCGGCCCGCGCGACGGCCTGCAGAACGAGAAGGAATTCGTCCCCACCGCAACGAAAATCGAACTGGTCAACCGGCTTTCCGCTGCGGGCTTTCCGAACATCGAAGCCGCCTCGTTCGTCTCGCCCAGGTGGGTTCCGCAAATGGCCGACGGCGCCGATGTCATGGCCGGCATCGAGCGCCGCGCGGGCGCGATCTACTCGGTACTCACGCCCAATCTGCGCGGCTTCGAAGGCGCGCTCGCCGCGCGTGCGGACGAGATCGTCATCTTCGGCGCTGCGAGCGAGGCGTTCTCGCAGAAGAACATCAACTGCTCGATTGCGGAAAGCATCGAGCGCTTCGCGCCCGTCGCGCAGGCAGCGAAAGAGCACGGCCTGCGCATTCGCGGCAGCGTGTCGTGCTCGCTCGGGTGCCCGTATCAGGGCGAGGTGTCCGTCGGCTCCGTGGTCGACGTGGTGGAGCGCTTCGCCGCGCTCGGCTGCGACGAGATCGACATCGCCGACACCATCGGCGTGGGTACGGCGAGGCGCGTGCGCGACGTGTTCGAAGCAGTGACGAAAGTGTTCCCGCGCGAGCGCCTCTCGGGCCACTTTCACGACACCTACGGCCAGGCGCTCGCCAACATCTACGCGGCGCTCGAAGAAGGCATCGCGATCTTCCACGCCTCGGTGGCGGGCCTCGGCGGCTGTCCGTATGCGAAGGGCGCCACGGGCAACGTCGCGACCGAAGACGTGCTGTATCTCATGAACGGCCTCGGCATTCACACCGGCGTCGACCTGAACCAGGTCGTCGCGGCGGGCGACTTCATCTCGAACGCCATCGGCCGCCAGAACGTCTCGCGCGCGGGCAAGGCGCTGCTCGCGAAGACGCGCGCCGAAGCCGCCTGTGCTTGACACGAGCCTCATTGAAACGCAGTACGAAGGAAATACACTCATGACGGAAACCCCCGCTTCTCAATCCGGCAATCTCGACGCGCTGCCCGACTCCGCCCGCCGTGTCGCCCTGATGCTGCGCGAGCGCGGTCATGCCAAGCCGGTCGTAATGCTGCCCGAAACGGGCAAGACTTCGGCCGAGGCGGCCGCGGGCCTTGGCTGCGAAGTCGCGCAGATCGCCAAGTCGATCCTGTTTCGCCGCCGCGAAGACGACGCGCCCGTGCTCGTGATCGCGAGCGGCGCGAACCGCGTGGACGAAAAGAAAGTGGCGGCGCACGTAGGCGAGATCGGCCGCGCCGACGCAAAGTTCGTGCGCGAGAAAACCGGCTATGCGATTGGCGGCGTCTGCCCGATCGGCCACGCCACGACGCCCGTCACGCTGATCGACGCCGACCTGTTCGAACTCGAAAGCCTGTGGGCGGCGGCAGGTCATCCGCACGCCGTGTTCAATCTCTCGCCGCAAGAGCTGGCCGCGCTGACCGGCGCGCCCGTGGTGGACGTCGCGCTGCGCGACGCATGACCGGCGTGAACGGCCTGAACACGCGCATGAACGCCGCCGCGAACCCGGACCCCGGAACGCCGCCGCCCTCGCCGTGCATCAACATCTGCCGGATGGACGCGCGCAGCGGCCTGTGCGAAGGCTGTCTGCGCAACATCGACGAGATCGCGTCCTGGTCCACGCTCGACGACGCGGCGAAACGCGCCGTGTGGGACGCGATCGAGGCGCGCCACGCACTGTGGCTCGCGCAGCGCTTCGAGCCGCAAGCCCGACCGCAAGGAGAAAAACAATGAACGCGCCCGCCCGCGTCGTGACGATCGGCGAGACGTTCCGCTCGACGCTTCAGCTCACGCCCGAATCGGTGAAATCGTTCGGACTGCTCGTGAACGATCTGAACCCGCTGCATCACGACGAAGCCTACGCGGCGCGAAGCCGCTTTGGCGGACTGATCGCCTCGGGCACGCAACCCACCGCGCACTTCATGGCGCTGCTCGCCACGCACTTCTCGCAGTATGCGCAGCCGCTCGGGCTCGAATTCGACATGAAGCTCAAGCGCGCCGCGCACGCCAGCGACACGCTCACGTTCGAATGGCGCGTCGAGGAAGCCTGGTGGAAGCCGAGCCTGAACGGCGATCTCGTGAAGCTCGCGGGCGAAGCCGTGAACCAGAAAGGCGAAGCGCTCGTCGTGGGCCGCGCGACGATTCTCGTCATGCCGAAGCCCGGGCACGCGAAAGCATGAGCACGGCGCCCGCACTGCCCGCTTCGGTCCGCGTATTCGAGCGCGGCTGGCTTTCTTCGAACAACGTGCTGCTCGTCGATGAAGCATGCGCCGCGCTCGTCGATACGGGCTACGCCACGCATGCCGGTCAGACGCTCGCGCTCGTGCGCCACGCGCTGGACGCGCGCCCGCTCGATCTCATCGTCAACACGCATCTGCACTCAGACCATTGCGGCGGCAATGCGCGGCTGCAGGCGCAATGGCCGTGCGCCACGCTGATTCCGGCCGCGAGCGCGGCTATCGTGCGCGACTGGGACGAGGCGCGTCTGACCTTTCTCGCCACAGGGCAGACCTGCGGGCGTTTCGGGTTCACGGGGACGCTCGCGGCGGGCGAGCGGCTCGCGCTGGGCGGTTTCGAGTGGGAGGTGATCGGCGCGCCGGGGCACGACCCCGACTCCGTGATGCTCTACGCGAGCGAGCCGCGCCTGCTCATCAGCGCCGACGCGCTCTGGGAACAGGGCTTCGGCGTGATTTTTCCGGAGCTGGACGGCGAAAGCGGATTTGCCGAGCAGCAGGCCGTGCTGGAAACCATCGCCAAACTCGACGTGCGCGCGGTCATTCCGGGCCACGGCAAGCCGTTCGCAAACGTCGAAGCGGCATTGGAGCGCGCGTTTTCGCGCCTTGCCTGGCTGCGCGCCGACCCGGCGCGCAACGCGAAAAACGCGCTCAAGGTGCTGATCGTCTTCAAGCTGCTGGAAGTGCGCACGATGAGCTTCGAGGCCCTCGTGGCCATGCTCGAAAGCGCGGCGTCCATGCGCGCCGCCGCGCAACAGCTCGCGCCGCGCGCTGCGTGGCCCGCGCTGCTGCGCGAACTCGCCGGCGAGCTGTCGAAAAGCGGCGCGCTCGTGGCGAACGGCGAGCGCCTCGAAGCGCCGCCAACGGCGGGCTAGCAGAGGGCGAAAAAAAACGCTCGTCCGTTTTCCGGACGAGCGTTGGAATTAGCTCTGACGTGATCAAACTGTCGAGGGCATCATACCCGCGCCAGAATGCGCGAAGCATCGGTGATTTCCCTACAAATGACCGACGGTCGCGGACACGGCGCTTCCGGCGGGCAAATCATGCCGGAAGCGCCGGAAGCGCCGATTGATCCGGAATCCGAATCAAATCAGTAGCCGATTTTCAGCCGGACAAGCTCGAACAGGTGCGAGCACAGATAGAGGCCGAGCCCGATCGCGCCGCCTATCACCGTGCCGTTCACGCGAATCTCCTGCAGATCCTTGCCGATCTTCAGCTCGATGAGCCGCGCGGTCTCGCGCGTGTCCCAGTTCTTCACCGTGTCGCGAATGTGATGCGTGAGGTAGCGCGCGAAATCGGGCGCCATCGCACGCGCGGCGTCTTCGAGGTGGCCGTTGAGCGAGGCGCGCAGCTCGGCGTCGGCGGCGAGCGCTTCGCCCAGCCAGCGGCCCGTTGCAGCCACTTTCTCGTGCAGCGCCGAGTCCTCGCGCTCCAGATCGTCGCGCAACCACGCGCGCAGGCTGTCCCAAAGCGCGCGCGTGTACTCGTTGAGCGCGCGGCCTTCGCGCAGGCTCGCCTTCAGCTCCTCGCCCTTGCGCAGGAAGGCCGGATCGCTTTTCAACTGCACGATCAGCTTTTCCACGACCGCATCGAACTTCTGGCGCAGGTGATGCTCGCGGTCCTCGCTCACCTGCAGCAGCAGCCGGTTCACGGCGCTCTCCAGCACGCGCGCGCCGCTCTCGCCGATCCATTCGGAAGGCAGAAACTTCTCGGTCTTCGGAAATTCGCCCTTGAGGCCATCCACGATGCGCCCCGCCACGAACGCGCGCGTACCGTCCTCGCGCAGCAGCGCACCCAACTGGTCGAGCATCTGGTCGAGCAGCTCCTGGTGGCGGCCGTCCCGGGTCAGCGTGTCGAGGATCGCCCCTGCCGACTTCGAGAGGTCCACCCGCGCAAGCGCCGCATGAAGACCGTCGCGGATGAAACCCTGAATGCGCGCGTCGTCGGTGAGACCGAGCACGCCCGACATCATGCGCACCGTGTAGTCGCCGAGGCGCTGCGCGTTGTGCGGGGCCGCGAGCCACGCGGAAAGCCGCTCGACCGGATCGTGGCGGCGGATCAGGCCGACGAGCGAACCCACGTCGAGGAACTTGTCGCGCACGAAGCTGGCAAGCTCGTCGGCGATGCGGTCCCTGTTGCGCGGAATCACGCCCGTGCGCGCCGAAACGAACGGAATCGACACGCGCCGGAACAGCGCGACCACGGCGAACCAGTCGGCGAGCGCGCCGACCATGGCGGCTTCGCTCACGGCCTTGATGCCGTCGATCACGGGCCCGGGCGGGGAAAGCGCGGTGCCCACGAACACGAGCGCCGCGCCTTGCAGCAGGAGCAGCGCGCGGCGTTTGGCGCGCGCGAGTTCGGCTTCGTCATGGTTGGCGTGCGGCTGGGTCATGCGGGGAGAACGTCGCGGACTAGAACCGCGACATTATGCAGCCGCAGCGGTCGCCGCCGCGCGCCGACGCACCGACGCGCGCCTCGCGCCCGTGTCGCTCAGGCCGAACGCGCGTGCCGCCGCTGCGGCACGATCCGCCAGCCGAGATTGACGCCCGCCGCCGCGACGAGGATCAGCGCGGCGCCCGCGACCTGGATCCACGCGAGGCGCTGGCCGAACGCGAACCAGTCCACGAGGATCGCAACCACCGGGTAGATGAACGAGAGCGCGCCCGTCATCGCCGTGGGCAGCTTCTGGATCGCGCCGTAGAGCAGCACGTACATGACGCCCGTGTGCACGATGCCGAGCGTGACGAGCTGCGCCCAGTGCAGCGGCGTGGCGGGCAGCGTGCCGTAGCGAATGAACGGCGCGAGCGCGAGCGCGCCGAACGCGAGTTGCACGAGCGCGATCAGATGCGGCGGCGTGCCCTTGAGATGGCGCGTGATGATCGACGAGATGGCGTAGAGAAACGCCGCGCCGGCCGCGCAGGCCACGCCTTTCAGGTACTCGCCGGGCACCGCGAGCACGGCGGGCTGCACCTCGACCACGCATACGAGGCCGGCGAAGGCCACCGCCAGCCACGCCACCGTCGAAGCGCTCACGCGCTCGCGCAGGACGAGTGCGCCGAGACCGACCAGCATGAACGGCTGGGTATTGTAGACGGCAGTGGCCATCGAGATCGAGGCGCGCGAATAGGCCGCGAACAGCAGCACCCAGTTCGCGACGATGGCCGCGCCGCCGAGCACGGCGAGCGCGAGCGTGCGCGGCGGCAGCAGCGCGCGGCGCAGCAGACCGAGCGCGGCGCACACGAGCGCGAGCGTCGCGCCGCCCAGCACGCAACGCAAAAAGGCGACGTTGATCGGGGCCTGGTGCGAGGCGACCACGAGCCAGCCGATGGTGCCCGACATCAGCATCGCGACGATCATCTCGGCTGCGCCGCGGCGAATTTCAGGAGTGGAAGACATGAGCGATTGCATCCTCGTTCTGGCTGGCGAAGGGCGCGCGCCCTCGCATCTGAAAGCCAGTTTATCGGCTGCAAGGCGAGGAATACATGGCTAGACTTAGGCGAACAACGAATCTTGCCTTCGATCGAAAGGCCAACCCGGCGAGACACCCGCGAAACCATGAATCGACGCCCCAACAGGTCACCAGCCGCGCCGGCCGGCGCGGCCCCGCTCGACGAGATCGACCGCAAGCTGCTCTCGGCGCTCGCCGAGGACGCGCGCGCGAGCGTCGCCGAACTGGCCAAGCTCGTCGGGCTTTCGTCGCCGAGCACCTCCGAGCGGCTGCGCCGGCTGGAGGCGCAAGGCGTGATCGGCGGCTACACGGTGCAAATCGATCCGCGCGCGCTGGGCTATACGCTGCAGGCCATCGTGCGCGTAAAGCCGCTGCCGGGGCAGTTGCACCTGGTGGAAGACGTATTGCGCCGCATTCCCGAGTTCGTCGAGTGCGACAAGGTCACCGGCGACGACTGTTTCATCGCCCGGCTCTACCTGCATTCGATCGAGCAGCTCGACGAAATCCTCGCCAAAGTCACCGAGCGCGCCGAGACCAGCACGGCCATCGTCAAGTCCACGCCGGTGCCGCGGCGCCTGCCGCCGCTCGCCTAAGGCGGCGCGCCGCGGCCGCCGGTCAGCGCTCGGTGGTCTCGAAGAACGCCAGCATCTCCTCGACCAGCGCCTCGCTCGCTTCCTCGGGAATGTAGTGGCCGCACGGCAGCGCGCGGCCGCTCACGTCGCGCGCCACCTTGCGCCATTCCGCGAGCGGGTCGAAGCAGCGCTCGATCACGCCCTCCGCGCCCCACAGCACGCGCAGCGGGCACGCCACCTTGTTGCCGCGCTCGAGATCGGCGCGGTCGTGGTCGAGGTCGATAGTCGCGCACGCGCGGTAGTCCTCGCACATCGCGTGCACGGCGCCCGGCTGGCGCAACGCCGCGCGGTATGCGTCGAGCGCCTCCGGTGCGAACGGCGCGAGACCCGCGTGGCGGCTGCCCATCACGCGCTCGACATAGACGTCGGGATTCGCTTCGATGAGCGTTTCCGGCAGCGGCTCGGGCTGGATCAGGAAGAACCAGTGGAAGTAGAGCGTGGCGAACTCGCGGTTGGTTTGCTCGTACATGGCGAGCGTGGGCGCGATGTCGAGCAGCATCAGCCGTTCGACGGCGCTAGCGTGGTCGAGGGCCATGCGATGCGCCACGCGCGCGCCGCGATCGTGCGCGCACACGAGGAAGCGTTCGTGGCCGAAATGGCGCATGACCTCCACCTGGTCGGCCGCCATCGCGCGCTTCGAGTAGGCCGCGTGCGTGGCGTCGCTGGCAGGCTTGGACGATGCGCCGTAGCCGCGCAGATCGGTCGCGATGACGGTGAAATGCTGCGCGAGCGCGGGGGCGCAGCGGTGCCAGATCATGTGGGTCTGCGGATGGCCGTGCAGCAGCAGCAACGGCGGTCCGTTGCCGCCCTTCACGCCGCAGATGTCGACGCCGCCCGAAGTGCGAACGGTGAAAGGCTGGAATCCATCGAAGGGCATGGGCAAAGCCTCTTTTGCTTGTTGGTCTGCGGTCATTGTATGAGGCGAGCGCGGCTCGAAAACGCGCTTTTGACACCGTAACGGTAGAAACCGAACACTCCCTCGAATGGCACGCGCGCGATGCCCGGACGACCCCACACCTATAATCGAACGATTGTTTGCGCGATCGGCATGCGCCGCGACTCCCGGCGCCGCCGGGTCGATCAAGCTGGATCGCGTGCCCGCCCGCGCGCCGCAAGGAGACCTCCGACATGGCATTGCCCGCCGTCCTGCAGAATCTCTCGCTGCCCGTCGTGGGCTCGCCGATGTTCATCGTCAGCTACCCGGAGCTCGTGCTCGCGCAGTGCAAGGCGGGCATCGTCGGCTCGTTTCCGGCGCTCAACGCACGCCCCGCCGAGCTGCTCGGCGAATGGCTCACGCAGATCAAGGCCGGGCTGGCCGCGCACAAGGCCGCGAACCCCGAGGCCGTGATCGGCCCGATCGCCGTCAACCAGATCGTGCATCAGTCGAATGCGCGGCTCGAGCACGACGTGCGCGTGTGCGTCGAGCATCAGGTGCCGATCTTCATCACCAGCCTGCGCGCGCCGCCGAAGGAACTGCTCGACGCCGTGCACAGCTACGGGGGAATCGTGCTGCACGACGTCATCAACCTGCGCCATGCGGGCAAGGCGCTCGAAGCCGGCGTGGACGGCCTGATTCTCGTGGCCGCCGGCGCGGGCGGCCATGCGGGCACGACCTCGCCGTTCGCGCTGGTGGGCGAAGTGCGGCGCATCTTCGACGGCCCGATCGTGCTCTCGGGCGCGATCGCCAACGGCGGCTCGATCCTCGCCGCGCAGGCCATGGGCGCGGACCTCGCGTACATGGGCACGCGCTTCATCGCCACGCGCGAGGCGCACGCGGTGGACGCCTACAAGCACGCCATCCTCGAAGCGAAAGCCGCCGACATCGTCTACACGAACCTGTTCACCGGCGTGCATGGCAATTACATCCGCGAAAGCATTGTGAACGCCGGCCTCGATCCGGACGCGCTGCCCGAATCGGACAAGTCGAAGATGGACTTCGGCGCCGGCACCTCTAAGGCGAAGGCCTGGAAGGACGTCTGGGGCGCGGGCCAGGGCGTGGGTCTGATGGACGACGTGCCTTCCGTGGCGGAACTCGTCGTGCGGCTCAAGCGCGAGTACGACGAGACGAAGGCGCGGTTGGGCATCGCGCGCTGAGCCGTCCCCGACGCTGCTATGCCGACGTGCGCGGCGAGGCGCCCCGCAACGCCGCGTCGGCGCCGGCGTTGAGCGCCGCCGCACGGATCGCTTCCACGCCGGGCCACAGTTCGTGCTCCGAAAAACGCGCGGCGAGGAAATCCACGAACGAGCGCACTTTCGCCGAGAGATGGCGGCGGCTCGCATACACGGCATAGATCGGCAATTCGCGCGGCGGCAGCGCGTCCACGAGCAGCGGCACGAGGCGGCCTTCGGCAATGTCGTCGCCGACGACCTCGGTGCCGAGCATCGCCAGGCCACCGCCTTGCAGCACCACCACGCGCAGCGCCTCCAGGTGATTGACGATGAGGTTGCCGCCGGGCTTCGGCTTCACGCCGGCGGCGGCGCCCTCCGCGAACAGCGCGAGTTCCTGCGCCGAAGCGCCTGCGTACTGCACGAAGTTGTGGCGCGCGAGATCGGCGACGGTCCTGGGCGCGCCGTGGCGGCGCAGGTATTCGGGCGAGGCGCACAGCACGATATGCGCGGTGGCGAGCGGCCGGGCGATCAGCGACGACGACTTGAGCCCCGAAGGCGCCGCACGGATCGCCACGTCGAAGCCTTCGTCGATCAGTTCGACCACGCGGTCGGAAAGCGTGATGTCGACGGTCACCTGCGGAAACCCGGCGGCGTAGTCGGCGACCGCCCCCATCACGTGACGCAGCCCGAACGCCGTGAGCGACGACACGCGCAGCCGCCCTTGCGGCACGACGCTCGCCGCGCCCACGGCCTGGCCGGCTTCGTCGAGCTCGGTGAGCGCCTGGGCCACGCGTTCGTAATACTCGCGCCCCGCCTCGGTGGGCGCGACGCGCCGCGTGGTGCGGTTCAGCAGACGCGCGCCGAGCTGCTGCTCCAGATGCATGACATGCTTGCTCGCCATCGCCGCGGACATGTCCATGCGCTCGGCCGCCGCGACGAAGCTGCCCGCCTCCACCACCTGGCGGAACACTTTCATGCTGACGAGGGTATCCATCGCGCGGCCTTCGACTCGAAAATAAATGGGCAGGAATCAATCGGCGTTATTGTCCCCGGTTTATCAAATAAAGGTGTTGAAACTCGCAGGCGCCGGGCGCGCCGGAAAACAAAAAACCCCGCGCTGCGTGCAACGCGGGGTTTTTCGGGAAAACCGCCCAACGGCGGCGTGCAAGGCGGCGCCGTTCAGAACTTCGCGCGCAGGCCCACGCCGTATGTCTGGCCGCTCGACATGTTGTCGAAGTGGTCGTACATGTAGGCAGCGTAGACGTCGGTGCGCTTGGAGAGCGCGTAGTCGTAGCCGACGGCCGCCGTCTGGCGCGTCTGGTTCAGGCCGCCGCCGTCGCGCGAGTAGGCGTAGGAGGCCATGACGGTACCCGGTCCGACCGGCGCCGTCACGCCGCCTTGCGCCGTGTTCACGTGCCAGCTGCCGACCTGCTGCCAGTTCGCCGTATACATGTACTGGCCGAAGAACTTCACGTACTTGAGATCGTACGAAAGGCCGACTTGCGCCACGCCCTGGCTCTTCAGGCCGATGACGGTCGTGTCGCCGCTCACGATGCTGCCGATGTCGCCCGGCGTGTTGTTGAAGTTCACGTACTGATAGACGGCCGTCGCCGCGAACGGGCCGTGGAAGTACAGGCCCTGCACGCTCCACTTCTTCGAGCCGTTCTGGCCGGCCTGGTTGCCGAACGCGTACATGGCCGAGCCCGAGAGGCCGTTGAAGTTGGGCGTGGAGTACTGGACCGCGTTGTTCCAGCCCGAGTCGCCCACCACGCCCTGGTCGGTCGTGTAGGTCGGGAACGTCGAGAGGCCGAGGTACACGTGGTACACCATCGGCGAGAAGGTGTACGAATCGATGAACGGATTGAACAGAATCGTCGAAACGAAGAGTTGCGTCGTGAGACGCCCCGCCGTGACGGTGCCGTACGGCGATTCGACGCCGACGTACGCGTTGCGCGCGAAGAACGTGTCGCCGGCGAAGCGGCCGTACTGGCCGTTTTGCGCGCGGAAGAAGCTCTCCAGCGTGAAGATCGCCTTATAGCCGCCGCCCAGGTCCTCGGACCCCTTCATGCCCCAGTATGACGTCGACATGCCCCCGCCGCCGACGTTCCAGGCCGTCTGACCGCCCGGAAATTTCGTCGCCCCGACCCATTCGTCGACCTGACCATAAAGCTGGACGCTCGATTGCGCGAACGCCGCCGACGACGCGGCGAGGACGGCGGCGAGCGCACTCGCCTTCAGGGTGGTGCACAGCGCGCGGCTGACCGTTGTATTCATGGGTTCTCCTGTCTTTGTCAAAAAAGGGTGTCGGGCGGCTGAGGCGCTCGCGCAAGTTTTTGTTTTTTCGTCGTTCGCAGGCGTGGCCGTTCTGGGCGGATCCATCTTTGCGGACCATTTTCATGGTCAAAAATCGACGGTGTTATTGCCGGTATATGGGGCGGAATAGTTTGCCGTCGATGAAGCCTGCCTCACCCCGGTTTTCCCCCGCCGAAAACGCATTGCATCGCATTGCATTGCGCTGCGCCGCAGCTCGCGGGGCCACGCCAGGCGCGGCGCTCACGCTTGCCGCGCGTTGCGAATGACGCGCTGCCATAGCGAAAGCGAGATTTGAGACGAAAGGTTTCTGTGTGACGAGAGATTTCCAAAAAAGTGTGGTATCCACGCGTCAGTTTTCGGTGAGCGCAGAAATACGGCTTCTTTGGGATGCGTGCCGACGACGCCGACAGGCAAGCGCCTGGAGCGAATCGAGGGAAAAGAGGGAAATGAACCGGAATAGCGGCCGGCGGCGGCGCTCAGTTCCGGTAAGGCGAAGGCATCGGCGGGCGCGGGACTTCGCCGCCAGTACGCGGGAACTGCCGGAACGTGGCGCGTTCCTCGTTGTAGCGGGCGACGTCTTCGCGAATCGAGCCCGCACGCACCGGCGAGTCGGCCGGCGGATGCGGCACCTGACGCGTTTCCGCGCTGACCGTCGTGATAGGGTTGCCGCGGTAGCCGCCGCCGTAGCCGCCAAAAGGCGTGCCGTAGGCGTACTCGCGACGGGGCGCCTGCGGCTGGACCTGCCCTTGCCATTGATTCGGCGCGCGCGCGCCGCCACGCTCGCGCCGGCCGCCTGGTT
Organism: Paraburkholderia lycopersici; assembly: GCF_900096975.1. Lineage (GTDB taxonomy): Bacteria > Pseudomonadota > Gammaproteobacteria > Burkholderiales > Burkholderiaceae > Paraburkholderia > Paraburkholderia lycopersici. The sequence goes on from NZ_FMYQ01000001.1 coordinate 507,813, forward strand.
CGGCTACGCGCATGGGCGAGGCGGCGTAGCCAAGAGCGCGGCTGCGGCTGGGCATCCCCTGTTCGCCGTAAACGGCGCTGCGGTAACCGCCGCGCGGCGCGGACATCGAATGCACGGCGGACGCGCGCGCGAATCCGCCCCCGCCATACCCCGAAAAACCGGGCTGCGCATGGGCGAACGCAATGAAGACCGCCAACCCGGCCCCCATGACCCACTGTCCCAGTTTTGACCACCCTGCGTGCATCGTGACGTTTCACCTGCCCGAGGTTTGCGCTTGGCAACCCGCCACTCGGGCCATGGCGGGCCAGTCCCGGGATGCGCATCGCGCAGCGCGTAACGATTGCCGCCACAACGGTTCGAACATCCCTTTGACGGTAATTTATGGGCGTGCCGAATGGGTGTCGAGCCAAAAGATGTTATGCCGCCCGAAGGGTTGTAACACCATGTTACTGAAGGATTTTCAGGAAGCGGGACAGGCCTCGGAAGGCCACCCGGCAAGGCGTTCCGCGAGGTCCGCCTTGTGCGCAAACGATCATGCGATGGTCTGAAGAATGCGCGGACTCCTCACCACTTTCGGTCTCGCAAGCGGGTTTCGCGTGCCGATCAGGATGCGACTGACGAGATATGCAGGCAGGCGCAATACATGCGCATCCTTCATCAATCGATGCCTCAAATGAATTTGCTTTTTCAATCGGCTTGCGCCGACAATAGACATCCCGATCACCCGTTGCACGCACACCGATCCGCGCGCAGCCAGGCGCCCCCGCGCGCACTTGAGATTGTCCGATGGCCCGTCCGAAATTCCTGCCCGATAACTTCACCCTTTGCCTCGTCGGCACGGTGATTCTTGCGAGCCTGTTCCCGGTGCACGGCCACGCCGCCGCCGCGTTCAACTGGCTCACCAACGTCGCTGTCGGGCTGCTGTTCTTCCTGCACGGCGCCAAGCTTTCGCGCGAGGCGATCATCGCCGGCGCGACGCACTGGCGGCTGCACCTCGTCGTGCTGATCAGCACCTTCATCCTCTTCCCGGTGCTCGGTCTCGCGCTCAAGCCCGTGCTTTCGCCGCTCGTCACGCCGGCGCTCTACGCGGGCGTGCTGTTCCTCTGCACGCTGCCCTCGACCGTGCAATCGTCCATCGCCTTCACGTCGATCGCGCGCGGCAACGTGCCCGCCGCCGTCTGCAGCGCCTCGGCGTCGAGCCTGATCGGCATCTTCGTCACGCCCGCGCTCGTGAGCCTCATCGTCACGAACCAGAGCGCGAGCGGCGGCTCGGCCTGGCACACCGTCTGGAACATCGTGCTGCAACTGCTCGTGCCGTTCGTGGCAGGCCAGTTGCTGCGCCCGGTGATCGGCCGCTGGATCGAGCGCAACAGGGGCGTGCTCAAGTTCGTCGACCAGGGCTCGATCCTGCTCGTGGTGTTCGGCGCGTTTTCCGAGGCCGTCAACGAAGGGCTCTGGCATCACATTCCGCTCACCGCGCTCGGCGGACTGCTCGTCGTGAACGCGGTGCTGCTCGCGCTCGCGCTCGGCATCACGATGTTCACGAGCAAGAAGCTCGGCTTCTCGCGCGCCGACCAGATCACCATCATTTTCTGCGGCTCGAAAAAGAGCCTCGCGGCCGGCGTGCCGATGGCGAAGGTCATCTTCGCGTCGAACGCCGTGGGCGCGGTCGTGCTGCCGCTCATGCTGTTCCATCAGATCCAGTTGATGGTGTGCGCGGCGCTCGCCCAGCGCTGGGGCGCTCGCGACATGAGCGCCGAGCGCGCCGCCAGCGCGGGCGACGAGTCGCGCTCCGGCCCGAACAAGCATTCAGCGGCGGCCGCGCGCCGCTGAGCGCCAATCGACACGTCGTGCGGGAGGCGCAACGCCGTCGCCCCGCCGTCGCCCCGCCGCGTCGCGCGCCGGACCAATCCGGCTGCCCGGCGAATTCCCCTTCCCCTTCCCCTTCCGGCCCCCGCGCCAGCCTTCCCGCCCTCCCGCGCCCATCCGCCGCACGCCCCAGACCGCGCGGCCTCGGCGCTGTCACCAAAATTTCATTCAATTCATTCGATCATATGCCGTTAAGTTCAACGTCTTCGCCCGTTCTGGCTTGTCCATGTCTGCTCGCGCGCCACTCCTTCACGCCACACCCGGCGTTGCGGCACTGATCGCACAGCGCCAGTTGCGCGCCGTTTTCCAGCCCATTGTCGATTTCGAGGGCGGCGCGATTCTCGGCTATGAAGGACTCATCCGCGGGCCGGCCGGCTCGCCGCTAGAAACGCCCGCCGCGCTGTTCGCGCGTGCCGGCGACGAGCAATGCACCGCCGCGCTCGAACGCGCGGCCGCCCGCACCTGCATCGAGACCTTCGCTTCGCTCGACTGTCCCGGCAAGCTGTTCCTCAATTTCAGCGCCGACGCGCTGCGCCAGCTCACCGCGGCCGGCGACGAGGCCCTCGCGCTCTTCGACGGCCCGATCGCCCCCACGCGCGTCGTGATCGAGCTCACCGAGCAAAGCGCCGTCGACGACCTGCGCAACTTCTTGCCCGTCGTCGACACGCTGCGCGCGGCCGGTGCGCAGTTCGCGCTCGACGACTACGGCACCGCCAACGCAAGCCTCAATCTCTGGGTGAAATTGCAGCCCGACGTCGTGAAGATCGACCGCTTCTTCATCCACGACATCGCCAACGACGCGCTCAAGTTCAAGGCCGTGCGCGCCATGCAGCATTTCGCGCAGGCAAGCGGGGCGCGGCTCGTGGCGGAAGGCATCGAGAACGCCGCCGACCTGATCGTGCTGCGCGACATGGGCATCGCGTGCGGCCAGGGCTTCTTCTTCGGCCACCCCGAGCGGGAGCCGCTGCGCGTGCTCGCGCGCGAGGCGCGCGAGGCGATTCGCGCGGACCATATCGCCGTATTCCCGGAGGCCACGCGCAACGCCGCCACACAGCCCGCGGGCGGCGGCGCGCCAGCCGGCAAGATGCTGGTGCGCGCGCCCGCGCTGCCGCGCCACGCGACCAACAACGACGTACTCGACCTCTTCAACGGCCTGCCCGATCTGCACGCCGTGGCCGTCGTGGAAGGCGAAACGCCCGTCGCCCTTATCAACCGGCGCGCGTTCATGGACCGCTATGCGCTGCCGTACCACCGCGAACTGTTCGGCAAGAAGGCCTGCCTGCAGTTCGCCAACGCACAGCCCGTGTTGATCGAGCAGTCGATGACCGTCGAGCAGATGGCCACTCTGCTCGCGAGCGACGATCAGCGCTATCTCGCCGATGGCTTCGTCATTACCGACAACGGCCGCTACGCCGGGCTCGGCACCGGCGAGAGCCTCGTGCGCGCCGTGACGGAGGTGCGCATCCAGGCCGCGCGCTACGCGAATCCGCTCACCTTTTTGCCGGGCAACATCCCCATCAGCTCGCACATCGAGCGCCTGCTCTCGCACGACGCGGGCTTTCATGCCTGCTACGTTGACCTGAACCAGTTCAAGCCCTTCAACGATCAGTACGGCTACTGGCAGGGCGACGAAGTGCTGAAGTTCGCGGCCACGGTGCTCGCCGACGCCTGCGATCCCACGCGCGACTTCCTTGGCCACGTGGGCGGCGACGACTTCCTGATCCTGTTCCAGAGCGAAACGTGGCACGCCCGCGCGCGCCAGGCCATCAAGACGTTCAACGAAGGCGCGCAGCGCTTCTACGCGCCGGGCGACCGGCTGGCGGGCGGCATACAGGGCGAGGACCGCCATGGCAACGCCACCTTCTTCACTTTTGTGACGATGGCGATCGGCTGCGTGCACATCGCGCCGGGCCAGGGCGCGCGGCACAGCAGCGACGCCATCGCATCGCTCGCGGCCCTCGCGAAGCGCCGCGCGAAGCACGAAGCCACGGGCCTCGTCGTGATCGACGGCAGCACCAGCGCCGACCTGCTTCCCACGCTCGGCGCGACGCCGGGCGAAGCCGCCGACGCCTGACGGTCGCGGACCGCGATTTCCCCTAAAAGCACCCGGAAACAGAACGGGCCGGCCGCACGCCGGCCCGTTGCGCTTTCGCTTGCCTCCATGCAGCGCCGCCGCTAGATCGTCCCCATCAGCACGAGCACGACCACCACGACGACGACGATGCCAAGCGTGCCGGAAGGCGCGTAGCCCCATGAGCGGCTATACGGCCAGGCCGGGAACGCGCCGACGAGCAGCAGGATCAGAATGACCAGAAGCAGGGTGCCGAGCATGATGCCTCCGTAAGTCGAATGTTGTACCCGGCTTTCAGCAACGCTCATGCCCGAGCGCTTGTTTAGTTAATTTTACTAAACATGTAATTTTACGTTTATCTCTCTTGTTTACGGGTATCTACCGGGGTGTTTCAGCGCTGTATTGGGGGTTTTTTGAAGATTTTTACTATACAATCGCCGCACACCTGACCACTCGCGGAACGCGCACCGCATCACCGCAAGCCAGGAACGCAAGCCAGAAACCATGGGGACAACCATTCGTGACGTCGCGCAGGCGGCCAACGTGTCGATCGGCACGGTGTCGCGCGCGCTGAAAAACCAGCCGGGCCTCTCCGAGGCCACGCGCGGGCGCATCGTCGAAGTTGCGCGCGCGCTCGGCTACGACTGCGCGCAACTGCGCCCGCGCATTCGCCGTCTCACTTTCCTGCTGCACCGTCAGCACAACAACTTCGCCGCGAGCCCCTTCTTCTCGCACGTGCTGCACGGCGTGGAAGACGCCTGCCGCGAGCACGGCATCGTGCCCGCGCTGCTCACGGCCGGCCCCGCCGACGACACCGCCCAGCAGTTGCGCCTGCACGCGCCCGACGCCATTGCCGTGGCGGGCTTCGTCGAGCCGGAAATGCTCGCCGCGCTCGTCGCGCTGCAACGGCCGCTCGTGTTGATCGACCTGTGGGCGCCGGGCCTGCGCTCGGTGAACGTCGACAACGCCGCGGGCGCCGCGCTCGCCATGCAGCATCTGTTCGCGCTCGGGCGGCGGCGCATCGCGTTCATCGGCGGGTCGCTCGCGCATTACAGCATCGCGCAGCGCGCGCTCGGCTACCGGCGCGCGTTCTTCGAAGCGGGGTTGCTGTTCGACCCGTCGCTCGAAACGACAATAGACGGCGGACTCGATCCCGACACGGGCGCGTCGCTCGCCATGCAGCGCTTGATCGACGCCGCGCGCGCCGCGTCGCGCCCGACGCCCGACGCCCTCTTCGCCTATAACGACGCCGCCGCGCTCGCGGCCATGCGCGTATGCCTCGCCAACGGCCTGCGCGTGCCCGAGGACGTCGCCATCGTCGGCTTCGACGACATCGCGGGCGCGACGCACGCCACGCCGCCGCTCTCGACCATCGCCGTCGACAAGGAAGCGCTCGGGCGGCGCGGCGTCGAGCTGCTGCTCGAAGATGCGCCCGCCGACACCGAACTCCGCTTGCCGGTGCAACTGGTCGCTCGCGCGAGCACGCTGGGCGCGGCGCCCGCGAACGGCACCGGCGCGCCCGACGGCCGCCGCACCGCGAGTACGCCGCTCGCCGCGACTGCAACCGGGTCATGCATCGCGACGCCGCAAGGCGTCGAAAGCGCCCGGTCGAAAGCACTCGCCGAAGACACGTTGAAAGCACGCTGAAGCCACGTCCAAGCCAGAAGAGAAAGCCATGACGACGACCGCCTCCCCCGCACCCGCACACCCCGTCGCCGCGCCGAGCGTCGCGAGCTTTCGCGACCGCGGCTTCCTGCTCGGCCATGTGCAGGACACGCTGCGCTTCTATGCGCCGAACGTGCTCGATCCGACGGGCGGCTTTTTCCACTACTTCCGCGACGACGGCTCCGTCTACAACGCGCACTCGCGGCATCTCGTGAGCAGTTGCCGTTTCGTCTTCAACTATGCGATGGCGTATCGCGAGTTCGACGACGCGCGACACCTCGAATACGCGCGCCACGGCCTGCAGTTCCTGCGCGACGGCCACTGGGACCCGCAACTGCAGGGTTACGACTGGGAGATCGACTGGCGCGAGGGCAAGAAGCGCACGCTCGACGGCACGCGCCACTGCTACGGGCTCGCCTTCGTGCTGCTTGCCTACGCGCACGCGGCGATGGCCGGCATCGAGGAAGCGCGGCCGATGATCGGCGCGACCTTCGAGCTGATGGAGCACCGCTTCTGGGACGGCGCGGCGGGTCTCTACGCCGACGAGGCGAGCGCCGACTGGATCGTCTCCGGCTATCGCGGCCAGAACGCGAACATGCATACGACCGAGGCGCTGCTCGCGGCCTACGAGGCGACCGGCCATCTCGTCTATCTCGACCGCGCGGAACGCGTCGCTTCGAACATCACGCTGCGCCAGGCGAAGCTTTCGCAAGGTCTGGTGTGGGAGCACTTTCACGCGGACTGGTCGGTGGACTGGCATTACAACGAGGAAGACAGTTCGAACATCTTCCGTCCGTGGGGCTTCCAGCCCGGCCATCAAACGGAGTGGGCGAAGCTGCTCCTGCTCCTTGAGCGCCACCGTCCGCTGCCGTGGCTGCTGCCGCGCGCGATCGAACTGTTCGACGCCGCCATGGCGCGCGCCTGGGACAACGATCACGGCGGCCTCTACTACGGCTTCGGCCCGGACGGCACCGTGTGCGATCACGACAAGTACTTCTGGGTGCAGGCCGAAACGTTCGCCACGGCGGCGCTGCTCGGCAAGCGCACGGGCAACGAGCGTTTCTGGGACTGGTACGACGAGATCTGGCGTTATAGCTGGGCGAACTTCGTCGATCATCGCTACGGTGCGTGGTATCGCATACTCACCTGCGACAACCGCAAGTACAGTGACGAAAAAAGCCCCGCCGGCAAGACCGACTATCACACCATGGGCGCATGCTACGAAGCGCTGAACGCGCTGCCCGGGCGCGGCATGGCGCCGGCCGCGGGACGCGAACGCGAGGAAACCGCCGCTGCCGGCGCGAACGGCGGCAACGGCGCGAGCACCACGAACACCACGAGCACCGCGAGCGGCCAGAACCAGTCCGAGGACTAAGACGATGAGCACGTGCAGCACCGGTCCGGACTTCTCGTCCGGCTTCCCGGCCTTCATCTCGGCCGGCGACATCCTCACCGATCTCGTGCGCAGCGCTGCGCCCGAGGGCGCGCCGCACGCCTCGCAGCCGGGTGCGGACTCGCACTGGCGCGCGCATCCGGGCGGCGCGGGCTGGAACGTCGCGCGCGCGGTGGCGCGCCTCGGGCTGCCCACGGCGTGCGTGGGATCGCTCGGCGTCGACAACTTCTCGGACGAGCTGTGGAACGCGAGCGTGGCCGCCGGTCTCGACATGCGCTTCATGCAACGCGTGGAGCGCGCGCCGCTGCTCGCGATCGTCCATCAAACGCATCCGCCCGCGTACTACTTCATCGGCGACAACAGCGCCGACCTCGCCTTCGACCCCGCGAAGCTGCCCGAAGGCTGGCGTGCGCACGCGAAGTGGGCGCACTTCGGCTGCATCAGCCTCGTGCGCCAGCCGCTCGGCGAAACACTCGCCATGCTCGCCGCCGAACTGCGCGCGGCCGGCGTGAAGATCAGCTTCGATCCGAACTACCGCAACCTCATGGCGCACGGCTACGAGCCGGTCCTGCGCCGCATGGCCGCGCTCGCCGACCTCATCAAGGTCTCCGACGAAGACCTGCGCATGCTGTTCGCCGGCAAGACCGAGGCCGAAGCCATCGACGCGATGCGCGCGCTCAATCCGGCCGCCACGCTGCTCGTCACGCGCGGTGCGCAGGCGGCCACGCTCTACGCGGGCGACGAGGTGCTCGAAGCGGCCCCCCCACGCGTCGAGGTGGCCGATACCGTCGGCGCGGGCGACGCTTCCATCGGCGGGCTGCTGTTCAGCCTGATGAGCGCGCCGCAGCGCACCTGGCGCCAGCATCTCGCCTTCGCGCTCGCCGCGGGCGCGGCCGCGTGCCGCCGGCCCGGCGCCCATTCGCCGACGCTCGACGAAGTCGTTGCGCTGCTCGCCGACTAGCGCACGGTGCATCGCCGGGACGCGGCGCGGCGCTGACACGAAAGCGCCGCGCCGCCGTCATGTGCGTGTCCCGCAGCCGCGCGGGCAACGTGCTAGCATGGAATTTCCCTCTTGTTGCCGGTGAGCGAGCGAAGCGCGCACTCACCCGCATGGCGGGATCCACGCAGCCCGACGAGGGTTTCCTTCCCAACGGAGCACGACAAGGGGAGCACGTTATGGAAGACGTCACCTACACCAAGGGGATCTACACGGCCGTCGCAACGGTGCGGCCCATGAACGCCGGCCAGTACCAGGGCCTGGTCTCCCTGGCGCGCGACGACGGCGAGGAACTCGAGAACGCGGTCTACGAAGTCGAAGCCGCGTCGGGCACGCCGGAAGAAGCTCTCGAAGAAGCCAAGGCGCTGGCGCACCGCATTCTTGGCGAACTCGAACTGTAGGTCGCCATCGGCCGCGCGGCGCGGCGCGGGTAAACCGGCCGGCGCGGGACGCGATGGCACCGTGGAGGTCATCATGACCGAACAGCTCTTTCTCTATGGCGTCTACGCCATCCACGTGCATCCGCTCGAACTGCAGGGCGCGCGCTGGGACGCCGAGTATCAGATCACGCATCGCGACAAGGCCGTGCAGCCGTGGATCACGATCGGCGGCAATGCGGGCTTCGACGCCCCCGCGCAAGCCGTGGACGCCGCGCGCCGCCAGGCCATCGCCGACATCGAGCACGGTGCGGGCATTCCGAAGCCGCACGGGTTTCCGTAAACGGTCCGCTTTGCCCTGCCGCCCGTTCCCGCCTCGTTCCCGCGTGCTCCCGCCCGTATAGCCGGCGCGACGCGACCGCGCGTGCCGCCCCGCCCAGCGGCCGCCGGTGCATTGCCGTCTTGCGGAACGCGGCTTCGCCGGGCATCCGGCCCGCTTGTCCTGTCCCGTCGGCATTGCTACGCTCGTCTTCTCACGACAGATCCGCAGGGACCATCATGACGCCCGAAACGCCGGAGCGCTTCGCGAACCAGGAAGCCGCCCAGGAGGCCGAACCGGCATCCGGTGATTCGCCGGGCGTGGACATGGCGCCCCGCAAAGCCGGGGCGTCCAGCAGAGCGAAACGCCGGACAATGCGCGGCGCGCCGCGCAAGCTGCTGATCGGCTCGCACGAAGTGCTCGTCTACGGCATGCCGCTGCAAACCTGGGGCGACTTCTATCACACGGCGCTCACCATGCGCTGGCCCACGTTCTTCGCCTCGCTCGCGGGCCTCTTCCTCCTGCTTAACGGCGTGTTCGCATGCCTCTACCAGCTCGGCGCCGCGCCCATCGCCAACCAGTACCCGCAGGGCTTTCTCGGCGCGTTCTTCTTCAGCGTGGAAACGCTCGCGACGGTCGGCTACGGCGACATGCATCCGCAGACGATCTACGCGCATGTCGTCGCCACGCTCGAAATCTTCGTCGGCATGGCCGGGGTCGCGTTGGCCACGGGCCTCGTGTTCGCGCGCTTCTCGCGCCCGCGCGCCAAGATCATGTTCGCCCGCGAAGTGGTGGTGCATCCCATCGAAGGCCGCATGACGCTGATGGCGCGCGCCGCCAACGCGCGCCAGAACGTGATCGCCGAAGCGGGCGCGAAGCTGCGGCTGATCCGCGTCGAGACGTCGTCGGACGGCTATCGCGCGCGGCGCATTCACGACCTCAAGCTCGTGTGCGACCAGCATCCGCTTTTCACGCTGGGCTGGAATCTCATGCATGTGATCGACGAAACGAGCCCGCTCTACGGCATCACGCCCGAGACGCTCGCGAGCCAGCACGCCACGCTGCACCTGGTGATCGAGGGCTCCGACGAGTCGACCGCGCAGACCATGCAGGCGCGCTATAGCTGGTCCAACCGGCAGATCCGCTGGCACTACCGCTACGTCGATCTGATGAGCGACGTGGACGGCGTGAGCACGATGGACTACGCGCACTTTCACGACGTCACGCCGTTCGATGGGGCAAAACCTTACGGGCCTCGCGTGATCTGAGGGGACACCCGGAGCGGGCCACGCCCGGTTGGCGCGGACATAGCGAAAAATCTCGCTCGAAATCGGGCGATCGCGGGTGGCCTCTCGCGCGAAAAACCGGCAGCGCCGGAGAGTTAGCAAAAAATTTCCGTCATTGGCGCGAAAAAATAGAGGCTCTTCCCGCCGCGCTCCCCAGGAGCGTACGACAGCAATAAATGGAGACTCCCCCAATGACCGCGCGCCCCGCGTTCGGCGATACCGCTGCTTCGCCGCTCGATGCCCCGCCTCTCGCCGACTACCAGCTCGCCGACAATCTCACCGCCACGCGCGGCCGCATCTTCCTCACCGGCACCCAGGCGCTGATCCGCCTCGCGCTCATGCAGCGCGCCGTCGATGCCGCGCGCGGGCTGAACACCGCGGGCTTCATCAGCGGTTATCGCGGCTCGCCGCTCGGCATGGTCGACCAGCAGGCGTGGAAGGCGAAGAAGCTGCTCGACGCCGCCAACGTGCGCTTTCTGCCCGCCATCAACGAAGAACTCGGCGGCACCGCCGTGCTCGGCACGCAGCGCGTCGAAGCGGACCCCGAGCGCACCGTCGAAGGCGTGTTCGCGATGTGGTACGGCAAGGGCCCCGGCGTCGATCGCGCCGGCGACGCGCTCAAGCACGGCAACGCCTACGGCTCGTCGCCGCACGGCGGCGTGCTCGTGGTGGCCGGCGACGATCACGGCTGCGTGTCGTCGTCGATGCCGCATCAAAGCGACTTCGCGATGATGGCGTGGCACATGCCCGTCGTGAATCCGTCGAACGTCGCGGACATGCTCGAATTCGGCCTCTACGGCTGGGCGCTCTCGCGCTACTCGGGCGCGTGGGTGGGCTTCAAGGCGATTTCGGAGACGGTGGAGTCAGGCTCGACCGTCGATCTCGACGCGCTCGAAACCGGCTGGCAGGCGCCCGAAGGTCACAACGCGCCGCCGGGCGGCCTGCACAACCGCTGGCCCGATCTGCCGAGCCTCGCCATCGAGCAGCGCCTCGCGGCCAAGCTCGACGCCGTGCGCCACTTCGCGCGCGCGAACAGCATCGACAAGTGGATCGCGCCGAGCCCGCACGCGAACGTCGGCATCGTCACGTGCGGCAAGGCGCATCTCGATCTGATGGAGGCGCTGCGCCGCCTCGGCCTCACGGTCGAGGATCTGGATCGCGCGGGCGTGCGCATCTACAAGGTGGGCCTCTCGTTTCCGCTGGAACTGTCGCGCCTCGACGCGTTCGTCGCGGGCCTCGCCGACGTGCTCGTGATCGAGGAAAAGGGCCCCGTGATCGAACAGCAGATCAAGGATCACCTCTACAACCGCAAGGCAGACGCGCGCCCGACCGTGACCGGCAAGCACGCCGAGGACGGCACGCCGCAGCTCTCCGAACTCGGCGAGCTGCGCCCGTCGCGCATCCTGCCCGTGTTCGCCGCGTGGCTCGCGAAGCACCGGCCCGCGCTCGACCGCCGCGAGCGCGTGGTCGATCTCGTCGCGCCGCAGATCCTCTCGAACGCCGCCGACGCCGTGCGCCGCACGCCCTACTTCTGCTCGGGCTGCCCGCACAACACCTCGACGAAAGTGCCCGAAGGCTCCATCGCGCAGGCCGGCATCGGCTGTCACTTCATGGCTTCGTGGATGGAGCGCGACACCACGGGCCTGATCCAGATGGGCGGCGAAGGCGTGGACTGGGCCGCGCATTCGATGTTCACGAACACGCGCCACGTGTTCCAGAATCTCGGCGACGGCACCTACTTTCATTCAGGCATCCTCGCGATCCGCCAGGCGGTGGCCGCGCAGGCCAACATCACCTACAAGATCCTCTACAACGACGCCGTCGCGATGACGGGCGGTCAGCCCGTGGACGGCAGCATCTCGGTGCCGCAGATCGCGCGCCAGGTGGAGGCCGAGGGCGTCTCGCGCTTCGTGGTGGTGAGCGACGAGCCCGAAAAATACGACGGCCATCACGGCCTGTTCCCGAAGGGCACGACGTTCCATCACCGCGACGAACTCGACGCCGTGCAGCGCGAACTGCGCGACACGCCGGGCGTGACCGTGCTGATCTACGACCAGACCTGCGCCGCCGAAAAACGCCGCCGCCGCAAGAAGGGCGAATTCCCCGACCCGGACCGGCGCCTCTTCATCAACGAGGAAGTGTGCGAAGGCTGCGGCGACTGCGGCGTGCAGTCGAACTGCCTCTCGGTCGAGCCCGTCGAGACCGAACTGGGCCGCAAGCGCCGCATCGACCAGTCGTCGTGCAACAAGGACTTCTCGTGCGTGAACGGCTTCTGCCCGAGCTTCGTCACGATCGAAGGCGGCAAGCTCAGGAAGGCCGCGGGCGCGGCGTTCGACCCGCAGGCGCTCGACGTGCGCGTGAAGGCGCTGCCGGTTCCGGCCACGCATCTCGACGACGCGCCCTACGACATCCTCGTCACGGGCGTCGGCGGCACGGGGGTCGTGACCGTGGGCGCGCTCATCAGCATGGCCGCGCATCTGGAGGGCAAGAGCGCCTCGGTGCTCGACTTCATGGGCTTCGCGCAGAAGGGCGGCTCGGTGCTCTCGTTCGTGCGCTTCGCGGCCACCGACGCGCTGCTCAACCAGGTGCGCATCGACACGCAGCAGGCCGACCTGCTGCTCGCCTGCGACATGGTGGTGGGCGCAAGCGCCGACGCGCTGCAGACGGTGCGCCACGACCGCACGCGCATCGTCGTGAACACCCACGAGATTCCGAACGCGTCGTTCGTGCAGAACCCCGAGGCGAACCTGCACGCCGACGCGCTGCTCGCGAAGATGCGCCACGCGGCGACGGGCGGTACGACGCGCGAGCAAGACCCGCTCGCCAGGTGCGATGCCCAGGCCCTCGCGCAGCGCTATCTCGGCGACACCATCGGCGCGAACATCGTGATGCTCGGCTTCGCGTGGCAGCTCGGGCTCGTGCCGGTCTCGCTCGCGGCGCTCATGCGCGCGATCGAGCTGAACAACGTGGCCGTGCAGGCCAACCTGTTCGCGTTCTCGATCGGGCGCATGGCAGCCGCCGACCCGGCCGCGCTCGAAGCGCTCGACGCCGCGCGCAGGCAGGCCGCCGCGCCGCAGCGCGCGCCGGATTTCACGCAAACGCTCGACGAACTGGTCGCCGATCGCGAAGCGCGTCTCGTTGCCTACGGCGGCGCGCGCTATGCGAAGCGCTATCGTGCGTTGGCCGACGCCGCCCGCGCCGCCGACAAGAGCGCCGATCAAGTGCTCGCGCGCGCCGTCGCGACGACGTTCTACCGCCTGCTGGCCGTCAAGGACGAATATGAAGTCGCGCGCCTGCACACCGATCCGGCATTCCGCGCCGCGCTCGAAGCGCAGTTCGAAGGCACGGCGGGCCGCGACTTCAAGGTGAAGTTCAACATGGCGCCGCCCGTGATCGCGCGCGCGAAGCACGGCCAGACGCCGCGCAAGCTGCAGTTCGGCCAGTGGCTCTGGAGCGCGCTCGCGCTGCTCTCGAAGGGGCGCGGGATGCGCGGCACGCGGCTAGATCCGTTCGGCCGCACGCTCGAACGCAGGATGGAACGCGCGCTCGCCGACGACTACGAAGCGACGCTGCGTGCCGCGCTGCCGTGCATCACGGCCGGGAATGCCGCCGATCTCGCGAAGCTCGCGGGTCTGCATCAGCGCGTGCGCGGCTACGGCCACGTGAAGCTCGCGAACCTCGCGGCCGTCAAGCGCAGCGAGCGCGAACTGGCGGCGCGCCTTGGCATTGTCGTGAAGACGAGCGCCGCGGTGGACGAAGCGCTCGCGTCGTTCAAGGGCGCGGGCGCGCTGCGCGGCATTCCGGTGGTCGTCGCGAAATGACGGGAGGACGCCCGGGAGCACGCCGTTCGTCTGGGCGGCGCGCTTTTCCCGTGCGTTCATCCGGCTGGCAGGGTCCGCACTCGCCGCCCTTTTCGTCCCGGATGCGCGGCTACTCGAACCAGTCGATATCGCCGCACAGCACGCAAAGGCGCTCGCCGGCCTGCACGGCCATCGAAAGCGTCACGCAGGGCAGCGCCTCGTTGATCGACAGATACGGCCCCGTCACATGCATGCCCGGCGTCACGAGCGCCGCGCGAAAGTACGGACGACGCAGCCAGCTCGCGCCCTGTGCGTCTTCGAGCGGCAGAAAACGCGCGTCGCGCTCGGCGCGATCGACGCGCAGCACCACGTTGCGGCCCGCCTGCCTGCCGTTCGAATCGAGCAGATAGCAGCGCGCCGCATGATCGAGCGCGAGGAAATTCCAGCACACCTCTTCGAGCGGCTCGCCCGCCGAAAGCCGCTCGGCCGCGCGCTCGAATGCGCGCAGGTACGGCGCGAGCCGGTTCGTCTCGCCGCGCTCGCGCGTTTCGGTCTGCTGACGAAAGCGCTCCGTCGCCTCGGCAATCACGCCCTGCACGTGCGCGGCGTCGGTGAGACCGGGCGCGGGCCGCGCGAAGAAGAAGCCCTGCACGAAGTCCGCGTTGCAGGCGAGCGCGAGCTGCGCCTCGTGCTCCGTCTCCACGCCCTCGATCAGCACGAGCTTGCCCGCGTCGTGCAGCAGCGCAACGAGCGCGGGCAGCGTCGCGGCCATGTCGGCGCGATGCTGCGCGTGCATGAGCATGATGCGGTCGAGCTTCACGATATCCGGGTTGAGCTGCCAAACGCGGCCGATGTCCACGTTGCCCGCGCCGAAGTCGTCGAGCGCGACGAGAAAGCCGCGCTCGCGAAACGACGCCACGGCCTGCGCGAGCGCCTCGAGATCGGTCGCTTCGTCCTCGAGCACCTCGAGCACCACGCGCCGCGGCGCGATGTTCAGGCGCCGCAGGTTGGCGAGCAGCGCCGCCGAGTGATACGCCTCGATCAGCGTGCCCGGATGCACGTTGAGAAAGAGCCATTCGCGCTCGGCGCCGAGCAGCGCGAAGTTCTCCAGATGCAGCCCCTGGGCGAGCCGGTCCACCAGCAGCGCCTCGCCCACGCGCGCGGCGTCACCGAACACGTCGAGCGGCGAGACCGGGCGGTCGAGCGGATCGTGCGCGCGCAGCAAGCCTTCATAGCCCACCGCGCGCATGTGCGAGAGGCTGAACACTGGCTGAAACACGCTCGTGAGCGTGAGGTCGCCGTGATGCGCGCTGTAGCGCTGCAGCCCCGAGGTGACGCTGAGATCGAAGCCGTGGGGAACCACGGCGGTTTTGTCCTGTTGCTCTGTGATCATGCCATCCTCTAGCGCATAGGAAGGACGCTGCAATGCAGCGCGAACCTCGCACGGCCTGCACGTTCATCCATAGCCTGATTTTCGTTGCGTCACAGGACTGGACCAAGCAAGGTCCGTGCTCGCTCGCGCCGCGATCTGGCACGCATCGACAAATGCGCTCGCGCCCATCGCGTGCGCCGCGAAAGGGCACGCCGTGCACCGCGCGAGACACCGGGCAGCGCACCATAATCGTGCGCCTTTCTTCGCGCGCTTGCTCGGGCAGTGGCGCACACAAGCGCGCGAATCGCGACGATCGCGCGCCCTGGCCCGTGCCAATGCGGGCCAACCGCACCCGGCTGCCGGCGCGGCCGTGCGCGCTTCACGGCGGCGCGCGTCTTCGTCGGGCTACACTCTCCCTCGATCGGCGCGCCCCTCCAATGCGCGCCAGAACGCAATGCACCATCGCGCGCGGAGGAGAGCCGGGCTTTCCTCCCTTGCGCTTCCCCGCTTCGCCCCCGCTACGTCGCTTTTTGCCTGCTCGATGGACATCCTCTTCACCGTTCTCATTTTGCTGCTCGCCGTTGCCGTATCGGGCATCGTCACGCGCGTCACGCCCGTCAAGCTGCCGTTGCCGCTCGTGCAGATCGGCATCGGGGCGCTGCTGACGTTTCCGCGCGTGAATCCGCACGTCACGTTCGATCCCGGCATCTTCATGGCGCTCTTCGTTCCCCCGCTGCTGTTCGCCGACGGCTGGCGCATGCCCAAGCGCGAGTTCTTCATGCAGCGCCGCGCGATCCTCCTGCTCGCGCTCGGCCTCGTGCTGCTGACGGTCGTGGCCGTCGGCTACTTCGCGCACTGGCTCGTGCCGCAAATTTCGCTGCCCGTGGCCTTCGCGCTCGCAG
The DNA here is from genome assembly GCF_900096975.1 of Paraburkholderia lycopersici. Taxonomy (GTDB): domain Bacteria; phylum Pseudomonadota; class Gammaproteobacteria; order Burkholderiales; family Burkholderiaceae; genus Paraburkholderia; species Paraburkholderia lycopersici. The sequence goes on from NZ_FMYQ01000001.1 coordinate 523,864, forward strand.
CCGTGCTCTCGCCCACCGACGCCGTCGCGCTCTCGGCCATCGCCGGCAAAGACCGGATTCCCGCGCAGCTCATGCACATTCTCGAAGGCGAGGCATTGATGAACGACGCCTCGGGCCTCGTCGCGCTCAAGTTCGCCGTGGCCGCCGCTCTCACCGGCTATTTCTCGCTGCGGGCGGCGGCCGTCAGTTTCGTTTTGATCGCGGCGGGCGGTCTCGCCCTGGGCGCGGCGATCGGCTGGCTCTTCAGCTTCGTTTCCGAGCGATTTCTCAACGTGACCGAAGACGGCGACCCCGCGCCCGGCGTCGTGCTCACGCTGCTGATTCCGTTCGCGGCGTACCTGTTCGCCGAACACCTCGAAGTGTCTGGCGTGCTCGCGGCCGTGTCGGCGGGCATGACGATGAATTACACGAGCGTCGCGCACAAGGGACCGGTGTCGGCACGCGTGCGCGCGACGAGCACGTGGTCGATGATCGAGTTCGTCTTCAACGGCATGGTGTTCACGCTGCTCGGACTGCAGTTCCCCGGCATTCTCGGCCAGGCGCTGCTCGACGCGCACCATACGAGCAACATGCAGATGCTGCGTCTGCTCGGCTATATCGCCGCGGTGCTGGCGGCGCTCTACGCGATGCGCTTCGGGTGGGTGTGGCTGCTGCGCTGGGCGGCGAGCCGCGACGCCGCGCGTCACGGCGTGGCAAACGCGGTGCCTGGCCTGCGCACGGTGGCGATCACGACGGTGGCGGGCGTGCGCGGCGCGGTGACGCTCGCGGGCGTGCTCTCGCTGCCCGTCGCGCTCGCGAACGGCAGTCCGCTGCCCGGACGCGACAGCGCCATCTTCATCGCGACGGGCGTGATCCTCGCTTCGCTGCTGGTGGCGATCGTGGGCCTGCCGCTGTTGCTGCGCGGCGTGCGGCGCGGCGCGCAGGGACCGCACGCGGCCGAGGAGCGCGCCGCGCGCATTCAGGCGGCCCAGGCGGCGATCCGCGCGGTGGACGCGGTGCACGAAAAGGTGAGCGCGGATCTCGACGAATCGCAAGCCGCCCACGCCGCCGACACAACCGCGCGCGTGATGGACACCTACCGCCGGCGCCTCGCGTCGCTCGACGCCGACCGCGACCGCAGCGCGCACGCGCGCCGCGCGGAGGCGCTCGAGCTGGAGATGCGCCTCGCCGCGATGCGCGCCGAACGCGCGACGCTGCTCCACCTGCGCAACCATTCGCAGATCAACGACGAAACGCTGGCGAAGCTGATGCGCGAAGTCGATCTTTCGGAAACGGCGATGACGACGCGCGGACGCAATCGCGGATGAGCGTGCGTTGCGCGCGCCGTGTCTGCCGAGGGAAAGCGCGGCGCCCCGCGACGCCTGATGCGGCGCCGCGCGAGCGCACGAAGCTTAGACCGCCGCTTCCTGCGCCGGCTTGCGACGCAGCAGGGCGTAGAGAATGATCGCGCCGAACGTGGCGGTGCCGATGCCGCCCAGCCCGAAGCCGCCGAGCTTGAGCGAGAAGTCGCCCGCGCCGAGCACGAGCGTGACCGCGGCGACGATGAGATTGCGGTTGTCCGAGAAGTCCACCTTGTTGACGACCCAGATGCGCGCGCCCGTCACGGCAATGAGGCCGAACACGACGATCGAAACGCCGCCCAGCACCGGCCCCGGAATCGTCTGGATGACGGCGCCGAACTTCGGCGAGAAGCCGAGCACGAGCGCGATGGCCGCGGCGATCACGAACACGAGCGTCGAGTAGATCTTCGTCACCGCCATCACGCCGATGTTTTCCGCGTAGGTGGTCACGCCCGTGCCGCCCGCGAAGCCCGAGACGATGGTGGCGAGGCCGTCGCCGATGAACGCGCGGCCCACGTAGCGGTCGAGGTTGTAGCCCGTCATCGCGGAAACGGCCTTGATGTGCCCGAGATTCTCGGCCACGAGAATCACGGCGATGGGCACGAGCAGCGTCATGGCGTGCGGGTCGAACACGGGCGAGGTGAACTTCGGCATGCCGAACCAGGCGGCGTTCGCGACGATCGAGAAGTCGACCGGCTTGCCGAGGCCCATGCCGTTCGTGACGACCGCATAGATCACATAGGCGATCAAAAGGCCGACGAGAATCAGGAGGCGCTGCAGCATGCCGCGCGTGAACACGGCCACGCCGCCCACGCAGAGCACGGTGACGATGGCCATCCACGAATCGAAGGTCGAGCCGCTCACGCCCTTCACGGCGATGGGCGCGAGATTCAGCCCGATCACGCAGACGATCGCGCCGGTCACCACGGGCGGCATGAGCGTTTCGATCCACTTGGTGCCGACGGCCGAGACGAGCACGCCGATCAACGCATAGACGACGCCGCACGCAACGATGCCGCCGAGCGCGACCGGAATGTTGGGGTTATGTCCTTGCCCGCCATAGCCCGTCACGGCGATCACGAGGCCGATGAACGCGAAGCTCGAGCCGAGATAGCTCGGCACGCGCCCGCCCACCACCACGAAGAACAGCAGCGTGCCGACGCCCGACATGAAGATGCAGAGGTTGGGATCGAAGCCCATGAGCAGCGGCGCGAGCACGGTCGAGCCGAACATGGCGACGACGTGCTGCACGCCCATGGCGAACATCTGCGGCCAGGGCAAACGCTCGTCGGGAGCCACGACGCTGCGGGCATCGCCCGTCTGCGCGCGCCAGCGGGGGAAAAAGGAGTCGGACATGGGTTCCTCTTGTCGGCGTGATTTGCGGTCTGGTTTTGATTGTTGGCGCGCACGCAACGATGCAACGGCCGCCCTTGATGCAAGTCAGGCGGCAGTGTACGGAGCCGCAATCGGCGTGGCAAGCCGGATGTAGGGCGCCGGAAACAAAGGCGGCGTCATGGGGAGGATCGCGGGGAAATCGCGGGGCGATCCGCCGTGCGCCAGCCGCGGGGCCGGCTTCACGGGGCCGGCGCTTAAGTCACTGCCGAAGGGCATTTAAGACTCTTCCTATGTCAGCCCCGATGCGCCAAACCTACACTGAGGTTTCTGCACGACTCCACGACAGCTCATGCAGAGGTTGCAAGTTGTAAACTCTCCGACTTCTCCGCTCTTGCCCCCCCGCCTGAGCGGTTTTTTTTTGCCCGCTCGGCTTCGCCGCTCGCGGCCTCCGCCAGTTCCCCCGCGCAATCGCACCCGTCGTCCGGCCAAGCCTCGCTCGCCGGCTCTACGCGGCTTCGCTCAACTGCATCGCGTTCGCAACGCCTTCTCGTCTCTCGTAATCCGGCATGCGCGCTTCGCTGATCGCGGTGGGCCGCCATGCCGCCAGGCGGTTGCCCGCGGCGTAGCGCCCCGGCTTCGCTCGGCGCCAATCAACGCGCTCTCGCACGGTGCGCTCACGCACTGCATAGTCCGACGATTGCGCCCGTCTCGATCCATGCGCGCCACTGGCCGCCGAAGTCGAAAGCCGCGTCGATCTCGAATGCCCGGGCAAGCGCCGAATCGAGCGTCGCGCCATCGCGCAGCGCAACGAAGGCCACGTGCGCGGCGCGCGCGTGCACGAGCACGGTGGGACGCCATTGCGGACGCACCACCAACGCCCATGAAGGCGCAGCGACATGCTCGGGCCACACGCCGCCCGGCTGGTGCGCACGCCAGATTCCCACCGCGTCGAAGCGAAAGGCAAGCGCAGCGCACGCCGGATGCACCACGAGACGCGATTGCGCGAGCCGCTCCGCGCCCAGCGCCTGCCACTGCCGTATGTCGAGCGGCGTGGCGTCGGCCGCGTAGCCGGCAACGTGCAACGACCATTCGAGCCGCGCGACGTCGCCGAAATATGCGTAGCGTGCGTCGGTTTCATAGCGCTCGACGAATTCGGGCAGTCGCGCGCCGAAGCGGTTCAAATCCGCATCGCGCGAAGAATGTTCGCGCGCGTAGGCAAGCGCAAGGGCGTCGAAGTACGCGTCGCCGGCGAGTGCCGCGAGCACCGGATAGGCATTGGCGAGCGCATGTCGCCGCGCCCCGCGCACGTTGCCGCGATAAAGGCCGAGGCGCTCGTGCAATAGCGCGGCATCGGCGGGCAGCATGTGGCTCGCCAATGCGGCGTCGGCGGCCGGATCGTCGAGTGCGGCGGCGAAGGCCTGCTGGATCGCGTCCAGCGTCTCGCGCTCCTTCATGGCCGACGCCCCGCCTCACCATGTCGACCGACGCTTCTAGCGATACGCACCTCGTCGAGCAGCACGTCCAGCGCAGGCAATGCCGTGTCCCATTCGATGAGCGTCGGCGTGGCGCCGAATCGCACGAGCGCCGCCTCATACAGCGACCAGACAGCGGGCGCGACGCGCGAACCGTGATCGTCGATCACGGCGGAGGGTGTCGCGCGATGCCCCGCGAGATGAATCTCGCCTACGATCCGCGGCGGCAGCGCAGCCATTGCCGCGAGCGCGTCCTCACCGTGATTGCACTGGTTGACGTACAGATTGTTCACGTCGAGCAGCACGCCGCAGCCCGTGCGCTGCGCGAGCGCCGCGAGGAATTCGGCTTCGCTGTACTCGTCGCCGCAAAATCTTACGTACGTCGAAACATTTTCGATCAGTACGGTGCGCCTGAGCGCATCCTGTAGCTGCGCGACGCGCGCGCAAAGATGATCGAGCGAGCCTTGCGTGAGCGGCATCGGCAGCAGATCGTGCAGCGCACCTCGCGCGTTCGCGCCCCAGCACAAATGCTCCGAGACGACAGCGGGCTCGATGCGCGCCACCAACCGCGCGAGCTTCGCAAGATGCGCCGTATCGAGCGGCACGGCGGAACCAGGCCCGAGTCCCACGCCGTGCAGACTCACCGGCAAATCGCGGCGCACGGTTTCGAGCACGTGCAGGTCGTAGCCGCCGTCGCCGAAATAGTTTTCGCTGTGGACCTCGACCCAGTCGACGTCGGGCGGTCCCGCCATGAAGGCCTCGTAATGCGCGTGGCGCAGGCCGATCCCCACGCCGCGCGGCGCACTCATCTCGCGCGCCGCGAAAATCGCCTCACCTGTGGCGCTCATTTTTCCGGCGTGCCGCCCAGCTTTTCGCACGTGCCCTTCGGCATGGTTTTGAAGTCGCCCTTGTCGTGATCGACCTTGGCCTGGCCCGCGCAGTCGTGCACGCCGGTCTTGCTCGAGCAGTCGTTCTGGCCGGCCTTGGCTACGCCGTAGCAATTCACGGTGTCGTCCGCATGGGCGACGCCCGCGCCGGCCGTCGTGAGACCCGCCAGCGCGGCGGCAATCAGCGCCTGACGGCCGAGTGAGTTCTTCATGGCGTGTTCTCCTTGAACATCTAAATGAGGTGTCGCAATGCGCGATTGGGATTCCGGCCGCAGCAGCGCTTGCGGCGTCGCGCGCGCTATTTTGCCTCACCACGCCAGGCATCGCCGCAGCCGGCCATCGATCAGCAGGCGAATTATTGCAATTACCGTAACGAAGTTTGATGAGATCCAGTATTTTTCTTTGGAGTACAGCGCAATAAAGTCTCGTCAACGGTTCGAACAATATGATTGTTACGAAACGACCACATAATTTTCGGAGGTTATTACCATGAAGAATCTGATTGCTACTGCACTCGCCGCTACCGTTCTCGCCGCTCCGGCCCTGTCGTTCGCGCAAGCCAACCAGGCGCCCGTGACGCGCGCCCAGGTTCGCGCTGAGCTCGTCCAGCTGGAGAAGGCCGGCTACCGCCCGGGCCTCTCGAGCCCGTACTACCCGCAAGATCTGCAGACAGCGCAGGCACGCGTCGCCCAGCAGAACGGCGCAGCCGAAACCACGGCCTACGGCGCATCGACGAATGGCAGCGTCCAGGCCGGCGACCGCGCGCCGAACATCAAGCCGATCTACTTCGGCCAATAAGCGCGGCTTGCGCGCACCGCGCGCGTTTCGCCCCACGGGCCCGCTCTCCGGATCGAGAGAGAGCGGGCCCGTCGCTTTTTCTGCGCCGCGCCCGCAATTCGCGCGACGCATCCACGAAATACCTCCGCCGCCGGGAAGCCGGCGGTTTTGCCCGGACTGCGGTCCGGGCCTTTTTCCACCTTCGTTTCCCTTCGTCACGCGCCGGTTTGGCCCGCATCGCCGTAAGCGGGTCGAGGCGGCGCCGCGCCGCGCTCAAAAGCCGTGCGTCACGAGCGAGAGCACGGAAAGATCGGGGTGGGTTCCATCGACGATGCTGCGGCCCACATGCACGGCCTCGTCGGTGGCGTCCTGCTCGCTGCGCCAGGTTTCGTCGCCGTCCGCGTGGTAAGTGACCGCGTGGCCCGGCAGCGCGGGATTCGCACCCGGGTGGCAGACATAAGCCATGTAGGTATAGCGGTTCGCGCCCTCATCGGTTGGGGTGGCGCTGACGTGGATCTCGAAGCCTTCGTAATCGACCTGATGCATGGCAAGCGGTTGGGCGCTCATGGTGGCCTCCGGGTGCCGCGGGTGTGCGGCTGCGGGCGATGCCCGACGATGGGTAGCTGCCGGGCTTTCGATATGGGAAGTTTAGGCGATGGGTTTGGCGCGGTGACCTACTATTGCGGGGTGTTCAACCTCGCCTGGAGACCGGCATGGCTTCACATATCGTCCGCCTTCATCGCGTGCTGCGCTCGCCGCCGGAGCGCATCTACCGCGCATTCCTCGACGCCGGCGCGGTCGCGAAATGGCTGCCGCCGAACGGCTTCACCTGCACGGTTCATCACCTCGATGCGAAGGTCGGCGGCCATTACCGGATGTCGTTCACCAACTTCACGACCGGGCTGGGTCATGCGTTCGGCGGCGAATATCTCGAACTCGTTCCGAACGAACGCCTTCGTTACACGGGCGTATTCGAGGATGAGAGCCTGCCAGGCAGCATGCAAACGACAGTGGATCTGCGCTCGGTGTTCTTTGGCACGGAGATGAACGTCGTGCAGGAAGGCATACCGGAGATCATCCCGGCCGAAGCGTGCTATCTCGGCTGGCAGGAGTCGCTGGCCTTGCTCGCGAAGCTGGTCGAGGCGGAGATCGCGCAATGAAAAAAGGGGCGCTTGTGCCCTTGGGCGGAGTCTTGTGTTCGGGGGCGCAATCGTCCTTTCGGTGATCGAATGCGTCGGGGAGCACGGCGCGCGTTCGAAGGATATGGATCGCGTGCGAACCACCAATCGGCGCGGACATCGGCATGACCGCGAAGCCGCGATCGGTAATCCGCCCATTGCTGCATCAGCCGACGGTGGTCATCCAGAGGCCTCTGCGGTTACAGGCCTGACCCAAGCGTCCGGAACACGGTGAGCCAGCTCGGGTTCAATAAACTCCGGCGGGCCGGCTGTGCCGAAATACCCCCGGCTGTCAACGGAAACCGCGATCTCGTAGTGGAAATAAAAAACCCCGCGAGCCTTACGGCGCGCGGGGTTTGCGGAATACTGCGGAACTTCGTGGAATATTTAATGGTGGAGCGGATGAGGATCGAACTCACGACCTTCGCATTGCGAACGCGACGCTCTCCCAGCTGAGCTACCGCCCCAACGAGCCACTGATTTTACACAGCCCTATTCAGTTTTGCCAAGTGTGAAATTTGACCCGAAGCAAAATTACTTCGAAGACGCTCCAGCCAGCACCCAGGTAACCACCGTATGGATATCGGCGGCGCTCATTCCCGGGTGGGAGGGCATAGGAATCGCGCCCCATACACCAGCGCCACCGTCGCGCACTTTCTTCTCCAGCTTGGCCTGTGCCGCGGCATCGCCCTTGTATTTCGCTGCGACGTCTTTAAAGGATGGCCCAACCAACTTGCGATCCACGGCATGGCATCCCATGCACGCATTGGCCTGAGCCACCGCCATCCCATCCGAAACGGCAGCAAAAACCGGCGAAGCGAACCCACCGACCGCCAGCCCCGCCAAGACCCCAGCAACAAGACGCAGCATCACAACGCCCCCGTATTCCCCGACCGCGTAGCCGAAGAATTGGTCACCGGCGCGGGCGCCTGATGCTCGATCGGCTTAGAGGTCACGCCTGCATCCGGCACCGCCCCTACCGTCGGCTCATCTGCCACGGGCGCAGCAGCAGCCGGTGCGCTCGGCGCAGCCGCATTCGCCACCGCCGCCTGCTCAGGCTTGATGTACTGATAGCACTTCACAACCTGCTCTACGCCCATCACCTTGCTGGTCGCATCGGCGGCGATGCTGCCCTCGTCCGGCGTCACGAGTCCCATCAGATAAATCGTGCCGCGCTCGCTCACCACCTTGAAGTTGTTCGCGGAGATGTCCTTGTAGGCAATCAGTTCCGCCTTCACGCGTCCTTCGAGGTACGAGTCGTTCGCGCGTGAGGAGAACGAACTCGCGGGCTGCATCGCCAGCTCGTTGACGATCGACTCGACGTTCGTCACGCCACGCACGATGCTCTCGGCCTTCTGCTTCGAAGCATCGTCGGGCACTTCGCCGGTGAGCAGCACGCGCTGGTTGAACACCGCCACGTTCACATGCGCCGAATCGGGCAATTGCTTGCCCAGATCGGCGAGGGCCTTTACCTGGATCTCGCGGTCCTCCGTTTGCGAGCCTACTGTGCGGCGGTCGGTCGCCACCAGCGCCGTGCCGCCCGCCGCGCCCGCCAGCGCCAGGAAGCAGCCCTGCAGGCTTGCGCAGAGCGAGGCTGCGAAGCCGATCGTCAGCGTGGTCCGTGCCAGCGCGCGCGTCATGCCGTATCTGCTCATCAACTTCCCCTCCCTTCGTCCCACGGTATCAGTCCTCGCCCAGCAGCATCGCGTCGATGCCGTCGCACAGGCAGTGGATAGTTAACAGATGCACTTCCTGGATGCGCGCCGTCCGGTCGCTCGGCACGCACAGGTGGATGTCGGTATCGGCGAGCGCGGCGTTCACTTCGCCGCCGCCCTTGCCGGTCAGCGCGATCACGATCATTTCGCGCTCGTGTGCTTCCTCGATGGCCGCCAGCACGTTTGCCGAATTGCCCGAGGTCGTGATGGCGAGCAGCACGTCGCCGGGCTGGCCGAGCGCGCGCACCTGTTTCGCGAACACCTGGTCGTACGCGTAATCGTTGGCGACGGCAGTAAGCACCGAGGCGTCGGTGGTGAGCGCAAGCGCGGGCAGGCCAGGGCGTTCGCGTTCGAAGCGGCCGATCAGTTCGGCGGCGAAATGCTGGGCGTCGGCGGCGGATCCGCCATTGCCGCATGCGAGGATCTTGCTGCTGTTCGCGAGCGCGGCGAACATCGTATCGACCGCAGCGGCAATCGGGACCGCCAGGGTTTCCATGGCCGCGAGCTTGAGGGCAGCGCTATCGCGGAAGTGCTGTTGAATTCGTTCGACGGACATCGACTCTCTAATCTGTACGGCGGGTATCACAAAATTTCCGCGTGGCGCGGCGTGCCGCAAGTTTAGCGCACTCGAGGGCCTTCATTTTCACCCTTCTTTTTATTGGCCTTGTTTTTCAGCCCCCGTATGCATCCGCGGCGCCGGCGTCGGCATGAAACGCGTCGCGCAGCCACACGAGCCGGCCGCTCTCGAACGCGATCACGTCGAAGCGGCATGCGGGCAGCGTTCGCACTTTGTCATTCGCTTTGTCGTTCGCTTTGTCGTTCACATTGGCGGCGCGCCACGTCGCGAGGAAGTGGCGTGCCGCGCGCAGCACGCGCTGTTGCTTGCGCCATCCCACGCTCGCCGCCGCGCCGCCGAATTCGGGACGTGCGCGCGCTCGCACTTCCACGAATACCAGGGTGCCGTCGCGCTCGCGCATCACGAGGTCGAGTTCGCCGCCTCGACAGTGCACGTTGCGCGCGACCAGTTCCAGACGTTCGCGGCGCAAATACGCAAGCGCGTGAGCCTCGAAGCGCGCGCCCGTCGCGCGGCGTCTGGCATTCGACTGGGCCCGCGCGCTAAAGTTGTCTACGCGTGCGCGGCCGCCGTCTCGTTCGGGCGCGTTCTCGCCCCCGTGGCACAATGGCGGCCTCCTTTCCTGCATTCGCGCGTTCCGTGTCATGGCGTCCCTCTCGTCCCCTTTCGAACTCGCACAGGCCCAGCAGTATCCGGCCGCCACGCTGTACGTCGTGGCAACGCCCATCGGCAACGTCGCCGACATCACCTTGCGAGCGCTGCATGTGCTCGGTCTCGTCGATCGCATCGCCGCCGAAGACACGCGCAACACCGGCCAGCTGCTCGCGCGCTACGGCATTTCGAAACCGCTCATCGCCGTGCACGAGCACAACGAGCGCGAGGCCGCGCAGCGCGTGATCGAGTTTCTGCGCGCCGGCGAGCGCGTGGCCTGCGTCTCCGATGCGGGCACGCCCGGAATTTCCGATCCGGGCGCGAAGCTGGTGGACGCCGTGCGCGCCGCCGGCCTGAACGTCGTGCCGCTGCCCGGCGCTAGCGCACTCGCAACGGCGCTCTGCGCAGCCGGCGACTGGGTATCGACCTTCACGTTCCTCGGCTTTTTGCCGCCCAAGCCGAGGCAACGCGCAGCCGCACTGCAACCGCTCGCTACGCATACGCACGCGATGGTGTTTTACGAAGCCCCGCACCGCATCGCCGAAACCGTGCAGTCGCTCGCCGATGCGTTCGGTCCCGCGCGGCGTATCCTGATCGCCCGCGAATTGACGAAGCTACACGAGTCGCTCTGGAGCGGCACCCTGGCCGAAGCGCCAACGTGGCTCGCGGCGGATGCGAACCGGCAACGCGGCGAGTTCGTGCTGGTGGTGGAAGGCGCGGGCGCGCAGCCGGAAGGCGAAGCCGATCACGACGCGCTCTTGCGCCTGCTGCTGCAGGAAATGCCGCTGAAGGGCGCGGCGAAGGTCGCGGCGGCGCTCACGGGCGCGTCGCGCAATGCGCTTTACGCGCGTGCGCTCGAGCTCAGAGGTGAAGGCGACGAAGAAGAGGACAACTGAGCGGCTGGTCAAAGACAGCCCGGAGCGGCCAAAAAAGCATGCGCCGAAAACCGAAGGGCCGCCCCAAAAGGCGGCCCTTCGCATATGCATCCAACGGTGTCGGCGGTTCCGCTTCGTGCGCGCGCGGCGCATTCAGGCGCCATGCCCGCACGAAACCGCTCAGTGGTCGAGGTTCGAGTTGGCGGCGACCATGTCCGCCTGCGCGGCCTTCGCTTCCTGGCGCGAAAGACCTTCGATGTTCACCTTCGCCGTGCCCGAATGCTGCAGGCCAAGAACCTTGGCGGCGGCATACGAGAGGTCGAGAACGCGGCCGCGTGCAAACGGGCCGCGGTCATTGATCTTCACCACCACCCACTTCGCGGTGCCGGGCACGCTCACGCGCACATACGAGCCAAGCGGCAGCGTGCGGTGCGCGGCCGTGAGCGCCTGCATGTTGAAGCGCTCGCCGCTCGCGGTGCGGCGGCCGTGGAACGCGCGGCCGTACCACGAGGCGCGGCCGATCTGGTGGAACGAGTGGACGTCCGGGCTGCTCTCGTCGATCGCCTCGGCGTTCGCGAGCGAGTTGTCCCTCGCGGTGCCCGATGCGGGCAGCGCCGCGAGCGCGGAGCCGTAGCCCTGCGGCGCGGCGAATGCGGCGTCCTTCGTTCGAAGGGCGTCGCCTGCGGCCTGGTTCTGAGGGCCAGACGGCATGGCGCAACCGGCCAGTGCGGCCACGGCTGCGAGACTCCCGAGTCGTCGTCGAGTCAGTCTAAGGTTCATAACATTGCCATCACGTTTCGAAGCCCGTCCCGCGCCACGTGTGCGCGTGCCGGAAGGCTTCGGCGGTCGCAGGCATGGCTTCGCCATCGCTCGCCAAAAATAAAAAAGGCGAACGCGTGCCCATGCCCGGATGCAGCCCCTAAAGCCGCTAACCGCTAGTTATCTTTCACGTCTGGCGCAGCCTCTCCCCGGCAGCCTGACCAGACCCCACATGCCGCCATCGAACGATGAAGCTTGTTCAGGCGCGCCGGAAACTCACGGCGCACAGGAACGGCGGCGTAGGCCCCACCCAGCGTCACGGCATGCAGGCCGTTGCAGGCGCGCGGCGCCTGGCTGGGCAAGACGTGCGGCATCGAACGGATCGACACCTGATTTGCCATCTTGTAAGGCAGCCTGCTTTTGGCTTGCCCCCAAACGACGGCACTGCTTGACGGCGATGTATGCGACCTCTTTTTTACGAGGGTCACACCGCCCTTTGAAAGCACGGAATCCGTGCGTGTTGGGTCGCATTATACCCAAAAGTTATTCCTGTCACGGTCGCCGCCCACAAATCCCCATGATTTTTCACTATTGATGTAACAAAGCCGTTCGCCTTGCACCGCCACATCCCTTGTCTGACAAGGGATTGAGGCCGACGCCATGCGCGTCGGCGGCGCTTCTTGCACCCCGGTACAATCGGTCTTTTGGCCGGGTATTCTGGCGCGCGTTGCCGCTCTCGAAACGGCGCGCTGCGCCGGCCCGCAAGACCCGAACACCACGAGCCCGCATGAAAGTCACGCTGATTCCCGTCACGCCGTTCCAGCAAAACTGCTCGCTGCTCGTCGATGAAACGACGAAGCGCGCCGCCGTGGTCGATCCGGGCGGCGACCTCGACCGGATCGAGGCCGAGATCGAGCGCCAGGGCGTCCAGCTCGAAAAAGTGCTGCTCACGCACGGTCACGTCGATCACTGCGCGGGCGCCAAGGCGCTCGCCACGAAGTTCGGCGTGCCGATCGAGGGTCCGCAGGAAGACGAACGCTTCTGGATCGACATGCTGCCGCAGCAAAGCGCGCGCTTTGGCTTCGCGCACGCGGAAGCGTTCGAGCCCACGCGCTGGCTTCACGACGGCGACACCGTGCGCTTCGGCAACGAGGAGCTCGAGGTCTACCACTGCCCGGGACACACTCCTGGGCACGTGATTTTCTTCAGCCGCAAGCACCGTGTGGCGATCGTCGGCGACGTACTGTTCGCAGGCTCGATCGGACGCACGGACTTTCCGCGCGGCAATCACGCAGACCTGATCCGCTCGATCCGTGAAAAGCTCTGGCCGCTTGGCGACGACGTCACGTTCGTGCCGGGCCATGGCCCGGTTTCGACGTTCGGCGAGGAGCGCCGTTCCAACCCCTACGTCGCAGATAGCGTGTACCTGGATAAGTGAAACGTACGATGAATCAAGCCACAATTGAGGAAATCTATGTCAGCACCGACGTCGAGGCCGACGGTCCGATTCCCGGCCCGCATTCGATGCTGAGTTTCGCTTCGGCGGCGTACACCGCCGACAAGCGTTTGATCGCCACCTTCTCGGCCAATCTCGACATGCTCGAAGGCGCGGTGCCGCATCCGGTGCAGGCCGCGTGGTGGGAAACGCAGCCCGAGGCATGGGCCGCCTGCCGCAAGGACCTGCAGGACCCGGCGGCAGCGCTCGTTGCTTACGTGGAATGGGTGGAGGCGCTGCCCGGCAAGCCCGTGTTCGTGGCCATGCCGGCCGGCTTCGATTTCACCTTCATGTTCTGGTACATGATGCGCTTCGCGGGGCGGTGTCCGTTCTCGTGGTCGGCGCTCGACATCAAGACGCTCGCGTTCGCGATGACGGGCCTGCCGTACCGCAAGTGCATCAAGCCGCGCTTTCCGAGGCACTGGTTCGACGACCATCCGCACACGCACGTCGCGCTCGACGACGCGATCGAGCAAGGCGCCCTCTTCTGCAACATGCTGGCCGATCTACGCGCAAAGCAGGCGGCGCTGGCGGCTGATGGGGCCGACTCAGGGCAAAACGCCGCGAGCACCCCGGCAAATTAGGTGAACTCCCTCATCGTCGGCGCTTTTCATTGCGCTCTGTTCTCCTGGCCTCTAACATTCAGGAATACAGCGACGCAATGGAGGCGCAGTTGACACTCGATACGTTCTCTCAGAAGATCCTGCGCCTGCTGCAGCTCGACGCGCGCCGCTCGGTTCAGGAAATCTCCGACCAGGTGGGGCTCTCCAGCACGCCTTGCTGGCGCCGTATCAAGGACATGGAACAGTCGGGCGTGATCCAGCGCTACACGGCGCTGCTCGATCGCGAAAAGCTTGGCCTGCACGTCTGCGCGCTCGCGCATATCCACCTCACGCGGCACACCGAAGGCGGCGTCGAAGCCTTCGAGCGCGAAATCGCCACGTGCCCCGAAGTCACCGAGTGCTACAGCACCACGGGCGAATCGGACTACATCCTTAAGATCGTGGCGCCCGACATCAAGGCATACGACACCTTCCTGCACGAGCGCATCTTCCGCATTCCCGCCGTGGCGCAGGTGCGCACGAGCGTCGTGCTGCGGGAAATCAAGTTCGATACGCAACTGCCGCTTTGAACAGCCGAAGCCGCGCGACGCCGGTTCAACTCGCCTCGCGCGGCTTGTCGTGCGCAGCCAGCGCGCCGTGCACATCAAGCGACTGCATCACGTCGAGCCGGCTCGCGCCGAGGCGCGCGCGTAGCGCTTCGAGGTCCACGGACGCAAGACGGCGGGCGTCGTCCGTCGCGGCCAGCACCGCCTGAATCTCCAGCCCCGTGCTCAAGTAGTGCAGCGTCACGGCTTCCACATGCACGCCGTGCCCGGCCAGCGCTTCGCGCAGCCGTGCCGCCACGTCGTTGCGCGGCGGCTGGTTGGCCACGGAGCGCACATGCATGTCGTCTTCGGGATCGACGTGGATCAACGCGTCGAGCACCCGCGAATCGGTGAGCAGCCGCGAGCGCGCCGTTTCGGCGATGTAGTGGCCCTCCGAAACCGAAATCAGCGGGTCGACGAGAATGTGCGCATCCACGAGCGCGAGGTCGCCGGTCTTGCGCGTGCGCATTTCGTGTACGTCGAGCACGCCCGGCGTTTCCAGCAGCAGCGTGCGCAGATCGGCGGCGGCGGCTTCGTCCAGCGCGCGGTCGGAGAGGTCCTGCAGCGCCTCCCAGCCGAACACCCAGCCCATGCGCGCCACCATGAAGCCGACGATGGCGGCCGCGATCGGATCGAGCAGCCGCACGCCCGCGAGGCTGCCTACGATGCCGATCGCGACCACGAGCGACGACGCCGCGTCCGAGCGCGCGTGCCACGCATTGGCGATCAACATGGCCGAACGCACGCGCTGCGCCTCGCGCAGCATGTAACGAAAGAGCCCCTCCTTGGAAACCAGCACGACGAGCGCGACGAACAGCGCGCTCATGTGCAGCGGCGGAATATCTTCGAGATTCGCGATGCGCGTGCCCGCGCGCGCCAGCATGCCGACGCCGACGGCAATCAATAATGCGCCGAGGAATAACGACGCGACGGTCTCGTAACGGCTGTGGCCGTAGTTATGATCGGCGTCCGGCTTTGCGCCGCTGTGCCGGTTGGCCAGCAGCACGACGAAATCCGAGACGATATCGGCCAGTGAATGAACGCCGTCGGCGATCAGCGCCTGCGAATGCGCGAAAAAGCCAATGGTGATTTGCAGCACCACCAGAACGCTATTGACGGCAACACTGACCCACGTGGTCCGGCGCGCGACCTCGTGTTTATCTGATAACGGCGCGGCTGCGGAAGAAGTCATGCGCGGCGAGAGAGCAAATTAGGGAATAACCGCAATTGTAACGGCCGCGTGCGTCGATTTTATGGATATCCCTAAAAATCTCTTTTAAATCAGTTGCCTACAATAACACGAAGCATTCTCATTCCAGCCGCCGATACGCTCGCCCCGTCTGGTCCAGCTTGAGCGATGCGATCAGAAAATCAAAAAGCCGCGCGTCCCCCGGACTGCGCGGCTTCCTGTCTCACGGATCAGCCGATCCGCTGCACGAGCCGGTTTTCGGGCCGGCGCATGCCTCGATTCATGTGCTGCGCCTCGAAAGGCGCGGCGACAAGGCGATTTACTTCTGAATCAGAAAACGGTCGCGGTCCTGACCGGCGATCCAGCGCGGCGGCTTGCCGCGACCGGACCACGTGCTGCCGCTGTCGGGATCGCGATATTTCGGCGCGACGCTCGCACGCGACCGGCTTGCCGCCTTCGCAGCCTTGGCATTGGCGCGGCCGCCGCCCAGTTCTGCGAGGGTAATGCCGTAGTCGGCCATTTTTTGCTTGATTTCATCGAGGACCTCGGCATATTCGCGTGCCTTCGCCTCTTCAATCTGCTTTTCCAGCTTTTCTCGCTGAGCGAGGAGTTCCTTGTAGGAAGACATAGGTGCCCTTGTGGTTGATCATAATGGCTACTGATCTCACGCCAGTATGCCGATTGATAGCTGCTCGCCTCGGAAATCGGTGGCGAGATTAACACAAAATCGAATCGCGGGAGGGACGTGGGCAATAAAAATAATTTAAGCCGGTTTGAAATCCGCCGCCCTTCCCACAAGGGTCTAACTCATTGCCATTTCGTGCAAATCGGTATTTTTACTAAATCCTTCTTTTGCCGGATAAATCTCACATCTCATAATTGGCAACGGATGAAAATTAAATGCCTCGCAATCCGTGAAACATTTCATTTCATGACAACTTTGCGCGAATCGACAGCGTGAAAAGCGATTGCTGCTAAGCAACAAGGACCATCGTTCTGGAAATGCGGGCCAGGTGCGCCGTATGCGCCTAAAAAACCGCCTCAGGATGCATGGCGTTCGATGCAGTCTGCTAGCACCGCATGCAAGGATTGCAGATCGTGTTGCGGCGTATCGAAAACGAAGCGGGTGCGTGCGCCGTCGATCAGGAGATCGGCGCCGTAGCGGTCAACGCCTGCGAGATCCAGCCCGGTGCGCCTTGCGGGGTGAGCCTCGAAAAAGCGGATCAGCGTGGTCTCGTCGGCGGCGGCGAGCGGCTCCAGCACGTCGAGATCGGCGGCATCCATCCAGCCCATCGCGCCAAAGCCGCCGATATAGCGCAGCCGCTCGATCCGCATGGCCCAGAAGGTGAAGTCGCCGAGCGCGAGGTAACGTTCGGCGTCGGGGTGATAGCGCAAGTAGCGCCGCGCCACCGCCGCCTGGCTTGCGGCGGGGACCGCTTCGAAGCGGCCGAGCAGCGTGGCGCGCGGCGCGTTCAGAACGTCGGCATCGGGGGCGTGCGCGACGAGAAAGCCCGCGCGCGGGTCGTCGAGCAGGTTGCGCGTGTGCTCCGCGAGTCGGCTCACGAGTATCACCGGGCGGTGCAGGTCGTCGGGCGCGAACGGCAACAGCGTGGGATATGGAAATCCGCGCGGCTCGCGCGAGTGCGTGGCGAGTGTGCCGGCAGACGTCTGGTGAAGCAAATGCAGCGGAGCGTGGGCGGGAATCTTCAAGGCGCGTCCTCGAACGGCGGATTTTCCCGATATTAGAGCACCTGGCGCAGCAAACGCGGCTCCGGCAGGCCGGCGGCGCGTTCGTTAGAATCATCGTTTGCTTTCGGGCGCCTTCCTGCGCCCCGCCGCCACTTCTGCCCGGAACGCCCAAGTGCCCGACCGCCACACCGAGCCGGCCCTCGCCCTGGCCAGCCCTGCCGCCCATCATCGCGCGCTGCCCGCGGCGAGACGCCACCGCGCGCGCGTCGCCACGATGGCGCTCTTTTTCGTCGCGGGCATGATGTACGCCTCGTGGGGCGTGCACGTGCCCACCGTGCGCGACAGGTTTCATTTGAGTCCGGCGCTGCTCTCGTACGCGCTCTTCGCCGTGGCGGCCGGCTCGATCGCCGCGATGACGACCCTCGGCGGCTGGATCGCGCGCGCAGGCTCGCGCCGCGCATGCCTGACCGGCGGCCTCATCATGTCCGTGTGCGGCGCGCTGATTCTCGCCGTGCCTTATTACTGGATGCTGCTCGTCGTGCTGGCCCTGTTCGGCGTGGGCATGGCCACGCTCGACGTCGCCATGAACGCCGAAGCGAGCGCCGTGGAAGAAGCCGTCGCCAGGCCGGTCATGTCGAGTCTGCACGGCATGTTCAGTCTTGGCGGCATGGCGGGCGCGGCGATCGGCGGCGCGCTGCTCGCGCGCGGCATGGCGCCCGCACTCCACCTCTTTCTTGCGTCGGCGCTGTCGGCGTTCGTGCTCTTCGTCTCGTGTCCCGCCGTGCTGCCGCACGTGCCGCACGCCACGCATGGCGAGCACGCGAAAACCGGCAACCGCTGGCGCACGCCCGCGCTGTGGGCGCTCGGCGCCATCGCGCTCGTCGCGCTGATCGCCGAAGGCGCGATGTACGACTGGGCAACCGTCTATATGCGCGACGTGGTGCTCTCGACGCCCGCGCTCGCGAGCGCGGCGTATGCGGCGTTCTCGGGCGGCATGGCGGCGGCGCGCTTCGCCGGCGACACCGTGCGCGCGCGTTTCGGCGCGCCGCAGCTCGTGCTGGCGAGCGCCTCGCTCGCGTGCGCGGGCATGATCGGCGCGCTCGTGCTGCCGTACCCGTTCACGGCGCTCACGGGCTTCACGCTGATGGGCCTCGGCCTCGCCAACATGATGCCGGTGCTGTTCGCGGCCGCTGCGCGCGTGAAAGGCATCCACGCGGCCGAAGGGCTCGCGCACGTCGCCGGCCTTGCGTATTTCGGCTTGCTGTTCGGGCCCGTCGTGATCGGCGGCATTACGCAGGTGACCAATCTCACGGTCGGGCTCGCCGTCGTGGCGCTGTGCGCGGCGCTCGTCGCGTTCGCGGGGCCGAAGGTGCTGCGGCGGCTGGGAATCTAGAAAGAAGCATCCGGCGCAAAACGCAAAACAAAAAGCCCGCAGGCCGAAACCCGCGGGCTTTCCAGTCGCGAAAGCGAAATACGCCGAACGCGATTTACATCTTCACGACGTCGAGCAGCGACTTCTTGCCCGACTTGTAGTTGTACAGCGAGATCACGCCGTGCTTGAGGTCGCCCTTCGAATCGAAGGTCGTCTCGCCGATCACGCCCTTGTAGTCCGTCGTCGGCATTTCGGCCAGGATCTTCGCCGGGTCGGTCGAGTTCGCGCGCTTCATCGCGTCGACGATGATGTACACGGCGTCATACGTGAACGGCGCGTAGATCTGGATCGGCTGGCCGAAGCGCTTTTCGTACTTCGCTTCGAATGCCTGGCCGCCCGGCATCTTCTCGAGCGCCATGCCGGCTTCCGAGCACACGATGTTGTCGGTCGCGTCGCCGGCGAGGTCCGAGAGCTTGTCGGTACAGACGCCGTCGCCTGCGAGCACCTTCGCGCGCAGGCCGAGCTGCTTGGCCTGCTTCGCGAACGGGCCGCCGGTGGCGTCCATGCCGCCGTACATGATCGCGTCGGGGTTTTCGCCCTTGATCTTCGTGAGAATGGCGCGGAAGTCCACGGCCTTGTCGTTCGTCGCGTCATGCGACAGCACGTTCATGCCGAGCGACTTGGCGGTCTTCTCGAATTCGTTCGCGAGACCCTGGCCGTAAGCCGTCGAGTCGTCGACGATCGCGACGCTCTTCACCTTCAGGCTCTTCGCCGCGTAGTTCGCGAGCGCGGGACCTTGCTGGGCGTCGGTCGCCACGACACGGTAGGTCGTCTTGAAGCCTTGTTGCGTGTAGGCCGGGTTCGTGGCCGACGGCGAGATCTGCACGATGCCCGCATCGCTGTAAATCTTCGAAGCCGGGATCGAGGTGCCCGAGTTCAGGTGACCGACGACGGCAACGACCTTGTCGTCGACGAGCTTCTGCGCGACCTGGGTGGCCGTGCGCGGGTCGGCCGCGTCGTCTTGTGCGTCGAGCGTGAGCGTGACCTTCTGGCCGCCGATCGTGAGGCCCTTCGCATTGATCTCTTCGATTGCGAGACGTGCGCCGTTTTCGTTGTCTTTACCGAGGTGCGCAATGCCGCCCGTAAGCGGCGCGACGTGGCCAATCTTGACCGTGACGTCTGCGCTCGCCACCGTTGCGAACGACGCGAACAGCATGGCCGCAGCGCTGATCGGCAACAGCTTGTGAAGCTTGATATTCATGTAAGTCT
The DNA here is from genome assembly GCF_900096975.1 of Paraburkholderia lycopersici. Lineage (GTDB taxonomy): Bacteria > Pseudomonadota > Gammaproteobacteria > Burkholderiales > Burkholderiaceae > Paraburkholderia > Paraburkholderia lycopersici. The sequence goes on from NZ_FMYQ01000001.1 coordinate 543,588, forward strand.
CCAGTTTCGAACCCAAAAGCTACGTAATCGCCCAGTGCTCCCGCGCCCCGAACGTGTCGCTCCCCGTGCGGACGACCACGCAGGATGCATCCTTGATGCACCTGGCCAGCATGGCGAATGACCCGTTCATGGCGGGCCGCCCGTCCATACTTGCGCGCAAGTGTAGGTGATCAAATTAATTTGGGGGACTTTTTTCAGATATTGGTGCGAGTACCAATATGCGTTCGGCCACAACGGTTCGAAACCCTGACAAATCGATCGGAAAGCGTTATGTAATGCGGCTCGCGGACACGGTTCCAATTATTGGGCATGCGGCTCCAGGCGCTTGCGAGAACGTTTGGAATGCGCTTCCGGGGCGGCGTGCGCGACGCACGCACCGACTCAAGTAAGCATTCGATTAATTTCGGATACCGATGCGATGCGACCGCGTGTCTCACGACGTGTTGCACCGCGCGGGGCCCGCGCCGGTCGGCCCGAGGAAACGACAGGCGCTGCAGAGGTTGGAGGCCATATGGCAAACTGGCTCCCCGAATTCGCGATGCGCCACGGGCGGCGCGAACTGCCCGCCCCCGCGGCCCACTGCATGACTCTTTGATGAACACGGAGAACGACATGAGCGTTTCGACCAAATGGATCGACATTCCCGCCGGCAATGACAGCTTCGGCGCGTACGTCGCGCTGCCCAAGGGCGGCAAGGGCCCTGGCATCGTCATCCTGCAGGAGATCTTCGGCGTGAACGGCCACATCCGCGACATCGTCGAGCAGTACGCGCTCGACGGCTACGTGGCGATCGCCCCCGACGTGTTCTGGCGCACGGCGCCGCGCGTCGAGCTCGACTACGTCGGCGCCGACCGCGACCGCGGTATCGAGCTGATGCAGAAGACGGACGTCAACCTTGTCGTCGGGGACGTCGGCGCGACGGCGGCCGCGCTGCGCGCGCTGCCCGAGTGCACCGGCAAGGTCGCGGCGATCGGCTACTGCTTCGGCGGGCGTCTCGCGTACCTCGCGGCGGCGAGCGGCTCGCTCGATGCAGCGGTGTCCTACTACGGCGGCGGCATCCAGAATCAGCTCGACCTCGCCGACAAGGTTACCAGGCCGATCCTGTTCCACTACGCCGAGCTCGACCACGGCATTCCGCTCTCGGCCGTGGGCCAGGTGAAGGAACGTTTCGCGGGCCGCCCGAACGCCGAGTTCCACCTGTACCCGAACGCCGATCACGGCTTCAACTGCCCGGTGCGCGCGTCGTACAACCAGCATGCCTCGGCGCTCGCGCATGGCCGCACGCTGAGCTTCCTCGCCGGGCATCTGTAATACCGCGGTCCGGCCGGTGTCCGCTGCCTCGCCGCGGCCCGGACATCGCGGTGCGCACGCCCGCATTCCTGCATCGGCGCGCGTGCATGATCGGCGTCGGCGGGCGCGGCATCTTTCGCCCGCTCGCGTTCCCGCCGTACGCGCTTCACCTGAGCTTCGACGCTTGCCCCAACCCGACGACGAGGAGTGCGTGCCTTGCAGTCCGACTATCTGGAATACGACGCCATCGGCCTCGCCGATCTCGTGCGCCGCCGCGAGGTGAGCGCGCGCGAGCTGCTCGACACCGCCATCGCCCGCGCGGAAGCCGCCAATCCGGCCATCAACGCCATCGTCCTCAAGGACTACGAGGCGGCGCGCCAGCGCGCGCTGCGCATCGAGGCGACCGGCGACGGCGTCGAGGCGCTCAGCGACGGTCCGCTCGCGGGCGTGCCTTTTCTCGTGAAGGACCTCGGCGCGGCGGTGGCCGGGCTGCGCATGACGTTCGGCAGCCGCCATTACCGCCACTACATTCCGAACGCCGACGCGCCCGTGGTCACCCGCTTTCGCGCGGCGGGCCTGAACATCTTCGGCAAGACGAGCGCGTCCGAACTCGGGCAGATGCCCTACACCGAGCCCGAGCTGTTCGGCCCGTGCCGCAATCCGTGGAATCTCGACCATACGCCGGGCGGGTCGAGCGGCGGCGCGGCCGCCTCGGTCGCCGCGGGCATCGTGCCGCTCGCGCATGCGTCCGACGGCGGCGGATCGATCCGCATCCCGGCGTCGTGCTGCGGGCTCTTCGGGTTCAAGCCGTCGCGCGGGTTCCAGCCCGCTTCGAACGCGCCGGCGCCGCCCGGCGCCCTGGGCGTCGATCTCGCGGTGTCGCGCAGCGTCCGCGACAGCGCGCTCACGCTCGATCTGATCGCCGGCGATCCCGCGCTGGCGCCGGGCGCGCCGGGCACCTTCCTCGCCGCGGCGCGCGAGCCGCTCGACGGCTCGAAGCCGCTCTCCATCGCGCTCCTGTGCGAGCCGATGTTCGCGGACGCGCTCTCGCCCGACGTGCGCGGCGCGCTCGACGACGCCGCCGAACTGCTCGCTTCGCTCGGCCATCGCGTGGAGCCGTACTCGCTGCCCGTCGATTACGCGGCGGCGCGCGAGGCGTTCCTGATGCTGTGGTCGGTGGTGGCCGAGCAGTACGTGCTGAACGCCGACGACATCACGGGCACGAAGCCGCGCCGCCAGGAGTTCGAGATCGCGACGTGGGCGATGGCGCACATCGGCCGCAAGCTTGGCGAGCGCGAGCTGCCGGCCGCGCTCGACGTGCAGCAGCGCATCACCGCGCAGCTCGCCGACCTCATGAAGCGCTACGACGTGCTGCTGTGCCCGACGCTCGCCGCGCCGCCGGTGAAAATCGGCGAGCTCAAGCCGAGCCAGAGCGAGCGCATGCAGATGCGCGCGGTCACGGCCGTGCCGGTGGAAGTGCTGATGAGAAAGCTGCTGACCGAAGCCTCGAACAAGGCATTCGCGTGGGCGGGCTGCACGGAGCTTTTCAACCTGACGGGGCAGCCGTCGATGTCGGTGCCGCTCGCGTGGAACTCGCGCGGGCTGCCGATAGGCGTACAGTTCGCCGCGCGTGAAGGCAACGATGCGCTATTGCTGCGCCTCGCGGCGCAACTGGAGGCGGCGCGCCCGTGGTTCGGCCGGCGGCCGCCGCTGCTGCAGGCGCGACGCTAGCGCGCCTGCTCCTTCACGAACGAAGCGGGCGCACGTCGATACGCGCTGCGCCGCTTCGTCAGGCCTTCTTGTTATAGGCGCTGCACCAGCCCTTGCCCGCGACCTGCTTGCCGCCGAACATCGGGCACGGCGCAAACGCGTCCGTGGCCTTGCCCTGATAGAACGAGCAGTTGCCGCAGTCCTCGCCGGCGGCGTACTTCGCGAACTTCGCCTTGTCGACTTTGGCCGCGTCGAGCTTGTAGCCGAGCGCGACGGCGGTGGGATCGGATTCGGCAACCTTGGGCGCGTCGGCGAAAGCCTCGCGCGAAAGCGCGAGCGTCGAGACGACGCCGATGCTCGTGATCAGAAAGCTGCGGCGGGACGATTTCATGTGACTCACTCCGGTATTGTGGCGATTCGTTCGCTGGGGTTTCGCGCGGCGTCCAGCGCCGCGCGTTTGTTCTCCGAGCCGCTCTGGCGGCGGCGTCGCGAAGAAGCTTAACAACGAAGCGCGTCGGCGCGACGCTGCAATGCCGGAGATAAGTGAGCCGCAACGTACGGCGAATCAGTCGATGGAAGCCATCTCGCACACGCGTTGGGCGATCGCGAGCGACGCCGTGAGTCCCGGCGACTCGATGCCGAACAGGTTCACGAGCCCGCGCACGCCATGCGAGGCCGCGCCCTGGATCATGAAGTCGGCGGCGGGCTCGCCGGGGCCGGAGAGCTTGGGGCGAATGCCTGCATAGGCGGGCTGCAGCGCGCCGTCGGGCAGCGCGGGCCAGTAGCTGCGGATCTGCGCATAGAAGGAATCGGCGCGGCGGGGATCGACGTCGTAGTCGATCGCGTCGATCCATTCGACGTCGGGGCCGAAGCGCGCCTGGCCGCCCAGGTCGAGCGTGAGATGCACGCCGAGGCCGGCCTCGTTCGGCATCGGATAGATGAGGCGCGTGAACGGCACGCGTCCCGAAACGCTGAAGTAGTTGCCGCGCGCGAGATAGAACGGCGGGATGTGGCGCGCGTCGAGCCCGCGGATGCGCCTCGCGAGCTTCGTGGCGTACAGGCCCGCGCTGTTGACGACGCACGCCGCCCGAATGCCGACCGGCGCATCGCCGGCCGTTTTCACGGTGAAGCCGCTGCCGAGCGCATCGATCGACTCGACGGGCGATTTGAACGCGATCACGGCGCCGTCGCGCTCGGCGTCGCCGAGGAGCGCGAGCATGAGCTGATGGCTGTCGACGATGCCCGTCTGCGGCGAGTAGACCGCCGCGACGCATTCGAGCGCCGGTTCGAGCGCGATCGCCTCGCTGCCGCTGATGCGCACGAGGTCGAACACGCCGTTGTCCTTGCCGCGCGCGAGGATCGCCTCGAGCTGCGGAATCTGGTTCCCCGCGGTGGCGACGAGCAGCTTGCCGCAGCGCGCATGCGCGACGTGGCGCGAGGCGCAGTACTCGTAGAGCATCTCGCGTCCGCGCACGCACAGCGTGGCCTTGAGCGAGCCGCGCGGGTAGTAGAGCCCGGCGTGAATGACTTCGCTGTTGCGCGAACTGGTGCTGGTGCCGATGGCGTCGGCGGCTTCGAGCACGATCACCTCGCGCCCGCGTGCGGCAAGCGCCCGCGCCACGGCGAGACCGACCACGCCGGCGCCGATCACCACGCATTCGATCTGGTCCATGTCCCTGCGTCCGCCTTCGCGGCGCCGGCAAGCGAGCCGGCCGCGCCGCGCGTCACTCCGCCATGCGGCTGGCGGCGCGACGCGCGCACCGCCTTACGAGAAAAATTGTACGCCGCGCGACGACGCGCTCGCGCCAGACTCTCGCGTCAAACGAGCGGAAGGGAACAAAGAGAGGGATCGAGCGAAGGTCGCGCAAGGACGGCGACCCGGTTGACGGTGGCGCGAGGCGTCGCGGGCGCCGCCGTTCGCGCCACCGCATGGAAGAAGCCCTTCGCGACCCGCACGCGTGGCGCGGCGTAGCCGTCCATCGCATATCGCTGCGGATAGGCGGGCGAATTCGGGTCCCGACTCAGCTCGCCGCCCGCGCGGGCGCGGGCCCGTTCCGCCTTCACTTCGGCGCCCGTCTTCGGGCCGTGGTTCGCGGCGGCCATCGCCATCGGACGCGCCTGGACGGGCGGCGTTTGCGGGATCGGCGTCGCCGCATGGTCGCCCGCCAGTGCCGGCACGGCCACCAGAGCGGCGACGGCGGCAAGCATTGCAGGACATACCGGATCGGCCGCGTTCGCGCATATCGGATATGTGCGAGTGTGCGAGCCCGCGTAAGCACGGCCGATCGAAAAGCCGCCCCGATAAGCAAGAAGGCTGCGTTGCAGTCCGGACAACAATTGGCGACCCATTACCGCAGCGAAGGAATGTTCGTTGCGCTTCAATGACCAATGCCTCAGTGCGTCGTGGTTGAAGCATTGCGCTGGCGTCCCTATATTCGGTGAACCGCTGCGGTCCGGCGTTTGCGAACCCGGTATAGGATCGAAGGTCAGAACGTACCCGCCCTGCCGTTGCGCTCGCTTCGCGCGGTGCCCGTGCACGGAGTCTCCCCCTATGACGTTGTGGAAACATTGCCTTGCCGTCGTCACGCTGTTCGCCGTCCTGGCGGGACTGAGCGCGAGCGCGCTGGCGCAAGGCGTCGCGCAGCCGGCTTACGTGCCCGCCGCCGGGCCCGACGCGTCGCCGGCCGCGCAGCCCCCGCTGACGCCGCCTCCGCAGCCGCCCGCAGCACCTGCCATGGCGCCGCCACCGCCGCCCACAACCGCTCCCGCCGAAGTTCCCGTCACCCAGGCGGTCGTGCAATGGACGCTGGACGTGATGCGCGACGGCCAGCAGATCGACTCGTTCGACGGCACGACCCCGGTGGGCCAGGCCCGCACCGACACGCACAACAAGGTCGTTTCGCACAACGTGGGTTGCAAGGATCAACCTGCGGGCAGCATCGACCTCTCCCGCACGATTACCGTTTCGCCGCTGCAGGTGAGGGCGAATCTCATCATCCTCGCGATCGACGCGCAGGAAACGCTCGAAAACGACGTCGCGCCCAGCACGCCCGAAGGCTGCAAGCTCCCGCCGCAGCCGCGCCAGGTGAACGCGAGCCATCCGGGGTTGATCGTGCCGCAGGGCGAATGGGTGACCTGGCCGATCATCGACCAGAATCCGTCGCTCGCGTACCGGGTGCGCGCCACGCTCGCGCCGCCGTCCGCGCAGTGACGCCCACGCGATCCAATCCGTTAGAAAAACGCATGCGAAATCCCGAACAACCGCTCATCGACACCTCGCCGGGCAAAGACTTCGTCGCCGTAAGCTGGAATCTGCACAAGGGCCGCTCGCCGCTCGGCTTCGAAGCCTGGCAGGCGATGCGGCGCTGGGTCCAGTCCACCCACGCCGACGCCTGGTTTCTCCAGGAGGCGATGGCGCGCCGTCTGCCGCAACCGGTGCTCGCCTCGACCTTCGGCGCACAGTTGGGCGATCCGCTCGAAGACGTCTGGCACTGCCAGGCCACCGAAATCGCCGACGCACTCGAATTGCAGATCGCGCTCGGCACGAACGTGTTCAAGCCCTCGTGGCGGCACGGCAATGCGATCCTATCGCCGCATCCGCTCGATCTCGGCGGACGCTGGGACATCTCCGCGCACCGCTTCGAGCGGCGCGGGCTGCTCGTCGCGCGCGCGAACGTGGCCGGGCAGTCGGTCACGCTGCTGTGCGCGCATCTCGCGCTCACGCGCAGCGCGCGGCTGCGGCAGATGCACTGGATCGCGCACTGGATCGTGAAGGAGGCGCCGCAAGGCCCGCTCGTGCTGGCGGGCGATTTCAACGACTGGCGCAACGATTCGGTGCCGCTCTTCGCGGAACACGGCCTGCAGGAGGTCGCGACGTTGCTCGGCGAGCCCGCGCGCACGTTCCCGGCGTTCTCGCCGGCGCTCGCGCTCGACAAGATGTTCGTGCGCGGCCTTCAGCCGGTCGAGCTGATCCAGCCCGCGCAGGAAACGGCGTGGCTTTCCGATCACCTGCCCTACATGGCGCGCCTGCGGCTCGAATGATGCGCTAAGCCTGGGGGCGTCACGCCGGGGCGCGCGACATTCCCCCGATCTCCACGCAAAGGCACGCATAGACGCGCTACCATGTCGCGTCGCGCGCCGTGTCTGGCGCCAGGTCTCTTCCGATGCATTATTTCGCCACGTTGCTGCAGATCGCTGTCGTCTATCTGTTCGCGCTCATCAGCCCCGGCCCGAACTTCTTCATGGTGACGCAACTTTCGCTCGCCGGCCGGCGCGGCCTGGGCGTCGCCTCGGCGGCGGGCGTGGGCGTCGGCTCCACGCTCTGGGCCGCCCTCGCCATGCTCGGCTTCGCCGCCGTGCTGCAGCAGGTCGGCTGGCTCTACAACGGCGTGCGCGTGGCGGGCGCGCTCTATCTCGTGTGGTTCGGCGTCAAGCTGCTGCGCTCGGGCGTGCGGCGCGAGCTGGCCGCCGCGGCGCGGGCTGTCAGCGCGCCGCCGCCGCCGGCCGACCGGCGCGCCTGGCTGCGCACGTGGCGCGCGGGGCTCATCACCTGCCTCACGAACCCGAAATCGTGCGTGTTCTGGACCAGCGTGTTTGCGGCGGTGTTTCCGGCCCATCCGCCGATGTGGTTCTACGGCATCGCGCTCGGCACGGTCGCGGCAATGTCGTTCGGCTGGCATTGCAGCCTCGCCTTCCTGTTCGCCGACGACCGAACACAGCGCGGCTACCGGCGCCTGCGCCGTCCGATCGACGCATTTTGCGGCGCCGCGCTGATCGGGCTCGGCGTGAAGCTCGCGGCCGACCGCTGAGCGCGCCGCGGCGCTCCGCCGCACTAGCGAAAATGGCGCGATCTCGCTTGCATCTGCGGCCAAAAGCGAGGGCCGAAACTGCCCCGCCAGCAGGGTCAATGCTGCGGGCTGTCAGACCTTCCGGTATTATTTAGCCGAAATTTCGCACGCGCGCGTCGTACCTGGCGCGCCTTGCATGCGGCACGAGAACCCGCTCTCGCGGGTCCCGGCAAAGCTTGGTGCGGCCCGCGAGGCCGGACGAGGCAAGAAGCGCCGCCACCCTGGCCCATCGCCAGCCGTTCCCGCCATGCCCGCGTGCGGGTGCCAGCAAACCGCCGCAGCGGGTCACCCTCCCTTGCAGCGCCGATGGTCCAAGCGGGTCCGCCAGGTCCTCGCGGTCCGGGCGCGGTAAAATGGCGGATTGCGCCTCGTTCGCAACGGGGCGGCTGGCAAAACCGTGGACTTGCCTGCCTGGCGTCGAGCCAGGCAGCCGGGCCCCAAGCATTTCGTCAAGCTACGCTGTACTGGACAGCAGGCCGGCAGGACCGCTGCAATCTGGCGGCGCTTGTTTCGCACTTCAGGAACCATGAGCAAATTCACCGAAGAAACCGTTCTGAGCGTCCATCACTGGACCGACACGCTTTTCAGCTTCACCTGCACGCGCGACCAGGCCCTGCGTTTCGACAACGGCCAGTTCACGATGGTCGGCCTCGAAGTGGAAGGCAAGCCGCTGATGCGCGCGTACTCGCTCGCGAGCGCGAACTACGAGGAGCACCTCGAGTTTCTGAGCATCAAGGTGCCGGACGGCCCGCTCACGTCGCGCCTGCAGCACCTGAAGGTCGGCGACAAGGTTCTGATCGGCAAGAAGCCCGTGGGCACGCTGGTGGCAGACAACCTGCTGCCAGGCAAGGTCCTGTGGCTGCTTTCCACCGGCACGGGCCTCGCGCCCTTCATGTCGATCATCAAGGACCCGGACATTTACGACCGCTTCGACAAGATCGTGCTCACGCACACCTGCCGTTTCATCGACGAACTCGCGTACAAGGACTTCATCACCAAGGAACTGCGCGATCATGAGTACCTCGGCGAAATCGTGCGCGAGAAGCTGGTGTACTACCCGACCGTCACGCGCGAAGTGTTCGACAACCGCGGCCGCATCACCGAACTGATCGACACGAAGAAGCTGTTCGAAGACCTCGACCTGCCGCCGTTCTCGCCGGAGCGGGACCGCATCATGCTCTGCGGCAGCACGCACATGCTGCGCGACACCGTCGAGCTACTCGAAAAGGCCGGCCTCAAGGAAGGCAGCAACAACGAGCCGGGCCACTACGTGGTGGAAAAGGCGTTCGTCGGTTAAGCGCGAGCCCCTCGGCCGCCCGAATCGCAGAACCGGAGCCTCGCGCTCCGGTTTTTTTTCGTCTGTACGTCTTGGCCCGCGCCCTTTATTTAGTCGCTCATGCGGTTACAGTTGTCACACAACAGCGGTAACTTTCCTGTCGGTGTTTTTCCTACATGACAACGGCCTGCGACTTAATGCTACACCTTAGATTCTTTCGCTAACCCTTGTCCAATCTGAAGTTTTTCTTTTTTTTAAGATATTATCGCAGTGCAACATATGGGACATCCGACCGCATCGGGGCCAAGGCCCGATTGTTACCGGATGTAAATTTCGTTACGCTGCGCCGTGCTGTCAGCGACCACGCCGGGAGGGTCCGACGTCGGCGGAGACTGTCAGCGGAAACCGGTTTCTGAACGGGAGAATGATGGACACGTCGAGACACGCCGCGCCGAACGCGTGCACGCCAGGCGGCGATGCATCGCGCGCCGCCCATGCCGCCGACGGACTCGCCTTCCTTGCCCGCTTTGCCGCCAACGAAGCGGCCACGCTGACCGAGCTCGAAGACCTCGTGCTGATGCAGCGGCAAATTGCCGCGCCAGCGCGCGGCGCCGCGCGGCGCACGCGCCGTTCCCGCGCCAGCGACGCCAACACCCACGCCAATCAGGCGATCCACGCCGACGAGGCCGCGCGTCGCCGTCTGGCGCGCGAGTTGCATGACAGCGTCGGCGCGGAACTCGCCGCCACGCGCTTCGCGCTCGCCAACGTCCATACCTGGCTGCCCGCAAGCGCCCCGCCGCAATGCGCCGAGGCGCTTGCGCTCGTCGCCCGTTCACTCGACGCCGCGACCGGCGCGATGCGCCACGTGCTCGACGGCCTGCACGCGCCGCAACTCGACGCGGGCCTCGCGCCCGCGCTCGCAGCCTGGATGCGCGGCTTCGCGGCGCGCAGCGGGCTCGCCGCACAATTTGCAAGCGCCAGCGACGACGCGCGACTCGCGCGTCTGCCCGCCAACGCCGCGCTCGCCGTGTTCCGCGTCGCTCAGGAGGCGCTCGTCAACGTGGCGCGCCATGCGCAGGCCACGCGTGCCGAGGTGCGGCTCGAAAGCACAGCGCGCCATCTCACGCTCACCGTTGCCGACGACGGCATCGGTCTCGCACGCCGCGGCCCGGCGCATCGTCGCGGCGGGGCCGGTCACTACGGCCTCGCCGGCATGCGCGAACGCTGCGCCGCCTTCGGCGGCTCGCTGCGCGCCGCCAGCGGCGGCATCGCGCATGCGCATGACGATGCGACCCAGCGCGGCACGACGGTACGCGCCCGCTTCGCCTGGGACGCGCTGCTCGCCGCGTCCGCCCATCCCGCCTCGCCCGTCATCCTGCCAGAAGGCGCCCGCTCATGACCCATCGCATCCTGCTCGTCGACGACCATGCAGTCGTGCGCCAGGGCGTCCGCCAGTTGCTGATCGATCGCGGCATCGCCAGCGAAGTCATCGAGGCGCAGACCGGCGCCGAGGCGCTCGCCGCCATCGCGAAGCATGCCTGCGACGTGGTCCTGCTCGACATCTCGCTGCCGGACATGAACGGCGTCGAGGTGCTCAAGCGCGCGAAGAAAAAGGCGCCGCGCGTGCCGGTGCTGATGTTCTCGATGTATCGCGAGGATCAATACGCGGTGCGCGCGCTGAAGGCCGGCGCGGCCGGCTATCTCTCGAAGACGGTGGACGCCGCGCAGATGATCGCCGCGATCCAGCAGGTCGCCGCGGGCCGCAAGTACGTGAGCCCGGCGATGGCGGAGGCGCTTGCGGACTACGTGCTGGTGGACGGCGAGCAACTGCCGCACGAAAAGCTCTCCGACCGCGAATACCAGACGCTGTGCATGCTCGCCTCGGGCAAGCGCCTGACCGACATCGCGCACGCCCTCTCGCTCTCGGTGAAGACCGTCAGCGTCTACCGCACGCGGCTGCTCGAAAAGATGAAGCTCACCAACAACGCCGAGCTGACCTTCTACGTGATGAGCAACCGGCTCGTCGATCTCTCGCCCACCGTCAGCGCCTGATTGTTGCAGGCCCCTGCGACATCAAGGCGGCCTTCTCGCCATACTCGGTCGATCCGGAAATGGCTTCCGCCGTTTGCGCGGGTCCCGGCAAGGATCGCGCGCGCACGCGCCGGTTGGCGGCGTAATCATCCGCGCGAGGCCAGCATTTCCGCCCCGGCTCAAGCCGGCTCGGACGCGACATCCGCTAAAATTTAGGGTTTTCCCCAGACATCCGGCACGCGAAGCCGATGAAGGCAGGCGAGTCGCGCCGGCTTCACGTCCTCGCGCGTTTTCGTTTTACGTGGAGTTCCCCCGCCAAATGTCCCTCTTTCGCAAGAAGAATATCGAGCACATGCTGCAGGCCAGCGCCCAGGGCGCCGGTCTGAAAAAGGCGCTCGGCGCGCTAGACCTCACCTTTCTCGGCATCGGCGCGATCATCGGCACCGGCATCTTCGTGCTGACCGGCACGGGCGCCGTGCAGGCCGGCCCGGCGCTCATGGTCTCGTTCCTCATCGCCGCCGTGGCCTGCTGCTTCGCCGCGCTCGCCTACGCCGAATTCGCCTCGACCATTCCCGTGGCCGGCTCGATCTACACCTACTCGTACGCAACGCTCGGCGAACTGGCCGCGTGGGTGATCGGCTGGGACCTGATGCTCGAGTACGGGCTCGCCACCTCGGCGGTCTCGGTCGGCTGGTCGGGCTATCTGCAGTCGCTGCTCTCGGGCTTCGGTCTCACGCTGCCGGCGGCGCTCACCGCCGCGCCGGGCGCCGTGCCCGGCGTGCACACGCTCTTCAACCTGCCCGCCTTCCTCGTGATGATGGCCATCACCGCGCTGCTTTCCGTGGGCGTGCGCGAATCCACGCGCATCAACAACGTCATGGTGGCGATCAAGGTGACCGTGGTGCTGCTCGTGATCGCCGTCGGCGCGTTCCACGTCACGCCCGCGAACTGGCATCCGTTCATGCCCAACGGCTGGAACGGCGTGTTCGGCGCCGCGGCCGTGATGTTCTTTGCGTTCATCGGCTTCGATTCGGTCTCTTCGGCCGCCGAAGAGGTCAAGAATCCCAGGCGCGACCTGCCGATCGGCATCATCGCCTCGCTCGCCGTGTGCGCGGTGCTCTACGTCGCCGTGGCGGCGGTCGTGACCGGCATCGTCCCCTCGGCGCAGTTCGCTCATGTCGGCCACCCGGTTTCGTTCGCATTGCAGGTGGCGGGCCAGAAGTGGGCCGCGGGCTTCATCGATCTGGGCGCCGTGCTCGGCATGCTCACCGTGATCCTCGTGATGAGCTACGGCCAGACCCGCATCATCTATGCGATGTCGCGCGACGGCCTCCTGCCCGCGAAGCTTTCGAAGGTGCATCCGCGCTTCGCCACGCCGTTCTTCACAACCTGGCTCGTGGGCATCTTCTTCGGCCTGATCGGCGCGCTCGTGCCGCTCAACGTGCTCGCGGAACTCATCAACATCGGCACGCTCGCGGCGTTCTCGATGGTGTCGATCGCCGTGCTCGTCCTGCGCAAGACGCATCCGCATCTGCCGCGCGCGTTCCGCTGCCCCGGCGTGCCCGTGGTGCCGATTCTCGCCGTGGGCTCGTGCCTGTTCCTGATGATCAACCTGCAGGCGCTCACGTGGGCCGCGTTCCTGATCTGGACCGCGTTTGGCCTTCTCGTCTACTTCGGCTATTCGCGCCATCGCTCGCGCCTCGCGCACGCGCCGCACGCGCATCACGACTAGCGAGCACGCATCGTGGCGACGTCCGCGTTCGCCGACGCTTGAACGCCAATTATCGCTGCGCTGCAACGCAACGGCCCGCTCCGGTCTTCGGCGCGGGCCGTTTTTCATGGCGTGCCGCATCGCTCGCGGCGGGTAAAACCCCGCGCAGCGCAATCCGGCAAATTGTGCTTTACTGTCCGGGCGTCACCCCAGGCTTCACTGAACAGCAAGGCACCAGCCGGACCCAGATTCCGCTCCACCCGCTTCGCCCGAACCGCCGCCGCGTTTTTGCGCGGCAGCGTGCGTTGCGCGCGCAATGAGGCGCAATGCGTTAGACGGGCGAGTTTTCTGCGGGCGGTTATGGCGGTGGATTCAGTGTAAAAAAGCGGGCCCAGGCAGGTCTCTATATCCCGTCACGTTGTATGGGACCGGAGTCAAAGCGCAGCGCCACTTCTGGCGACGCCCTTCGGGCGCGGGACCGGATCGGGCGCCAAAGCGCCGGCTCCGGTCGACACTGGAGACAGTCAATGGCGATCAGTATCCGCCTCACGGTCAACGGCGCGCCCGTGACCGCCGAGGTCGAACCTCACACGCTCCTCGTCCAGTTCCTGCGCGAACAGCTACGTCTCACCGGCACGCACGTCGGCTGCGACACGGCGCAATGCGGGGCCTGCACCGTCCACCTGAACGGCCGCGCGATCAAGTCGTGCAATCAGCTCGCCGTGCAATGCGACGGCATGGAGGTGACGACGATCGAAGGTCTCGCGAAGAACGGCGCGCTGCACCCCATGCAAGCCGCGTTCCGCGAATGCCATGGCCTGCAATGCGGGTTCTGCACGCCGGGCATGGTGATGTGCGCGTCCGCGCTCGCCGCCGCCAGGCCCGACCTCACCGAAGCGGACGTGCGCGAAGGCCTGGACGGCAACTTCTGCCGCTGTACGGGCTATCACAACATCGTGAAGGCCGTGGTCGCGGGCGCGCGCGAAATGCGCGCGGGCGCGAGCGCCGCCGCCACGGCCGCCTGATTCGGGAGGCCGCCATGAACGCACCCGAACCCAGCCGCATGATCGGCGCGAGCGTCAAGCGCAAGGAAGACTTCCGCTTCCTCACCGGCGCCGGCCAGTACACCGACGACGTCGTCCTGCCCGCGCAAACCTACGCCGTGTTCGTGCGCTCGCCGCACGCGCACGCGCGCATCCGGAGCATCGACACGAATGCCGCGAAGGCCGCGCCCGGCGTCGTGGCCGTATTCACCGGCGCGGACCTCGCCGCGGAGAACGTGGGCGGCCTGCCGTGCGGCTGGCTGATCCACAGCGTCGACGGCACGCCCATGCACGAGCCGCCGCATCCCGTGATCGCGCCCGAGAAGGCGCGCCACGTGGGCGACCAGGTCGCACTCGTGATCGCCGACTCGATCAAGGCGGCAAAGGACGCCGCGGAACTGGTCGAAGTCGATTACGAAGAACTGCCCGCCGCCGTCGACACGGCGCACGCCGCCGACGCGGGCCAGCCGCTCGTGCACGAAAGCGTGCCGGACAACACCTGCTATACGTGGGGCCACGGCGACAAGGCCGCGACCGACGCCGCGTTCGCCAAGGCCGCGCACGTGACGACGCTCGACATCGTCAACAACCGGCTCGTGCCGAACGCCATCGAGCCGCGCGCCGTGAACGCGAGCTACTCGCCGCACGACGACAGCTACACCGTGTACGTGGCGAACCAGAACCCGCACGTCGAACGGCTGCTCATGGCGGCGTTCGTACTCGCGCTGCCCGAAACGAAGCTGCGCATCGTCGCCCCCGACGTGGGCGGGGGCTTCGGCTCGAAAATCTTTCTGTACGCCGAAGACGTCGCGCTCACGTGGGCGGCGAAGAAAATCCGCCGCCCCGTGAAGTGGACCGCCGAGCGTTCGGAATCCTTTGTTTCCGACGCGCACGGCCGCGACCATGTGACGAAAGCCGAGCTTGCGCTCGACGCGGACGGCAAGTTCCTCGCCATGCGCGTGCACACCACGGCGAACATGGGCGCGTATCTCTCGACGTTCGCCTCCAGCGTGCCGACCATCCTCTACGCAACGCTGCTTGCGGGCCAGTACACCACGCCGGCGATCTACGCCGAGGTGAAGGCCGTGTTCACGAACACGGTGCCCGTCGACGCCTATCGCGGCGCGGGCCGCCCCGAAGCGACCTATGTGGTCGAGCGTCTGGTGGAAACCGCCGCGCGCGAGATGAACCTCGACCCGGCCGAAATTCGCCGCCGCAACTTCATCACGCGCTTCCCGTATGCGACGCCCGTGGGTCTCACCTACGACACCGGCGACTACGAAGCCTGCCTCTCCCGCGCGCTCGAACTCTCGGACGCGAAAGGCTTCGCCGCGCGCCGCGACGCGTCGAAGGCACAAGGAAAGCTGCGCGGCCTCGGCTACTCGTGCTACATCGAAGCGTGCGGCCTCGCGCCGTCGAACATCGCGGGCGCGCTCGGCGCGCGCGCGGGCCTCTTCGAGGCGGGCGAGATCCGCGTCAACCCGACCGGCTCCGTCACCGTGTTCACGGGCTCGCACAGCCACGGCCAGGGCCACGAGACGACCTTCGCGCAAGTCGTGTCCGATAGATTAGGCGTGCCGATCGAACAGATCGAAATCGTGCATGGCGATACCGCGCGCATTCCGTTCGGCATGGGCACCTACGGCTCGCGCTCGATCGCCGTGGGCGGCTCGGCCATCATGAAGGCGCTCGACAAGATCGAGGCGAAGGCGAAGAAGATCGCCGCGCACATGCTCGAAGCGGGCGCGGAAGACATCGAGTTCGCCAATGGCGTGTTCCGCGTGGCGGGCACCGACCGCACGAAGACCTTCGCCGAAATCTCGCTCGCCGCCTACGTGCCGCACAACTATCCGCTGGAAACGCTCGAACCCGGCCTCGACGAAAGCGCGTTCTACGATCCGACCAACTTCACCTATCCGTCGGGCGCGTACCTCTGCGAGGTCGAAGTCGATCCCGACACGGGCGAGACGCGCATCGAACGCTTTACCGCCGTCGACGATTTCGGCAACGTCATCAACCCGATGATCGTCGAAGGGCAGGTGCACGGGGGGCTCGGCCAGGGCATCGGCCAGGCCATGCTCGAACGGTGCGTGTACGACAACGAGAGCGGCCAGTTGCTCTCGGGCTCGTATATGGACTACGCGATGCCGCATGCGTCGGATGTGCCCTCGTTCACGGTGGAAACCGCGAAAGGCACGCCGTGCACGCACAATCCGCTTGGCGTGAAGGGCTGCGGCGAGGCCGGCGCGATCGGCTCGCCGCCCGCCGTCATCAACGCGATTCTGGACGCGCTCGCGCCGCTAGGCGTGAAGGACCTGCAGATGCCTGCAACACCGCATCGCGTGTGGCAAGCGATCCAGGCCGCGCAGACCCCTTCACAACCTTGAGCGGAGGCGCTCCATGTACGCATTCGACTATCAGCGCGCCAGCGACGCGCAAGGCGCCGTGAAGACCCTCGCGGCCGACGCCGACGCCAGGTTCCTGGCCGGCGGCCAAAGCCTGCTCGCGGCGATGAAGCTGCGCCTCGCGCAGCCCTCCACGCTCGTGGACGTCACGCGCATTCCCGAGCTGAAAACCGTGCAGGTGGACGGCAAGGCGGTGAAGATCGGCGCGGCCGTGTGCCATGCCGACGTCGCCGAAAATGCGCAGATCCGCAACACGTTGCCGGCGCTCGCGGACCTGGCGGGCAGGATCGGCGACCGCCAGGTCCGCGCGCTCGGCACGCTCGGCGGCTCTCTCGCCAACGACGATCCCGCCGCCGACTATCCGGCGGCGGTGCTCGCGCTGAACGCGACCGTGGTGACGGACCGGCGGCGCATCGCGGCCGACGACTTCTTCCGCGGCATGTACGAAACGGCGCTTGAGCCCGACGAGCTGATCGTGGCCGTCGAGTTCCAGGCGCCCGAGCGCGCGGCCTACGAGAAGTTTCGCAATCCGGCCTCGCACTTCGCGCTCACCGGCGTGTTCGTCGCGAAGCATGCGGGCGACGTGCGGGTGGCGGTCACGGGTGCCGCGCCTTCCGTGTTCCGCGCGCGCGCGCTGGAAGACGCGCTGAAGGCGAACTTCACGCCCGAAGCCGCGCGCGCGGTGACGATCCCCGCCGACGACCTCAACACCGACCTGCATGCGAGCGCGGCATATCGCGCGCACCTCATTCCGGTGCTCGCGGCGCGTGCGGTGGCGAAGGCCAGCGGTTGAATCCGTCCCGAAGGCGAACGCTCCCGCATCGGCGAACGCGGGAGCGCTTGCCGCCTTTGAATCGCGCCCTGGAGCGCCCATGCAATCCGCCTCGATCGACGACACCCTCGCACAGCTCGAAGCGCACGGCTATTTCGCGAGCCGCGAGCTCGCCACGGCGCTCTTTCTCGCGCTGCGCATGCAACGCCCGCTCTTTCTCGAAGGCGAGCCGGGCGTGGGCAAGACCGAGCTCGCGAAGGCGGCCGCGGCGATGCTCGGCACGACGCTGTTGCGCCTGCAGTGCTACGAAGGACTCGACACGGCCAGCGCGCTTTACGAGTGGGACTATCCGCGCCAGATCATGGCGCTGCGCCTTGCCGAAGCGGCGGGCGAAAAGCCGCGCAACGACACGCTCTATCGCGACGAATTTCTGCTGAAACGGCCGCTGCTTCAGGCGCTGCAACCCGATCCGCAGAATCCCGCCGCACGCCGCGTGCTGCTGATCGATGAAATCGACCGCGCCGACGAACCGTTCGAAGCGTTCCTGCTCGAACTCCTTTCGGACTTCCAGGTATCGATACCCGAATACGGCACGGTGCGCGCGAGCGAGCCGCCGCTCGTCGTCATCACCTCGAACCGCACGCGCGAAGTGCACGACGCGCTCAAGCGGCGCTGCCTTTATCAATGGCTCGGCTACCCGGACCGCGCGCGCGAACTCGCCATCGTCGCCGCGCGCGCGCCCGAAACCGCCGTGCACCTGCAGCGGCGCGCGGTGGCGTTCGTGCATCAGTTGCGCACGATGGATCTCTTCAAGGCGCCCGGCATCGCCGAGACGATCGACTGGTGCCGCGCGCTTTCGGCGCTCGCCGTGACGGAACTCGATCCGCAGTCGGTGCAGGATACGCTCGGCGTGCTGCTGAAGTACCAGGACGACCTCGCGCAACTCGACGCGCAGCGCATCGCGCAAACGCTCGCGCTCGCGGAGTGAGCACGATGTCCCGCACCGCAAGCGAAGCCGCCACGACCGCCGCCGTGCCCGCGCTCGCGCCGACGTTCGCGCGCAACGTCGTGCATTTCGTGCGCGTGCTGCGCGGCGCGGGCCTGCCCATGTCGCCGTCGTGCGCGGCCGACGCGATCGAGGCGCTGCGCCACATCGATCTCGGCCGCCGCGGCGACGTGCGCGCGGCGCTGGCCGCGCTGCTCACGGGCGCGCCCGACGAGCGCGAGATTTTCGACGCCGCATTCGCGCTCTTCTGGCGCGATCCCGATTTCGAGGGCAAGCTACGCGCGTTGTTGCTGCCGAAGGTGCAAGGCGGCGTGCCGCCGCCGCGCCGCAACAACCGGCTCGCCGACGCGCTCGCGACGCGTCCTGCCGCGCGCTCCGGCGCGAGGCCCCCGCCCTCGCACGAAGAGCACGAGTTGCGCGCGCACGCCACCTTCAGTGCCGAAGAACGCCTGCGCCAGCGCGACTTCGACACGCTTTGCGCCGACGAATGGCGCGCGCTGCGCCACCTGATCCGGGCGCGCCGCCTGCCGCTCGCGACCGCGCGCACGCGACGCCTCAAGGCATCGTCGCGCGGCACGCACGCCGACCTGCGCGCGAGCGCGCGGCACGCCGTGCGCGCGGGCGGCGACTGGACCGTATGGAAATATCGGGCGCCCGTCGAGCGCAAACTGCCGCTCTTGCTGCTGCTCGACATCTCCGGCTCGATGAGCAGCTATTCGCGCGCGGTGCTCTACTTCTGCCATGCGCTGCTGCAATCGCGCGAGCGCCTGCAGGTGTTCCTGTTCGGCACGCGCCTCACGCACGCCACGCGGGCGCTGCGCGAACGCGACCCCGACATCGCGCTCGCACAGCTCGCCACCCAGGTCGCGGACTGGTCGGGCGGCACGCGCATCGGCGCCACGCTCGCGGAATTCAATCGCCGCTGGGCGCGCCGCATGCTCGGCGGCCGCGCCACGGTGCTCATCGTCACGGACGGGCTCGACCACGACGAATGCGGCCTGCTCGCGGAGGAAATGGCGCGCCTGCACCGCTTCGCGCATCGCGTGATCTGGCTCAATCCGCTCCTGCGTTACCGCGACTTCGCACCGAAGGCGCGCGGCGTGCAAGCCATGCTGCCGCACGTCGACGCGCATTACCCCGTCCACAATCTCGCCAGCCTGGAAGCGTTCGCGCGCAGCCTGTGCGAAGCGAAGCCGGCCGCCCAGCCGGCACGCGCATTGCACATGTTCGATGAGCGCCCGGCACAAGGAAAAACACGATGGAGTTGACCGAAAGCCACACGTTGCCGGTGCCGCAGCCGCGCGCCTGGGAAGCGCTCAACGACACGGCGATGTTGAAGGCGTGCATACCGGGCTGCGAGAGCATCGAGGCCGACGGCGAGCACGCATACGCCGTCGCGCTGACCGCCGCCGTGGGCCCGGTGAAGGCGCGCTTCAAGGGCCGCATGCAGCTCACCGGCATCGACGCCCCGAACAGCTACACGATCGTCTTCGAAGGCCAGGGCGGCGCGGCCGGCTTCGGCAAGGGCGACGCGCACGTGAAGCTCGAGCCCGCCGGCGACGGATCGACCACGCTCACCTACACGGCGAAGGCCCAGGTGGGCGGCAAGCTCGCGCAGATCGGCTCGCGGCTCGTGGACGGCGCCGCGCGCAAGATCGCCGCCGAGTTCTTCAAGCGCTTCGGCGAACAGTTGGGCGGCGGCGCGGCGCAAGAGCAAGCAGACGAAGCGAGCGCCGAACCAGCCGGGCAAAACGCGACCGAAGGCGAAAGCGAAGGCGCGGAGGATCAGCAAAAGAGGAAACGATCATGGACAGCGTGGATCTCGAAGTTCTGAAGTCGAGCGTGCGCTGGCTCGAAGCGGGCCACCGTGCGCTGCTCGTGACGGTGGTGAAGACGTGGGGCTCGTCGCCGCGCCCCGAGGGCGCGATGCTCGTGGTGCGCGACGACGGCCTCGTGGTCGGCTCCGTTTCGGGCGGCTGCATCGAAGACGATCTTATCGACCGCGTGCGCCGCGAAGGCGTGCCGATCGCGCGGCCCGAGGCCGTGAAATACGGCATCACGGCTGAAGAAGCGCATCGTTTCGGACTGCCATGCGGCGGCACGATCCAGCTCGTGCTCGAACCGTTGAGCGAAGCCTCGAATATTCGCGCGCTGCTCGAAACCGTCGAGCGCGGCGAACTCGTCGCGCGCACACTCGACATGGCGACCGGCAACGCCACGCTCGGCGCGGCGAACGCAACGGACGGCGTGCATTTCGACGACGCGCGCCTGCTGACGATTCACGGCCCGCGCTACCGCATGCTCGTGATCGGCGCGGGGCAGCTTTCGCGCTATCTCTGC
Source organism: Paraburkholderia lycopersici (assembly GCF_900096975.1). Taxonomy (GTDB): domain Bacteria; phylum Pseudomonadota; class Gammaproteobacteria; order Burkholderiales; family Burkholderiaceae; genus Paraburkholderia; species Paraburkholderia lycopersici. The sequence goes on from NZ_FMYQ01000001.1 coordinate 564,019, forward strand.
CAGATCGCGGCGGGCCTCGACTACCAGGTGACCGTGTGCGACCCGCGCGAGGAGTACACCGACACCTGGGACGTGCCCGGCACGACGCTCGTGCGCACCATGCCCGACGACACCGTGCTCGACATGAAGCTCGACGAGCGCTGCGCCGTGATCGCACTCACGCACGACCCCAAGCTCGACGACCTCGCGCTGATGGAAGCGCTCAAGACGCCCGCGTTTTACGTGGGCGCGCTGGGCTCGCGGCGCAACAACGCGGCGCGGCGCGAACGGCTCAAGGAGTTCGATCTGAGCGAAGCCGAACTCGCGCGGCTGCACGGGCCGGTGGGCATTTATATCGGCAGCCGCACCCCGCCCGAGATCGCGGTGTCGATTCTCGCGGAAGTCACGGCGGCGAAGAACGGCGTCTCGCTGCCGACGATTCTGCAGGTGGAAGGCGCGAAGGCCGCGCGCGAGCACGCGGCGGGAGCGGGATCGACGTGCGATGCGTGAGGCGGACGCTTGCCGGGCCGCGACTCGCGTCGGCGGCCCGCGGCGCGGGGGGACGGCGGGCGGCTCGCGCCCGCGCTTCAGGTCAAGGCATCAGCCGAACAGCTTCATCGCCTGCGTGAGCGTGTTGGTCACGCCCCAGACGAGCGGCACCAGCACGTATAGCCAGAAGATCGCCATCAACACCTTGTTCGACGATTTCGGGGCAGCCTGGGTAGACATTGTGCGTTCTCCTTATTTACCAGCGGCGAGTTGCGTCTCGCTCATGTGATGCTTCTCGTCCACGCGGCGCACGAGCAGATTGCAGATGAAGCCGACCACGAGCAACAGGGCCATGATGTGCACGGTCATCGTGTAGGCGTCGGCCTTCGCCACGCCGTGCGCGACCTGATACGCGCGCACGTAGTTCACGAGCACCGGCCCCGCCACGCCGGCCGCAGCCCACGCGGTCAGCAGACGGCCGTGAATGCCGCCGACGAACGCCGTGCCGAACATGTCCGCGAGATACGCGGGCACGGTCGAGAAGCCGCCGCCGTACATCGAGAGAATCAGGCAGAACGCGAGCACGAAGAACACGATGTTGCCGCTCTGCGCGAACTGCGGGACCGCGTAATAGAGCACCGCGCCGAACACGAAGAAGATGTAGTAGGTGTTCTTGCGGCCCACCCAGTCCGAAGCCGAGGCCCACACGAAGCGCCCGCCCATGTTGAAGAGCGAGAGCAGGCCGACGAAGCCCGCCGCCGCGCCGGCGCTCACGGTGTCCTTGAAGCTCTCCTGGATCATCACCGAAGCCTGGCCCAGCACGCCGATGCCGGCCGTCACGTTGAGGAACAGCACGAGCCAGATCAGGTAGAACTGCGGCGTCTTGAGCGCCTGGTCGATGTGCACGTGCTGGCTCGACACGAGCTTTTTCGTCGTGGCGGGCGGCGTCCAGTTCCCGGGCTTCCAGTCGGGCGCGGGCACGCGGATGGTGACGGCGCCAATCGACATCGAGATGAAGTACGCGACGCCGAGCACCACGAAGGTCTGCGCGACGCCTACGCTCGTGTCGCTCGCGAAGTGCTTCATCAGCATGACGGAAAGCGGTGCGGCGATCATCGCGCCGCCACCGAAGCCCATGATGGCGAGACCGGTGGCCATGCCGCGGCGGTCGGGGAACCAGCGGATCAGCGTGGAAACCGGCGACACATAGCCGAGCCCGAGCCCGATGCCGCCAATCACGCCGTAGCCGAGATAGAGCAGCGCGATCTGGTGCAGATACACGCCGAGCGCCGAAACGAGAAAGCCGCCGCCGAAGCAGCATGCGGCCGTAAACATCGTGCGGCGCGGGCCCACGCGTTCGAGCCACTTGCCGCCGAACGCGGCGGAAAGGCCGAGAAACACGATGGCGAGCGAGAAAATCCAGCCCAGCGTGGTGAGCGACCAGTCGTCGGGCGCGGACTGCGTAATGCCGATCACCTTCGTCAGCGGCGCATTGAACACGGAAAACGCGTAGGCCTGGCCAATGCACAGATGCACGGCGAGCGCCGCGGGCGGCACCATCCAGCGTGAAAAGCCCGGTGGGGCGACAGTCGCCTCCTTGGAAAAGAAAGGTGCGCTCTGCGCACCGCGCGTCGAATCTGCAACGCTGCTCATGGGGTCTCCTGAGGCGGCCAAAGTTTGGGAAGACGAGAACGCTTGCCCTGGTCGCATCCAAAATGGCTGTTGGTAGGCGTGGTTTTTGTGTGCCCTTTTGTGCGAAAACGCACGGAACACTGAGTTGCCGCTTGACGGCTGCCTCGAACGTTAGTCCTCGGGCGCAGCCTTGGCAATATGAGGCGGCTATGCATATGCCCGTTCTCGCCCGCTCGTATCGATTGTTGCGCGCGCAGCAAAGGGACGATGCCGCCGCATGACGCCCGCGAGAGCGATGCAGGCGCGCGTCCACAGGGCGGCCCGGAATCCAGACTCAACGCTCGATACATTGCGCGCGCCGCCCACTGTGCGCGCCACCCGCTTGACAAGCCAGGTGCGCGACTTTTAAGTGACGGAAGTAGCGCTCATCCGCGACCCGACACCAGCCGAGCCTCCCATGCGCCTCGCTCTCGCTCTTTGCCTCGCCGCCCTCGGCCCCGCCACGGGAGCATTGGCCGCCGACCTGCGCGCGGGCGTCGCCCAGCTTGCGCCAGTCCCCCTCGAGGCGGGCGCGCTGAATCCGGCCGGCAGCGCCGCGCAGGCGCCCTACACCAACGAATCGGAAACGCAGACCTTCACCGTCAACGCGGACGGATCGTACACGAAGCTCGACACGCTCACGCTGCGCGTGAACACGGAGGCCGGCGTCGCGCGCGTGGGCCAGTATTACGTCTGGTTCAACCGCGAGATGGCCCACGTGGAGGTGCTCGAAGCGTGGACCGAAGACGCCGCGGGCGGCCGCCACGACGTGCGCCCCGAGCAGATCCGCGACGTGCAGGAAGTGCGCTCGTTCGACGCCCCGATGTTCCAGGACGTGCAGGACAAGGTCATCGTGTTTCCGGCCGTCGAACCGGGCGCGCGCGTGCATCTTACGTGGCGCAAGATCCAGCGCGTGCCCGTGGTGCCCGGCTGGTTCAGCGACTTCACGCCGCCCGACCTCGCGCCCACGCACGACTTCCGCGTGATCTACGACTTGCCGGCGAAAGTGCCGCTCTACGCCGACGCGCGCGGCTTCACCGCATTGCCGCCCGCCACCTGCAACGGCCGCACGCGCTACGAGTACCGCTACGACAAGACGAATTTCGAGCGCCTCGAATACGGCTCGGTCGCCTACGTGAGCTACGGCGACCGGCTGATGGTGTCCACTTTCCCCGACTACGCCGCGTTCGCGAAGGTCTATCGCGAGGCCGCCGCGGACCCGGGCGCGGGCGACGCGACCCTCGTGCGCCTCGCGCGGACGCTCACCGCGCACGACGACACGCCGCGCGCGAAGGCGCAGACGCTCTACGACTGGGTGCGCCGCAACATCCGCTACGTGGCGATCAACATCGGGCGCGGCGAGATCACGCCGCACCGCGCCGCCGACGTGCTCGCCAACCGCTACGGCGACTGCAAGGACCACGTCGCGCTCTACGGCGCGTTGCTCGAAGCCGTGGGCGTGCGCAGCGTACCCGCGCTCGTGAACAGCGGCACGGTCTACACGCTGCCCGATGTGCCCGGCTTCGGCGTAATCAATCACGTCATCACCTGGCTGCCCGATTTGCAGATGTTCGCGGATTCCACGGCGAGCAATATTGAATTCGGCTATCTGCCGTCGACGGACATGGACCGCACCGCCGTGCTCGCCGGCGGCGGCACGCGCGTGCGCACGCCCGCCACGGCCACGACCACGCGAGAGAGCGATCTCGACATCGTCGTCGCGCCGGACGGCTCGGCGCGCTTCATCTACCGCCTGCAGGCCGAAGGCTGGTCGGCCGAGCAGACGCGCAGCGTGCTGCGCCTGCAAACGCCCGCGCAGCGCGAGGAATCGCTGCAATGGGAACTGCGCAACGCCAATGTGCGCGGCAACGCCACGCTCGCCTCGAGCCCGCTCGACGCCACGGCGGGCCCCCTCGTGCTCACGCTGACGGGCACCTTCGAGAGCTTCGTCGACCCGGAAATGACCACGCCCGTGCCGACGCTCACGAGCTTCGTGGGCGGGCTCGATGCGAATCTGCGCTACTGGCTCGGCGAATCGCGCCGCACGCAGCCCTTCGTGTGCCGCAACGTGGTGGTGACCGAACGGGCGCGCATCGCGCTGCCGCCGGGCATGCGCGTGCTCGACGTGCCGATGCCGCAGCACGCCGATAACCGCTTCATCGACTTCAGCTCGCAATACGCGCTCGACCCGGCCTCGAACGTGCTGCGCGTCACGCGCACGGGGCGCACGCACTTCGCGAGCGATGTCTGCAGCGCCGACGATTTCGCGCAGATGCGCCCCGCGTTCGAGACAATGGCGCGCGATCTGCGCGCGCAATTGATCGTCAAGCCGTCTGCGCAGGGGGCAACGCCGGAAAGCCCGGCGCGCGCCCAGTGAACCGGCGCGCGCGTCAGACCGGCCAGCGGTTAGACCGGCCAGAGCGGCCCTTCCTGCATCGCGCCGATCTGCTCGCGCAGTTCGAGAATGCGCTCTTCCCAATAGCGCTGCGTGTTGAACCACGGGAAGGCCGCGGGAAACGCGGGATCGTGCCAGCGGCGGGCGAGCCACGCCGAGTAGTGGAGGAGGCGCAGCGTGCGCAGCGCTTCGACGAGATGCAACTCGCGCGGCTCGAATTCGCAGAAGTCCTCATAACCGGCGAGCAGATCGGCCAGCGCGCGCGAGGCGCCTGCGCGGTCGCCGGGCAAGAGCAGCCACAAATCCTGGATAGCGGGACCCATGCGGCTGTCGTCGAAATCCACGAAATGCGGGCCGGCATCGGTCCAGAGCACGTTGCTCGGATGGCAGTCGCCGTGCAGGCGCAGCCTGGGAACCTCGCCCGCGCGCTCGAACGCCGCCTCCACGCCTTCCAGCGCGAGCGTCACGGCGGCCTGCCACGCTTCGCGTAGATCGGCGGGCACGAAACCATGCTCCAGCAGAAACCTGCGCGGCTCGTAGCCGTAGGTTTCGATGTCGAGCGCGGGGCGCGCGCGATACTGCCCGGTCGCGCCCACGGCATGAATGCGGCCGATGAAGCGCCCCAGCCATTCGAGCGTGTCGCTGCGATCGAGGTCGGGCGCGCGGCCGCCGCGCCGCTCGAAGAGCGCGAAGCGAAAACCGTCGAACGCGTGCAGTGTGTGTCCTTCGAAGACGAGCGCGGGCACCGCGGGAATCTCGCGCGCAGCCAGTTCGGCGACGAACGCGTGCTCCTCGAGAATCGCTTCGCTGCTCCAGCGGCCGGGGCGATAGAACTTGGCGACGAGCGGCGGCCCGTCTTCGACGCCCACCTGATAGACGCGGTTCTCGTAACTGTTGAGCGCGAGCATGCGGCCATCCGTGCGGCGTCCGGCCGGTATCAGCACGCTGTCGAGCGCGTCGAGCACGCATTCGGGAGTGAGACGCGCGTAGGGCGCGGCCTGCTGGTCGCCGGGACCGGAAGGCTCGCCCGGGATAGAAGTGAGATCGTGATTCATACCCGCAATTGTGCCTGTTGCGGGCGATGCGGACTCAGTGAATCTTCGCGCCGGCGGGCATGACGTGCTCGCCCGTGTCGATCAGGTCTTCCAGAAAAAAGGGCTCGGTGTTGAGCTGCGCCGACGCGCCGGGCTCCCCAGCGTACCAGGTCACCATCGCCATGTCGCCGAGAATGCGCATCACGATGCCGCGCGCGCCCTGCGGCACCGCGATATGAACCGAACGGACGATAGAACCGATTTGCATGATGTTTCCCCGTTACCTTCGCCGGCTCCCTCGAAGGAAGACCGGTCGGCATGCTGAAAAAAACCGATGCGCACCGTCGGTTGCGCGCGCATCCAAACCCGCCTCGGGCGACCCGGTGATTTTCACGCGCCCTGCGCGGCCGGACCCGAGGCTTACCCATTGTTGCCTTTTTGCGCGCGCGAGCAAAGCAAAAAAATAGGGGGGTGTATCACTGGCTGTGTCGGCACGACGCCGTGCGCCGCCAAATCCAGGCCCCTCTTGCTCGCGCGACTTACGAAACGCTGACTGTAACAGATGGTAAACCCCGCACTTTACGCGCCAGCGAATGCACCCCCCTAAAAAGTCCGCAGATGCACGGCGACTGGCGCTATAGTCCTGTCCCATCCCGGCACGATCCGGGTACCATCGGGGCGCGTCGCAGCGCAGGCAAGAGACCTCGCGCGCGCCGCCACAGCCGGCCACGATACCGATAACCGAAATGCTCGCCGCTGCGGCCAGACCAGCCGCGCGAGCCACATCCCGACACCAGCGAAGGAACCCACCGTTCCATGTGGATAGTCCGACTCGCGCTCAAGCGCCCGTACACGTTCGTCGTGCTCGCCCTGCTGCTCCTGATCGTCGGGCCGCTGACAATCCTGCGCACGCCCACGGACATCTTCCCGAACATCGACATTCCGGTGCTTTCGGTAATCTGGACCTACACGGGCCTGCCCGCCGACGAAATGGAGCGGCGCGTCGTGCTCAATTACGAGCGCGGGCTTTCGGTGGCCGTGAACGATATCGAGCATACCGAATCGACGTCGCTCAACGGCATTGCGGTCGTGAAGATCTTCTTCCAGCCGCATGCCAATATCCAGGAAGCGCTCGCCGAGGTCACCGCGCTCTCGCAAACGCAACTGCGCTCGCTGCCGCCCGGCATCACGCCGCCGAACATCCTGCGCTACAACGCCTCGACGGTGCCGATCCTGCGCCTCGCGCTTTCCTCGTCCCAGCTCACCGAGCAGGAGCTGTTCGACTACGGCAACAACTTCCTGAAGACGCAGCTCGCGACGGTACCGGGCGCCTCCGCACCGCTGCCCTATGGCGGCAAGCAGCGGCAGATCATGGTCGACATCGACCAGCGCGCGCTGCAGCAGCACAACCTCTCGCCCATGGACGTGGTCAACGCGATCAGCGCGCAGAATCTCATCCTGCCGTCGGGCACGGCAAAAATAGGCGCGACCGAGTACTCGGTGACGATGAATGCAAGCCCCGACAGCCTGGCGGGCCTCAATGACATTCCCGTGAAAACCACGGACAGCGGCACGATCTACATCCGCGACGTGGCGCACGTGCGCGACGGCTACGTGCCGCAAACCAACATCGTGCGCGTGGACGGTCAGCGCGCCTCGCTCCTCACCATCAACAAGAGCGGCAACACGTCCACGCTCGAAATCGTCGACCGCATCAAGGACATGATGCCGACGCTGCACAACCTCGTGCCGCCGTCGCTGAACATCGACCCCGTCGCGGACCAGTCGCTGTTCGTGCGCGCCTCGGTGCAGGGCGTGCTGCGCGAAGCGCTCATCGCCGCCGCGCTCACGGCGCTCATGATCCTGCTCTTTCTCGGCAACTGGCGCGCCACGCTCATCATCGCGGTCTCGATTCCGCTTTCCATGATCGCCTCGATCATCGCGCTCGCGGCGCTCGGCGAGACCATCAACATCATGACGCTCGGCGGCCTCGCGCTCGCGGTGGGCATTCTCGTTGACGACGCAACGGTCGCGATCGAGAACATCAGCCAGCAGCTCGAACAGGGCAAGACGCTCGAGCAGGCGATTCTCGACGGCGCGCACCAGATCGCGATTCCCACGCTCGTCTCGACGCTTTCCATCTGCATCGTGTTCGTGCCGATGTTCCTGCTCTCGGGCGTGGCGCACTATCTCTTCATACCGCTCGCGGAGGCCGTGGTCTTTGCAATGCTGGCGTCATACTTCTTCTCGCGCACGCTCGTGCCCACGCTCGCGAAGTACCTGATGCGCCATCATCACAAGGCCGCCGACCTGCATCATGCGCACAGCGCCACGCGCAATCCGTTCATGCGCGTTCACCTCGCCTTCGAGCGCGGCTTCGAGCGGCTGCGCGCGCGCTATCGCGTGTTTCTCGAAGCGCGCGTGAAGCATCCCGTGCGGTTCGTCGCCGCCTTTCTCGTGTGCTGCGGCGCGTCGCTGCTGCTCATGCCGTTTCTCGGGCGCGACTTCTTTCCGCAGGTCGACGCGGGCACGATCGCGCTGCACGTGCGCGCGAAGACCGGCATGCGCGTGGAAGAAACCGCCGTGCTCGTCGACCGCATCGACAAGCGCATTCGCGAACTAATTCCCGCTCGCGAGCTCCATTCGATCATCGACAACATCGGCCTGCCGGTCTCGGGCATCAACCTCTCGTACAGCAACACGGGCACGATCGGCACCTCGGACGCCGACGTGCTGATCTCGCTGAACGAGGACCACCGCCCCACCGCCGGCTATGTGCGCCTCCTGCGCCGCACGCTCAACGACGAGTTCCCCGGCGCCGAGTTCGCCTTCCTGCCCGCCGACATCGTGAGCCAGACGCTGAACTTCGGCATGCCCTCGCCCATCGACGTGCAGATCGTGGGCCGCGACGCGGCCGGCAACCGCGCGTTCGCGGCGAAGCTGCTCGCGCGCCTGCGCGGCGTGCCCGGTTTCGCCGACGCGCGCATCCAGCAGCCCGCCGACCTGCCGCGCATCTTCATCGACGTGGACCGCACGCGCGCGCAGCAGGCCGGCTTCACGCAGAAGGACGTGGCGAGCGACCTGCTCATCACGCTCTCGGGCAGCCAGCAGACCACGCCCACGTTCTGGCTCAACCCGGTCAACGGCGTGAGCTACAACGTCGTTACCGAAGCGCCGCAGTACACGATCGATTCGCTGCAGTCGCTCGCCAACATTCCGCTCACGGCGAACGGGCGCAGCAATATTCTCGGCTCGCTGGCGAGCATGCAGCGCGTGTCGGGCAACGCGGTCGTCACGCACTACAACGCGCAGACCACCATCGACATCTACGGCACCGCGGACGGACGCGATCTCGGCGCCGTCTCCGACGACATCGCGAAGATCATCGACGAGACCCGCGGCGAGCTGCCGAAAACGTCGAGCATCAAGCTGCGCGGCCAGGTGCAGACGATGAACGATTCGTTCTCCGGATTGTTGGGCGGCCTCGTGTTCGCGATCGTGCTCGTGTATCTGCTGATCGTCGTGAATTTCCAGTCGTGGCTCGATCCGTTCATCATCATCACCGCGCTGCCGGGCGCGCTCGCGGGCATCGTGTGGATGCTGTTCCTCACGCACACCACGCTCTCCATTCCCGCGCTCACCGGCGCGATCATGTGTATCGGCATCGCCACGGCGAACTCCATTCTCGTCATCAGCTTCGCGCGCGAGCAGTTGCGCGAGCACGGCGACGCCGCGCGCGCCGCGATCGAGGCGGGCTTCACGCGTTTTCGCCCGGTGCTCATGACGGCGCTCGCCATGGTGATCGGCATGGTGCCGATGGCCATCGGCCTCGGCGAAGGCGGCGAGCAGAACGCGCCGCTCGGGCGCGCCGTGATCGGCGGCCTCGCCGTGGGCACGCTCGCCACGCTGATCTTCGTGCCGGTGGTGTTCTCGCTCGTCTACCGCAAGCTCGGCGAGCGCCGCCAGCGCGCCGGCGAAAACGTGGTGCCCAAATCATGAAAAAACGCACATGACGACTCATTCCGAAGCGCCCCCGCCGCAAGACCGGCATACGCCACCCCCGACGCCGCCCAAAGCGCGCCGCTGGCCTGCCGTCGTCGCCGCGCTCGTGGTGCTCGGGCTCGCGGCACAGGGCATCTGGTCGCGCCACAGCGCGCACGCCGCGCTCGAACGCGACGCGAAAGCCGCGAGCACGCTCTCCGTGCAGGTAGTCGCGCCGCAACGCTCGGCGCGCGCGCTCGACCTCGTGCTGCCCGGCAACGTGCAAGCCTTTCTCGACACGCCGATCTACGCGCGCACGAGCGGCTATCTGCGCAAGTGGTACTTCGACATCGGCGCGCACGTGAAGGCGGGCCAGCTTCTCGCCGAAATCGAGGCCCCCGAAGTGGACGACCAGTTGCGCGCCGCGCGCGCCGATCTCGCGAACGCCGAAGCGAATTACGCGCTCGCGAAAACCACCGCCGATCGCTGGACGCAAATGCTGCAAACCCGCTCGGTGGCGAAGCAGGACACCGACGAAAAAGTCGGCGACATGCTCGCGAAAAAAGCCACGCTCGATGCCGCGCGCTTCAACGTTTCGCGGCTGTCGCAACTGCAGTCGTACGAACGCGTGACCGCGCCTTTCGACGGCATCGTCACGGCGCGCAACGTGGACGTCGGCGCGCTCATCGACGCGGGCAACGGCGGCACCTCGCAAAAGGAGTTGTTCCACCTCGCGCAGGCCGACCGGCTGCGCGTCTACGCGAACGTGCCGCAAGCCTACGCGCAACAGATCCGCGTGCAGCAGCGCGCCGATCTCACGCTCAACGAAGCGCGGGGCAAGCGCTTCGCGGGCGTCGTCGCGCGCACCGCGGGCGCCGTCGATCCGCAGCAGCGCACGATGCTCGTCGAAGTCGACGTCGACAACCGCGGCGGCGAACTGCTGCCCGGCGCGTATGCGCAGGTCCACTTCGCGCTGGACGGGTCGACCACGCCGCTCACGCTGCCCGGCAACGCCTTCCTGTTCCGCCCCGACGGCGTGAAGGTGGCGACCGTCGACGCGCAAAACCGCGTAAAGCTCGTGAAGGTCGCGCTCGGCACCGACTTCGGCACCCGCGTCGCGGTGGCGGCGGGGCTCACTGGCGGCGAGCGCGTGATCGTCAATCCGCAGGACTCGATCGTCGACGGCACGCCGGTGCGCATCGTGGCGCCGCGCGGCGCGCGCGAGGCCGGCGCGGCGCACGGCGCGAGCGCCGCGCAGACGCAGACGCAGACGCAGACGCAGACGCAGACGCAGGGCGAATGATGAAGCACGCATGCGTTCGACTGCCCGCACTCGCCACACTGGCTGCGCTCGGCGCGCTCACGGCGCTCGGCGGCTGCACGCTCGGGCCCGACTACGTGCGCCCGGCCATGCCGGTCGCCGCGACGTTCAAGGAGCTCGAGGGCACGGGCTGGACGGTGGCGCAGCCCGCGGACCACGCGCCGCGCGGCGCATGGTGGACGATCTACGGCGACGCCACACTCGACGCGCTCGCGCCTCAGGTCGCTGGCGCGAACCAGAACGTGCAGGCCGCGCAGGCGCATTTTCGCGCGGCGCGCGCGAACGTCGCGCAGCAGCGCTCGAGCTATTTCCCGCTCGTGACGGCGAGCGGCGACTTCTCGCGCACGCGCACGTCGGAGAACCTGGTTCTCACGTCGAAGGCGGGACGCACGATCAACGACTACGCCGCCGGCGTCGACGCCACGTGGGAACCCGACATCTGGGGACGCGTCGCGCGCAACGTCGAGGCCGCCAAGGCCAGCGCACAGGCGAGCGCCGCCGACATGCAGGCCGTTCTGCTGTCGATGCAGGCGGAACTCGCCACCGACTACTTCGCGCTGCGCGGCATAGACCGCGAGCGCCAGTTGCTCGACGACACCATCAAGGCGTATCGCGAGTCGCTCGAACTCACGCAGCATCGCTATGACGGCGGCATCGCCACCGACGCCGACGTCGGCCAGGCGCAAACGCAACTGCAGACCACCGAAGCGCAGGCGATCGATCTCGGCGTGCAGCGCGCGCAGCTCGAACACGCGATCGCGATCCTCATCGGGCAGTCGCCCTCGACGTTCACGCTGCCGGTCGAACCGAAGGCGGCCTACACGGTGCGCGCGATCGCGAGCCCGCCGGGCGTGCCCTCCGCGTTGCTCGAACGGCGCCCCGACATCGCCGGGGCCGAGCGCCGCGTGGCCGCCGCGAACGCGCAGGTGGGCGTGGCGACGGCGGCGTTTTTTCCGAGCCTCGTGCTTGCGGTGACGGGCGGCCTGGAGGCGACCAACTATAGCCAGTGGCTCGTCGCGCCCGCGCGCTTCTGGTCGCTCGGGCCGGCGCTCGCGGGCACGCTGCTCGACTTCGGCGGCCGGGAGGCCGTGCGCAACGAGGCGCGCGCCCAGTACGACGAGAGCGTCGCGCAATACCGCGAAACCGTGCTCGACGCGTTCGGCGAGGTCGAGGACAACCTCGCGGCGCTGCGCGTGCTGGAACAGGAGGCGAGCGCCCAGGACCGCGCGGTGGACGCCGCGCAGCGCACGCTTGCGACCATCGAGAGCCGTTATCGCAGCGGCGCGATCACGTATCTCGAGGTGGTCGTCGCCCAGACCACCGCGCTCACGAACGAACGCCAGGCCGTGGCCATCTCGCGGCGGCGCATGGCGGCGAGCGTCGCGCTCGTGAAGGCGCTGGGTGGCGGCTGGAGCGCCGCCGACCTGCCGGGCGATGCCGCGCTCGTGCATCCCGACGAGGTGCAAGGCGCGCAGCCGGCCAGCGCTCCGCAGGGCGCGCCGGGCACCTTGCGTACGCCGGGCTGAGCGCCGCACGCCGTTCATCTGCGGCGCTCGCCCACGCCGATCGCCCAACACGGGTATCGTTGCGGCTTTGCCATAACCGGGAGATCCTGTCGTGACTGCATCACCGGGCGCCACGCGCAAATCCGCGCCCGCCGCCGTTCCGTACATCGAACGCGGCACCCGCGAATTCTGGCGCGCGAGCCTCGCGCTGCTGTTCGCCGGCTACGCCACCTTCTCGCTCCTCTACTGCGTGCAGCCGCTGCTGCCCGCGTTCTCGCAAACCTTCGGAGTGAGCCCCGCGCAAAGCAGTCTCTCGCTCTCCTTCACCACGGCCGCGCTCGCCATCGCGATCTTCGTCGCGGGCTTCGTCTCCGAAGGCTGGAGCCGGCGCGGCATGATGACGGCCTCGCTGTGCGTCTCGTCGATGCTCACGCTCGCCACGGCCTTCGTGCCGCACTGGCATGAACTGCTCGTGCTGCGCACGCTCCAGGGCATCGCGCTTGGCGGCGTACCCGCCGTGGCCATGGCCTGGCTCGCCGAGGAAATGCACCCCGACGGCCTCGGCCTTTCGATGGGCCTTTACGTGGGCGGCACGGCCATCGGCGGGATGGCGGGGCGCGTAATCACGGGCATCGTCACCGATCTGCTCGGCTGGCGCGCGGCGGTGGCCGTGATCGGCATACTTGGCCTCGCCTCGATGTTCGCGTTCCGCTCGCTCCTGCCGCCTTCGCGCCACTTCGCGCCGAAGAGCGGCCTTGGCTTCGCGCATCACCGCGCGGCGCTGCTGCGCCATTTCGCGCAGCCGGGCCTGCCCATGCTGTTCGCAATGGGCTTCGTGCTGATGGGCGGCTTCGTCACGCTATACAACTACATCGGCTACCGGCTGATCGCCGCGCCTTATCACATGAGCCAGGCGGCGATCGGCGCGATCTTTCTCGTCTACCTGACGGGCGTGGTCGCCTCGCCGTGGTCGGGCCGCATGGCGGACACCTTCGGCCGCGGCCGCGTGCTGATCGCGAGCCTCGCGATGATGCTCGCGGGCGTCGTGCTCACGCTGTTCCCGCCGCTCGGCGCCATTGCGGCCGGCATCGCCTGCCTCACGATCGGCTTCTTCGCGGGGCACGCGGTGGCGAGCGGCTGGGTCGGCCGGCTCGCGCGCGAAGCGAAGGGCCAGGCCGCCGCGCTCTATCTGCTCGCCTATTACCTCGGTTCCAGCGTGATGGGGTCGGTCGGCGGACACTTCTGGGCCGGCGCGGGCTGGAGCGGTGTGGCCGGACTCGTGATCGCACTGCTGGCCGTGGGTCTCGCACTCGCCCTGAGATTGCGCGCCCGGGAGCGCGCCGGAGCGGCCTGAGCGCGCAAGGCACCGCCATAAGGCATGCAACGTGCTCGCAAGGCTGAGGTGCCGCACGCCGCCACAATGGAAAGGCATCCGTAATGTTAGGACGACTGGCGTTGCGACGGCCGCGCGCATCGCCCGGTTGCGAAGGGCCGCCACTGGCGGGCATTCGCGGCGAGGCACGAGCTTTACAGTGACGCCGGCGGCGCGCGCGTGCGCCACTTTGCTTGCCGGCCTCACCTATACTCGATTTCAGGCCTTGGGCCGCAGCGCCATGGAATCGGCATGACGGACGAAAACAAGAACCGCTGCGAGCCTTCGTCGCCACTACGATAAGGAGACGAGCATGGCAGGTTATTTCACGATCGGCGATTTCGTGATGATCATTCCGATGGCCCTCGCCGGGGCGCTCTTTCTCGGCGCAGTGCCGTGCGCCACCGAATTCAGGCACAACACGCTGCGCGTGGTCGGCGCGCTGATCGGCGCGCTCGCGGCCGTCGCGCTCGTCGAAACGCTGCCCGCGCTGATGTAGCGTTCATCTGTAGCGTTCGTATTCGTGCCGCGCGCCCGGCGGGCGCGGGCCGTCGGCGCGAGGCGGCGTCCGGCGCGGCTTGCGCCGTGCGTCCGCCCCTTCGGCCTTCCCCTTCCCTCACCTGGCCTCGACGCCAGCCTGCAATCCGCCGAACTGCCGCAACGCAGCGGCAAGATAGCCTGTGCGAGGGGGCGCGCCCGCGGCCTGCGCAGCGCGCGCAAGCGCGGGCAGCGCCGTCCATGGCAGCGTCGGGTGCAGATGATGCTGGCGATGCAGGTGGTGATTCATCAGCAATACGCCTAGAACGCGCGGCACGCGAAAATCGCGCGCGCGCCCCGGTTCTTCGAGCGCGACACCGTAGTGCGGCAGGTTATCGGCGACCGAAAGCCACAGGCCGCGCAGATACATCGCGAGGGCCAGCACCGTCCAGGCCTTGCCGTACAGCGCGAACGAAGCGGCGTAAAGCGCGATCGAGGCGAGCCAGTCGCGCCGCGCGCGGCGGCGCCTCACGGGATCGGCGGCATGGTTCGCGAAGAGCCGCTGCACCTGCACGCCCTCGCGGCCATGCGCGCCCACGCCGTGCGCGATGATGGCGCGCGCAAGCCGCGCCGGAAGGAACGCCACGAGCGGCAGCAGACATTCGACAAGGTACAGACCGCCCATGAGCCGCGCGTAATACGCCACGCGCCTGCGCCAGCGCGGGCCGGGCGAGTCGTGGACGTCGGGCCGGTCGAACGGCTCGCGCGTGAAACGGTGATGCATCAGGTGTCCGAAACGCACGGCGTCGAATGGCATCGCGAGTCCGATCGAGAGCGCGCGAGCCAGCCACTCGTTCACGCGCCTGTCGCGCGCAAGCTGTCCGTGTATGCCTTCGTGGATGAGGCCCCAATGGATCGGCGTGGCGAGCACGACGGGCGCGAGCGTCGCCAGCAGCGCGAGCGTCGGGCCGCCCGCCGCGTGCAGCAGGAGCGGCAGTCCGACGAGTTCATAGCCCAGCGCCGTGACCGCGAAGGCGATCAGCGCGGCGTTCGTGCGGGCGGCCGACGCCGGCTGCGGCGGCCGTGCCGCCCCCTGCGCCCGCATGGCGGACAGGGAAAGCGCTTCATGTTCGGCGCTTACGGACTCCATGCTGATTCCTCGCTGCAAAGGCTGCCGCGACGTTAGCAGGGCCACATGACAAAGCGAAGAACGGCGCGGCGCCACCGCGCGCAAAAAAAACCGCCTCTCGAGGAGGCGGTCCGGCCGGAAAGCGAGCCGCTCAGATGTGCTGATCGGTCGACGGCTTCTCCCACAGGTTCACGCCGCCCTCGGTCGCGTAACGGTCGATCTCCGCAAGCTCTTCGGCCGAGAATTCGAGATTCTTCAACGCGCCGACGTTCTCGCGCACCTGCTCCGCGTGGCTCGCGCCGATCAGCGCCGAGGTCACGCGGCCGCCGCGCAGCGTCCAGGCAATCGCCATTTGCGCGAGACTCTGGCCACGGCGCAGCGCGAGTTCGTTGAGCTTGCGCACGTGCCCGATGTTCTGCTCGTTCAGATGCTCGGCCTTCAGCGAGCCGCCGCCCGGACGGTTCACGCGCGCGTCCTGGGGCACGCCATTGAGGTACTTGTTCGTGAGCAGGCCCTGCGCGAGCGGCGTGAACGCGATGCTGCCGGCGCCCACTTCGTCGAGCGTGTCGAGCAGTTCGTGCTCGACCCAGCGATTGAGCATGTTGTACGACGGCTGGTGAATGAGCAGCGGCACCTTGTGCTCGGCGAGCAGCTTCGCCATTTCCCGCGTTTTCGCAGGCGAATACGACGAAATGCCCACATAGAGCGCCTTGCCCTGCTGTACGGCCGTGGCGAGCGCGCCCGCCGTTTCCTCGAGCGGCGTTTCCACGTCGAAGCGATGCGAATAGAAGATATCGACGTAGTCGAGGCCCATGCGCTGCAGGCTCTGGTCGAGGCTCGCGAGCACGTACTTGCGCGAGCCGCCGCCCTGGCCGTACGGACCCGGCCACATGTCCCAGCCCGCCTTCGACGAGATCAGCAGTTCGTCGCGGTAAGGACGGAAATCGTCCTTGAAGAGGCGGCCGAAATTGGTTTCGGCGCTGCCGTACGGCGGCCCGTAGTTGTTCGCGAGATCGAAATGCGTGATGCCCAGGTCGAATGCGGTGCGCAGGATCTCGCGCTGGGTGGAAATCGGCGTCGTGTCGCCGAAGTTGTGCCACAGGCCGAGCGACAGCGCGGGCAGCTTGAGCCCCGACTTGCCGCAAAAGCGGTACTGCATGTCCGAATAGCGTTCAGAGGCTGCTTCGTAGGCCATGGTCTGGATCCTCGGCAAAAAAACGGGCTGGTGAGCTGGGGAATGCGGCGGCGATCCGGCGCGCTGCCGTCGCGCCGCCGCGCGAGGCAGCTATGTTAGCCAATCTGCCCTCGCCGTGCAGATGTCCACTATGCGGGAAACGGCCGGGGAAATGACGGCGGAATCACGGCGAAAGCGGCCCCTCGACGCGCCGCGGCCACTCGCCTACACTGCGGCGTCCCCCCTTTGCGAGAGGTCGTTCATGGCCAAAGCGGTTTCGATCGCGCTCATCGCCTGCGGCGTCGTCCTGCTGTACTTCGGCGGCCAGTCGTTTCATTCGTTCGCGAACGACATGTCGCGCCTGTTCACCGGCGCGCCCACCAACCGCACGATCCTGCTGATCGTGGGCGGCGTCGCGGCGACGCTCGCCGGCATCACCGGCCTCGCCTTGTCGAGCCGGCGACGCTGAACGCGCAACTCAGAGCTTCACCTCGGGCTTCGACGCCGAGCGTGTGCCGGGCAGCGGCACGTTGCTCGCGCCGTGATAGGTGTACACGAGCGAAAACTTCACCTGCTCGCTCTGGTTCTGCCCCGCCGAATGCAGCGTGTTGCAGTGAAAGAACACGACGTCGCCGGCCTGGAGCGTCGGTGAGATCGCGCGGTCGATCCACGTCTTGTTGTCGGGCAGGTCCGCGCGGAAGAATTTCGCGGCATCGAAGCGGTCCGAGGTGAACGGCGCGTCGTGCGAGCCGGGCACGAACCACAGGCCGCCGTTTTCGGGGGTCTCCGGCCCGAGCGCGAGCCACACCGAAACGAGGTCGTCGCGCTCGAACGACCAGTAGCGCACATCGCGGTGCCAGCCCGTGAGGCTGCCGTAGCGCGGATGCTTCGTCATCACGCAGTTGTGATGCGCGCGGGAGAGGACCGGCTCCTCGCCGAAATACAGCTCCATCCAGCCCGCGATCTCCGGCGACGTGGCCCACTCGCGATACAGCGCGTGGCGCGCGTAGGCGTCGAGCAGGCGCCGGACCGTGTGGCCGCCGGGGGCGTCCTTCGACTCCGGCGCGCCCGGGTAGCGCAAATCGGCTTCGAATTCGAGCGGCGCTTCGGCCGCATGCAACTGTTGTTCGGCAACCTGTTTGATCGCCGCGCAGCGCTCGGGCGAGACGAGCCCCCGCACGATCACGAAACCGCGCTCACGCAGCGCCTGCACCTGTTCTTTCTTCGACTGGACTGACATGGGACTTCCGTTATGCAATGCCTGCTGGGGCCGCAGCCTGCGTTCGAGGTCCGGGCAGCGGCGTCGGCGCGCGCCGACGGTTCGATTGTAAAGCGTGCCGGGACGGCCGGAAGCGCCACGGCGCCGCGCGGCGTGGCTCCATGCCCGGTTTGGCGCGCTGCGCCCGGACTCGCACGCGAATGGCGCGCACGCACCGTCATGAAGACAAAGGGCGCAATCGTTGCATCAAAGACGCGCAGGGGCGGGTATTAACCGACTTTCTGCCGTCATGTTTCGCGTGTAGTCTGTCGCGCATGTTGTTCCCAGTCGCCGCCCCCCCAGTGCACGGACGGATCGCCGCGAACGCCTTGCCGCACAAGGCGCGCCGGCAAAAGCATCCGTCGCGTCGTGTCAAACGCCGCGCCATGCGGCCCGTCTGCCGTCCGCCCGGATCGTGACGACCTCGAAGACAGGCACGTTTGCTGCTCGACGCGAAGCGTCGCGCAAGGCGCACCTCGAACCCGATTCCGCAACCGCCATGCATACCCTTTTCGATACCCACCGCATGACCCATGCCGCCCACACAGCCCTGAAGGCGGCTCGTCCCGCCCGTCGTCATGTGGTGCGCGCGCTGCGCCACCACGCCGCACGCACGCGCGCGCTCGCGCAGCAGGTGCGCGAGACGAAGCCTGTCGACAGCATGCGCGCCTGGTTCCACTCGTTCTTCGCCGTGCTGCGCATGCGCTCGGGCACGCGCCACTTTTCGCTGCGCACGCTGCTCTATCGTCCGAACGCGCCGCTGCGCACGCTCGCCGCGCCCGGCACGGTTCATGTGGCGCGCAACACGCGCAAGCCGCGCCGCATGGCGGCAAGCAGCACGGGCTGGTTCGGCTTCGCGATGCGTTAACGCGCGGCGCAGTCCGCAAAAACAAAAACCCCGCACGGGCTCGCGCCCTGCGGGGTTTTTCTTCGCGCTCACCGGCGTTGCCGGCGGCCAGCGCGATGCGTGCTGGCAAACGCGGCTTACGCCACCGCGCTCACCGGCTCCGTGCCGGCGGCTTCGGCCAGCACGAGCGCCTTGTCCGTTGCTTCCCACGAGAATTCCGGCTCTTCGCGGCCGAAGTGGCCGTAAGCCGCGGTCTTCTCATAGACCGGACGCAGCAGATCGAGCATCTGGATGATGCCCTTCGGACGCAGGTCGAAGTGCTCGCGCACGAGCTGGGTAATCGTCGCGTCCGAAACCTTGCCGGTGCCGAACGTGTTGACCATGACCGAGGTGGGCTGCGCCACGCCGATCGCGTACGACACCTGGATCAGGCAGCGCGACGCGAGGCCTGCGGCCACGATGTTCTTCGCGACGTAACGGCCGGCATAGGCTGCCGAGCGGTCGACCTTCGACGGGTCCTTGCCCGAGAACGCGCCGCCGCCGTGCGGAGCCGCGCCGCCGTACGTGTCGACGATGATCTTGCGGCCCGTGAGACCGCAATCGCCCTGCGGGCCGCCGATCACGAACCGGCCGGTCGGGTTCACGAGGAACTTGATGTCGCCCTTGATGAGCTCGGCCGGCAGCACCGGCTTGATGACTTCCTCGATCACGGCTTCGCGCAGCGTGCCGAGGTCGATGTCCGGCGAGTGCTGCGTGGAGAGCACGACGGTGTCGATGGCGTGCGGCTTGCCGTCCACATAGCGGATCGTGACCTGCGACTTCGCGTCCGGGCGCAGCCAGGGCAGGCGGCCGTCGCGGCGCAGGTTCGACTGGCGCTCGACGAGACGGTGCGAGAGGTGGATCGGCAGCGGCATCAGCTCGGGCGTTTCGTCGCACGCGTAGCCGAACATCAGGCCCTGGTCGCCGGCGCCCTGGTCGAGGTTGTTGTCGTGCGCGCGGTCCACGCCCTGGGCGATGTCCGGCGACTGCTTGTCGTAGGCGACGAGCACCGCGCAGCCGCGGTAGTCGATGCCGTAGTCGGTGTTGTCGTAGCCGATGCGCTTGATCGTGTCGCGCGCGACCTGGATGTAGTCGACGTTCGCGGTCGTGGTGATTTCGCCGGCGAGCACGACGAGGCCCGTGTTGCACAGCGTTTCCGCGGCAACGCGCGAGTATTTGTCCTGCGTGAGGATGGCGTCGAGAATCGCGTCCGAGATCTGGTCGGCGACCTTGTCCGGATGGCCTTCGGAAACGGATTCGGAAGTGAAGAAGTAGTCGTTTGCCACGTGTAAGGCTCCTTGTAGCTGGTGACGGTTGAATTTCACGTAGCCAGCTTCGGGAGCTTGAAGCGGCGACGCTTTAGCGGATTTGCTGCCCGGTTGCCGTTGACGACCGACACCCGGCTTCGCCCCGCAAGTTGTCTATTAACTCGGCGAAGCCCTTATTATAGCGACTTCCTTAAATTGTCGCAGAGTCCTCCCGCGTGCCGTTCGTCGCCTTCCCCACAGTTCGCAAGCCTCGCATCGGAGCCGCAGCATGCTAGGCAAACTCGGCTCCCGTTTCGCGATCGGCTTGCTCAAGCTCTTCGCGATCCTGCCCTACGGCTTCGTCGCGCGCCTCGGTGACGGGCTCGGCTGGCTGCTCTACCAGATCCCGAGCAGCCGCAAGCGCGTCGTTCATACCAACCTGCGCCTGTGCTTCCCCGAATGGAGCGACGAAAAGCGCGAGGAAGTCGCGGGCCTGCACTTCCGTCACGCCATTCGCAGCTACATGGAGCGCAGCGTGCAATGGTTCGCGTCCGCGAAGAAGCTCGAAAAGATCGTCCAGCTCGACAGCGAAATCGACCTCACCGATCCCGACTTGCCGCCCACGCTGTTCCTCGGCCTGCATTTCGTGGGCATCGAAGCGGGCTCGATGTTCCTCAACTACTCGCTGCATCGCCCGTGCGGCTCGCTCTACCAGCCGTTCTCGAACCCCGAGTTCGAAGCCGCGGCCAAAGCGGGCCGCAGCCGCTTCGGCGCGGAGATGGTGAGCCGCGCGGACAGCGCGCGCGCCGTGCTGCGCTGGCTGCGCGACCGCAAGCCCGTGATGCTCGGCGCCGACATGGACTACGGCATGCGCAACTCCACGTTCGTGCCCTTCTTCGGCGTGCCCGCGTGCACGCTCACGGCCGTCGGGCGTCTTGCGAAGGTGGGTCATGCGCAGGTCGTGCCGTTCATCGGCGAGGTGCTGCCCAATTACAAGGGTTATCGGCTGAAAGTCTTCAAACCTTGGGAAAATTATCCGACCGGCGACGACGACCTCGACGCACGCCGCATGAACGCCTTCCTCGAAGAACAGATTCCGCGCATTCCGGAACAGTATTACTGGGTCCACAAGCGTTTCAAGACGCGTCCGCCCGGCGAGCCGAGCGTCTACAAATAGACGACGGCCGAGGCGCGCGCCACGGCCCTGCCCGGGTTTTCGCCCGGGCCTCGCTTACAATAGCGGCATGAAACTCAAATTCACCAAGATGCACGGCGCGGGCAACGACTTCGTCGTGCTCGACGGCTATAGCCAGGACCTCGCGCTCACGCCCGAGCGCGTGCGCGCGCTCGCCGACCGCCATTTCGGCATCGGCGCGGACCAGTTGCTGCTCGTCGAGAAGCCAACCGTGGAAGGCGTGGACTTCCGCTATCGCATCTTCAATTGCGACGGCGGCGAGGTCGAGCACTGCGGCAACGGCGCGCGCTGCTTCGTGAAATTCGTGCGCGACCGCGGGCTCACCGACGCCCGCCGCGTGCGCGTGCAGGTGCAGAAGGGCACGATCACGCTCGTCGTGCAGGACAACGGCGAGGTCGTCGTCGACATGGATCGGCCCGACTTCGAACCGGCGCGCGTGCCGTTCGACGCCAACGGCCTCGAAGGCCGCCGCGAGGGCAACGACACGCTCTGGCCGCTCGACGTGAACGGCGCGACGCGCTGGGTGTCGGTCGTCTCGATGGGCAACCCGCACGCGGTGCAGGTGGTGGAAGACGTCGAGGCGTACCCGGTCAAGGCCGAAGGCGCGCTCATCGAAACGCACACGCGCTTTCCCAACAAGGTGAACGCCGGCTTCATGCAGATCGTGTCGCGCAACGAAGTGAAGCTGCGCGTATTCGAGCGCGGCGCGGGCGAAACGCTGGCCTGCGGCACGGGCGCGTGCGCGGCCGTGGCGGCAGGCATTCGCCGCGGGCTGCTCGACTCGCCCGTGAAGGTGCACACGCACGGCGGCGTGCTGACCATCGCCTGGGACGGTGCGCGCGACGAGTCTGCCGCGCTCACGATGGCAGGCCCGGCCACGACGGTGTTCGAAGGCGAAATCGAGCTGGCCGTCTAGCGCGCCTCGCGGCGCACGCAACGAGAGAACGTCGCGTCGCAGGAATATTCAACCGCATGACAAACCGCGCGCCGCGGCGCGCGGCTCACAACTACAACGCGTCCACAACATGAACGATCGCGAAGTTGCCGACTATCTGATCGCCCATCCCGATTTTTTCGTCGAGCACGCCGAACTGCTCGCGACGGTCAAGCTGGGCAATCCGCACGGCAAGGCCGCCGTGTCGCTGCAGGAGCGCCAGATGGAAATGCTGCGCGAGAAAAACAAGCATCTTGAGCGGCGTCTTTCGGAGCTGCTGCGCTACGGGCACGAGAACGATTCGATCGCCTCGAAGTTCAACCGCTGGACCACTCGCATGATCGCCGAGCGCGATCCCTACGCGCTGCCGCGCTCGATCACGCAGAATCTGCGCGACGTGTTCGACATGCCGCAAGCCGCGCTGCGCGTGTGGGACGTCGCCGAAGCCTACGCCCAGGCCGATTTCGCACGCCTTACCGGTGAAGAAGTCCGGATCTTCGCAAACAGTCTCGACACGCCGTATTGCGGCGCGAACACCGGCTTCGAGGCCGCTCAATGGCTCGATCCGGCAGACGGCGCCGCGCAGTCGGTCGCGATCATCGCGCTGCGCGCCCCTTCGGAAGCGTCGAACGACGCGCCCCAGGGCAACGCCTTCGGCCTGCTGGTGATGGGCTCGCCCGACCCGCGCCGCTTCCACGAAGGCATGGCCACCGACTTCCTCACGCAGATCGGCGCGCTCGCGAGCGCGGCGCTCACGCGCCTGCTGCCGCACTGACGGCGCGCCTGCCCTCACTAGCCGAAGCCGCCAGCCGTGAACCCCACCGACCCGATCGCCGACTACCTCGCGATGCTCGAACACGAGCGGCGGCTCTCGGCGCACACGCTGCGCGGGTACACGCACGAACTCGACGAGCTGAAGAAGCTCGCCGACGGCAAGCCGCTCGAAACGGTCACGGCGGCACAGGTGCGCGGCGCGGTGGCGCGCGCGCACGCGGGCGGCCTCTCGGCGCGTTCGATCGCGCACCGGCTTTCCGCGTGGCGCGCGTTCTACCGCTGGCTCGCGGGCCGCTTCGAGCTGGACGCGAATCCGGTCGCCGCCGTGCGGGCGCCCAAGCGTGCGAAAACGCTGCCGAAAGCGCTCTCCGTGGACGACGCCGCGCAGCTCATGGAGGCCCCTGCCGTTGCCGGCGCCCAGGAGGGCGGCCCCGAGGCGCTGCGCGATCGCGCGATGCTCGAACTGTTCTACTCGTCGGGGCTGCGTCTCGCGGAACTGGTCGGACTCGACGTGCGTTACGTGAAGCGCGACGGCTACGAATCGGCGGGCTGGTTCAAGCGCGACGCCGCCGAAGTCGAGGTGCGCGGCAAAGGCAGCCGCCGTCGCGCCGTGCCGGTCGGACGCAAGGCGCTCGACGCGCTCGACGCCTGGCTCGCCGCCCGCGGCGCGTTCGTGAAACACGACGACGCCCCGCTCTTTCTTTCCGTGCGCGGCAACCGCATGGCGCCGGGCGTGGTGCGCGAGCGTGTGAAACGTGCCGCCATCGCCGCCGGCATTCCGGCGAACGTCCACCCGCACGTGCTGCGCCACTCGTTCGCCACTCACCTGCTGCAGTCGAGCGGCGACCTGCGCGCCGTGCAGGAACTGCTCGGCCACGCGAGCATTTCGGCCACCCAGGTCTATACGTCGCTCGACTTTCAGCATCTCGCGAAGGTCTACGACACAGCGCACCCGCGCGCGAAGAAGCGCGACTGAAAGCGCGCATGCCGCATTCGCGGCCTGCAACGCCTTGCGGCGTGCGCCGTCACCCAGTATCGAAGCCATCATGAATATCGTCACGCTCAAACCGTCGAAAGAAAAATCCCTGCTGCGCCGCCATCCGTGGGTCTACGCGAACGCGATCGACCGCGTGGAAGGCAAGCCCGCGCCCGGCGCGACCGTCATCGTGCGCGCGGCCGACGGCCGCTTTCTCGGGCGCGCCGCCTACAGCCCGCATTCGCAGATCCGCGCGCGCGTATGGAGCTTCGACGAGAACGAGCCGATCGACCACGCATTCTTCAAGCGCCGCGTGCAGCGCGCCGTGGCCGACCGCCGCGCCATGGTGAGCGGCACGGGCGCCGTGCGCCTCATCTTTGGCGAGGCCGACGGGCTGCCGGGCCTGATCGTCGATCACTACGCCGAGGACGCCGGGAACGGTCGCGGGCAGCTCGTGTGCCAGTTCATGGCGGCGGGCGTCGAGGCATGGAAGGAGGCGATCGTCGCGGCGCTGACGTCGGCAACGGGTTGTCCGAACGTGTACGAGCGCTCGGACGTATCGATCCGCGAGAAGGAAGGGCTCGAACAGGTCACGGGCCTGCTCGCCGGCGACGAGCCGCCCGAAACCATCGTCACGAACGAGAACGGCGTGCGCTATCACGTGGACGTGCGCAACGGCCACAAGACCGGCTTCTACGTCGACCAGCGCGACAACCGCGCGCTCGTGCAAACCTATGCGAGCGAGCGCGAGGTGCTCAACTGCTTCTGCTACACGGGCGGCTTCTCGCTCGCGGCGATGAAGGGCGGCGCCAAGCGCGTGGTATCGGTCGACTCGTCGGGCGAGGCGCTCGCCACGGCGCAGAAGAACGTCGACGCGAACGGCTTCGACGCGCAGCGCGCCACCTGGCTAGACGCCGACGCCTTCAAGACGCTGCGCCGTCTCTACGACGAAGGCGAGCGCTTCGACCTCGTCGTGCTCGACCCGCCCAAGTTCGCGGCCTCGCGCGAGCACGTGGACCGCGCCGCGCGCGCGTACAAGGACATCAATCTCACGGGTCTCAAGCTGCTGCGTCCGGGCGGCCTGCTGTTCACGTACTCGTGCTCGGGCGCGATCGATTCGGCGCTGTTCCAGAAGATCGTCGCGGGCGCGGCCGCCGACGCGAAAGTCGATGCGCGCATCCTGAAACGCCTCGGCGCGGGCGTCGATCACCCGCTGCTCACGGCGTTCCCGGAAGGCGAGTATCTGAAAGGCCTGCTGTTGCAAATCCCCTGAGGCGGCCTTATCTGGTTGTTTTCGGCCGCGCCGGAGCGCCTTGCGCGCCGCATGTCCCGTCCCCCGATCGCGCCCGGCCGTCTCATGCGGGCGCGGCGCAGATATGTTTCAATAGGAAGTTATGTTGTAACACCCGGCGTGCGAGGTGCCCGCGCCCCGCAACCGCCCGTCCAGAACACCCATCGGCGCGCCGGCACGACGAGGCGCGCCCCCGAATGCACATCTTCCAGGCAGACAGCATGGCAACCATGATTCCCGTCACCATCCTGACCGGCTTTCTCGGCAGCGGCAAAACCACGCTGCTCAAGCGCATCCTGAACGAAAACCACGGCATGAAAATCGCCGTGATCGAGAACGAGTTCGGCGAAGAGAACATCGACAACGAAATCCTCGTGCAGGACAGCACCGAGCAGATCATCCAGATGAGCAACGGCTGCATCTGCTGCACGATCCGCGGCGACCTCGCGCGCGTGCTCGGCGACCTCGCGCAGCAAAAGCGCGACGGCAAGCTCGATTTCGACCGCGTCGTGATCGAGACTACGGGCCTCGCGAATCCGGGTCCGGTCGCGCAGACGTTCTTCATGGACAACGAGATCGCCGACGAATACCTGCTCGACGCGATCATCACGCTCGTCGACGCGAAGCACGGCAACCACCAGCTCGACGAGCACGAAGTGGTGCAGCGCCAGGTCGGTTTCGCCGACCGCCTGTTCATCACGAAGGCCGACCTCGTCGACGAGAAGGAACTCGCGGACCTGCGCCACCGCCTGCTGCACATGAACCCGAAGGCGCAGATTCGCCAGGTGAATTTCGGCGAGGCCGACATCAAGGAAGTGTTCGACCTGCGCGGTTTCAACCTCAACGCCAAGCTCGAGATCGACCCGGACTTCCTCGCCGAAGACGAGCACGATCACGACCACGCGCATCACGACCACGACCACGCGCACGACCACGCCGGCTGCGACCACGATCACGGCCAGTGCAGCCACGAAGGCCACGATCACGGCCACCACCATCATCATCACGCGCACCACGACGACAAGATCAAGTCGTTCGTCTACCGCAGCGACCGTCCGTTCGACCCGAACCGCCTCGAGGACTTCCTCGGCGGCATCCTGCAGATCTACGGCGAACGCCTGCTGCGCTACAAGGGCGTGCTCTACATGAAGGGCGTGGACCGCAAGGTGGTGTTCCAGGGCGTGCACCAGATGATGGGCAGCGATCTGGCCGCCAAATGGCTGCCGATCGAGAAGAAGACCAGCAAGATGGTGTTCATCGGCATCGAATTGCCGCAGGACCTCATCACCGACGGCCTGGACGCCTGCCTCGCCTGACGCGCTTCGGCGTTTGTCCGCACCGCACGGTTACGCAGATGCGCCCGGCCCTTTCGCCGGGCGTTTTTGTCTGCGCAATTCCACCGCGTGCAGCAAGGCGCGGCGCCGCCTTTTCGCGCTGCGTAACAGCGTCTTTCCCGCTCGCGCGCCAAATAACGTACCCGACCATCGCTTTTTCATGATTGGCGCGTTATATTTTCTGGATATCGACCGGTTCGCAAACGGGGCGGTAAAAGGTAAGCCGCGAGGCGAACCACCGCAGGGATTTCCCGCTTGCGGCCCGAGTTTGCGGTTCGGTTACAATACGGCCCCACCGGAAGAGAGGCACCCCGGAAATCGCCGAGGGTCGCCCCGCCGGCAGCGCATCGCGTCGCAGCGCGCAGCCGGTACGATATGTGCCTCAGGAGCATCTGAAGACCGGTTTCCAGAGGAGTTCGGCCCCGCAGCGGCGCTTCGGCGTCACGACAGTTCAGCGTCCGTGCCCGCCAGCGCGCAAATCGGCGCGGTGAATGCGCCTGGCAAGGTGGTAAAAGCCACCGCGGCCACTGCGGGCAACACCAAAGTGCAGGCAAGATGTGCCAGTTTTGCCTCACTCATTGAAG
The DNA here is from genome assembly GCF_900096975.1 of Paraburkholderia lycopersici. Classification (GTDB taxonomy): domain Bacteria; phylum Pseudomonadota; class Gammaproteobacteria; order Burkholderiales; family Burkholderiaceae; genus Paraburkholderia; species Paraburkholderia lycopersici. The sequence continues at coordinate 591,025 of NZ_FMYQ01000001.1, forward strand.
AAGCAAGCCAGATGACGACGAAACGACTCTTGACCGAAGCCGAAATCCTGAAGATGAGCGACAAGGATTACATGAACGAGGATCAGCTCGCCTTCTTCAAGAACCGGCTCGAACAGCTGCAGGCGGAAATCCTCCGCAATGCGGGCCAGACCACCGAGAATCTGCGCGAAACCGTGATCGTTCCCGACCCGGCCGACCGCGCGACGATCGAAGAAGAACACGCGCTCGAGCTTCGCACGCGCGATCGCGAGCGCAAGCTGCTCAAGAAAGTGCAGCAGTCGCTCGCGCGCATCGAATCCGGCGAATACGGCTGGTGCGAGGAAACGGGCGAGCCGATCGGCATCCCCCGCCTGCTCGCGCGGCCGACCGCCACGCTCTCGCTGGAAGCGCAGGAACGCCGCGAGCTGCGTCAGAAACTGTTCGGCGACTGAGCTTTTTCCCGGCCGCGAAGCCCTGCTTTCGCGGCCCGCGATCTGCCTTCCTTGTCGAAGCGCACGGAGTACCGTGCGCTTTTTCTTTTTTGCGCGGTTCCTTCGCCGCGCCCGCGAGCGCCGTTTCCCGCCTTCCTCCCCCGGCCGTTTTCTGCGCCCGCGGCCCTTGATATGCCCAGCGCCGCCCTAAACTTGAACCGACATGCGCTCGCAGCGCGCCCCTGGCGCGCGCAAGGCACCCGGATCCAGGGCGGCGGCGCCCGCTGCGCGCAAGCGCCCCGCGCCCTCCCGAAAGCGGCAGGCATTCCACCCCGCACCCAACCCGGCATCAACGGTAAAAAGGAACGCACATGGAGCAATTTCACGGCACGACGATCGTATCCGTGCGACGCGGCGACAAGGTCGCGCTCGGCGGCGACGGCCAGGTCACCCTCGGCAACATCGTCATGAAGGGTGGCGCGAAGAAGGTCCGGCGCATTTACGGCGGCAAGGTGATGGTCGGCTTCGCCGGCGGCACGGCCGACGCCTTCTCGCTGCTCGACCGCTTCGAAGCCAAGCTCGAAAAGCATCAGGGCAATCTCACGCGCGCGGCCGTCGAGCTCGCCAAGGACTGGCGCACCGACCGCATGCTGCGCCGCCTCGAAGCCATGCTGATCGCCGCCGACGCCAGCACCACGCTCGTCCTCACCGGCAACGGCGACGTGCTCGACCCGGAAGGCGGCATCTGCGCGATCGGCTCGGGCGGCGCGTATGCGCAGGCCGCGGCCCGCGCGCTCCTGGAGAACACCGAGCTTTCGCCGCGCGAGATCGTCGAAAAGTCGCTCGAAATCGCGGGCGACATGTGCATCTACACGAATCACAATCGCGTGATCGAAACCATCGAGTAACCCGTCGCAAAGACCGAGAAGGAATCAGGATGAGCACCATGACCCCCGCCGAGATCGTCTCGGAACTCGACAAGCACATCATCGGCCAGGCGAACGCGAAGAAGGCCGTGGCCGTCGCGCTGCGCAACCGCTGGCGCCGTCAGCAGGTCGCCGAGCCGCTGCGCCAGGAAATCACGCCGAAGAACATCCTCATGATCGGGCCGACGGGCGTCGGCAAGACCGAAATCGCGCGGCGTCTCGCGAAGCTCGCCGACGCCCCCTTCATCAAGATCGAAGCGACCAAGTTCACCGAAGTGGGCTACGTGGGCCGCGACGTGGACAGCATCGTGCGCGACCTCATCGAAATCTCGGTGAAGCAAACGCGCGAAACGGAAATGCGCAAGGTGCGCAGCAAGGCCACCGACCAGGCTGAGGACCGCATCCTCGACATTCTGCTGCCGAGCGCGCGTCCGGTCGGCTTCGGCTCGTCCGATGCCTCGGACCATCATGGCGAGAGCGACAATGCCACGCGTCAGACCTTCCGCAAGCGCTTGCGCGAAGGCCAGCTCGACGACAAGGAAATCGAGCTCGACGTCGAACTGCCGCAAGTGGGCATGGACATCATGGGCCCCCCGGGCATGGAAGACATGACCGAGCAGATTCGCTCGATGTTCGCGAACCTCGGCGGCGGCAAGAAAACGCGCCGCAAGGTGAAGGTCAAGGAAGCGCTGAAGCTCCTCACGGACGAAGAAGCGGCGAAGATGCTCAACGACGAAGAGGTCAAGCAGAAGGCTGTACAGAACGTCGAGCAGAACGGCATCGTGTTCCTCGACGAAATCGACAAGATCGCTTCGCGCAACAACGAAGGCAGCGGCGGCGAAGTCTCGCGCCAGGGCGTGCAGCGCGACCTGCTCCCGCTCGTGGAAGGCACGACCATCAACACAAAGTACGGCATGGTGAAGACCGATCACGTGCTGTTCATCGCGAGCGGCGCGTTCCATCTTTCGAAGCCCAGCGACCTGATTCCCGAACTGCAGGGCCGCTTCCCGATTCGCGTGGAACTCGATTCGCTCTCCGTGAAGGACTTCGAAGCGATTCTGGTCGCCACCGACGCGAGTCTCGTCAAGCAGTATCAGGCGCTGCTCGCCACGGAAGACGTGCAGCTCGATTTCGCCGAAGACGGCATTCGCCGCCTCGCGGAAATCGCCTTCTCCGTCAACGAAAAGACCGAGAATATCGGTGCGCGCCGTCTCTACACGGTCATCGAAAAGCTGCTTGAAGACGTCTCGTTCGCGGCCGGCAATCATGCGGGCCAGAGTGTGACCATCGATGCGGCCTACGTCGACAAGGCGCTCGGCGAAGTGGCGCAGGACGAAGACCTGTCGCGGTACGTTCTCTGAGCGCACCGCGACGCGCATGAAAAAGGGACCCCGCAGGGTCCCTTTTCGTTTGGCGCACTTACTGGCGCACGGGGCGCTTCGCGAGCTTGCGCTGCAGCGTGCGCCGGTGCATGTTGAGCGCGCGCGCGGTGGCCGAGATGTTGCCGTTGTGCTCGGCGAGCACGCGCTGGATGTGCTCCCATTCGAGCCGCGCGACCGAGAGGGGCGCCGGGTGCTCGATGGCCTCCTCGGCCTGCAGCGCGCTCGCATCGCTTTGCAGTGCCGAGAGAATCATCTCGACGTTCGCAGGCTTGGCCAGATAGTTGTCTGCGCCGTCCTTCACGGCCTGCACCGCCGTTGCGATGCTCGCGTAGCCCGTCAGCACGAGCATGCGGGCGTCGGGCTGCAGTTCGCGCAGCGGGGCGATGAGCGACAGGCCCGAATCGTTGCCGAGATGCAGGTCCACGGTGATCTGCGCGAACTTCTGCTGGTTCGCGAAGCGGATCGCCTCGTCCGCGTTGTGTGCCTGCTTCACCTCGAAACCGCGCCGCGTGAGGCCGCGCGTCAGGATGTCGGAGAACACTTCGTCATCGTCGATGACCAGAAAACTCATATCGCTCATGCCTATTTCTCCGTATTGTTAGGCGGCGTCGGGCCGGGCCGGCCCCTCGCCTGATCCAGTCTCCGAACCCACAGACGCAGCGCCCTCGCGCGTCGCCGGATTCGCCTCACCCGCCTTGAGCTGCTTCGCCGGCAAACGCAGCACAGCGCGCGTGCCGCGCGCCTTGCGCACCCGGACGCTGCCGCCGACGCCGGCGCCTGGCGACGCCTCGTCGTCCGCGCCGCTCAGTTCGCCCGACGCGCTGCCGGGCGGCGCGACGTCGGCAAGCTCGATCGAGCCGCCAAGCCGCGCCGCCGATGAAAATGCCAGATACAGCCCCACGCCGTGGCCGCCCTGCGTGCTGTCCACGGGCGCGGCGCCCAGCGAGGCGCGCAGCGACGCCGGAATGCCGGGCCCCGCATCGCAGACTTCGAAATCGACGTAACCGGCACGCACGGCAGGGTCGGCGCGCAGGGTCACGAAATCGTGGCTCGCGCGAGCCGCGTTGTCGAGCAGGATGGTGAGGATCTGGCCGACCGCGACGGTGTCGTCGAGAGCGAGGTCGCCCGGCCCGTTGTCGAAGAGTTCGAACTTCACGTGCGGATGACGCAAGCGCCATTGCTCGACGAACGGTCCGAGCCATTCGCTCACGACCTGGCGGCTGCCGGTGGACGAGGCGCGGCTGCGCAGGCGCGCGAGCGCCGAGGTGCAAAGCGAGATTTGCCTGTCGAGCAGTTCGAGGTCGGCGGCGTAGGGCGCAAGGCCCTTGTCCGTGTGCGCGATGTCGCGCAACTCCTCGGTGAGCATGGCGATGGTCGAGAGCGGCGTGCCGATCTCATGCGCCACGGTAGCCGCCTGCACGCCGAGCGCGACGGCGCGCTCGTCGCGCAGCAGGCGCTGCTGCGCGTCGCCGAGCGCGGTGTCGCGCTGGCGCAGCGCGCGCGACATCCGCGCGACGAACCACACGATCAGGCACACGCTCACCATGAAGTTCACCCACATGCCCGCGCGGTAGTAATCGAACAGGTTGGCGGGATTGTCGAGATTGAGCGGTACGTTGTCGAAGCCGAGCAGCACGTAGCAGGCCACGGCGAAGGCCGCGAGCCACGCCGTGAGGTACCAGGGCAACACGGCGGCCGCGATGGCGAGCGACGGCAGATACAGCGAGACGAACGGATTGGTCGTGCCGCCCGAAAGAAAAAGCAGCGCCGAAAGAGCGCCGAGATCGACCCAGAGCTGGCCGAACAGTTCGAGATTCGACTCGGGACGATCCTGCGTGACGCGCAGCCAGGTCACGCCGTTGAACGCCACTTCCATGGCGATCACGAACAGCATGGCGGGTAGCGGCAACTGCACGCCGATGAAGAGTTGCACGAACGCGATCGTGCAGAGCTGGCCGATGATGGCGAGACTGCGCAGCCAGAATAAATGGCTGAGATTGACGCGAGCACTGACTGTTATGCGATGCATGGCGCCAGTTTACCGGTTAAGACTTGCCTGATTCATCATCTTGAAAAGGTTTGCTTCAATCTATGTCATCCGCCGACCACATTTAAACCGGCGCTTTCCGACAAGCCTGAAGGATAACGGCAGGCCTCGCCAGCCCACGCGCTTCACCCCGCGCGCAATCCTTTTTTGATTCGTCGGCACGGTGACAGTGAGGCGACCGATGCGTCCGCACACGAACGGCTGGCCGCCCCGCGCACGCGCTGCGCGGCCTCGGCGACGACGCGCTCACGCCCGTCGCCGCTCGTGTTCGGGAAAGCGCACTGGCGAGCGAAGCCATGCGCCTGAGCGCCGCGATGGCCAAGCTCGCATCGGCGCGGGCCGCCGCATGGTTCCCAGCCGGTCTCGCGCCGCCGTTTGCAAAACGCCGGGCGCAAGCCGTGGAACCTTACCGCGCGCATTGGCAATTTCGCGAACGTTTCCTAATCTGCGGAACAATCTCGCCGCGGCATTGATGCAGATCAATTTATGCAACAGTCAGACGCGCGGCAGCTCGAAGAAACGGTCGCCGGGGAGCCCGACAACGTTGTTAATACCTGGATCAACCCAGGCCGCGTCTTCCCGGTCGATAGCGACCGGCGCGCACCGCCTGCCAGTATGCGCCCAATGGCGTGTCGGTACGCGTGAACCTGCCGATGGCGCGTCGCTGCGCGAATGGTGCTGTCGAAAGCCCGCCGCGCCGCCCGCTCGATGCCACCGCCGCGTTCGTCGACTCGCTCGATCCCGTCATTTCCATGGACTCGTCGAGGCCCCACGTTGCCGGCGCATTCGGCAAGCGCGCCTCGGCATTGCTCGACGTGAATCCGCATCGGGCCTGGAAACCGGCGCGGCGCGACAGCCCGCGATATCCGATGCCAGGTTGCAGCGGCAAGCCTCGTTCAGGCAGCGAAAGCCGATGCCCGCAAAGGCGCCCGGCGCGCAAATCGCGGGTTGACTCAGCGGAGGAGGTTCCCGCCTTTCGGTGGGGCGCCCGCTGCCGGCGCGGCCGCCGCCACGAGACATTCGGGGCACAGGCATCGCCCGCGCGGGTCGATTTCGTTCGCGGGCAAGGCGGGCAGCGACTTGCACCAGCAATCGAAGGGTTCGGTGTTCCTGCCGCAATCGAAGCTGTTGCCGCAGCGCGGGCAGCGGGCGCTTTTCATGCCAGTGGCGGGAACGGCGGAGGCGGTCATGGCGCGCCCTCCTCTCGAAGCCAAGCGTCGGCGACAGGGAAATGATGCCACAGCCCGGCCGCCGCGCCCCGGCCGCCCACTCCGGTCTTTTTCGCCGCCCGGTCATCCGCCGTGTCCCGCCCACGCCGTCGCCGTGTTGCGCACGCGCCCAGACGCGTTTCGTTTTCCCTGTTGCACCGCGCCAGTCCTGTACAATCCGGCCTGTTTCAACCGTTTTTCGCCCGATGCGCACCTTGTCCGCGCGTCCGGCCTGCGGATTTCGTCCGCGAGTCATGTCCGATTCACGTCCAGTCCCCGCCGCCATGTCCGAGCCCATCGACCTCTCGCAGATCGCGCCCACCCTGAAAGCCGAAATCCTGGCCGAGGCGCTGCCTTACATTCGCCAGTATCACGGCAAGACCGTCGTCATCAAGTACGGCGGCAACGCCATGACCGAGGAACGGCTCAAGCAGGGCTTCGCGCGCGACGTGATCCTGCTCAAGCTCGTCGGCATCAATCCGGTCATCGTGCACGGCGGCGGCCCGCAGATCGACACGGCGCTCAAGAAGATCGGCAAGCAGGGCACCTTCATCCAGGGCATGCGCGTGACCGACGAGGAAACCATGGAAGTCGTCGAGTGGGTGCTCGGCGGCGAGGTGCAGCAGGACATCGTCACGCTCATCAATCACTTCGGCGGCCATGCGGTCGGCCTGACCGGCAAGGACGGCGGCCTGATCCACGCGCGCAAGCTGATGATGCCGGACCGCGACAACCCCGGCCAGTACGTCGACATCGGCCAGGTGGGCGAGGTCGAGGCGATCAACCCGGCGGTCGTGAAGGCGCTCCAGGACGACGCGTTCATTCCGGTGATCTCGCCGATCGGCTTCGGCGAGGACGGCCTCTCGTACAACATCAACGCCGACCTCGTGGCGGGCAAGCTCGCGGTGGTGCTCAACGCCGAGAAGCTCGTGATGATGACGAACATCCCCGGCGTGATGGACAAGGAAGGCAACCTGCTCACCGACCTCTCGGCGCGCGAGATCGACGCGCTGTTCGAAGACGGCACGATCTCGGGCGGCATGCTGCCGAAAATCTCGTCGGCGCTCGACGCGGCCAAGAGCGGCGTGCGCTCGGTCCACATCATCGACGGCCGCATCGAGCACTCGGTGCTGCTCGAAATCCTGACCGAACAGCCGTTCGGCACGATGATCCGCTCGCACTGAAGCGCGCCTCCAACGGCGGCGCACGCCGCCGGGCCTCCTGTCCACGATGACCGACTCCCGCACCCATGCGAGGCGCGCCCGGCGCCGGCCGCGCCGCGTCGCCCGCCGGCCGGGCACGCCGGTCCATGGCGCCCCCGTCTGGCTGTTCGATCTCGACAACACGCTGCACGGCGCGTCGCGCGCGATCTTCCCGGCCATCAACGCGGCGATGACGCAATACATCATCGACGCGCTGGGCGTGAGCCGCGACGAGGCCAACCACCTGCGCACGAGCTACACGCACCGCTACGGCGCGACGCTGCTCGGCCTCGCGCGCCATCACCCGATCGATCCGCACGACTTCCTCAAGGTCGTGCACACCTTCGACGATCTGCGCGCCATGCTGCACGCCGAGCGCGGCCTCGCCCGCATGCTCGCCGCGCTGCCCGGCCGCAAGATCGTGCTCACCAACGGCCCCGAGGCGTACGCGCACGCGGTGCTTGCGGCGCTCGGCATCGAGCGGCTCTTCGAGCGCGTGATCGCCATCGAGGGCATGCGCGCGCGCGGCCGCTGGCGCGCCAAGCCCGACCGCGCGATGCTGCGCGGCACGCTGCGCCGGGCAGGCGTCGCGCTTGCCGACGCGATCCTCATCGAGGACACGCGCAGCCACCTCAAGCACTATCGGCGGCTCGGCATCCGCACCGTGTGGATCACCGGGCATTTACCGGCGCACCTGCCAGGCACCGGCCGGCCCCACTATGTCGATCGTCGCATTCGTTCGCTAAAATCCCTGAAACCAGGCCTGCAATCGGGGCGCTCGAAGTAAACGGGGGAGCGATCACCAGAGGCCTACGCCAGGGACGATATCCATGCAGCCGACACAAACGCGCGAAGCAGTCGAAGCAGCAGAATCGCCGGGCGCGGCCCGCCGCGCTCCTCGCCCGAAGCCGGGCGAACGCCGTATCCACATTCTCCAGACGCTCGCCACCCTGCTCGAGGCGCCGCGCGGCGAGAAGATCACTACCGCCGCGCTGGCCGCGCGCCTCGGCGTTTCCGAGGCGGCGCTGTACCGCCATTTCGCGAGCAAGGCCCAGATGTACGAGGGCTTGATCGACTTCATCGAACAGACGCTCTTCGGGCTCATCAACCAGATCGTCGAAAAGGAGCCGAGCGGCGTCCTGCAGGCGCGCGCAATCGCGCTGATGCTCGTCAACTTCTCGACGCGCAACGCGGGCATGACCCGCGTGTTGACCTGCGAAGCGCTCGTGGGCGAGCACGAGCGGCTCGCCGAACGCGTGAACCAGATGCTCGACCGCGTCGAGGCGTCCTTGCGCCAGTGCCTGCGCGTCGATCTCGCCCAGCACGCCGAGCGCCAAACCGTTCCGGGGACGGACCATGCGCGCGCAACGCCCGTGCCGAAGGGGTACGATCCGGCCATCCGTGCGAATCTGGTCATCCGCTACGTGATAGGTTGCTGGCATCGCTATGCGCAAAGCGGCTTCACGCGTTCGCCGAGCGAGCACGCAGACGAGCAGATTCGCATCATTCTCCAGTAGCGCGGCCGCAGTTGCGGCCGTTTTCGCCGCCCGGGCCGCCAACGTCGCGACGACCATGCCCCGCATGTGACTGGAGCACGGCCCCAAACCCCTGACCTCGGATCGACAGGAGAACCGCCGCATGAACCGCCCCCTGCCTCCCATTGGCCTGCCCCCCATCCTCGCCAGCCTCTCCGCACATTGGGGCTGGCTCATCGCGCGCGGCATCGCCGCCATCGTCTTCGGCATCCTCGCCTTCACGCTGCCCGGCCTCACCGTGCTCACGCTCGCCATCGTCTGGGGCGCCTACGCCATCGTCGATGGCGCGTTCGCGCTCATCTACGGGGCGCGCGGTGGCGGCACGCGGCGCTGGACCTACATCGTCGTGGGCCTGATCGGCGTGATCGCCGGGCTCGTGGCGTTCTTCTGGCCCGGAGAGACGGCCATCGTCCTCGTGATGATCATCGGCGTCTGGGCGTTCTTCACGGGCATCTTCGAGATCATCTACGCGATCCAGTACCGGCACGCCATCGCGCATCCGTGGGCGGTGGGCATTTCAGGGCTGCTCTCGGCCGCAGTGGGCTTTTTCCTCGCGCTGTTCCCGGGCGCGGGCGCGCTCTCGCTGATCTGGGTGATCGCCGCCTATGCGGTGCTCTACGGCTTCCTGATGATCGTCGCGGCCTTCCAGCTGCGGCGCTGGCACAACGCGCATCCGGGCAAGTGACAGGCATGGGCGGCCTCGCGCGGCGCGCGCGAGCGAAGACGCCCCGGACGGCGACACCGTGCCGCCCAGGCGTCTTCCCCCGCGCCGCATCGCTTTGCATTTTTTCCGATATACTCTGCGTTCCTTTTGCAATACCCACGCGCCGATTTGCTGACTCGATTGCGGGCGCGTGAACGCCGGGACCTCAAGCCCGGCGTTCGATATAAATGCGGCTAAAGAGGTCGTCAGCCGCGCCAATCTCCCGCACTCCGCGCCCGCCGACACCGTTTAGCCGCCCGAAAAACCAAGGCGGAACGAATGGAATCGATCGGCATCGTCGCTCCTCAAACACTGCATTTCGACGAGCCCCTGCAACTGCAGAACGGCACGGCGCTGGCCGGGTACGACCTCGTGGTCGAAACCTACGGCACGCTCAACGCCGCCCGCAGCAACGCGGTGCTCGTCTGTCACGCGCTCAACGCCTCGCACCACGTGGCGGGCGTCTACGAAGGCGACCCGAAGAACGTCGGGTGGTGGGACAACATGGTCGGCCCCGGCAAGCCGCTCGACACCAACCGCTTCTTCGTGATCGGCGTGAACAATCTCGGCTCGTGCTTCGGCTCGACCGGCCCGATGAGCCTCGACCCCGCCACGGGCCGGCCCTACGGCGCGAAGTTTCCGGTCGTGACCGTCGAGGACTGGGTGGACGCGCAGGCGCGCGTGGCCGACCGCTTCGGCATCGGGAAGTTCGCCGCGGTGATGGGCGGCAGCCTCGGCGGCATGCAGGCGCTCGCATGGAGCCTGCGTTATCCGGAGCGTCTTTGCCACTGCATCGTGGTCGCCTCGACGCCCAAGCTCTCGGCGCAGAACATCGCATTCAACGAAGTGGCGCGCTCGGCGATCCTTTCGGACCCCGACTTCCACGGCGGCGACTACTACGCGCACGGCGTGAAGCCGAAGCGCGGCCTGCGCGTGGCACGCATGATCGGCCACATCACCTATCTTTCCGACGACGACATGGCCGAGAAATTCGGCCGGGCGCTGCGGCGCGCGGAAGGCGCCGTCGACGAATACAACTTCAACTTCGACGTGGAATTCGAAGTGGAGTCGTATCTGCGCTATCAGGGCGACAAGTTCGCCGACTACTTCGACGCGAACACCTACCTGCTCATCACGCGCGCGCTCGACTACTTCGATCCCGCCAAGGCCTACGAGGGCGACCTCACGCGCGCGCTCGCACACACGAAGGCGAAGTACCTCGTGGCGAGCTTCACGACCGACTGGCGCTTCGCGCCCGCGCGCTCGCGCGAGCTCGTGAAAGCGCTGCTCGACCACAAGCGCCAGGTGAGCTACGCCGAAATCGACGCGCCGCACGGCCACGACGCATTCCTGCTCGACGACGCGCGCTACCACAACGTCGTGCGCGCCTACTACGAACGCATTGCCAGCGAGGTGGGCGCATGAACCAGAGCGCTTTCGACAGTCTTTCCGCCCGTCCCGACTTTCGCACCATCGCGCGCTGGATCGAGCCGCGCGCGACCGTGCTCGACCTCGGCTGCGGCGACGGCGCGCTGCTCGCGCTGCTCTGCGAAGAGCTCGAATGCTCGGGCTACGGCATCGAGATCAACGACGCGGGCGTGCTCGCCTCGGTGAAGAACGGCATCAACGTGATCCAGCAGAACCTGGAAGACGGCCTGCGCCTTTTCGAGGACGCGAGCTTCGACTTCGCGATCCTCTCGCAGACCTTGCAGACCATCCATCAAACCGCCGCGATCCTGCGCGAGACGGCGCGCGTGGGCAAGGAATGCATCGTCTCGTTCCCGAACTTCGGCTACTGGCCGCACCGGCTCTCGGTGCTGCGCGGACGGATGCCGGTGTCGAAATCGCTGCCCTACCAGTGGCACAACACGCCGAACGTGCGCGTTCTCACCGTGAAGGACTTCGAGGCGCTCGCGCCCGAAGTGGGCATCGAAATTCTCGACCGCGCCGTGCTGCACGGCGGTCAGACCGTGCGTTGGGGCGTGAACTGGCGTGGTAGTCTTGCGGTCTATCGCGTGAGAAAAAAATGACGCCGTGCGCGGCGTCGCGTGTTTTTCTGCCCGACCGAATCACCAGACACCGCCGCCGCTAACGACGACATGCAGAATCCGCCCCCCGAGGCACCCGCTCTTACCGCTCACGAATCCCATCCCGGCTGGCGTGCGTACCTGAATACGCACATGCTGATCTGCGTGTTCCTCGGCTTCACGTCGGGGCTGCCGCTTTTCACGCTCGTCTATCTCGTGCAGGCGTGGCTACGCTCCGAGGGCGTCAATCTCAAGGAAATCGGCCTCTTCGCGCTGATCCAGTTCCCCTATACGTGGAAGTTCGTCTGGGCGCCGCTGATGGACCGCTATGTGCCGCGCCTGCCGGGCTGGCGTCCGGGGCGCCGCCGCGGCTGGATGCTCGTCACGCAGATCCTGGTCGCGCTCGCCATCGGCACGCTCGGCTACGTCTCGCCAAAAGAGTCGATCTGGACCGTGGCCGCGCTCACCGCGCTCGTGGCGTTCTTCGGCGCGAGCCAGGACATCTCCATCGACGCCTATCGCCGCGAACTGCTCACCGATACGCAGCAGGGCCTCGGCAACGCAGTCCACGTGAACGCCTACAAGATCGCGGCGCTCGTGCCCGGTTCGCTCGCGCTGATCCTCTCCGACCACCTGCCGTGGAGCACCGTGTTCGTCGTCACGGCCGCATTCATGATTCCCGGCATGATCATGACGCTCGTGGTGAGCGAGCCCGAGGTGCACGGCGCGCCGCCGAAAAACCTGCGCGAGGCGATCGTGCAGCCGTTCGCGGAATTCGTGCGCCGCGACGGCCTCGCCGCCGCGCTGTTCGTGCTCGCGTTCATCTTCCTCTACAAGCTCGGCGACACGATGGCGACCACGCTCTCGACGTCGTTCTTCCTCGACATCGGCTACTCGCGCACCGAGATCGGCGTGATCGCCAAGATGACGGCGTTCGGCGCAAGCCTCGCGGGCGGCATCATCGGCGGCGTGGCGCTCGTGAAGATCGGCATCGGACGCGGGTTATGGATCTTCGGATTCCTGCAGATGGTCTCGACGCTCGGCTTCGCGTGGCTCGCCCAGCTCGGCGCGGGTTCGCCCTCGCTCGCGGCGATCTACGACGCGGTGCTCGCCATGAGCCACGCGGTGGCGTCGGTCGCGGGCCTCTTCGGCGCGAGCGTGCAGTTCACGCTCGATCCGCGCGCCGTGGCGCTCGCGTTGGTGTACGGCTTCGAGACCTTCGCCACCGGCCTCACGCTCGCCGCGTTCACCGCCTATATCGCGAGCACGACCGACCCGCGCTATACCGCCACGCAGTTCGCGCTCTTCACGAGCCTCGCCTCCGTGCCGCGCACCCTGGCCTCGGCCGCGAGCGGGTATGTGGTCGCGCGGATCGGCTGGTTCGACTACTTCTTCGTCTGCACCTTGCTCGCGGTACCGGGTATGCTCCTGCTCATTCGTATCGCCCCCTGGAGAGTCCGGTCGTGAGCCCGCATGAGATCGACGTGCAAAGCCCGCGCACGCCGCAGCATCGGGCGCGCCGCAGCGGCGTGCGTGCTCGTGCGCTGGCGCTGGCCGCCGCTGCGGCCTTGCCCGCGTGGAACGCCCGGGGCGCCGAGAGCCCCGCGGCCACGAGCGCGGCGCTCGCGCAACCCGGCGGCGCCACGGCGGCGGCGGTCAGCGGCGCAAACGCAAGCAGCGGCGCCAATGCCGCGGCGGCCAATAATGCAGCGGGCAATAGTGCAGCGGGCAATAGTGCAGCGGGCAATAGTGCGGCAGGCAACGGCGCGCCCGCGAACGCCACCTCCGGCAACCTGGCGGCCACTGCGCCGAACACGGGCCGCGTGGTGCGCTTCGGCAACGCCGCGGTGTACCGCAACCTGATTCCCTCGCCGATGCTCGAAGCGCAGGCCGCCTCCGAATTCAACGAGATCGTGCGCGGCGCGGCGCACTCGAACCGCCTCTATGCCGATAGCGACCCGCACGTGCAGCGCGTGCGCGCGTTCGTCGACCGGCTCGCGCCTTATTCGGTGAAGTGGAGCGATCGCGTCAAGAACTGGAAGTGGGAAATAGCGGTGATCCGCTCGAACGACATCCGCATGTATTGCCTGCCCGGCGGCAAGATCGTCGTGTACGGCGGCCTGCTCGACCGCGTGAAGCTCAACGACAACGAGTTCGGCATCCTGCTCGGCCACGAGATCGCGCATGCGGTGCGCGAACACGTGCGCGAGCGCCTTGGCGAGCAGCAGGCGGCGCAGATCGAATCGGGCAGCGTGCCGCAGCTTTTCGGGCTCGCGGATCTCGGCGTGTTTCCGCTCGGCATCGGCTCGCAGCTCGTGGAGATGCACTACGGCCGCGCCGACGAAACCGAAGCCGACGTGATCGGCAGCGACATCGCCGCTCGCGCGGGCTTCGATCCGCGCGCCGCGCTCACGCTCTGGGACAAGCTCGCGCAGGCCACGCGCGCGGACCGCGACCAGGGCTTCATCTACGTGCATCCGTACACGCCCGCGCGGCGCGCGGATATCGCCAAGCGCCTCGCGGACATGATGCCGCTCTACGCCAAGGCCATCGGCAAGCCGCTCGACGCGCTGCCCGACTACGAAGGCATGCCGGTGCCGCAGCGGCGCAAGCTGGCCGGACCTTGAGCCCGCACCCGGCGCGCGCCGCGCCGACCCGTCAGCTCTTGACCTCGTAGTCGTAATCGACGGTCAGCGGCGCGTGATCGCTGAACTTGATGTCCTTGAAGATCGACGTGCGCTTCGCCTTGTGCGCAATGCCGGGCGTCGCGATCTGATAGTCGATGCGCCACCCCACGTTCTTCGCATAAGCCTGGCCGCGGTTGCTCCACCAGGTGTATTGCTCGGGACGCGGGTCGAGCGTGCGGAACACGTCTACGTAGCCCACGTCGTCGAAAAGACTCGTGAGCCACGCGCGCTCCTCGGGCAGGCAACCCGAGTTCTTCTGGTTGCCCTTCCAGTTCTTGATGTCGATTTCCTTGTGGACGATGTTCACGTCGCCGCACACGATCACTTCGCGCTCGCGCCTCAGTTCCCTGAGGTGCGGCATGAATTCGTCCATGAAGCGGTACTTCGCGGCCTGGCGCTCGTCGCCGCTCGAGCCCGAAGGCACGTACACCGAAACCACCGAAAGGTCGCCATAGCGCGTTTCCACATAGCGGCCTTCCGGATCGAACTCCTTGCTGCCGAAACCGATGATGACCTCGTCGGGTTCGTGGCGCGTGTACACGCCCGCGCCGCTATAGCCCTTCTTCACCGCGTGCTGGAAATAGCCCGTGAAGTCGTGCGGCGCGAGAAATTCGGGCGTCATATCGTCCTGCGAGCACTTGATTTCCTGCACGCAGAGCACATCGGCATTCTGCCGGCCGAACCATTCGAAAAACCCCTTCTTCGCCGCCGAGCGGATGCCATTCAGATTCGCGGTGATCACGCGCAACATGTCTTCTTTCCTCCTGATTTGCGTTGCCTCGCGGCGCGGCATGACGCGGCGCGAAGGGACAGGGTCGGTCTCACTCGATCTTGAGACCCTTGAGCTCGGCCTTGGCCGGCGGATATTCGAGCTTCAGGCTCTCCATCAGCCGCAGCAGCAGTTCGCCCACCATGACGTTGCGGTGCGACTTCGAATTGGCGGGAATCACATACCACGGCGCATATTCGGTCGAGGTGGCCGCGAGCGCGTCCCGGTATGCGGCCTGATAGGCATCCCAGAGCTTGCGCGCTTCCAGATCGGAGACATCGAACTTCCAGTGCTTGCTGGGGTCGTCGATGCGCGCCTGGATGCGGCTCCTCTGCTCGTCCTTCGAAATGTGCAGCATGCACTTGATGATCGACGTGCCGCTCTCGGCGAGCAGCCGCTCGAAGTCGCGGATCTGCCGGTAGCGGCGCTCGCACTCGGCGGGGTCGATATGGCCCATTACGCGCGGCACGAGCACGTCTTCGTAGTGGCTGCGGTTGAAGATGGTCAGTTCGCCCGCCCCGGGCACCTGCAAATGCACGCGCCAGAGAAAGTCGCGCGCGGCCTCGGCGGGCGTGGGCGCGCGAAACGGCACGATGCGCAGGCCAAGCGGATCGACCTCGTGAAAGACGCCGCGTATGGTGCCGTCCTTGCCGCTCGTGTCCATGCCCTGCAGCACGAGCAGCACGCGCTGGTGGCGCTGCGCATGCAGGCGTTCCTGTTGCACGTCGAGCTTGTTGCCGATCTCCGAGAGCCGGTCGCGGTCGCCGTCCTTGGTGCCGGCCGAGAACGGTTTCGCGGCGGGGTCGAGCGCGTCGAGCGAGAACTTCTCCGCTTTCTTTTCGCTGAAATACGGCACGCGGTAATCGTCGAGACTCGGGGGTTTGGACATGCGATGTTCTCCTCTCATGGTTACGGCTGCGGCAACGCGCGGCAAACGCCGTTGCGTCCGCCTGAAGCGGCAAGGCGGCGCCGCACTGCTACGCACGACGCCGCCTCGCAAGCATGCCCGAATCAGGCGGGATCAGCCGAGCTTCTTTTTCAGCAGTTCGTTGACCTGCTGCGGGTTCGCCTTGCCCTTCGTGGCCTTCATCGCCTGACCGATCAGCGCGTTGAACGCCTTTTCCTTGCCCGCGCGGAATTCCTCCACCGACTTCTGGTTCGCGGCGAGCACCTCGTCGATGATCGCTTCGAGCGCGCCGGTGTCCGATATCTGCTTGAGGCCGCGGGCTTCGACGATGCGGTCGGCGGCGCCTTCGTCAGCGGCCTTCTCGTCCCACATCGCCTGGAACACTTCCTTCGCGATCTTGTTCGAGATCGTGCCGTCGGCGATACGCGCGAGCAGCAGCGCGAGCTGCGCGGCCGAAACCGGCGAGGCGTCGATGTCGAGCCCTTCGCGGTTCAGTTGCGACGAGACTTCGCCCATCAGCCAGTTGGCGGCGGCCTTGGCTTGCGCCGCGCCGGCCTTCGCCACCACGGCTTCGAAGTACGCGGCCATCGCCTTCGACGACGTGAGCACGTTCGCGTCATACGGCGTCACGCCGTATTGCCCGGCAAAGCGCGTTTGCATCGTCGCCGGCAGCTCGGGCATCTCGCCCTTCACGCGCTCGACCCACGCGGCGTCGATCACGAGCGGCATGAGGTCGGGGTCGGGGAAGTAGCGGTAGTCGTGCGCGTCTTCCTTGCTGCGCATCGAGCGCGTCTCGCGCTTGTCCGGGTCGTAGAGGCGCGTTTCCTGCACCACCGTGCCGCCGTCCTCGATCAGCTCGATCTGGCGGCGCACTTCGTACTGGATCGCCTCTTCGAGGAAGCGGAACGAGTTCAGGTTCTTGATCTCGGCGCGCGTGCCGAATTCCTTCTGGCCGACCGGACGCACCGACACGTTCGCGTCGCAGCGGAACGAGCCTTCCTGCATGTTGCCGTCGCAGATGCCGAGCCATACCACGAGCGTATGCAGCGCCTTCGCGTAGGCCACGGCTTCCGCGGCGCTGCGCATTTCGGGTTCCGTGACGATTTCGAGCAGCGGCGTGCCCGCGCGGTTCAGGTCGATGCCCGTCATGCCCGCGAAGTCTTCGTGCAGCGACTTGCCCGCGTCTTCTTCCAGATGCGCGCGCGTGAGGTTAATGGTCTTTTCGTAGGCTTCCTTGCCGGCCTTTTCGTTGGCGGGAACCTGGATCGTGATCTGTCCGCCCTGTACGACCGGAATCTCGTACTGGCTGATCTGGTAGCCCTTCGGCAGGTCCGGGTAGAAGTAGTTCTTGCGCGCGAAGATGCTGCGCGGCGCGATCGTCGCGTTGATGGAGAGGCCGAACTGGATCGCGCGCTCCACGGCGCCGCGGTTCATCACCGGCAGCACGCCGGGCAGCGCGAGATCGACGGGGCAGGCCTGAGTATTCGGGGCCGCGCCGAACTGCGTCGATGCGCCCGAGAAGATCTTCGACGCCGTCGACAACTGCGCGTGCGTTTCGAGACCGATAACGACTTCCCATTGCGTGCTCATGCCTTACACCCCTGCCGGCGCCTTGCGATGCCAGTCGGTCGCGCGCTGGAAGGCGTCGGCGACCTGCAGCATGCGGGCCTCGTTGAAATAGTTGCCGACGATCTGCAGACCGACGGGTCGTTGCGCGTTCGCCCCCGCGCCGAAGCCGCACGGCACGCTCATGCCGGGCAGGCCCGCGAGGCTCGTCGAGAGCGTGTAGATGTCCGCGAGGTACATCTGCAGCGGATCGTCGCCCTTCGCGCCGAGGTCCCACGCCACGCTCGGGCTCACCGGGCCCATGATGACGTCGCACTGCTTGAACGCCTCCTGGAAGTCCTGCGCGATGATGCGGCGAATCTTCTGCGCCTGCAGGTAGTACGCGTCGTAGTAGCCGTGCGACAGCACGTAGGTGCCCACCAGAATGCGGCGCTTCACCTCGGGGCCGAAGCCCTCGGCGCGCGACTTCTTGTACATGTCGAGCAGATCGCGGTATTCGGCCGCGCGGTGGCCGTAGCGCACGCCGTCGAAGCGCGAGAGGTTCGACGAGGCTTCCGCCGGCGCGATCACGTAGTAGACGGGGATCGACAGCTCGGTTTTCGGCAGCGTGACCTCCACGAGCGTCGCGCCGAGCGATTCGTACGTCTTGAGCGCGGCGTCGATGGCGGCGCGCACGTCGTCGGCGAGGCCCGCGCCGAAGTATTCCTTCGGCAAGCCGATGCGCAGGCCCGCGAGCGGCTTGTCGGCGCCGGCGCTCCACGTCTGGCCGAGAAAGCGCGTGTAGTCCTCGTGCTCGTGCGTGAGGCTCGTCGAGTCGCGCTCGTCGAAACCGCCCATGCCGTTGAGCAGCAGCGCGCAGTCGGCCGCGTTTTGCGCGAACGGGCCGCCCTGGTCGAGCGACGAGGCGAACGCGATCATGCCGTAGCGCGACACGCGGCCATACGTGGGCTTGATGCCGGTCACGCCGGTGAACGACGCCGGCTGGCGAATCGAGCCGCCCGTGTCGGTGCCGGTGGCGGCGGGCGCGAGGCGCGCGGCGACGGCCGCGGCCGAGCCGCCCGACGAGCCGCCCGGCACGGCCTTCGTGTCCCACGGGTTCTTCACGGCGCCGAAATGCGAGTTCTCGTTGGACGAACCCATCGCGAATTCGTCCATGTTGGTCTTGCCGAGGCAGACCATGCCCGCGCGCTCGAGCCGCTCGACGACGGTCGCGTCGAACGGGCTCACGTAGTCGGCAAGCATCTTCGAACCAGCGGTCGAGCGCCAGCCGCGCGTGACGAACACGTCCTTGTGCGCGAGCGGAACGCCCGCGAGCGGGCCCGCGTGGCCCGAGTGCAGGAGCGCGTCGGCGGCTTTGGCCTGCGCGAGCGTCAAGTCGGGATTGACGTCGACGAAGGCGTTCAGGTCTCGATGCGCCTCGATCCGGCCCAGAAAGTGCTGGGCCAGCTCGACTGCGGAGCACTCCTTCGCAGCCAGCGCGGCGCGCAGTTCGGTCAAGCTTTTGTCATGCATTGCGTGATTCCTGGAAGAACGTCACGGCGTGGTCGAAATCGAATCGATGCGCCATCCGGAAAGCGGTTTGATCCACGTTAGCAAACGTGTTGGCCGCGCTCCGGAAAACCCGGAAAACTCGGGAGTCCGTGCCTTTTCGAACAGTTCCGACAACAGGATGGATTTCGAAAACGGCGAAAAAAGTTGCGTGCTTACTCGATCACGCGCGGTACGAGGTAGAGTCCGTCCTGCACCGCGGGCGCGGGCCGCTGCAGCGCCTCGCGGTCCACGATTTCGGTCACGGCGTCCGCGCGCAGGCGCAGCGCAACGTCCTCGATCTGCTCGATCGGGTGCGCGAGCGGCGCGATGCCGGTCGTGTCCACGGCCTGCATCTGCTCGACGAGGCCGAAGAAGTCGTTCAGGCGGTCAAGCGTATTGCCGGCTTCGGCGTCGGCCAGTTCGAGGCGCGCGAGATGCGCGATGCGCTTCACATCGTTCAGGGTCAGGGCCATGCGGTCACCGGAAAAGGGGCTGCGGCAGTGCGGAAAATCGGTGCTGCAACAGCGGTTTATCGCTCCGGATCCGGCTCTGGAGGAAAGCTTCGACGAGGTCAAAAACTGCCGTCCGGATCCTGCAAAACAGGCAAAATTATAAGGTATCATTACGCGTTCGACCCAAACCCGGACCGCCTTGCACCCGCCTTTCAGTTCTGTACGCAACATGATGCGGCCAGACGGCGCGCAGCCAGG
This sequence comes from Paraburkholderia lycopersici, assembly GCF_900096975.1. Classification (GTDB taxonomy): domain Bacteria; phylum Pseudomonadota; class Gammaproteobacteria; order Burkholderiales; family Burkholderiaceae; genus Paraburkholderia; species Paraburkholderia lycopersici. The sequence goes on from NZ_FMYQ01000001.1 coordinate 610,634, forward strand.
CTGCCTCCGGTAACCATCCCCGCAGTCTCAGGCCCCTTGTGGCACCCCTCGCGTCGCCTTCACAGTGCTCTCGTGGCGGCGCCTGGCGCCCTGAGGCTGTTATTAATTTTTCCGCTGCCGCCCTCGCCCATGAAGCTGGAAGGACGGCCACAAGCGAGACAGGATTTTTGAATGTTCGGTTTTCTGCGTAGCTACTTCTCCAACGACCTCGCGATCGACCTCGGCACCGCCAACACCCTGATCTACATGCGAGGCAAGGGCATCGTCCTCGACGAACCCTCGGTGGTTTCCATCCGCCAGGAAGGCGGCCCGAACGGCAAGAAGACCATTCAGGCGGTCGGCAAGGAAGCCAAGCAGATGCTCGGCAAGGTGCCGGGCAACATCGAAGCCATCCGCCCGATGAAGGACGGCGTGATCGCCGACTTCACCGTCACCGAGCAGATGATCAAGCAGTTCATCAAGACCGCGCACGAGTCGCGCATGTTCTCGCCGTCGCCGCGCATCATCATCTGCGTGCCGTGCGGTTCGACCCAGGTCGAGCGCCGCGCGATCAAGGAAGCCGCGCACGGCGCGGGCGCCTCGCAGGTCTACCTCATCGAAGAGCCGATGGCCGCCGCGATCGGCGCCGGCCTGCCGGTGTCGGAAGCCACGGGCTCGATGGTCGTCGACATCGGCGGCGGCACGACCGAGGTGGGCGTGATCTCGCTCGGCGGCATCGTCTACAAGGGCTCCGTGCGCGTGGGCGGCGACAAGTTCGACGAAGCCATCGTCAACTACATCCGCCGCAACTACGGCATGTTGATCGGCGAGCAGACCGCCGAAGCCATCAAGAAGGAAATCGGCTCGGCGTTCCCGGGCTCCGAAGTCAAGGAAATGGAAGTGAAGGGCCGCAACCTCTCCGAGGGCATTCCGCGCAGCTTCACGATCTCCAGCAACGAAATCCTCGAAGCGCTGACCGACCCGCTGAACCAGATCGTCTCGTCGGTGAAGATCGCGCTCGAACAAACGCCGCCGGAACTGGGCGCCGACATCGCCGAGCGCGGCATGATGCTCACGGGCGGCGGCGCGCTGCTGCGCGACCTCGACCGCCTGCTCGCCGAAGAAACCGGCCTGCCGGTGCTCGTCGCCGAAGACCCGCTCACCTGCGTCGTGCGTGGCTCGGGCATGGCGCTCGAGCGCATGGACAAGCTTGGCAGCATCTTCTCGTACGAGTAAGCGCATCGCGCGCCGCGGCGCTCGCGCGCGGCGCGGTTTCGGCGCTGGCGCGCCAATGAAGGCAAGGCGGCGCCTGCGTCACCGCGCCGCCCGCAACAAGGCGTCCTTCGGGACGCCGCAGTTTTACCCTCCGTTTCACCGAACCGCACACGCCCCCGGCGCCGACCATGGAATACAGTCCGCCGCCCCTCTTTAAGCAAGGCCCGTCGGCACTGGCACGGCTGATTTTCTTCGTCGTGCTGTCGCTCGCGCTCCTGATCTCCGACGCGCGTTTCAAGACGCTCGAGGTCGTGCGTGGCGTGCTGGGCGCGGGGCTCTATCCGCTGCAACGGGCGGCCCTCGTGCCGCGCGACTTCTTCATGGGCGTCGCCGATCTGGCCGTGACGAGCTCCACGCTGCGCGCCGAGAACACGCAGTTGCACGCGCACAATCTCCAGCTTTCGCAGCAGGCGAACGAAGCCGCTTCGCTCGCGGCCGAAAACGCGCATCTGCGCGCGCTGCTGCAGCTCTCGCAGCGCATCGGCGCGCAGACCACGCCCGCCGACATCGAGTACGACACGCGCGACCCGTTTACGCAGAAGGTCGTGATCGGCGGCGGCTCGCAGCAGGGCATTCAGAACGGCTCGCCGGTGCTGAGCGAGGACGGCGTGATCGGCCAGGTCACCCGTGTCTTTCCCATGCAGTCCGAAGTCACGCTCGTCACCGACAAGGACCAGGCCGTGCCGGTCGAAGTCGTGCGCACCGGCCTGCGCAGCGTGATCTATGGCACCGCGAAAGGCGACCTGCTCGACCTGCGCTTCGTGCCGATCAGCGCCGACGTGCAGGCCGGCGACGAACTCGTGACGAGCGGGCTCGACGGCGTCTATCCGCAAGGGCTGCCGGTCGCGAAGGTGCTGCGCGTGGACAAGCAGGCCGACACGGCCTTTGCGCGCGTGGTGTGTCTGCCGCTCGCGGCGGTGCGCGGCGCGCGCCAGGTGCTCGTGCTGCACTATGTCGCGCAGGTGCCGCCCAACCCGGTCGCGGCGGAAGAGGCCGCGGCGGCGGCCGAAGCGAAGGACGCGAAGAAGAAGCCCGCCAGGGGCGCCGAAAAGAAGGGCGACAAAAAAGCCGACGACGCGAAAGCGAAGCCGGCGGGCGCCCCGGCGTCAGCGGCGGCGGCTCCTGCACAGGCGAAACCGGCTGCGAACCCGCCGGCAGCGGCCCAACAAACTCCGGCGGCGGATAAAAAGCAGCCCGGGAAAAAGGCCAGGGAGAGCCTTCGGGAAGAGGCGGCGAAGGCCGTCGAGCAAGGGGGCCATTGATGCCGCGTCCGCAATACATCCTGCAGCCGGTCAACCCGTACTTCATCGTTTTCAGTCTCGCGGCGGCGTTCCTCCTGAACCTGCTGCCCTGGGGCAAGCTGCCCGGCGTGCCGGACTTCGTCGCGCTCGTGCTGCTGTTCTGGAACATTCACCAGCCGCGCAAGGTCGGCATGGGCGTCGCGTTCTTTCTCGGGCTCCTCATGGACGTCCACAACGCGAACCTGCTCGGCGAGCACGCGCTCGCGTACACGCTGCTCTCGTACGGCGCGATCACCATTCACCGCCGCGTGCTGTGGATGTCGATCGGGCTGCAGATGTTCGCCGTCATGCCGATGCTGGTCGGCGCGCAGGTCGTGCCGTTCGTGATCCGCCTGCTGATGGGCGCTTCGTTTCCCGGCTGGGGTTATCTCATCGGCGGCTTCGTCGAGACCATTCTCTGGCCGGTCGCGACCGTGCTGCTGCTGCTGCCGCAGCGGCGCCCCGTCGATCCCGACGACACCCGGCCCATTTGAGCGGCGCGCGCCGCCCGTCGCTGGAAGACTCGCTTGACTACGCCGCCTGTTCCTTCTTACGCACCCCGGCCGCCCGTTCCTCGTGAACGGGCCGGGGTCTGACAGCATGACCGAATTCAAGGACACCCAGCAGCAGCTCTCGAAATTCCGCCTGCGCGTCGCGGCGGCGGGGCTGTTCGTGTTCGTCTGCTTCGGGCTGATCGCGTTCCGCTTCCTCTACCTGCAGGTCTGGAACCACAGCAAGTACTCGCTGCAGGCCGACGAAAACCGCATTTCGGTCGCGCCGATCGTACCGAACCGCGGCATCATCACCGACCGCAACGGTGTCGTGCTCGCGAAGAACTACTCGGCGTACACGCTCGAAATCACGCCCTCGAAGCTCACCGACACGCTCGACAACACGATCGACGCGCTTTCGACCGTGATCCCGATCGACCAGCGCGACCGCCGCCGCTTCAAGAAGCTGCTCGAAGACTCGAAGAATTTCGAGAGCCTGCCGATCCGCACGCGCCTGACCGACGACGAAGTCGCGCGCTTCACCGCGCAGCGCTTCCGCTTTCCCGGCGTGGAGGTGCGCGCGCGCCTGTTCCGCCAGTACCCGCTCGGTCCGACGGCCGCGCATGTGATCGGCTATATCGGCCGTATCTCGCAGCGCGACCAGGAACGCATCGACGACATGAGCGACCAGAACGACAGCGATCCCGAGCACTACGATCCGCGTCTCGATGCGAACAACTACAACGGCACCGACTACATCGGCAAGATCGGCGTCGAGCAGAGCTACGAAACCGAGCTGCATGGCCTGACGGGCTTCGAGGAAGTCGAAGTCACGGCGGGCGGGCGGCCCGTGCGCACGCTCTCGCGCACCCAGGCCACGCCGGGCAACAATCTCGTGCTCTCGATCGACATCGGCCTGCAGCAGGTCGCGGAGCAGGCCTTCGCGGGCAAGCGCGGCGCGCTCGTCGCGATCGAGCCGTCCACGGGCGACATTCTCGCGTTCGTTTCGGCGCCGAGCTTCGACCCGAACGCATTCGTCGACGGCATCGACCAGCAAACCTGGGACGACCTCAACAACTCGCCCGATCACCCGCTGCTGAACCGTCCGCTGCACGGCACCTATCCGCCGGGCTCGACCTACAAGCCGTTCATGGCGCTCGCCGCGCTCACGCTGCACAAGCGCACGCCGCAGTGGGGCTTCTCGGACCCCGGCTACTACATGTTCGGCGGCCACCGCTTCAACAACGACGTGCGCTCGGGCCAGGGCTGGATCGACATGAACCGCGCGATCATGGTGTCCAACGACACCTACTTCTTCATGCTCGCGCACGACCTCGGCGTGGACGCCATCGCGGGCTTCATGAAGCCGCTCGGCTTCGGCCAGATCACCGGCATCGACATCGCGGGCGAGGCGCGCGGCATCCTGCCGTCCACGGAATGGAAGCGCAAGGCCTACCGCAAGCCCGAGCAGCAGCGCTGGTACGAGGGCGAGACGATCAGCCTCGGCATCGGCCAGGGCTACAACTCGTTCACGATCCTGCAGCTCGCGCACGCCACCGCCACGCTCGCCGACAACGGCGTGCTCATGAAGCCGCACCTCGTGAAGGAAATCGAAAACCCGATCACGAAGCAGGAGCGCCTGACGGTGCCGAGCGAAAGCGGCCGCCTGAACGTGTCGCAGTCCGACATCGACGTCGTGAAGCGCGGCATGGAAAACGTGACGATGAATCCGTCGGGCACGGCGTATCAGGTGTTCCGCAACGCGCCCTACACGTCGGCGGGCAAGACCGGCACGGCGCAGGTCTTCTCGCTGCAGGGCGGCAAGTACAAGGCGCACGCGCTGGCCGAGAATCTGCGCGACCACGCGCTCTTCATCGCGTTCGCGCCTGCCGAGAAGCCGCAGATCGCGCTCGCGCTGATCGTCGAAAACGGCGGCTGGGGCGCACAGGCCGCGGGCCCGATCGCGCGCCGCGTGCTCGATTACTACCTCACCGACCGGCTCAAGCCGGGCGTCGAACAAGCGGCCGTGAGCGCTGCGGCGTCGGCGACGGAAGACGCTTCCGCGCCGGTCATCGGCGCGCCGGCCCCGCTGACGGCATCGGGCACGGCCGCCGCGCAGCCAGTGCGGGTCGCCGCGGGCTTCACGCCGCTGCCGGTTCCCGGCGCGGCACTGGCCGCCGAGGCGGCTTCGGCTGCCTCGGCGGCAGCTTCGGGTACGTCGGGCGCGGCGGCGGCGACCGCGGCCTCCGCGGCCGCGCCAGTTGCCGGCACAGCCGTCCGGCCCGCGCCCGCGAGCGCCGCTGCGCCCGCCGCGCCCCATGCAACGGCCAGCGAGCCGCGCCGCCAGCCGGCCGGTTCCGAAGCACCCGCCCGCACCGACGCCGTGAACGGCGCCGCCGCCAGCACGGCCGGCGCGCCCGACACGGGCGCCGCCCGCCCGGCCCCCGCCTCCGTGCCCCGCCACTTCGGCCCGGGCCCCCATCGTCCGCGTCGGCCCGCGAGCGCGCCCGATGCGGCCACGCTCGCGCCGCCGCCCAGGCCCGCAACAGGCGGCATCGACGAGTAAGGATCCACCATGCCTTTCTTCCAGTTCGACAAGATCGACAAGCGCGCGGTACTCGACACGCTGCGCAAGATGTTTCTAGGCTTCGACCGCCCGCTCGCGCTCACGGTGTTCCTGCTGCTGTGCGTGGGTATCGTCACGCTGTACAGCGCAAGCCTCGACGTGCCGGGCCGCGTGGAAGACCAGTTGCGCAACATCATGCTCACCTTCGTGCTGATGTGGGGGCTCGCCAATGTGCCGCCCAACACGCTCATGCGTTTCGCGGTACCGGTCTATACCTTCGGCATCGCATTGCTCGTTGCCGTGGCGCTGTTCGGCCTCACGCGCAAGGGCGCGAAGCGCTGGATCAACGTGGGCGTCGTGATCCAGCCTTCGGAAATTCTCAAGATCGCCACGCCGCTCATGCTCGCGTGGTACTACCAGCGCCGCGAAGGCGTGATGCGCTGGTACGACTTCGTCGTGGGCTTCGTGATCCTGCTCGTGCCGGTGGGCCTGATCGCCAAGCAGCCCGATCTCGGCACCGCCGTGCTCGTGTTCGCGTCCGGGCTCTTCGTGATCTATTTCGCGGGGCTCTCGTTCAAGCTGATCGTGCCCGTGCTGATCGCGGGCGTGATCGCGGTGGCGTCGATCGCGGCGTTCCAGGACAAGATCTGCCAGCCGCAGGTGAACTGGCCGCTCATGCACGACTACCAGAAGCACCGCATCTGCACGCTGCTCGACCCGACCTCCGATCCGCTCGGCAAGGGTTTCCATACGATCCAGGCCGTGATCGCGATCGGCTCCGGCGGTCCGCTTGGCAAGGGCTGGCTCAAGGGCACGCAGTCGCACCTGGAGTTCATCCCCGAGAAGCACACCGACTTCATTTTCGCGGTGTTCTCCGAGGAGTTCGGCATGGCGGGCGGCCTCGTGCTGCTCACGCTCTACATGTGCCTGATCGCGCGCGGCCTGTATATCGCCGCGAACGGCGCGACGCTCTTCGGGCGATTACTGGCCGGTTCGCTCACCATGGCGTTCTTCACCTACGCGTTCGTCAATATCGGGATGGTGAGCGGCATCCTGCCGGTGGTGGGCGTGCCGCTGCCGTTCATGAGCTACGGCGGCACGGCGCTCACCACGCTCGGTGTGGCGATCGGGCTCATCATGAGCGTTGGACGCCAGAAGCGGCTGATGCAGAGTTAGCGACGCAGCCGGGCGGCGATATCCGCCCTTATCGATGCGCCATGAAAAACGCGCCGGCATGGTCCGGCGCGTTTGCGCTTTTGGACCGCACTGCGCGGCCGTGTCCCGTCACTGCGTGGGCGCCGACTTCATCAGTTGCGCGCTCAACTGCTGGTATTTGAGCCTCGCCACCGGATCGCCCTGCGCGGCCGCCGCCGCATAGTACGCGCGCGCGACGTTGAGGTTCTTCGGCACGCCGTCGCCGCCGCGCTCGTAGAACGAGCCGGTCACGTATTGCGCGGTCATGTCGCCGCCCTCGGCGGCCTTCTTGTACCAGTAGAACGCCTGCTTGTTGTCGCGCGTGGTGCCGCGCCCGTCGAGGTACTGGTTCGCGAGCGCGAGTTCGGCCTGCACGTGGCCCTGCTTCGCCGCCTTGAGAAACCACTGGTGCGCCTGCACCGGATCGCGCTCGACGAAATCGCCATCGTCGTACATCTTGCCGTAGACGTATTGCGCATGCGACATGTTCGCGTCGGCGGCCTTGCGCAGCCACTTGCGGCCCTCGCCCACGTCGGCGGCACCGCCCTCGCCGTTCACGAGCATCATCGCGTAGTTGAATTCCGCCAGGCAGTTGCCGCGCTCGGCAGCCGCCTGGAATTCCGAGCGCGCCGCCCCGAGGTTGCCGGCGTTGTAGTCGGCGACGGCGTTGGCCGTCTGCGGATCCGGTTGCGCGCCTGCGGCGGCGCTGCCGGCGCCGGTCGCCGCGGCAACCGCGCTCGCGCAAAGCGCCGCGCCCGCGAGGCAGGCGACCGCCGCCGCGCGCGCGACCTGCCCGGGAACTCGCGCCAAAAGCGCTTTCGAACGCCTCATGATCTCGCCTCCTGGAGCGCCTGGCGTGTCGCGCGCACGAGCCAGATCACGTCGGCGGCGAGCGCGATGAAGCTGAAGCCCATCTCGCGATACTGCTTCGCGCCGGCTGCATCCATCGCGAAAATGCCCACCGCGACGCCCGCGTTGCGCGCAGCCGCGACGATGCGCTGCACGGCGGCGAGCACCTCGGGATGCTTCGAGTCGCCGAGGTGACCAAGGCTCGCGGCCAGATCGGCGGGCCCCACGAAGAGGCAATCGACGCCCGGCACCGCCGCGATTTTCTCGACTTCGGCGAGCGCCGCCGCCGATTCGATCTGCACAATCGTCGCGATCTGCGCATTCGCGCTCTGGAGGTAGTCGCGCCGCATGCCGTAAGCCGCCGCCCGCACCACGCCGGCCACGCCGCGCTGGCCGCCCGGCATGCGCGCATCGGGATACTGCGTGAGGCTCACAGCGCGCGCGGCTTCTTCGGCGGAGCTCACGTTGGGGAACATCACGGTGCGCGCGCCCGCGTCGAGCACGTGCTTGACGAGCCAGGGCTCGCTGTCGGGAATGCGCACCACGGGCTCGGTGGGCAGATGGGCGGCAGCGATCGCGCGCAGTTGCGCGAGGGTGTCGGCGCCGTCGTTGGGCGTGTGCTCCATGTCGATCAGCAGCCAGTCGAAGCCGGCGTGGGCGAGCGCCTCGGCGGCGGTTTCGCTGCTCATCGAAAGCCATAGGCCGAACAGCGGCTCCGCCTCCTTGAGGCGTTCCTTGAGTGGGTTGGTGAAGGTGCTCATCGCCGTGCTCCCGGCGAGGCTGCAGGGCGCGCGCGGGATGCGCGGGCGGTTTCGCCCGGCGACGCGGCAGCCGGCATGTCTCGCTCCGTTATGAGTTGTCGGGCCGCGCGCGAGAGTGCGCTGACCTTGCGGGGACGATCATACCGCGACAAAAGTTTGCGGGCCGACACGGAAAACCCGGTCTTGCGCGGTGCGGCGAAGCGAGGGTGAGGCGGATGTGACGGGTCTTTCGCGCGTCAGTCGTCAGTCGTGCGTGACTTCGGCCCAGCAGTTCGGCGTCTCGTAAAGGCGCAACTTGTGCAGGCGCAGATTCACGCCGTAATGCGCGTCGTACACGTTCGCGAGAATGTCGAACGCGATGGCCGCGAGATTCTCCACGGTCGGGATGCGGTCGATCACGACCGTCTTGTGACCCGGCAGCGTTTCGAGAAAACCGCGTACCTGCGTGTCGCCCTCGAACACGAGGAACGCGTGATCCCACAGGTCGACGAGGTGCTGGTTCGCGAGCGACTTCACGTCCGCGAAGTCCATCACCATGCCGCGGTCGGGCGCGCCCTCGGTCTCGACGAGGTCGCCTTGCAGCGTGATTTCGAGCACGTAGCGATGGCCGTGCAGGTTGCGGCACTGGCTGCGGTGGTCGGGAATGCGGTGGCCCGCGTCGAATTCGAGTTTTCGGGTGATCGTCAGCACGGCGCTTCTTCGGAATCAGGGAATGTTCAGGTACTTGTGGGTCTGCATCGACAGGCGCCACTGCGGATGGCGCTTGCACCAGTCGATGGCCAGTTTCGTGTTCAGGTCCCGCGACGGGCCGTCCATGGGCTGCACGAGAAAATACTCGAAATCGAGCTTCGCATAGTCGGCAAGACGCTGGTTTTCCTGCGGCACGACGACCTTGAGCTCGTTGCCCTTCGTGACGACGAGCGGCGCGCCGGCCTTCGGGCTCACGCAGATCCAGTCGATGGTTTCGGGCACCGGCAGCGAGCCGTTCGTTTCGATGGCGACCTCGAAGCCTGCGGCGTGCAGCGCGTCGATAAAGGGCGGGTCGATCTGCAGCATCGGCTCTCCGCCCGTGCAGACCACGAAGCGGTTGACCTCGCCTTCGGGCCACAGCGACGCGACCTTCGCGACGAGTTCTTCGGGCGTGCGGTACTTTCCGCCGTTCTCCCCGTCAGTGCCGACGAAGTCGGTATCGCAGAAGCGGCAGACGGCCTCGGCGCGATCTTCCTCGCGGCCCGACCACAGATTGCAGCCGGCAAACCGGCAGAACACGGCCGGACGCCCGGCGTTCGCGCCCTCGCCCTGCAACGTGTAGAAAATTTCCTTAACCGCGTAAGTCATGCTGCTGCCTGATTTTGGCTCATGGAAAGCCGGTTGGTCCCGGGCGCGGATTCATCGTCCCAGCGGGGCGCGCCGCCCGTGCGCGGTCCCGACGATCGTCACTGTGGCCAGCCTGCTCAGAGCGGCGCTTCCGTCACGTTCTCGCCCGCGAGATACGCTTCATAGCCACGCTTGCGCAACTTGCAGGCCGGACACCCGCCGCAGCCGAAGCCCCATGCGTGAAGCTCCGCGCGCTCGCCCACGTAGCAGGTGTGCGTTTCGACGCGCACCATGTCCACCAGCGCCTCGCCGCCCAGTTTTTCCGCGAGCCGCCACGTGTCGGCCTTGTCGAGCCACATGAGCGGCGTTTCCAGCAGGAAGCGCGTGTCCATGCCGAGATTGAGCGCGACCTGCAGCGCCTTCATGGTGTCGTCGCGGCAGTCGGGGTAGCCCGAGAAGTCGGTTTCGCACATGCCGCCGACGAGCACCTTGAGCCCGCGACGATAGGCGATCGCCGCAGCGATCTGCATGAACATCAGATTGCGGCCAGGCACGAACGTGTTCGGCAGGCCGCTCGCGGCCGTTTCGATCTCGATCTCGCGCGTCATGGCCGTGTCGCTGATCGAGCCGAGCACCGAGAGGTCGATCATGTGATCGTCGCCTAGACGCTCGCCCCATGCGGGGAACGTGCGCGCGATCGCCGCGCGAAAGCTCTCGCGGCACTCCAGCTCGACGCGATGACGCTGGCCGTAATCGAAGCCGAGCGTCTCGACGCTCTCGTAGCGGTCGAGTGCCCATGCGAGGCACGTGGCCGAGTCCTGGCCGCCGGAAAACAACACGAGCGCGCCCTTGGCTTCTGTTCGAGTCACCGTGAAACTCCGTGAATGAGGTTTCCGCGCGGACGCTTTCGCTGCTCGACACGCCCAGGCGGACCGGCGCGGACAACCCGCGCGCCGACTCATGCAGTATAGGCCGGGGGCCCTGTGCGGACACGGCGCCGGCCTTATACCCTGGATACCGCCGAGGTCTGCGCCGACACCAGGCTTGCGCGCTTGAGTGCATCCGCAAGACAACGAAAAAGCCCCAGGAATCGAACGATCTCCTGGGGCTGCATTCTGGTGGCCTGGGGCGGAATCGAACCACCGACACGCGGATTTTCAATCCGCTGCTCTACCAACTGAGCTACCGGGCCAACGAAGAAAGAAGATTATAGCGGGCATAACGGACTTGCGCAAGTGGCTTTCGCAAAAACTGGATGCGACCGCGCTTCGTTCGTCCGCTTCGTTCGTCTTTACTCGCCCTTGCTCTTGCCGAGATCCACGCCGAGCTGCTTGAGCTTGCGGTACAGGTGCGTGCGCTCAAGTCCCGTTTTCTCCGCCACACGCGTCATGCTGCCGTTCTCGCGCGCGAGGTGGTACTCGAAGTAGGCGCGCTCGAACGCGTCGCGAGCGTCGCGCAGCGGAATGTCGAACGAGATGGAAGCCGTTTGCGCCGCCAGTGTGCCGCCCGGCATGCCGTGCACGCCGTCGGCGCCCAGCACGGGCAGCGCCGCCGCCGAAGCCACCACGGCCGGTCCGCCCGCCGGGGGTTTCGCGGATGCAGCCGGCGTGACCGGCGCGGCCGTACCGCGGGCGAGCCCCTGTTCGACCGCCTTGAGCAGCTTCTGCATCGCGATCGGCTTTTCGAGGAAGTTGAGCGCGCCGATCTTGGTCGCCTCGACGGCGGTGTCGATGGTCGCGTGCCCCGACATCATGATGACCGGCATCGTGAGCTGACCGAGCGCCGCCCACTCCTTGAGCAGCGTCACGCCATCGGTGTCCGGCATCCAGATATCGAGCAGCACGAGGTCGGGCACCTGGCGCTGCCGGAAGTCGCGCGCCTGCTGCGCATCTTCTGCCAGCTCCACGACGTGTCCCTCGTCGCTCAGGATCTCCGAGAGCAATTCCCGGATGCCCATTTCATCATCTACCACCAGGATGGTTGCCATTTACGCTGCCCTTGTCTGCACTGTTGCTTTTGATCCCCGCCCGGCTGCGGCGCGCGCATGCCCGTCGCCCGATGTGCCGGCTCCGGGAGCGGCGGCATCCGGGGTGGCGTCACCCGCCAGCTGGAGAAAGAGAATCGAGATCTGCGCGCCTTCTATCACATCGCCGGCTCTCAGTCGATTGCGGATGTCGATGCGCGCGCCGTGCTCGTCGACGATCTTCTTGACCATCGCAAGCCCGAGCCCTGTTCCTTTGGCTTTGGTCGTCACATAGGGTTCGAACGCGCGCGTGAGGATGCGCGCCGGGAACCCCGGACCGTTGTCCGACACCGTGAGACGCACCGCCACGCGCGTGCGGCCCTGCGCGTCGGGGTCTCCGTATTCTACGGCGCGCGTTTCGAGCGTCACGCGGGGATTCTCCGTGTCGGCCACCGCGTCCTGCGCGTTCTGCAGCAGGTTGTGGATCACCTGACGCAGTTGCGTGGCGTCACCGCGTATCACCGGCAAATCGGAGAGCTCGACCTTGATCGCGCTCTTGCCTTCTTCCGCGCCATAGAGCGTGAGCACTTCGCTCACGAGATCGTTGAGCTGCAGACTGGCGAGCACCGCGGGCGGCGTGCGCGCGTAGTCGCGGAAGTCGTCGACCATCTGCTTCATCGCCGCGACCTGGTTCACGATGGTCGTCGCGCCGCGCTTGAGCACTTCGGCGTCGGAAGGCGCGAGCTTGTCGGTGAGCTTCATCTGCAGGCGTTCGGCCGAGAGCTGGATCGGCGTGAGCGGATTCTTGATCTCGTGCGCGAGTCGCCGCGCGACCTCGCCCCACGCCACCGAGCGCTGCGCCGAGATCACGTCGGAGATGTCGTCGAACACGACCACGTAGCCCGACGTCTGCATGTCGCCCGCGTCGCGGCCCGTGTCGGAAACGAGACGCGCGCCGCGCACGAGCAGCGTGAGCGGTTCGGTCTCGCCGGGCATCGGCACCGAGAACTGCTGCTGCCAGTGGCCGCGATCGTGGTCGCCGTCGCCACGCGACGCTTCCTGGTCGGCGAACGCCTTGCGCACCATCGCGCCGAACTCCGTGAGCGCGCCGATGTGATCGAGCGACACGCCAAGCTGGGTCTGGAACGGCTGACGGAAAATGCGTTCCGCGCCGGGGTTCGCCGTCGTGAGCCGGAACTGCCGGTCGAACACGAACACGCCCGCCGTGAGGTTCGCGAGAATGCTCTCCAGATACGCCTTCGAATGCTCGAGCGCGATGCGGTTCTTCTCCACGGCCTGACGCGCTTCCGAAAGCTGGCGCGTCATCGCGTTGAACGACTGCGTGAGAAAGCCCAGCTCGTCGCGCGACTTGATCTCGCGCTTGGGCGTGTAGTCGCCCTCGGTCACTTCCTTCGTGCCCTGCGCGAGCAGGAAGAGCGGCCTCGCAAGCTGGTTGCCGAGCGCGAGCGCCAGCATCATCGCGACGAAGGTGGCGAGAAAGAGCGCGAGCGTGAGCGTGCCGATATACATCTTGCGCAGGCCCGTGCGGCCGAGCGCCTTCTCCTGATACTCGCGATAGGCGCGCTGCACGGCGTCGGCGTTGCGCGCGAGCGCGGCCGGCACGGGCTGCTCCAGTTGCAGGAAGCGCTCGGCCGGTTGCAGGTCCGTGGTGTTCGCGTCGGGGATGCGCGTGACCACGCGCAGTCGCAGCGCGCCCTTCGGACCATGCAGATGCGGGTCGCCGTCGACCTCGCCTTCGATCGCGGCAAAACCGCGCCCGCGCGCCTGATCGAGCATGAGCGCCGTGGGCATATCGCCGGGCATGAGCGACGAGAAGTTGCTCGATGCCTGCGCCACCACGTGCATGTCCGGCGCCGCGCCCGACATGCTGCGCACGGGCTCGACGATCATCGCGTCCTGCACGCCGAACTGATCGCGCGCGCGCAGGAGCGTGAGCGTGGTGCCCGCGGCGTCGCCGCTTGCGATCTGCTCGGCCATGAGGCGCGCCTTGGTCTGCAAGTCGGAAAGCGACGCGTCGAGCATGCCGCGCCCGAGGTTCAGGCCCGCCGTGAGCGCGGTTTCCACGTTCACGTCGAACCACGACTCGATCGAGCGCGACACGAACTGATACGAGACGATGTAGATGATGCCGCCCGGCACCACGCCCACGAGCGCAAAGAAGAACGCGAGCTTGGCGAGCAGCCGCGTGCCGAACTTGCCGCGCCTCAGGCGCACGGCGATCACGATCACGAGCGCCGTGACCACCGACATGAAGATCAGCGCGACGACGATATTGGCGGCGTAGAGCCAGCCATAGTAGCGGTCGAAGAACTCGGTGTTCGCGCTCGCGGCGGCGAGCAGCACGAGCAGCAACGTCGCCGTGAACGCGACGGTCGAAACGAGCAGCTTGACGACGACGCTGCTGAAGCTGGTGGCGCGGCGTACTTTATCTAGCACGTTCGGTCACCGTGAAGTTAAAGCGCTTCCAGTCGGAAGCGAGGTTCCAGTCGCGGTTGTTGACCGCGTCGATCTGGAAGGGCTTGGGCATCAACGCGACGTCGAGCTGCATGCGCACCGACGCCGTGTAGGTTTCGCCCGGGTGCACGTCGTTGCGGTCGATCACGTGCCACGACGTAACGTGCTTGATGACCGCGAGCGCTTCGGCGAGCGTGGAGAAACCGAGCTGCAGGCCGCCGCTCGATACGCGGTACTCGCGCGTGAGCGGCTGGAACGACAGGCGAATGCTCTGCGAAACGCTCACCGGCTGCTCGTCGAACCAGTACCAGCGCGGACGCGTGAGCTGGAAGTCGGTGGTGAAGTAAAGCGGAATGCCCTTGTTGACGGCGTCTTCCAGGCTGCTGTTGAGCTCGAAGTCGAAGCGCGCGTCGAGGCTCCAGCCGTTGCCGTCGGCCTGCAGTGACGCGCGCTGCACCGAAATCGAATCCGCGCGCGCCGGCGCAGCGGCCACGAGGCCGACGATGGCCAGCACCAGCCAGATCAGGGCCGCGAGCCGCAGCGTGAAAAAACGTTTGATGGTCACCGTTTCTGAAAGCGCGCGTAGAAGAATCCGTCGTGATCTGCGGTGCGATCGGGAACGGGGCAGGCATTTGCCGTCGCTGTGGCCTTGACTTCGGCATCCTGCCGCGCCTCGCTGGCTGCGCCGCATTCTGGCCCCCCGGCCGGCGCGCCGTCCGCCGTGGGCAGCAGTTGCCCCGGGGCGTCCAATCGTACCGCATCCGCGTGGGTGCTTTCAAACCAGCGCGCCTGCGCCTCGCCTTCCTCGGGGAAGATCGAGCAGGTCACGTAGAGCAGCTCGCCGCCGGGCTTGAGCAGCGGCCACAGCGCGTCGGCAATGCGGCGCTGTTCGGCGGCGAGCGCGGCGATGTCGCTTTCGCGGCGCAGCCAGCGGATGTCCGGATGGCGGCGCACGATGCCCGAGGCCGAGCACGGCACGTCGGCGAGAATACGGTCGAAGCGCTCGCCGTCGTGCCACGCGGCGGGCTCGCCCGCGTCGCCCACCACGATCTTCGCGCGCCGCGACGGGTGCGCGGGATCGTCTTGCGCAAAACCGAGGCGCGCGAAGTTTTCGCCGATGCGCGCCGCGCGCGCCGCGTCGCTTTCGAGCGCGATCAGGTCGATGTCGGCAAGCTCCAGCAGATGGCCGCTCTTGCCGCCGGGCGCCGCGCATGCGTCGAGCACGCGCATGCCGTCGCGCACGCCGAGGACTTCCGCGGCGCGCTGCGCGCCGGCGTCCTGCACGGACACGTCGCCGGCGAGGAAGCCGGGAATGCGCTCGACGGGCAGCGGCGCGGCAAGGCGCACGGCGTGCTCGCCGATCTGCGTCGCGGCGATGTTTTCGGCGGCGAGCCGCTGCACGTAGTCGGCGGCGCTCGTGCGGCGCGCGTTCACGCGCAGCGTGAGCGGGCCTTGCACGTTGCCGGCCGCCAGGATCGCCTGCCAGTCGTCGGGCCACGCGGCGCGGATGGCGTCGATCCACCAGCGCGGATAATTCCAGCGCGCGACCTCGTCGGTATGCGCGGCGGCGAGCGCCGTTTCGCGCTCGCGCAGGAAGCCGCGCAGCACTGCGTTGACGAGCCCCTTCGCGAACGCGATCTCGCGTCGCGCGCCCACGGCGCGCACGGCTTGATCGACGACCGTAAACGCTGTGTAGGCGGCGCTCGCCTCGTCTTCGACGAGCAGCGCCAACGCGCAGGCGAGCAGATTTGCGACGGGCGGCGGGGGCGCCTTGTTCACGCGCTGACGGATCAGCCAATCCACGGTGCCGAGCCGCCGCATCGTGCGGTAGGCGATGTCCTGCACGGCGCCGCGCGCCTGCGGAGCGAAATCAGCGGGCAAGGCGGCGAAGGCGCTGGCGAGCGCGGCAGGCAGCGCCGCGCCGGCGCGCACCGCGCCGACCGCCTGGGCAGCCTGGTCCAGCGCGAAGCCGAGCGAATCGGGGGCCAGATGCACGGCATTGTGTGCCGGCGCCGCGTCCTGACGGCGCGCGGGCGATGGAGATCTCTTTTTGCCGTGTGACGGCGCGGAAGGTCGCCGGGATGGGCTGGATGTCATGAAGAAACCGGATGCGGGCCGCGGCGAACCGCCGGCCTCAATGATGCACAAGCGAGCCATTGTAGCGTGGCAGGCGCGCAACACTGTTTCGCCGCACGCGCCCGCTGACGAGACCGCGTCCGCGGGCGCGCCGGCCGCGCGGGCATCCGGATACATATTGGCGGATATCGCCTGGCCGCTCGCCGCATCATGGCGACGAAAGCGCACGCCCTCCCCGTTCCTCGACGGTCATCATGAAACCACTCGGGAAGCAACACGACATCGCGTTCCTCGCCTTCGTTGCGCTCTTTTCCGTTTTCCAGCAAGGACGCGGAAAGCTGCTTTCGCCGTTCTGGGACTACACGGTCTACGCGAGCGCGCTCAATCAGTTCAATCGCGGCGCCAATCCCTACGCGCCGCACGCGCTCGCCTTCGTCTATCCGCCCATCTTCCTGAATCTCTTTTCCCGGATTCCGTTTCACTGGCTCTATCTGGCTTTGGTTTGCGCGTCGCTGGTTTATCTCGCCTATAGCCTCAGACATGCAGATTTTCTGGTCGCGGGCGCATTGGGTTTCCTGACCGGCGGCGCAGGCGTAGGCGGCGTTGTCACGGGGAACTTCGCCATCTTCGCTCACCTGCTGGTGATTGCCCTCTTCTATGCGGCTTCCCGGGAGAAAGGCCGCACGATGCTCAGGGACTGCGTACTGACCTTCTTCATCGTTCTCTTTGCCTCCATCAAGATCTATTTCCTGACGTACGCCGTCGTGTTCCTCTTTATCCCCAAGGGCGTGCGCTATTTCTTCGCGGCGCCCGTCTGCGTTGCGCTCGCAATCATCGCGCAGGTCGCGCTCGAACCGAACCTGTGGGCCGCCTTCGAAACCATGCTGCACTGGCAGATGCTCACCCAGAACGATTCCGGGCTCGTGCTGTTCGGAATACTCGAGCAACACGTGCGCGCCTTATCCGCTTTCGACGATGTCCTGATCCACGAACTGGTCGTCTTGGCGCTATTCGCGTGCGCGGTCAATCCGTTGCGCAGCCCGCGCCTCATGGCTTGCGAAGACGCATCGGGCAGGTTGTTCTACATCCTTGCGTTCGCAATGGCGCTGAATCCGCGAATGAAGGAATACGATATCGCGCCGTTTTTTGCATGCTGCTACGTCTCGCTGTTCCAGAGCAGCAACGCCGGTCGCCGGATGGATCGCGCGTTTTTCTACGCCGTCCCGTTGGCGTTCATCGCCGCGTGGATAGCGGTCAAGCTCACACACGTTTTCACCATTCTCGACGCCGCGTGGTTCATAGGCGTCTATTTCGTGTTCTTCGTGGTGTCCATGCGCCAGCGGGCGTTGCGGGTTGCGGCTCACGCAAGCGCGCGACCTATGGACGGCGACGCCACGGCGGCGGGTTGAATAAAAAAACGCCTCCCAAGAGGTCTCCTGCGATGAAAGAAGCCTGTTTTCGCCGGATGAGCTGCGGCGGGGTGAATATGGAAGCGCTTGCAAGCCGTCTGCAAGTTTTGGGGTGTCCGGCCGCGCTTCTCCATAGCCCGAATAGTGGCAGCGTATGCGCTCAGTTCGCGGTGTTGCCTGGACACGAGCTGTCGTAAGCTCGACATGCCTCATTGTTCCCGCCGCGCAAGTGCCGCACCTCGCCTCTTAATATCGTTCACCGTGCCCATTACGACGCCCCTTGCGCCCGCCCCCGACGACATCCTGCGCGAAGCCAATGCGCTCTGCGAAGCGCACCGCTTCGCAGACGCGCTCGCGCTGCTCGAACCGCACGTCGGCCACGATGCGGCAGCCGACGCCGCCGCGCTTGCGCCGGCTCTCCATCTCGCGGCTCTCAGCGCGACGGGCACGGGCGACGCCCCGCGCGCCGAGGCGCTGTGGATGCGCTGTCTCGCAGCGAAACCTGACTTCGCGCCGGCATATACCGGTCTCGCAGCACTCTTTGCGGCCTTGGGCCGCTTCGCGCAAGCAGAAGCGGTGTATCAAAAGCTGTTGGTCCTGACGCCTGCCGACGCCGATGCGCGCAGCAACCTCGGCGTTGTATTGCAGCGTCAAGAGCGGTACGCCGAAGCCGAAGCCGCGTTTCGCGCCGTGCTCGCGCATCACCCCGCTCACGCCGACGCGCACTACAACCTCGGCCTCCTGCACCAGGGACAAAGCCGCCGCGCCGAAGCCGAAAGCGCGTTTCGCGCCGCCATCGCGGCGAACGCACGCCATGCCAAGGCCTACAACAGCCTCGGCACGCTGCTGCGAGACCATGGGCAAGGCGATGCAGCCGCCGAGGCCTGGCGCCAGGCGCTGCTGATCCAGCCGCAGTACCCGGAAGCGCTCAACAATCTGGCAATGCTGTTCAAGGCATCCGGCAAACTCGCCGAGGCAGAACTCGCGATCCGCATCGCGCTCCAGATCCGCCCCAATTTCGTGGACGCGCTCAACAACCTTGGTTGCGTGCTCACCGATCTCAAACGCGCGCCGGAGGCGGAAGCCGCCTTCCGGCAGACGCTTGCGCTCGCACCGAACCACGCCGAGGCGCACTACAATCTCGGCGTCGCGCTGCACGCGCTCGAGCGGCTGCCCGAAGCGGAAGCCGCTTATCGCGAGACGGTGCGCCGCGTGCCTCACCGCGTCGAAGCGTATAACAACCTCGCTTGCGTGCTGATGGCGCTCGGGCGCCGCAGCGAAGCACTCGATGTGCTCCACGAAGCCGTTGCCGTGCGCCCCGATTTCGCCGAGGCGCACTTCAATCTCGCGAGCCTCGCAAAGGAACGCGGCCTCCTCGACGAAGCGGAAGCTGGCTACCGCCGCGCGCTGACGGCGAATCCCGATTACGGCGACGCGAAATTCCGCCTCGCCACCCTGCTCATCAGCATGGGCCGCTTCGAAGAGGGCTTCGCACGCTACGAATGCCGCTATGCGATGCCGGGCTTCGTGCATCACGCGACGCAACGCCTGCTGCAGTGCCCGGTGTGGCAAGGCGAACCGCTCGCGGGCAAGGCCTTGCTGCTGTGGCAGGAAGACGGCCTCGGCGACATGCTGCAGTTCGGCCGCTATGCACGCATGCTCAAGGACCAAGGCGCGGCGCATGTGGCGTTCGTCTGCCAGCGGCCGCTGCATCGGCTCTTTCGTGGCGTCGAAGGCATCGATGCCGTGCTCGACCACGAAGCCGGGGCGGCCGCATCGCGCCAGTACGACTGCTGGGTGAGCCCCATCAGCGTGCCCCATCGTGTGCGCACGACGCTCGATACGATCCCGGCGCCGCTCGTCTTCACGCCCGAACCCGCGCTCGTCGAACAATGGGGCGCGCGCCTTGCCACGCTCGCGCCAGGGCCGCGCATCGGGATCGTCTGGAAGGGCAACCCGAAGCACTTCAACGACGCACATCGCTCGCTGCCCTCGCTGGCCGTGCTTGCGCCGCTCTGGAACGTGCCGGGGCTGCGGTTCGTGAGCCTGCAAAAAGGTCGGGGAGAGGATGAAGCCCAGAATCCGCCGGCAAGCCTGCCGCTGTTGCACCTCGGCACCGACGTGCACGATTTCGTCGATACGGCGGCCATCATCGCGCACCTCGATCTCGTGATTTGCGTGGACACGTCCACCGCGCATCTGGCGGCATCGCTCGGCAAGCCGTGCTGGGTGCTGCTGCCGCATTACGACCCGGACTGGCGCTGGATGCACGGGCGCGACGATTCACCGTGGTATCCGGGCACGCTGCGCCTGTTCCGCCAGCGGGCCGACGAAGCATGGAGCGCCGTCGTGGAACGTGTGCGCGTGGCGTGCGCCGGGCGCTTCATGGCCTGAATCGCGGCTTCATTTGCAGTCGAAGCAAGCGTGGCGCCGACGCGCCTCGATCCCGCACGTTACAAAACGCCATAGCCGGACCGCGCGAATGCATCGATCTGCTCATCAACGTAAAACGGCCCGGCCGACAATGCGACCGGGCCGTCAAGTCCCGTCCTGCCGCTCGATCTTCGGAAAAGCTTCACCGAACGGCATGGCCTCCGAAGAGGCGTTCCGGTAATACCGCTCGCGGCTTCAACGTCTGCCCGCGGCCATTTCCATCAACCGGCGGATGCGCTCTTCCGTCGACGGGTGCGTGCTGAACAGGTTCTGCAGACCGCCGCCGGAAAGCGGATTCATGATCATCATCTGCGCCGTGGCCGGATGCTCTTCGGCTGCCTGGAACGGAATGCCCTGCGCGTAGCGGTGAATCTTGTCGAGCGCCGTGGCGAGCGCCTGCGGATCGCCCGAAATCTCGGCGCCGCCGCGGTCGGCCTCGAACTCGCGCGCCCGCGAAATCGCCATCTGGATGAGCGCGCCAGCAATCGGCGCGAGAAGCGCGACGGCAATGCTCGCGATCGGGTTCGCGGGACGGCCGTTCTCGTCGCGTCCGCCGAAAATCATCGCGAAGTTGGCAAGCGCCGAGATCGCGCCGGCCATGGTGGCTGAAATCGTCGAGATGAGAATGTCGCGGTGCTTCACGTGCGCCAGTTCGTGCGCCATCACGCCGCGCATCTCGCGCTCGGACAACACGCGCAGAATGCCCGTGGTCGCGGCGACGGCGGCATGCTCGGGGTTGCGGCCCGTGGCGAACGCGTTGGGCGCGTCCTCGTTGATGAGGTAGACGCGCGGCATCGGCAAGCCAGCGCGCGCGGCGAGATCGCGAACCATGCGATAGAACTGGGGTGCCGTGGTCTCGTCGACTTCCTGGGCGTTGTACATGCGCAGGACCATCTTGTCCGAATACCAGTACGAGAAGAAGTTCATGGCGAGCGCGAAGAACAGCGCCAGCACCATCCCGCGATGCCCGCCGATCAGCCCGCCAATCGCGATGAAAAGGGCCGTAATCGCGGCCATCAACATCGCGGTCTTGACCCAGTTGAACATATGCTGTGCTCCTTCACCCATCAGGGGATCAAATCGATCGTTGAACGCCCGCCGCCAGCCGGTCAACTGGTGCCAGGCGCGAGCGCATTGTAAGCGATCTGTTAGATATTGGCGGAAGCGAAAAATTCAATGTCAGCGCGTGGCGGCGGCGAGCTTCAGTCCCAGGCCGACGAACGCCGAGCCGACGGTGCGGTCGAGCCACTTCTTGACGCCCGGCTTTCCCGAGAAGCGCTGCGTGACGCTGCCCGCCACCCACGCGACGAAGCCGTTCCAGATCGTGCTCATCAGCACGAACACGGCGCCGAGCGTGAGGAACGCGAGCGCCTTGTGCGCGCTCCCGGCGCTCACGAACTGCGGGAAGAACGAAACGAAGAACAACACGACCTTCGGGTTGAGCACATTGGTGCAGAAACCCGAGAAGAAGAGCTGGCGCAGCGGGCGCGGCTCGGCGGCGCCCAATGCGGCGGGCGCTTCGCCTTCGGCTGGTTTGGCCTCGTGCTTCGTGAGGACGAGGCGCGCACCGAGGTACACGAGATAGATCGCACCAACGATCTTGATGACCGTAAACGCGGTGGCAGAGGCGGCGAGCAACGCGGTCAGGCCGAACGCGCAGGCGAGCGAATGGACGCAGCAACCGGCCGAAATCCCGAGTGCGGAAACGAGTCCTGCACCGCGGCCCTGCGCGACGCTGCGGCCGACGATATAGGCGGTATCGGGCCCCGGCGTCACGTTCAGGAGAAACACGGCGACGAGGAAGAAACCGAAATGGGTGATGCCGAGCATGACGACCTCAAATTGCTCAAATTGCGGTTGGCGCATCGAGCGCAATTGATTCTAACGCGCGGCGCGGCGCGGCATCTGGCCAACCCGGCAATTCCGGACGATGACGCGAGCGCCACGGCCCGCGCGCGCCGCGCTCAGGCTGCGGACGCTTCAGGCAACTGGAACCGCTGCCCCGCCGCCAGCGGCATGCCGGCCAGAAATTCGCGCGCGGGCAGGCGCTTGCCGCCCGGCTTTTGCAACTGCGTGAGGCGCAACGCACCCTCGCCGCATGCCACCACCACGCCCGCCGGACTCACGTCGAGAATTTCGCCCGGCCTGGCGACAGCGTCGGCTGGACGCTCCACGGGCTCGGCCGCCCACAGCTTGAGCTGCGCGCCGTCCAGCGTGGCCGCGCCGCCCGGAAACGGATCGAACGCGCGAATCTGGCGCGCGAGCGCCACAGCCGGCCGGCGCCAGTCGAGCGCGGCTTCCTGCTTGCCGATTTTTTCGGCGTAAGTCGTGCCCTGACCCGGTTGCGGCGTCGTGGGCAACGCGCCGTCGCGCTCGAGCGCCGCGAGCCCATCCACGATCAGCTTCGCGCCGAGTTGCGCGAGACGGTCGTGCAGCGTCGCCGTGGTGTCGCCCGGCGCGATCGCGGTGCGCACCGCGGAGATCATCGGACCGGTGTCGAGCCCAGCATCCATCTGCATAAGCGTGATACCGGTTTCGGCGTCGCCCGCTTCGATCGCCCGGTGGATCGGCGCCGCGCCGCGCCAGCGCGGCAAGATCGACGCATGGATGTTGATGCAGCCGCGCGGCGGAATATCGAGCACTTCCTGCGGCAACAGGAGCCCGTATGCGGCGACCACCATCACGTCGTGCGGCGTGGCGCGCAGCAGGTCCAGCGCCGCAGCGGCTTCCTGAGGATATTTGCCGGTCCGGCGCAACGACGGCGGTTGGGCGACCGCCATGCCATGCTCCTGCGCGTAACGCTTGACAGGGCTCGCCTGGAGCTTCATGCCGCGGCCCGCCGGACGGTCGGGCTGGGTCAGGACGAGCGGCACGGCAAAGCCCGCCTCGTGAATCGCCGCGAGCGCCGCGGCGGCGAATTCCGGCGTGCCGGCGAAGATGACGCGAAGGGTGTGGCTCATGGGCGCTCGCTGCTCGATTGGCCGAAATAGTTGGATGAAGCGTGGAATAGCTCGATGCGACGCGATTACATCGCGCGTTCGAGCTTCTTCATCTTGCTCTTGATCCGCGTTTGCTTGAGCGGCGAGAGATACTCGACGAACACCTTGCCCATCAGGTGATCCATCTCGTGCTGGATGCACACCGCGAGCAGCCCCTCGCAATCCACTTCGTAGCTTTCGCCCTTCTCGTTCAGCGCGCGCACGCGCACCTTCTCCGCGCGCTCGACTTCATCGTAGATGCCGGGCACGGAGAGGCAGCCTTCTTCGTGCACTTCGCGTTCGTCGCTCGACCAGACAATTTCCGGATTGATGAAGACGCGCAGTTCGTCGTGCGTCTCGGAAACGTCGATCACCACGACGCGCTCATGCACGTCGACCTGCGTCGCCGCGAGACCGACGCCCGGCGCGGCGTACATGGTTTCGGCCATGTCGGCGACGAGCTTGCGGATGCGGTCGTTGACCACGTCGACCGGCTTCGCGACCTTGTGCAGACGCTTGTCCGGGTAATGAAGAATGTTCAGTAGAGCCATGATTTGACGGGTTTCTCGTTAGGCGGCAGGCGAAGCGCGGACTGGCCGTTCGGCCAGCTTGCGGGACCCGTGCCGGATACGGAGGATATACGGACATATACGGGCGAACGGGCCGCGATTCAACGTTGGAGTTGGACGCAACGCCGCCCGCGCACTCACGCCAAGCCGAGGGCGTGCGCGCAACGCCACGCATGCAGGCGCCAAAGTGTATTTCGGATGGTGAAAATTTTATCACGAGTGCGGCAATTCGCCCGCCGCCGGAGAACGCGATGCTCACGACTTTGCCACTATGTCCCGGCGAACTGGCCGCCTGGCTGCGTCTCGCCCTCGCGCGCGGCCTGAAGCCTGCGGCGCTGCGCGCGTTGCTCGGCGCGTTCGGGTTGCCGCAGAACGTGCTCGCCCAACCGTTCGCGACACTCGCCGCGGTAGCCGGCGCGCAGGCGGCACACGCGGCGCTGGCCGAGCCCGGGCCGGATTTCGCGCCCCAGCTCGAAGCCCTGAACGCATGGCGCGCGGCGCCCGGAAATACGCTCCTCACGCTCGCCGATCCGGCGTACCCGGCGCGCCTCCTCGCCATGCCGGACCCTCCGCCGCTGCTCTATGTGAAAGGCAACCTCGGTTTGCTGCACGCTCGCGCCGTTGCCGTCGTGGGTAGCCGCAACGCCACGCCGCAGGCCGCCGAAGACGCCGCGCGCTTCGCACGCACGCTCGCCGCTTCGAGCCTCACGGTCGTGTCGGGGCTCGCGCTCGGCGTGGACGGCGCAGCCCATCGCGGCGCGCTCGAGGAGCGTGGGGGCACCGTCGCCGTAATCGGCACAGGCGCGGATCTCGTCTATCCGGCCGCGCATCACGCGCTCGCCACGCAAATCGCCGAGCGCGGGGCGCTCGTCTCCGAATGGCCGCTCGGCACGCCGGCTCGCTCGGCCAACTTTCCGCAGCGCAACCGCGTCATTGCCGCGCTAGTGGAAGGCGTGGTCGTGGTCGAGGCGGCGCAGCGCTCGGGCTCCCTCATCACCGCAC
Organism: Paraburkholderia lycopersici; assembly: GCF_900096975.1. Taxonomy (GTDB): domain Bacteria; phylum Pseudomonadota; class Gammaproteobacteria; order Burkholderiales; family Burkholderiaceae; genus Paraburkholderia; species Paraburkholderia lycopersici. The sequence goes on from NZ_FMYQ01000001.1 coordinate 635,251, forward strand.
GACTTGCCAATGAGATGGGGCGCGACGTGTTCGCGCTGCCCGGCTCGATCCACGCACCGCTCACACGCGGCTGCCATGGGCTCATCAAGCAGGGCGCGCAGCTCGTCGAAACGCCGGAAGAGGTGCTCGAAGCGTTGAACGCCGGGCAACCGGCGGGTGCGGCGCCTGCCCCCGTGACAGGGCAGCGGGACCGCGGCCCGAAAGTATCGGTTCCCTTCGAACGCCCGGCGCGCCATGCCCGGCGAACGCTGCCCGCTACGCGGGCATCCCCGCCACCGGCGACCAACCGCGCCGCAGCAAGAAGACCGCCGGTCGCGCCGCCAGCCAGCCTCGGCGCCGAGGCGCGGCGCCTGCTCGCAGCCCTCGGTCACGCGCCGGCCACGGTTGAAATCCTCGCGCAGCGCACCGACATGGCTGAAGCAGTGCTCCAGGGCACGCTGCTGCAACTCGAACTCGCGGGCCATCTCGACGCACTCCCGGGCGGCTGGTTCGTGCGCGCGGCGCGCAGCTAGCGCAAGCGTCACTGGCGGCTCGCCGCCGTGATACATTCGCGCCAAATACCCCGCTCTATATATAAGAGAACGCAAGGAACGACCATGCCCGCGCTAGACCTCGACACCGACGCAGACCAGATCGCCGAGCGCGTCAGCAACCCCGATACGCTGTTCGTCGCGTGCCTGTGCGCGCAGTGGTGCGGCACCTGCCGCGACTACCGGGCCACCTTCGACCGCATCGCCGATGCGCATCCCGAGATCTGCTTCGCGTACATCGACATCGAAACCCACGCCGATCGCTTCGACGACCTCGACGTCGAGAATTTTCCGACCATCCTGATCGAAGACGCCCACGCCACGCGCTTCTTCGGCACCGTCCTGCCGCACGGCGCCGTGGTCGAGCGCATGCTCGCGGACCTCACGGCACTGCCGGGCGTGGCCGACGCACCGAAGTTGCGGCCCGCCCTGAGCGCCGTTTGACAGGCGATCACCATCTGGCCCCGATCAGACACGCCGCTTGCCGCGCGGCTTGACGCCCCCTTATGATTGGGCGCCCCGACGCATGCGCGCGCGTCGTCATGAGATGACGTAAAAATCGACGCCGGCGCGCCATGTGCTATAAAGCGGTCGAGAACGGCCCCCGACCGGGGCCCGACGACGGGCATCGCGCCCAAGCGCCCATTCAGACGGCATCGGCCCCAGGGCGCCAACCGGATACACCCACAAGCAACCAGTCATGTCCAAAGCTCTGATCATCGCCGAGAAGCCATCCGTCGCGAACGACATCGCGCGCGCTCTGGGCGGTTTTACCAAGCATGACGAATACTACGAGAGCGACGACTACGTGCTCTCGTCGGCGGTCGGCCATCTGCTGGAAATCGCCGCGCCGGAAGAATACGAGGTCAAGCGCGGCAAGTGGAGCTTCGCCCACCTGCCCGTGATCCCGCCGCACTTCGACCTGAATCCCATCACCAAGAGCGAATCGCGGCTCAAGGTGCTCACGAAGCTGATGAAGCGCAAGGACGTCGACCGCCTGATCAACGCCTGCGACGCGGGGCGCGAGGGCGAGCTGATTTTCCGCCTGATCGCGCAGCACGCGAAAGCGAAGCAACCGGTCCAGCGCCTGTGGCTGCAGTCGATGACGCCGCAGGCGATCCGCGACGGCTTCGCGAACTTGCGCAGCGACGACGACATGCAGCCGCTCGCCGACGCCGCCCGTTGCCGCTCGGAAGCCGACTGGCTCGTCGGCATCAACGGCACGCGCGCGATGACCGCCTTCAACAGCAAGGGCGGCGGCTTTTTCCTCACCACGGTCGGCCGCGTTCAGACGCCAACGTTGTCGATCGTCGTCGAACGAGAAGAGAAAATCCGTCGTTTCGTGCCGCGAGACTATTGGGAAGTACGCGCGGAGTTCGTCTGTGCGGGCGGCTTCTACGAAGGCCGCTGGTTCGACCCGAAATTCAAGAAGGACGAATTCGATCCGGAGAAGCGCGATTCGCGCCTCTGGAGCCTGCCCGCCGCCGAGTCCATCGTCGCCGCCTGCCATGGCCGCGAAGGCACGGTCAGCGAAGAATCGAAACCGTCCACCCAGCTTTCGCCCGCGCTCTTCGATCTGACGAGCCTGCAGCGCGAGGCCAACGGCCGCTTCGGCTTTTCGGCCAAGAACACGCTCGGCCTCGCCCAGGCGCTGTACGAAAAGCACAAGGTGCTCACCTACCCGCGTACCGATTCGCGCGCGCTGCCCGAGGATTATCTCGGCACCGTGAAAGAGACGCTCGAGATGCTCAAGGAGAGCAACAACTACTTGCCGCACGCCAAACAGGTGCTCGACAAGGGTTGGGTGAAGCCGAACAAGCGCATCTTCGACAACTCGAAGATCAGCGACCACTTCGCGATCATCCCCACGCTGCAGGCGCCGAAGTCGCTCTCCGAGCCGGAGCAGAAGCTCTACGACCTCGTCGTGAAACGCTTCCTCGCCGTGTTCTTCCCGGCGGCGGAATATCGCGTCACGACGCGTATCACAGAAGTCGCCGGCCATCACTTCAAGACCGAGGGCAAGGTGCTGGTCGAGCCGGGCTGGCTGCAGGTCTATGGCCGCGAGACCGGCGGGGACGACGCCAACCTCGTGCCGGTGCAGAAGGACGAGAAGGTCAAGACCGACAAGATCGCGGCTCACCAGCTCGTGACCAAACCGCCGGCGCGCTACAACGAAGCGACGCTGCTTTCGGCAATGGAAGGCGCGGGCAAGCTCGTCGACGACGAGGAACTGCGCGAGGCGATGGCCGCCAAGGGCCTCGGCACACCGGCCACGCGCGCGGCGATCATCGAAGGGCTGCTGGGTGAAAAATACCTCGTGCGCGAAGGCCGCGAGTTGATTCCGACGGCCAAGGCGTTCCAGCTCATGACGCTGCTGCGCGGCCTCGGCGTGGAAGAGCTCACCGCGCCGGAACTCACCGGCGAGTGGGAATACAAGCTTTCGCAAATGGAGCGCGGCAAGCTTCCGCGCGACGCGTTCATGCAGGAAATCGCCCGCATGACGCAGACCATCGTCAAGCGCGCGAAGGAATACGACTCGGACACGATCCCCGGCGACTACGCGACGCTGGAAACGCCGTGTCCGAATTGCGGCGGCCAGGTGAAGGAGAACTATCGCCGCTTCGCATGCACGAAGTGCGAGTTTTCGATCTCGAAGATTCCCGGCGGACGCCAGTTCGAAATCGCCGAAGTCGAAGAACTGCTGAAGAACAAGACGATCGGCCCGCTCTCGGGCTTCCGCAGCAAGATGGGCCGGCCGTTCTCGGCCATCCTCAAGCTCTCGTTCGACGACGAAATCAAGAATTACAAGCTCGAGTTCGATTTCGGTCAGGACCAGGGCGCCGAAGACGGCGAAGCGCCCGACTTCTCGGAGCAGCAGCCGGTGGGCGCATGCCCGAAGTGCAAGGGCCGCGTGTTCGAGCACGGCATGAGCTACGTCTGCGAGCACTCGGTCGCGAATCCGAAAACGTGCGACTTCCGCTCGGGCAAGGTGATCCTCCAGCAGGAAATCACGCGTGACCAGATGGCGAAGCTGCTGGCCGAAGGCCGCACCGACCTGCTGACCAGTTTCAAGTCGTCGCGCACGGGCCGCAATTTCAAGGCATTCCTCGTGAAGCAGAGCGACGGCAAGATCGGTTTCGAGTTCGAGAAGAAGGAGCCGGGCGCGAAGGCGGCGTCGAAGACTGCGGCAAAGAAGACGGCGGCGTCGGCTGATACGGCGGACAACGCCGCGACCGACACAGCGGACCCGGCAGAAGAAGCCACGGCGAAGCCCGCGCGTAAAACGGCGGCCGCCAAAGCCGCGCCGGCGCGCAAGACCGCTGCCCGCAAGACGCCGGCGCGCAAGACGGGCTCGTAAGCCGGCGTTCGGCAGGCCGCAGGCCGTCTGCGCGCCGACAAACAAAAGGCGCAGCTTCTTTCGAAGCTGCGCCTTTTTTATCGACCGACGACCGGCGAGCCGGCCTTATAGCGGTGAAATCGCCGAAGTCCGGGTGCGCGCCGCCGAAGCGCGCGCGGCCTTGGGCGCACGCTCGGCGTCCATGCCGTTGTGCTCGCCGTCGCGCACGCTTGAGCCCGATGCGGACTGCGCGCCGTCATAGCTTTCGGCTGCGACGCCGTGGCGGGCCGCTGCGGCCGGGCGTGCGAGCCCGTCCTTGACCCACTGTTCGCCGAGCTGGCTGTTCGGCGTCTGGCTGAAGTGCTCGACGAGATGATCGATGAACGTGCGCACCTTCGCCGGCAAATGGCGGCGGCTCGGATACGCGACGTTGATCTCCACCTGCGGCAAACGATAGTCGCCGAGCAGCCGCACGAGGCGGCCGCGCGTCATGTCGCGGCCGATCAGATAGCTCGGCAGGATCGCAATGCCCATGCCGAGTAGCGCGAACTGGCGCAGCATCTCCGTGTTGTTCGCCACGATCACGTTGGTCGGGCGCACGCGGACCTCGCCCTCTGGCCCCGTGAAGACGCGCTCGTCCCCCCAGTATTCGGACGGCAGCGACAGGCTCGGATGCTCCATCAGCTGTTCGGGCCGCGTGGGCGTGCCGTGCTTTTCGAGGTACGCCGGCGTGGCGCACACGGTCATGCAGCCCGTCGTGAGGCGGCGCGTGACGATGCTCGCGCTGCGCATCTGACGCGCCGTCACGACGCCCAGATCGAAGCCCTCTTCGACGAGATCGACCTGGCGATCGACCAGCGTGACGTCGGGAATGACCTGGGGATAGCGCTGCGTATACGTCTGCAGCACGGGAGCGAGATTGTGGAGGCCAAAGACGACCGGTGCGACGATGCGCAGCGTGCCGACGGGCTCGTGGTTGCGAGCGACGACCATCTGTTCGACATCCTCGAGTTCATCGAGGATCTGGCGGGCGCGCTCGAGATAGACCTGACCCGATTCGGTCAGGGAGAGACTGCGGGTCGTGCGATTGAGCAGCCGCGTGCCGAGCCGGCCTTCGAGGTCGGCGACATGCCGCGTCGCAACCGCATTGGAGATATCCATCGCGGAGGCGGCCCGGGCGAAACTGCCGAGGTCGGCCACTTTGACGAATACTCGCATCGACTGCAAATGATCCATGAGACAACTCCTGCCTGTTACTCCCACTCGCTGAGAATCAGCCGTGGAAACCGCGAATTCTCCTACGACAGTGGAAAACCCGCAGAAGTTGCCTCCGAAGCCCCTATTTTCTTTGCGAATTCTTCGGCGGCACCCCAAAATGCATTAACGCATACACGATTGTTTCCTGAAACGAAACAATTTTGCGCATCGCAGCGAAATAGCAGGTTAAACGCCGAACAGCAGGCGATTTGCACCGCATCAAAGCGTTCGACCCTGAAACGAAACAGCCGCCCAAAGGCGGCCGCTTGGTTAGCGAGGACTTACTTCAGGCGATCAAAAGCGCGTTTCCAGCCGCTTGCGCGCCTCTTCGAGCGCGTCCGGCAAGCCGTGAGCGAGCGTTTCGAACAGTTCCGCGTGCAGCGCCAGTTCGGCGCGCCAGGCGTCGGCATCGACCGAAATCACCTGCTCGAACTGCGCCGGCGTGAAATTCAGGCCGCTCCAGTCGAGGTCGCCGTAGCGCGGCGACAAGCCGAATGCATGCTCGTCCCCCTCGGCCTTGCCTTCGATGCGGCGCACCATCCATTCGAGCACGCGCATGTTTTCGCCGAAGCCCGGCCACACGAACTTGCCGTCCGGGCCCTTGCGGAACCAGTTCACGCAGAAGATGCGCGGCAGCGTCGCGCCGAGCTTCGTCAGGCGCTCCCCCGTTCGCAGCCAGTGGCCAAAATAGTCGGCCATGTTGTAGCCGCAGAACGGCAGCATCGCGAATGGATCGCGGCGCACCACGCCCTGCTGCCCCGCCGCCGCGGCCGTCGTTTCCGAGCCCATGGTGGCAGCCATGTAGACGCCCTCGGTCCAGTCGCGCGCCTCGGTCACGAGCGGCACCGTCGTCGAGCGGCGGCCGCCGAAGACGAACGCGTCGATGGCCACGCCCTTCGGGTTCTCCCATTCGGGATCGATCGACGGGCATTGCGACGCCGGCGCCGTGAAACGCGCGTTCGGGTGCGCTGCCTTGCGGCCGGTTTCCTTCGCGATGGCCGGCGTCCAGTCGTTGCCCTGCCAGTCGATCAGATGCGCGGGCGGCTCGTCGGTCATGCCTTCCCACCAGACGTCGCCGTCGTCGGTAAGCGCGACGTTCGTGAAGATCACGTTCTCCTTGAGCGTCGCCATGGCGTTGAAGTTGGTCTTTTCGCTCGTGCCCGGCGCAACGCCGAAGTAGCCGGCCTCCGGGTTGATCGCGTAGAGGCGGCCATCGGCGCCGGGCTTGATCCACGCGATATCGTCGCCGATGGTGGTGATTTCCCAGCCGTTCATCGCAGTCGGCGGAATCAGCATGGCGAAGTTGGTCTTGCCGCACGCCGATGGGAACGCCGCGGCGACGTGATACTTGCGCCCTTGCGGCGAGCGCACGCCGAGAATCAGCATGTGCTCGGCGAGCCAGCCTTCGTCGCGACCCATGGTCGAGGCTATGCGCAGTGCGAAGCACTTCTTGCCCAGCAGCGCATTGCCGCCGTAACCCGAGCCGTAGCTCCAGATCTCGCGCGTTTCGGGAAAATGAACGATGTATTTGGTCTTGTTGCACGGCCACGGCACGTCCTTCTCGCCCGTCGCGAGCGGCGCGCCCACGCTGTGCACGCACGGCACGAACGCGCCGTCTTCGCCGAGCACGTCGTACACTGCGCGGCCCATGCGCGTCATGATGCGCATGTTCGCGACGACGTAGGGGCTGTCCGAAAGCTCGACGCCGATATGCGCGATGGGCGAGCCGAGGGGCCCCATCGAGAATGGCACGACGTACATCGTGCGGCCGCGCATCGAACCCGCGAACAGGCCGTCGAGCGTCGCGCGCATTTCGGCGGGCGCGACCCAGTTGTTGGTGGGGCCGGCGTCTTCCTTGCGCGACGAGCAGATGAAGGTGCGGTCCTCCACGCGCGCGACGTCCGAAGGGTCAGAGCAGGCGAGATAGGAATTCGGGCGTTTCCGCGCATTGAGACGGCGCATCGTGCCCGCTTCGACCATCTGCGCACACAAGCGGTCATATTCCTCCTGGGAACCGTCGCACCAGACAATGCGATCGGGCTGCGTATGCGCAGCGATTTTTTGCACCCAGTCGATCAGTTTCCGGTGCCGGACCCAGGCGGGCACCTGCGCGGCGGCCTGGGCTTGGTGATCGGGATGGTTCATCGAGCTGTCTCCATTTTTAGGGCTGTAAAAAGGGATCGGCCCTTCCAGACGCTGCACGCGAGAGGCGCAACTGCTGCAAACCGACGCCGAAGGCAGATGGCGCGCGATTCGCTTCGAGCAGTTGGGCAGGTCGTCAAGGCCTTTCAGCCGGGGTTCGAAACCGTCTGTAAAGCGGCTTGCATCGCAACCCGACAAGCTGTTAAAAGTTGCAAATTCGCGACCGACGGCCGCGACAGGGACCTGCGTGCGTAGCCGTGGTCATGCGCAATTGCAATGCCTGCTGCTGCACACGGCGCGACGTGAAGGCTCCCCTTATTCATACCAGCCTTCCCGGCGCTGCATAGTGGGATAACCACCAGATGAACACCGAAGTCGCGCTACGATCAGCACGATGCAAAACACGCAAAACAACCCGCTACCATGAAAATTGCCATCCTTGACGACTACCAGGACGCCGTCCGCAAGCTCGACTGCTTTCAACTGCTCGCCGACCACGAGGTCAAGGTGTTCAACAATACGGTGCGCGGTCTGGGCCAGCTCGCCAGCCGCCTCGCCGAAGTCGACGCGCTCGTGCTGATCCGCGAACGCACGCGCATCACCTCGCAACTGCTCGACAAGCTCCCGCATCTGCGCATGATCAGCCAGACCGGCAAGGCGGGGCCGCATATCGACATTCCCGCCTGTACGGAGCGCGGCATCGCCGTGCTCGAGGGCATCGGCTCGCCGGTGGCGCCCGCCGAACTCACGTGGGCGCTCATCATGGCCGCGCAGCGCCGCATTCCGCAGTACGTCGCCAATCTCAAGCAAGGCGCGTGGCAGCAGTCGGGGCTCAAGACCTCGGCCATGCCGCCGAACTTCGGCCTCGGCCAGGTGATGCGCGGCCAGACGCTCGGCATCTGGGGCTACGGCAAGATCGGCCGGCTCGTGGCGGGCTACGGCAAGGCGTTCGGCATGCGCGTGGTGATCTGGGGCCGCGAGCATTCGCTCGAAGCCGCGCGCGCCGATGGCTACGAAGCCGCGGCGAGCCGCGAAGCGCTGTTCGAGGAGAGCGACGTGCTCTCGCTGCATCTGCGCCTGCACGACGACACGCGCGGGATCGTGAAGCAGGAAGACCTGCTGCGCATGAAGCCCACGTCGCTGCTCGTGAACACGAGCCGCGCGGAGTTGCTGGAAGAGAACGCGCTGCTCGGCGCGCTCTCCCACAACCGGCCGGGCATGGTTGCGATCGACGTATTCGAGAGCGAGCCGATCCTGCAGGGCTATAGCCTGCTGCGCATGGAAAACGTGATCTGCACGCCGCACATCGGCTATGTGGAGCGCGAGAGCTACGAGCTTTACTTCGGGGCGGCATTCCGCAACATCCTCGCCTTCGATGCGGGCGACCTTTCGAGCGTCGCGAACCCCGAAGCGCTGCAGGGCGGCCGTCGCCGGTAAGCACGGCGGCATGGGGCGGCGCGCGCCGCCCCATGCCTGCGATTCCGGACGCATCCGATGCACGCCCGTTCAGGCGTGCGCGCCCGCTTCCATCACCTCGGGCAAACGTGCGAGAAAGCGCTCGCCGTCCACACGGCCGAGGTTGTAGGCGTGCTGCATCTGCTGCGGGCTCGTGTAGTCCCAGCTCGAAATCGGCACCTTGGCCGAAGGCTGCACGTAAAGGCGCAGCTGCACGCCCTGCGGCGCCTGATGGCGCATCACGAACATCTGCGGACGCGGATAGAGGCGCGTCACCATCACCAGCACGCAGCCGGGCGTTTCGTCGAGCGCGCCAACCGGCACATTGTCGACCATTCCGCCGTCGAGCACCGGGCGGCCATCGCGGCGCAGCACCGGCGTGAACGGCGGCGTGCACGACGACTGCAGGATCAGGTCGGCGAGATCCTCCACACTCGCGCATTCCTGCGCGGTCACGAACTCGGGATGGAAGCCGAGCTTGCGCCCAAGCGTGGGGTGCAGCGTCTTGCGGATGTGCTTTTCGATGTTGTACGCGATGAGGCCCGCGGCCACGGCACTGCGCGCACCGAGCCAACGCGGCAGATGCGACACGCCGATGCGGATCTCGGGCGCGTCCTGAAGCCGCGCGAACGGCTCGCCGTAGATATCGAGCAGCGCCTGCCGATAGATGCGGTAGTGCGGAAACACCGACTCGCCGCGCAGCAGATTGCCCCAGTAGGCATTGCGCCTGTTGTGGCGTAGCGCTTCCTCGTAATAACGCATGACCCAGTCGGCCTCGCGCGTGTAGAGCATGCAGGCCGTGGCCGCGCCCGCCGAAATGCCTGCGATGACGCGCGGACGAATGCGCAGCTCGGGCTGGACGATGTCCCAGAACCCCGCCTGCCACCAGCAGCGATTGCCGCCGCCGGCGAAAACAACCTGATCGAACATGCCTTGGCATCCTTCGAAGCGATCGAAAAACGATCGGAAGCGGCAAGCTTAATCGAGCAGCGCGTAAGTCGAGGTCGCGTGAACCGCCATCCGGCCTTCTTCTTCATAGAGTTCTATTTCGCCGAACACCAGGTTGCGGCCCATGCGCAGCACGCGCGCCTTCACGAGCACGTCGCCCTTGCGCACGGCGCGCATGAAACTGGTGTTGAGCGCAACGGTCGTCATGGGCCTGAAGCCGCCGAGCGCCGCCGAAATCGCGACGATCATGGCCGTATCGGCCGCGGCCATGAACACCTGGCCGCAAATCACGCCGCCCGAGTGGCGCAGCTCGCCGGAGAACGGCAGGCGCAAGGTGGCGCTCTCTTCGGTCACGTCGACCGGCTTCATCCCGAGCGCGCGCACCCACGGGGCCAGCACGCGCTCAAGTAGCGCGTCGATTGCGTTGTCGTCCATTGTTTGCCTTTGAGAATGCGTGCCGCGCGACGATTCCGACAAAACGGAAGATGCGCAACAACTGCCTTAAGCCCGGTTTGACGCCGGGCGTGGCGACATCATACCGGGACCGAGCCGAGCCGGCGGCAAGTACGCGAACGCCCGGGCTGGCTGGCTTATAGCGCCCTCTTCAACTATTTTTAGAAAAAATGCGAAAAGGGCTTGGCAGACCCAAAAAGGTGTAGCATAATCTCACTTCTGTTGGGGGCGTTAGCTCAGTTGGTAGAGCAGCGGACTCTTAATCCGTAGGTCGAGTGTTCGAGTCACTCACGCCCCACCAAACGAATCAAGCACTTAGCCCGGTCATTCTGACCGGGCTTTTTGCTTTCTGGAATCCATGTAGGCACCGTGTAGGCATTTTGAGTCTGCATCAATCAATGCCAATCCACATGGCCCCATTTCAACATGGACTCCGCGATCCACGGGTAGGCTAACCACGATACCGCAAGACCGCGAGTTCCCTTTTCGCTCGACCGGCATCCTGCTCCACGCATTAATTGTCCGATCTGCCCCACAAACGCCTACTTCCAGGGCAGCGTCGAATATCTTCATACGGCACGACGTGCTAAAGTGCCCGCGCGAGGGAACCTATGCTAACGAACCATGATCGGCAGAAGCTCGTCGAAGCGGTGCTGTACTTTGCCACAAACGTCAAGAAACTCGGCAAAGTTAAGCTCTTCAAGCTTCTCTACTTCCTTGACTTCGAGCATTTCCGGGACACCGGTAGGTCGGTAACCGGGATGGATTACGTCGCCTGGAAGATGGGCCCGGTTCCCGAGGCTTTGCATGGCGAGCTTTCAGCTCTGGACACCGCTGCAGGCGAGTGGTTCGGCAAGGTGGAGTTCGGTAGTCTCCAAACCAAGAGCGGCCCGATGCTTCGCATTAAGCCGCTTGGCGAGTTCGACGCGCGTTTCTTCACCAAGCGCGAACTGCGCATTCTTGAGCGACTTGCGACTGAGTTTAAGAACTCCGACGCAACCGAGATGATTGAAGCAACGCACCTCGAAAACCTTCCCTGGAATCAGGTCTACGTCAAGGAAGGGAAGAAGCGCGGCCGTATTCCATACGAATACGCACTCCGCAAGCAAGAAGCTGCTGAGATGAAATCGGTCGTGAATGAGCGTTCCGACCTTATCGCAGCGCTGAAAGGCCCAAGATGATCCAACCAGGGCAAATTCTCTTCCATAAGGACTTCAAGTTCACCGACGGGGCAACAAAAGACAAATACCTCGTCGTGCTCGGGAAGAGCGACCACAACGTTGTCGTCGCCAAAACGACCTCAAAAGGGTCGCGGTACCGTAACGACTTTGGCTGTCAATCTGGCAATCGGTTTCCTGCATTCTACTTGCCGCAGGGTTCATGCTGCTTCCCCGTGTGTACCTGGATCTGCCTCGACGAGTTCTATGAATTGACCGTCGGCGGCATTGACAACCTCTCGTCACGTATTATCTCGGGCCAAATTAATCGCTTCGGATCACTGGCCGACAGTATTGTCCGAGATATTCAATTTTGCGCGATGAACTGCGACGACATTACCTCCGTTCAAGAGGGGACAATTCGGAGCAGCTTAGCGCCAGACGCCTCCGCGAACGACAACGCGGTAAGCCAGAGTTGAGAATTGCTCGAGACACGTCACTCGCGGTGTTCAGCCAGTTCCCTCTCTTGATCTGCCGCTGCCAACAGCCTCACTCATCAACAGCAAACTCTTCCTCTATCGGAATCGGCGAGCGCCCCGTCCCTGTGATGAATCGTTGCATCCGATCCCAGGCCGCCAGGTATCGGTGCTTCGGCACCGCGGACAATTGCTCGTCATGCACAACCAGAAGGCGCTCAAGCGCTGTCTGTTCAGGATCGAGCAGCAGCCATTCCGCTCCTACCTCCGCGCGCTCGACACACGCGTCCAGCGCCGCCTCAGCTTGACGGTACAGATCCAAGTCGGCTCCTGACGCTGATTCTTCCCGCAGAAAAAATGCAAGATAGATGATCCGCAGCAAATTGATAATCTGCTCGGAATCGCCCTGACCGGCACGAACCGTCGCGAACGCCAAGTGATTCTCCAACGACAGTGCCCGCACCTTCTCGGTCGACAACGGCAGCAGCATCTCTTTCGTCAGCCCGGCACGACTTCCGCGCCGCATCGCACTTCTTCCCACCCGCTCTACCCTTCGTCTCTATCGAATCTTCGCGTCGTCTATGGCGACACCCCATTACGCATCGGCTTGGTCACGCGTCGAGTTTCCCGGGTGCCTCATACCGACTACGCTTCCAGTTGTTCTTCGCGCGGATACGATCCAGTATTGCGCAAGACGGGCACCACCCTCCCTGACGGACGCTGCCCGCTCGCGCCTGCCAAACGTGACCGCGATGGCACTGCCACGTCAGCTTGTGCTCCTTGTCGATGTACGTGTCAGACAGGCATGCCCCGCCGCGCTCAGCCGCCGTCTCCCGCATCTGCTCAATGCTCAACCGTCGACGATCGGCGGCGCAGCGCCGGCACCAGCGTCCCTGCAATACCAACTGGCCAGCCACCGTCCATTCATGCCCCTCCCGGCAACGGAACTGGTACTTTCCGGCTTGGCCGACGTACTCTGGCGACAGGCACACTCCGCCATGCGATTGCGCGGCCGCCTAAAGCCGTGCCAGCCCGTTCGCGTCGATTTGTGACGCAGACCGCGCGCACCGCAGGCACCAGGTGCCGCGCAAAATCTCGGCCCCCTCCGCCTCCCACCGGTGTCCTTTCGTACACTGGACCGGATAGTAGCTACGGGCGCCAGTGTATGCCGTCGCCAGGCATCGACCTCCATGGGCGCGGGCTGCCGCACGCAGGCGTTTCAAACCGTCCGCCAGTAGATTGCGTCTGGCGGACGCCTCGTGAGCGCATGAAGGACACCAGCTCCCCTCGCTGATTTTTCGACCTTGGACTTCCCATTCGTGGCCCTCAGCACAGCGCAACCAATAGAATTCGAGCAGTCCTGTAAACTCCCCTTTGACGAGTTCACCGCCCTGCCCGCCGACTCTCGCCAACCAGCGTTCCCGAATGGCTTCGTCTTCACATTCGGCACATACCGGGGGCTTGCTGGTTCGATACAGGAGGGACGTCGCATGTCGCTCAAACCGGTGTCCGCATCCACACTCGAAAGCGTATCGAGAGTGATACCCAGCCCAAATGTCGGACAGGCATCTCCAGCCGAATGTCTCGACGTGCCGTTTGAGCTTTTCGAGCGATGGATGACGATCTGCGTTAGCCATTGTCCTGCATCCGTCGTTCGCCAGCCCGGGGCATCCCTGCGCCGGGCGCGTTTACGGGCGCCCTTTTGAAGAACGCGCTTGCCATAGATCCCTTCGATGCCGCCATAATGCGCATGCTGTTCGATGATACGCAACCTTCTGTGCCCTGAGTCGGCATCGCCTTTGACGAACTTCGCATAGCCGATCACGTCCGATGCGGCCAACTGCAGCAACTGTTCGCGCGAAAGTATATTGCGAGGCTTTCTCATCAGCGGCGTGTCGCCATGCACAGCGACTGAAACGTGCGCCAGGCATTATCATAGTGCTCAAGCGAGGCACGCTCTGCGCCGTTACCCGCATTGGTTTCCTCCGGTATCGTGCGCAGGAAACACCGCTTGCCTTTCGGCCCCTCGCTGCGCAGCAGCCCCCGATCCATCGCGTAGCCGATCACGACGCGCGTCGTTGCGAATGACCAGCCTGTGCGCTGCTGCAATTCCGCCGCGCGGTATCGCTCGCCGGGCACGGTGCCCTCAAGCAGTTGCCGGATTCTTTCCTCTTTCATCTGCTCTGGCGTCTTCGTGCTCGTCACCGGTTTTCCTCAGAACTGCCCCGTTATCTGAAAGCCCAGAGTGACGCGTGCGGTATCAAATCCGGCAGGCTTGTAGATCGGCGTGCCTGCGAAGAGGTCATACGAGAGGCCTGCAGACTTCACAGGAATACCGCCTCGAATACCGATGACGGCACCGGCCAGCTGCGTGCCGGCGAGCACTGCCGTTCCTGGGCCGAACACATGGCCGTAGTCGATGCCCGCGTAGAGGGTCTGCCCCGTCCGCCCGAGCGGCAACTGCAATTCGTTGCGCCAGTAGAAGCCGCGCTCTGCGGCGAGCATCTTTTCGCCGTCGAAGCCGCGCACGGTGTAGCGGCTGCCGATCGTCAGGTCGTCGATATAGAACAGCGTGTCGCCCGTGTACTGGCCGTGCAGCGTCGTCACGTAGCGCAGGGCCTGCTTGCCAATCGCAAACGGCACCGACAGGTTCACGTCGAGCGTCGCCATGTGGAAGCGGTACGTGGCCGCCAGCGGCGTGCCGTCATCGGCAGTGGGATCGGCGGTCGCGCCCAGTCCACCGACGCCCTGGCGGTAGGCGAGCGTGCCGTCGAACTGCGCAGCGCCGAAATAATGCCGGTCGGTTAGCCCACCTTCGATGAACGTGTTGTTGCGGCCCTGCAGCGGAATCGTCGTGTCCGCGATGAAGCTCGCACCCCAGCGCTTGATAAGCTGGAATTCGAGGCCCAGGATATCGTCCTGGCTGCGGCGGATCACGCGCTGGATCTTTACACCGGCCGTCTGCGCGTTGCCGCTCGAAACGAACGTCTGGTTCACGCCCGCGATCTGCTGGTAGTAGGTGTTCGTGTTTCCGTAAAGCGTCGCGGTCCAGTAGCCCCAGGGCACGGAATACGAGCCGTTGAAGCCGTGCGAGCCCAGGCTGTGATCGCCGAATTCGAGGTCCTGATTCGCACCGACCGTGAAGATGTCGTTCAGCCCGAACGGGTTGTCGATCCCGAGGCTGACGTTACCCTGCAGCTTGCCTGTCGCGCGTTGGCCCGAGTTATCGACCGAGGCGGCGAAGGTCCAGGGCTTCGAGCGCTTGACGGTCACAACGACATCGCTTTCGCCGGGCACGTCGCCGGGAACGATCTGCATGGTGGCGTCCTGGCTGCTGACGCGTTTCATCTGCTCCAGTCCCTGCTCGAGGTCACGCAACTGCAGCACGTCGCCATCGCGCGCGGGAAACGCGCTTTTCAGCGTGCCGCGCGTATTCGCATCGGCGAACTTCAGATGACGGATGACACCAGGCACGAGCGTGAGCTTCAACGTCCCCTTTGACAGGTCCTGCGTCGGCACGAGTACGCGCGTGGTGATATACCCACGGCTCAGGATGACGCCTTGCAGCCCCTTCGTGAGAATGTCGAGGCCCTGCTTGCCGACGCATTGCCCCTCGTAATGCCGCAGCCAGTCATGCAGGAAGGCGAACCGGTCCATGGGAAGGGCCGACGCGCCTTTCACGCGGCTCACCTCAGGAAGCGTGTCGGGCACCTCCACCGTGAACGAGTCGATGCGAAAGCACGGCGTCTCGACGGGCAGCGCGGGCCATTCGCCCGCTGCTGGCGCTGCCGAACGAACGACTGGCGCGGCGACGGTCGCCGCACGCTGCTGCGCGTCGCGCTGCTGCTGGACCTGCTGTTGCTGTTCGGCGTTCGCACGTGCAGCGGCGGCGGTGTCGGCAGGTGTGGTCTGCGCGTTGGACGCAAGTGTAACCAGGGCTGTGAGCGGCAACGCCGCCAGCCTTCTTCGAAATTTCATGTTAGTTGTGATAGGAGTGCGGAGAAATCATACCCTGTAATTTTCTGGACTACTTATTGATTGCAAATGTGGAGCGGCACATCGCCGCCCGCATCATATCTCCCGAACCTTATTCCTTGTTGCCTGACTATGCCTCGGAAAACCGTCCAATGGTGACAAACACTTCATCTGTGTCTTCCTCGAAAATGACACTCGCTCTGGTCGCGGTATTCGGAAAATTGTGGCTGATTATTTCGTCCCACAATCCCGTGATGACTACGGCAAGCTGCTGGGCCTGACCAGATGAAATTCCTTGAAAAATATCGGTCAGTTCAACCATATTTACCCATGCTTGCGCCTGTTCAGGTTTCATCCCGCTTCGCCGGTACTCTTCGTATCTCGCTTCATCAAACCAATCAGCGACTACGATTACGTTGTCGAACAGAGTCATCTTTGGAGCAAACAAACGCGCCATGCAGAGAGCAAAATCTGATGGCAAAGCTACCTTTGCCGTAACAGCATGTATGAAATCCAGAGCGGAGAACCGCCCGTTGTTTGCCTTGACGAAATCGTCGTACTTCCAGTGTTCGATAGTCATCTCATTTACCCGTCGGGATTTCAGCCGGTGTCGCTGGTCGAACTACGCCCTTCCCCACGAACGCAGTACCGTCTGGTGCTACGTTGATGCTGGTTTCTTTGACGTTGGGCCGGGGAATTCCGCCATGATCCTGTCCAGAACCGCGATATTGCAGCGACGTCCCATCACCGTTATATGTGGTGTACTGTCCGTCTGGGCCAGGTCGCTCTATGTATGCGGCAAACTATCTACCTCCGGCAACGGAGCGGGAGGCTTGTTTCGCGACTTGCCACCCGCTGAACCGTCACCACCACTATTCAACGTCGCATTGTCCGGCACATACCCCGGCGCTCCCAGTTGGTCACTGGTAAGTGTCTAGCAGGATATCCAGTTCTCTATAGGCAGTGGATGCGATCGTGTCAAATTCCCCCCGCGCTAACTCGACCGTCTCTACGTTGTTTCCGCCGTCTGCCGAATACACAACTTTCGAAAGGTCTTGCGTATCCACCCACCAAGTAGATATGCCAAGCATTGAAGATGTCTACGTGCGGGCACACGTCAAAGCACGCTGGCATAAGTTCGTCTGGAATCAATCTTGTTATATCGTCGCCACTTTCATTCAAAGAGTCCTGAATAACGCGAAAAATTACTTTTTTGTCGCAGAGTGCCAGAGACGGCGCTGTGCGCTTCCCTGCGTCCGCAATGATGTACTGCATAGAAAACAGGACATCACGCAAGGAGGTTCCTTCGTCAAAGTCCCCAACTTGCTCGCCACCGATCCAATAGCAGAACCTGCCGAACATCCAACTTCCGCCTGGTTGTTCGTTCAATTCAAACTCAATTGCAAACCTTGATTTATCGCCGTGCAGCATTCTCATTTCCCCAGAATCTTCAAAGCACTCGCAGGAACCTTCGAGGCCGGGATTGTGCCGCTGAAATGGACCGTTCCCGCGTTGTCCGAGAAGTATTGATAGTAACCGGTGTCGCCTTTGGCATACCAAGTTCCCATACCACCAGGTACCGCGCCATTCTCGTATGCAGTTTGAGCATCCGCCGGCTCGGGTGTCTTTTTAGGGTTGTACAGTGGCTACTCGTATCGTGTGCCGGATTCGTTTGATACTCCGGATTCACGCGCGCGTCCACGTTTGACGGATTGTAGGGGTCATCTGATAGCGCAGGGCTCGGAGTGCCGTTATCCGAACCTTTTGAAAGGGTGGTATTCCCCGCCCCATACCCCAATTCATTCCCTTCTCTGGTAAACAAGCAGTTCTAACGTGCTATTGCGAAGTGGCTGCGGTACGTCGGTCCGAATACATTGCATTTCGACTAATTCACGCGCAAAGTGCGACGCCAGCTCAGATCCCACTTCTTCCATCGCCGCCTTATCCTCCTCAGCGATCGGTCCGTCAAACACCACCTGCACCGTTATATTTTCTCCGGCGACTCCACAACTCACAGCGCGGATATTTGCACTGACGTATCCCAGAAGGGAGGCCTGCAAAGCTAGCAACAGGCGAATTCGAAACTCTTTATCCATTAGGGCCTCCCGGGGACGATGTGAACTCCGTCCTTACTGTAGTGAATGATACCGTTCGTTGTTGGCGTACTCTCGCCCGTGACCGGATCAACGTAGTTCCCGATGACTGTTCCGAAGTTCACACGCTCACGATAACCAGGTTGGCCAGGTGCGACATTATTCGCGGGCTGCCCACTTCCGGCATAGTCGTCCACAAGTTTCTGAGGGTCTGGGTATGTCAACTCGCTTCGGCCAGGAATAAAGTTATTGTGATCTGGCTGATGCTTACCCTGCTTACCAGCGTCAATTGCTGGTGTATCGCCGCTATCACCATTTGTGGCAAGGGTTGTATTCCCGGCCCCATACCCCGCGCTACCCAGCGCAGCAGTTGTCGCCTGTCCCGCAACAGAACCTGCCATCGCCATGCCTGGCGCGACTGGCGGCCCGCCCTCACCAAACGTTATCGCAGACAGCCCGTTGCGGATACCTGCCAGAACCCGGTCCAGCGTCGAAGGCGAACTGTTGCCGCTATCCCCCGTCAGCTGACGTTCATCGTCAACCGACTGGTTGTACAGGTGCACGTTCGAACCCATCGCGGCACCCGCTGTTCCGCCCACCAGCGCACCGCCGACACCTGCCGCTACGTTCGCCGCAAGGTTGCCGATCAACTGCGAACCCGTGGCTGACGCTACTCCATTCGAAACACCGGCCAGGTCGTGGGCCAGTTCGGAAGCGAGGCCCGCGCCTGCGGCACCGCCCAGCGCCGTGAAGGCACTCCCGCCACCCAGGCCACCAATCAGTGCGCCACCTGCCATGTGCAACAGCGCGCGATCGTCGCCACCCTCATCCCATGCAGCAGCAGTGGCCTTGTCGCCAGCAGCAGCCGCTTCATCGCGCTTGTTGTCCGCATACGCGCCAATGCCCTGTGACACCGCCTGGCCTGCCGCCTGTGCGGCTTGCATCGTATCGGCCTGCTGGTTCAGGATATTGTTCACGTCAGGCGTCTTCGATACCGTGCCGTTCGTGTTCGTGGTGTCGCGGGAGAGCCCCGCCACGTCCTGCGTCTGTGCGGTCGGGTTCGTGATGGTGATCGTGCCCGCGCTCACCGCGCTGCGCGTGGTCGCGCTCTGGTCGCCGCTCTCATTCTGCGAGATCATCGGCGACACACCGCCCGAATTGCTCACCGAACCAGGGCCAACCGCCTTGCCGGTGCTGCCTCCGTAGCCCACACCCGCGCTGATACCGTTGCTGTTGGCATCGTAGTGCGAGTGGTTCTGGATGTCACTGTAGGTGAGCGTGCCAGTCGTAAGGCTGTTCTTCGACGCGTCCGCCGTGCTCGATATCACCGCACCGGTCAGGCCCGTGTTGCCCTTGACGTTGATGTTAAAGCCACCATCGCCCGCGCTGATTCCCGCCTGCTCGTTGACGCCCGCATAGTTGCCATCGGCGTGGCCGTTCTGCGCGCTGAAGCTCGCGCTGCCGCCGCCCTGGCTGATCGTAAATCCGCCGCCCGCGCTGCTCTGGTGCGCCGCACTGTTCGTCACGTCCTGCACACTTGCAATGTTCAGGTTCCCGCCAACGTCAGCCGTCACCTGCTTGCCCGCGATCTGCGAGCCGGTGATATTCGCATCGCCACCCGACACGATGGTGACGCTGTTCGCGCCCGTCACGTGCGAGGCGTTCTGGATCGACGCGTCGCTATTTGCGTCGCCATGCGCGTTCGACATCGCCGCCGAGACGCCAAAGCCGCCGCCCAGCGTGTATTGCACGCCAACGCTTGCGCTGCTGGAACTGTTAGAGGAGCGGGTCGAATCCGTGTTCGTGGTGTTGACCACGCTCACCTGATTCTTTGCCGCAAGGACGACATCGTTCGCGCTCACGTTCGAACCGGCGATGGTCACATTGCCGCTTCCCGGGATGCCGTTGCCGGTCGCGACGAAAGCCGCAGTACCACCCGCCTGCACGCTCGAACCGCGCTGCGTCGCCTGATCCTCCGACGACTGGCTCTGGCTCTTGCTCGAACCTATACTCACCTTGATACCGATGTCGGGCTTGCCTCCCGCGACGGCGGACTTCACCGCGCTGCCCACCACATACGCATCGCCTGCCGCCGCAATGCCGTGCAGGGCCGCCGCGCGGTCATTACCGCCGCCGGATGAGTGATTCACGCCCTGCGATTCGGAATAGGCGTTGTTGATCGCATCGCCCACGCTGCCCGCGAGGCCAATCGTTACGCCACTGCTACTGGTTTTCTGCGTCTGCGCCTGGTGGGAGGTATCTGTAGCCGCATCGATAATCACGTTGGCAGCCGTACCCGTCACATTCTGGCCCGCGACGAGATCGCTGCCCGTGACATGCAGGGTATTGCCCGCCTGAACCGACAGGTCGCCGTTGATCGAACCGACCGTGCTCGCGTTGTTCGTAACGCTCGACTCCTGGTCGGTCGTCGCGAGCTTGTTGCTGCCGACCGTCACGGTCAGGCCGCTCGTGCCGAGGCCCGAATGCTGCTCCTGATAGCTGCCTGACGACTGCATGGTGTTCTGCGTCGTGGTGATGTTCACGTCATGCGCGGCGCTCAGGGAAACGTCGTTCGTACCGACAATCGTGCTGCCTGCGACATTGATGTCCTTGCCGCTGGAGATCGCGACGCCGTCCGCCGAGATCGTGCTGCCCTGTGAAAGGGTGGTGGTTGTCTCGCGCGAACTCTCGACCGCCTTGCTGCTCACGACGTTGTGGTGGGTGCCCGTCGCCGCCGTATCACCGACCTGCGTTTGCGTGGCCGCGCCGATGTTCACGTTGCCCGCTGCCGCGAGCGTCGCGGTGCCCTTGTCGAGGCTGACCGTGCTGCCGATGATGTTGAGGTTGTTGCCTGACGCCACGGTGAGCGAATTACCGGCGTTAAGCGTCGTCGCCGTCAGCGTATCCTCGGACGTGTGCATCGAATCCGAGTAGTTGCCGTTGTGGTCGCTGGTTGCACTGTTGCCGTCAACGGTCGAGGTTGCCTTCGCCGCCTGCAGCGTCACGTCGCCCTTCGCCGCAACGACGCCGCCACCGCCCAGGTTGATGTTTGCGCCGGTTGCGGTGAGGTTGCCGCCAACACCGATTTCCGACACGCCGCCCACCTTCACGGCACTGCCGGTCGCACTATTAACGTTCGTTTCGGACACACCGTTCGCGCCGTGCACGACCTTGTGTTCGCCCGTCTGCACCGAGCCAATGTCGTAGTTGCCGCCTACGGCCATGCCGAGGTTGCCGCCAACATTGAGGTTGCCCGCGTTCTGCTCGACGTTGCCGCCTGTGACGATGGCGGCGTCGCCCTTCACGTTCAGGTTCGCGATGGGGCCGAGCGTGGTGGTGGTGCGCGTCGCGCCCGTGGCGCTCACCTGGTTGACGGTATTCACCGCCGTATTCAGCAGCAGGTTGCCGCCCGCGTTGAGTGCCAGGCTTCCAGCGTTCACCGTCGCCGAGGTGAAATTGACATCGCCCGTCGTCGTCAGCGACATCAGGCCGCCGCTCTTCAGTGCACCAAACGCGTTGTCGATGGACTCGCCGTCCACGTGGAGCGTGTTGCTGGCCTGCACCGTGCCGCTGTTCGTGAAGACCTGCGCGTTCCTCAGGTCGATGTCGGTTGCCGCGATCAGCGGCCCGTTCATGTCCTGCTGGCTGGTCTGGGCGAGGTAGACCACCGGCACCAGCACCGACTGGCCGTCCACGACTTCCGTCTGCATGATGACGACGTTCGTCGTCAGCGCCGCGACCTGGGCCGCCGACAGGCTCATGCCCAGCGGCAGGTCGAGCTGCTTCGCGAGCGTTGCGCCCGACGCCATCATGGCTTCGTACATCGACTGCGTGTCGGTGTAGGGACCGAGCACGGCCTTGCCCGTCAGCGATGTAATCTGGTTCTGCACAAGCTGCTGCTCGTACATGCCGTCACCCAGGCGCTTTTCCACTGTCGCTGGGTTGTAGCCGATCTGGTTCAGGTAGTAGTCGCTGGAGATGAACGACTTCTGGCTCGTGAACGCCGGATTCGATTCGATCAGGTACGGCGCGTTCGGCGCGGTGTCGCGGTGGAACAGGCCGCCCTGTGGAATGGTGAGGTTGTTCAGGACGTTCAGCGCCGTGGCCTTCGCGATGACCGGGTTGATGAGGCCGCCGCCGCCCTGAACGGACGTTGCACCACTGTGAGTGCCGCCCGCGTTGCCGCTCACGGCACCAACATTGACGGCTGCCACCGACTGTCCCGCCACGAGGCCGAGCGATGGAATGCCCGCATTGCCCGCCGTGTTGTTGATGCTCACGCCCGTACCGGAGAGCGTGCCGCCGGCCACGAAGCTCGATTCGTAGCTCGGCAGGGCGTAGGTGTGGATGTCAGCCGGCGCGACCTGGTAACCGCCTGGATTGGACGTGACGAACGTCGCATTGCCGAACGGCAGCTGCCAGTTGTGTTCGGAGTTGTCGTAGTTGTCGTAGTGGTACTGGCCCGAGTACGTGACCTGCACGCCAGGGGCCATCTGGCCGCGCCAGCTGTTCTGGTCAAGCGAGACGGGTGCGGCGATGTTGCCCGCTGCCGCGACCGCGCTCCAGTAGTTCTGGAACGTGCCGACCGATGCGGCATTCAGGTTCCCGCCCGCAATGATCTGCGCCTGCGGGCTGATTCCGGTCACAAGGTTGCCGAGCGCCACGCCGGTATACGTCGTGTACTGGTACGTGCTGTTCCACTGCCCGCCGTGCGGCGGATTGATCGGCATGCCGCCAGGCCCGGCCTGCAATGCGGCGATGACGGCGGGATCGTAGTTGGAAGCAGTCGGATCGAACTGGATGCCCATGACCTGCGGATTACCAGGACCGCATGCGGCCATGTGCGCGGCCGTACACCCCGAGAGGCTGATGCCAAGCTGGGCCAGCAGCGCCGGATCGACCGCTTCGGTGTAGGCACCGTCGGTCGTCATCACGCGGCGCTTGTTCGTGATCTGGTTCGCGTACAGCCCCATGTCGCCCGAGGACTGGACAAGCGCCGATACGTTGTCGATCAGGTTCGCGTTCGTGTAATTGCCGCTGGCATCCTTGCCGCCGGCGAGAACGACCTTGCCCAGACCGTAGATCGCGGTCGTCGCCTGCGTGTCGGTGGCCGTGGTGTCGTCGCGGTTCTCGATATCGGGCGCGAGCAGTTCGAGCGTGCCGTTGCTTCCCGTCGCGCCGATGAGCGCCGAGGGGCCCACATTCGAAATGGACGTGGTGGCATTCAGCGACACGCTGCTGCCGACAATGGTGCCCGAGTTCTCCAGGGTGGCCGAGTGCGTGGCGAGCGTGCCGCCTGCCATCATCGATCCGGTGTTATTGATGTCGTTCGCGTTGACGTTCAGGTTGTCGGCCGCCACCAGCGTGGCCGCATTGCTGAAGGTGCCGGGCAGGTTGAAGGTGAGATCGTGACCCGCGCTGAACGCAAAGGACGAGGTGGGCGCGAAGCTGCCCTGGATGGTCACGGTCACGTCGTTCACTGCGCTGTACGCGCCGCCGCCCGTGAGCGTCGCGGCATTCACGGCGAGGTCGTGCGTCGCGCCGATCTGGCCGTTCGTGTTGGTCACAGCGCCGGTCGTCGTGATAGCGACGTCGCCCGTTGAGCCGCCCGAGCCCGTACCCGCGAACGTGCCGATCCTGCCAGCGGTGTTATCCAGCGTGTCGGACTGGATCGTGACGTTCGCGCCGCTGATCTGGCCACCCTGCGTGTTGGAGACTGTCGAGGCATTAGCCGCGACATCGCCGTTGCCCGTGACGACGCCGTTGGTGTTGAGGAGCTGGCTGCCGCCATTGACGCTTGTGCCGCCGGTGCCGAGGTTGCCGATGAGGCCGTTTGTATCGTCAATGGATGCGGCCTGCACGGCGAGCGTGCTGGCGTCACCCGTAGTCCCCGTGCCCGACTGGATCTGCCCGTACATGTTGGTCAGCGCGCTGCCGCTGGTGAGCGACAGCGACGAAAGCGAACGGATCGCCCCCTGCGTGTTGTTCACGGCACCCGCAATGGTCGCCTGTATCCGCCCCTTCGCGGCCAGCACGCCGCCTGCGTTGTTCAGCCCGCCCGCTGTCGCGACAAGCTGCCCCGCCGTGATGATCCGCCCACCCGCGTTGGACAAGGCACCCGAGCCGTTACCGGGCTTGATCGTCAACGTACCGGTTCCCGCGTGCGTGATGGTACCGTTGTCGTTAATCAAGGTGGCAGGGGCGAGCACGAGGTCCTGGCTGTTGGTCCCGAGCGTGCCGCCTGCCGAATTGTCGAACGTGCCGCTCACGTTGAACACCATCGGCCCCGATCCGTACTGCAGGATCGTGCCGCCGTGGTTCAGCAAGTCCGTCGCACCGAGCGCGAGCTGGTTTGCCCCGATGGTGCCGGCGCTGTCATCGAGCGTCCCGGTGGTGGTGATCGCGAGGTTCGGCGCAACGACCTGGCCGCCGTTGTTGGTCATCGAGCCGGTCTGGATCGTCGCGGCAGTGCCCGCGCCCACCTGGCCACTGTCGTTGGTCAACGTGCCGCTGGTAACGTTCAGGTCCGCATTCGACAGCAGCTTGCCAGCGGTATTGTTCAGCGCACCGCCGACCATTGCCGTGAGGCTGGTCTGGCCGATCACCTGACCGGCTGCGTTATTGAATGCGCCCGCGTCGGCTACGATGTTGCCATTGCTCTCGATTGTCCCGCCAACATCCGAGATTGTGCCCGTCCCGTTGCCTGCATCCAGCGTGAGTGTGCCCGTGCCTGCGTGGATGATCCTGCCGTGGTCGTTGATCAGCGTGGCGGGTGCGAGCGTCAGGTTCGTGCTGTTGGTCTGGATCGTGCCGTTGTTCGAGTTGTCGAGTGTGCCCGATACCGCCACATTCATCGGACCAGCGCCCGTTTGCGTGACGGTCCCGCCGTGATTGACGAGGTTGGTGGCGGTGAGCGACACCTGGGCGGCCTGCGTGGTCCCCGAACTGTTGTCGATGGTCGGCGCGTTCAACGTCGCGGTCGTACCC
This sequence comes from Paraburkholderia lycopersici, assembly GCF_900096975.1. Classification (GTDB taxonomy): domain Bacteria; phylum Pseudomonadota; class Gammaproteobacteria; order Burkholderiales; family Burkholderiaceae; genus Paraburkholderia; species Paraburkholderia lycopersici. The sequence goes on from NZ_FMYQ01000001.1 coordinate 660,061, forward strand.
GCCGAGAGGCTTCCGCTGTTGGCCAGCAGGTTCGTTGCCGTGGCCGCGAGTGCACCGCCAGCCGCCACAGCCCCCGAATTGTTCAGGTTCCACGCACTCAGGACGGCGTTGTAAAGCGCGGTCGTTTTGCCCGCGTTCGTGAAGGTGTTCGCACTGAGATTGATGTTGCCGTTTCCGCCAATCGCGCCACCCAGGCCGTTGAGCAGCGTGCCGGTCACGCCGAGATTCAGGCCGTCGCCGTTCAGAGAGAGAATCTGGCCTGCGGTGTTGTCGAGCGAGGAAGCCGATATCGACAGAGCCGCGGCGCTCTGCATCGTCCCGTTGTTGTTCGCGATGGCACCACCGCGCACGTTCATCGCGCCCTGCGAGATGAAGCTGCCGCCCTGGTTCGCGATGGCTCCCGAGGCCTGCATGTTCAGCGGCCCCTGCGTCGACACCGAGCCGCCCTGGTCCGAAATGCTGCCTGCGGTGAACGTCGCGCTGCTGCCCGCAGTCAGCGTGGCATGATCGTTGACCATAGCGCCGGAAGCCTGCGCGTTGACCGCGCCACCCGCGCTCGTCCTTGCGCCTGTGAGGTTGAGGTCGCCCGCGTTCGCCGTCAGCGCAACGTTCCCGGTGGCGGCAGTCTCGCTGCCCGCGAGATTGACGGCGCTCCCCGTTATCGAGGCATTGCCGCCCGCGACGTTAAGGCCAGTTGCATTCACCTGCCCCGAGGACGATACGGACAGGTCGCCGCTGTTCCCGACCGTGCCATCGCCGTTCACGCCTGCGCCGAGCGTACCCGTGGACGCCACGCTGCCCGCATTGATGCTCGTGTTCTGCTGGGCCGCCAGCGTGCCGCTGTTTGTCAGTGCACCCGCCGTTCCGATTGAGGTGTTCTGCTGCGCGTAGATGGTGCCCGTATTGTTGACCCCGCCCGCTGCATTGACGCCGATATTGCCGCTCGCCTCCATCGTGCCGGACTGCACCAGCTGGCCTGCGCTCGTGAGCGTGAGGTCGCCTGCCTGCGCGGCGATGGTTCCGGCGTTCGCCACACCCACGCCGTTTTCGGTCCCAACCAGAACGATCCGATTGGCGTACATTCCGCCAAGCTGCGACACGTCGACGGACACGCCTGGCGCGGCGCCCGTACCAGCAACGGGCGTGGCATTCAGGCTCGCGTAATCGACGTTGTTCGGCCCGGTGACCACTTTCAGCGTGTTGGCATAGATCGCCGCATTCGCCTGCACGGCGCGCGAGATCAGGTCTACCTCGTCAATGTTCGACGCGTTAAAGCCCGCACCCTGAACCGTGATGGTCCCCTGCGTGACGTTAAAGCCGGTAAGATTGCCGCTCGCGTCGATGAGCGGATTGCCGGTCGTGAGGATGCCGCGCGACGTGTTGATGAAGCCGCCGCCGTCCACGACGATGCCCGAGGGGTTCGCGATGACGACATCCGCCTTTTGCCCGGCAACTTCAACGTAACCTCTCAACTGCGACGGGTTGCTGCTGTTGACCTGGTTGACGATGATCTTTGCGGCGTTGTTCGGCCCGAAGTTTGGATTGCCGTTGATCTGTCCGGCGAGCTGCGTACCCGTGATAACGGGCGAATTGTTAAGTATTGTGCCTCTCGAACCTACGTCGAACTGCGAATAAGTGTTAAGTGACACGCCAGCACCAGAGGGCCTGGTGATGTTCACCTGCGGCAAGCCGTTCGCTGTGCTGATGACGTTCGGCGCATGCGCTCCCGAAGGCACGATCTGCGCACCGGCAAATGTCGGCGCAAGTCCAAAGAGGGCAATCGCGGCAAAGGCCGCGTGACGCAAGGCGAAGAGCGTGATGGTCAGGGGCGCATGCGATGGCGCTGTTTCTCCCTGACTGGCTTTCCCGTGTCCGGTTGCCGTTTCTGCGACCGCAATGAGCATGCCGCGAAGCTTGCTGAAGACAAGCCGGTAACAACGATTGTTCATTGTCTCTACCCGTGATGCTGGATGAAGCCCTGCGTAATGCAACGGCGTTTTCCAAGTTCTTCACAACGACGTAAGGCCATGACGGCCGGTCGGACGTCGCTACCCAATTGCACTGAACGTGTAGCGGCCGAGACCGGGGCTGCCATCGGACAAATGTCAAATTCCGTCAGATTTATGAATTCTTTTACAATTTCTCGTACTGCTAATGAATTGCGCATGGCATGCGCAATTCATTGAACCCTAGAGCGTGTTAGGCACTTCCGGCCAGACCTGGTATCCTGGCTGGATGGCAAAACGCAAACCCTACCCGACGGATGTGTCGGACGAAGAATGGAA